>JBNKHE010000003.1:0-334728 GCA_050290185.1 Pontiella sp.
TTTTAGAGTATTGAGTAACGCATCAATAAATTCATCCTCAAGAGATGAGTCTGAATACATCAGAAATCGTTTTCCGACCATTGAGATCGGTAGAGTCGACTCGTGGGAGATTATATAAATGATTGGCTTACCTAGTGTACCTGCAACACCAGTAAAGTAGGTGACGTTTGGGTTGCTAGCTGTAACATCGCACAGAAAAAGATCATATTCTTTTAACTTGTTTATGGATGCAGTTTCATCGTTCTCAAAAAGGTCATAGATGAAAGATATCTCTATGGAGTCCAGATTCTCCTGAATTTGGTTGGTTAAAAACTGGGTTGTTGTTTTGAACTCAAACAACTTTTCACTATTTTTGTTGAATGAATCGTGTTGGGGGCTTTTAGGGGTGATGTAGAGTAGCTTCATTATTTGTTCTCCTGCCTAACGTTACGTGTGACCTGCGCGGGATATATGCGTTAGGCATGAAAATTGTGCGATTTACCGCGTAAGGTCCACGCGCTGGTTCGGCCAGCTCTTGTAGTGCTCTATTTGTTGTTTTAGTTGTTCAAATTTTGTCTTCGAAATATTCTTTTTGTCGAATCGATCTTTTAGTCCATCAAGCATGTCTTTTTCGTTCAGGTTGCACCAATCCCAAACCATCATTTCATAATTTAACCAACCAGCTGTTTCCCATGCGATGATACGCATGTTCATAATATCTTCTGACGAATAGCCACGATTGATTAATTCATTCACAAATCTGAGGTATCCTTCTGGTTCATGATCTGTATCGAGAACCTCTTCGAGAACGCATTCCCATGAACTCAACTTTGGCAACTTGGGAAGTTTCGCTTTTTCCGAATCAGATAATTTTTCGTACAAGCTTAGGGCTTCGACAAGACGTCCTTTCTTGGAGATCCTCTTCAGAAATCTATTTGTGATGAATGTCGCCATATTTCTAGTGCCGAACGTTTGGTGTGACCCGCCCGGGAATAAACCGTCAGGCATGAAAATTGTGCGTTTTACCGGGTAGGGTCCATGCCCTGGTTCGGCTTTAGTTGTTTTGCTTGTTCAAGTAATTGCTCCGGTAATGCTTCGCATGATTCCGCTACGTCTGGTGCACCAAACGTGTCATGTAGTGCTCCTGCCATGTTCACAATCAAATCATGATAATCATCGGGTAGTGATGTTGCCAACCATGTGTCATTCAACATTGCATGGTCATTTAATGAATTGCAGTTCTGGTTTGTTCGCCCTGTGGATGAACAGAGATATTTCAACATCGAGATGAACTGTGCTTTTAGGCAAATGAGGTCAATTGGTCGGATCGCTAAGTATGAGTCAATAATCTCAACGTGTTTGCTTAGGATATCGTCTTGGTTCTTCATTTTATTCTTCATGCCGAACGTTTGGTGTGACTTTCCGGGGAATCAAACTTTGACCTACTCAACTGGCGTTTTCCCGGTAAAGTCCATGCCCTGGTTGGGGATTTATTACTTCAGTTAATTCAAACTGTGTGCCTATAAATTCAAAATCATCATCAGGATTGTCAAAAAAATCTACATGGTCTTCTCTGAATTCTTCGGCACAATCGTTAGTTTCACCTCTCCATAACCACTCTGGAATATCGCTCCATTTGCAGAGTTCATTTTTTAGAATTCGGATTTTACATCTAGCAATTTTGTTGGAGTCATACACCGTGAGTATCTCTCCAACGTCTAATCCGGTATCCCATTCGTCTATATAACCCTGTTCCTCGATTCGGTCAGCCGTCGCAGTTTTACGTTTTTCAATGATTTGATCAATCAACCGATCAAATGTGAAGGATGCGCGTTTTTCCATATTTCTCCTTCCCCAACGTTTGGTGTGACCTGCGCGGGGCATAAACTTTGACACGAAGATTGTGCGTTTTTCCGCGTAAGGTCCATGCCCTGGTTGGGCTACTTATCAGTATTTTCTCTGTTGGTTACGGCATAAATAATAAACATCACTAATAGGGCAATGGATATGAAGAGGAGGGTTTTGGTTGAAAATAATGCCGAAACTATCAACAGGATGATTGATAAGACATAAGCCACCTCCATCAATAAATCTTTTACTCGGTCATGAGTGTCGGGTCCCATATGACCCTCTGCACCTTCACCAAAATTGGCTAGGAGATTAAATATTGGAGCGAAAAAGGACGCAAAAATGTCGCTGAACTTTGATCCAAAAATTGGGAGAGCTAAAAAAAGCACTGCATAAACCAACCCAATATTTCCTATCTTCCAGCTCATCAACCTCAGGCATGTGCTGGTTGCGAATATAATAAGCAGCGCTAAAGTCAGGCCACCGATAAATCCTGAAACTCGTTCAAATAATCTACCGATTTTTTGGAGGATTGTTTTCATATTTTATGTATGCCCAACGTTTGGTGTGAGCCGCCTCGCGCTTAATCTTCAGGCACGACAGATTGTGCGTTGGCCGAGGTAGGCTCCATGCCCTGGTTAGCTGTTTTTGTAATTGGTATGTTCTTCAATTTAAGGCTTATATGGCCCGAGTCAGCCGGCCAGATCCGCAACTCGGTATGTTCTAAGGCTTCTTGAGAAATATCGAGACAGTATACACGTTTGTTGTCATTTCCATGCCCTGCGATAAAACAGGAGGCAATGATTTTATGCTCTTCAGGATCCTCAAGGGTCATCTGTACAACTTTTTGTTTTGCGGATTTATTAATGGTTATTCTGATATGGAAATCCGACCACCCACCTTCTTCCATTACACAGTGGATTCCTTCATAATTTGTAGACCCATCGGCATTAACAACCAATTCTGGAAACCCAATGAAATGGGCAAAAACGTGAGTGGAGAGAAGCATCAAGATAAAGAGTATTTTTTTCATTTTCTTTCCTAGCTAACGTTTCGTGTGACCTGCGCGGGGCTTATGCGTTGGGCATGAAAATTGTGCGTTTTACCGCGTAAGGTCCACGCGCTGGTTCTGCTATTTTTTATAAGGCAACTTGAATATTTCGTGGTGGAGCATTTCCGACTTGAGCAACATCAGCTGTCCTCCTTTGTATTCAAACGTATTGCGAATATTATATACACCGAAACCACGATTTTCCTCTGTGGTAATGACTTCAATCATCTCAGATTCGACAACAACTTTGTTCCCTTCCTGGGTAATGCTCTGAGGAGTTGATGATGTGTGATACTGACCGGATTTTCTTAATTTCATCATCGATGGAGTGCGATCGAGATATTGTTTCTTTGTGCACCGAATTTCTTTCGGGTCATCTACAGTTTGGTCGATTATCACAAATCCTTCTTCAGGGATGTACGCTTCAACCAGTTTCGGGTTTCCCTCAGCGCTTATCTTGGAATCTAGGTAAAAATACTTGAGTACGTCAGCTTCTACATCACGTCCTTGGCATGCATTAGTCAGCGGGAGCAAAATCAAAAATATGGCTATGAGTTTATTCATTATTTCTCCATGCAGAACGTTACGTGTGACCCGCCGTGCACATAAACTTCGACCTAATCAATTGGCGTTTTCACGGTAGGGTCCATGCGCTGGTTAGCTTGATTTTTTTACCCTTTTAATCTGGATCTTCAATTCAGTTGGAGTTTCGATTCCGATCCAGCTACCATCAGGTTGTAGAATTAGATCAGCGTAATAATCTTTCCCTACGTCCTGCAAAATTACCCTGAGCACATGATTTTTTAATTTTAATCGTATTTTTCGAGGACCGACCCATCTCCCATCTTTTATTTCAAACAGTATTGGTGCGCCGCTCCCGTTCCAGACCCATTCACCGTCCAGGTCTTTTTTTGATTTTGGAATTGTTAACTTCTTCAAATCTACCTTCTTTAGCACAACAGTAGATCCCGAAGGGAATTCCACACCCTTCCACGACCCGTCGGCTTGCATAGCTAGGTCAACATAGGAGACATCTGAATTTTTTTCATGTAAAATTTCGCCATCAAGTTTGAAAGTAATAGGAAGGTTATCAACTTTTCCGTTTTTTAGAATAAACGCGGTTTTTCCTGTTCCCCAATCCCATGTCCAAGCCCCATCCAATTCCTTAATTGACTTAGGTATGTTTATTGAATGTTCATTGATCTGGCAGAATGAATTATTTGTAATTATGAGAATAGAGAAGATTGTTGTGACAATTCTTATATCAACCATTGTTGTGCTCCTTGCTTTTTGTTTTTTCTGCTAACGTTACGTGTGACCTGCGCGGGGCTTATGCGTTGGGCATGAAAATTGTGCGTTTTACCGCGTAAGGTCCACGCGCTGGTTAGCCACATTTAGTCTTTCGCTATAAAATCTATCAATGATGTCCACATGACCGGCACCATATTTGCCTGGGGTAGCTTGAATGTCTACGGATACTGGTGCCCAGTAGTGCTTAAGAGTAACTCCGGTCGCTCTGATCGCAGAGATAATATTATCGCTCGTCTCAGGCACACATTTGACCGATGCATACAGTTCGAAGACCTCTCCGGGATGTTTCTTCTGATATTTCGTTAACGCTTTAGACAACTCATCTAGATCAATACATTCAATGTCTGTACCAACGAACTCAAATGTACGCTCAGATGTGTACTTAATAGTCATCACGCTCTCGGATGAGTGTGTGTTGCTCTGTCTGTCCTGATTGATCGTACAGCCACTAAAGCAAGATAAAATCAATAAACTGACCAATGTACTCTTCATAATTTTTCTCTGGCTAACGTTACGAGTGACCCGCTTGGGAATCAGACTCTGACCTAAAAACAGGCGTTGTCCAAGTAGGGTCTACTCGCTGGTTAGGACTTATTTAATTAAAGGTGAAAAAATAGGGTCATTGCTTCCAAATTTATAGCCGTCTGGCATCAGAGCAGGGTAATCCTTCTGAGTTTGTTGGATCGATGATTCTATATAATCCTTAGGTGTGCATTTAAGTGTTGCATAGAACATAAAATCCCGAATGCGTTGTTGGACTTCGGGAGGTTGTTTCGTCATTACTTCACAGAAATCAACCTGCCCGCCTTCTCCCCAATTAAGGAACCCGCTGAAAATGATCTGGCCATAGCTTCTGGCATTCTGATCCAACGATGTGAAATGGAGAGATAATGCGAACACACTGCCCAATGCATTTGTATCTCCGGTTTCATAAATCTTTGTCATCGCTGATTCAAAGTCATACCCATGGCTTTCAGCGAAAGTGATCAAATTCGTAATATCCTGATCCGAAATCTCACCAAACGGCATTCCATCTGAAAATGGTGTGTCATCGTCTAGTTTGATATTTGCGTTATTAAAGGTCGTGTTCACCTTGGTGCGTGGGGCACAGCTGACAACGAACAGTGTTAATAGACATGCTAAGAGTAAATTCTTCATTATTTGGTCCTAACGTTACGTGTGACCTGCGCGGGACTTATGCGTTAGGCATGAAAACTGTGCGTTTTACCGCGTAAGGTCCACGCGCTGGTTGGACAAAATTTTATTATGATCCCTTTGGTGATTCTAAGTAATAGGCTTTTTTAGGATCCGAATCTCCCCAGCATTTATTAAGTCTAGAATCGATGCTGGATTTAAAAACTATGCTATAACCAGAAACCTCATCGTTACACAGTTCAATATCTGCGTTCCATATACCTTCATTATTCTGAATACATCCGCTGTATAATGAGTTAAGCAGTAAATCCCCCGAAGGTGAGTATCTTCTCTTTTCTTCGATCTTTGGAAGAAGGTCAGATAAATACGCTAAATCATAATTCGGATGGCCTAGCGTAAGATCAGAAAGCTCAGGAGGTAACGTAGGATAACCATGTTGAGATATCGCCCTGCGATATTGCCAAAGAATATATGTCGGCATGACAATGAATAAGATCAGGCAGGCAATGATTATGATGGCTAGTATCATTTTCTTTCAGTCCAACAGTTGATTAGGCAGAAACGGATTCTGCCTATTTCATGGTTGCTCTTATGGGTTAGATAGAAAACATTCACAATAAAATTAATCAAGGGAAATGGGTTTTGAACGGGAAAAGGAGTGTCTTTGTAAGGTATTAATGAAAAATATTTCTGCCTAGCATCGGTTTCTCCGGACGGATTAGGTGGAAAAGCAATCCGGAGCGGATTGTTTCAATGGTCAGATCGCTGTTCTTTTTTTGTTCTTTTGCATTTTCCAGCTTGCCGCGGTTTTGCCGTTTAAGTACATAGTCTATCAAGTGGGCCCAAAGCCGGCACGGGGCTGGTAGGGGGCGTCCCATGAAGCATACGATCCAATAGGAGATACAAGATGGCAGTAACAAAAACGCAGATCATCGCCAAGATCGCCGATGATGCCGATATCACCAAGGTTCAGGCAAAGGCCGCTTTGGAATCCCTCGTAGCGCAGGCGTACAAGGGTGCGAAGTCCAAGGATGGATTCACCATTCCCGGTATCGGCAAGCTGATCAAGGTTCGCCGCAAGGCTCGCATGGGTCGCAATCCGGCCACCGGTGAACAGATCAAGATTGCTGCCAAGACAGTTCTCAAGTTCCGTATTGCCAAGGCGGCCAAAGATGCCGTGGTTCCGCCGAAGAAATAGAGTTTTCCGGTAGTCCAACAAAAAGGGAGGTCATGCGGCCTCCCTTTTTTTGTGTACATCCGGTGCGCACATCCTCCCTGTTGTTTCAATTTGTATATTTCCCGAATGGTATCGGTTATCGATCCGGGTGTCCTGTTGATGGCAATATGCCGGTTTATGGATTTCGTGAAGCGGGATGAAAGGAATATCTATGATGAAGGTGCGATACATTATTTTCTCCATGATGCTATTGTCGGTTGCCTCGCCGGCGCGGCAAATCATTTCCTTGGATTCCGCCTGGCGGTTTTTCCAGGGGGATAATTCGAGCGCAAAATCCATGGCTTTTAATGATTCCGGTTGGGAGCAGGTGGATGTGCCGCACGATTGGGCTATTGCGGGACCGTTTGACGAGGATGCAGAAACTACGGGTTCAGGTGGATGGTTGCCTTCGGGAGTGGCCTGGTACCGGAAAGGCATCGACCTGCCGAAGTCGGCAGAGGGGACGCGCGTTTGGATCGAATTCGACGGTGTGATGGCCAATAGCGAAGTCTGGATGAATGGAAAGCTGTTGGGAGAGCGTCCAAATGGGTACACGAGTTTCCGGTATGATGTTACCGATGTCATGAAACCCGGGATGGAAAATATTCTGGTGGTGAAATCCGATACCTCGGATCAGCCCGCATCGCGCTGGTATACCGGTGCGGGTATTTACCGGCATGTCAGAATGGTCATTGCCGAGCCGGTTCACATCAGTCCATGGGGAGTATTTGTGACGACTCCGGAAGTCAGCCCTGAATCCGCCGAGGTCCTTGTTCAGGTGGCAATAGCCAATTCGACGGTTACAGCCGGCAAGGCCGTAGTCCGGTGCTCCTTGGAAGGTCCAAATGGAGAGTTGGAGGCGACCATCGCCACTGAAATTTTCTTGTCCGCGAAATCCGAAAGCGATGTGACCCAAAGAATCAAGGTCCCGAATCCTCAGCTGTGGGATTTGGATTCCCCCAATCTCTATACATTGGTCACTCAGGTGATGAATGGGGGTCAGGTGATTGATGAGGTTCGCACGCCCTTTGGTATCCGCTCTGCGGAGTTTAAGTCGGAAACCGGTTTCTGGCTCAATGGGAAGAACTTCAAGATCAAAGGAGTCTGCCTCCATCATTGTGGGGGTGCCGTCGGTGCCGCGGTTCCGCTAGGCGTGTGGGAGCGCCGCCTGAAGATTTTGCGAAGCCTGGGCGTGAACGCGATCCGTACGGCCCACAATCCTCCTGCACCCGAGTTTCTCGATCTGTGCGACCGCATGGGCTTTCTGGTGATGGACGAGTTCTTCGATTGCTGGACCGAGGGGAAGAACGAGCATGATTACCACAAGTTTTTCGAAGAGTGGTCCCATACCGATCTGCGCGACGGCATCCTGCGCGATCGCAACCATCCCTCTGTGATCCTCTATAGTGTTGGCAACGAAATTCATGACACGCCGCACGAGGAATTGGCGAAAAAGATTTTGCGAGGTCTTGTGGATGTCTGTCACGAAACCGATCCTTCGCGTCCGGTAACGCAGGCATTGTTTCGTCCGAATGTGTCGCACGACTACGACAACGGCTTGGCCGACATGCTGGACGTGATCGGCACCAACTACCGGGATGCGGAACTGCTTCAGGCTTGGAAGGACAAGACCGGCCGCAAGATCATCGGGACCGAACAGGGCCAAAACCGCTCGACCTGGTTGGCTTGCCGGGATAATCCACAGCATGCTGGCCAGTTTCTTTGGGTAGGGATCGATTATCTCGGCGAATCCCGCAGCTGGCCGCTGACGGTATACAATGTGGGTTTACTGGATCGCTGCGGTTTTGTCCAGCCACGGGGGCGCGAGCGTCAAAGCTGGTGGAGCGACACTCCAATGGTCAGCGCTTTCCGCCGTGTCGCCAAAACGGAAGAGACGCCCACGGACCCTGGCTACGAGGTAATCGAATGGAAGCGGCGGCAGGTGCTGTTTCCCGACTGGAATCCTATTTCCTCCGAACCGCATACCGAAAACGTTGAAGTCTACAGCAATGCCGATGAGGTTGAACTGTTTCTCAACAACATGTCGCTGGGGAAAAGGAAAACCCGCGCGGATGACGGGGCGTTGAACTGGGATGTGCCGTTTGAACCGGGCGTACTTGAGGCTGTGGTGTATCAGGCAGGGGAAGAGGTTGCGCGCGATACGCTCCGTACCGCCGGCGCGCCGGCCAAATTGACACTGGTGCCCGATCAGGAGCGCGTTGGACTGACATTTGATGACGTGGTAACGGTCGAGGTCCGGATTCTGGATGAACATGGAACACTTGTTCCAACGGCTGACGATCTCGTAAAATTCGAAGTGTCCGGTCCAGGGAAGCTTATCGCCGTCGACAGCGGAAATGTGGTCAGCACTGAACCGTTCCATGCATCTGAGCGCAAAGCATACCAAGGGCGTTGTATCGCCGTTCTGCGTGCAACCGGTGCGGGAACCATAAAGCTATCGGCAACCGTTGAGGGGCTTCCGGTTGCTTCCGTGGAGGTCGCCGCCGGGGAGAATAAATAGTTGCTCAAATCCTAAATTCAATTCTTCCTTAGTAGGTATGATAAAAGGTTCATGACCCATTCCAGGGGCTTTCCAATGAATGTTGTAGCGAGGGAATCGCTGCATGCAGAGCGCGCGTAAATTCCCTCAAGAATACGCGGCCTTTACATTCGTAAAGAACCACGTCCTACACCGACTAACGCCCTCTCCCGGAAATGGGTCATGAACCTAATAAAAACGGTTCCGTCGCAGGACGGGACCGTTCTCTTTTTCAGTCAACCTTTTGTTACGGATAGACCAGCTTGTAGAATATGTTTTCTGCGGGAAGTCCGGAGAACGGGGTTTCAAAAGCATTGGTCGCAGCGCTGCCGGAAACTTCGATCCACGTGTTGGTCATCAGATTGGTGTTGTACATCAACCGCCATCCCGTGTTGTTGCTCGGCCATACGAGGTTCAACATGCCGTTCGTGATCAAAAGATCCATGTTGGGCGGAATGGAGGAAATGGTTGGCGGGGTCCCGTTGGTTTCTTCGGTTTCGTTGTCATCGCCGTCGCCATCCGGGTCGTCTGTTCCTATCTGGTCGAGATTGCCGAAGTTTGCCATTTCCCAGACATCCTCCAGTCCGTCATCGTCCGAGTCGGCGATTTCATCGACGCTTAGGACTCTTGCATAGAGACGAACCTGGTCGATCGCGCCATTGAAAAACCCGCTTCCACTCTGCAGGCTGCCGATGCGGAGCGCCGGCGGATAGGACCGCGAACCCGTCGCGCCGGTTCCGGTTGTTTCGAGCGCACCGTCCACGTAGATCTTGACGGTCCCCGATGCGTTGTCGCGGGTCGCGGCAACATGATGCCAAACTCCGTCGTTGATGGTCGACGCGGAAAAGAAGGTGGTATCCGGGGATCCAATTCCTAGAGCGACTTTTCCGTTCAAGAGAGCCATGCCCCAATCGGGATAAGATCCAGCGACTTCACCATCGATCAACCCCTTGCCTTGCCACCACTGGGTGCCGGTTCCTCCGGTGGCGGTCGTTTTTACCCAGCAGGAAACCGTGAAGTTATCCTGAATGCACCGGGGAATTCCGACATAGGAGGATGAACCGTTGAAATGGGCGCTTTGACCATTTACCCCATCCGCCGCATAGGAGACTGCGGTGGCGGTTCCGTTGTTGCCGTTTCCTGTGCTGTCGGCGGCATTGCCTTCGAAGGTATAGAGCGCTTCCGGTAGCATGGAAGCCGGCTGGCCATTGGGATCGTAGAAGTCGATGCAGTCGAGGCTGTAGCCGGCACTGAGATAGCCGGACAGTCCGGATCCGCTGATCGGGTAGATGTGGAGGGTATTGACTCCCACCTGTAGAGCACTGGCCGGAATGTTGAAGGTGTACATGGTGTTGTTCCCTCGGTAGGAACCGACGGTCAGGGAGCGGGTGCTCGGCTGGGAGGATATTGCGGTGTACACGCCGTCGTTCCAACCGTTGATGTCGAAATCCGGGCGGCCGCCGGAGTAGGCGACGGTTATGCCGATACGTAGCACGCTGTCGACGATCTGGTCGGCCGTGAGCGTAAACTGGATGGTCTTGCTCCCGCCGGCAATATCCTTCCACTGATAGCAGGGCATGTCGGTCGCCGGCGACGAGCTTCCGACCACATAGGTGCCGGTATTCCAGTTGGCCATGCGGACATCCGAAGGGTGCATGGTCGTTATCTTATCGCCATTGAGAAGCTCGGTCGGTGTGCCGTCCCAGTCGCCGATCCGCCAGACGGGAACCTTTTCGCTGGGATCATCGGCAATGGTGATTGGATCCATGACCGTATCGTTGCCGGCGGAAAGTGTCACCGTATCGGTATAGACCTCGAGTTCGTTTTTATACACGGTCAGATCATACGTTCCCGGCAGGACGTTTGTGACGCTGAAGGAGCCGTCGATGGACGAGGCTTCAGCCCAGAACTGGGCATTGGCATTGGCAAGCCCGACCGTGTAGGTATAGGTAGTGTCGCGGCCCGAAATACCACTGCCGCTGACGCTGCCGCGCCCGGACGACGGCACATAGCCGAGCAATCCCATGCCACCAAACCAGGAGGTATCCAACGGCGCAGGTTCCGACCCATCGTTGAAGACCAGAGTGTAGTAGTTCAGGATATGCGTTCGGAAGGCTTCAGTTTGAACCTCTCCATAGTTGACGATGTAGGTCAACTCCTGGTCGCCGCTGCCCTGCTGTATCAGGCAACGGTAGAAGGGTCCGCCGGATCCGCCTTCATTGTTGTCGCGCACCATCCACGCCCCGACACCGGAACCGGTTGCTCCAAAATAGGACCAGTCGTTCAATCGCATGTTGGAATAATGCTTTGAGCGGGTTTGGCCGCGAAGCGAGACGATCGAATTGGACGGGCTGTATCCAAAAATGTCTCCCGACTCGACCGTCATGTCGGTGTCGCCGATTTCCGCCGGTTCGGAGCCGTTGGGGAGTTTGTAGTGGGGGATGCGGACGATGTAGCGGACCAGTCCGTGGATGTCCGGTTCCGTGGTGAAGTATGTGGCCATGTAGATGTGTGGATCGCCGTTGCGCGCCATGTAGTAATGGGTGAGGTTGCCCGCCTGGACGGTAATCTTAACATATTCATTTGAGATGGTCTGGGCGCTGACCGTTACAGCCGATGTGCTGGAGTAGAGATAGTCGAATCCTGAAGTGACCTGCGATCCCCTTGACTGATCCTGATATTCCACGCCGTTGTAGACCATGCTGCGGATGTCGCCGATGGAGACCGTGTTGGGATTTACTCCCGATTCCTCAACCCGTCGCACCTTGAAGACAAGACCCGCACCGGTATCCACCTGGTAGTAGTCGGTCGTGGTGGTGAGGCCAAAGGCGGCAAACGTAGCGGTTGGGAGAACCGCGCATGCACCGATAAGATAAAATAGCAGGAAAGTTTTTAATTGTTTCATAATGTATAGAAGAGTCGGGGTTGTGGTTTATCATGCTCATGGCTGTGGACAATTCGAAAAAATAACATGGGAGAACGCGCTGGGAAAGGGGGAGTAACGAATCTTAATTATACAATATTAAACATGTCATTGTCATTTCGAGGCGTTGTTATGCACGGTCCGATTAGCGATATAATCATTTTCGGAGCCTTGAGCATGAATTCCCATTCGGTTTTGATGTCTCAAGTCTGTTGGGTAATAGATGTCGTCTCTTTTAGATACGATCTCTATGAGATGCCAGTTCTCATGGTGTTTTCTATTCCTGTTGATCGTGCATATGGTTGAATATGTATAATAGTGGGTTGATGCTTTTTCTATGAAATGGAGCTCTTGCGAGGGCAAGATACAACGGTTTAGGGATAATGTGTCCGATTTACGGCCACTAATGGGCTCATAAGCGATCTCCTGAGTCACAAACTTTGCTCGGCGAGCCAGTTCTCTATACGGACATCCGAGTAATTAAAAAAGGCGACATTCAATGAAATTCAAAACGATGAGTGCGGTTGTCGGTCTTCTATTCATGGGTACTGTGGCTTGGGCGCAGATTCCCGCGTTCCCAGGAGCCGAAGGATTCGGGGCCTATGCCTCCGGTGGCCGTGGCGGCGATGTGTATACCGTAACCAGCCTGAACAACAGTGGGGCGGGAACACTGCGGGAAGCTCTTGATACCGCTCCGGCTGGCGGACGAACCATTGTTTTTGCGGTCAGCGGCTATATTCCAGTCGTTTCGGATACCAATTTCCAGGTGCCGGCCAACGTGACGATTGCCGGCCAGACGGCACCGGGCGACGGTGTGGGGCTCAAGGGCGGCAGGATGCTGATCAAGGGCAACAACACCATCATGCGCCACTTCCGTATCCGGCACGGAAAATACGGCACCGGTGGCGACTGTCTGAACATCGACTACGGTATTGATGAAACCATGATCGATCATGTTTCGATGATGTTCAGCACCGACGAAAATTTTTCCTTCTTCGGGACCGCTCCCGACAATTTTACCATGCAGTATTCCACGAGCACCTGGGGCATGGAGCGCCACAATGCCGGCGGATTGTGGGACCTCGACCACGGCACCTGCCATCATTCCCTCTGGGCGCATCATCGCACGCGTAATCCGAAGGCGCGTCCCACCATGCTCGAATGGATCAACAACGTGACCTTCCATTGGCGTAACGAAGGCTTCATCATGGGCGACTCGGAGACGCCGGCCAACTGGAAGGCCAATGTGCGCGGTTGCTATTACATTTCCATTGATGATGCGGATGATGGGTCCACGGTTCATAGTACGGGTCTGACGAAGGCCTGGGTTTCTTCGGCCGGCGTACCCAACTTCAGTCTCTATCTCGATGACACCCTGTACGACTACAATGACAATGGGGTCTTGGATGGGACCGATCGCAGCTATGCCATCGTCGATGGTTCCGAGTTCACGCCGGGTGATCCCCAAGGAGCGAATCGCTACTACAAATCTGCGACTCCATTCACAGGTGCGCCGGCCGCGGTTTCCATCGATGATCCGCTGACGGCGTACAAGAAAGTGGTTTCGTCCGTCGGCCCCTTGCGTCTCGATGCAAGCGCGGTCTCGCTACGTGACGAGCTGGATAGTCTGTTGATTGATACCGTGACCAACCAGTACAGCATCCTGGTCCAGAAGGATGGAAAAACGACAGGGGAGGACCCCGCCCGAACGAACAACGGAGAACAGCTCCTGGCCGATCAATATGGCATTTCCAACAACGGGTTCGGCACGCTCAACACGGCTCCCGCACGGGCGGATTCCGACGGCGACGGCATGCCGGATGACTGGGAGCTGGCGCTGGGCTCGAACGTGGCGAGCCAGGATCACAACACCGTCTTTGCCAATAACGGATCGATCATTACGGCATCGACCTTTTTCCCGTCCAACACCGAAGCCGGCTACACGTATCTGGAGGAATATCTCCATTTCTGCGCAATACCGCACGCTTGGATGGCTAAAAATACAGTGGAGCAGCCGACGTCTCTTACGGTCGATCTGAGCCGATACACCGATGGGTTCATGGATGCGCCGGTCTTCACCATTAGCAACGTGGTAGGCGGCTCCGTTAATCAGACCGGGTCGGTTGTTGAGTTTACGCCGACGCAGGATTCCTCCGGCCGCGCCGGGTTTGACTTTAACGTTACCGATGCGGACGGCAGCAGCTGGACCCAGCAGTTTGCCATCCTAGTAACTGTATCGGCCGAGCCGCGCGAACTGGTGTGGGTCGGCGGTAACAACGGAAATGTATGGGACACCGCAACCGTCAACTGGGAGACGAGCGGGGCTTCCCCGACAACTTTCGGCATGGGCGACATCGTGCTCTTCGACAATAGCGGCAATAATTCCACCATTTCCGTCAGCAGCAATCTCACTGCGCAATCCATGACGGTGAGCGGCACCCAGAACTACAGTTTTTCCGGTCCCGGCGCACTCAGTGTCGTTGATGGCTTTACGAATTCTTCCAGTGGAACACTCACGTTGAATACAAGCATCAGCACCGGAAGCGGGACGTTGCTTGATGGCGGCGAAACCGTCATCAACTCCGGCGGAAGCCTTTCCGGCGGCGAGATTGAACTGGCCGGCGGAGCGACCGTAACCGACGGAACCGGAGGCAGCCAGCTGCTGCTCTCCCCGAACCTCCAGGTTTCTTCGGGAGAGACCGGAACCCTCGACCTGTCGACGTGGGCGGACGTGAATGGGAATTTGTCGGGTGGTGGAACGCTCAGCATTGACGTCAACTCGACGGGAGATTATTTCGCCGGCGACTGGTCGGCATTTACCGGTCAGATCAACGTGACCGCCAACTCCGGCTCCGACGAATTTAAAATCAACCGGGGCTACGAAAGCGGTCTTCAGCTGGCCTCCGGCAGGCTTCACCTAGGCGACGGCGTTGTGATGCATCAGGTGGTAAATGGCCCCAACGATACCGTTGGGACTCCGCACAATATTGGGGAACTCTCCGGAACCTCCGGTGCGGTTATCGGTGCCCAGCCGATTGGCGGTCGTTATGCCGAGTGGATCATCGGTGCACTCAACACAGACTCAACCTTTGCAGGTGTCATCCGCGACAGCGATTATGCCGATCCGTGGGGAGGGTATGGAACGTCGAAACTCTCCAAGGTAGGGTCGGGCAAGCTTACCCTGTCAGGAAACAACACCTATTCCGGAAACACGGCCATCTGGGACGGCGAACTAAACGTCACAGGGTCGCTTGGCGGTACCGATGTCTATGTCGGTTCCGGGTCGAAGTTGTCGGGCAGCGGGGCCGTCGGCAACCTGCTCACGCTGCTATCGGGCGGTGAGATCGATGTCGGGGATACACCCGGTACCGTTGGAACCATGATGACATCCGGCGGAATCACCCTAAAGGCCGGCATCTTGTATTTTGACCTTTCGTCCAACCCGGCATCCGGCAACGACCAGATTCTGAACAGTGCCGGTACGCTCACGTTTGACGGCTCGGAAGGGGCTGCGCATTTTGTTATTCATCAGACGGACGGCTATCTGTCCGAAGGGACCTATAACCTGATCCTTGGCGGAGTCGGCTCGTCGGCGCCCTACAGTCCTTCTTTCACGCTTAATCTGACCGATACACTGTACAAGAGCTATTCACTTCAACGTTCGGGAGGGGGAAGTACTGATGCTTTTGTTCGGCTGGTCGTGACCGATCTGGATCCGGGAACCATTGATCCGGCAGATCCCGTGGCCTGGTACCGCTTTGAGGAAGGAACGGCAGGCACGGCGGTTCCCTATGGGGGCAACCAGATTGTTGATTCAGCCGGCGGTGATGATAACCTGAATGCCTACGCGGCGAACACCGCTCCTGATTACAGTGACTCGGTGCCTGTGGCAACGATTCCGCAGACCGGCGCAACCAATACCTTGAGCACGCATTTCGATGGGAGCGACGACCTATACACCGCCGTTACGAGTGGCCCGCTGGTTACCACGATCTACTCTAACTTTACGCTGGAGGCCTATGTCAACTTTGACTCACTCACCGGATTCCAGACGATTGTGGGCCGCGATGATGATTTCGGCGATGCAGCGGGCGGCGTGAGTGGCGATGCCCGTGCACTTCTATACCTGTCGAAGCATGTGGATGGACATTTTCGTATTGAGGCCTGTACGGCCGGCAGTGACTATGTAAGCGTTGAGGGCTCTCTCAGCCCGGTTCAGAATACATGGTATCATATTGCAGCGGTTGGCGACGCGGCCGCCGGAACTCTTACCCTGTATGTCGATGGTCAGAATGTGGGATCTTCCACGGGATTTGACGGGCTCTACCCTTCGACCACGCATCCATGGAGCGTCGGTCGGGGAATGTACAATGGCGCTGCTGTGGATCAGCTTTCCGGCATGATCGACGAAGTGCGAATTACCGATGCGGCGTTGTCGCCGGTCCAGTTCCTGAATTTTTCGAATCCGGACACCGACTATGACGGGTTGGACGATGCTTGGGAAATGGCGCAGTTCGGTAACCTGGACCAATCCGGTACAGACGATCCGGACGGCGACGGCGATGACAACGAAACGGAAGAATCGAACGGAACCGATCCGACTGTCTCCTCCATTCCGCCGGTAATCGGTATGGCCATGAACGCCGGAGCGCTCAACCTGAACTGGTCCAGCAACCATACGGGATGGCGTTTATTGTACAATACCAACCTGACGGGTGGTACGTGGGCTGAAGTCTTTGGTAGTGACACCACCAACATTTATACAGTTCCCCTAGGTGACCTTCCTCCAACCACTACGTTCTACAAGATGATCTATCCATAAGCGGGGCAAGCGGACTTTTTGTGTCGGAATCGAGAGGCAGATGAGTAAAGTACACCTATGGTGACACGGCTAACACTAGTGACATGGATTGCAGCACTTAATGTGCTGGCGGCTGTGGACTATCCGTCCCGTCCGCCTAGGCAGAATATCGATGCGCACGATCCGGCTGTGCTGAAGGACGATAATTATTTCTACGTATATGGAACACACAACATGCCGGTTTGGAGATCGAAGGATCTGATCGACTTTGATCGCGTGGAAGACCGTCTGTTGCGGCGCGTGCCCGATGAGGCGGAAGATCATGTCGGCGAAGGCGGTCACTCGCTTTGGGCGCCGGACATGGTCAAGGTGGGGAGCGAATACCGGCTGTACTATTGCTTGTCCCGCTTCGGCTCCAGCCAGTCCTACATCGGCTTCCTCGTCGGAAAGTCACCGACCGGCACCTTCAAGGATGGAGGCGGTGTCATTCGTTCCAGCGATCCTATGGACGAGCAGGGTTGGCCGAACGCGTTGGATCCGGCCATTCTGACCGATGCCGATGACCGGCAATGGATGGTCTACGGCTCCTTTTTCGGAGGCATCTACGTGTTGCGCCTCGATGAGGACGGGGAGGCCCGAAGCAAGGGATCGGTCGGCGAGCGGATTGCCTATCGGCAAGGGACCGCACTCGAAGGGCCATACGCCATCTATAATCCGAAGCTGAAGGAATACTTTCTGTTTGTTTCCTACGACAAGCTGGACTCCACCTACAACGTCCGCGTGGGTCGCGCCAAGCGGCCCGATGGCCCGTACAAGGATTTCAACAAAAAGGACATGGCTGGCGGGGAAGACAATCTACCCAAGATTCTTAACAGTTATGCCTTTGAAAACCATACGGGCTGGTTTGGTCCGGGACACAACAGCGTGGTGCGCGACGGCGACAATTATTTCATGGTTCATCATGCGCGCGAAGAGGTTGATGGACGCAAGATCGTGCATACGCATGTGCGCAAAATGGTCTTCACCGACGATGGCTGGCCGGTGGTTTCGCCCGAACGCTATGCCGGAGAGAAGGAACAACCCATTCCGGATAAGGAAATGTTCGGTACGTGGGAATGGTTGCCGATAGACCCCGGCAACAATGGCTTGCAGCGGGCGAAACCGGGACTCGTATTTGAGGAAGGTGGCGTTGTGCAGTTCGGGGACGAGGAGGGTAAATGGCAGATCAAACCACCTAACGTTTTGCGGTTCAAACTGGGGAACGATTCGATGGTCAGTGCCAAGATCCTGCCGGCGTGGGATTGGGAAAACGATGAGGAAACCCTGGTGTTCACCGGTCTTGATAAGGACGGAACGGCCGTATGGGGAAAGAAAAAAGATTCCGATTAATGAAGATATTTGTTCATCTATTCGTCATGGGATTACTTGTGCTGTCTGCATCGGGGCGGACGCGGGACTACCTGAAAAAGCCGGACAGCTGGTTCGATGACGACGAGGCAGAAGAGATTGCGGAAAACATCCTGAGCTGGCAGTCGGAGCTAGGTGGCTGGCCCAAGAATGTGGATGTGGCCGGCAAGCCATACGAAGGTGACCGCGCTGAGTTAAAACCCACTTTTGACAACAGTGCTACGACTGACGAGCTACGCTTTCTGGCCCGAATCTATGACGAGACGCACGATAAGGCATACAAGGACGCTTTCGAACGCGGGTTCGACTATATCATCGATGCCCAGTATCCAACCGGAGGATGGCCGCAGTACTATCCGCCGAGCAGTCATTACCACCGCTATATCACGTTCAATGACGGTGCCATGGTGCGGTTGATGGTTTTCCTGAAAGAGGTGGTTGAGAACGAGGACTACTACGGTTTTCTGGATAGCCATCGCGAAAATGCAGCCAAGGAAGCCTTCAAGGATGGCATTCAATGCATCCTGAAATGCCAGATCAAGGTCGACGGCAAGCTGACGGCCTGGTGCGCGCAGCACGATGAGAAAAACTATGAACCCCGTCCGGGCCGTGCGTTCGAACTGGTGTCGATCAGTGGTTCGGAATCGGTGGGCATTGTTGAAATGCTCATGGACCTCGAGGATCCCGGCGATGAGGTGATTGAGGCGGTGGATGCGGCCGTCGCCTGGTTCAAGGAGGTGCAGATCAAAGGTATTCGTATCGAAGTGCGCGACGGCAACAAAGTGGTGGTTGAAGATGCGGGTGCGCCGCCGTTATGGGCGCGCTTTTACGAGATCGGCTCCAACCGGCCCTTTTTCTGCGGCCGCGACGGGATCAAGAAATACGATATATTGGAGATCGAGAGCGAGCGGCGCAACGGGTATCGCTGGTATGGCAACTGGCCGCAACGCCTGATCGAGAAGGACTATCCAGCGTGGAAGAAACGAGTCGATTAACAGGAGATGTACAGTGTTGTCTGATCGCGTAAATAAACCGAATCACTTGCTCGAGCCCGTGTGCCTTGAGGAGGTCGTCTTCGACTGGAAGACGGAAACCTGGATGGGGCGTCATGAAGCCATCTGCAAAGCCGTGCAGGAAGGCGATCCCGAAGTGATTTTTATCGGCGACTCCATCACCCACCATTGGGAACGAGATGGCGTTGAATCCTGGGTCGCCAACTATGCAAAATATCGTCCGGTCAACATGGGTTTTGGCGGCGACCGCATCCAGCATCTGCTATGGCGCCTGCAGCATGGGGAGCTGGAAAACATATCGCCCAAACTGGCCGTTCTGCTGATCGGAACCAACAACTCGGCGGATAATACGGCGGAAGAGATCTCCGAGGGGATTGAGGCGGTCTGTTCGCTAATCCGCGAAAAGCTGCCGCAAACCAAAATCCTGTTGCATGCCGTTTTCCCACGCGATACGCCGGACGGCGCACGACGTAAGGTCAACGATCAGGTTAATCAAATGATCTGCAAGCTCGACGATGGCGAGTGGATCCATTTCCGCGATATGGGCAGATTCCTTGTGGATGAGCAGGGCGTCATCAAGAAGGAATTGATGGAGGACCTGTTGCATCCAACTGCGGCCGGCTATGCGGAATGGGCGAAAATACAGGAACCCGTAATCGAAGAGCTGCTGAAGGGATAAGGTGATGAGAAAACGATTTGGAATGGTATGTCTTGGGATGATGGCGGCCGGTGCATGCCTGGCTACCGAACCGGTGGAGCTGCATTGGCTGTCGGGCAAGGTTCCTGCGGTGGAACAGGGGATTGCATGGGGTGTTCCATGGCCGGCAGGGGCCTGTACCGCGGATCAGTCGTTTGTCTTGAATACGTCCGACGGGACGTCGATTCCCGTTGAGAGCTGGCCGTTGGCCTACTGGCCCGACGGATCGCTTAAATGGAGCGGACACGCAGCGTTGGCAACGCCCGGTCTGTCGGATCGGCTTGTGCTGTCGGCCGGTGAACCTGCGCTTCCGGTCAATCCGATCACCGCAACCGATCTGGACTCCCAGATCAAGATTGATACCGGCAATCTTTCCTGCGTGCTGGAAAAATCGGGACCGGTGCTGATCCAAAGCCTGATGATCGACGGCCGGGAAGTTGGCAGAGGTCTGCATCCGGTGGGATATGTGCAAAACGCGCCATCGGATTCCATCACCAATATTCAGGTCAAGACCCTGGGCGGTCGGATTGCCTCGGCCGTGCTCGAACAGAGCAGTCCCGTCCGGGCCGTGGTGAAAGTCGACGGGGAATATAACGGCGGATTTTCGAAGGATGGAATCGTTCCGTTTTCAGCGCGACTCTATTTCTATGCGGGATCGCCATCGATCCGCATCGTCTACACGATCCGCTACGAGGGCGACGAGAAGCAGGATTATATTCGCGGTCTTGGATTGAAAATGGATATTCCGTTGCGGGAAGGAACGCTGAACCGGCATGTGCTGTTGGCCGGAGAGGGCGATGGGGTTTGGCACGAGCCGACCCGCATGTTTGCAGCCCGCACCACGCGATTGGATCCGGACAAGGATGAGATCCTGAAAAACCAGCTAGCCGGTAAGCCGTTGCTGGAACCGTCCGAATACGGCGAGAAGCGTGAAAAGATCATTGCGGATATTGCGGAATGGGACGGGGTAAAGCTAATGCAGCTGTCGCCGGATTCCTTTGCCGTATTCAAGCGCACAGGGGCGGAAAGCTGCTGGCTCAAGAGTGATTGGGGCGGCCGTTCGCGAGGAAGCGCATTTGCCGGCGATACCTCGGGCGGCATCCAGTGGAGTCTTCGAGACTTCTGGGAGAGTTATCCGTCCACTTTCGAGATCACGGGAATGACCACACATACGGCGAGCATGACACTGTGGCTGTGGCCGCCGGACAGTCCTGCCATGGATCTGCGGCATTACGATACCAAGGGACACGGATTGAGCGCGGCCTATGAGGACTACGAGGAAGGACATTCCACACCCTATGGGGTGGCACGGACGTTCGAAATGACCTTGCGGGCTGAGCCGGCGGTTACTTCGAACGAAACCTTCAGCTCGGTCGCCACTTCCGATACGACGCCGGCGCGGTTGATCTGCTCGCCTGAATACTATCATTCCGTTCCCGTGTTTGGGCGCTGGAGCCTTCCGGACACTTCGACGCCTTCGAAAAAATGGGTGGAGGACCGGCTGGCTATCCTTCTGGATTATCTGAAGGGGGAAATTGAGAACCGCCATTGGTACGGGTTCTGGGACTACGGCGATGTGATGCACCAGTACGATACGATCCGGCATCAATGGAAATACGACATCGGCGGATTTGCCTGGGCGAATACAGAGCTTGCTCCCAATCTGTGGCTATGGACGAGTTTTCTGCGCACCGGCGATCCGGACGTTTTCCGCATGGCGGAAGCCATGACCCGCCACACCTCAGAGGTGGACATGTACCATTCCGGTCCGATGATGGGGCTGGGATCCCGGCACAACGTGCGCCATTGGGGCGGGGGAGCAAAAGAGGTCCGTATCAGCCAGGCGCTGTTTCATCGTCCCTACTACTACCTGACGGCCGACGAACGCGTAGGCGATATCATGACGTCGGTGGCCGACAACGAGCAGGCGCTGCTGCGGGTGAATCCCCTGCGCAAGGTGGCGCCCAAGACCGACTGGCCGACGCAGGCGCGCATCGGACCGGACTGGTTTGCGTTGGCCGGCGACTGGTACACGGCGTGGGAACGCACCGGCGACATCCACTACCGCGATAAGATTCTGACGGGCATGAACAGTATTGTGTCGTTGCCGTACCAACTCTTTACAGGACCCTATATGAACTACGATCCGGCGACGGGCAAATTCGGTTTGATCAACAACGAAGCCACCGCCGAAGCATCGCACATGGAGTCGATTTTTGGTGGCGCGGAACTAATGTTCGAATTGCATGGCCAGTTGGATAATCCGGCGTGGGACCAGGCTTGGCTCGAGTTCTGCGAACGGTATGTCTGGGATGCGGACGAATGGGAGGCGCATGGATTGACGCCGCCGAAAATCGGCGCCTATCCCGGATGGCATGCCCGCTTGACCGCATTCGCCGCCGAGCAGAAGAACGACCCTTCGATGGGCGTGCGCGCATGGAACGTCTTCCTGTCAGCGGACGATCCGGGCGGCTATCCGGCGGTGCCCATGGAATACGGCGGACCGGCGACTCTCAATCCAGGGCGGCAAATGGGGTGGGGATCCATCAACCACATGTCCCAATGGAGCTTGAATGCGATCGAAGTTCTAGAGTTTGCTGGTAAACCCATTCCGGATAATGTATTTAAAAGGTTGGCAAAGTAGGGGTTGTTTACGACCCAAAGAGGAGAGCAAGACTATGGTGCGTTACTTGGCATGCGGATATCGCGACTTCAAGAAACACCCGGTTCCGGTTGACGAGCGGTTGAACTGGGAAGTCTATGTAGTGGCCGATGGGCAAATGGCTCCGGTTTTTCCGGATCGCCCGGATATTCCATTGAAGAGCGAATATGTTTGGGTGATTCCTCCGGGCCTTTCTTATGGCTGGAAAAGCGGAAGGAAAGCGCCCAAGCGCTATGTTGTGCATTTGACATCTGTGCCGGACGCCCTCAAGCAGGCGGCCGATGAACGCGGCTATTTCGGACGGCAAATCACTCCGGCTGAAATCCAGCAGATCGATAAACTCTACCAGCGCTTTAACCAGCACCGCATGTCCTTTTCACCACTCAGTGGATTAAAAGTCGAAAAAGCGGTCATTGACTTAGCGTTACTTCTACTCAAGGACGTAAAGCTTGTTAGCAAGGTGCCGTTGGATCAGGTGGATGAACAACGGGTGGAATCGGTACTGGTCTGGTATCGTGAACACATGAACGAGTCGCCGACCATCGATGCCGCAGCCTCGGCGGTTCACATATCGGCCGGGCATCTCCGCAGAATATTCCAGCGGGCCAGGGGGTGCTCTCCGCACGATGCCTTCATTGCCATGCGTTTGGCCCATGCCAAGGAGCTTCTCAGTTCGACATCCCATGATTTAGTGGAGGTTGGTCGTCAATGCGGATTTGGAAGTGACAGTGATTTTTGTCGTGTCTTTTCAAAGCATGTGGGCGTGTCTCCTCATAAATGGCGGACCAATATCAATATGCAGGAAGCCGGATCTCCATCGGTCGCATGACCACGGTATGTACAGGAATTGGTGACTAACAAGGATTTAGCATGAAACGGATTAACACAAAGCCCCGCAAGGTTAACAAAGGTGCACCCAGCGGATTGGTGGTCAGCTTGGCAGTACATGCGGTCGCTTTTTTCGTGGCGGGCCTGTTTGTGGTTTTCAAGGTGCTCCCGGAACCGGAGCCGGATTTCAAGCCGCCGCCACCGGTTGAGCGTCCGAAGATGAAGCTCAAGAAGCCGAAGGTGAAGGTCAAGAAAAGCTCTAATCCAAAGCCTTCCTCGCGTATCGTGGCCAAGGTGAAGTCCAAGCAGATGCCTGAAATCCAGCTCCCCGACCTGATGGGAACAGGAGACGGTCTGATGGGCGGAACGGGACTGGGCGGCGAATTTCTGGACCTTCCGGAAATTTCACAGGTGAGCATCATGGGGACCCAGGAAACGGTCGGCAGCGATCTGGTGGGTACGTTTTATGACTTCAAGCGCTATCCCAATGGAAAATTCAATGGTGTTTCGGAAGACGATCGGTCGTTCATACCGATCTGGCTGGGTGACGTGAACCAGTTCATCACCCACGGCTTCGATCCGGCGACCCTAAATAATAAATATTACCACTCATCGAAAAAGTTGTATGCCAGTTGCCTGGTGGTCTCACCAACGTGGACCTCGATTGCCCCGAGTGCGTTCGATACGCCCGACAGCGGCGGAGGTTACTGGATGGTGCACTACAAGGGAAAGCTGGTGAACAAGGACGGGATTACCTTCCGGTTCGTGTGCCAGGCGGACTATTTCATTGTCATTGCCGTGGATGGCGAGATTGTTTGGGCCGGGGTTTGGAATACCCCGGACCGCTACAATGATTTCATGGATTTGATCGGCACGAAGTACAACCCCCGTTTCGACACCCGGAGGAAGTTCATTGGCAACGATCGTTGCATGGCGGGCGAATGGATTACCCTGCAGCCCGGGGTGGAAAAGGATATAGACATCGTCATTGGCGATGAGAACGGGGAGTGTGGCTTTATCATCGCCGTCGAGGAGAAGGACGCGGAATATGAAAAAAATGAGTATGGCGAACCGATCTACCCCATCTTCCGGACGGGAGAGCTGTCGCACGACATGTTGGACCAGATCTACAAGGATCTGCCCGTGGGTGAGGTTTGCTGCACGAACGGACCGATATTCAATGATTTCTAGTCCAGCACGGAGGACCGATCAATGCGAGAGAATAGAACAGGCACTGGGATGACGGACTCAGTAAAGAGGGTAATGATGTTTTTAGCCGTTTGTGGATTGTGCTCGGGTGCATTCGCAGGCGAAATGCGGACGTGGCATTTATCTGATGGCAGGACAATAGAGGCGGAGTTTGTACGGATCCTGTTCGATAAGCTGGTGCTCAAGGATGCCGAGGGCAAGGAAGTGAATATTCCTAGAGACTCCTTCAAGCTTTCCGATGATGACCTCGAATATCTGGAACTGGCGGAAGCTCCCGTACTGGATCTTCTTTTCAGGAAGTCCATCGAGAGGAAAAACTTCTCCAAAATAAAAGGGGCGGAAAATCGTCCGCCGGAACAGGTCGCGAACTTCGGCGTCAAGGTGGTCCAGAAAAGTACGGGAGAGTACAATCATCCGCTTACCATTGAGTTGTTTGCCATTGGACAGGAGATCAAAGGCGACCGATATATTCTTCTCGATCGCATGACCAAGACTTTTACTCTCACCAAGGCGAACAAGCGTTCGGTTGAGGTCTTCAGCAAACGGACCGTTCGCATGACCGATCTATGGGACGGCAGCGAAAACTATTCGCGGCGGGGTGAGCAGTACTACGGCTTCATTGTCGTGGTCCGGGATAAGCGCGGCAAGCTGATCGCGGTGAATGCATCGAACGAGTGGCTGGCGGATCATCTTGAAAATCTGGAAAAGCTAAAGGTCTTCAATTACATGGACGAGACCTGCGTCAGGACCTATCCCTCGCGGCCAAAGAGCTACGTCGCGAATATTGCAGCAGGTCGTGGCTAACCATGCCTCTTGCCGGTGGGTTGATTAACCACGTCGATAGCCACAAGAAACTTCGTTCTGGAAACTATCTGGATCAGGAGCACAAGCGCCGTTTCCCCTTCCGTCCGGTATCCTTGCGGAATCTGTCTTTTTAGGCGTTGCTGGAGATGCTCCCGGTCGTGATTGGATTGTTTTTATGGCGTGGTTTCTGTGTATTTCGAGTCTGAATGCAATTCTTGATCGAGTAAATGTACGGATTTGTATAATTCTGGATTGCCTCTATTCATCAATAAATATTGCCACTAAACGACCTGCCGATTATCAACTATGGGTTACGCAGATGAATCGATGAGCGTGATTTATGCTGAACGCATCATCACTGCATGGGCAAGCTGTTTTGGAGTATTGTTATGAAAAAGAAGAAGGGGTTCTTTCGCAGTCATTCAAAATCGAGTGCCGCTCTGGTTAGTCTCGCAATTCACGCCATATTGATCCTGGCAGCCTTTTTCTTTGTGGCCGTGTCAGTCGTCAAAAAAGATGATGTAGATTTCGCGGCGAAGCCGGTGTCCCGGCCCAAAATGAATCTGCGAAGGTTGCAGGTTCCCGTAAATACAAAGACGCCGCCGAAGCAGCCAAGACTGCGTAAACAGATCATGGTTAAGCCGATAAACAAGGTGGCCCCCGATATTAAGATGCCGGAAATCGTTGGCGTAATAGGTGGTTTGGGATCGGCCGGAAGCAGTTTGGGCGGCGGGCCCTCCCTGGGATTCTCCCTTCCGGAAATCAACTTTTTCGGGGTCAAAGGAACGTCCGAGAAGATTCTTCTGATCCTGAATGGCGATGAGGAAATGTCGTCCGATAATCTTGGCGGGGCCTATGGATTTGAAGTGATCAAGAAAGAGTGCCTGAATCTGATTGACGGTTTGCCCTTCTCGGCCGTGTTCAACATCGTTGTTTATGATGGCAGAACTGCAATACAGTTGTTCGAGAGTATGGCGCCGGCTTCTGATGGGAATGTGCAGAAAGCCAAGGATTGGTTGATGCCGTTAAACCAGGTGATCGGTGCGAAGACCAAGTACGGTTTGGGCACCCTGGGATCTGGCGGGACAAAAGTGGACCGTGACTTCCCGTTTGGAAAATTCAAAGAGGATGTTTTCGAGCCAAGATCCTGGAACGTGCCGGTGCTGCAAGCCATGAAGCAGCAGGCCGATACCGTTTTTCTGCTGACGAACAGCTGGGGCTCATGGATGTATATCGATCCCGAAGAACAAAAGGCGCTCCATGAGAAATGGTTTCAAACCGCGGAAGGACAGTTATTCAAGAAAAAAGCGGCAGAAGGGCGAAAGTTGCTTGATGAAGACAACAAGAAGAGAAAGGCCGCTGGTGAACCACCGAATGCACTCAACCGCAACAGTGATCGCGCCATTGTACGCTACTTTTTCGATGGCGTCGTCGAGCCGCCGAACGCGCCCCATCAGGATCTGGGCGTAAAGGACTTCATTAAAGCGTTTAAAGCAGCGTACAAAGCCTATTCCAAAGATGCGCCTAAGCTGGGGATTAAGAAAAAGAAATCCAAGTTTGCCCTGAACGTGATCTATTTCAAGCAGGAGGAGTTCAAGGATGAGAAAAGCCAGCGATACTCGGATCTGCACGAAGGCCAATTTTCGGCCTTGGCCAAGGCCCTCGACGGCGAGTGCCGCTCGATTGCCGGTCTCTCGGCCATCAAGAGCTATGTCGATGCTTCCTCGCTAGAGAACTAAATACGTCTGCGCTGCCAGAAGGGTTTTCCGCTCTATCCGGAAAAGAAACTCCAAAAGCTGTCGCCTACGACTTACGGCGTTTCTGTGATTTGGAATGATCCGTTCAGGCGGATATCTTCGGATGACGCGCCAATACCGCTGTTGAGCATACCCGGCTCGAGCACCCGTTTGCGGGAGCGGTCGATCCAGTTGATGCTTGCGGGACGGTCGGAGAGCAGCACGACCACTGCCGACTTTCCGGTAGCCTGCAATGCGCGCACGAGTTTGTGCTGCGGAAGATCCAGACTGGACCGTGAGCGGCTTTCTCCGGTCATGGAACCATTGTCGTACGGCAGCAACACGATCGCAGTCGCGGGCGGCGTCCACAGCCGCATCGATTCTCAGGTTCTATCCATCGGGTACGCAGATGGTTGAGACCCAAAAGGCGCGCTTGCGCTTTCCGCATATGGGCCGAATAGGGCGTTCCGGAAAAAAAAGATTACCTGCTGAAGGGATAGATGGGTCTCTACGCCTTCTAATCCCCGCGGAAAATGCAAGGCATCGTTTATGCGGAGCTTCACGAGATTTCCCGCAGATGAAGGAGGTGCGTGGGTTTCGCAAATGGGCCGTGAAGTGAAGTAGGAACCGTTTCGAGAAAATGTGTTTCGATGAGAATCCGTGGACATGCTCGGGGGCATGGATATATGGATGAATCCGTCAAAAAAGAGGTTGTATATGTAAATACGTAGGTTGCATATGTCAATTTAAATGATGTGGATTATAAGGCAATAAGCCAGGAATTGGTAAAAATAACGAATAAACCCGATGCCCTAAAAGCTGATGGAAGATCTCTAAGAATTTCAGTGGTTGAAATTGTATAATTGATGGTTGTTGTGGGTAGTTGTAAAAAAAATGGTCATCAACCAGATTATACCCTGACAATTGGAATAGGTGTACCGTGCTGGCAGCGTGCCGAGGGATGCCTGCCAGCGATAGAGAATATAAAGGAGATAAAAATGAAGAGGATATTAATAGCTGCCGTGGTTGCAACGTTGTGTGTGTCGGCAGCGCATGCGATAGATATACTCAGGTTGCCGGGTTCGACTGATTTGACGGACACCAACTATTGGGACGGGGGTGCGCTTCCCGGAGGCGATAACGTGGCGCTCTTTGACGCGAACACGCTTCTGGATACGAACAGCGTTACCTTTACCGGTGCGGGAAACAGCGCGGAAGGCGGTGCTGGAGCTGCAACATGGGGATTCGGTGGTTATAAATTTCTGAATACCATCGGGCCGATTAACTTTTCCACGGCCAACGTTCAGTATATCTATGGGCTCGGCGTGACGGTATCGAATGCCGCCTATGATGTTACCTTCGAAAATATCCGGTGCAACAGAAGCCAGATGTCCGACGATTGGTATATTCACACCAACAGTGTGTTGAGAGCGAATTATATCAGTGCCGGCGGCGGCAGAAGCTATTACACGATTCCGATTAAAGGTGGCGGAACAGTCCTGGTCAACGGATCGGCAGCGGTCGGCTCCGGTACCCGTCTGTCGTTCGATGTATCCGGTGTAGGCACGACCATCGGCGGCAACGGCACCTGGCAACCGAACACCTGCGACACCACGTATGGCATGGTCGTCGGAGCTGACTCAGTCATCGCTCCGGGTGAGATTACTGTAAGTAATGAAGTGGGCACCTTGACGATTGATAGCGCCTTCGACGGCGTACCCTGCCTGTACCTCAGCAACTCCATTGTCAAGTTTGATCTCGGATCAGGCGTGGGGTCTACATATGCTCTGCCCAGCAGTGACTCGGACCAGGTACTTCTGACCAGCATGGCTGCTGGGGATGTTGTGGTAACGAATGTCGTTATCGACCTGCAAAACTCCGACAGTGACGGTGTATTCAGACTGTTCGATACCGATGGCGGCTCCAACACCTGGGTTGGTCTCACCCTTTCCGGGCAGGAAATTACCGGCGGGTTCTCCCTGATTAATGTGGCGAGTGCTCAATACTCGCTGGTTATGGGTGATGGAACCACCGGTGAAGATGGTGACATCTATCTGGTGATCGGTACTCTTGGTGAACAATATGTCCCGGCCAATGTGACCTGGACTGCGGGAACCGGCGACTGGGATATCGACACCTCCCTCAATTGGGACAATGGTTCCGGTGCCTCGGTATATTTTGAAGCGGGTGGCATCGGTGACGCTGTTATTTTCGATGACACGGCCGTTGGTGGAACCATTACATTGAATACCAATGTTTACCCATCGGCGGTGACCATTGATTCAACATATGACTACACCATCACCGGTACGGGCGCCATTCTTGGAAGTACAGCGCTGACCAAAACTGGCAGCGGCACATTCACTACGGGACTATCCGATTCCTATAGTGGTGGTACAAGCATCGGAGGTGGCACGGTTGAATTAAGCAGCACGGGCGCCACCTTGGGAAGTGGTGCAGTAACCCTCACGAACGACGCGCTTTTGATAAGGTATCGTGGCAACACCTCTGACGGCGGATATTCGGAAACAGCCAGCACGTTTGCCAATGAGCTGATCATTCCTGCCGGCGCTACCGGCACGGTCTGGAACACGCCACGCGGAACCTGGTCCGGAGCGCTCACGGGGTCCGGAACATTCAACCTGCGGATCAATGCGACGCGGGGTGATTTTACGGGTGATTGGTCGGCATTTACCGGTCAGATCAATGTTGCCAGCCGGACCGGTGCTGATGATTTCCGCATCGCATTGGGCTATGGAAGCGGCCTTCAGTTGGCATCTGGCAAGCTCAACCTCACAGATGGTGTCTACATGTACCAGACGGTGAACGCAAACTCCGGCAGCGACGGGACGCCGCATAACATCGGTGAACTTTCCGGAACGTCTGGGGCAATCATCGGAGGAAACCCGATTGGCGGTCGTTATGCCAATTGGGTCGTCGGCGCACTCAATACCGACTCAACCTTTGCCGGAACGATTCAGGACAATCCTGTAGCAGATCCGTGGGGTGGATATGGCGCGGCGAAACTCACCAAAGTAGGCACGGGTATGCTGACGCTCAGCGGGACCAACACCTACTCCGGCGCCACGACCGTCAATGGCGGAACACTGTACATTTCCGGGGCGATCGGCGCTGCCACCACTGTAGCCAGTGTCACGGTCAATACGAACGCGGCTATTGGTGGTAGCGGTGCGATTGATGGCAACCTTACGATGAATGATGGTGCACTGTTCGCCTTCGCCGCGGGTGACACCCTGTCGGTATCGAGCAGCCTGAACTTCACCACCAACACCTTTGGTGCCGATGATGTTGTTGGCATCGCAAGCAACACGGTGGAAGCAACCTACACCTTGATCGACGGGTTTACCAATACCCTGTCGGGAATCGATACGGCCGCGTACATCGTCAACGGACATTCGTGCAATTTGCAAGTCGCCGCCGGCAGTCTCCAGCTGGTCGTTGGCACGGGAGTGATTCCGGATATCAGCGGCATCTCCATCTCGGGTGGCTTTGCAACCCTGTACTGGGAGTCCGGCGCCTATAACGTCTATACCAACAGAAACCTGGGCAATGCGGGTGGATGGGGCATAGCGACGAACGCCGCCACGCCGGTTTCCATTCCGGTCGGTAACGGAAGCGAGTTGTTCTTCAGATTGGGCAATTAGGGTAATGAACCTGCAGGAAGCTCGTCCCGCTTTTCCGGCGGGACGGTATTCCTGCCTTTGAACCAGGAGCAGAACCCGCATGCGCGTGGGATTTCATGAATGAGGTTCGCTCCTGCTGTTTGAAATCAATTTTTCTTGAATGCTAAATCGCATGGTTCAAATGAGAAAAATCGTTCCGGTTGGAGTAATCGGGATAAAACATAAAAGGAGAAAAATGAAAATGAAGAAGCTAGTAATTGCAGGCGCTTGCCTGGCAATGGGGATGGCGGCACATGCCGATGTGTTTTCTGTCACTACGGCTGATGGGGGTGGCCTTGACGGCACACTTATTGAGAACGACGGCGCATACAATGGTGCTTTCGATACGACTGGTGGCCTGACTGATTATCAGTATACTGGTATTCGGCACTATACGCCGGTCTTAAAATGGGACCTGAGCGGTTTCACGGGGAACAGCGCCGACATTACGAACGCGTATATTGTTCTTACGGCTGCGGGCGGGGGGTACACCCGGACGTACAACTTCATGGAATACAACGGTGCAGATTCGGACATCACGACGTCCCTCCTGTACGATGCCGCCAATCCATTCATCGACAACGCGTATGTTCCGGAAACCGATGTTGACGATGATTTTGTCAATCTCACTACGGTGTTCGCAGGAAACATTACCGGCACCGCCGGCCTCGCAAACACGGTGGGAAGCGGTGATGCGGCGCTTCTTTCTTCCCTCCAGTCTGCGATCAACGACGATGGGTATGTCACATTTGTGATGAGTGGAAACAATCGGCCGCTTTACATGTACAGCGCCGAATCGGGAACCGGACTGGGTTATGAGCCGACCTTGGTTCTGGAGACTGTTCCGGAACCGGGCACGCTGACGCTGGTTGGTTTCTTTGGCGCGGGGGTATTGTTTATCCGTCGTTGCTTCAGGATCTAATTATAAGCAATCAGGTTTTATGATTCCCGGGGCCGCCGAGGTTCTTTTTCCGAACAGGATCGGAAGGAAATTCGGCGGCTCTTTTTACATAAGGAGCAAGACTACATGAGAAAGATCCTCCCAGCCGGCATGCGATTGGAATTCGAGCCAAAACAGATTTCATCCCTGTGGCTAAGTGCCGTTCTTTTCTTGTGTCTGGTCGCTCGGCCGACGCAGGTGCATGCGGTCAATGTCGCTTGTGTAGGCGACAGTATCACCTACGGCTACACGATTCCTAGTCAGAGCTATCCCACTCAATTGCAGGCCCTTTTCAATGCACGTGACGGGGCGGGGGCGTACAGTGTCGGAAATTTCGGCATCAGCGCCCGTACACTGAGAGACGATGGCGATCGCCCTTATACGGCGGAAAACATCTACGCCGCATCCCTGGCCTCGAATCCGGATGTCGTAGTCATTATGCTGGGCGCGAACGATGCGAAAGTGGGCGTGAACTGGAACGTGGCGGCCAAGGACGGCACCAACACCTCGATCAATATCTACAACGACGATTATGCCGCTCTTATTGAAAGCTACCGGACACTTCCTTCAGCGCCTAAAATATTGATCTGCTCCCTCGTTCCCGTGCGAACCGTGGGCTCGGGGACCGACTACGGCATTTCCGCGACGGTGATCGACAACGAAATGTGCCCGTCCATCCGCACGACCCTATCAGCTCCGGCTGATGTCGGCATGATCGAGCTGAACGCGATCTTCCCGCATGATAATACGGCCTACTACATCTCCGACTTGATTCATCCGAGCGCAACGGGCTACGCTTTTATCGCGGACAAGATTTACAATGCCATCCGCACCACGTTCGATCCGGACTGGAACACCTTTCCTCTGGATGGCGATCCCTACGTCGAGGAGCCGTCGATCAGCTGGTCGCCGAACCCGGAGGCGGTTGAATACAATGTATACTTCGGTACAAACGAGTCGGCCGTCGCGTCTGCCACGTCGGCTTCGCCCGAATACAGACAAACCACAACCTCACTTTCCTATGCGACCGGGATGGACAGCCAGTCCGACTATTTCTGGCGCATCGATACCGTTACGGTCCTGACAACCAACCAAGGGCCGGTGCGGTCGTTTACCACCGGATTGCTTTCGGGATCGGGCCGCAGCATTTCGTTTAATTTTAGGAACGCCTCCGATGAAGGCTTTGCGGGCGGGCAGCTGATCGGTCCATTGGCGACGGACAGCGCAACCTGGAATGCCGGGACCGGCGCATCCGGCGTCCTGGCCGGTCTGATCGATGACCACGGCACGGCGACCGGGGCCTCGATACAGTGGGCGACCGACCACACCTGGGTCAACGGAGATGGCATTGCCGACGACGAGCATCGTTTGTCGACGGGCTATCTGGACGATAATCTGGGTGGTTATCCCATCGTAACCGTCAGCAATATTCCATACACCGCATATACCGTATACGGATTGTTTGCCTCGGATCAGGCACAACCCTGCGGCATGGTGAACTATCAGGTGAACGGCACATGGACGCTGGGCGGCAGTGCTGTGACCGTGGCATCGGCCTGGGGCACCATTGACGAAAACCTTGCCGACCACGGCGAAAATTGGACGAAAGTCGTTTCTGGTTCGGTCCAGGGAAACTATTGGAGTGTGGAAACCACCGGCAGCGTCTGCCACATCGAAGGCCAATCCAAAAACGGCGGCAACCGGGGATGCCTGACCGGCCTGATCATTGAGGAACTTCCCGATACGGATGGCGACGGCATCCCGAACAGGGATGATTCCGATGATGACGGCGACGGAATGCCCGATCGGTGGGAGGCGACCCATGCCCTGAATCCGCTTATGAACGACGGCGCCGGAAATCCCGATTCCGATGCCTACGACAACCATGCTGAATATGTAGCCGATACCGATCCGCAGGACGGATATTCCTGGCAATCCTTTTCGATGGAAATGGATGCGGGTACCGCGGAGCGGATGTTGCATTTCAGCACATCATCCAACCGGCAGTATGCCGTGGAATACAGCAACGATCTGGTTTCAGGCAACTGGCAGCCCCTCGAACCAGCCGCCGAGGGAACGGGATCGGAAAGGACCATAACCGATGCCACAACGTCCAGTAACCGTTATTACCGACTCTGGTTGGCGGTGCCATGATGGAAGTGTGCGGTATCCGGTTCGATCCACCTGACGGGGGACGTCAGCAGCAGTACTGTTTTTTTGTTTGGTGGTTCCGGGTTCTACCGGGTGAACGGGGAGTAGCACGAGGGGGGGATACGCTGTAGATTTCGCGTTATTCAGGGAAGTGGTCCGGCCCTTTGGGTTATGTCTGCACAAGCATAATGGATGTGAAAGATGGTTTGAATCTCTTCTGGATGCCCATCCGCAAATATCAAGTAGGTTCAGATTTGTATATTTGTGGGCTGTTCTGCTTTATTGTTATATCATCATGGCTTGGTAAAGTGCCTGATCTTTAAGTCATGTTGTTGCGGTGGCAACCATGAGTACGTGTGTGTCCGGAAAAGTGGGGATTTGTATGTTATCAAAAATGTTCAGGCGCGGATTATTGTTTGCCGTGGTCCCGATGTGCGTGCTGGCCGGTGCTGCTAGTGGAGCCGAGACTGCGGGCGATTTTTTCAGGTTTTCAGCTGAACCTCCGGCGCTTGCAGAATACGAATCGGCCATTCAAAGCAAGGGGGTGGTTGAGGCGGCAGACCGCTCGTTTGTGGCCGGCGGGACCTATGGACCGAAGCTTTTCAGCCGGGATGCTGCCGATCCGGATGCTGCATGGGCCCCCTGTTCGGAGCCCCCGGCAAGCCTTGGCGAGTCCCCCGTCATTGCCGTTCAGGGGGGAAAGCTTTACGTCACAGGTGCGGGCACGGATGGTACGCTTTCCTTTGAGTACAATCCGCTGAATAACCGCTGGAAAACGATCATGCCGGCCGATCAGGACATGCGCGGTTATGTCGGAACGTCGTGTGGCAACGATCATATTCTCTACTTTAACGGGAACAAGGCCGATGACCGGATTATTGCCTATCACCGGATCACCGATGAGTGGTTTGAAATCGGTCTTCTGCCCCGGGCCATTCAGGCAACGGGTGCCGTTTCGGAAGGGGATGCATTCATCGTCTTTTCACCGTCCACGGCGATAGCGGGCAAAGCGGTTTTGCAGCCCACGGCCTATCACTGGGTCAACCATCTGGTCGTCGCGGCACTGCTGCTGGCCATTATCGGGATCGGAGCCGTGATGTCGCGCAGGGAAAAGTCGGCCGGCGACTATTTCCGCGCCGGCAACCGTATTCCATGGTGGGCGGCCGGATTGAGTATGTTTGCGGCTCTGGCCAGTGCCATCAGCCTGATGTCGATGCCAGGGAAGGGATATTCGACCAACTGGATCTATTTCTCGATCTCTATTTTTACCGTACTGATCCAACTGCCGATCCTCCTGATCTATTATGTGCCGTTGGCCCGGCGCCTGAAGGTTTCCACGGCCAATGAATATCTGGAGCGCCGTTTTGGGCTGCCCGCCCGCATGCTCGGCTTTACCTTTTTCACGCTGAACCAGGTACTGATCCGTGTGGGGGCGATCCTCCTGCTTCCATCGATGGCGTTGAATTCGATTTTTGGTCTTCCGCTTTCGACCTGCATCCTGATCATGGGCGGAGTGACGATTCTGTTTGTGACCATGGGCGGGCTGGAAGCCGTGGTTTGGGCCGATGTGCTGCAGGCGGTGGTGATGGTCAGTGCCATTGTGATCTGTATGCTGTGGGCGCTCTTCTCGCTGCATCTGGTTCCCTCCGAAGCGATGGAAATTCTGCACCATCAGGACAAGTTGAAGTTGTTTGATTTCCGCATGGACTTCTCTTCTCCGGTGGCGGTGGTGCTGGCGGCCAACATCCTGGCATTTGCGCTGGGGATGATTGGAGACCAGAACTTTATCCAGCGCGTTCAGTGCACCCACAACGAAAACGATTCGCGCAAGGCCATGATCACCCAGCTGGCTATCGCTGTGCCCCTGAACCTGATCCTGTTCGTGTTGGGCACGCTGCTGTTCCTCTACTACAAAACCCGGCCGGAAGTGCTTAACCCGGCCCTTAAACCGGAAGGGGTCTTCCCGCTCTTTGCTGCTCAGAATCTGCCGGTTGGACTGCCCGGCGTGGTCGTTGCCGCGCTGCTGGCGGCTACCATGTCGACGGTGGCCGGTGCGCTCAACAGCGTGGCCAATCTCGGTGTTGAAGATGTATACCGCCGGTTTAATCCCAATGCCAGCGATCACAAATGCCTGATTCTCGGCCGAATTCTGACGGTTGGCTTCGGACTTATCGGCACCGGCTTTGCGTTATGGATCGGATCCACCAACCGGCTGGACTCGGTCTGGGACCTCTCCTTTATTCTGATGGGATATGTGCTGGCTCCATTGACCGGAATCTATGTGCTGGGTGTTTTTACAAAACGCGCAAATTCAATGGGTGCATGGGTGGGTGCCTTCGCCGGTGTGGTTTCCTGTTTTCTGGCCAAGAAGTATCTGCACCTCAACTCGCTGGCCTATCTGCCGTTCGTCATGTTTACCTGCATTATCGTGGGATATCTGGCAAGTCTCGTGCTGCCGGGCCGCAAGGTCGATCTGACCGGTCTGACGGCGTTCACGTTGCTGGAAAAGGACAATGACGGTTAGCATGAAGCGCGCGGTTCGAGTGTTTTGTTCCTGGGTAGCCGTGTCGGCCGCCGTTGCCAATGCCACATCCTACTATGTGTCGACATCCGGATCCGATGCCAATGACGGGACCATCGACCGGCCATTCGCGACGCTTCAGTACGCAAACGAGACCGTGGTGCCTGGCGATGCAGTCTATATCCGCGGCGGCACCTATCAGATTGCCGAAAAGCAGATCGGCCGGATCGAAGGCGTTTTCGCTCGGGTGATCTGTCTCGACACAAGTGGAGAACCCGGCAGGCCCATCAACTACTTCGCCTATCAAGACGAACGCCCGGTATTCGATTTTTCGGACGTAAAGCCCGACGGCTATCGCGTGTATGCCATTTCGGTTCCAGCGTCATGGATCCATCTCAAGGGGATCGATGTGGTGGGCGTGCAGGTGACGATCAAGGAGCACACGCAATCCATCTGCGTGGAGAATAACGGCAGTCACAATATCTTCGAGCAACTGCGCATGCACGACAGCCAGGCCATCGGTTTCTACAGCACGAAAGGGTCGGACAATCTCATCCTCAACTGCGATGCCTACAACAACTGGGACTACACCTCGGAAAACGGCCGCGGCGGGGACAGCGACGGATTTGGCTACCATCCCGACAAAGGCGCCACGGGCAATGTGTTCCGGGGATGCCGGGCCTGGTTCAACAGCGACGACGGCCTTGATCTGATTCATTCCATGGAGCCCGTCGTGATCGAAAACTGCTGGGCGTTCGACAATGGCTATTCGACATCGTTTGAACGGCTCGGGGATGGCAACGGGTTCAAGGGCGGAGGATATGGAAGTACCCCGGTGGATCGGCTCCCTGATCCGGTTCCCCGCCACACGATTCGCAACTGCCTCGCCGTGAATAACCGCGCCAGCGGCTTCTACGCCAACCATCATATCGGCGGCAACGACTGGATCGGAAACACCGCCTATGGAAACTCCAGGAATTTCAACATGCTTGGCCGCCCGTCGGACAATGGTGCCGACGTGCCGGGCTATGGACACAAGCTGCACAACAACCTGGCCTATGGACGTGGCCCGGCGATTTGCAACAGCGATAGCGAGCAATGCGACCTTGCCGGCAACATATTCGGCGATGGCCCGAACCTGACCGATGCGGATTTTCAAAGTCTGGATGAACAACAGCTTTTCCGACCGCGCCAGCCGAACGGCGATTTGCCTGTTATCACATTCATGAAGCCGGTCAATGGCAGTGCTGCGGAGGGCCATGGCTACCGGCAGGAATTACCGCATCCGGCACAAGGGGAGAACGACATGCAGCAATTCCAACAAATCAGTGAAGCCAGATGGCAAGAGGTCTTCAATGATCCCTGTACGGGCGACTGGACGGAACGCTGGATGTTGGACGGGCTCAAGGCTTCGGTCAAAAACGGGCCCACTGGAATGGAGCTTTCCGCCGGACTGGTGCAGGGCGACGACTCCTGCCATGCCGTGCTGTGGACGAAGCAACGCTTCGAGGGCGACATCCGCATCGACTATGAATTCACCAAGCTCGACGACTCGATCCATAATGTGATTATTCTCTATGTGCTGGCCACTGGTAGCGGAGCTGAGGGATTCGACTCCGACATTATGAAGTGGAACAATCTGCGTGAAATTCCGTCGATGCGCACCTATTTCAACCACATGAACACCTACCACATCAGCTACTCCGCGTTTGATCAGGACAACGCCGATCCCCAAGGCGACTATATCCGTGCCCGCCGCTACCTGCCCGAAACGGGGCAGGGGCTGGAAGGGACGGCACTCATTCCCGACTATTCACGGACCGGACTGTTTGAAACGGGGGTGCCGTATCGGATCACGGTTATCAAGAAGGACGATGATCTCTTCATGCATATCCGCGGCAACGGAAAGGAAAAACTGTGCCACTGGAAAACCGATGACTTCCCGCCGATCACCGAAGGGCGCGTTGGCCTGCGGCACATGTATACCCGCAGCGCCCGCTACCGGGATTTTCGTATCTCTAGGCATAACCAGTCTTTGTAGGTTTAATGATTCTTCCATCTGGGAAGAATTTACTGGCAACATATGAAGCAAAGTTTTACATGTGGGACTGTTGGTTTTATAGCGCAATGATGCTATCACATGACGCTGTTCCCAAGAGTGGACCGATCATTAAAGAGGACTACTTTGTCTACCACTGCGGCATGGTGCAGTTCGACCAGCCTGCCGGAGAGGAGAAGAATGGGGGCGGTAGCTTTCTGCGTTCCGTCTGCATCGACTATCTATACTACAACGAAGAGGGAACGATAAAGCGCGTCGTGCAGATGTCCGAAGAAGTCGTTCCGGCGAAATAACAAGCCATTGTTCTGAAATGGATTACAAAAAAGCATGTCTAATAGAAAAATCGGTGTATGTAGACTGAAGTTTGCAGGAATAAATGATTTCAATTGATCCGCCGGCAGGGAGAAGCAATGAAAATGAGTTGGACCATGAACACAATAAGATGGGGTTTCGCGATCTCGCTGATTACGGCTGTCTGGGGAATTCCATCGGCAACTATAGCCTCCACCTCGGCGACGGTGGAGATTCAGGTCAATCAGCCGGGGACGGTCATCAGTTCCAATCTGTTCGGGATTTTCTTCGAGGAGATCAATTTTGCCGGCGATGGCGGGATCTACGCCGAAATGGTCCGCAACCGATCGCTTCAGCAGTCATCGACCCCGGACGGATGGACGGTGGTCACGGATGGTTCGGCCAACGGGTCCATTTCCGTGGATTATGCGGAGTCGTTGAATACGAACATCATCAGTTCCCTGCAACTGACGCACACGGGCGGCACCGGTAGCGTGGGAGCGGGCAATAGTGGATATTTCGGGGGCATGTCGATCGAGTCTGGCAGCAGCTACAATCTGAGTCTTTACGCCAAGGATAATGGCAGTTTTTCCGGCTCGATCAGCGCCCGGTTGGAGAATTCCAACGGCAGTACGGTATATGATCAGGTGACGATGGGGAGTCCTTCTTCCGGATGGCAGAAGCTTACCAACACGCTGACGTCCAGCGTGACGGACACCAATGCCCGTCTGGTGGTGAGTATTGAACAGTCTGGCACGGTCTGGCTGTCGATGGTTTCTTTGTTTCCCGAAACCTTTGCGGGTCGTGCTAACGGGCTTCGCCTGGATCTGGCCAACAAGCTGAATGCGATGGAGCCCTCTTTCCTCCGGTTTCCCGGCGGTAACTTCATCGAGAGTCCGGACGTCGACCATGCGGTGCGCTGGAAGAAAAGCATTGGTCCAATCGAGGAGCGCCCCGGCCACCTGAACAATTCCTGGAACTGGAACAACGGGGGCCTGGATTACTGGTCGACCGATGGTCTGGGGGCGGACGAATTCTTCCGCTGGTGCGAAGACATGAACATGGAACCGCTCTATGACATCAATGCCGGCTTGATGCTTGGATACAACGGCGATCCCAACAACACCGTGCCGCTTTCAGAAATGGGGCCGTGGGTGCAGGATGCGCTGGATCTGATTGAATACGCCAACGGCGATACCAACACGACCTGGGGGGCGGTGCGCGCCGCCAACGGCCATCCCGAGCCGTTTAATATGAAGTACCTCGAGATCGGCAACGAAAACGGTGGAACCTATCTCGATGAGCGCTATACGCTGTTCTACGATGCCATCAAACCCGTGTATCCCGATATCCACCTCATCACGCCCGGCAACTGGGCCGGTGGCCGGCCCTGGAGTCGTCCGGTGGAAATCATGGACGAACACTATTATGCCAATCCATCCACCTTCATTTCCTATGCGGATAAATACGACAACTACGACCGCAACGGGCCGAAGGTCTTCGTGGGCGAATATGCCGTCACGTCCGGCTATGGAACCTACGGCAATCTGGCCGCCGCATTGGGAGAAGCCGCATTCATGACCGGTATCGAACGTAATTCCGATATTGTCGAGCTGGCTGCTTATGCCCCGCTGTTTGCCCATGTGGATGGCATCCAGTGGCATCCTGATTTGATCTACTACGACAATTCAAGCTGCTTTGGCACGCCGGCCTATTATGTGCAAAAGATGTTCTCGCGCAACCGCGGCGACTATGTGCTGCCCACGACCGTTGATGTGGTATCGACGGCAACCAATCCGCCTCCGCACGGATCTATCGGATTGGGATCGTGGAATACGGCGGTTGAGTACGACTTTGTCGGAGTGACCAGCAACGGAGTGACGCTCTATACCAATGATTTTTCCAGCTCGGCAACCGGATGGAACGTTTTTAACGGTACGTGGGGGTTGAGTGGCGGCACCTACCAGCAGACCTCCGACACGACCACTGATTGCCGCTCCACCACGGGCGATACCGCATGGGCCGATTACACCCTTTCTCTTCGCGCCCGCAAGCTCAGCGGCAGTGAAGGTTTCCTGATCCTGTTCAACTGGCAGGACGACAACAACTGGACCTGGCTGAACCTCGGCGGTTGGAACAATACGCAGCATGGTGTGGAGCAGAGCATTAACGGCGCTAAAATGGAACTTAGTCCGCGCACATCGGGGAGTATCAACACGGGGCAGTGGTACGATATCGATATCGTCATTAATGGATATCACGTCCAGTGCTTTCTTGACGGCAGTCTGGTTCAGGACTTCACCTATTCCAGCTCGTCTTCGGCCGGACTGCATGCGACAACCTCTTTCAACGAGGCGGCTGGTCAGATTGTGATCAAGGCGGTCAATCCATATGACACGGCAATTGATACAACCTTCAGCCTTTCCGGCGTCGGCGCCGTCTCCCCCGATGCAACCGTCATTCAATTGACTTCGGGCAGTCCGGCGGATGAAAACTCACTGGCATCACCGACCTATGTTTCGCCGGTCACCAACACGATTGCCAACGCCGACACCAACTTTACCATAACCCTGCCGGCCAATTCCTTCTCCATCCTTCGGTTGGATGCGAGCGCGATCGACAACTATACGGATTTGATGCTGGATATTCCTTCACCACTGATCAGCGGACAGCAGGTGGCCGGCACCCTCTGGGGGTTGCAGTCCAGCGGGTGGGTCAATTTGACCACAAACTCCGGCTATGCGATCACCTACGAGTCGCAAAATACGGGTATCGCAACCGTGGATCATAACGGAAACGTGACCGGTGTGGCGTCGGGCACGACCGGCATCATTGCTTCCTACGGTGCACTCGGCTTATCCGTTACCCAGTCGGTTCAGGTGGTCGCCGCCCCGGTCATTCTGACCCATCGATATAGTTTCGACGAAACGGGCGGAAGCACGGTTCACGATGTGGTAGGCGGTGCGTCATGGGATGGAACACTGCCCAATGGCGGTGGTTTCGGCGGCGGAGAGGTCGCCTTGTCCGCCGCGACGTCGGACTATGTCGAGTTGCCTCCTTATATCCTGGGTAGCTCCGACGCCGTCACCATCGAGGCCTGGGCGACCTTCCCCGCCCAGCTCCCGAACGCCTGCTTCCTGTTCGGTTTTGGAGATATCAGTGGTTCGTCGGGCTATGACTATATATTCTGCCAGCCGCAGAATGGGCGGATCTCCATCACGGATGATAGCTATGGCAGCGAGGAAACCGCATACGGCTACACCGACTTCAGTTTCAGAACCAACCTGCATATTACCGCGGTATTCAATCCCCCTGGCGGCTATCTGGCCCTCTACATTGACGGCGAACAGGTCGGTATCAACAATGCCGTCACCATCCCGATGAGTTCGGTGACCAATGCGTTCAGCTACATCGGACGCTCGCTGTTTTCTGGCGACTCGTATTTTGATTTCAGCCTGGACGAGTTCCGGATCTACAGCGGCGCTTTGAGCGCCAGCGAAATCGCGGCGACCCAAGCGCTGGGACCCGATCAACTGTTGAGTACGAACAGTCCTGTTCTCAACGTTTCCGCATCCTCGAGCAATACCGTCATAAACTGGCCGGTGGGTTCGGCGGGCTATGCCGTGCAGTCACGGATCAATCTGGTTGACGGGCAATGGGTGGACGATCCCGATGCCGCACCTGCTGTGGTCGGGGATCAATGGGAAGCGACGCTTCCTGTCGTTGAAAGCAACAAGTTCTTTCGATTGCGGCGTTAATCGTCTCGAATGATCCAAAGCGGCTGCATAGTAGAGATATGAACTGCGCAATTAGACGCAAGCGCGCCTTCTTGGCCCCAATGCGCAAAACTGATTCCCAAGGCCGGTTTCGTGTGTTTCATGGTTAAACACCGGGTGTCGTAGCGGTTTAAGCACAGGTTCCTAAAAACGCCGCGAAGCAGGGTTTCCGGAAGAAAATAGCCGGAAGCACGGTTTGAAAGGTGAGGACTGCCGGGAACTCAGTAGGTTCATTTCCCGTGTCGTTTGTATACGGGCCTCATTGCTTTCCCGTTGCCGCCGGCAAACCTTTTTGGTTTAGTCCTGCGGTTTTTTGGGATACCGTCTTTCGATGCTTTGGTTTTTATACAATCTCCTGTTCCCGGTAGTGTTCATCTGCATGCTTCCTAAATTTATTTCCCGCATGCTCCGGCGCGGGGGATACGGACAGCATTTCGAACAGCGGATCGGGCATTTTGGCAGTAATACCAAGGCCCGTTTGCGCGAGCAACGCCGCGTTTGGGTACATGCTGTAAGTGTTGGCGAAATCTATGTGGCCTTACGTTTCATCAAAGCCTACCGAGCCGCATATCCCGACACGCTTTTCGCGTTGAGCACCACGACTTCAACGGGGCATGCCATTGCGCTCAGGGAGATTGATTCTCGGGACGTGGTTTTCTATTTTCCCGTGGACCTCCCGATAATTATCCGAAAAGTGCTGCGGATCGTAAATCCGTTGAGAATTGTGCTGGTGGAAGGGGAGTTCTGGCCCAACCTGATCCGGCTGGCCGATGAGCAAGGGATTCCGATATCATTGATCAACGGGCGCATGTCCGAGTCCTCGTATAAAGGCTATCGCAAACTCAAGCCGCTTACAGCTGATGTGCTTCGGCGAATCAATCCGATCTGTGTGCAGGGAAGGATCGATGCCGGGCGTCTGATCGGTATTGGCGCGCCGGAGGAAAACATCCACGAGATGGGTACAGTAAAATTCGATGTCGCGGAGCGTGATCCCGCCGGTGAAAAAACGGCGCGGGAGATCATGCGAAAAATACATGTTCCGAAGGATGCCGCTGTGTTGCTTGGCGGGTCTACCTGGCCGGGCGAAGAGTCGGAACTTTGCTCTATCTACCGTCAGCTTCGCGAGAGCAACCCCGATCTGTTTCTGGTCATGGTGCCGCGCCACGTCGAGCGTGCAGATGAGGTGGTGAGGGTTTTCGAGGAACAGGGATTGTCCTATGTGCGGCGAAGCCGGATCGATGCATTTGAGGAGGCCAGCCGTCCGGATGTATTGTTCATTGATACCACGGGGGAGCTGCGTAACTTTTACTCCGTTTCCGACATCATTTTTATTGGGAAAAGCCTGACGCAGCATGGCGGGCAGAATCCGATCGAGCCGGCCATGTATGGCAAGGCCATCGTCATGGGCCCCAACATGGAAAACTTTCCGGCGGTTATGGAGGCGTTCCTGCAAAAGCAGGCGGTTAAGCAGGTCGATTCGGCCTCCGCACTTGCTGCGGCCATTGCGCGATTGCTGGCCTCGCCGGCGGAACGGAAGGATCTCGGATTGCGCGCGGGGCAGGTCGTCGACGAAAACCGCGGAGTCATTGACCGGACCGTGGAACTATTGGGGGGAAATAGGGTTGTGCGCAACCCGGCCCTCGGCTAACTTATGGCATCTTTAGCAGAACGGAATGCATATGTCTGACATTTACAAGCAGCGGGAGCCCATGCCTTACGGCAATCGCAGTCCCAAGCGCTCAGGCCGCCGCCGGCGCTCATCCGGGCCAAAACAACCTTTCGATGACCATTCACGCAAACGCCGGAGCACGAATTCGGGCTTGCGACGCTTGCTTCATCTTTACCGGAAAAAGGAAAACGAAAAGGTTTTTTGGTGGAGTGTGCTGGGAACCGTCGTGGTGGTGGTTGGATTGCTGGCGATATGGCAGTTCGGGATCCGCGAATACCAGATTCGCAAGCAGAACAATCGGGACGACTATATCCAGCACCAGCAACCGATCGCAGGCGAGGGTCAATCCTCAGCGGCGGAATAGCTTGCGGAGTTTTTCCATCACCGTCCCGCTTTGGCCGCCGGTGGCATAGGGAGGCGGGCTCACTTCGACGTTGATATTGCTATCACTGAACCCGCTGAAGGGTTGAGCCTGATGTTCCAGTAAAACCTGCCGATATTCAACCTGTCCTGCGCGATAGATGTAGAATCCGATGAAGGCCAGGATATAGTTATGTTCAAAGGGGCCGATCAGGCCCAAAATTCGGGTGCGCAGTCCGAAAATCCCGATCACTACAAACAGGATGCAGAAATACTTTCCGACGGTTGCCGCGATGCGCGTCGCATTGACCCGCCCTTTTTTAATGGTTAAAGCGGCTCGAAGCACACGGCCTCCGTCCATGGGAAATACGGGAAGTATGTTGAACAGGAAAAGCATCATGTTGAGGTACCCAAGAAAGTAGAGCAGTTCGATCTGGCGAAATACCAGCGCCAGAAGCAGGCTGACGGCGGGGCCGGCCAGGGCCACCATGATTTCATCCCATGGACGCTTCGGGATGTTGGAAATCTTGGCCGCGCCGCCGAACGGGTAGAGCACGATCTCATGGATATAGCCCCCTTTTGCCCGGGCAACGACGGAGTGACCCAACTCATGCAATGCCACGCTACCGAAAACCCCTAGCGCGAGAATAAGCGCGATCAGCAGGTTGCTGCCCGGTAGCAGTGCAATAAAACCTATCGCGATCAGGAGCGAAAGATGCAGTCGGATCGGTATACCGAGCACCGAGCCGATTAATAATGCGTTTTTTTCAAATTTCATCGTAAATACTTTCTTCTGTGAAATTGAAGACACGTTCACTGCGGATGCATTCAAAAACAAGTGGAAATGGTCGTTTTTGTTCTATCTGCGTTGACAGCAAAGGGTAAATGTCCTTTTATCCGGAAATTCGGATATATGAATAATGAGTGGGATTCTAGATATTTTCAAGGCGTTGGCGGATGAGGGTCGTCTCCGTATATTGCGCGCGGTCGACCAAATCGAGCTTTCCGTTGCCGAGTTGGTTCAAGCGCTGGAGATGCCGCAATCGACGGTGAGCCGTCATCTAAAACCGATGCGGGAGGCGGGTTTGGTTGCATCGCGCCGCGATGGCACCTCGGTCTACTATAACCGCGGTCCGTTGTTTGATGATGCGGCCTTTGCGCAGATTCTGACGGAGCGTTTGCAGGAGTTGTCGGTAGCTCATCGTGACGCGGCATCTGTGGAACGCGTGGTGGAACTTCGGCGAAAAAAGAGCCGTGAATTTTTCGACGAAATCGCGGGACGCTACGGCACGCTTACGGAGCCGGGCGGCGGTTGGCAGGCGCTGGCCGCGGGGCTTGCGGCGGGGTTTGCCGGAAAGACCGTGGCTGATTTGGGGTGTGGCGAAGGGGTGTTAACCCTGCTGCTGGCACGCTTCGCCGATAAAGTGGTGGCGTTCGACCAGTCGGAAAAGATGCTGGCTCTGGTTGCGGAAAAGGCCCATGAACAAAAGGTGGGCGAGAGTCTCGACCTGCGGGTCGGCAATCTGGAGGATCTGGATCTGTCCGGCGAAGCATTCGATGCGTTGTTCCTGAGCCAGGCCTTGCACCATACATCCAATCCCGAGAAAGTGATCCGGTCTGCGGCACAGGGACTCAAGGCGGGGGGGCAGATGGTTATCCTCGATCTGGTTCGTCACGAACATGAATGGGCGCGGGAAGAGTGGGCGGACCAATGGCTCGGATTCGACCCGCTGGAAACCCGCGAATGGCTGGCCGGAGCCGGGTTGAAAACGCTCATGCTCGATGCGCTTCCGGGGGCCACGCCTGACCTTGCGGTATTATTCGTTGTGGGCGTGAAGCAATAGGCATTTAAACAGAAGGACGCAAGGGCCGCAGAGCTCGCGAATTTATTCTTCGCGATCTTTGCGCTCTGGGTGTTGAAAACTTAACTAAGCAGGAGAGAAGCAATGGCTGCAAAGAAGAAAACAGCAAAGAAAAAAGCAGATTACGTAATTACCGATCTTTCACTGGCCGGATTTGGCCGCAAGGAAATGGAATTGGCGGAATATGAAATGCCGGGCCTGATGGCGTTGCGTGAAAAGTACGGCAATGAAAAGCCGCTCAAGGGCGCGCGCATTACCGGTTCGCTGCATATGACCATCCAGACCGCGATGTTGATTGAAACCCTGCAGGAACTGGGAGCCAAGGTACGTTGGGCCAGCTGCAATATTTTTTCCACGCAGGATCATGCCGCTGCGGCGATCGCGGCGACGGGGACCCCGGTATTTGCCAAGAAGGGCGAGTCGCTGGAGGAATATTGGGAATACACCGACCGGATTCTCGACTGGGGCAACGGCAAGGGGCCGAATGTGATTCTGGACGATGGCGGCGACGCAACCATGTTTGTGCAGCTCGGATACAAGGCCGAAACCGATTCCTCAATTCTGGACAAGAAGCCGGGCAGTCCCGAGGAAGCCATTCTGTACGCCCAGCTTAAAAAGGCGCTCAAGAAGGATCCCAACCGCTTTTCACGTATCGCCAAGGATATCCTCGGGGTCTCCGAAGAAACCACCACAGGCGTACACCGCCTCTACCAGCTGGCCGCCAAGGGCGAGTTGCTCTTCCCGGCGTTCAACGTGAACGACTCCGTAACCAAGTCCAAGTTCGACAACCTCTACGGCTGCCGCCACTCGCTCGTCGACAGCATCATGCGCGCGACCGATGTGATGCTCTCCGGCAAGATTGCCGTCGTGGCGGGCTATGGCGATGTGGGCAAGGGCTGTGCGCAGTCGTTGAAGGGGCAGGGGGCCCGTGTTGTGATCACCGAGATTGATCCGATCTGTGCGTTGCAGGCGGCCATGGAAGGCTTCGAAGTGATGAACATGAGCGAAGCGTGTTTGATCGGCGATGTGTTTGTGACGACCACCGGATGTTGCGACGTCATCACAGAACAGCACATGAAGAAAATGAAGGACATGGCGATTGTCTGCAATATCGGCCACTTCGATTCCGAAATCCAGGTTGAGAAGATGAAGAAATACAAATGGACCAACATCAAGCCGCAGGTAGACAAGATCACCATGCCCAAGGGGCACAGCATCATTCTGCTGGCCGAAGGTCGTCTGGTGAACCTCGGTTGCGCCACCGGCCATCCGAGTTTTGTGATGAGCAACAGCTTTACCAACCAGGTGCTGGCCCAGATGGAGCTATACTGCAATCCGGGCAAATATCCGGTCGGGGTCTACACGTTGCCGAAGCTGCTCGACGAAGAGGTAGCGCGACTGCATCTGGAAAAGATCGGCGTCAAGCTCGATCACCTCACCCGAAATCAGGCTAAATATCTGGGCATACCGAAGGATGGGCCGTTCAAGCCGGACCATTATCGCTACTAGTGTTTGAATCGGCTGCTTAGGGGCGGCCGGTACCGGATCCCGATGGGATCGCCTGGGGAAGGGCTGTTGCCAAGCAGCCCTTCCTTTTTTTTGCTAGGCAAGAAACCCTGCTAAAGGGTTGTATTGGTCCGGTTTGTTCAGTATATTTTGAACATCATGGAGAGTGCACCGGATAGAACAGGCTCGTTGAGCGAGCTGGAACGCGAAGTTATTGCTTTGTTTGTGCGCATGGCCGATGTGCTGAACCTGCCGCGCTCCGTCGGGGAAATCTATGGTATTCTGTTCATTTCCATGAAACCGCTTTGTCTCGACGATTGCCGGTTGCGCCTGAATATCAGTAAAGGTTCCACCAGCCAGGGATTAAAGATTCTCAGGTCATTCGGGGCGATTCGCATTGTTTACGTGCCGGGTGACCGCAAAGACTACTATGTTGCGGAAACCTCCTTGCGCAAAATTGCTTCGGGGTTTGCCAGCGAGCAAATCCAGCCGCATGTCGCCAGCGGGAAAGATCGGATAGAGCGCATTCGGGATCTGCTGGCGGAATATGAGGGCGACCATCGGGATGAGTTGCTGGACAAAATCGATTTGCTGGAGAATTGGCAAAAACGCGCGGGCAAGGCGCTTCCCTTGATCTTGAAGTTGATTGGAACCTGAAACGTGGTATCGCAGCGACAATTTGAATCGGGCGAGCATTGGTATTGTGTGCGGACCAAACCCAAAAAGGAGCGTGTGGCGGCCGCAAATGTAGCCTCCATGCTAGGGCTGGAGGTGTTCTGTCCCCAGATCCGTTTCCGCCGTAAAACGGTGCGCGGGCCGGTTTGGTTCCAGGAGGCTATGTTTCCCGGATACCTTTTTGTCCGCTTCGACATGTTTGAGATGATGCGCGCCGTTTCCCATGCTCCGGGTGTGATGAATATCCCGGTGTTCAATAATAGGTACGTATCCATTCCCAAAACGGTTATTGAGTCGCTCCGGAAGGATTTGGATGAAAACGGTTCGGTGGATGCCAGCCTGCCCCTTGAGGTTGGAGAGGAAACCACCGTTTTGGAAGGCTCGATGCGCGGGTTGAAGGTCAAGGTCATCAAGGTGATGCCGGCCGAGGGGCGGGTGGCCGTGCTGCTGGAAATGCTCGGCACGCTGGTCGAAGCGGAGTTTCCAATGGCTGTGCTGGAGCAACGCAACCGGCATCGCGCAGAGGCCGAAGACTGATTTTCGCAATGCATTAATATCCATGATTGGGTATTTCGACAGTTTAGCAAAGAACGTATGGTTTCCGCCAAAGGCAGAATAACCAAGGGCGGCAGCCTGTAAAAACGAGGTAGAAACGATGTGTGGTATTGTTGGATATTTTGGAAAACGCAAGGCGGCAGACATTCTGGTGGACGGCCTGCGGCGGATGGAATACCGCGGCTACGATTCGGCCGGAATCGCCTGTCTTTATGATCATCAGATCGGGGTGGTCAAGAATCCGGGAAAGATTCGTGCGCTGCGCGAAAAAGTGGATGCCTCGACACTCGTTTCATTACAGGCGTCGACCCTTGGGATCGGGCATACACGTTGGGCAACACACGGGCCGCCAACTGAAGTCAATGCCCATCCGCATCTCGATGCTTCCGGCCATTTTGCCATGGTGCACAACGGGATCATCGAAAATTACAAGTCCATCCGCAACGGTCTGGCTCAGCATGGAGTTGAATGTGTTTCCGACACAGACTCCGAGGTCCTGATCCAGTTGATCGCCTACTGCTACAAGGGGAATCTCGAAGAGGCTGTGAGCGAAGCGCTGAAGAAGGTCAAGGGAACCTACGGTATCGTGGTCATGACCGATAAAGAACCGGGCAAGCTGATTGCCGCGCGTTGCGGAAGCCCGATCGTGCTGGGGCTTGGCAAGGATGAAACCATCATCGCCAGTGACGCGGCAGCGATCATTCCCCATACCCGCGATGCGGTCTACCTTGAAGATTTCGACATGGCGGTGATTACCGAATCCGGCATGCAGATGTTCGATCTGCAGCGGGCACCGGTGAATCGCGAAATCACGGCGATGGACTGGGATGCCGGTGCGGCCGAAAAAGGCGAATTTGCCCATTTTATGCTCAAGGAAATGTTCGAACAGCCCGATGCCATCCGCAATGCCATCCGCGGACGGCTTGATTTTGAAATGGGTACGGCGGTGTTGTCCGGCCTTGACTTTTCTCCGCGCGACGCGGCCATGATCAACCGGGTGCTGGTGGTCGGATGCGGCACGTCCATGCATGCCGGGATGGTCGGCGAATATGCCATTGAGGAGATGGCGGGCATTTTGGCCGAGGTGGAACAGGCGGCGGAATTCCGTTATCGAAATCCAATCATCACGCCATCCGATCTGGTGGTGGCGATCAGCCAGTCGGGGGAAACCGCCGATACGCTGGCGGCCGTGCGCGAGGCCAAGAACAAGGGGGCCGTGGTAGCCGGTATCTGCAATGTGGTCGGATCGACGATTGCGCGCGAAACCGGTCGCGGGGTTTATCTGCATGCCGGGCCGGAAATCGGCGTGGCCTCCACCAAGGCCTTCACCTGCCAGGTCTCGGTCATGTTGATGATGGCGCTCAAGCTTGCCCGGACCCGTCGCATGCCGCGAAACGAAGGCGAGGAAATGTGCCGCTGGATTGAACGCCTGCCGGAACTCGTGGAAAAGGTGCTGGAACAGAACGAAGCGATCAAAGCCGTTGCGCAGAAATATGCCGGGTGCGAAAACGCCTTCTTCATTGGCCGCGGCTATCTCTATCCGGTGGCGTTGGAAGGGGCGCTGAAGCTCAAGGAAATCAGTTATGTGCATGCCGAGGGCTATCATGCCGCTGAACTCAAGCACGGTCCTATCGCGCTGTTGCAGGAAAATACGCCGATCGTGGCGTTGCTCAACAATGTGCCCGGCAAGGACAAATCCCTGGGGAATGCCGAGGAGTGCAAGGCGCGCAAGGCTCCGGTGATTGCCGTGGTAAGCGAAGGGGATGAAGACGTCGCCGAAGGCTTTAACGATGTGATCGTGGTGCCCGATTGTCCTCCGTGCATTGCGGCGGTTCCGACTGCGGTTGCCCTGCAGTTGCTTGCCTATCACATTGCCGCTGCCCGCGGTTGTGAAATCGATCAACCCCGAAATCTCGCCAAGTCGGTTACCGTCGAGTAGTTCCGTTGCGTGACGGGAAGACATTTTTTGCGGGTTAAAATATGGGGTTTGCTGAACTAGGGTGGGATGCCTGGCTGACGATCGGTGTCGTCATCGCGTTGCTGGCCTTGCTGGTGTTTACCCGGCTATCGGCCGACTTTGTTTTTGTGGGCGCTTTGACCGTCCTGCTGGTCAGCGGAGTGCTGGATGTAAGCGGCGCATTGTCCGGATTCAGTGCACCGGGCATGATTACGGTCGGCGTTCTTTATGTGGTGGTGGCCGGATTGCAGGAGACCGGTGGACTGGCATGGATTTCGCATCATGTGCTGGGTTTCCCGAAAGGGGCGCGTCGAGCCCAGTTGCGGATGCTTATGCCGGTGATTCCGCTGAGTGCATTTCTGAACAATACGCCGGTGGTGGCCATGTTCATTCCCGTAGTTTCCGAATGGTGCCGCCGCCTGCGGATCTCGCCGTCGCGAATGCTGATCCCGTTGAGTTATGCCTCCATCTTCGGCGGAACGTGCACCCTGATCGGCACCAGTACGAATCTGGTCGTCAACACGATGTACCAGACCCGCTATCACAATGACGGGTTGGGCATGTTTGAAATCACGAAGCTCGGCCTGCCGTGTGCGATCGTCGGGGTGGTGTATCTGATTCTCTTCAGCCATCGCCTGCTGCCCGGACGCAAGACGATGGAAGAGGTTTTTGAGAATCCCCGTGAATACACGCTGGAACTGGAAGTCTCTCCCAGAAGTCAGATGGCGGGAAGCTCGATCGAAAAGTCCGGTCTGCGCAATCTGCCGGGGGCGTATCTGGCCGAACTGATTCGCGACGGTCAGATTGTTTCCGCGGTTTCCCCGTCGGAGATTCTGGAGGAAGGGGATCGGCTGGTGTTCGTCGGCAACATCGATTCCATGCGATCGCTGTACAGCCAGCAGGGACTGCAGCCTGCGCCGGAGCAGCTCTTCAAACTCGATACGCCCCGGCATCAGCGCTGCCTGGTGGAAGCGGTGGTATCCCACACGTGCCCCTTGGTCGGGAAGACGATCCGCGAAGGCCGCTTTCGCAACGTCTACAATGCCGTGGTCATCGCCGTGGCGCGCAACGGAGAACGCCTGCATGGCAAACTCGGGGATGTACGAATCCGGGCCGGCGATCTGCTGCTGATCGAATCCCATGCCGGTTTCATCCCGCGGCAAAAGGATTCGCACGATTTCTATTTGGTCAGCGGCGTTGAAAATTCGACGCCGCGACGCTTTGAAAAGGCACCGTGGGCCTTTGCGATTCTCGGGGGGATGGTGCTCACGGCGGCCATGGGCTGGCTGGGTATGCTGGAGGCCGCACTGCTTGCCGCCGGGGCGATGCTGATGTTGCGATGCTGTACCATGACTCAGGCCCGGCGCAGCATAGAATGGAATGTTCTGATCGTTATCGCCGCCGCCTTGGGATTGGGTGTTGCCCTGCAGCAAACCGGAGCGGCCTCCGCGATTGCGGGATTGATGCTTGGGATCGTGAAGGATCAGCCCCATCTGGCACTGGTCATGGTTTATCTCGCAACGACGTTTTTTACCGAGATCATTACGAACAACGCCGCCGCTGCGATCGTCTTTCCAATTGCCATGAGTTCGGCGGAACGGCTTGGGGTGAGTCCCTTGCCGTTTGTTACCTGCATTATGGTAGCCGCGTCGGCCAGCTTTGCCACGCCAATCGGATACCAGACCAATCTAATGGTGTATGGCCCTGGCGGATATCGTTTCAGCGATTATCTGCGTATCGGTATACCCCTCAATATTCTGTTCGGTGTGATTGCCATTCTACTCGCACCATTAATCTGGCCGTTCTGATGGAACGGCTCACTTGGGAAAGGACATATAGACCATGATTAGACTCGCCATTCAAGCCGCGCTGGACGCGGGGGAAGCCATTCTTGATATCTATGAACAGGATTTCGAAGTGGAATTCAAAGCCGATGAATCACCGCTGACGACAGCCGACAAGGCCGCGCACAACATCATCGTTCAGGTGCTGGAAAAGACACCGCATCCGGTGCTCTCCGAGGAAAGTGCGAAAGTCGCATACGGTGAACGTAAGGATTGGGGAACATACTGGCTGGTTGATCCGCTTGACGGAACCAAGGAGTTCATCAAGAAAAACGGCGAATTCACGGTCAATATCGCCTTGATTGAAAATGGGCAACCGGTTGCCGGGGTGGTGTATGTGCCGGTAAGCCACACCCTCTACGTGGGTTCTGCGCAGAGCGCATGGGGTATGGAGCAGGGTGCCTGGAAGGCGGAGGAATGCGCTGGAAAATCCGTTGAAGAAATTTTGGCATCGGCCGGAAAATGCTCTGTGTCCGGTGCGCCCGGCACACCGCTTAAGATTGTGGCGTCGAAATCGCACTGCAACGATGAAACCCGGCAGTTTATTGCCGACTTGGAAGCCATGCATGGGAAGGCGGAACTGGTTTCAAAGGGCAGCTCCTTGAAGCTGTGCATGGTCGCCGAGGGCGTGGCCGACATCTATCCACGCATCGCGCCAACCATGGAGTGGGATACCGCTGCGGCCCATGCGGTTGTGGTTGCGGCAGGAGGGGCGGTTTATCAATACGATAAAAACCTTGCGGTTTCGGCCTATAATGGTTGTGGCGAAAATGACGATCCCGCCACGCGCCAGGCGCCAAGCCCATTGAGCTACAACAAGGAAAACCTACTAAACCCTTACTTTGTGGTAAGTGGATTGCATGAATAAATGGTGTATATATTATAGACAATATAGCTGAGACGTTATAGGAATACTAACCTTTATCGAAATACGACGAATTCGGAGGGAAATATGAATAGTTACAATTTATCACATTTGAAGCAGTTGGAGGCGGAAAGCATCCACATTATCCGGGAGGTGGCGGCCGAATTCGATAATCCGGTCATGCTCTATTCCATTGGCAAAGACTCTTCGGTAATGCTGCATCTGGCCCATAAGGCTTTTGCGCCCGGTAAGATTCCGTTTCCGCTGATGCACGTCGATACCCAGTGGAAGTTTCAGGAAATGTACAAGTTCCGTACGTTGATGGCTGAAAAGTACGAGGTGGATATCAAGGTCTGGATCAACCCGGAGGGCAAGGATCAGGTCGGTCCGTTTTCCCATGGATCTGAGAAGCACACCCAGATCATGAAGACCGATGCACTCAAGCAGGCGTTGGATCACTATAAGTTCGATGCCGCCTTCGGTGGTGCTCGCCGCGATGAGGAAAAGAGTCGCGCCAAGGAGCGCGTCTACAGCTTCCGCAACGAATATCATCAGTGGGATCCGAAAAACCAGCGCCCCGAGCTTTGGAACCTCTACAACGCCAAAATAAACAAGGGCGAATCCATCCGCGTCTTTCCGCTCTCGAACTGGACCGAGCTCGACATCTGGCTCTATCTGCTGCGCGAAGATATTCCGATCGTTCCGCTGTACTATGCAGCCGAACGCCCGGTGGTGGAGCGCGATGGCGTGTTGATCATGCTCGACGACGACCGCATGCAGCTCAAGGAGGGGGAAACTCCCATGCAGAAAAAGGTGCGCTTCCGCACCTTGGGATGCTATCCGCTGACCGGCGCCGTCGAATCCAATGCCGAAACCGTCGAGGAAATCGTGCAGGAAATGTTGCTTACCACCACCTCTGAACGCCAGGGCCGCGTGATCGATGGCGACAACTCCTCGATGGAAGATAAGAAGAAGGATGGCTACTTTTAGCCGCCGGCTAAAAAGTAGCCGCGTTGAAGCGTTTAAACCGTTAAAGGTTGAAGTCGTGGGTTTGTCATGAAAGTGGAGCGGTTTGAGGAATTGGATGCATGGAAGGTAGCGCGTGAATTGTCCAACTTGGTTTATGCGCTTGGTGGGGACTCCGGAATTTCAAGAGACTATGGGTTCAAGGACCAGATTCAACGGGCAGCGGTTTCTGTAATGAACAATATTTCCGAGGGATTTGAGCGCGGGAGTAACAAAGATTATGCAAAGTTTTTATTTATTGCCCGAGGTTCTGTCGGAGAGGTTCGAAGCATGCTTTACCTTGCTCTGGACCAGAAATATATAACCCATGAGCAATTCAATGAGGCTTATAATCTGTGTGTTCGGGAGTCGCAGCTTTGCTGGGGCTTGATCAAGCACCTGCAGAAAACGAGTAATTGGAAGACGGGGGCGCAAGTAGTACTCATGATGCTGGTTCCTCTCCTCATGCGGGTTTAACGCATTCAACGATTTCAACGACTTTAACGAGCAACGCGATTTAACGGTTTTAACGAGCAAAGCGATTTAACGATTTAAACGGAGCGAATAGAATGAGTGACAACACCTACAAAATCCAAGAAGAAGAGCTGATCCGTTCGGATATCAGCGAATACCTCAATCGGCATGAAACGAAGGACCTGCTGCGGCTGTTGACCTGCGGTTCCGTGGACGATGGAAAGTCGACCTTGATCGGTCGCCTGTTGTACGACACCCACATGATCTACGAAGATCAGCTGGAAAAAGTCGCCAAGGATTCCAAGGTCTATGGCACCACCGGCGAGGATTTCGATCCGGCCCTTTTGACCGACGGTTTGAAGGCCGAACGCGAACAGGGCATCACCATTGATGTGGCCTACCGCTATTTCTCGACCGATAAGCGCAAGTTCATCATTGCCGACTGTCCCGGCCACGAGCAGTACACCCGCAATATGGCCACCGGCGCATCGACCTGCAATCTGGCGGTTATCCTGATCGACGCGCGCTACGGCGTGATCACCCAGACCAAGCGGCACAGCTTCATCTGCTCACTGCTGGGGATCAAGCACGTGGTGGTGGCCGTCAACAAGATGGATCTGGTCGACTGGTCCGAAGAGGTCTACGACAAAATCAAGGAAGACTACAACGCGTTTGTCTCCCGACTGAACTTTTCCGACATCCACTTTATCCCGATGTCCGCCCTCAAGGGCGACAACGTGGTTACGCACAGCGAAAATCTGGCGTGGTACGATGGGCCGACCTTCCTCCACCATATGGAAAGCGTGAACATTTCCACTGATCGCAACCTGATCGATATGCGCCTGCCGGTGCAGTATGTCCTGCGCCCGAATCTAGATTTCCGCGGGTTCAGCGGAACGCTGGCCTCCGGTGTGATCCGCAAGGGCGACGAGGTGGCCAGCCTGCCATCGCGCCAGCAGTCGAAAATCAAGGCGATTTATGGCCCCGACGGCGAAATCGAAGAGGCGTTCGCGCCGCAGGCGATCACCGTCACCCTCGAAGATGAAATCGATGTTTCGCGCGGCAACATGCTTGTGCCCGTAAATAACATTCCGCACATTGGCAACGAGTTTGAAGCCATGGTGGTCTGGATGCACGAAGACGCCGCGCAGTCGGGTAGAAGCTACCTCGTCAAGCACACCTCCTCGATGGTGCCGGGCGTGCTGACAGACGTTCGCTACCGCGTCGATGTCAATACCATGAAGCGCGACAAGAATACGCTGGAAACGGAAAAGGTCGATGCCTTGCAGCTCAATGAAATCGGACGCTGCCACATTACGTTGCACCGGCCAATCGCCTTCGATCCCTACGAACGCAACCGCGCAACGGGAGCGTTCATTATCGTGGACCGGTTGAGCAATATTACGGTGGGCGCCGGCATGATCGTTGACCGTATTGTTTCCAAGCCCGGACATAAAAAGGCTCCGGTGAGCCAGAATATTGTCAGGAGCGACAGTCTGGTCAGCGCCGAAGACCGGCAGAACCTTCTCGGACAGAAGGGGTCCACGATCTGGCTGACCGGGTTGAGTGGATCCGGCAAGTCAACCATTGCCCAGAAGCTGGAAAAAGAGCTGATCGCGCAGGGGCATCTCTGCTACATCCTTGATGGCGATAATGTGCGCCACGGCTTGAACCGCGATCTCGGATTCTCCATGGAGGACCGCAAGGAAAACATCCGTCGAATCGCCGAAGTCGCGGCGCTGATGAATGACGCCGGTGTGATTGTGATCACGTCCTTTATTTCCCCCTATATCTCCGATCGTTCCGCGGCGCGTGAAGTCATTGGCGATGATTCTTTCATCGAGGTGTTTGTCGATACGCCGATCGAGGTCTGCGAGCAGCGCGATCCGAAGGGGCTATACAAAAAAGCCCGTTCCGGCGAGATCCAGCAGTTTACCGGTGTGAGTGATCCGTACGAAGCGCCGCAGGATGCTGAAATCGTTCTCCAGACAGAAAATGTCGCACCGGAAGAGGCCGCCGGCATGATCATCGACGACCTCAAGGACCGTGGCATTGTTTCTTAGTGCCTAGGACCTGGGGCTAGTGCGTAGTCCTTTGTCCGTAGTTATATATCCAGTGCATGGAACCGGTGCTGGAATGCATGAAGATAGCGTGCTTCAAGGATATGGGAGGTTGGGAAACGGGGTGCGGACCTACTCGGCAGTATAGCTTATACACGCCGGGCCGAATTCGTTAGGCACTCCGGATCAGGCACCAGGAACGAAACGCTAGGCACAGCAGATGAAAAAGATCATCGTAACAGGCGGGGCCGGTTTTATCGGGACGGCGATATGCCTTCATTTGGTGCGTACCCTTGAATATCAGGTACTGAATGTTGACAAGCTGACCTATGCCGGCGTGCCGGAGTCTTTGAAGGAAATCGAAGACAACCCGCTTTATCGCTTTGAAAAGGCAGATGTGTGCGACAAAGCGACGATCGGTGAGCTGTTTTCCGATTTTAAGCCGGATGCTGTGATGCACCTTGCTGCGGAGTCGCACGTTGACCGGTCGATCGACGGCCCCGCCGCTTTCATCGAAACCAATATCGTCGGCACCTACACCCTGCTGGAATGTGCGCGACAGTATTGGAACAGCCTGCCGGGAAAAGTAGCAGACTCCAAACTCCAAACCCCAAACCGCGAAGACTTCCGCTTCCTCCACATCTCGACGGATGAGGTTTATGGTTCGCTCGGCGCCGAAGGATTATTCAAGGAAACTACGGCTTACGCTCCGCGTTCCCCTTATTCGGCGAGCAAGGCTGCGAGTGATCATCTGGTGATGGCATGGTACCACACCTACGGTTTACCTGTAATTATCACGAACTGCTCGAATAACTATGGTCCGCGCCAGTTTCCGGAAAAACTGATTCCTCTCGTCATTCTGAATGCGCTGGACGGGAAGCCGCTGCCTGTTTACGGCAAGGGCGATAACATCCGCGACTGGCTCTATGTCGAAGATCACGCCCGTGCTCTGGTTGAGGTGATGGAAAAGGGGCGGCCGGGTGAGACCTACAACATCGGCGGCCGCAATGAACGCACCAATCTCGAAATCGTTGAAACCATCTGCGATGTATTGGACGAGCTCCGGCCGTTAACGCCCGGGAATGATGAGTGTGCGTTGTCAAATGATGGGAGAATACCAAATCAACCATCAACCAACAACCATCAACCAAAGAAACAGATCAAATCCTATAAGGATTTGATCTGTTTCGTCGCCGACCGCCCGGGACACGACAAGCGTTACGCCATCGACGCCACGAAAATTGAAACGGAACTGGGCTGGAAGGCTCATGAAACATTTGACGCAGGTATACGCCGGACCATCGAGTGGTACCTGGAAAACGAATCATGGTGGAAGCCCATACGGGAAGGCCGGTCTGCCGGCGAACGGCTGGGATATGGAAAATGCCGCGGCGCATCATGCGGTGATGGAGCTTGAACTCTTAATCGGAATGAAGGAGCGACAATGAAAAAAGCATTGATTACAGGCATTACGGGACAGGACGGTTCCTATTTGACGGAATTGTTGTTGGAGAAGGGCTACGAAGTGCACGGCATTATCCGGCGTGCGAGTTCGTTCAACACGGATCGCATCGATCACCTCTACAAGGACCGGCACGAGAGCGGCGTCAAGATGTTCCTGCACTATGGAGACCTGACCGATTCGAGCAATCTGAATCGCCTGGTGGAAAAGATCCAGCCAGCGGAAATCTACAACCTGGCCGCGCAGTCGCATGTGCAGGTTTCTTTCGAGGTGCCGGAATACACCGCCGAAGCCGATGCCATCGGCGTGTTGCGTCTGCTCGATGCCATTCGGGAAACCGGCATTGACAGCCGCTTCTATCAGGCCTCCACCTCCGAACTGTACGGCAAGGTGATGGAAGTTCCGCAAACCGAAACCACGCCGTTCTATCCGCGCTCGCCCTATGCCGTCGCCAAGCAATACGGTTTCTGGATCGTCAAAAACTACCGCGAGTCCTACGGCCTTCATGCCAGCAACGGCATTCTCTTCAACCACGAATCCCCGCGCCGCGGCGAAACCTTTGTAACCCGCAAGATTACCATGGCCGTCGCCCGTATTTCGCGCGGCCTGCAGCAATGTCTCTACATGGGTAACATCAACGCCCTGCGCGACTGGGGTTTCGCCCCGGACTATGTCGAAATGATGTGGATGATGCTTCAGCAGGACACGCCCGACGACTATGTGGTCGCCACGAACGAAATGCATACCGTCCGCGAGTTCATCGAAAAATCCTTCGGACACGTCGGGATCGAAATCGCGTGGGAAGGAGAGGGCGTTGATGAGGTCGGAAAAAACAAGGCCACCGGCGATATTGTCGTTCGCATGGATGAACGCTACTACCGCCCCTGCGAAGTCGAACAGCTCCTCGGCAACCCCGCCAAAGCCAAGCGCCAACTCGGCTGGGAGCCCAAGGTCAAGTTCGAGCAGCTCGTCCAGATCATGACCGACGGCGATCTGCGCCTGCTGGATGGCGAATCCTACGAGGTAGGATTCTAGTTGCTCGTTGTTTTGTTGATAGTTGATAGGGGGTTGCTCCATGAAAACCTTTGAAGAACTGGAGTGCTACAAGCAGGCAAGGCAACTCCGCAAGGATGTGTCTCGATTCTGCAAAACCCTTCCTCGCGCAGAGGAGTACCGCTTGAAGGACCAGATTGTCCGGTCATCCCGTTCAGTAAGCGCGAACATTGCAGAAGGTTATGGTCGCCATCACCATCAAGAAAACATTCAGTTCTGCAGAACAGCACGTGGTTCGCTGACTGAAACACTGGATCATCTGAATGCTGCGTTGGATGAGGATTATTTATCTCAGGATGAATACACGGAAATGAGGGGACTACTGGAGAATGTTTGGAAAGTTCTCAACGGCTACATTGCCTATCTTAAACGTTGCGCTTCCGAAGGTGTGCCGAACGCATAATCCCAACAACCAGCAACTTTCACCCTGACAACAAGGAGCTTTCAAGTGGATTCAGCAACCAGCAATCAACAACCAACAACTCCAGGCGCTCCGCGCCTGCCGCGCAATGCGCGGATCTACATCGCTGGTCACCGGGGCTTGGTCGGGTCCGGCATCTGGCGCGCGCTCGAGCGGCATGGCTACACCAACCTGATCGGCCGGTCGCGTGACGAACTGGATCTGACCAACCAGCAGGCGGTTGATGATTTTTTCGCGGCCGAAAAGCCGGAATATGTCGTCCTCGTTGCAGCCAAGGTGGGGGGTATTGTGGCCAACAGCACCTACCGCGCGCAGTTTCTCTATGAAAACCTGATGATCGAGGCCAATGTGATCCACGCGGCCTACAAACACGGCGTAAAGAAACTGCTGTTCCTCGGCTCCAGTTGCATCTATCCCAAGCTGGCGCCGCAGCCGCTGAAGGAGGAGCACCTGCTTACCGGGCCGTTGGAGCCGACCAACGAGCCGTACGCCATCGCCAAGATTGCCGGCATCCGGCTCTGCGATGCCTACAACCGCCAGTACGGTACCAACTTCATCTCCGCCATGCCCACCAACATGTACGGCCCCGGCGACAACTACCACCCCCGAAACTCCCACGTCCTGCCCGCCTTCATCCGCCGGATGCATCTGGCCAAGGCACTTGAACAAGCAGACTTCGCCGAGCTCGCCCGCATCTACAAGCGCGAGTTGTTGAATGGCAGTTGTCCGTTGTCGGGGGAGGAAGGATCGTCAATCCAGCAACCCGGCAATCAACAACTTATCGATTGGCTAATCCAATCGGGCGTGACCCAAACAATCATCAACCAGCACTTGTCCGCCGGAGCCTTGGCGAAGGAGGAACCATCAACGAATCTCACCTGCTGGGGCAGCGGTTCACCGCTTCGGGAATTCCTCTACAGCGACGACCTCGCCGAAGCCTGCGTCTTTTTGCTCGAAAGCGTGGACTATTCCGATATGGCCTTCGAGGATGAATCCGGCACGGTACAGGCGCACGTCAATGTGGGTTCCGGCAGGGAAATCACCATCAAGGAATTGGCTGAAACCGTTCAGGAGGTCGTTGGTTACGAGGGCGAAATCGAATGGGACGCCTCCAAGCCTGATGGCACGCCCCGCAAGCTGATGGACTCCTCCCGCCTGATGGCGATGGGCTGGAAGCCGCAGGTCGATATGCGCGAAGGGATTGCCCGTGCCTACCAGGATTTCCTCGCCCGCTACACGACATAACGCCTCCATTATTGGAAATATGCAAAGGCTTCCCGATTAATCTCGGGAAGCTTTTTTTTTTTTTTGATCATGGCGCATCTCAGGTGCGCCTTTAACGTAGACGCAAAACGACGCGCATTCCAGCCGGGGCCCTCGTCGCTTTATTCAGACGGAAAGGATTCTTTTACCATCGCTCCGCTTTGAGGGACCGGCTTCGCAGCAGGAAGGAGATAGAGCGTTTTTGTTAAAGAATAAACGGTGCTGTTCATGAACAGCCGCCCTTGCTCTAAGGAAACTTTGCGACTGGTTGTGAAAATGATCGCCTCCTGCCTTATCGCTTTGTTGTCCTCGGGAGGTTAATGTATGTGAAAAAAGTAATCATATAATCAAAGCATGGTAAAAAATACTAAAATAAGAGTAAGTATGTAATAAAAAACACAAGAAGGCTCTGCTAACCTCTTTAATGTTTCACCAATAAAATATCAAGGGAGGTAGATGATGAAAAAGGTGCGACATGTAGTGGGTTGTATGTTTGCCGCGGCAGGTCTGGCGGGCAATGTGGAGGGAGTGGTTGTGGCCGGTTGGGATGTGGCAGGTGTTGATGTAGCGGCGGGGATAGGCATTGAGACCAATGGGGCCCCGTACACCTTCAGCGCTACGACATCCGGCGTTTCCCATGTAGACGCCGCGCTCGCTCTGGGCCCCGGAGTGACTCCAAGCACGACTGTCGGGCAATACGGATTCAAGATTCCCGGAGCCGGGGAGACCAACTCCTTGGACGGAGCCCTGGCAGCAGAACACTATCTCGAATTTTCCATCACCGTTGACCGGGGTTATCAACTCAACCTGGAGTCGGTCGAGATGGTGGGGCAGGGAACCGCTGGCGGTTGCTCGAACATCGTCCTCATGACCAGTCTCGATGGATTTTCAGCCGGCGAGGAAATTGCATCTGCATACCCGGCCAACGATACGGGCGGATTCGATACCGACGAAAGCGGTTTTGGAGGACCCATTGACCTTTCGGCGTCAACGTATCAAAATCTGAGCGGCAGCATAACGTTCCGTATCTACGGCTGGAACAGCACCTCCGGCAGCAGTCCGACTTATATTCGCAATCTGACCGGTGATGACCTGATGGTATATGGAAACGTTGTCGCCGTATCGGGAACAGGCATACCCGTGCTTTCGGTGGAACATACGAATGGGATGGCTTCGCTTATGGTCGAATTCGATGGAGCATCAACCACCAACTATGTGTTGCAGCGTATTGGGAGTCTGGCCGATTCCAATGGCTGGGCCGCTATATCGTCGCCGTTTTCATCCAGTACAAACTGGACCGTTGAAATCACCAATGCCGCCGCGTTTTACCGCGTGGTGCCGGAGTAGGGGGTAGGAATGCTTGGTAAACGGATTTTTCTCGCTGTTATTCTGTTGGTGGCATTGCTTTCGTCACCGGTGCTGTATGCGGACCTCCTCGCGGGTTGGGACGTGAATGGAGTCGATGTGTCCGGCGGTTCCGGAATTGATGACGCGGCCTTTCCCTATACGAAAAATGCAACGGAGCTAGGCGTAAATATCTCGGGCGGTGCGCTGGCGCTGGGCTTCGATGGGCCCTCATCCACGGCCAATACGTATGGATTCAGGTTTTTGGCAGGCACGCACCAGACCTCGCTCGGCGATGCCATTGTTTCCAGCCACTACATCGAATTCACCGTTGCGGCTTCGGCCGGATACCAGTTCGATTTGGCCTCCATCGAAATGAACGGGGAATCGGGTGACAGCGGGCCGGACAACATTGCACTCATGTCCGACGTGGATGGATTTCTGGCGGGGAATGAGATTGCGTCTTTAACCGGTTTGCAGGGCGTCACGGGTGGATGGGATACCGATGCAAGCGGGTGGGGCGCTCCCATCGATTTGAGTGGATCGCAATACCAGGGTCTCGCGGCGGTCACCTTCCGGATCTATGGCTGGAACAGCAGCGGGGCGACATCCTCCGGCATCCGCAATCTCTCGGGAAATGATTTGGTCGTCAACGGAACGGTGAAAGCCATCCCCGAACCCGCCGTCATCGCGCTTATCAGCATGTTCGGTGTCGGTGTTTTGATTACTCGGAGGGTAAAGAAATAGACATCTCGCAGAGCCACCCGAGCCAGCCTCACTTCGTGTCTCTGTTTTCTCTCGTTCGAGTCTGAGCCTGATGGCTCTTCCCTCAGAGTCGAAGACTGTGTGAGATAAAAATACGGAAGAAAGGTTCACGCAGAGCCAGCAGAGTCAGCCGAGAAGAAGACCTCTGTTATCTCTGTTGACTCTGTGTGAGATAAAAAACGGAAGAAGAGTTCACGCAGAGCCAGCAGAGAAGGGAAGTAACTAAAATGATATGTCGAGAAATTGAAATTGAAGATGAATTGCATAAACATCTTGAGCGTATGGCTGGTCAGCATTGCCGTAGTATAGAGAAGGAAGTTCAGGTTTTACTCAGCCTTCTCATCCAGGATTCGGATTATCTGGATCATCTGGAACGCAAGATTCACCGCCGGAGTGCCGGAGAAGAATGGCATGACTCAGATTATCAAGGGTTGTTGGTGCGTTTATAGTTCGGAGATTCATATATTAAAAGCGATTAGCGAATGGCTTTTGGCATATAGTTTTTAGCCAATAGCCAATAGCCAATAGCCAATAGCCAATAGACATGAGCCAGCTGATTCACAATGCGTGACTATACAAAAATTAAAGCCTGGGCCTTGGCAGACGATTTTGCTGTCGAGGTGTATCGGCGTACAGCCAGTTTCCCGTCCGACGAAAAATATGCACTGACTTCACAGGTCCGCCGGGCTGCGTATTCTGTAGCTGCCAACTTAGCGGAGGGGGCAGGACGGAGGACAAAAAAGGATTTCGTTCGCTTTCTTGATATGGCGCTGGGGTCGGCCAATGAGGCGACATACTTTATTCATTTATCCCACCGGCTCGCATATCTTGATTCTGGCTCGTTTACTGTTTTAAGGGATCAGGCCGCATCGGTTAGCAGATGCTTGTCATCCTATATTCGAGCTGTTGAGAAAGATGTTAACCAATAACTATTAACTAATAGCTCATAGCCTTTAGCCCGAAGCTAATAGCCACCAGCTAACAGCCATCAGCTAATTACCACCAGCTAACATCTAACAGCCACCGGCCCATAGTCAGAGTCTGTATTTTCCCTTGTAAACCCTGCATTGTTCAAAATTTTCTGAACAAACTGGTTGGTTTTCGGGGCGGGGTTGTGGTTCCATCTTATTTGTACGCATTCGGACTGTCCGAAGGGTGCGCCAGTCATATGAAATCCGCGTGTTCCATGCACCAAACTGGGACGGTTTTGCCGGAGAAACGGCAATCGACCGCGGGCGGCAGCCCGCGCAAATGAAGCTATCAGCCAACCACCGTTAGCTAACAGCTTCCGGTATCTCTGTGTGCGATCTTCGGTTCAGAAAACCCAACTGCTAAAGGCTATCAGCTAATGGCTATGCATAACTCCTAAAACTTAACACTTAAAACCGCGAACTCCGCTCGCTTTCAACGGATTCAACGGTAATCAGTCCCGCTAATGGCTAAAAGCTAGGACTCTAAAATATCATTTCATAGTAGCGTCTACTTTTTTATTGTCTCATTTTAAATATGTGGTAACCATTGTTAATGGAATCTACTGTTTAATCTAGAGATTTAATGAAAAAGAATGCGCTGATCACATATTTAATATTTATGACTTTAACATTTGTGTTTGCGGTTAGGAGTGCTTGTGCTTCGATCTTCAACGAAAACATCCATGCCATGGTTTTGGGGCAGTCCAATATAGATGCCTATGTCGGCCCGGATGGGGTATATCAAGTACCGTGGCCTTCCGAACTGATTTCCGGTGTTACGAATGTGTGGAATTCCTTCTATGATAACAATGTGATCCGAAACTCGGGTAAATTGCGACGAAGATGGCTGACCGCTCTCGGACCAGATCTGTTCGGTGGATATGGGCTCTCCAAGTTATATGGCACGGTATACATAACGAAGTTTTCCAAGGGCGGATCCCCCCTGTCCGAATTCCAAACGACAGGAGCCAACTGGCCGCACATGGTGGCTGCGTACACAAATATGCAAGCCATCACGACAAACGCGGCAGGTCCGGTCGATGTGTTCTGGTGGGGGCAGGGCGAAGCCGACAAAACAAACACGAACTATTATAACGATATGACCAACCTGTTCGCCAGTCTGGTATCCACCTTCGGGACAACGAATTCGGTGTTTGTCATTCAGGGGCTTGGTCCGTCCTTCACCAACAGTGTTCCGCATTTTGCTTTTATGCAATATGCATCCGAAAATCCCGAAAGAGTGATTTACACGGACAATTCGGATCTCTCTTACTGGGATACTGTGAAAGTTCACTTCACTGCCGCAAGTCAGGTTGCCAATGGCTACCGTATGGCTGAGGCGACACTGCGCGTGATGGAAAAAACGACATGCACCTCATCGGGAACTCCCTACATGTGGCTTATCCGTCACGGCATTACTTCCGATTTTGGAATCGGGGAGATGGCTGATCAGGATGGAGATGGGTATAGCACGGCAGATGAATATATTGCCGATACGGATCCGTTCGACGCATCGGATGTATTTTCTGTTGCACTGGTGCCCTCCTCCCCGGGGGAGGCTTGGTCCATGAAATCTGCTCTTGGCAGGGAATACGGGGTGGCTACATGTACGAATCTTACTCAAGGTAGTTGGGAAGAGCCATATGTTTGGATTCCTGGAAGCGGCAGTGAAATTACGTTCTCGATAACACCGACGAGCTATCCAAACTTTTTCCAATTCGAGGTCAGACTCGCAGAATGACTATGTCATCGTAGGTGTAGGTTTTCCGTTCAAGAAGCCATTCATATCATGGCAACATGCAACAGGGTGCGCTAAAGGGAACCATTTCATCGATTGGTTGCGGTGAGTAACCGGTGCGTTCTGTGCAACGCCTTCTGTTCGGATTGCATGGATCCTTTTCATTCCCGTCAACCCTTCGTCCAGTATTTCGTGCTCCGATTTAACTAGTAGTGGATGCCTAAGTTTAGAAATCAACTGTTTGCCGGTGGCTGCGGGGAAAAAACTTCCGACTTCGCAGTCAGCTTAACTTGGAAATCAATGAAACGACTGCCTTGATATCACCTTTAATTCCTTCTGGTCATAATGAAAAAAGCTCTAGTTAGCCATGCATTGCTGTTCACGAGTGGACGCATGCTGAATCTCCTTCTTGCCTATATCACGGGATTACTTATCGCCAGGTACCTTGGTCCGGAGGATTACGGGTCATATAGTTTTATTATCAGTCTCGGCACTATATTTCTTGTATTTGTTTCTTTGGGTCTTCCTCAAGTTGTCTTGCGAGAGCTTGCAAAAGATACTTCGAAAGACAAACACATCTTGGGAGGCGGCATTGTACTGTCGTTTACGAGTGCCATCATTATTGTATTCGGATTGGTGCTGACAATTTGGCTAACCAATATTCTGTCGCAAACGGAGAAAGTGTTTCTATCCATCTATTGCCTGCGATTAATGACGACTGCATTTCGTAATTTCCACATTTTTAATCAGGCTAAGTTGCGTGGTGGAAGTGTTGCAATAATAGAAATTAGTCAGTCTCTTGTAACTTTATCTTTAACGATTGTATGTATAGCGCTTAATGGACCCATATGGTTGCTTCTGTTCATCAACGCCTGTGAACCGGTGTTTATTGCTGTCGGCAATGGATTTTTATTTCTTAAGAAGGGGTTTCCTCCAATAGATTTCCGTCCACATTTTGTTTGGAAAACCCTTCTGAAGGATTCGTTGCCGTACATTTTAACCGGCTCTGTTGTAATTATTTACCAGCGGGTTGATCAGGTGATGCTTCGTTACCTCTCGGAAACTATAAATGTAGGCTACTATGCCAGTTCTGCTAAGCTGACAGAGATGGCCAGCATGGTTCCAACAGTTATCGGCGTTGCACTTTTTCCTATCATGGTCAAAAAATGTGAGGCAGATCCTGATAGTCCTTTTGTTGGGAGATTCTTCGATATCGTTATTTGGACAGCCGTGCCAATTACGGTGTTCTTGCTGGTGTTTGCCAAGAAGATCGTGCTGGTTTTATATGGGGATGCTTACCTGCCTGCCGTAAGTGCATTGCAAATCATGGTATGGAAAGGGGTGGTCAGGGGGATTGATGCCTCGATTAGTCAATGGGCTCTACTTAAGAACCTTCAACGTTATCTGCCAATACGTCAGGTTTGGGGTGGAATAATCAATGTAATTTTGAATTTTCTGCTCATTCCCCGCTACGGAATTTCAGGGGCCGCGTTGGCCACGATTGCTTCGGTGGTGCTCGTATTGGTGGCGACTGGCTTTGTAAAAGAATTGCGACCCAGTATCGGGTTGGCGGTGAAATCATTGCTTTTGGGGCCATATCGCTTGACTGGTGAATTGATTGGATTCGTCAAGAGCAAGATATGATCCGCAATCATTACTGTCCGGTAAAATTACAAAGCATGAAAACCATCTGGTCAGAGTAGTTCTGCATCATGCCTCTTTCATGCGCCGGGCAAAGACGGTCGGGCTCAGGGCGGTTTTGCTCATGAATTTGAGGTGCGAGATCGGTAGGTAGTAGATCATCGCCTCCCATATTTGCGTCGGGACGTTTTTTAGATCCCCGGAAGGGTTTTTATCATCAGGTTCTGTTTGACCAATTTGCAGACAGTTCCATCTGTTAGCGTTGCTTGTAGATGGAGGCGATTGTGGTGGCGGAAAGTCGGAAGTTGTTTGTGATGAAATAGTAGACCTTGCCGGTACCTTTATTCTTGGTCACGACCATCTGTTTTTGAGGAATATTTCCGGGAACAGGTCGGGTTGTTGAGCTTGATGAGACGATCGGAAAGCACACCTTTTCTTCTGCCTTCGCAGTGCTTGCCGGTATTGGGGTAGTCCATGTTAGTTTTGGCGCGGGTCACGAAAAATACCTTCGTTTTATGAATCTAAAGGATCCATTCGTATTCTAGGCTCGAAAGCTTCTTGTTTATCGTGCTTTGTGATGAGACTCAATGTGCAGGGTTTTTCCGATGCATCTGTGATTTCAAATGTTTGCCGGTCGCCAGTGATCGCAATATTATTAATTGGACTTGACGTCACAAAGGCAATTAGAATGGGCAACTATTTTTGAATCATTGGCTACTGAGTCACTGCATTGTGGAGGCTTTGTCTGCACAAGGTACATCCTGTACGGTGTGCAAGATTGAACGGTCCATCAAGCTAGCGACGATTTTTTGGGATGCTAATATTCTGGGGAAATTTATTAGTTCAAGGTCAGGCTAGCCAACTAATGTTACAATCCTGTATTCCTCATTTTTTGCAGGGAAAATTATTATGAATCATGTCGTACAGTTATCTCGGAAGGAAAAATTGGTAGATGCGTGTGGTTACTACGCCAATTGGATTGGGAAGGTCATCCACGTAGTGGAGTATCCAAAGTGCGGGGGGACGTGGTTGCTTAAAATGTTGAAAACCGCTTTGGATATCAAACTAAGGGGTGATGATGAGTTGTTTCTCCCTTTCGGCAATGTGGTTAAACGGCATGTGCAATTTGATCGACGTTACCTTATGCCAGTTATGGTTGTACGCGATCCGCGTGATGTGCTTGTCTCATATTTCTTCCATGAAACAAGTCATCGCCCATCAAAAGCTGTCATGGAAAACATTCATTATGATCCGGAACAACCCATCGCGCACAACATGTTCAACTACATCCGGCTGAAGACAGAGCAACCGACTTTGACTTATCCTTTTTTTTCCTATGACCAGTTTGTCGATGATTGGATGGGTAAGCGGAAGAGTATGACATGGGTGAGATATGAGGATTTGCACACTCGGCCCGTTCATGAGTTGAGGCGTATCTTTTCAACATTCGGGTTTTCCATTGCAGACTCAAGGTTGGAAGAAGCCGTGGCGGCAAATACGTTTAAGCAGATGTCCGGGGGGCGCTCCCAAGGCGAAGAGGATACCTCTTCACACCGTCGCAAAGGTATTGTTGGTGACTGGCATTCCTATTTTACGGATGAAATGTGCGAGTATGTACAGCACTCTTATCATCAGTTTTTTTCAAGATTTGGATATCAATCCCTGTCCACAGATTAAGGAGTGCTTTTCTTGAACGAATCGCTTAGAAGTATTTTTTTTGTATTCCTGTTCTTCCTCCTCTTCGTGATCGGAAGCATTGTCGCCAGCCCACTGCTCGCAGGAATAGTACTGTGTGGTGTCTTCGTTATGGTCGCCATGATCGGCGCTCCTTCGACCGCCTTATGGTTGTTCTGGTTGTCTGCAACCATCATGACGTATGTAAACATCCATATTAGCAACAATCTCTTGGTGCGTTATGGCGATGATGTGTTTGCCCTTATACTGGTCGCGCAGTTCATTGCCATGAACTACATCTTTGCACGGACTGATGTAAAGGGGATGTTTAACGATGCTAAAATGATATGGTGGTTATGGCGGTGCCTGCTCATTGTCTTTGCTATGTCCTGGTTGATCAATCTTGCCAGACCGGTTTTGGCCATCAACTTTTTCATGAGTTATCTCATTTTCTTCATTATATTCATGCATGCGTTGCGCATAGGGACGGAGTGGGATGTTTCCAAGGTGATCAAGTTTATTTCGGTGTTCTTCATCATCAACTTCCTAGTTGACCTGACTCGATTTGCCGGTTTGCACATTTTTCCAAATGTTTTCATTCTACACGAAGACTTGGCTGTGGGGCTGATCGGCGACCAAACCGTTATGGCATATCTTTATTGCGGGTTGATTCCCATGGCATTGTATCTATTCTTGGGATCAAGAAAACATGCTGACCGGGTCAAGTACCTGATATTGTTGGTTTTGTTTGTTATCCATTTTGTCCTCACGTTTACAGTACATGCCTATGGGTTGCTTGCGATTTCCGTACTCATCAGTTTTTTCATGGCGCGACGGGTGGTTCTTGCCTCTTCGATTGTTGCAGCAATCGTTTTTGGTTTTATAGCGGTCCAGAATATAGATTTGCCCGAATCGTTAAGGGCCTTCGAGGCGTTGAAGCTGGATAATCTTGAGTTGCGTTATGAGCATTTCAAGGAAGGCACGACGGTTGAGGTCTACAAACGTGTAATTGTGGATGCTAGGGATGATATGCAGGTTCCGGCGATTGGCGCAGGGCCGGGCATGTTTTCCAGCTCCATTGGTTTTCAGCGGTGGGATAACTGGATGGCCGCCAAATATATTCACGATCTGTACCTGACCTTCAGTGGAGAGATGGCTATGAGGGGGCGTAGCATTACTCAATCCACTATTAATGGTGTTTGTGCGATATGGGGAGAACTCGGTTGGCTCGGTTTCCTTGTGTTTTATGGGCTTCACATTTATCCCTGTTTCCGGCTGGGACGGTTCCTTTTCCAAAAGCGCTACAAGACCTTTGAGAAGCAGGCACTAGCGATTTTGTTCATTTCCGGAATGGTCACCTATGTCTTGGTGGAAACATTGCGTGATCAGTTGTATAGGGATGTTTTCCTTGGCTATTGGATTGTCCTTGCCTTGGTCTGGTATCCCGATGATTTGGATACAAAGAAAGTCGCTAATGAAACGTAAGATGCGAGTGGTTTGGTTGTCGCCGTTCCCGATCGGCCTGCTCAGCGTTCATGGGATTGCAACAACCCGGCCTGTAAATGGACATCCCTGTAGCTGGATCGTGAACTGGGCGAGGGCGTTGGCGCAACGTCCCGACATTGATCTGCATGTAGTGACCTATTCTTCCCGGGTTCGAAGGTCACAGCAGGTTGTTTTCGAGGGCTACACTGTTCATGTAATCCGCGATGCCATACCATTTACGGATCGTGGATGGGCGGCGCTGTGGGACATGGATGCAGCATCGCACTTTTGGTTGCGCCGGAAGAAGCTTACAAACTGTCTTCAGAGCATCAATCCCGACATTGTGCATGGTCATGGTACCGAGAATGCGTATGGCCTCACAGCTGTAACTTCGGGATATCCTTCGGTTGTATCCATTCAGGGCATCATCAGTGACTATCTGCGCACCAATCCATGTAGACGTTATCGCCTAGTTGCCCCGATCGAAGTTGAAACGATCAGGACTGGACACAACTTCATGTGTCGCACGCACTATGACAAGGGATTCATTGGCAAGGTGAATCCCTCGGCCCGGATGTTCCACATGCCCGAGGCCATGAATCCTTGTTTCTTTGAGGTGGAACGTAGCCCTACTAATGATTTTTGCGTACTGCACGTAGGCGGGTACGATGAAAGAAAAGGACTCGAGGATCTCTTGAGAGCGGTGGCAATACTTAAGGAGACCATCCCTTCCATCGTTCTGGAAGTGGTGGGTAGTGGGTCGGAGAAACGAAGAATGCATCTGGTCGAGGTTGCTAGGTCGCTGGGTATTCTTGACTGCATCACCTTTCATGGGTTTCTTCCTGCTCCGGCCATAGCTGAATTGCATGCCAAGGCATCAGTGTTTGCCATGACGTCGCAGAATGAAAACAGCCCCAACACCTTGGCCGAAGCTTTGTGCGCAGGTACTCCATGCGTTGCCTATGATATGGGAGGTGTTGCATCCATGTTTGAAGACGGGGAGTCGGGTTTGTTGGTCCCCTATGGTAATGTCGAGATATTGGCCGAGAAAATCAAACGGATCTTGGATGATCGAAATTTGGCGATCCGTTTAGGGCTAACAGCCAAGGACCGCAGCAATGATAACCGGCCTGAGCGAGTGGCGGAACTGAGTGTGAAGGCATACAAGGATATTCTTGATGAGGGATAAGGCGCTGAAGCGGACTTGGCGAAACTGGATCGTTTCCGGGTGGGATCTGATAACCATTCGAATAAACGGAATATGGTCAACCTATCTAACGAGAATGAGTTTGTGGTGGCAGGGTTGCCTTGTGGAGAGGGGATTCAAGGCCCAAGGTATTTGCAAGATACGTGCACGGCGTTCCGGTTCAATTTCCCTTGGAAGGCAAGTGACTTTGGTATCGGCCTTTAATTGTAATCTCGTCGGGCTTGGTCATCGTTGCATACTGCAAACGATGGGGGATGGAATCATTGAGATCGGTGACTATTCTGGAGGATCAGGCGTTGTCATATCAGCCCGATCTCATATTCGTATCGGGAAACACGTTAAGTTGGGTGGAAATGTTCGAATCTACGACCATGATTTCCATTCAGTCGATCCAGATCATCGTCGTAGCGGCGGTATGGATCAGCAAAATGTCCGCTCGTTTCCGGTGTTGATTGGTGACGATGTGTTTATTGGAGCGAATGCAATCATTCTCAAAGGGGTCTCTATCGGTGATCGCGCAATTATCGGAGCAGCATCCGTGGTAGCAAAAGATGTTCCCGCAGATGAGGTGTGGGCTGGTAATCCTGCCCGATTAGTTAGAGCTTTACCTACTGTTGAGTTGCCATAATTAGTTCGCACCTAACTGCCTAACTCTTTTCGACTGTGTAAAGTTAGGTGGACTGAGTTAGATCATGATTTTCGTGGGCGCTAGGATAGGTGAAGATTTCCAAATGGACATGGTTTGAGAATGGAATATAGCTGTAGATATTGTTGGTAACTTGAGGGGTATTATGAAGATAAGGGCGTGTCGGTTTTTATTGCGATCAGCTATTGGGCGAACTGCTTTCGGGTTTAAGTTGTTAAAACTATTTGTCCGTGGTGAAAAGCGCCGTTTGATCGTCGGGCCGGAAACAGATGTTTGTATTGAGGGATATCCACGCTGTGCAAATACTTTTGCGGTTCTTGCATTCGAAGAGGCACAGGGGAAATGCCTAAATATTGCCCATCACATGCATTTGGCCGGGCAGGTAATTCTTTCGGTAAAAAAGGGCATTCCGGTTATTGTCCTCATCCGGGATCCGTTAGATGCCGCAGCTTCGCTGTTGATGAGGGAGCCGGAGCTTGGGGCAGACACGTGTTTGAGGTTATATCTTGATTTTTACAAGCCCTTGGTACCCTTCCTTGATAGGATAGTGGTTGCACCCTTTAAAATCGCTACTACAGATTATGGTGCGATCATCGAAGATGTTAACCGACAATTTTCGACGGCCTTTCATGTCTATAGGAATAGTGAAAGTGCCGATAAAGACATTTTCAAAAAGATATCCAACTTACCGGCCCATAAAAATGAACTGACGGTATCTATACCAACGACTGAAAAGAAAGCATGTAAGGAGAAAACACTTGCGTTGTTTGATGTTGAAGATTGCAAAGTCCTATTGCAGGAATGTAATCAAATCTATGCAAAGGTCAGTCAATGAAACTTATGTATGTCCTGACATCGCTAATGATAAGATAGTAGTCGCGAAGATGCAGTCTTGTTGCATTATTGTCGGGGACCATTCGGTGGGTTTGATTGCTTTTGGCAGAGACAGGGTTGGCTATGGAGCTAGGTGCACGTCCCTTTATTCATAGTTGTACACGGTAACACATCCACATCGGGAAGCGGCTTGCATAGAAAATATATGCCAACGCTAGTGTTATCCGTTGATATTCGATACTAGAGCAGAAGGGTATGGGATCACTTTGTTGAGTCTAGTCAATAGCGAGTGTTAGTTAGGTATAGGCGAATGCGTATGAGTGAGATTCTTGCAGATAAGGGAATTCTTGAGTCTTGATTATGAAATTTTGGATTGTTACTCCCAGTTATAACCAACTGGAATGGCTTAAGTTGTGTGTCGCTTCCGTGGCCGATCAGGCGTCGGAAGATCGAGAGGGTGGAGCAGGGTGTATCGAGGTGCATCACCATATTCAGGACGCCCTGTCATCAGATGGCACTCCGGAATGGTTGGCAGAGCATGTTGCCCAAAAACCACCAACCATGAACTATCAATTGACCTTTGTTAGCGAAGCTGACGGAGGCATGTACGATGCTATCAACCGGGGTTGGAAGTGCGCACCGGAGGGGGTGGATGTGATTGCACATTTGAACTGCGATGAGCAGTATCTGCCTGGTGCTTTGCAAACCATCGCAACGTTCATGTCGAAGCATACCAAGGCAGATGTGGTGCTGGCCGATATGATTGTGACCGATCGTGATGGGATGTATATATGCCATCGTCGTAGCCTTAAACCGTATCCGATCGTTTCAAAATATACCTGTGCGGGCTTCACTGCCGCCACCTTTCAGCGATCTTCGGTAACGAAATCCAAAAGAGTGTTTTTTGATACATCTTGGAAAAATGTTGGGGACATGGTTTGGTATAATTCATTACATAGCACTAATTGTAGCTTTCGAGTCTGCAACGAAGTTGTCTCCCTGTTTACGGATACCGGAGATAACTTAAATTGGACGGATGACGGAGCTCGAGAGAAACAGCGGTATATGAATGCTTTTCTAAGAGGAAGTCCCTTTGGGAGTATAGCCTTTTCAAAGCTGAATGGGTTTCGACGGTGGCTTAAGGAATTTTATACCCATGCGCCATCCAGTTATTCAATATATGTTCAGGGAGTGGGCGAACGAGTATATAGAGAGATACTCCATCCTACAGGCCTATGGCATAAAAAACGAGCTAAGCTGGGTTCCGAATAGAATTCCAAGATTGTTGAGACGGAATGGAAGATATGGTTTTAGTTTCCCCAGTAGAATGCTTTATGTGGGATTTTCTGTAACGAGATATAAGCATGAAAGAAAAGAATATCGAGTTGGGCTGCTTTTTCCCTCCTTACAATAGAAGAACCTGTTGTCCTCCTGGGAGGTTGAGGCCTCAACAGGAGAACTACAGACCCAATATTATCGTTGCGTCATTTCCGAGATCCGGAACCCATCTTTTAATAGATTTAATCCTTAATAATTTTAAGCCGTACAGGAGGAGTCCACTAATCGTGGATGTTGATCATTTTATTAATGACAAGGACCGTGTCATGCGTGTGTTGGAATGCGGTGGTTATGTGTTAAAGACCCATTTTCCTGTGAATCCCGACGTGGTGCTTTCGGCTTCGGCACAGGACAATATGAAGTTGTTGATTGAGCGTGCGATTATCTTTCGTCCTATACGCGACAAGCATTCAGTATTGAAGTCGGCGGGTAAAATGTGGCCGTCTCTCAAAGAAACCGAGATCTTAGGTCTTATGGATTCCTTTCAGTTGTTTTGGGAATCGCATAATACAATTGACTTTAAGTTCATCGACATTACGGGAAATTATTCAAGTGTTGTGGCCCGGATATCGCGATATCTTGGCATTCCAGCACCGAAGAGAATTACTGGTCCATATAGCAAGGACAGAGTGTATTTCATCTTGCTAACAAAGCTCCTTACCCGTGTGTTAGGGCGCTTTTCTCCTCTTATAAACACAACTATCGGCTTTGGGAAATAGTCTGGAATTTGTCCTGTGAAAATCATTCAGGCTCACAACTATTACCTGCATGCTGGTGGCGAGGATGCGGTGGTTGCCGCGGAGCGGCAAATGCTTGAGATTCAAGGGAATATCGTTGTTCCTTACTATAAGAGTAATGAAGATATTGCGGCTTCTAGCAATAAGCTAATAGCTGTTGGCCAACTGCTAAAGGCTTCCCTTAGGACTATCTGGAACCACCAGACGTACCGAGAGTTTCAGAAGCTACTTCAAAGTGAAAAGCCGGATGTGGTGCATTGCCACAACACCTTTCCGCTGATCTCTCCGTCGATCTACTGGGCCTGCGCGAAGGAAAAAGTTCCCGTTGTCCAAACTCTCCACAACTATAGACTCTTGTGCTTAAACGCTTTTTTGTTTCGAACCACGAAGAGTCACGAAAATAAGAACCTCTGCGACTCTGCGGCTTTGAGCGAGAATAAATCTGGTATATGCGAATTGTGCGTTAATAAATCCTTCAAGTGGCCCGGTATCCGGTATCGCTGTTATCGCGGATCGTTGCCGGGGTCGCTCGTCGTTACGCTGATGCTTTTTGTCCACAAGCTGCGGGGAACTTGGACCAAAAAGGTAACGGCCTACATTGCCCTGACCGAGTTTCAAAAACGGAAAATGGTGGAAGAGGGACTTCCGGGGGATAAAATTTTGGTGAAATCCAACTTCATCGACGATTCATCGATGAAAGAGCCATTAGCCTCCAATGACTCTGTGCCCTCTGTGGTGGATAAACCGTACTGCATATTTGTGGGAAGGTTGAGCCCTGAAAAGGGGTGCGATGTACTGCTAAAAGCGTGGGCGCGTTTCGGGGAAATGCCAATAGCTAACGATCATCAGCCCCAGCTGCTTATCGCTGGAGACGGTCCCGAACGCGAATCTCTCGAAAAGCTGTCTGCCGACCTCTGTCTGACGACCTCTGTCACATTTCTCGGCAAACAGTCAAAGGGAAGTGTACTTTCTTTAATGCGCAACGCGCAGTTTCTCGCGCTTCCCTCCGTTTGGTACGAAGGGTTTCCAATGACGATTGTGGAAGCATTTTCGTGCGGAACGCCTGTTGTTGCCTCCAATGACGGAGGAATGCTGGATGTGATTGACGAAGGAAAAACCGGTTTGCTTTTTTCCATGGGCGATGTAAATGCGCTGGCGAACACGCTCCTATGGGCGTTTGAACATCTCGAAGAGATGGCATCAATGAGTGCTGCCGCTCACAAGGATTTTAGCGAGAAGTTTTCGTCGGACATCAACTATGGAGAGCTCATAGGGATCTATGAACGGGCGTTGGGCATCAGGTGTTAGGATTTCGGTCATGACTGTACTTTTCTTGTATATCATCACATTGTGCTCATTCACCTTCTATGGCGTGGTGGGCGAGGACAAGACATGGTTGCTGGCGCCTTTGTTTCTTTTCAGCTATGCGGCAATTACGATTGCCTTGCTGAAAAGAGCATCCTCCTTCGCTCAAGCTTCAGCGGACAGATTTGGCATGGGGCATGGCAATGAGAAGCTAAGAGCTAATAGCCAACAGCCAACAGCCGGAGCATTGCTTATCCTTTTTCTCCTATGGGGAATAGCAATGATCCCCCAGGCAACGGTGCCTTTCGAGTCAAAGCTGGTGATGCTGTTCATCGGCGGGGTGGTGGGGGCTTATCTCGTATGGGGCGGGGAACTGACGACGTTCAAGGACAACCGGCTTCTGTTGGGCTTCCTGATCTTTGTCGTGATGGGACTGGCGCTGTATGGCCTGATCATCTATTTCCGTTGCCCGGACAGGATCCTATGGACGGAACGGTATGCCGACTATCCCGGTCGCTTGGCGTCGACCTATATCTGCCCGAATCACTTTGCCCATTTGATGCAGATGCTGATGCCGTTCTGCGCGGCGTTGCTGTTCATTCCCCAGACGGGCATCTTTCTGCGCCTGCTGGCGGGATATAGTTTGCTGGTGTTTCTTCCGCCCTTGTTCCTGACCGAATCGCGCGCAGGGTGGCTGGGTTCGATTGTCGGGGTGGGGGTCGTAGCCTGCCTGATGGCGCTGCGCCGCAGCAAAAAGTTGTTCCTGCTCCTGGTGATCTTCGTCCCGTTGTGTTCAACGCTCATCCTGTTCGCGGGATGGCGGTTTTCCGAAACCTTCCACCGCCGGGTCACACCGGTCGTGGAATTCCTGAAGTATCAGGGTGAAGAGGGCGTTGGCAGCGAGTCGAAGGATTTCCGGCCGCAGACCTGGATGGATACGATCGATATGGTCAAGGAGGCCCCGCTGATCGGTTTCGGACCGGGGAACTACCGGTATACTTTTCCAGAGCACCGCAATCGCTTCAAAGGACGCCAGGTTGTTACCGGCCACCCGCACAATGAATATCTGGAACTGATCGCGGATTATGGGCTGATTGGATTTGCCCTGTTTGCCCTGGCCTGGATCTATGGTTTGATCCGGATCCTGATTGCGTCGTTGAAGTCGGAGGAAGTGCGCCATGCCTTCATCGGCTTTGCCTTTGTCGGCACCGCCGCTGGAACGATGGTCCACTCCTTCTTCGACTTCGAGATGCATGTGTATCCCAACGCGCTTGTTTTCGCGTTGCTGGCCGCCTTGGCCTGGGGACCGTTGGCCGCGCAGAAGGCAAAAGGCGTCAGGCGTCGGGCCCGGGACTCCAGAGACCATGAACCGCAAACGGCCAACTCCAAACTTCACGCTGCATTTTCACACAGAGATAGCAGAGATAACGGAGGGCAGAAGTCAGCAGCCAGCTCCGAACTGTTGGTTCAAAATGATTCCCCAACAATCAGCAACGTTCAACGTTCAACATTTAACGTGCAGCGTTTAGCAACATGGCTCCTTGCCATCGGCTACCTGTCGTTAACCGTTCTCTGTCTTCAGACCATGTCGTCCGCCTTCATCCGTGCTATGGCGGATAAGAAGGTGGAGACATTGGTCACTCGCCATGCACCCAGCTCCAAGCTCCATGCACAGCATCTTTACGAGCTGTCAGCTCGGATAGATGCTGCGAACTGGCGGGCGTACAAGGGGATGGCGGATTTACTCTCTAATCAGCGTTACTATTCGCTCGATATGGAGGAGAAGGTCCAGCTGGCCGAGGAGGAGCGTGGTTGGTACGAGAAGACCTATGTGCAGAATCCGAAGGATCCGGAGCTCATCTCTGCCTACGGAAAATGTCTCATTTTTCTCGGAAATGCCGAGAGCATGGGACATAGGGCAGGGAGTCGGGTGGAAGAAATATCACGCAGCGATAGCGGAGACAGCGGAGAGGATAATGCAAAACAAACGCTCTCTGTTAACGCTGTGCGAGATAATGATTCATTTACACCTGCAGAACTAATCGATCATGGACTGGAGCTGCTCCGCGAAGCGTGCAGCTACCGCCCATTCAACGATGTCTACTGGTGGACGCTGGGCGTGGAGTTGCGTAAGCTGGGTCGCTACGAAGAAGCGTTGGACGTATTTAAAAAGGCGCAGTCGATCCGCCGTACGCCAACGACGGTCGCCAATATAAAGTGGATCGAGAAGCAGATAGCCCTTCGGCTTCACTCAGGGCAGGCAGGGGACGGGAGAAAGGACGCAGGAGCCAGGGAGCAGGAATCTGAGCCGGCAGAAAGGGAACCTCAAACCGCAAACCCCAAACCGCAAACCTCAACGAACTTCGTCCTCCCCGACCCGACCAACGCAGCGGCTGATCCGGGGTTGATGAAGCTGCTTGACCAAATGGAAGAATAGGAAGCTTACCTCAGATCTTGCAGAACAACGTAGATAAGATCTCCCGCGGAGATAGCGGCTTCCGGCTCATGGAGGCTACACCCTAGAGGGAGCAAGCAACGACCTTTAAAGCGATACTAAGTACCATGTTTTTACTACCTCTTATCTTCATCGCTGACTCCGTTGACTTTGTGTGATATTTATCCGAAATGTTAATGCACTTTACCATAATCACCCCATCCTTCAACCAGCTCGGCTATCTCAAACGGTGTGTGGCTTCAGTCGCTGATCAAGTGACTGAAAGCATGGAACATGGAGCGGGGCGCATAGAGGTGTGCCACCATGTTCAGGACGGTGGTTCGACGGATGGTGCCCGCGAATGGCTGGAGTGTTATGCGAACGAAGTCCGCGAGCAAAATACAGAGGACACAGGACAGAGGACGGAGGACTGCTCCCCTAATGCCGAATGTCTAGCGCCTGGTGCCTACACTTTCACGTATGCAAGTGCACCGGATAACGGGATGTATGATGCGATCAACAAAGGTGTGGCCTTTGCGTTAAATCGGTCTACGACCTCGTTGAATTCGTTAAAGCAGGCTTCGCCTTCGTTAAATCCGTGCCCGAACGATTTCAACGTCTTGAACCTTCAACATTCAACGAAACCTCGCGACAGCGTGATCGCCTGGCTGAACTGCGACGAACAGTATCTGCCAGGAACCCTGCATAAGGTGGCGGTTTTTTTTGAGCAGCATCCGGAGGTGGATATTGTGTTCGGTGGCATGCTGATGGTGGATGAGGCTGGAAAGCTGCTGGCTTGCCGCAAGGCCATGCCGATGCGGCGGTTGTTCCTTGAGGCGTCTTATTTATATAACTATTCCTGTGCGATGTTTTTTCGTCGATCGGCGTGGGAGAAGTTGGGCGGATTCGATTCAGCCTATCGCAATGCCGGGGATGAAGAGCTGGTGCGACGAGCGATGAAGCTGGGGATGAAGACTGCTGTAGTGGATGGTTATCTTTCGGTCTTTACCTATGCAGGGCACAACCTAAGTTCGGAGGGGACGTCCGCCGTTCAGGAGCATGAGCGACTGAAACAATCAGAATCCCGGGCAAGCCGGTGGCTCCGTTTACCGATCAATCTGGCCCGGCTGGCGGAAAAGTGGATGCGCGGAGGACTACATGAGCGCGGGGCTTTAGTCTTTGAAATCTACACGGACCCATTGGAAGCGCGCTCCCTTTTTGAAGAGGATAACCCAAGTTGCCACTGGCCTGGTGAGGTGAAGCCGTATCTGCTCAATCATAGATTGAGCGATAGGCGTTAGGTATAGGTGTTGGGTCGCGGATGACAGATGGAAAACGTTGAGTCTTTAGAGTGATATTATCTTGAGCGGGATTTGTGATGGGCGAGCAAGGTTTTAGGCAACTGCGTGTTTGGCAGGAGGCAAAGGCATTGGCTGTCGACGTATACTTGTTAATCCGAAAATCACTTGCCCTGGACAAGGATTGGGGCCTGAAGGATCAGATGCAGCGGTCTGCCGTATCTATTCCTTCCAATATCGCCGAGGGTGATGCCCGAAAATCCAACAAGGATTCTATTCGCTTCTTTCACATTGCTTTGGGATCTGCAGCAGAGCTAGCTACTCAGTTGGAGATAGCACTTGAACTTGGGTTCATCGATGAACTGCCATGCCATGGAATCATTAATCGACTAGATCAGTTGTCGAAAAGCCTTGGCGCTCTCGTCAAGGGGCGGCAACAGCCCAATACCTAAAACCTACATATAATGTCAAAATCCAAACACCGAGCACCTCTTAATACCCAATACACTATGCCTGTATCCCAATACCCAATACCCAATACCCAATGTCCGACGCGACACCGTCGCGTGGCTATCGATCTGGTTCCGATTCGTGTCGGCGAGGGCGGGACGGGGAGTGGGATCTGGACCTACGCCCGCGAGCTGCTCCTTGCGATGGATCGGTCGGAGGTCCATGAACTGGAAATCCTTGCGCTGGTCAATGAAGGCCAAGTGCCGTTTTTGTCGGATTTGAAACATATTCGGTTGGTGCGCTTTCGCGGGGGAGGAAAGAGCATCATCCGGCGATTGTTTTGGGTCCATCTGCAACTGCCGCTCCATTGCTTGTTCAGACGGGTGGATGTGCTCCATAAACTGGCGACCGATACGCCGCTGTTTTGTCACTCCAAACGGGTGACCACCATCCACGATTTTTATTACGAGTTCTTGATGGAGCAGCGATCCAGGGAAAGCATCCGGCTCTACGAACGTGTGGAGAGCGCTTATTTTTCGATGGTGACAAAAGCCTGCTTCAAGAAATCAAACGCCATTATTACCGTATCGAACGCCACCCGGGAAGAAGCGGTTCGACGCTATCCCGGTTCCAAAGATCGCATTGCCGTGATTCATCATGGGGCGCCGTACTTGCAGCCGATAGCCGATAGCCGACAGCCAAGAGCCAAAGAGTCATCCGCACTTCCGTCATCAACCATCAACCATCAATCATCAACGGATATTAAACGTGACGCGTTCAATATCCTCTGCGTCGCCAAGTTCATGGAACACAAGGGACAGCACCTTCTGCTCAAGGCGTTTGAGCGGTTGCTTGCAGAACACCCTGAGTGTGCGGACACGACCAGACTGACGCTCCGCGGTTTTCATAATGATTCTGACTATTACGAGGCGATTTGCCGAAAGATCAACGATAGCCGATATGCTTCGAATATTGATCTTGTGGCCTTCGATCCCAAGGACACCATCGGGGACATATACCGTAATGCGGATCTGGTGGTTCTGCTTTCGGGTTATGAGGGATTTGGTCTGCCGGTTTTGGAGGCCCAGTCGATGGGCGTGCCCGTGTTGTGTTCCGACCTGCCGGTCTTGCGGGAGGTCGGTGGAGATGGAGCTGTATATGTAGCGAGGGACGATATAGAACGCGTGGCTAGAGCTATGCATCGGTTTATTTTCGATGTCGATTATTATGATGCCCTGCGGAATGAAGCCTCTGGAAATATCCAGCGGTTTTCATGGAACTTAGCCGCCGAGAAGACCTTGAATGCCTATGCAATCTGTTTCGCTTAGTTGGTTTATGTTCTGCCTGATCATTGCAGGGCTCCTTGTGGAACCTTCCGCAGCGGCCCGCACGGTCGGATTGGCTTCGATGCAGAATTTTGAGGATCTTCCAGTGATAGAAGAGGATGTCGATGTCTTTCAGGTTTCAAGTCATGACCGAACCGGCGCAAACGATGACGGGTTCAACGGGACTTATTCGAGCCTTTACCGGGATGAAGAGGGCGATTATGTGCTGTTCGACGAAATAGGCGCCGGATGCATTACGCGCATGTGGATGACTTTTTCGACGGCCAACCTCAATCCGACCAACCACATCCGATTCTATTTCGATGAGGATGCCGAACCGCGCATCGATGTCTCCCTTCAGGATTTCTTTCATGGGACCACTGCTCCTTTTCTGAGTCCGCTGGTGGGGGATCGGTTGGTATCGAGTGGCGGTTATTATTGCTATCTGCCTTTCCCGTTCGCCCGTCGCTGCCGGATCGAGATGGCGCACAAACCGTATTTCTACAACATCACCTGTCAGCGTTTTGCATCAACCAACGGCGTGGCTACCTGGACAGGGCTGGAGGAGAGTGCGGGTGTTCGCTCAATGTGGGAACACGTTGGCAGCGATCCAAAGCCGACGAACGGGAATGTTCAGGTCGATGGTATGTTATCGATTCCTGCCGGAACCACCGGCACGGTGTTTTCCGTGCTGGGTGCCGGAGCGGTGGCTGGGCTGTTGCTGGATATCGAGCCGCACTCGGCAGAGGTGCTCACCAATGTCTGGATCGACATGGTGTGGGATGGCGAAGCAACGCCGCAGGTTTCGGCCCCGCTGGGCGAGTTTTTCGGATGTCGTTTCGGCGAGACCAATCTAACGGCACTTCCGGTTGGCATGAACACGAATACACCGTATTACTGCTGGTTTCCCATGCCGTTCTGGAGCTCCGCTCATATCGAGGTCGTGAATCATTCTTCGGTCGATATCACTAATCTGACGTTTGAGGTCCAGTACCATAATCGGGCGTATGATGCATTGCGCACCGGTTGGTTCCATGCGGTGGCCCGCTCGAAGAATATCGTGCAGAGCGACGGAAATGATTATGTTCTATTGGAGACCAATGGATGGGGCAAGGTGGTGGGTGTGGTGCTTTCAGTACGAAACAGGAGCACGGATCCATTGGGCTATTTGGAAGGCGATGAGCGTATCTATATTGATGGAAGCTCAACACCCCAGCTCTATGGAACGGGAACGGAGGATTTTTTCAACGGGGGATGGTACTTTAACCAGGGGCCATTCTCTCTTCCCGTCCACGGGAACCCGATGCGTAAGCACGAGTGGAGACCGGATTGGAATGTGCCCCCCTACATCTCCAACAACTTTACCGCGGCGTATCGGTTCTTTCTTGCAGACTGCCTTTCTTTTCGCTCATCCATCCGGTTGGGGATGGAGCACGGCTATAATAATTCCCAGAAAGGAGAGTATTCCAGCGTGGTGTACTACTACCTGCTTCCATCACGCACAGGAATGGTTTTACGTACAGCACTGGATGTGGGGAATATATTCTCCGAGTCTGATGCAGACTATGTAAGCTCGGAAAGTATTCTGGTAACCAACAGCTGGCGATACGAAGGCGATGCTGACAACGATGTGGTTGTGGATGACGGTCGGATCATCTCGGATTCTTCAAGCTTTGCGGTGTCCCTATCGAGCACGAACATGGGACTGTTGATTCGCCGGCGGGCGGATGCGGTGCCTGGTCGTCAGCATGTGAAAGTATATGTGGATGAGGCGTTGGTCAGTGATTGGTATACTGCAGATTGTAATTTCACTAATTTAAACAGACGATGGTTTGATGCGGAATTGCAGATTCCGGCAGCGTACACCGCCGGAAAAACATCGGTAACGGTCCGGTTGGAGAAGGATCTTTCATCTGCGGGACTTTGGAGTGAGTATCGATATTGGGTCTATAGTCTGGAGCCTTTGCTGCCCACAGGAGATCTGGATGCCGACGGCTTGCCGGATGAGTGGGAGATTTCATATTTCGACAATATTCTGGAGGCGGTTCCGGGGGAAGATGGCGACGGTGACGCAATGGGGAATTTGGCGGAGTATATAGCGGGAACCGATCCCTTGGATTCCGTATCGAACTTTCGCCTTCGAACCGATGCCGAAGCACTCTCTTTTCTTGCGCAAACCGGACGGTCCTATACCCTATGGTATTCGTCTGATTTGCTTGCGGGTGAGTGGAGCGCGGCGGCGACCAACTTGCAAGGGAATGGAGTAATTGTTTTCTGGCCGTATCCCAAAAACGGAACAAACGGATTTTATCGAGCGGACGTACAGTTACAATGGTAGCGAGCTTGAATATTCGATTGGGTGTACGTTGATAATAGATGGCTTGGCACCGTATTTTCTGGAGTGGTCAATGGGTACTTTTTTAATCAAATGGGGAAAATGGTTTACACCGGTCCTGGGATGCATTGCGGTCTTCCTGCTGCTGCACTACCTGCAAAAGATGGGGGGCTACCAATTGCCCGCGTGGATAGTGGGTACAATGGGCGCGGTGAGTGGAATTACCCTGCTCGGGTATCTACTGCAACTACATGTATTGAACCGGATCGGGGGGGTGTTTCTTCTGGTAGTGGCCGTGGTATGTTTGGTGGGTATGTTGCTGCCGGCCGAAACCATAGGCGAATATCCGCACAAAGCATCCGCAGTGGTTGCCCATGATTTCGACGCAGCCTGGAAAACGGTCTATGGCCATGACCTATTCAAGGAGTTCAGCCTGCACCGGAACCTGATGCAGTATGCCAAGAGCTTGTCCAGTTTCGATATTCACCGGGCGGGTCAGATGGGGCTGTTCGGTATTTTTGGCCTTGCGATGGGAATCTGCTTTCTCTTTCCCATAGACCCCTCCTCCCTCCGATGGCGCTATTCCAGTCGGGTTCTACTGCTGTGTGTTGCGGGAGCGCTATGGTCCTTGCTGCTGGAACTGTTGCAGACGCTATCACCAACGCGTGAAGTCTCTTTTGGGGGTTTTCTTGAGAGCACAATCGGGGTCTTCGCGGGGACGCTGCTGTTTGCTCTATGCAACACGGTCTATGTCTCTCGAAAAAGGATGCTTGAGGATCGGCGCTTCAACGTGCTCGGCGTAGGTATTGATGCCGTGGATATGGAGGACTGTCTTCAATTATTTCAGGAGATCATCGGCCAACAGGCACTAGGCAATGGGCATAAGGCATTAGGAGAGAGGGCTAACAGCCAAGAGCCAAGAGCTGACAGCTCATACTACTATCCCTCACAGGAGGAAACCGGGGGGTTGGATCTCGGAAGCGCGGCGCAGACTCCTAAATCGGAAATCGGAAATCGGAAATCGGAAATTATTCTATCTTCCGGTCTCAAAACCCGACTGCCGGCCATGACCACTGCGATGGGCGTGGCGGGGATCGTGGAGTCGCGCCGCAACCAGAAGCTCCAGCGCATCCTGAACGAATCGGTGTTGAACACGCCTGACGGCATGCCGTTGGTCTGGTTGGGCAAATTGTTCGGCTATCGAAATGTCGAGCGCGTATATGGTCCCGATCTGCTGCGAGATGCCTGTGCCTATGGGGTAGATAAAGGATGGCGGCACTATTTCTGGGGGGCTGCGCCGGGGATTGTCGAGAAACTAAAAGTAGTGCTGGAAGAGAAACATCCCCTGATCCAGATTTCAGGGATCTGCTGTCCACCGTTTCGTCCGTTGACTCAGGAGGAAGAGGATGCGCTGGTGGAGGAAGTGAATTCAGCCGATACCGATATTTTCTGGATCGGGATCAGCACGCCGAAGCAACTTTATTTCATGGATCATATCCGCGATCGGCTGAACTGCAAAGTCATCTGTCCGGTGGGATATGCCTTCGATGTGAATGCCGGGGTGGAGAAGGATGCGCCGGACTGGATCAAGTATGCCGGGCTTCAATGGCTGCACCGCGGGATCAAGCAACCGCGCCTCTGGAAACGCTATCTGCCGGACAATCCCGCGTTTGTACTCAAGGTCTTTTCCCAACTGCTGCACCTGAAACGGTTTACCATGTTCGTGCATGAACGCCCGATTGCCCCCGTAACCGATGCCGAAGGGTTCCCTCGTTTTCCGGCCGGTGCAGTGGCGCTGTCGGCCATGAGCATGCGTGGAGCGCGTGATCGCGTCGCACACTGGATCGAATCGGGGAAAAAACACTACGTCAATATCTGTACGGCGGATACCGTTGTGCAGTGCTACGACCGGCCCGACCTGGCAAAGATTGTGATGAATGCCGGGATGGCTACAACCGACGGTATGCCACTGGTTTGGCTTGCCCATCATTTTGGTTACACGGATGCGACGCGGGTCTATGGGCCGGATCTCATGCTTGAGCTTTGTGCCTTGAGCGAAATGAAGGGCTATGCCCATTATTTCTACGGGGCGACTGATGAGGTGCTGGAGCAATTACGGATAAACCTGCTGGAAAAGTATCCGCAACTGAAGATTGCGGGCATGTATGCTCCGCCTTTCCGTCCGCTCACCGATGCCGAGAAGGAGGACGTGGCGGAACGGATCAATGCCGCGAAGCCGGACATCGTCTGGTGCGGGCTGGGAACGCCCAAGCAGGACTACTGGGTGGCGGAATTCCGCCCGCGCCTGAATGCAGCCGCCATTCTGGCCGTGGGTGCTGCCTTCAACTTTCACGCCGGGCATGTGACACAGGCCCCGCGCTGGATGATGAAGTCCGGTTTGGAATGGCTTTTCCGCCTATGCGTTGAACCGCGTCGTCTCTGGCGCCGGTACATCATTGGCAATCCTCGTTTCGTTTGCCAAACCCTAAAGCAGTGGATCCGTGCGCGCCGAATTCGGAAACGGCTTGCCGCGATCGAAACTCCATAGCCCGCAGATGGTCGCAGAAGATCGCGGATACACTTTACACGGTCTCCGATTCTGAGGTAAGAGCCATCAGGCTCAGACTCGTACGGGAATCAACGAAGCTGCCGGAGGGAAACCTTCCTTGATTCATCAACCTCTGATTGCTCGGCTAGCTCGGCGTGACCAAACCGATGGAATGGACATTATCACACAGAGATAGCGGAGATAACGGAGGTTTGTTACTGCCCGTCTCTACTTGCTCCGTTCGCTCTGCTTGTGTATAGGCTGTTGCCGACTCGCCCTGAAATGCAGTATTTCAGGGCTTTTTTGTTTACATCTCCTCAGCGGACCAACTAGCGTTTAGATGTGCCAGTTCGCCGTTCCATATTAGTCCCGGTCTTGACCGCCATGCTGTTGTTTGTCGTGTATTCGTTCACGGCTCCGCAGAACCATAGCGAAGCTGAGGATGTTTACGATTTTGCGCTGAAGGTGGAGCAGGGGCATTTTGCAGATCAGGCCGGCGTGAACCGCGTGCTGGCGCTCCCTGCATTGGGGGTGGCGTACAGGGCCGCACAGTTGTTGGGATATGATGGCCGTGCCTTTCCATTCATGATCATCATCAACCGTTTCCTCGCCGTAGTCTGTGTGTTTCTGTTCTACCACCTGCTCACTCTGGCGTACCGCAGGCATCCTGCCTTCCCTGGATCCGCTTCCCTTTCGCCTAATACCTTCCCAAACCATCAACCATCAACCAGCAACCAACAACTAGTAACCGCTCTTCTGTTGGCCTTCTCCTACGGCTTCTGGCGCTACGCCAACGAAGCGGAAACCTACATCCTGGCAAGTGTTCTAGTGCTTGGAGCCTGGTGTCTGGCCATTGGCCAGCAATCAGCAATCAGCGACCGGCAGTCAGCAAAAGACAACGGTTCTCCGACTTCCTCCCTCCCTCCGGAACGTAGGCTCCTCCGGGCCGGAGGCCGTCCTTGGTTTACCCTCCTCTGTCCTCTGGTTTCCGCTTTCGGCATTCTGGTGCATCTACTGAACCTGGTGCCGCTGCTGTTGATCATACCCCTGTACTATCTGTTTTCCGGGAAATGGAAGAACGCAGTGTTTCATGGCCTGATGACAGGGGGGCTGGTCGGATTGGGCTACGGACTCTGCTTCCACATGCTGGATTGGGGCAATCTGGGCGCACATGATCAACCGTTGGAAGCCGGCTTCAGCCTTTCGAATGTGCTGCGCGGGGGTATCGCCTCCGGCCAATGCCTGGTATCGGGCAACTTCCTGTTCGGGTTCGAGTCGTTTCGTGATGCCCTGATCAACCTGTTCCCTTCGCGCATGCTGGGGGAAGAGTTTTACATGGCGTCGCACATGCCTGACTGGATCAAATGGGCGGGGTGCGTGACGATCACAGCGTTTTCGGTTTGCAGTTTGTGGTTTGCGTTTAAGTGCTGGCAGAGCCAAAAGGCATGTTGGAGCAGTAGCGAAATGCAGTCTTCTGCTAACTTCAAAACGAAAAATTCAAACATACGGCCATTAACCATTTCATCCGCCATCTGGTTGCTCCTGTATGCTCTAGCCGTGATCCACACGGAGGCGGGTAGCCCGGAATTATGGATCATGGCATTGATTCCCTTTTGGCTTATCGTCGCTCCGCTCCAACAAAGAGCATGGGGCATGGGGCATGGAGGAAGCACAATCGCTATGGATAGAACGGGCAGGATTTGCTCTTGGGGATTGGTCCTTGCACTTTTTTTACATAATCTGGTAGCGGGGTTGCTCCCCGTTATGTCAAACGCGTCCGACTATCATGTGGCCAAGGGAAAATGGCTGGTGGAGCACTGTGGCCCGCAGGATCTGATATTGACCGACTACGAGCCGGTAATGGTTTTTTACCTGGACTATTATGTAGCCGGCGATGTGGTCAGCAGTGGGGCCATGAATGCGCCGGATATCGAGCGAAAGCTTGGAACGCGAACGGGAAACGCGTACGCTTTGGCTTCTTTTTTCCGGCCCATGGAATCGATGCGGGTGCGCAACCCGAAGCAATATGCTCGAATGGTGGCGACCGGAGAAGCGCTGCAATCCGGGTTTGTAAAAATTGAAGACGATGAATTTGGTGGCGTGTGGGAGTTTAAGGAGCAGTTGAATATTGATAAATGATGATTGATGGGTTTTGCCGGGAATCGCTATTCCGAACAACAATCATTCAACAATTTAGCAACAAATTGAGCGGAGCGAAAGAATATGGGTAAGATGCTGGTCACAGGGGGGTGCGGTTTCGTGGGCCGCCATTTGATCGATCGACTGCTAACGGCCGGTCACGAAGTCCATTGCGTGGATATCATGGAGCCATTGAGCGGGGCGATTGCACCTGAAGCATGGCCGCTGTTCCGTCCGCTGGATTATGCCAACTTCCACTATTATGCCGAAGATTGCCGCGATTGGTTCAAGCGGATGCAGGCTTCGGAGTTTGACTATGCCTTCCATCTGGCCGCTATGGTGGGCGGCCGCGCCATGATCGAAAACAATCCACTCGCCGTGGCCGACGATCTTTCCATCGATGCCGAATACTGGCAATGGGCCGTTAAGGCCAAGCCGGGCAAATCGATTGTCTTCAGTTCGAGCGCAGCCTATCCGATCCATCTGCAGCGTCCGGATCACTACATGTTGCTGAAGGAGGACATGATTTCCTTCGATGAAGGCCTGGGGATGCCTGATATGACCTATGGCTGGGCGAAGCTGACCCATGAATACTGTGCGCGGCTCGCCTATGAAAAGCATGGTCTCAAGTCCGTGACCTATCGGCCGTTTTCGGGATACGGCGAAGATCAGGACGATACCTATCCGTTCCCCAGTATCTGCAAGCGCGTACTGGCGAACCGCGGGGCCAGTGAAATCGGGGTCTGGGGCAGCGGGCGACAGATGCGCGACTTTATCCATATCGATGATTGCATAGAGGGCGTATTGCGCACCATGGATCAGATTGATGATGGATCCGCGATCAACCTTTCCACGGGCATCTTCACCAGCTTCATCGAGTTCGTACAGCTCGCTGCGGATATTCTTGGATTCCAACCCGAGGTCAAGGGAACATCCAATACCCCGGAGGGCGTATTTGCGCGGGGAGGGGATACCGCCTTCCAGCAGCAACTCGGTTTCCGCTATTCGCGCTCCTTCCGCGACGGCATCCACCGTGCCTTGGATTATTTTCAGATGACCTCCGTGCAGGATATGAAGAAATAGAACTAGTAAAACATACTAGTAGTACGTATTTTATGGATGTTTTTGAGAAGGGGACGTTTGAGAAGAGACATCGTCAGTATTGATTCAAATGAGCGGCAACCGAAGTTCTATCGTCGGTTCGCGCTGAATGCCATGGCCATCGCGGTGGCGGATGCCATCGTATTGGCATGTGTGTTGTGCCTGGCGAACCTCATGTTGCTATGGATACGGGACATTCCTTTTTCCATTACATACGGATTCCTGATTATCCCGCTCTGGACGGTCGCATCGATGATTGCGCGCCTTCTTCCGGGATGGGGCCTGGGCGTGGTGGATGAACTCAGGAAGACCCAGGGCACCCTGTTTGTCATGTTCGTTACCTTGCTGCTCGTATCGTTCTTTACGAAAAAAACGGTGGCTGGAAGCAGTCGTATCATCTTCATTGCGACCTACCTGTTCAGTGCTGCCTTCATTCCTTTTGCCCGCGCATTCACGCGGGGCACCCTCATTCGTCTGGGCCTGTGGGGGATTCCGGTTTCGATCTATGGCGATGCCGATTCCGTTTCCACCGTGATTGAGGCGTTGAGAGCGGAGAAGGGCCTTGGGTATATTCCGGCAGCGGTCTTTAGCAACGAGGTCCCGCAGGGCAATGTGATCAATGGCGTCTCGGTGCTTGGGCATTTGCGCAATACAACCTATCGAACTCCGGTGGCCATCATGGCGTTGGCACAGGCATCGCGGCACCAGCTGATCGATACACTGGAAGGACCGTTGGAAGTCTATCGCAGAGTGATACTGATTCCCGACCTGAAGGAAGCGCCCTCGCTGTGGGTGGTGCCGCGGGACCTGCAGGGCATCCTCGGACTGGAGATTACCAAGAACCTGCTCAATCCGTTTGCCCGGATCTTTAAGCGTACCATCGATCTGCTGCTGGTAGGTGTGACGGCTCCGCTCTGGGCGCCGTTGATGATTCTGCTCTATGTGATGATATGGATGGAGGACCGTCATAATCCGATGTTCCTGCAGCCGCGGGTCGGGCGCGGGGGAGGGACCTTCCGTACCGCCAAGTTCCGCACCATGGTGCCCAATGCGGAAAAAGTTTTACAGCAGGCCTTGAAAAAAGATCCGGTTCTGCGTGCCGAGTGGGAGGCCAATTTCAAGTTGAGGAGGGATCCCCGCATTACCAAGGTCGGAAATCTCCTGCGCAAAACCTCGTTGGATGAAATTCCCCAGCTGTTGAACGTAATACGGGGGACCATGTCGCTGGTGGGACCGCGACCGTTGCCGGCCTACCACTTCAACGACCTGCCCGAGCAGGTTCGATTCCTGCGGCACAAGGTCCAGCCGGGCATTACCGGATTGTGGCAGGTTTCCGGTCGTAGCGAGGCCGGTACCGAAGGCATGGAAAAGTGGGATCCGTACTATGTTCGCAACTGGTCGATCTGGCTCGATATCGTGATCATTGCGCGAACGTTCAAGGCGGTCTGCCGCGCCCATGGGGCTTATTAGTTGTTCGTTGATTGTTGTTAGGTTTTCGCGAAGCTTTGCTTGCATTCTGCGCATTATCCGTGAAACCCGTCACTTGACAACGCCCAACAGATGCACGGACTTCCCAGCCCCGGCAACTATCATTCATCAATCAACAACCGATGCCCGTAGCACCTCACGTATTCGGATAGTCGATGATAGTTTGACGGTAGGCCTGGGGCTGGCCGACGTCGAACCGCTTGCCCTTGACGCGACAACCGACAAATCCCTCTTCCTGTCTCAGTTTATCGAGGCATGACGTTAGCTGGAACTCGCCGCCTTCGCGCATGCTCCGGCTGATGTTTTCTTCCAGCAACTGGAAGATGCGCGGTGTGAGGATGTACTGACCGAAAATGGTCAGGTAGTGATCGTCCTTTACATCCTGCGTCATCAGATGCTCGCGCGCATAGTCCACTGACGGCTTTTCGGCAAATTCCGTAATGGAAAGGAGGCTTCCTCTCTCCTCCCACAGACCGGTAACGCAACCAAAGCGTTTTACTTCCTCCTCCGGTGTTTCCTGCACCCCGACAACGCTCCGTCCGGTCCGTTCGTAGATATCCATCAACTGTTGGATGCACGAGGTATCGGTGTCCGAAGCGAACAGATGGTCGCCCAGTACGAGCATAAAGGGTTCGTTCCCGACCCAGTCTTTCGCGCAATGCACGGCGTGGCCGAAACCTTCCTGCGATTCCTGGATCAGGAAGGTCACCTTGCTCCCGATATCCATGATGTGCTGCATGTAGCGCTGGTCCTCTTTCGAGAGCTTGTTGACGTGCTCCACCGCCATCTGCCGGTGGAAGAATTCCTCGAACATTTCCCGGTCGGCCGGCTGGACGATGATGCCCACTTCCTCGATGCCGGTGTTGAGCACCTGTTCGACGATTGCCATGATGACGGGCTTGGCCCGGCCGTCGCGGTCGATAATCGGGAACATTTCCTTCTTGAGTGTTTTGGTTGCCGGGTAGAGCTGGTTGCCGAAGCCGGCGGCTGGAATCACGGCCTTGCGGAGGCGGTTGACCGATTCGATATCGAGTTTCATGCAGGGCATCTTCAGATCCCGTTCGATGATTTCGATGACCCGGTCCTGCGCATCGCCGTCCTTTACGAGAAACTGGGCGGTACCGTCGCCCTGCGAGCCGACGCCCTTTCCTCCGAGAATGTAGGGTTGGATCGGTTCGTATGCCAGCAGCTTGTGCAATACGGGGGAGGTGAGCTGCGACGGGCAGGCGGGCTGCAGATGTTCATCGAATTTGGCCTGCGCTTCCGTCATCAGTTTACCGAGGGTTTCAGCGTCACCGTTTCGGACGGCAACCGAGGCCCGGGCGTTGAGGTCGGCGTTGATCGGTCCCAGATAGTCCTGCACCTTTTGCTGCAGTTCATTGTCCGCGAAAGGATAGCACTTGTTCAGCTTGGAGAGAATTTCCTTGGTGTCCTTGAAGGCCTTGAGGTCGACGATGACGTAATGGAGCGTTTTCGGGACATTTATTTCCTCGACGTCGAGCCGGTCGCCATCGAAGGTCATCATGACGGGGCGGTTGCCGTAGGCGCATCCCTGATCGAGCCGGCCGCAGCGCGAGGGGGTGGTGATCTCGCCGAGATAGGCATATTCCATTTCACCGCGCACCGTCATCTTCAGGTCGTAGACGCGGTTGAACGCACGTGCAACCAGCACGCAGATGGCCGCAGAGGAAGAGAGCCCCTTCTGGACGGGCAGGTCGGTAAGATCGTTGTCGATCTCGAGGCCGCGCACGCGGTAGTGGGTAAGGATCTGATAGGCGACGCCGGCGGCATAACTGGCAAAACCGCCTTTCATGGCCTCTTCCAGCAGGGCTTCGCGCTCCATCGGCAGTTCGATCGGTTCTTTCCGCGTTCCGTCTTCGAAGGCGGCTTTGAGGATCAGCTTGTCGGGGTGCGGTTTGACCTCGGCGTACAGCCCCTGGTTGGTGCCTACGATGAGCGCGCAGCCTTTCTCGATATCGGCGTTGATGCGGCGGTATCCTCCCGCCCAGTCTGAATGTTCCCCGAACAGACAGATTCGTCCCGGTACAAAAATCTTCATGTTATGATCCCCTTGAGAAGATTATTTATTTGCATGGAATCCACGAACTTGGAAGCCTAAAATCCAAAACCAATTGACCGAGGTAAGTTTGCAGGAGTTGTGAAATGGCACTATTGATTCAGAATGTACGACTGGGCGACGAAGAAACCGATGTGCTGATCGAAGGGAATCGGTTTGCATCCATTCAAAAGAACATCAACACCGGCGCTGAACAGGTGATTGACGGGCGGGGGAAGGCCCTGCTGCCGACCTTTGTAAACATGCATACGCATGCTGCGATGACTTTGCTGCGCAGCTATGCCGACGATCTGGAACTGCACGATTGGCTGACGAACTATATCTGGCCGGTGGAATCGCAGTTGTCGGAAGAGGATATCTACCATGGTGCGCGTCTGGCCTGTTTGGAAATGATCAAGTCAGGGACCACCTGTTTCAACGATATGTACTGGCACTTCCACGGGACCGCGCGGGCGGTCGAGGAGATGGGGCTGCGTGCGATGCTGTCGTCCGTATTTATTGATTTCAGTGACGAGGAAAAGGCCGCTGAACAACGCAAGTCGACGAAGATGTTGTTTTATAAGGAAGTGGACTCCTATTCCGACCGGATCAGTTTTGCACTGGGCCCGCATGCCCTTTACTCGGTCTCTGAGGCATCGTTGCGCTGGATCCGCGATTTTGCCGGGGAAAATGATCTTTTGATCCATATCCATGTGTCGGAAACCGTGAAGGAAGTCGAGGACTGCCTTGCCCAGTACGGTTTGCGTCCGGTGCAATGGCTGGATAAAATCGGTCTGCTGGGGCCCAATGTGATTGCCGCTCACGTAGTGCACGTAAACCATGCGGAGATTGGCATCCTCGCCCAGCGCGGCGTGAAAGTGGTTCATAATCCGGTTTCCAACATGAAGCTGGCTTCGGGCAGTTTCCCGTACGGGAAAATGGTGGCCCGTGGTGTGGACGTGTTGCTGGGGACGGATGGTTGCTCTTCCAACAACAACCTCGACATGATGGAGGAGATGAAGGTGGCCACGCTTCATGCCAAGCTGTTGCTGGACGATCCGACTGCGCTACCCACGAAAACCGTGTTCGACATGGCGACGGTTAACGGAGCCAGGGCGCTGGGGCTGGATTGCGGCGAGATCGCCGAGGGCAAGCTGGCGGATTGCATGCTGGTTGATCTTTCAAACCACCGTCTGGTGCCCGGTTATCACCTGATCGATGACATAGTCTACAGCGCCGACAGTTCCTGCATCGACACGGTCATATGCGATGGACGCATTCTCATGCAAAACGGACGCGTCGGGGGGGAAGCGGAAATTGTGGCCGAGGCCCGCCGCTATGCAGAACGTTTCAAACGGTAGAATCAGCTATGCACTGAAGCATCCCGAAATGAAGGCGTCGCTTCGCGCATATTTGCAGGAGCGGGTGAAGACTTTTTAGAGATTGGCGTGATGCCGTCGTCGTGACGGGCATCGGTCGACCGGGTTTTGCTTTCAGCCTGGATCAAAAGACGATGGCAGCCATAAGGATGATCATTGATAATCCTGAAAGGGCCATAATGATTTCCACCGCGAGAATGGATCTGGTTTTCATATAAGGTCTACTTTCTTTAAATGGTTAATCTATTTTACGATCTCACATGCATGGGAGTCATACGCCAGATGGCAAGCACTCCGCTTTAATCGCTTATCTATAAGCAATTCACAGACCATGATCATCCCGGCGCTCATTATGGAGTGGTTGGCGTGCAAGGTATTGCGGTTTATTCTCATATGTGAGAGATAAAGTGTGATTATGTTGCATTACATTAAGTAAAAATAGTTTGCACCGCATTCATTCGTCCTTAGAATCATTTCATCAGCGAAGGAGATGGCCATGGGTACGAAACTTTTTCGAAAAGATCAGCGGCCCTGGTCTTCGATTATTGTGGATGGCATCGAGCGGGCGCCCAGCAGGGCCATGTTGCGTGCCGTCGGTTTTACCGATGCCGATTTCAAAAAGCCACAAATCGGGATCGCTTCCACCTGGAGCATGGTTACACCGTGCAACATGCATATTGACCAACTGGCCAAAGAGGCTGAAAAGGGCGTCGACTTTACCGGCGGCAAGGGCGTCATCTTTAATACCATCTCGATTTCCGATGGTATTTCCATGGGCACAGAGGGGATGAAATATTCGCTGGTGTCCCGCGAGATTATTGCGGACTCCATCGAAACGGTGGTGGCCTGCGAGGGATTCGACGGGATCGTGGCTTTCGGCGGGTGCGACAAGAACATGCCGGGATGCCTTATGGCGTTGGCCCGTTTGAATCGTCCGGCGATTTTTGTGTATGGCGGCAGTATCAAACCGGGGTGCTACTGTGGCAAGGATGTCGATATTGTTTCGGTTTTTGAAGCGGTCGGCCAGCATGCCAAAGGGGAGATCAGTTCCAGACAGCTGACCGAGATCGAGCGGGTGGCCATTCCTGGACAAGGTTCCTGCGGGGGGATGTATACGGCCAATACGATGGCTTCGGCGATTGAGGCCTTGGGCATGAGCCTGACGAACAGCTCGTCCCGTGTCGCAGATTCCAGACAGAAATCAGAGGAGGCACATGCCGCCGGGCGCGCGGTCATGCATCTGGTTGAGCGGGGCGTAAAGCCATCGGATATTATGACCCGCGATGCATTTCTAAACGCGGTTGCGGTGGTGACCGCCCTGGGCGGTTCTACGAATGCCGTGCTCCATCTTCTGGCCATGGCACATGCGGCCAAGGTGCGGTTGTCGCTGAACGATATTTCCGCCGTGGGCAAAAAAGTCCCGGTATTGGCCGATCTTAAGCCGAGCGGGCAGTATGTGATGGCGGATTTGGCGGCCATTGGCGGTGTTGCTCCGCTCATGGCGCGGCTGCTCAAGGAAGGGTTGCTTAATGGAGATTGCATGACGGTCACGGGGAAGACGCTCAAGCAGAACCTGTCTAATGTGAAATCCTATCCCAAAAAACAGCGCATTGTGCGTCCCTTTAACAAACCGATCAAGCCGGATGGACACCTGATAGTGCTTAAGGGCAACCTGGCCCCGGAAGGTGCCGTGGCCAAGATCACCGGTAAAGAAGGGTTGGAGTTTACCGGCAAGGCCATTGTTTTCAGCTCGGAAGAGCAGGCGCTTAAGAAGATTCTCGACGGCTCGGTGAAGAAAGGGCATGTGGTGGTGATCCGCTATGAAGGTCCCAGGGGCGGACCGGGCATGCGGGAAATGCTGGCCCCAACCTCTGCCATCATGGGGCGCGGACTGGGGCAGGATGTTGCACTCATTACCGATGGCCGTTTTTCAGGGGGCAGTCATGGCTTCGTAATCGGTCATATTACACCGGAGGCCTTTGTGGGCGGCCCTTTGGCTATTGTTAAAAACGGCGACATCATCGCCATCAATGCCGGAAAACGGTCGATCGAACTGAAGGTGGCGAAGGCGGAAATTCAGCGTCGGTTGGATCTGTGGAAGCAACCGCGTGCCCGTTATAGGGACGGGGTGCTGGCCAAATATGCGAAACTGGTCGGTTCCGCCTCCAAGGGGGCGGTAACCGATTAATGAAGGGGCATGGCGGTATTGTCTTTTTCATCAAGGGATAATGGCCTACCTTGGTGACTGGAGAATCTAACATGAAAATAGAAGTTTTTGCCCTTTGCGATGCCGCCACCGACAACCATGGAAAATTGAATATCCTGGGAACGTTCGATCAGATATTCGCCGTGAAAATGCCGATCACACATCCTGCGTGCGCCATAGCCCTCCGTGTGCGGTTCGATAAGATGGAAGAGGGGATTCACCGGATCAAGCTGCAGTTGGTCAATCCGGATGGAGTTCCGGTTCTCAAGCCCATGGAAGGCGATGTGAATCCCCGTATGGCACCCGATGTCGACTCGGTTGCCGTCAACCTGATTTTGAATTTCCAGAATATCAAGTTTGAAGCATACGATGACTACCAGATCAATTTAACGATCGACGATGTTGCCATGTCCTCCTTGCCGTTGCGGGTTCGGGAAATGCCCCGCACACACGCGGTCTGAGTCTGTCTGCAGATGGGTGTTGCTATTCATCCTGCAATATTCCGCCTAAACCTCCGTTCTATATCCAATCCGTGAAATGCGGATGAATTGCAGGAGGTAGGGCGTGAACATGAAACCGTGGAAAATTGCAGGTTTATTGATGGCTGAGAGTGGTGCTGCGGCCTATGCCTTCTCCGGAAAATGGTGCCCCTGCCGAATAATAATCTAGTGTGACATCGGGTGATGTCCATGCGCCGCACGGGAGTTCCCCGCCTGTGCGGCGTTTTTCATTTTTGGAAAAGGCCATGCACAAAATAAAGGGCCTACAAAGCTGGCTGGGTTGAAACTGGAGTGAGCGTGCCGAAGCCGTAGACCTCCGAAGCGCATAGCACTGAAGGTCTCAGATGTAATCTCGCAGCGAGTGCAAAAGAAAACCCGGCCTGCAAAGCAGACCGGGTTGAAATTGGAGCGAGCGAAGAGATTCGAACTCTCGACATTCACCTTGGCAAGGTGAAGCTCTACCACTGAGCTACGCTCGCTTTTTCTTAAAAACGAAGCGCCATTATTGAGATCGGCGCTTTGTTTGCAAGTCTAATTCCGTGAAAAAATAAACGGTGTGCGCTATTGTGTGTCGAATGCTATCTCCTGCATGGATTTGCGGGATTTAATAGTGGTTAATGTGCTTCGGTCTTAATGGGATAGCAACAGGCTTGTGGTCAACGTTCTTGTGTTTTCATGGGGCTTATGATAGCAATAGGTTTCGTGCGGATGATTTGGATTTGCTTATGAATGGTACAAAAACAGACAATGCATTGATCTGGAGCGACCGGTGGCGACTGGGAGCCCTGTCGAAAACAGAGTTGATGAATATCGGCTTTGCTTCGGTGCTTATCGGGTTTCTGTTTGTTTTATTCCATTTGTTAGGAAATACGAGTGAAGATGGCGGCCGGTCGGCATTCCGATGGATGATCGCACGCTGGGGCGACAAGATTTCATTCGGAGCAGACTATTCGCACGGCTTTCTGATTCCTTTCGTCAGTCTGGCAGTGATCTGGAACAAGCGAGAAGATTTTTTTGCGGCGCCGAAACAAGTCTGCAAAATCGGCCTCTATGTGATCATTATGGCTTTGGCCATGCATTGGCTCGGGGCCAAAATGCAGCAGACCCGTATTTCGCTGATCAGTCTGATCATGCTGTTATGGGGGATTCCGTTCTATTTCTTCGGTTGGAAGATCGCCAAGCTATTGATTTTTCCATGTTCCTATCTGATCTTTTGTGTTCCGTTGAACTTTCTCGATGCCTTGGCCGGTCCATTGCAGCATGTTGCTTCTACGTTGGGGCAGTCGGTTTTGCAGGGGATGGGCATTGAATGCCAGCGCGTGGGTACGCAGCTTATATCTCCATACTTCCAGCTGAATGTGGAGGCCCCCTGTTCAGGGTTGCGTTCGTTGCTGGCCATGACGGCATTGACGGCGGTTTATGCGTATTTCACCCAGCCGACATTTATTAAAAAATGGGCGTTGTTCCTCTTCTCTATCCCGATCGCAGTGGCCGGCAACATCGGCCGTATTATTTCAATTGCATTGGTATCCATTACCGCCGGTCAGGAAATCGGTACCGGTCTGCACCATGACTGGTCGGGCTATGTGCTGTTTACCGTGGCCATCAGCATGATGGTTGGTGTCGGCAAGCTATTGCAGATTAATTACAGAGAGAGTTTTGTTAAATGGAAAGAAGCCTACTTAAACCGTTCCTGAGCGTAGTGGTGCTCATGACAATTTCCGTGTTTTCCCTGGCGTTTACCGTCGGGGTAAAGCTCGATCATGTGCCCGGGGTAAAGATGAAGCTTCCGACGACGGTTGGGAGCTGGGTGGGTAACGGCCTCCGCTACTGCCATAACGAGGACGCCTGCGACAAAAACTATGCGTGCCGCGGATTCTTTGTCAACGATCTGGAAATTCCCGATATTTGTCCGGATTGCGGCGAAAAGCTCTACAATATGAGCCGGGCTGAGTATGAGCAGTTGCCGAAGGATACGGAATTTGTGAAGTCATCCTATACGAATGCCTCGGGTACCCGCGTGTTTGCTTCGGTGGTACTGAGTGGAACTGCCCGTAACAGTATTCACCGTCCGCAACGGTGCCTGAAGGGGCAGGGGAATCTCCTGGACGGGGAGTATACCCTGGAAATCCCTCTGGAAGGCCGGGAACCCTTAAAGGTGCGCGTTATCAAGACCCATCGTGTGTATAAAACGGCCGATGGCGCGGTGACCCAGTATGGCTACTACGCCTACTGGTTTGTCGGGCAGGACCGCGAAACACCCTACCATTTAGGCCGCATGTTCTGGTTGGCGTGGGACCGGGTGGTGCGAAGCACAGCCAACCGGTGGGCTTATATTGCCGTATCAGGCGAGCGCGAAGAGGAAGGCAACGAATACGAAGCGGAGATCAGCGACTTTGTTCAGAACGTCTATCCCTACCTCCTTACGGATTCCATGAAAAAGAAGGTCTACGGTCAATAATCTTCCCGCCTTGGAAGTTGCGCAAGCCCGCGGTTTCTTTATACTGCGGGCTTTATTTTTGGAAACGGAGGTAGGGAAATGCCCGAATCACACGAAGGAATGGATGTCGGTTATGTGGCGCGACTGGCGTGCATCGACCTGACTGATGAAGAAACCACGCTTTTTCAGGGCCAGCTCGAGCAGGTCCTGCATTATGTCGAACAACTCAACGAGCTTGATGTAACGGATGTCGAGCCGACGGCCCACGCTATTCCCGTTTTCAACGTGTTACGCAAGGATGAGGTAGGCACCAGTCTCGATCACGATGCCGTCATCGCCAACGCACCCGCCGCCTCCGAGGGCGAAATTCGGGTCCCCAAGATCATCGACCAGTAGGATATACCATGGCTGAACTACATAAACTCACGATTGCTGAACTGTCCGCCCGTCTATCGGCCGGGGAATGCACCTCGGTGGATATCGTTAACGACGTGCTGGCCTCTATAGACGCCAATGACGGAAAGGTAGGAGCCTACCTGACCCTCGACCGAGAATCGGCGCTGGAGCAGGCCAAGGCGGCCGACGAAGCGCGCACCGCCGGAAAAAACCATCCCATGCTCGGCATCCCGGTGGCCATCAAGGATCTGCTCAACGTGAAGGGGCAACCCTGTACCTGCTCGTCGAAAATCCTTGAAGGCTATACCGCGCCGTACGACGCCACCGTAATCGCCAAGCTCCGCGAAGCGGGCGCCGTCTTGCTGGGCCGCGTCAACATGGATGAATTCGCCATGGGATCGAGCACCGAAAACGCCGCGCTCGGCAAGACGTCAAATCCCTGGAACCTGGACCACGTTCCCGGCGGTTCATCCGGTGGTTCTGCGGCTTGTGTCTCGGCGGACGAAGCCATTGCTTCGCTAGGCTCGGACACGGGCGGATCCATCCGCCAGCCCGCGGCCTTCTGTGGTTGCGTGGGCGTCAAGCCGACCTACGGCCTGGTTTCCCGCTACGGTCTCACCGCGTTCGCCTCGTCACTGGACCAGATCGGGCCCATCACCAAAACGGTCAAGGATTCCGCCATTTTGCTCGAAACAATTTGCGGACTGGACAAGATGGATTCCTCGTCCATCGACAAGGATGTTCCGGCCTATGCGGCAAACCTGGGCAACGACACTTCGCTGGCTGGCATGAAGCTGGGTTTGCCGAAGGAATATTTTGTGGACGGCATGGATCCGGAAGTGGAAAAGGCCGTGCGCGATGCGGTCGAGCACTGCAAGAGCCTCGGCGCGGAAATCGTCGATGTCAGCCTGCCGAACGCCAAGTATGCCATCGCGGTCTACTACATCATCGCCACGGCCGAAGCCTCGGCCAACCTCGCCCGTTTCGACGGCATCCGCTACGGTATGCGCCTCGACGGCAAGGACCCCGCCGATTTGTATGGAAAAACCCGCGCCGCCGGCTTCGGTCCCGAAGTCAAGCGTCGCATTATTCTCGGAACCTACGTGCTCAGCAGCGGCTACTACGACGCCTACTACCTGAAGGCTCAAAAGGTGCGCACGCTCATCCGCAACGACTTCACCGAAGCCTTCAAGCAGTGCGATGCCATCCTTTCGCCGGTCACCCCGACCGCCGCCTACAGGAAAGGCGAGAAAACCGCCGACCCGCTGAAGATGTACCTCGACGACATCCTGACCACGCCGATCAACCTTGCCGGCAACTGCGCGCTGTCGGTGCCGTGCGGCTTCACCTCCGCCGGCATGCCGATCGGCATGCAGATCATCGGCGACGCCTTTCAGGAAGAAACCATCCTGAAAGTCGGTCACGCCTACGAGCAAACCACCGAATGGCACAAGCAGCGTCCATAGCTTTAGCGAAAAAATCACGACTCACTTATCACGGATCACGAATATGAAATACGAAGCAACGATTGGTCTTGAAACGCACGTCATGCAGAAGACGAACACGAAGATGTTCTGTTCCTGCAAGTATGAATACGGCGCGGAGCCGAACACGCATGTCTGTCCCGTCTGTCTCGGCTATCCCGGCGCGTTGCCGGTGCTGAACGAAAAAGCGATCGAGCTGTGCTGCAAGGCCGGACTCTTGCTGGGCTGCGAGATCAATTCCTACAGCAAGTGGGACCGCAAAAACTATTTCTATCCGGACATGTCGAAGAACTATCAGATCACGCAGGCCGACCAGCCGTTGTGCTTGGGCGGGCACCTCGAAGTGGAGGTCGACGGCGAGATGAAAACCTTCACCATCGAACGCATCCACCAGGAGGAAAACGCGGCCAAGAACACGCACGTCGCCGGAGCAAGCCTGGTCGATTACAACCGCGCCGGAACCGCCTTGATGGAGATTGTTTCCAATCCGTGCATGCACTCGGCGGCCGATGCGTTGGCCTACATGACCGCGCTCAAGCAGATCATGCAATATGGCGGAATTTCCAACTGCGATCAGGAGAAGGGGCAGATGCGCTCCGATGTCAATGTTTCCGTTCGCCCCGTCGGCCAGAAGGAACTGGGCGCCAAGGTCGAGATCAAGAACATGAACTCGTTCGCTTTTATCAAAGAAGCCATCGAATATGAAATCGACCGCCAGATCGACGTGCTCGAACGTGGAGGAACGGTGGATCAGGAAACGCGCGGCTACGACTCCGACCGCGGCGAAACCTTCACCCAGCGCACCAAGGAAAATGCCCACGACTATCGCTATTTCCCCGAACCCGATCTCATGCCCGTCAAGATTTCCGCCGGGCAGGTGGAGCAGTGGCGCTCCGAGCTCCCCGAGCTCCCTCGGCAGCGTCGCGAACGCTATGTGGCCGAACTGGGTTTGCCCGAATACGACGCCGGTGTTCTGACCGCCGACAAGGCGACCTCGGACTGGTTCGAAGCCGCAATGCAGCACACCAAAAACGCCAAGGCCGTCTCGAACTTTATCATGGGCGAAATGATGCGCCTGCTTTCCGAGCATGGGTTGTCGATTTCCGAGTCGAAGGTCACGCCGGAAAAGCTGGCTGAAATCATTGGCCTGATCGATGCCAAAACCATCAGCACCGGCGCCGGCAAGCAGGTGTTTGAAACCATCTTCAACGAAGGCGGCGAACCGAAAGCCATTGTCGAGGAAAAGGGGCTTGCGCAGGTTTCCGACGATTCCGCGCTCGAAGGCTGGGCCGACGAGGCCATCGCCAACAATCCCAAGCCCGTCGAGGAATACAAGGCCGGCAACGCCGCGTCGATCAACTTCCTGATGGGGCAGGTGATGAAGGCCAGCCGCGGCAAGGCCAATCCCGGCGCCGTCATGCAGATGCTCAAGCAAAAGCTGGATGCGTAAAACTTAGGGCTGGAAGGTCTGCGACCGTTCCATCCCTACAAATACTTCTCCAGCGGACAGCCCTTGCACTTGGGCTTGGTGTTGCAGTGTTCCTTGCCTAGGCGGACGATCAGCGCATGGTATTCGTTATAGAGCTGCACATCTTCCGGCAGGTTTTCCGTGAATAATTTGGCCAGCTCGTCGTAGGACGCCTTTTCATCGCACCAGCCATGGCGCAGCAAAAACCGCTTGGTGTAGGCATCGACCACGAAAACCGGCCGTTTTCCTGCGTAGAGCAGAATCGAATCCGCCGTTTCCGGCCCGATACCCTTCCACGAAAGTAGTTCCTTGCGCAGGCCTGGGGTATCGAGGGCGAACAGTTTGTTGAGCGAGCCATCAAAACGGGCGTGGATGGTTTCAACCATGGCTTTGATATAGCCGGCCTTTTGATTGAAATAGCCCGCTGGCCGGATCCAATCCGCAATCTGTTCGAGCGAGGCGTTCGTCAGCGTATCCAAATTCAACGCCCCGCTTTGCCGCAGGCTGGCAATCGCCTTTTCCACGTTCGTCCACGCCGTGTTCTGCGTCAGGATGGCGCCAAGCATCATTTCCAGGCGTGTTTCTCCCGGCCACCAGTGCTGCTCGCCCCAGCGTCCAAACAGTGCATCGTAGGATTGCAGAATGAACGTGTTTTTTCGGTTTTTGTCCATGATTGAAAGCGATTGAGTAATTTAAATGAAAGATATTTCGCCTGTTCTTGCCAGATAAATCGGATATTCTCCCGTCATCAGATGGGGGAATAGAAACGCACTCCCATCGAAATATGATGTTCTTTTTTATTACCCCAAACACTGGGCCGTTTCGGATTGAGAACAACATGCATGGAAAGGAGGTTCCATATGGGAATACTTCGAGCGGACATGGGAACCGCACGGCAACTGTTTGCCGAAGCCTGAAGCAAGTGAAGTTGAACACGAGAAGCAATTGAACAAGGAGGCAGTATATGAAGATTCGTTCGATTATAATATCAGCCGTTGCAGTAGCGTTTTGCGGAGCTATCTATGTGTATGCTCAGGACGCGGAACCCGCCGCGCAACCCGCCAAGGAAAAACCCGCCATGACCGAGTCCGTCTACGTATGCCCTGATTGCCACGCCACGGCGTTGAAGGCCGGAACGTGTGCGTGCGGCAAGGAACTGGTGAAGATGCATTTGCTTGGAACGAAGGATGGGCAAGCGATGCTGTGCGCCTGCGGTGGCGCCTGCAAGTGTGACTTCAAGGGTGTGAAAGACGGCAAGTGCGCCTGTGGCAAGGAGGTTAAGATGGCGAGCATCAAAGGCCTGTATGCCTGTCCGCAAGGCTGTCCGGTCATCTCGGACAAGGCTGGAAAATGCGCCTGCGGCATGGAAATGAAGAAGGCGGAATAACAGAACATCCGCATCGGTCGTTGGTCCGCAACCATAGGGTGCGTGACCAATGACCTTTAATCAGCCCTCATTGTGATGGAGATACATCATCCCTGGGGTTTTTCTGGTGCAACCTCGCCTTGATCGCCCTGTTTCCGCTTACGCTTTTCCTCTTTTTTCTTCTTCTTCGCGATCTCTCGTTGACGCTTTTCGTACGAATAGTTGGGTTTGGCCATATGGGCTCCTCCTGATTTAAATGAGAGAAGCTTTATACCGCATAAGGGCGGCAACCCACGCACCTAAACCGTTGCCATCTTGCCGGCAGCAGGAAACGTTCAGCCTTCCACTAATGATAAACCGTTATTCTCGAGGAACGCGCCGAATTCCACGTCTACCACGCGGATATGCTTGAGCAGCCAGTTCATCAGCAAGGTATCGATCGATTCGGTAAGAATGGGCGTGGGGCCATCCTCCACATATTCGGTCTCCATTTTGTTCAGGATGGCCTTGAACTCGTTGTGCTGAGCCTTGTGGGCTTCAAACCCGGGATAATCATTTGCGGCCATGTTCCGCTCTTCCATGGAAAAGTGGAAATCCGTGTAGTCGATCAGAAAGCCGAGGGTGTCGGCAACCTCCCGCGGGCCCTGTTGTTGCTCCACGGCTTTGGTCAGGCTGTTGAGATGCCCGATCAGCTGCTTGTGCTGTTCGTCGATCAATTCGTTGCCAACAGAAAGATCGTTCGTCCATACCGTCTCGCTCATATCCTGACATCTCCTTTTTTGGATGCTCCAGCGCATAGGGGTTGTGCGGTGGTTTCATGGCAAGGAAATCCTTGATGAAGCACGGATTTATAAAGCCTGTCCGGACCTCTGCCTGCTGGAAAAAATATTCTTCGGTTTTCTGATTCGACCAAGAAATTTGGGGGTCGCGGGTAATTAGGCTCGAAACATGCATCGAGATAGCGGAAGTTATCCAATCTCGATGACGAAAGCGGTTGCCTCATCATCGAGGTTGTTGTTAGTGACTCGGAATATAATATTAGAACCCAGAGCATTGATTAGTAGTATGAAACCAGAAAACATGGAAACGCCACAGCAAGAGAGTGTGCATGGGACGCCGGCCGAGCTTGGCACCGCCCCGAAGCCTGTTGAAAAAGAAGCTTCAAAATCCAGTACACTCGATGATCAGATCTCATTCTTGAACAGTCTGCCCGAAATCAAAAAGCCAGACCCGAAGCCAAAACAAAACGGGTTTGATGAGCACCTTGCGTTTTTAAGCAGCCTGCCCAGAATTGATGCACAACAAGAATCGCCTAAGCCAGCACCTCAACCCGGTGCGGAAGAAATAGCAAACCCGGCCTCGGTGGAGTCGGTTCCCTCGCCTGACGTGGACGTGAGTCCGGCTCCGGTCGTCCAGGAAAAGCAGATTCCGCAACCCGCCAAACAACCACCGAAAAAGAAACCGGCGCGGCAGGGAAAGACGAAGAAGAGTGCATCGCAGCTTCAGCGCGAGGAAAAAAACCGGCTTGAAAAGGAAAAAGCCGAAGCCAAAAAAGCCGAGATTCGGAAAAGGCAGCAGGAAGCTGAGCAGAAAAAAGATTCCTCCACCCCGCGAGACAAAGCCAAGTCGAACAAGACTGCGGCTAAAAAGAAATCGTTGTTGGGCCGATTTTTAAAGGGCTGACGGGGTCGGGTCAGGTCGAATGCCAGTACGTCCATATCTGGTGTTGTCCGGCACTGGCCCAAATTCCACGTGTTTGATTTTGATGGAGAGTTTAAAGGGCGGACCATGAAAACCGAAAAAGAAAAGATGATGGCGGGCGAGCCGTATGACGCTCATACCGAAGAAATGTATGCAATCAGAAGGAAAACAAAACATCTGTTGCATAAACTGAATGTGACCGAATACTACACCGATAATTTCGAGGGCGTGATGCGTGAGATCTGTCCCAATTCGGCCCCAAACCTCCATCTGGAACCTCCGTTTTATTGCGATTACGGGGATTTGATTTATGCGAAGGAAAACGTTTTTGTTAATTTCGGCGCTGTTTTCCTGGATGGAGGCACCATCAAAATCGGCGCTAACACCTTGATTGCCCCCGGCGTGCACATTTACACGGCCGAACATCCCGTGGACATCGCCGAACGCAGGGAATGGGAAAAATGCAGGCCCGTTGTTATCGGCAAGGATTGCTGGATCGGCGGCAAGGCCATCATTCTGCCGGGGGTAACCATAGGAGACCGGTCGGTTATCGGCGCCGGCGCCGTGGTTAACAAAGATGTTCCCGATGATTCGCTGGCGGTCGGCAACCCCGCGCGCATCATTAAAAAACTGAATCAAGAGTAATACTAGCTCCAAGAACCTTCCCGCCCAAATCCGGGGGATTCAACGCAAAGGTTCAAAGTGCGCAGAGATTCGCAAAAGGGTTGCTCTGCGACCTTTGTTTCCTTCGCCGTCTTTGCGTTAAAAATTCAGCACGGATTGGCAATTGGTGCGAGAGGTTTACTTCCCTTCAACGCTAATGCGCCTCAAGCCAGTTATGACCGGTTCCGGATTCGACGAGGATGGGGATTTCCATGGGGATGGCGGATTTCATCCTTTCCTCAATCAACGGCACGAGTTCGTCTTTTTCGTCGAGGGCGAGGTCGAAGACGAGTTCGTCGTGGACCTGCAGGAGCAGTTTCGTTTTGGCCTTGCGTGAACGCAGCAGTTCGTGAATTGCGACCATAGCGATTTTGATCATGTCGGCGGCGGTGCCCTGGATAGGGGCGTTGATGGCGTTGCGCTCGGCGCCGCCGCGGACCATTTGGTTGCGGGCGTTGATGTCGCGGATGTAGCGGCGGCGGCCGGTGATGGTTTCAACGTATTCATGCTTCTGGGCAAACTCGATCGTCGAATCGAGATAGTCCTGCACGCCGGGATAGTTGGCCCGGTATTGTTCGATGATTTCGCCGGCTTCGGTTCTTGGAATACCGAGGCGCTGGGCCAGCCCGAAGGGGGAGATGCCGTAGATGATGCCGAAGTTGACCATCTTGGCCTTGGAGCGCATTTCGCGGGTGACTTCATCTTTCGGTACCCCAAAGACGCGCGCGGCGGTAGCGGTATGAATGTCTTCTCCATGGATAAAGGCCTCGCGCAGGTGCTGGTCCTGGCTCAGTTCGGCCATGATGCGCAGTTCGATCTGGGAATAGTCACAGGCGAGCAGGGTGAAGCCCTCCTTGGGGATGAATGCGCGGCGGATTTCGCGGCCCTCTTCGGTGCGGATCGGAATGTTCTGCAAGTTGGGGTTCACCGAGGAAAGGCGTCCGGTGGTGGTGATGGCCTGGCTGAAGGTGGTGTGGATCCGCCCGGTTTTTTCGAAGACCTCCTTGGGCAGCGCATCCACGTAGGTGCTCTTGAGCTTGGTGAGGCCTCGGTAGTCGAGAATCTTGCGGACAATCTCGTGCTTGGGAGCCAGCTCCGAAAGGACTTCCTCGTTGGTTTTGTATTGACCGGTCTTGGTCTTTTTCGGTTTTTCAACCAGCTTGAGGACGTCGAACAAAACCTCGCCGAGCTGCTTGGGCGAGTTGAGGTTGAACGGCATGCCGGCCTTGGTTTGGATATCTGATTCGAGGGATTCGATCTTTCCGGCCAGCTCCTCTGAGAAGGCATCAAGCGCGGGGACATCGAGGTTTATGCCGTTGTATTCCATGTCGGCCAGCACGGGCATGAGCGGGGTTTCGATTTCGTAGAAGACGCGCTCCTGCCCCCGTTCCTTGAGCATGGGTTTAAGCTTGTGCCAGAGCTGGAGGGTGATATCGGCATCTTCGGCGCCATATTCACACAGTTCGTCGGGATCGACCTCGCGCAAGGTCTTCTGTTCGCTTTTCTTTTCGCCGATCAGGGCGGTAATCGGGACGGGGGAGTAATCCAGAAGTGATTCTGCCATATGATCCATGTTGTGGCGCTGGTCGGGATCGATGAGATAGTGCGCGAGCATGGTGTCGAGCAACTCGCCGCGCACCTCGATACCATGCCACTTAAGCACGCTGACATCATACTTGAGATTCTGGCCGACCTTGCGGATGTCGGCGTTTTGGAGAATGGGAAGAAAGGGCTCGAGTGCCTTCAGGGTTTGTTCACGGTCGGGCGGAAGGATAACGAACCATGCTTCGTGCGGTTCGACGCAGAAGGAGATGCCGATCAGCTCGGCGGTGCGGACGTCGAGTCCGGTGGTTTCGGTGTCGAAGCAGACGACGCTGCAACCGGACAGTTTTTCGGCCAGCCCGGTTCGTTCGGCGGAGGTGGTCACGAGGTGATAGTTGTGTTTCACATCCTTGATGGTTTTGAACTGCGGAAGCGGCTCCATCATTTCCGGCTTTGACGCGGCGGCGAATTCAAACAGGTCGCCCTGACCTTCGGTGGCGGCGGCCACGGCCACGGAGGTCGGTGTGGGGGATTCACCGAAGAGCCGCTTGATGAGCGATTTGAATTCGAGTTCGCTGAATAGGATTTTCAACGCATCGTCGTTGCGCTTGCCGATGATGAGTTCGTCGGGACTTTCCTTTACCGGCACATCGCACTTGATGGTGACCAGTCGCTTGGAGAGCAGGGCGGTATGCTTGTTGTCCTCGACCTTTTCCTTTTGCTTGCCCTTCAGCTCATCGGCGTGCTCCAGCAGGTTTTCCACCGAACCGAATTGTGCGATCAGCTTCTGGGCGGTTTTGGGGCCGATGCCGGGAATGCCGGGTATGTTGTCGGCGGCGTCTCCCGCGAGCCCGAGAATGTCGATAACCTGCTCGATCTTTTCGATATTCCACTGTTCGAGAATTTTTTTGACATCAAGCAGTTCGGAATCACCGCCGGAGCGGCCGGGCTTGAGCATGTAGGTATGTTCGTCGACCAGCTGGGCATAGTCTTTGTCGGGGGTGACCATGTAGGTGACAAAGCCCTCTTTTTCGGCAGTACGGGCGAGGGTGCCGATGACGTCGTCGGCCTCGAATCCGGGATATTCAAGCACGGGAATGTTGAAGGCCTGCAGCAGGTTGCGGATATGCGGAACGGCGGTACGGATGCCTTCCGGGGTTTCGTCGCGGGTGGCCTTGTATTCCGGATATTCCTCGTGCCGGAAGGTGGGGCCGTGGGTATCGAAGGCGACGGCAATATGGGTCGGCTCGTAGGTATGCATGATATCGAGCAGGGTGTTGATGAAGCCGAATACGGCCGACACGTTTTCGCCCTTGGAGTTGATGCGGGGATTGCGGATCAGGCCGAAGTAGGCGCGGTAGACGATGGCCATGCCGTCGATCAGAAAGAGTTTCTTGGTCATATGGGTATCCTTATACTGCGTAGTGCGTACTACAAATTGCGGTTTAATCTGAAAAACCAAATGATACAGGGTCTTCTTTCCAATGTCTGGGAATTCCTGTATTAAAAATCTCAATTCGTTTAAAGGAGGGTTCAATGAAGACGCTGATATTAACACTGTTGGTCTGCGTGGTGGCTATGCCGGGTTTGGCGGAAGAGAAGGAGCCCGTTGGCAAGGTGGCCATAGTTCTTCTTGCCGGCAACGAAACCAACGAGGGCATGGCCCGTGCGGTTCACGCCCTGCTTTATGCCCGCGAGCTGGCGGACAGCGGCTATCGGGTCACCCTGATCTTCGACGGCGCCGGAACAGGCTGGGCCAATGAGCTGGAAAAACCGGAGAATCCCCTGCATGAACACTATGTCGCATTCAAGAAACGGGGCATGGTGGAGGAGATTTGCGACTATTGTGCGGAGCAGTTTGGACAGAAGGAAGATTTGTCGGAAGAGCAGCGAAAACTGCTGGTTGGGGAGTACGAGGGGCATCCCAGCATTGCGAAATGGGTTGCCATGGGGTACCAGATTATCGTGATCTGATGGGCGAGCGGCGGAATGGGTACAATTTCGGCGCCTTTTTTCCATTTCGACTTTGCTTCTGCTCGGCGGTTTGGGTAGATTCTCCCCTCGTTTTTTAAAGAAAACAGAGAATTTCCAACCCCAACCCATGGAGTTATTTAAATGAGAAAAAAGATTATTGCCGGTAACTGGAAGATGAACAAGACCGTTGCGGAAGCGGTCGAGCTGGCTACTGCCATCAAACGTGATCTCGCCGACTGCAGCGCGGTTGACGTTGTGCTGTGCCCGCCGTTTACCGCGATCAAGTCAGTCAGTGATGTGGTTTCCGAAACGCTGATCAATGTGGGCGCCCAAAACATGTCGTCCGAAGAAAACGGCGCGTATACCGGCGAAGTTTCGCACGCCATGCTCAAGGAACTGTTTGTCCGCTACGTGATTCTCGGCCACAGCGAACGCCGTCAGTACTACAAGGAAAACGATTTCTGGATCAACAAGAAGGTCGTTAAAGCCCTCGAAAAGAACCTGCGTCCGATCCTCTGTGTAGGGGAACAGCTCGAAGACCGCGAAGCCGGAAACACCGAGCAGGTGGTTGAAGTGCAGGTCCGCGAAGGACTTAAGGATATTCCCGCCGACGCCTACACCGAACTCGTTATTGCTTATGAACCCGTATGGGCCATCGGCACCGGCAAGACCGCTTCGTCTGAACAGGCGCAGGAAGTCCATGCCTTCATTCGCGGCATTGTTAAGGATATGGTTGGTGCGGAAGCTGCCGAAGCCGTACGCATCCAGTACGGCGGAAGCATGAAACCTGACAACGCCGCTGAACTGCTGTCCCAGCCCGATATCGATGGGGGTCTGATCGGCGGCGCGGCATTGGATGCAAATTCATTTGCTGCGATCGTCACGGCGGCCATGTAACGAAACTAAAGGAAACCCGTTATGATTTTTCTAAAAGCGCTTCTTATTGTGGTTGAGGTGATCTGCTGTCTTCTGCTGATCTGCCTGGTGCTGCTTCAGCGGTCGAAAAACGAAGGCCTCGGTTTGGCTTTTGGCGCCGGGGCGGGCGAAGCCCTGTTTGGCGCCCGGGCCGGTAATGTACTCTCCAAGGCCACCGTTATACTCGGCATTGTCTTTATGGCGAGCACGCTGGTTCTGGGCATGATGTTTGCGCAGAAGGATAAGGCTTTGATCGATACGGTTGATGTCGGCCCTACAGCGGTTCCCGCCGCCCAGACACAGCCATTGCAGGGCATGGATCTGGCCATGCCTCCGGTTGAGCCCGTTCCTGCGGAAACGGACATGTAGTCCAAACTTTCGTTCTACGAATGAAAATCCCTCTTTGCCTCGCTGGCAGGGAGGGTTTTTATTTGAACAGGATGCACTTGCAGGAGTGCGTGTCGCTGAAAGATATTTCTGCGGGGTAGTCGGCGGAGCATGCTGGCATCGCTTTTGGACAGCGGGGATGAAAATGGCAGCCGGTGGGGGGATGGATCGGAGAGGGAACATCGCCTTCCAGCACGATCTTCTTCAGCCGGCCTTCCGTTGCCACCTGCGGTGCGGCGGACAAGAGCGCCTGCGTGTAAGGATGCTTCGGGGAATTAAAGATCTCTTCGGTCGTGCCTTCCTCGACGATGCGGCCGAGATACATGACGGCTACGCGGTCGGCCAGATATTGCACCACGCTCAGATCATGCGTAATGAAGATGTAGGATAGATTCAACTCGGACTGGAGGTCCTTGAGTAGATTCAGAATCTGCGCCTGTACCGATACGTCCAGCGCGCTGGTGGCTTCGTCGCAAATCAAGAGTTCCGGATCGGTGGCGAGGGCGCGGGCCAGCACGATGCGCTGGCGCTGTCCTCCGGAAAATTCGTGGGGGTAGCGGTAGATCATATCCGAACTCAGGCCGACCCGTTCCAGCAGGGCTTGCGCTTTATCAAGACGCTCTTTCCGCGAGTTCCCGATCCCGTGAACGACCATGCCTTCCGTAATGATTTCGCCGATGGGCTGGCGCGGATCGAGGCTGGAAAAAGGATCCTGGAAAACAAACTGGATGTTCTGCCGCATTTCCTTCATCGCCCGTTTGTTCAAACCGGCCAGATCCTTCGATTTAAACTCAACGCTTCCGCCAGTCGGCTCCAGCAGTTTGATGATGCTTTTACCCACCGTGGTTTTTCCACAGCCGGACTCGCCGACCAGTGCCAGCGTTTCGCCCTTGTGCAACCGGATGGAAACGCCGTCGACTGCTCTCACGGATCCTCGCGATTTTCCGAAAAAACTTTTTTTTAGCGGGAAGTGCAGTTGTAGATCGGTCGTTTCAAGGCAAACGATCGAGTGATCCAGCGGGCTTGGCATGGCCGGTTTTCGTGAGATGGGAAGATCCCCGCGGTGATTCGTATCCTTGAAGAGATGGCATGCCGCCGTGTGGGTTTCCGAAATGGACAGGCGGGCGGGAGCAACGGTTTTACAAATGTCCATGCGGGCGGGACAGCGATTTTCAAACCGGCACCCGGCCAGCTCGAGCGTGGCTTTCGGTACCAGTCCTTCAATGGTATCCAGCTTGTCCGTGCGGTTGCTTTGCGAGGGCAGGGCGCGCATCAGTAGTTCGGTATACGGATGTGCCGGACGGTTGAACAGCTCCTTGATGGGAGCTTCTTCGACCAGTTTTCCTCCATACATGACGCCCACGCGGTCAGCATTTTCGCGCACGACGCCCATGTCGTGGGTAATGAGCAGAATGGCGGTGCCCGTTTTTTCCTGCAGTTCTTTCATCAACGTTAGAATCTGCGACTGAATCGTGACATCGAGTGCGGTGGTCGGTTCGTCGGCAATCAACAGTTTTGGTTTGCAGGCCAGCGCCATGGCAATCATGACGCGTTGCTGCATGCCGCCGGAGAGTTCGTGCGGATAGTTGTCGATGCGGGCCTTGGGATCGGGGATGCCGACCATCTCGAGCATTTCGATGGAGTGAGCGTGTGCCGCTTTTTTGTCCATGCCCTGATGCAGACGGAACACCTCGGCGATCTGCTGGCCCACGGTGAAGACCGGATTGAGCGCGGTCATGGGTTCCTGAAAGATCATCGAGATATCGTTGCCGCGGATGCTGCGCATCTGTTCGGTGGTGCATCCGATGAGTTCCTGGCCGCAAAAGCGGATACTTCCGCCCTCGATGTATCCAAGACCCTTCGGAAGCAACTGCATGACTGACAGGGCGGTGACGGACTTGCCGGAACCGGATTCGCCTACCAAAGCGTAGGTTTCGCCGGGGCGGATCGACAAGGAGACGCCGTCAACCGCGCGGGCCGGGTCTTTGTCGGTGCGGAACCAGGTCCGCAGGTCGGAAATCTCCAGTAGCTGTTCCACTACGACCGTCCTTTCGAAAAGCGGGGATCGAGCGCATCGCGCAGTCCATCACCGAGGAAATTCATGGAAAAGAGGGTTATGGAAAAGACTGCGGCGGGTGCTATCAACAGCCATGGGTAGGTTTCCATGACGGCCGCGCCATCCTTGATCAGTACGCCCCACGAGCACATGGGTGGACGGATGCCAAGCCCCAGGAAGCTAAGGAAGGTTTCCATGAGCATGACGTGCGGGATGGTGAGAGTGGTGTAGACAATAACGATGCCCATCACATTGGGAATAATGTGCTTTGCTATGATGCGCCGGTGCGAGGAGCCGATGGCGATGGCCGACTCGACAAAGGCCTGCTGGCGCAGCGCCATAACTTGGCCGCGTATGATTCGCGCCATGACCAACCACGAGATTGCGCCTATGGCCCCGAAGAGCAGCATGAAATTGCGTCCGAATACGACCATGAGGATGATGACCAGGATGGTGAAGGGAATCGTGTATAGAACGTCCACGATACGCATCATGACGGCATCGACGCGGCCGCCGACATATCCGGAGATCGCGCCGTATGGAACCCCGATCAGCAGGGACACGAGGGTTGCACAGATGCCGACAAGGAACGACGTGCGGCCGCCATACAGGATCCGGGTTAACTGGTCGCGGCCCAGCGTATCCGTTCCCAGCCAGTGTTCGGCCGAGGGCTTCAGGCTTTGGAGTTCGAGGTTTTGCTCGCTGTAGGTGTAGGGGGTCAGCCACGGGGCGGCAATCGAAGCCGTGATGAGAATGATCAGAATCACCAGACCAATCATGGCGGCCCGGTTTTTTCGGAGCTGTTTCCAGGCATCGGTCCACAGCGAGCTTTTATGGGGATGGCCTTTCGTCATGCGTGCATCCTCAGTTTGGGGTTCAGCATGCCTAGCAGTATGTCGACGATGGCGTTGAATACTACGACCAGCGCCGCAAAGAATACAACCAGTCCCAAGATCAGCGTGTAGTCGCGGTTGAAGGCCGCCAGCACGAACATGCGTCCCATGCCAGGAATGTTGAAAATGCTTTCCACCACGAACGATCCGGTCAGGATACCGGCTGTGGCCGGGCCGAGATAGGAGACGACGGGAAGAATCGCGTTTTTCAGGGCATGCCTGAATACGACATTGGCCTCCGACAATCCTTTGGCGCGGGCGGTGCGGATATAGTCGGAAGGCAGCACTTCGAGCATGCTTCCACGGGTGAGGCGCGAGATGTAGGCCGCATACGCCGAACCCAGCGTAATGACCGGCAGGACGCGGTCGATGGGATAGTCCCACCCCGAAGCGTTGAACCAGTGCAGCCATAGGCCGAAGATGAGAATCAGAATCGGGCCCAGCACGAAGGACGGCATGCAGATGCCGGTCATGGCCAATCCCATCGGGAGGTGGTCCTGTGCGCTGTTGGGCTTGAGCGATGCAACGACACCTGCCAGCAGGCCGATGAAAAGGGCATAGAGCATGGCCATCGCACCGAGCTCGACCGATACCGGAAAGGTTTCCTTGATGATGTCGTTGACCGTGTGGCTTGGATATTGAAACGAAGGGCCTAGCTCGCCCTTAATCACGTTGAGCATGTAGTGGCCGTACTGGACCATCAGGGGCTTGTCCAGTCCGTAGTGCTCGTTGAGCCGGGCGATGGCCTCGGCCGAGTATTCCTTTTCAGCGGTAAAGGGTCCGCCGGGAGCGAGGCGTACCATGAAGAAGACGATTGTGATCGAGACGAACAGTACCAGGATCAGCTCAAGCAATCGTTTTAGGATGAATTTTAGCATGGATGGACTATTCGCTTTCGAGATGGATGTATTTATAGGGGTGGTGGTCCAGTATGGAGGCATTCCAGCCCTTGACCGAGCACTGCACCAACGACCGGCTTGGGAGGAATAGAAGGGGAATCAGTGGCTGCTCGTCAATCAGGATCGTTTCCGCATTTTGGTAGAGCTGGTTTCGTTCCTTGGCGTCGGCTGTCATCGAAGCCTGCGCGACCAATGCATCGTAGTCCGCAGAGGACCAGTCCACGTGGTTGTTGCCCCCGCCTGTCAGCCAGACATCGAGGAAAGAAGAGGGATCGACGTAGTCCGCGACCCACTCGGCCCGGGCAATGCCGAACTGCCGGTCCTTACGGCGGGCTTGGTAGGCCTTCCATTCGACATTGTCGAGCTCGATGTCGATCCCTAGGTTTGCCTGCCACATCTGCTGGATGACTTCCGCGATGCGGGTATGCAGATCTGAGGTATGAAACAACAGGCTCAGCTTGGGGAATCCTTCGCCGTTCGGATAGCCGGCCTCGGCCAGCAAGCGTTGCGCTTCCGCAATATCGGTTGAGAAGAGTCGGGGTGGTTCATAGTCGCCGGTGTGGGGCGGTGTGAAGGAATAGGCGGGCGTCTCGCCGGCCTTGGTGACAAACGAGGCCAACTTGTCGCGGTCGATGGCCATGGCGAGCGCCTTGCGGACGCGGACATCGTCTAGCGGTGGCTGGTGGACGTTAAGCAGGTAGTAGTAGGAGCGCAGGTAGGGCGCAATCTGCAACAGCTCGGGATGCATGTCCCGGTAGTATTGTACGCGGTCAGAGGGCACGGTACCAGTAATGTGCAGCTGTCCGGCGCGGAACGAACGCTCTTCGATCATGTGGTCGCCGATCGGATGGAAATGGATCTCGTTCAACCGGACGGTCGCGGCATCCCAGTAGAGCGGATTCTTCTCCACCACGATGGAATGGTTTTGCTTCCACGACTTGAGGGAAAACGGACCGTTGCCGACAAAGCTGCCCGGTCGTGTCCATGGAGTGCCCAGCTCATCGATCTTTCCATGGGCTAGAATGGTCGGCGGGTGGACCGGATACCACGACCAGTGGTTCAATTGCGACAGGAACGAAGGCGTTGGCTGTTCGAGCGTTAGTTGCAGGGTGTGCGGATCGAGGGCTTTTGCACCGACCTGTTCGAAATCCGTTGTCTCACCCAGGTTGAATGCCTTCCCGTTCTTAAGCACATGAAGCATGTAGGCGTAGGGGCTTCCCAATGCGGGCGAGAGGATGCGCCGGTAGGAAAAGACAAAGTCGTCCGCGGTTACCGGATCGCCGTTCGACCACTTGGCATCCTCGCGAATCTTGAAGGTGTATACCGTTTGATCGACCGAAACAGTCCAGCTTTCGGCAGCGCCCGGTACCGGCTTCAGCGACGGATCGTTCGGGTCTTCGGAAACGAGGCCTTCGAGCAGGGCGGCGATCACATTGTAGGCCGAGAGACCGGTGACAACATGGGGGTCGAGATCCTTCGGTTCGGACAGGTTGCCCAGATGCAGGACCTGTTCGCGGTTGCCGGTTTCGACCGGCGTTTCGCGGTGGCCGCATCCGGCGAGCAAGAGGATGGAGAGGAGAAGGAACCTATTCATTGGCTTCGAGATGGAGATACTGGTACGGGTGCTTGTCCAGCGGGTTGGCATTCCAGTTCTTGACTGACGGCTGCACCAGCGCCTTTTCGCGGTAGTAGTAGATCGGAACAATCGGAACCTCTTTCACCAGAACCTCTTCCGCCTGCTGAAAAAGGGCGTTTCGCTTTTCGGGATTCATTTCGCATCCGGCGGCTGCGAGGAGTTCGTCATATTGGGTGTTGGACCAGCCGGCATCGTTGTTGCCGCCCCCCGTGAGGTAGCATTCAAGGAAAGTGGATGGATCGATATAGTCGCCGATCCAGCTGGCACGGGCCACGTCGAACTTATGATCGTTCTTCATGGCGAGATAGGTCTTCCACTCCATGTTCTGCAACTGCACATCAATGTTCAGCGTTTCCTTCCAGAGTTGCTGGACCACCTCGGCGATGGCCGCATGGGCCTTGTGGGTGTTGTAGAGCAGTTCGGTTTTGGGGAAGCCTTTGCCGTTGGGGTAGCCGGCCTCGGCCAGAAGCTTTCGAGCCTTGGCCAAATTGAACTCGATTTGGGCCGTGGAGGTGTAGCCCGCAGTATTCGGCGGCGTCAGGCAGTAGGCGGGCTTTTCGCCAGCCTTGCAGACATACTTCGTGATCTTCTCGCGATCAAGCGCCATCGCAAGTGCCTGGCGAACCCGGACGTCGTCGAACGGCGGTTTGGTGGTGTTGAATTCATAGAAGTATGTCCCAAGCCAGTCTTCGAGCCGGATGAGTTCGGGATGGTTTTCACGGTAGTATTGGATGCGGTCGAGCGGGCATTCCTTGGTGATGTGCAGCTGTCCGGTACGAAAGGCGCGCTCCTCGGCAACGGGATCATCAATCGTATAGAAGTGGATCTCGTTCAGTCGTACGGATTTGGCATTCCAGTAGTAGGGGTTGCGGACGGTCTTCACCTTGCGGTTGGGCTGCCAGTATTCCAGCATGAACGGGCCGTTACCGACCAGGTTGCCGGTATGTGTCCATTTCGTGTGGAGTTCGTCGATGCGGCCAAACTTGAGGATGGTTGCTTGATGTACCGGGTAGGCCGAACGGTCGCGCACGAGACGGAGGAAGTAGGGGGTCGGTGCCCTAAGGGTAAACTGCAGCGTATGGTCGTCGAGCGCCTTCACCCCCACCTGCTCGAAATCGGTGATCTCCCCCTTGGTGTAGGCCTCCGCATTTGTAATGACATAATGCATGTAGGCATACTGTGCGGAGAGTGCGGGCGAAAAGAGGCGCCGGTAGGAAAAGACGAAGTCATGGGCCGTGAGCGGATCGCCGTTGGACCATCGGGCTTCGGGGCGCAAATGGAAGGTATACACCATGCCGTCGTCGGAAATGTCCCAGCTCTCCGCCACGCCCGGCGCCGGATCGGTGTTGCCGGGACGCCAAGCAACCAATCCTTCGAACAAGGCATCCTGAATGCGGGATTCGGGGCTGCCGGTGGTGGTCTGCGGATCGAGATCCTGCGGCTCCGAGCCCGCATTGATATGCAGGATCTGTTCGCGGTTCCCGATTTCAACCGGTGTTTCGCGGCGGGAACAGCCGAAAAGAAGAAGCAGGGAGCAGGCGAACGGGATGAAAGGTTTTTTCATCATGAGCGGATCCTAGTTCACTTCTACGGGTTGGTTCAGCCAGGCCGCGAACGGCTCGAAGCTGTAGGGACGTCCGAGGAAATCCTCAACGAGATCGGAAGCGTCCTTGGAGCCTCCGGGCGAGAGAATGAAGGTGCGGTAGTCGTTCGCTGTTTTTTTATTCAGCATCCCTTCCTTCTCGAAGCGGGTGAACATATCCTTGGCGATCACCTGGGACCACATGTAGGTGCAATACATCGATCCGTAGCCCACCAGGTGGCCGAAGTTTGCATACATGTGCGTATCCGGGACATGTTTGAACATGGAATATTCGTCCTGTAGTCCATCCATGGTTTTGGCCAGGTTGAGATCCGCCGGGTCGCAGTTGTAGATGGTCATTGAGGTGGCGGCGTAGAACATCTGGTGGGTTGCAAAAAGGCCGGTGCCGAATTCCTTGGCCGCGACCATGCTTTCCACCATTTCGGGCGGGATCGTTTGGCCTTCCTTGTTCATGGCCAGCATCTTCAGTGTTTCCGCGTTCCAGACCCACTCTTCCAGCATCTGCGACGGGGCTTCAACAAAGTCGCGTTCCGTCGCGATACCGGAGAAGCGGATCCATTGTTGATTTCCGGAAAAAAGGTGATGCAGCAGATGCCCGAATTCATGCAGGAAGGTTTCCACCTGCGCATGTTCCATTAGTTCGGTCTCGTCGTCCTGTCCGGGAAAGTTGCAGATCAGTGCCGAAACCGGTAGCTGACGGCCGCTCAGTCCGACCTGTAGGTCAAAGTGCGCCGCATGCTTGTACTTGTTTTCTCTCGGATGCAAATCAAGGTAGAAGCGGCCGATCACGGTATCTCCATCGAGCATCTCGTAGGCTTGGACGGATGGGTCCCAGATCGGGGTGTTCCAGGGGCGGAAGGTTACGCCGTAAAGGGACGAGGTCAGTTTAAAGATGCCATCGCGCACATGGCCGAACTGGAAATAGCTCCGGATCTTTTTGGCATCCACATTAAACTGTTCCTCGCGGATCAACTCCTCCAGATAGGTTTTCTGCCAGTCGCCGACTTCCGTCGCGGCCGGGTCGATCTGCTGGAGGCGTTTTAGCAGAATAGCATACTCCGCTTCGGCGCGCGGCCGCGCTCCGGCCTCCACATCATCGATAAACTTGAGGACGGTCGGAACATCCTTCACCATCTTCGTTTCGGTCTCGTATTCCGCGTAGTTTTTGTAGCCGATCAAATTGGCCAGTTCATAGCGCTTGATCAGGATGTCCTTCAGCACGTTGTCGTTGATGGGATTGGCGCGGTTCTTGAATTCCTTGTAGAGCGCCAGCCGCGCTGCGTCGTTTTTCGCATAGCGGCTAAAGGGGATGTAGTCGGGATAATCCGTTGTTATCTTGATTTCGCCGTTTTCATCGGGCTGGTGCGCCGCGATGTAATCTTCCGGCAGGCCGGCAAGATCATTCGTAGAGGTCAGGGTGATGCTGCGGACATCCTGACGGACATTCAGGGAAAATTGCTGACCCAGTTCAGTCAGCTCATTGTTCAATTCCTTGATGCGCTTCAGGACATCGTCCGGTTGGTCTACGCCGCTGCGGCGGAAATCGCGCAGGGTGTGCTCCAGATATCGCTTGGTCTGCGCATCGGCCTGGGAAACATCCACCGCCTTGCATGCTTCATAAAGAGGCCGGGACAGGCTGATTTCATTGTACAGTTTTGTGATTTCCTTCTGCTGGTTTTCAGCAATGTCGCGAATCTCCTGCGAAGGATGTACATTATAAAACAGGGATGCTTTGCTGGCGCTATTGGCCAGTATCCGTTCCATTTCGTTTAGCGGAATCAGTACGGATTCAAAGGTCTTTGCTCCGTCGAGTTTTTCCAGCTTCCGGAAGATTTCTTCAGACTGGGACAACTCTTGTTTGCATTCTTCGCGGTAGTTTTCAGCGACACCATCGCCATAGGTCAACGCTGCTGAAATCATGATTAAAACTCCGGTAAGCGATGTGGAAATTCTCATTAATACCTCACGTTTAAACTGCGACATAAACAATGAGCAAGTTATGCCCTCTATGAGGGATGGAGTCAAGAAACAGCGTTGTTGCGCCATCCAGTGATTCACATTGGACTGTGAGGTAGTCATTTTCTGCTCGCTCATGCGGGCAAGGAGGGCCATCTTGACAAAATATCCGCCTTCCGCTAACACCTTCGGTTAGCATGTAACAACTTTTCCAGAATGGCCTCTCCGGTGCGCGTGCACAATCGCCTGAACGCGATTTCCTGTCTGCCGCCCGTAAAAGTCAGGAATACTTGATGAGTAATGTATGAACATATTCAAAGCCAAACCATTAAACCTCTCCGACAACTTCATTCTTAAAGTCCTGGTCCTCTGTGCCATGTATGTTGCGCAGGGAGTTACGCATGGATTTATCACGACAACCTTGGTTTATCACCTGACCGACAAGGGACTGGAAAGCGATGCGATCGGGGGGATGATGGCGATCGCATCCTATCCGTGGGCGATCAAATGGGTGTGGGGGCCCATTATCGACCGTTTCACCTTTCCGGCTATGGGCCGCCGCCGGCCATGGATCATTGGCGCACAACTGATGATGTCCGCCACGATGTTTTTACTGCTGTTAATCGGGGATATGACCTCAAGCATGCGCGCTGTGGCGTGGATTATCTTCCTCCACAACATTTTTAAATCGATCCAGGATGTTTCGGTGGATGCGCTGGCGGTGGATGTGATCGAGGAGTCGCAACGCGGGAAAATAAACGGGCTCATGTATGGCTGCAGCTATGTAGGCGCCATGTTTGGGACCGCCTTCACATTTATTATGACGCGGGCCGGAATGGATGCTGCGCTGCTGACCATGATCGGTATTCTTTTTCTCATCATGCTCCTTCCGGTTTTTGTCCGGGAACGTGCGGGCGAAAAGCTGCTGCCATGGACTGCGGGGGAGGCGCAGCTAACCGGTTCGAACGCGATTGTATCATCCTCAAGGGAGCTTTTTTTATCGCTCCGCAAGGCCTTTTCTTTACGGTCGAGCATATGCACCGGGATTTTGGCAGTGCTCATCTACATCGCGATCACGGTCATGGTGCCGCTGGATGCCATTCTCAGGATGAAAAAGTTGGGTTACAGCGCGGATTTCTTGGCACAGCTCGGCATCATTGAAACAGTGACTGCCATGGCCGGTGCCATGGGAGGGGGCTTTGTTGCCGATAAAATCGGCCACAAGAAATCAATTGTCATTTGTCTTTCAAGCCTGAGCTTTTTCTGGGCAGCCAACGGCTTCCTGTCATCGCTATGGTTCAGCAAAACCTACATGTATGTTCTGACCGCGGTGCCCGGCCTTTTAACCGGTTTTATGGCGACAAGCTATTTCTCCCTAGCGATGGATGTTTCATGGAAGAAGGTGGCGGGCAGCCAGTTTTCCTCCTATATGGCCCTCATGAATCTTTCCATGGTGATCGCCTACAAATTGTCCTCTCCGCTGGAATCGTTCTGTACCCGGCTGGTCGGCGGTTCGGTTGGTGACTTTCTTCGCGGGTTGGGATGCTTCCAACACGATGAGGTGACGCCATATGCCATCATCTACATCTTTATGGCACTCTTCCATATCGTGGTTCTCGTTCCGCTACTGCTCATCGATCCGCATCAGGCACGAAATGCGTTCGGTGTAGAGGAAACATAACCCCGCATGCGTCGCCACTTCGCGCAATTGGAGCATTATCCCAAATGATCCGGGTTTGCTGTGGCCGGTGAGCCTGTTTTCGCATTGGATGTATCCGTTCAATCCGAAATTCCCGAACTGCTCAAGAAGCTGCGCTCCACGCACAATCTGGCTTTTCTCTTCATCAGTCATGACCTCGCCGTGGTCTGAAATGTATGCGACCGTGTGGCGGTGATGTATGACGGTGAAATCGTTGAAACCGGTGCCGTGGCCGATGTTATCGACGATCCGCAGCACGAATATACCCGCAAGCTCTCCTCGCCGCCGTCCCTTCGTTTTAACCGGGACGGGCAGGATACGAAGTCTGCGGCAGGGTCCCCTGAATCGATTTTAAGCAAAAAAAAACACCCCGCTATCGACGGGGTGTTTTGCTTTTCAACGAAAGGGATGGATTACATCTCTTCGATGGTGGCGCTGTTGCGCAGACCTTCGATGTAGTCGGAAACGGCCTGCTGCTTATTCTGGTTGGTCAGATACGCAATGATCTTATCTTTGACTTCGTCGAATGCCATGGTGCCTTCTTCAGCATGTTCGCTCACCTTGATGATGTGATAGCCAAACTGGGTTTCAACGATGGGGCCGACTTCGCCCAGTTCCTGGGAAAAGGCTGCCACTTCGAATTCGGGAACCATCTGGCCCTTACCGAAGGATCCCAGATCGCCGCCGCGTGCACTGCTGGGGCAGTCGGAGTCTGCGGTTGCGGCATCTTCGAAGGTGACCGTTCCGGCAATAATATTATCGCGGATTTCCTGAAGTTTGGCTTTTTTCTCGGCCTTGGTTTCCTCGGTATCTTCCGGATCGAACTGGATCAGGATATGGCTGGCGGAAACCGTTTCAGGCTGGGTGAACTGATCGGGGTTGGAGTCGTAGAATTCCTGTGCATCCGCTTCGGTAGCTTCTGCGATGTCTGCGGTCTGCTGTTCGATCAACTGCTGGGCAGCGAGATCCTGGGCCAGGTTCTTCTTGAAGGATTCAAGATCCTGTCCGCGGGATTCAAGGATGCCTTCGATGGTCTGTCCTTCGGGAATGTTGCCTTTGATTTCCTCGATGGTTTCGGCGATCTTGGCATCGTCGACCTGAATGCCGGCGGCTGCCACGGCTGAGGTAATCAGTTTCTTGGTAATGAGGTCATTTTTGATCTGGCTGTAGATCTGGGCCTGCATCTGCTGCATCTGCTCCGGAGCAACTCCCCGGCCGGCAAATTGCTGCATGGCCATATCCATCATTTCCATGATTTCGCCGCGGGTGATGTCTTCTCCGTTTACACGAACCACGACGGCTTCCGGATCGGTTGTAAGCGGGTTGGCTTTGATGGGGGCCGTAAACAGATCTTCAGTCTGGGTGAGATCTACGGGTTCGGGTGCGGGCGTGTTAACTTCGTTTTCCTTGCAACCTGCAAGTACAAGTACTGCCACTGCGGGGAGAACCATTACGATTCTATTATTTACCAACTTATCGAACATCGGTCTTGATCCTTTCTTCATGATTCAACTAATACACCGCACTTACTCAAATGCGTAAGATATGACACAGTGTTCCTTTGGGGAACAAATGTCAACGCAATCAGACGATTTAGCAGAGGGGCCGTTCAATGATAAAACCGGAAATATTAGAGCAATTCTCCTGTTCGGGGTGCGGTGAGTGCTGTCGGTGGGGGGGCTCGGTACTTCTCGAAGAGGAAGACATCCCGCGATTGGCTTCGTATCTGGGCTTGAGCGAGCAGGAATTCATCGACGGGCATACGCGTCTGGCACCGAACCGCCGGCAGCTCGCCCTGCTGGATCAGTCCGATGGAAGTTGTGCATTTCTGGATGGCAACCACTGCTCCATCTATGCAGCCCGGCCGGAGCAATGCCGGACGTTCCCGTTTGCGTGGCATGTAGCCGAGGGTTGCCCGGAGCTCGATAAACTGCTGGCCCAGGCAAGAGAAAAACATTGATCAAGCCCCGCGCAAACCGTAGTTTTCCGCTTTTATTCACTGCGAATCAGGAGAGAGAACATGGTCATGGACGTAAATGAAATTCTTGGCATACTGCCGCACCGCTACCCCTTCATGCTGGTAGACCGGATTATTGAGCTGGATATCGAGGCCAGACGGATTGTCGGGTACAAAAACCTGACCTTCAACGAACCCTTTTTTCAAGGTCATTTCCCTGGTGAACCGATTATGCCTGGCGTAATGCAGCTCGAAGCCATGGCCCAGGTGGCCGGTATCCTGTTGAACAAGGTGAACGACAAGGAAGGTCAGATTGCTTATTTTATGTCGATCGACAAGGCCAAGTTCCGCCGCAAGGTGGTTCCAGGGGATACGCTTCGCATGGAGATGCAAGTCATCAAGGAGCGGACCGGACGGATGGCCGTGGTTCAGGGCATTTCCTATGTCGGTGATGAAAAGGCCAGCCAGGCCGAGCTGATGTTTGGTTACGGAGCATAGCATGGCCAACATACACCCAACAGCCATCGTGGCCGATGGGGCGCAGATTGCCGATGATGCTATCATCGGGCCTTATTGCACAATCAGTCCCGAGGCCGTTATTGGAAGTGGAACCGAACTGATTTCGCACGTCGTGATCGAAGGCCATACCATTCTGGGCGAAGGCAACCGTGTTTCCCCGTTTGCTGTGCTCGGCGGGCGCACGCAGGACCTGAAGTTCAAGGGCGGCATGCCCGGTGTAAAGATTGGCGACAACAACACGATCCGTGAATACGTTACCATAAACGCCGCCACGAATGACGGTGATTTTACCACGGTGGGTAATGATTGCCACATCCTGGCATATTCGCATATCGCACACTGCTGCCATATCGGCAATGGAGTGGTGATTGTCAATGCCTGCCAGATTGCCGGGCATGTGGTTGTTGAGGATCTGGCCACGATTGAGGGATCAGTCGGAATTGTCCAGTTCATGCGCGTGGGAACGATGGCCTACGTGGGGGCAATGTCCAAGATCAGCAAGGACGTTCCTCCCTACATGATTGCCCATGGTGATCCCATTCAAATCCGCAGCTTCAACCGTATCGGCATGGAGCGCCGCGGGATTGATGATGCCGGCCGCAAGGCCGTCAAAGAGGCTTATCGCATTCTTTACCGTCAGGATGATCTGACGGTCACCGACGCGCTCGATAAGATTGAGGCTGAGGTGGAGCAGACGCCGGAGATCCGGCACCTGCTTGAGTTTTGCCGAGCCTCCGAAAAAGGCATTACCCGCTAGCGCATCAGGGCCCGGAACTCCGGGCCCTGAAATATTTCCGCCCGTTTCGTTTATTCCCCCTTTCAAAATTTTCCGACTTTTGAACGCCCGTCGCGTTCGTAAATCTAAACTTTCACCTTTGCATGATGAACCATCAACAAGGAGTGAAAATATGCGGAGTGTGAAGATTCTGATTGTCGGTGTGGTTATGATGGCTTGCATGGCCTGTTCGGTTGTGGAGGCCAAAGACGTTAGTGTTTTGCAGGAAACGGGCAGCGCCTTTGCGGCCATTGCGAAACAAGCCTTGCCGGCGGTGGTGTTTGTTAACGTCGACTCCACCGTGGAGGTGGAAGTTCCCCGGTACAGGGGCAACGATCCGTTTGAACAGTTCTACAGGTGGCAGAATCCCTATAACCAGCCCCGGAGTCCGGGAATTCGCAAATACCATCAGCAGGGGCAAGGGTCGGGATTCATCATTTCCAAAGACGGTTACATCCTGACCAACAACCATGTCATCAACAATGCGGACAACATTACCGTGACGCTGGGCGACGGCCGGAAGTTCGAGGCCGTGCTGGTCGGAACCGATCCCGAAACCGAAGTGGCTTTGATCAAGATTGAAGACGATTCGGATTTCCCATATTTGGAACTTGGAGACTCCGATGCCCTGGACGTTGGCGAATGGGTGTTGGCGGCGGGCAATCCCTTCGGGCTGTCGCAGACCATTACCGCCGGCATCGTTAGCGCCAAGGAACGGAGCGAAGTAGGGATTACGGAGTATGCCGATTTCATCCAGACCGACGCGGCCATCAATCCCGGGAATTCCGGGGGGCCGCTGTTGAACATCCACGGTGAGGTGGTCGGTATCAATACGGCGATCTATTCACAAACCGGCGGCTACATGGGCATCGGTTTTGCCATTCCAATCAACCAGGCGGTCGCGATCAAGGACCAGCTCATTGCGTACGGCGAGGCCCGTCACAGCGTATTGGGCATCTATATTCAGGAGGTCGACGAGGAACTGGCGGAGCGTTTCGGGCTTGAGGAGTCGGGTGGGATTCTTATTTCGCAAGTGAAGCAGGGGTCCGCCGCCGACGCGGCTGGACTGAAGACGGGCGATATTGTGGTTGAACTCAACGGCGAAGAGACCGGCAGGCTTCAATCCTTTCGCAGTCGGATAGCCACCACACCACCCGATACCGAAGTCGCATTGAAGATATTCCGCGACGGCGAGTATATGAACATTTCGGCGGTCACGCAGGCTATGGGCAGCGAAGGCGCCATGGCGGGCGATGCACCCGGTTCCGGCGCGCTCGAAAAACTCGGATTGTCGGTGCAGGATATGGATGAGGAAACGTTTCGGCGGTGGGGTTATCCGGAATATGGTGTGATGATTTCCGATGTGGTGCAGTATAGTGCGGCTTGGCGCGCCGGCCTCCGCCACGGGCAGATAATCCTGAGCGTGAACCGGAACCGGATTGAAAACGCCGAGGAGTTCACCCGCATCCTGAACAGCTCTGCCGGCGACGGGCGGGTGTTGCTGTTGGTATCCGATGGGCGTGGAGCCCGGTATGTCGTGCTTTCCATGAATTAGCTGCCATGCGGTCAGCCCAGAAAGTCCAGGGGCTTGAAGGGTTTTTGCAGGATGGGTTTGCTGTCAACGGCCAGGTGCTTTTCAAGCACGGTAGCGTAGACTGAGCGATAATCTACGGTATGGACGATGTCGCCTTTGTCGAGGTCGGCGGGGCTCAGGCTGGGACGTCTTCCATGCAGGCCGCCTTTCACGGATCCGCCCATGATGAACACGGGCGCGGCGACGCCGTGATCAGTGCCCCCGCTCGCATTTTCCGCCAGGCGCCGGCCGAATTCGGAAAAGACCAACATGCAGACGCGTCCCACCTGATGACTTTTGGTCATTTCGTCCATGAACGCCTGCATGGCATCGCTCCATTCCTTAAGACGGGCGGCATGGGTGCCGGATTGGTTGGCATGGGTATCGAAGCCGCCGTGTGTAAGGTAGTAGATGCGGGTGGGCATACGGCCGCGAATCAGTTGCGCAACCATCTGCATTTCCTTGGCGAATCGTGCGTTGGGAAAGGAAGTCTGCGGTTTGATTTTGTCCAGAATCTTCTCAATCTGCTGCGCACTGGTCTTTGCATCGGATGCGGTATGCTTGAGAAAGTCCAGCGGGCTGATTACTGGATTTCCGGTTGCACCACCACCGGAGAGTTCGGCAATGGAATCGCCGGCGGTATATCCATTGTCGTCGTCCATACCCATCATCTGCATCATTTCATCCGAAACGTTTTTGTTTTGGATGTTTATCCGGCGCGGGTCGCTGAAGGTAATGCCTTTGGGCATTGCGGCGGTAAAGACCTGCGGGTTTTGCGTGCCGATGCATATGCCGATACTGGCACTCTCGTGGTTGCAATAGGTATCGAAATAACGTCCCAGCCAACCATATTGTTCGGTCTTGTTGGCGTCGGAAGCGGTATGCCAGATTTCGGTGGACCGGAAGTGCGAACGGTTCGGGTTTGGATAACCAACGCCTTCGACGATGCCGAGCTGGCCGGTATCATACACCGTCCTGATCCCTGTGAGCGAGGGGTGTAATCCGGTCAATGCGTCGATCTTCAGCGCGTCGGCCGGTTTGATCGCCAGTTTCGGACGCGCGTGGTAGTAGTGATCGTTATTGATTGGAACCACGGTATTTAATCCGTCATTGCCCCCGGCAAGCTGGATGACCACGAGGATGGGCATGTCGTTCTGCAGTTGTTCGGCGGAGCAGCGTTTGGGCCAAGTCATTCCGATGGCTCCGCCCCAGGCTGTCGTGTAGACAAACCGTCGTCGATTCAGATTCATGGAGATCCTCCTTTAGACTAAGTCAACTGGAACTGCGGGGTACACATCATGGTACGATAAATGGTGCGAATCTGTGCATCGGTCCATTGGTTCGAGGGGGGAAGGCTGGACAGATAGGCGGACAGGTTGTTCCGCTCCTCTCCGGCGAGTCGGGACTGATAGACCCGGCGCTCCAGATAGTTCTGCGCGGCTTCCGTACGGGTGCGGTAATTGCGCGGAAGTATGGTTTCGCCATTCACCGCGGTACGGGCGCCAGCGGATTTTTTTCGCGAATTAACCAGGCTGTCAGCGAGGTTGTAGCGCTGCGTCAGTGTTGACGTGGTAATCCATGCATAGCCTCCGTCCCATCCTTTGACGTTTGGTGGCGCAAAAAGCTCTTGGCCGAGCGATCGCAAGGCATTGAAACAAAGGCCGGGGTTTGGTGGTTCTCTCCCAAGCATGATGCAGGAGCCTGCCAGCCACTGCACCGGGCTCTTGATTTGGGTACGTAACGCTTTATCGCTATAGAATGCCTCGCTGGAAAAAATAGATTTTAATAGCGGGGTCAGATCATAGCCGTTCCGGCGAAATTCCTCTGACAGTGCTTCTATAATATCCGATTCCGGATTGTCGTAGGCGAAGAAGCGCCAGAGTTTGGTTACCAGGAAACGCGCGGCCTGCTCCTGGTTGAGGATGATCCTGATAATGTCGTTCCCGTCAAAGTTACCTCGCTTCTCGAAAAATTCCTTTGCGCCATTATCGTGAAGTCCGCGTCTGCCGCTGGCGGTAGCATCAAGGAATTCGTATTTTCGGGGCGCGACCATCCATCCCGTGAAGGCGCGGGCCGCCTCCTTGATGTCCTGTTCCGTGTAATGCCCCTCACCCAACGTGAAAAGTTCCATGAGTTCGCGCGCAAAGTTTTCGTTCGGTGCTCCTGCTCGCGAGCGCGTATTATCGAGGTAGATCAGCATGGCCGGATCCTGTGCTATGGCCGTGATCAGATCCTCATAGCTACCCATGGCCAGTTTTCGCAGGGTCTGGTTCTGTAGATACATCATGTAGGTGGTGCGCACTTTACGAATGCTGGTCGCAAAATGTCCGTGCCAGAACAGCGCCATTTTTTCCTGTAATGGACAAGGGGTGTTGATCATTTGGCGCAACCACCAGTTCAGCAGATCGCGATGCTGGCGGTTTTGCTCCTTACGCATGGCATTGCGTTGCTGACGCCGTTGCGCTTCGGGAAGCTGGCGCAGGGCCTTGAAATCGGGTTTGTTTTCAATGCCCGGCACCACCCAGTCGGGCGGATCAGGTTCGTTCCGGGACTTGAACAGGCCGTTAATCACCTCGGTAAACGGTCGTCTGGCAGCGATGTCAATCTGTTCGGGCGTAGCTCCAAAACCACTTCGTGCGAGGAGATGAGCGGCGTATTGGTGATTCCACTTGTCCGGAGCCAGCACTTTCATCGACCCAATCTCCTTCCATGACAGGCACAAGGTGGATAAAAGAACGGATTGTGCCATTAGGATATTGTGATGAATTTGACAGACGAGATAAACCACATTCGGTCCCTTGAAAAAAGGGCTTTCTATTTTCCGGCCATTGGAAATAATGGCGGGCAACAATTTGGAAAACACATGCGCTATTTCTCTCAAACCATTCTATTGCTTCTTTTCATGTTTTGCGCAGCGGGTTCCGGTGTTCTGGCGGAGGTCGGAAATCCTTCAAGCGAGCGCTTTCCGACGATCCAGGCTTCGCTGGATGACGGGTTCTTTTCCCTGGCCGAACAGCAGGCTCGCGGCGTACTCCTGACGGAGCCGAACGAAGCCGACCGGCGCGAGGCCACCCTGTTGCTCGCCCATTCGCTATGGGGGCAGAAGCGCTATTCGGAAGTGCTCCGTCAGCTGATGGAAGAGGATAACGGGCCCGATATGGCCTATTGGCGTGCCCGCGCTTATTTTGAATTGCGGCAATACGAAAACGCGCTTGATGCATTGCTGGCGGGTGATGAAGGCATGGAGGGCACCGCTTATGCGCCGGCCGCCCTGCGGCTCAAGGGGCGGATGCAACAGCTTATGGGCCGGCTTGAAGAAGCCGAAAAAACCTACAAACAGTTTGCCCGCGATTATCCCTGGCATGCCGGTACCGTCGACAACATGCTGGACCTCGCCGATGTCTATCTGGCGCAGGAACGTTATTCGGAGGCCAGAAGTCTCTACGAAGCGCTCCTCAAGGAACCGGATGAAACGGGGGCACACCTGGCCCAGCTGAAGCTGGCTCATGTGCTCTATACCACAGGCGATGCAGGGGACGTGGCTGCCGCTCGTACGCTCCTGGGGACGTTGGCGTCTGACGAAACGACGAGCCTTGCCTACCGCATTGATGCCTATGTCGATCTGGCGGCGCTAGAAGAGCAGGCAGGAAGATTTGCGGAATCCGTCGCGGATCTGCGCAAGGGAATCGCGCTTTCGCCGGATGCGCGTTTGCGGGTGTCGCTCAAGTTGTCGCTTGCCCGTATGCTCCTTCGGGCTGATGATATTTCCGGTGCACTGAAACTGCTGGAAGAGTGCCGTACCGAGGCCCCGGACCGACGGGTTGCTGCGGAGCTTCAGCTTGAAAAGGCCGGGGCATTTTTGCAGGCGGAGCGCTTCGGTGAAGCTGACGAGGCCTATCAGGTGTATCTGGATGTAGCCGACGATCCCCAGGGGTTGGCCCGCGCCTATTTCGGCAAGGGGGTTGCGCTCTGGGGACTTGGGCGGTATGTCGAATCGGCTACGCTGTTTGACAAGGCGGAGTTGGCGCTGACTGATTCCGACGAGAAGGCTGCTGCCTTGATCAAGGCGGGCGACGCCTATTATCAGGCCGGGCGGCTGGATGAATCCGAGAAACGCTACCGTAGGTTCCTTTCCGAATATGCCGGCAATGAAAACATGCCTGGTGTATTCTACCAGCTTGGGATGGTGCTGGCCAAAATAGGGCGCCGGTCGGAGGCGTTGACCACCTTTGACATTGTGGAAACAAGTTACCCGGATAGTTCGTTCGCCGAGAAAGCGGCCATGCGTTCGGCGGATATCATGAGAGCTAATGGGCAATGGGAAGAAGCCCTTCAGAAGTATACCAGGATCAGTGAAACGTATACCAACAGCGCCGAGGTTGCGCTGGCGCAGCACTATCGTGGTTTGGTGCTCTACCGACTGGGGCGCTATGCAGATGCGCAGAAGGTGTTTGAATATGAGGCCGAAAACCATCCCGACAGCGAACACGCCCCGCAGGCGTTCTACATGCGCGGGTTCTGCCTCTATTCCCAGGGGCATGTGGACGAGGCGGTCGAGACCTGCCGGCAGTTCATCAAGACGTATCCGGATACTACGTGGACCCCGGAAGTTATTTTCTGGCTGGCCGAGCTCTATTTCAATCAGGGGAAGTATACCGATGCCGAGCCGCTCTTCTTGCAGGTCGCCAACGATTTCAAGGAGCATGCGCTGGCGCCGCGCGCGTTGTACTGGGCCGGGCGTGCCGCGTCGGCGCAGTCTGACTATGTGAGTGCCAATGAACGCTACAGCGCGGTGGCCAAACGGTATCCCGACAGTGATATTCTACCGCAGGTCCGATTTGCGCAAGGCGATGCGCTCACAGAAATCGGTGAGTTTTCGCGTGCGATCCAGGCGTTCGACGAGATCATTCGGAAATATCCGGACAGCGGGCTGGTCAACGCGGCGTGGGGGCGCAAGGGTGACTGCCAGTTTTCGCTGGCCGTGGATAGTCCGGCCCGCTACGAAGAGGCGATGAATTCCTACCAAGCCATCTTGGACAGGCCGTCGGCGCCGGACGCTCTCAAGATGGAGGCGGAATACGCGGTGGGGCGCTGCCTCGAGGAGCTGGGCATGTTCGATAAGGCCTTCAGTCGCTACATGAACGTGGTGTACTCCTTCAAGACGGTTGACCGCACCCCTCATAGCGGGCGGTGGCTTACCCGTTCGGCTTTTGCCGCTGCGGCGTTGAAGGAAAACGAAGAGGCATGGAAAGATGCCGTTAACATCTACGAGCGGGTGGTCGAAGCCGATGTTGCGGCCAAGGACGATGCCCTCAAGCGTATCGAGAAAATAAAAAAGGCGAACTGGTTGCTGTTTCAGCAGGCCGAGGAGATGAGCGATGTTGGAACTGATGATTAAAGGCGGATGGATCATGTGGCCAATCATGGCGTGCAGTGTGGCTGCGGCCGCGTTGTTTCTGGAACGCGTGTTTCATCTGCACCGTGCGCAGATTAAGCAGGAAGATTTTCTGAGCGGTATCTACACGATCGTCAATCGCGGCAATGTTGCCGAAGCGGTTTCAATTTGCGACCAAACGCCCGGCCCCGTAGCCCATATCGTGCGGGTGGCGCTGCTTCACTCGGATGAAGAGCGCCAAGAGCTGAAGCAGACCATTACGAAAGCGGGTCTGGCCGAGGTGCCGCGATTGGAAAAAAACCTGGGCGGCTTGCTGACCATTGCGCAGATAAGCCCTCTGCTTGGACTGCTGGGAACGATCATCGGGCTCGTTAGTGTGTTTGCAGGTATGGAGCAGCATGCGCCACTGGCGGAGATCGGCGACCTCTCGGCCGGCATTTGGCAGGCCCTGCTGACCAGTGCCGTTGGGCTCTGTGTATCGATTCCTTCGTTTGCGGGATACAACTTCCTGCTAAGCCGGGTCGAACGGATCACCTTGAACATGGATTTTGCGGCGGAAGACATATACCGCTATCTGGTGTATGACCGTGCTGCGGCCGGAGTGTCCAACGATGAAACCATTTGATCCCCATAAACGAAGCAAGGCGCTACGCTCGTTCACGCCGACGCGGAAACGGGTGGGGGTCTTCACGATTGCCGTGGCCTTTTGCGATGCCTCCTTGCTCGCCTTGGCGTTCTTTTTGGCCGTTTCCCCTTTTGTCCTGCAACCGGGAATAAACATCAACTTACCAAAGTCGCCGCTGAGCGGAGGCGCGCGATTTGATTCTATGGTGTTGTCGATCACCCGCGGTGGTTGGTTCTATTTCAACGACAAGCGCCTCGATTCCGACCGTCTTGTTGAAGCCTTGGAGATGGCGGCCCATAGGAATCCGGGCATGCCGCTGATCATCGAGGCCGACAAGGATGTGGCGCACGGCCGGGTGGTCGAAGCCTGGAACGCAGCCATGTCCGCCGGAATCGGGCAGATATCCATCGCTACGGGAATCGCGGCGCTGGAGGAGGCTCCGTGAAGCATTCCCCGTCCAGGGGAATGGTCCTGTCCATTGGAACGGCGGTGCTGATGCACCTGTTGCTGTTTGCTGTGGCTATACCGGCATATGATGCGGAGTTGCCCTCTATTCCTGTTCCACCCGAGACCTGCTATGCCATGCCTGATGCCAACGAACTGGTTGATGTGAATACGGTGCGCCTGGTTAATTCTCCAGTCGTTTTTTCGTTGCCGTCGCCGTTGGGCTTCAGCCGGGAGCTGGAGGATCACGATGTACAGAACCAGAAAACCTTTACCCCGCTGCACGTCCGTAGCGAATATTTTCTTACGGTGGTTCCCGTTGTGACCGATGCGGGAGACTGTCTGCGTCCTGAACAGATGATGATTTCGGCCTCTGTGCGCGAGCCCAGGCTTCCCGTTTCGCCGGCCATGCGGTCTTCTTCGCCGCATTCGAACGCTAAACGCGTGTTGATTTCCCCCCGTCTGAGCGGGCGCTTGATGGGCGGGGTTGTGTTGCCCTCGGACTTGAACCAAGCGGTAGAAAAGCCATGGGTGGTCCATGCTTCGGTCCGCATCTCCGAGCAAGGTGCGGTGGAGCATGTCTTTCTGGATGAGCCTCTCGATTCGCCGGTGCTGAACCAGCAGGTTCTGCAGGTGCTTTATGGCCTGCGTTTTCAACCCGGTCCAGCCATGGAAAGCAGCATCGAAATATACTCTCCTGAAACCGATATCCAGACCGGGAGGACGAAATGATCGCGCTGGAACCGGCGACTATTCTGGTGTTCTTTGTGAGTGTGCCATTGCTGGTGACAGCCGTGTTGGCGCTGTTTTATGCCATGCGTTCGCTGCATCGTCCGATGCGCTCCCATGAAAGCATCTACGAATGCGCCCATTGCGGGCATGTCTATGCTATTGCACGTAGCCGTCCCATGGACCGGTGTCCCCGCTGCGGTACGCTGAACGACGCTGTCGGGACATAATCTTCTAGGTTAACGGGCCGCCGGGTTTATCGTTGATGACCGTATCGGCCGCGTTCTGCGAAGGCTCTGGATGGTCGGCCATGTAGTGCAGGCCGCGGGTTTCCTTGCGCTGTTCGGCGGAACGGATAATCAGCTCTGCAACGTCGGCGATATTGCGCAGTTCGAGCAGGTCGGAGGTGACGAGGTAGTCGCCATAGTATTCTTTGATCTCCTGCCGCAGGTTGCGTATACGCGCCCGGGCCCGGGCCAGCCGGCGGTCGGAGCGGACGATGCCGACATAGTCCCACATGGCGGTGCGCACTTCGTTCCAGTTGTGTTCAACCACCACCGCTTCATCGGATGAGACCGCTTCGCCGCATCGCCAGGGGGGAATCGGTACTTCTTCACGGAAATCCTGCCAGACTCTGGAAATTTCAAGGGCGGTTTCGTGCCCGCAAACGAGGGCTTCGAGCAGGGAGTTGCTGGCCAGACGGTTGGCACCATGGAGGCCGGTGCTGGCGACCTCGCCGCAGGCATAGAGGCCGGGCAGGGCAGTGGTACCGTTGACCTCGGCCACGACGCCGCCGCAGGAGTAGTGAGCGGCCGGTACGACGGGGATGGGATCCTTCGCCATGTTTATTCCGTAGTGCAGACAGGCCGCATAGAGATTGGGAAAACGTTCGCGCAAAAATAATTCCGAGCGGTGGGTAATGTCGAGGTACACATAGGGGTCGCCGTGCTTCTTCATGACAGAGTCAATGGCCCGGGCGGTAATGTCCCGTGTGGCCAGCGAGCCGCGTTTGTCGAAATCCTTCATGAAGGATTTCCCCCGGATATCCTTCAGCTCGGCGCCTTCGCCGCGGACGGCTTCGGAAATCAGGAAAGATTTGGCCTCCGGATGGTAGAGACAGGTGGGATGAAACTGGACGAACTCCATGTTGCGGACGGGTAACCCGGCCCGCCAGGCCATGGCCACGCCGTCGCCGGTGGCAATGTCGGGGTTGGAAGTATAGGGATAGACTTTGCCGAGTCCGCCGGAGGCCAGTACGGTGCAGGCGGCATGGACCGGAAAGATTTCGTTGGAGGTCTTGTCGAGAAGGTAGGCGCCGACACAACGGTTGCTTCCGGGGTGACCGATCCATTCGGTGGTAACGAGGTCAATCGCCATCAGGTTTTCCCGGATGGTGATATTATCCTGTTCGCGGGCGTGTTCGATCAGGCCCTGCATCATGGCCTGTCCGGTAATATCGCCGGCGTGCAGAACCCGGCGGTGCGAATGCCCGCCTTCCTGTCCAAGATCATACTCGTTTTCGTAACCCTTGCGCCGGCGGCGGTCGAACTCAATACCCATTTGTTCGAGTTCCATGATCCGTTCGTAACCACTTCCGACGATATGGCGTACAATGTCGATATCGCTTAGGCCCTGGCCGGTATTCAGCGTGTCCTGCACATGGGCCTCGATGGAGTCCTTGGGATCCACAACGCAGGCAATGCCGCCTTGGGCATAAAAGCTGTTGCACTCCGATGCATTGACCTTGCTCGCCACCAGCACGGTGCCGTGTTTGCTCAGTTCCATGGCGGCGGTCAATCCGGCAAGGCCGGAACCGATTACAAGAAAGTCGACGTTTTTATGGGTGTTATTCATGACTGTTGCCGGATGGCTTCCTTCTCCGATTCCGCATCGTTTTTAAGTTTTACGATTTGTTCCTGACGGGTCTGCTGGATAAACGCGGCTTTGGCGGGATCGTTTTCGGAGGTCAGCTGCTGATCGAACATGATTTCGGTTTCGGCGATCTTTGCCTTCATCCTCGAATCAATTTCGGCGATCGCCGTTTTTTGCTCATCGGTTAGTTTGTTGGATCCGCCGCCTGCGCGTTCCATCGCCAGTTCGTATGCACTCTTAATTCCGCTCATATACTTCTCCGTTTTCCTTGGAATATACGTACTGCCAGGGACAACTTCAATCGGTAAGCCGCGTTTCCGCATTGTCCGGGTAGACGGTGACGGAGGGCATTCATCAGGTCCGGCCAGCGAGCGATCTCGCCATGGAATACGATCTTGCAATGGATACCATTGTTATTTTCCGAGGGGGATGCCGGATAGTCCTGAGGTATTTTGAAATGGCTGGTTCCTTATGCGATTTCTTCCGGATAAGCGGTTTTCAGAGCATCTGTTTTACATAGTTTTTTGCGATGCGGGTTCTTCGGTTTTTCTGCTTCCCGATATTCCGGTGGTAATCTTCAGGTCTTCCCCATTGTCTCACCTGGCATATTAACGGGTAAGATCATCAAGTATGGGGGATCGGAAAATTCTATTGGAAACGCTGACGTAGAACCGGGTGGTCAGTCTTCCATTTGCTGTTTGATGCGCACCTCGACGTCATGTTCGTAAAGTGCGGTCAGGATCTCATCGAGATCGCCTTCCATAACACGGTCGAGCTTGTATAGCGTAAGGTTGATGCGGTGATCGGTGAGGCGGTTTTGCGGATAGTTGTAGGTGCGGATTTTTTCCGAGCGATCGCCGGATCCGACCATGGATTTGCGTTCGCTGGCTTCGGCTTCGGCAATCTTGCGTTGCTGGTCGTCGTAGAGCCGGGCTCGCAGCACCTTCAATGCGGCGGCCTTGTTCTTGTGCTGCGAGCGTTCGTCCTGACACTGAACGACGACGCCGGTGGGGATGTGGGTGATGCGAATGGCGGAGTCGGTGGTGTTAACGTGTTGTCCGCCCGCACCCTGAGCGCGGTAGGTGTCGATGCGTAGATCTTCGGTGCGCACTTCGATATCAACTTCTTCGGCTTCGGCTAAAACAGCAACGGTGGCCGCCGATGTATGTACGCGGCCCTGTGTTTCGGTTTGGGGAACACGTTGCACGCGATGGGTTCCGCCCTCGTGCTTCAAGGACTTGTAGACCTCTTCGCCTTCTACGGTGAAGGAAACTTCTTTATAGCCACCGTCGGAGGGGCTGACATCCAGCACTTTGTGCTTCCATCCTTTGGCGTCGAAGTAGCGCGTATACATGCGGTAGAGGTCGCTGCAGAAGATGCCGGCTTCGTCGCCGCCGGTTCCCGCACGGATTTCCATGATGACATTGCGGCTGTCGGTGGGGTCGGGGGGGATGAGGGACACCATCATGTCGCGTTCGGCCTGTGGCAGTTTTTCCCCGATATCCGCCAGTTCCATTTCCGCCATTTCGCGCAGCTCCTCGTCGGAGCCGGCATCGGCCAGTATCGCTTCGCTTTCGGCTTTGGCATCGGTTAGGTCCAGAACGGTCTTGGCACACGCGGCCAGATTTTTTTGATGCGCATATTCTCTCATGCATTCCTGCATCTTATTCGGATCAGAGGAGACCTCGGGCTGCGACATGCGCGTTTCAAGTTCGCGGAGCTTGGATTCGAGCTGGTCGAGATATGCGTGATCAATCATGGAGACCTACTGGTTGAGGGTAAAATGGTCTGGACACAAAAAGGCCGAACATGCTTTCGCAGGTTCGGCCATTGCAATCTAGTCGACTAGTAAGTGCCTTCTGCGAAGCGCTTCTTGAAGCGGTCCACACGGCCTTCGGTGTCGATCAACTTGGCGCTGCCGGTGAAGAACGGGTGGCAGCTGGAGCAGGTGTTGACGTGCATTTCCTTGACGGTCGAGCGAGTGTTGATCTCGTTGCCGCAGGCGCAGCGAATGACTGCTTCATTATAATTCGGGTGAATATCTTTTTTCATGTCTAAAATCCTCGTGTTCAATTGGGAGCGTGGTTTTTAAACAAACCGGGCCATGCAACGCAAGGCTAACTTTAGTTTTTTTAGAGGCTTTTGGCCTGTTTTCAGGGAGCTATGTTGCCGAGGGAAGATCTTTGCGCGAGTAGCCGACCTCGGCCAGAACCTTGTCGGTGGTCTGGAAGTGGCACTTGGCGGTATCAAGCAAGATGCCGGGGCCCTTGTAGGCGACCAGTTTTTCAGCTTCGCGGCGCACTTTCTCGGAGGCTCCTTTGGGGACTTCAAAGCTATATTCCTTACCCATCTTTTTCAGGGCATAAATAAAACCTGCGCGTGCGAGAATCGAGGCGGCCGCTACGGCGGGGTCGGACTCCGCTTTTGTACGTTGATCCAGTTTGATCCTTCGGCCTTTGTCCAGAAGAGCCCGTTCTATCTGATGGGTGGGGCCGAATTTGTCGGATAAGGCGCGGGGGCAGTCGGGTACTTTTTCCAGCAGGTTTTCAATGGCGCGGGCATGCCCCCATGCCAGCATTTTATTAACATTGCGGATTTTCGCATACATCCGGTTGTAGGAGCGCGGACCGATGGTTACCAACGCACATCGGTCGCCTAGCAGCTTGCGGATATCGCGGGCCATATTCAGCGCGACGTTGTCGGAAGAAATTTTCTTGCTGTCCCGTACCCCCATCTCGCGCAGTTTGTGTACAAGACCCTCGTCGACATAGGCCGATGCGATTACCAGTGGTCCGAAAAAATCGCCTTTTCCGCTTTCATCAATACCCATATGGGGATTGAACGCTTCGGGATCCTGGAGGTCTTCGTAGCCGATGATGGCTTCTTTGAGAATTTCGGGTTCCAGTGTGAATGTAATCCATTCCTGGGCGCCCTTTCCTTGAACCAGTAGTTTTCCTGATTTGTAAAGGTTTATTCTGCAGTCAGGGATCGAGACTGCAATTTTTGTGTGCGGGACGCTTTCCTGAAGATATTTTGGATTTCGCAACAATGCGGACAAGGCTTCCTGTTGCTCCTCATCTAATTTGAATGTAAAAGAATTTGTGCTCATTCAGGAATCCATACTATACAAAAGATGCTTTAGCTAATTAGAAATGGGCATAAGTCGGATGAGGACGTTTTTCTGCCGCATTTCGCTTTGGGGTTAAACAGGTGAAATTAAACAGGCAATCTCTATCCATAGCAATCATCGGGGCCTTTTTGCTGACGACGCATGCTGGGGGGGCGCAGCTGAGCGCCGGCGAGGGCATGCCTGTTCCCAGTCATGCCGATGCTGCTGTGATCTTTGCCAAATACTCCGGCTTGTTCGATGAATATGTGTCAGAAGAAGCATCGCTTAATGAATGTGTTGCATTCTTGAATAGAAATGGAATATATTTCGGACTTCTTGAGGTTGTAAATGGGTCCGATTTCACGCTTCACGACTGCGCAAGAGTGATGGGGCAGATGAATCTGGTCTTCTCGGGGGAGGCTGAATATTTGGCCGGCAAGGTAAAGTTACCTTCAGGTATTGATTCGTGGGACGAATTCTGTATTTTAAATGATGTGAAGTACGTTCAAGGGTATGAAAGCTTGACGGAAACTCTTGTTATGTTGCGTGATTTATTCCAATAGATAAACTTGCGGATTAAAGAGTAATGTGGTTGTGTGTATCAAACCTAAATAGAGGATCGTGGTATGAATAGACAAAGTTGGGTAGTTGCATTGATGGTCGGTTTGCTGACTTTTACCGGAATGGTTAACCAAGCGGATGCGCAATCGGCAGTGCCTGGCGATGTTGCTGCCAAGCTAGCCGCCGCCGAGGAAGCTGTTGCTCAGGCACGGGATGCCATCTCGAAAGGCAAGGAGCTGGTGGCACAGATTCCTGAAGACTCTCCGTATCTTCCGGAAGTCACCAAGATGTTGCAGGCCGCGTCTTCTAATTGGAAGATGGCCGTGGAGTCGCTAAAAGGTGCGACTGAAAGTTCGCTAAAGATTTCTACAGCGTCCACCGAGGCCCTGTCCAAGGATTACGCATTGCTCGCCAAGGTAAACTCGGATGTAGCCCTCTCTGGTGCGAAGGTGGTTCAAATCGGTTTGGCTTATGTGGAAGCCGTCGCAATGAACAAAACGGAAGCACTCGATCTGATTCGCGGCGTGATGCAGGATGCGCTCGCTGCTTCTTCTCAGGTGCAGTTTAACTATGATCGGGTGAAAAGCCTCATCTCGGAAAAGTACGCTAACTAAAGGAGCCGGTAATGAAAAAGAATCTATTTTTAAAAAGTGGCGTGCTCGCCCTGTTGTGCGCAACGGTATTTGTTGGCCAGTCTAAGGCGGCGGGTTTAGAAGAAGCTGCCGGTGTTATGGCCGAGGTTGAATCCATGTCTGTTAGTGCGAAAGCCAATCTGGCCGACGCCGCGCTCGGTGGGGATACGGAGGCCATTGCTGAAGCTAAGAAACGTTCGGATGCCATCGATGCCGCAGTTGCAGATGCGCGCGAAGCCTTTGCAAAACTGGAAGTGAACACGAAGAGCGGTGATGCGGATGCTGCTGAAACATCCGAAGATGATCTGGCCGCCGCGTTGGTTCAGGTCAAGGATGCTTTGATGGGTGCGATTCCGGAATCGATGACTGCGCAGGTTGATAAAAATAAATCCAAGAAGCACGCAGGCGGGAAGCCCGGCAAACCTAATGATCCGCCGAATATCAATGAAGTTCCTTGGAAGTCGCAGGGCATCAAGGCTTATTACCAAGGTTTGTTCGGAGAGTTTTGGAACGCATCTGCTTTCGGTCATGCAAGTGGCTTTGGCGACCGTGACGCTACGCCGGAGTAAGGGGATCTAGGGTTGAATAACTCGATATAAGGGAGTTTTTATCATGAGTAGTAAAACGTTTTGTTTGTCTGTTGCGGCTGTGTTGGTCGCGGTATCCGCCTTCTCCGAGCAGGAGCGTGTAATTCGTATTCAGAATCATCTGAGATTTGGTTTGGATGATAATATCTATGTGAATTCCTCCGAGCAGGATTCGGCCGAAGTTATGGATGTTCTGAATATATCCGGGAAGCTTAATTTTTCGAGCAGGTCTGATGCCGTATTCTCCTATCAACCGGAAGTTCGTTATCGTTTTGATGGAGATCCGAAAACGGTTACCTTTCATGATCTGTATGGAAAACTCGACCATGCCGTCTCCCAGCGGGTGTTCCTGACGGTTTCTGATCGGTTGCGGTACCAATTGCGCGATGCTCAGGCGGGTCAGGTTAATCGAACAGATTCCAACTACTTGAACAATGATTTGATGGGTGCGGCAGATATCACGCTGAGCTCCTTGAGCAAGCTCAAGGTGGGTGGCGGATATGAATTCAGAACGTGGGATGATGACAACTATGGGATGACCCTCGGAAACAACTATGACACATATACGGCCAGTCTTTCGCTCTTCAGGGAGTTGAGGAAGGGTACGACCCAGGGCATGGTTGGGGTGGAACAGGCTAATACCGAGTATGACGGTAGCCGGGGGAGTTTTGATAGGACTGCGCTGATGGTGGGCGCAGACCATACCTTCAACCCGAACATGACAGGCTTTGCTCGGGTGGGTGCATCACTTAATTCCATAGATACCGAACTGGCGTCCGATGACTCAAGCACCCCGTATGTGGATGCCGGTCTTGACTACAATCCGACGGAAAAAACGAGCTTTAACGGTAATGTTGGCTACTCGGCTTACCGTGCACAGAATTCATTCTATAATTCACAGGATCAGTTAATAATTGGGGTCGGTGTCCGTCATGACTTTACCGCGAAGATAAACGTTGCCAGTTCGCTGTCCTATATCATGAGTTCGTATGATGGTGCCGTGGTAACTCCGGTCGGAACTGTTGGCTTGGATACGAATGACGATTCGTTGCGGTTCAGTGTGCGCGGGACTTATCAGATCAACCGCAACAACTTTTTGGAGCTCGGCTATGAGTTTACCGACCGTTCGGTTGATACGACTCTGTTGCCTGAGTTCACTCGAAATCGTATGGATATAGGTTGGCGTCTCCGTCTCTAACCGTTCGCTTTCTTTCAGTTTTGATTTGAATGCCAAGGTGGTGAAAGTTTACTTTCTCCACCTTGTTTTTTTAACTTGGAGTAATGTATATGAGTTCAGAGCCGGAGCAGCAATCAAGCACCCTTCATTTTCTTGACTATTGGCGTGTCATACGTTCGCGAAAAGAAATCGTTCTGGCTGTAGCAATCCTGGTTGTTATTACAGGTACCGTATATACCTTAATGCTTCCAAATATCTATGAATCACAAGTGAGAATATCCGTTTCTGAAGACACTCCTCAGATCAATCCCTTTGCCGCACAACAATCGTATTATTATACCCAATACAATCCCTATTTCCTGCGTACACAGTTTGAAATAATCCAGTCAAAGCCCATTTTTGATGCTGTTATCAACCGGCTCAACCTGCAGGAAGAGTGGGGGCAGGATGGCGAAAATGTGGCGCGTGAAGTAGCACTTAAGATTTTGGAGAACAGTATCGATGTTATTCAGGATAAAGATACTTCTTTGATTCGGATCATCGTACGAACAGACGACCCCGACGAGTCTGCTCGAATTGCCAATGAGCTGGCCGAAGTCTACAAGGATTCCCGCCTTGAAATTTCCAGCAAAGAGATTCGAGGCGCCCTTGATAACATGGAAGAATCGCTCAAGGAACAGTCCGAGCGCGTGCTTGCTGCAGAGAAAATGGTGCAGGAAATCAGGGAGTCAAAAGGTATCGCTACTCCCGGCGAGACCACTACGGATATTGATGATTTCCAAATGCAGCAGATTCTTGGGGATCGTCTTGCGGCTCAAAAGATCATGGTCGATGCCGGCGAATCCTTGAAAATTCTGGAAGATATGAAGGACAAGGATTTGGTCGATGTGGCTGCAGCCATTACGCAGGATCCCTTGGTCATGAACTCGATCCAGCAAATACAGGACATTGAAGTTCAGCTTAGTTCTGTCAACGCGGATTTTGGTCCCAATCATCCCGAGGTGCAGCGTTATAAGAATCAAAAGCTTCAGGCGGAACAAGCCCTGAAGGACCGCTTGCAGGGGTTGCGAAATCGTCTTCAAACCGAATATGATCTGGCAAAAAACAGATTCAATAAACTTGATTCATTGCTGGAAAGTGTAAAGACGACGACTATCGAGGAGCAGGGGGAAAAATATCTGCCATTCCGGAAAGCCTTGGCTGACCTTGAAAATGAGCGCTTTATCTATAACCAGTTGAATTCCCGGCTCCGTCAGGAAATCATCACGATGAGCGTTCCTCGCCATCCCGTTGAGATTATTGATACTGCTGAGCCGAATCGTCGTCCTGTTAGTCCCAATCTGTTCATGAATGTGCTGCTGAGCATCTTTGTGGGCATGGGTGCTGGCGTAGGCCTTGCCTACTTTATCGAATATCTTGATACATCCATCAAGACGGCCGATGATATCGAACGGATTCTCGGTTTGCCTGTGCTGGGGCTTATTCCCCAGAAAGTCCGGCCATTGATTGAAGAAGGTCCTGACAGCGAACATGCCGAAGCCTACCGTGTTCTTAGAACGAATCTCGCGTTTACCGAGGGAGGGGCGCATCACGGGGCGTTCTGTGTGTTGAGTAGTGGTGCCGGTGAAGGTAAGTCTACCACGGTATTTAATCTGGCGTTCGTTTGCGCCCAGCAGGGAGAAAAGGTACTGCTCATTGACGCTGACTTGCGTCGCCCTGTACAGCATAGCATTCTGGGCGTTTCCAACCGCTTCGGTTTGACCAATGTGTTGCTTCGGGATGTACCTGTTGAAGAAGCTATCAAGGCGACCAGCGTGCCCAATTTGCACTTCCTGCCCAGCGGACGGTTGCCTAGAACCTCATTGGGAATTCTTGATCCGAAGCGCATCGGCGAGCTGATCACCAGCCTGAAATCGAAATACGATGTCGTTCTGATCGACACGCCGCCGTTGGTGGGTATCAGCGACTCATCCATCATTGCGAAAGAGGCCGATGGTGCTATCATTGTAGTACAATATCGCAAGTATCCCCGCGAAATGCTTGCAAAGGCGCGTCAGATGATTGATTCACTTGGTGTCAAGGTTGTGGGTGCTGTATTGAATAACATCAATGTGATGCGCGACGATTACTACTACTACTACCATTCGTATTATTCGGATTATTACCGCAGTACTCAGAGCGATCTCTCTGATGGAAATGATCTTTAGCAATAAATGTTTGAAAGAGGTTTGATAGAATGATTCGAATTATATTTTTCCAACTGTTCATAGTAGCATCTATGCTGGTTTCTGGATGTGTCGTTCAGCCCGTTAATGGCTCGTCGGTAGGGACTCCGGCTATCGGCGGCAACATGATCGATTCTGCGGCTCCGGGTGAGGCACCCGACACCCGCCAGATTAAGGCTTATGTACTGAAGCCTCAGGATCCGCTCTATATCCGTTTCAGCGGCATACAAGAACAACAGGTATTGGAAGTGGTGATCGATGAGAACGGTGAGATTAATCTATTGCATATCCATTCGCCGGTCATGGCTGCGGGACTTACCACTTCGGCGTTGGAAGACAAGATAGAGCGCCTGTACATCGATGGGGGAATCTACAAAACGGTGTCGGTCAACGTAACCATGACAGCGAAGGCCTACTATGTGCAGGGAGAGGTCAATGCACCGGGCAAGTTCCAGCTTACCAGTGGAACGACGCTTATTCAAGCCATTGCCGAAGCCCGAGGTCCGACGCCATTTGCGAGCAAGAAGATTACCATTACACGGCAAGGACAAATCTATAAGTTCAACTGGAAGGAGCTCTTAGAGGATCCTTCGAAAGACGTAAAGATTGAAGCTGGCGACGTGATCAAGGTTTGGCAATCCTGGTACTAGGCATCACGTCTAAACGCCGCGAATCCCATGGATAAGCCCCTGTCAAAGGCTAAGCGTATCGGTATCATTGGCGGTTCTTTTGATCCGGTGCATATTGGCCATTTAATCATTGCGCAGGATGCCCTTGAACGTTTGGAACTGGATGAGGTCGTCTTTGTTCCGGCGGCTATTCCGCCGCACAAGCAGCACCTTCAGCAGGTTGCTCCAAAGCATCGTTTGAACATGCTCAAACTGGTAACGGAGACCGATCTGCGTTTCTCGGTGTCCGATCTGGAGATTCTTCGAGGTGGCGTGTCATACACGCTGGATACGGTGAAGTTGCTTCGGGAAGAGCGTCCGGGTGTTGAGTGGGTTTTAATTGTCGGTAGCGATACGCTGGTGGATCTTCATAACTGGTACAAGATTGACGAACTTCTAGAGCTGTGCGAGGTTGCATCGTTCCTGCGACCAGGCGAAAGTTCAGTGGATGCAATCGTCAGGAAAATCAAGCTGTCAACGGATCGGAAAGAGCGATTACTCGCTAATTTAATTGAAGCGCATTTGATCGAGATTTCTTCAACGGAGATTCGTATGCGGGTCGCCGAAGGGCTGGGAATTCGTTATCTGGTTCCTCCGGAGGTTGAAATGTATATTTGTGAACATGGTTTATATCGGGGATGAGGCTGGATGTGGAACAGGAAATAGAAATCATAAATGAGATTGTTGCGTTTTTTGATGAGCGTAAGGCCGAGGATGTTGTTGTGCTGGATCTGCGCCAGCATGCGAATATTGCGGACTATTTCATCATTGCCACCGGGGCGAACAAACCCCACTTGAAGGCGCTCTATGACGGCTTACAGCATTGTTTCAAGGAGGCCGGCTTCAAGGATTATCAAAAGGCGGGAGTTCCTGAAAGTGGCTGGATGATCATGGATTACCAGGGCATCATGGTTCATATTTTTGAGCGGGATTTGCGCGACTTCTACGATCTGGAAAAGTTGTGGAAGGACGCACCGAGAATGGACGTGGAGGTTGGCGAGTAATGGCATTCAGAGTTTACAATACCATGAGCCGTGTGAAGGAGGAATTGACCCCTCTCGACGGCAAGCATGTGCGTATGTACACGTGTGGCCCGACCGTGTACAACTATGCTCATATCGGAAACTTCCGTGCCTACATGTTCGAAGATCTTCTCCGGCGTTACATTAAGTTTTGCGGTTTTGAGGTTACCCAGGTACAGAACCTGACCGATGTGGATGATAAAACGATCCGTGCGTCCATTCAAGAGGGCCTCCCGCTCAAAGAATACACAAAGAAGTACATCGACGCTTTTTTTGAAGATTTAGCAAAGCTCAACATTGAACCTGCGGAGCACTATCCCGCGGCGACCGATTATGTGCCGGAAATGATCCAGCTGATTGAGACGCTTTTCGAGAAGGGCTATGCCTACCAGTCGGATGATGGTTCTGTGTATTACAGCATCGACAAATTTTCCGAGTACGGCAAACTCGCGCATCTAGACCGCGAAGGGATGAAGGCAGGGGCACGTGTGGCGCAGGATGAATACGATAAAGACAATGCCGCCGATTTCGCCCTCTGGAAGGCGTATGTTCCGGAAGATGGCGATGTGGTCTGGGATTCTCCGTGGGGTAAAGGGCGTCCCGGTTGGCATATCGAATGTTCGGCTATGAGTATGAAACTGCTGGGCGAAAGTTTCGATATCCATACCGGCGGGGTCGATAACATTTTTCCACATCACGAAGATGAAATAGCCCAGTCGGAAGCCGCGTCCGGCAAGCCGTATGCAAAATACTGGATGCATTGCGGATACTTGGTGGTCGACGGAAAGAAGATGAGCAAGTCGCTTGGCAATTTCCATACGTTGCGCGAAGTTCTCGATATGGGCTACACCGGCCGGGAGGTGCGCTATGAACTGCTTTCTTCGCATTACCGCCAATCTCTAAACTTTGCGTTCAAGTCGCTGGATGCCAATCGCGCGGCACTGAAACGCCTCGACGAGTTCTATGCCAACATACTCGAGGCTGTTGGCGGCGAAACCGTTATGGGAGAACTGCCCGCATGGGCTGTCGAAACCCGCAAAAATTTTACCGCGGCGATGGATGACGACATGAACATTTCCGGGGCCATGGCTGCTGTCTTCGATACCGTTCACGCAGGCAATAAAGCCTTAGCGGAACAACCCCTGTCCGGCGCGGAAGCGCTTGCCGTGGCCAATCTTTGGAAGGAGCTCGACTCTGTGCTGGGTATACTCATACACCAGGAAGAGGCGATTCCCGCCGAAGTGCTGGAGCTGCTTGACGCCCGCACCGTGGCGCGCACTGAAAAAAACTGGGCGGAATCGGACCGGATTCGCGATGCATTGGCTGAACAGGGCTGGACCGTGAAGGATACCCCTGAAGGCCCAAAACTCAGAAAACTCTAGCCATGAACGGGAAATTCATCACGTTCGAAGGTCCCGAAGGTAGCGGAAAGTCCACACAGATTCGCCTGTTGGCAGAAAAACTTGAGGCGAAGGGGAAACGGGTGAGTTGCACGCGCGAGCCTGGCGGAACCGCCACGGGTGAAGCTATTCGCAATATCCTGCAGTACGATGCGGTCGGGGAATCGTTGGCTGACCGGACGGAGCTGCTGCTTTTCACGGCCAGCCGCGCACAGCTGATGGACCAGATGATTCTTCCTGCACTGCATCGGGGTGAATGGGTTTTGTGTGACCGGTTCATAGATTCCACCATGGCCTATCAGGGTTTTGCGCGCGGCATGGATAGGGACACGCTGTATCGCCTCAACGATTTTGCCATCTACGGACGTAAACCGGATCTGACCCTGCTGCTGGATCTTCCCGTTGAGCGAGGCTTTGATCGGTTGAAACATCGTTATGCAGATGGCGCAGGCTCTGCCGACCGTTTTGAACGTGAAGCCCGCGAATTCCACGATCGTGTCCGGGATGGTTACCACCAGCTTGCCGAGCGCGAACCTGAACGTTTCCGCATGGTCGATTCGGACCGTGCCATAGACGTTGTTTCGAATGAGATTTGGACCATGGTAAAGGATGCATTGCTGTAATGATGGATCCGACCGACCTGCATGCTGAAGCTTGGGAAGGGATTCGAACAGGATTTGAATCGGGACGGCTGGCGCATGCCTACGTGATTGTCGGATCCCCTCGCGGCAATGCATTGCAGTTTGCGGAATCATTTTTAAAGCTCCTTTTTTGCGAGTGTGCGGACCGGCCTTGCAACGCGTGCGTAGCCTGCCGCCAGATTGAGGAGCACAAGCACTCGGATACACTCTGGTTGGAGCCGCAGAGCAAGGCGCGCCAAATCAAGGCCGATGATGTTCGGGTTTTGGTGCGCCGGATATCGCAGACCTCGTTTGAGGGGGGGTGGAAAGCCGGTATCATTTTGGCCGCCGATTGTATGAATACCCAATCGGCGAACATTCTCTTGAAAACCCTGGAGGAACCTCCGCCAAAAACATTACTTCTGCTGGTGACGGATTCTCCGCAGAGTTTACTTCCGACCATCGTGTCGCGCTGCCAGCGGATCGTGTTGTCAACGGGAGGCGATGGAGTGTCGGATGCGGATTGGCGCGCACCTTTGATGGAGATTCTCTATGATCTCCCTCCAGCTGGCGGCCTTTCGGCATCTCGGTTGGCCAGTCAGATGAAGGGACTGTTTGATGGGGTCAAGACTGGGATATCGGAGGCGGTGCAAGCGGATTTGGGGCAGAGCGAAGAAGCCCTTGATGAATCGAAGGTTAAAGACATTCTTGCGGCTCGCACAAACGCCAAACTAAAGGAAGTGCAGTCCGATGTGTTCCGGGAAATGCTTGATTGGCAAAGGGATGTTCTCATGCTGGTCAGCGGTGTTGACGCACGGCATCTTATTTTTTCCGATGAGGAAGAGGCGCTTTCAACCCAGGCAAAACTCCATACCCGGAATTCGGCCATGAAGGCGGTTCAGGTTGTGGAAGGAATGGCACAACGATTGGACCGCAACATTCCCGGCTTGCAGATCTTCGACGAGGCTTTTCGCCGGTTGGTTATTTAGCTAGTTCGCCAATCGCTGCACGAGAGCTCGTAGAGCAAGGGTGTAGCCGAATCCCTGGAAGCCCATGATTTGTCCAATACAGGCAGGAGCCGTCAGGCTTTTGTGGCGGATCTCCTCTCGCTTGTGGGTATTGCTTAAATGGATTTCCACCGCAGGAACTTCGTCGGCAACGGCTTTGAGCGCATCGCAAACCCCAAGGCTGGTGTGGGTGAGGGCGGCTGGATTGATGATAATGCCATCATACGTTCCCCGAGTTTCGCCAATCCATGTGATGAGTTCGGCTTCGGAATTCGATTGACGGAATACAATCTCAATCTTTCCGCTGAGCTGTGCGGCACATACATTCATTTCCGCTTCGATATCGGACAGTGTTTCCCTTCCGTAAATCTCAGGTTCACGGGTTCCAAGCAGGTTGAGGTTTGGGCCATTCAGCACAAGTATCTTCATTTCGTTCTCCAAAAGGTTGGGAAAAGGTAAATCAGTCGTCGTCCGGAAACAAGAATAGATCGGTCTGCACATCAGCGGGGGCAAGACAGGCGGGATCATCGTGGGTCACGGAGTTCACCCGCCGGGAAACGGGATGCGCCTCGAGTGCTACTGTTTTTTTAGGAATGTGAAAACGCTCAAGCCAATGATGCCAGTCCGCTTGGGTGAATATCAGGGGCATCCGGTCGTGGATGCCCCGTATGTTTGCATCCGCGGATCGGGTAATGATGACGCATCGATCGTTAAGCCACAGGCCGGCGAAGGCGAAGATGCGTTTTTCGGCGGTTTCGAAGCAGTAGGGTTGTTTCCCTTTCCACTCATAGAAACCATTGGCAGGAATGAGGCAGCGGTTGTTTGAGAGGAGACGGTTGAACATGGGACGCTCAGTCAGTGTTTCGGAGCGGGCATTGATGACGGGAGCGTGGGCATGTGGATGGGAAAAGCCCCAGATGGATTCTCCGGCGCAGTCGGGCCGATCCTGCCGTATGATGGCGACTTTTTGGGTGGGGGCAATATTGTAGCGGCGATGGAATAGTGGCGGGAGTTCAATTTCGCCAAGTTCCTGGAGAACCTCCTCCCGACTTTTGGTTTGGGTAAATCGTCCGCACATGGATTACAGATTAATCCTGAAAACGCGGGAATCAACTCGAATCGCTTAACTTGCGTAATAAGTTATGCTTAAAACATATTGTTTATCTAGTATTCTGGGTTAATGTTTGACCATTAATGCGATTTAGGAGGATTGCATGAAACTTGTTCGTTTTGGAGCCAAAGGAAGGGAGCGTCCTGGTATCTGGTTGGGTGACGGCCGGATTCTGGACGTGCGTGCATTGGCATTCCACATTGAAGACTATGACGAACATTTCTTTGCGATGGACGGATTCCGGCTGCTTGAGGCTTTGCTTGCAGATCCCGGTGCCCGGTTTGTTGATGCGGACCGAGTACGTCTCGGTTCACCGATTGCCCGACCGTCCAAGATTATCTGTGTCGGAGCAAATTATTCTGATCATGCCAAGGAGTTCGGACATGCCGTTCCAACGGAGCCGATCCTGTTTTCAAAGGCGCCGTCTGCCTTGAACGGGCCTTTCGACCCGATTGTGTTACCGTTGGAGTCACAGGTGGTGGATAGCGAAGCCGAGCTGGCGGTCGTGATCGGGCGAACGGCCTCGAAGGTGGCGAAGGCGGATGCTCTGGATTTTGTGGCCGGTTATACCGTCCTGAACGACGTGACCGAACGGGTGGTCCAAAAGACCAATGGCCAATGGTTTCGGGGCAAGGGCTTTGATACGTTTTGTCCGATGGGGCCTTTTCTTGTAACGCCCGATGAACTGCCGGATATTGGGGATTTGTCCGTTTGGCAACGCTTTAACGGGCAGATACTCCAGCAGGGAAATACCGCTGATATGATGTTTGATATCCAATTCCTGATTGAGTATGTCTCGCGGGGGATGACGCTGCTTCCGGGGGATGTGATTTCGACCGGAACTCCCTCTGGAATCGGTTCGGCACGCAAGCCGCAGGTGCTGATGTCGGACGGCGATGAGGTGGAAGTTGGCGTGGATGGCTTAGGTGCACAGTGCTGCAGGATCGTATCTCAGGAAATTGCAACCGATTCGGGAAATTCATGATGAGAGCGGTACTTTTAGCGGGAATCGTGGTCGCCGCAACGTGTGACGTTTCTTCGGCTGCCGGTTTGTTGCGTAATGCCGGGTTTGAATCCCAGGATTTTACGGGATGGGTTACGAGCGGCAAGGGCTGGACCATTGATAAAGACGTGGTAGCTGAAGGTACCTGTTCCGCGCTGTGCACCGTTGGCAAGGGAGAGAAGGCGGGAACGCGTGCCTGCCTCCAGAAAATCACTGGAATCGAGGCCAACAGGATTATTCAGGTCTCACTGGATGTCTCCGGTACCAATGTTGCACGGACCCCGAACTCCAAAGCCTGTCTGGCCATTCTATGTGTGGATGCCGGCGGCAATGTGCTCAAGGAATACCGGGCCAGCGTCATCAAGCCGACGAATGCTTTCCAGGAACTAAAAATCGATGATGCTATCGTTCTGCCGACTACCGCCCAGGTCTATGTCATGCTTGTCGTGGAAGTGTACCAAACGGCATCGAATGACGATTGGTGGCGTTTCGACAACGTGAAGATCGATATTCTCTGAGCCAATCCGACAAACGGTGCTTCCTTGCCTTGGAAAGGATTGATTTATTGCAACTGTCTGCCAAAATCTCCCCGCATTTTTAATTGGAGAAATGATGAAGTTGCCCTTTTCCCTGTTTTTGGCATTTAAGTATCTGAAGCCCAAACGATCTTTTATTTCGGCGGTTACCGTTATTTCGATGCTAGGCGTCACCATTGGCGTGGCCGTACTGATTGTCGTGCTGTCCGTTATGACCGGTTTCGACGAGGTGTGGCGCGACAAGATTCTCGGATTTAACGCGCATATAAGCATCGTTCAACAGGGCGGTATTGTTACGAAACCTGCAGGAATTCTGCAAAAGGCATCGGAAATAGAGGGGGTTAAAGGGGTTGCTCCCAGTCTGGAAGGGCTGGTTTTGATTCAGACCGACGACCGGGTTCATACCCCGATATTGCGGGGGGTGGATCCTGCCTATGAATCTTCCGTAAGCCGCGTTCCGGATAGTATGGTTGCCGGCGAGTTTGCGGTGGATGATGACCAGATTGTGGTCGGCAGCGATTTAGCCAATCGGTTGAACATCTGGGTGGGCGACAAGCTCACCGTCTATTCACCGCAGAGTTTCGTGGCGGAAGACGAAATACGCCTTCCGCTGGAGTTGACCGTATCCGGCATCTTCCATGTCGGCATGTACGAGTACGATGTAGGCTTCGCATTTACATCGCTGGACACCGCACGTACCCTTTACGATGTGGATCAGGGCGTACATTCTGTGCAGGTTATGCTGGACAACCCGATGATGGCTGCGCCGATCGCGAATCAATTGCGGGAGACGCTGGGACCAAGCTTCTATCCGCGCACATGGATGGAGATGAACAGCCAAATATTCGCGGCATTGCATGTTGAAAAAAACATGATGTTTTTCCTGCTGGCGTTCGTTGCCTTGGTTGCGGCATTCAGCATTACCAATACCTTGATTACGCTTACGGTCCAGAAGACCCGTGAAATCGGCTTGCTCAAGTCACTTGGTTTTGGAAACGGCGGCATTACGGGCGTCTTTTTCTGGATGGGGCTGGTGCAAGGTGTGGTGGGGAATGTGCTCGGTGTCGGTCTGGCGATGCTGGTACTTAAATACCGCAACGAACTGCTGCTGTTCATGTCGAGCGAGTTCAATCTGGAGTTGCTGCCGCCGGAACTCTACCAGCTCAGCAAGCTGCCCGCCCATACGGCCGGATCGGATGTTGCAATTGTGTGTGGCCTGGTGATGTTCTTTTGCACGATCGCCGGCTTTGTTCCTGCCCTGCGCGCGGCGCGCATGGAGCCGGTTGATGCGTTGAGGTATGAATGAAAAAGTTGCTGTTCATCACCATATTGCTGGCGACTTTTTCCGCCCGGGCATCCTTCGACTGGGATCCCTTCTATGACAGCGTGACGGGCGCGAATGGTGCATCCTATGAGGCATGGCGGCCATTCTATTCGACGTCGGTTGACGGCGAGCGGTGGTGCAAGGATTACTTGTGGCCGCTTTACACCCGGAAAGGCTTCAAGGATGAGCAATACGGCCGCCTTCTTTTTTTTGGATGGTCGCACGATTTTTCTCCAGAAACGGCTCGTCACCGCACGTGGTTGCTGCCCATCTATTTTCAGGGAACCTCCCGGGACGGAGAAAACTATTTTGCGATTTTTCCAATTGGTGGAACCATTGATGAGTTCCTCGGCCGCGACAAGTTGTGGTTTGCGTTGTTCCCGCTGTTTGCCCGTTCGAGCATCAACGATGTCCAAACCACGAGTGTCTTGTGGCCGATTGGGTCCAGGACTTCCGGCGAGCAGATCGAACGGTTCCGGATATGGCCTCTCTACGGTACGAGCGTACTGGCGGGAGAATTCGAAAAGCGGTTTGTTTTGTGGCCCATCTACTCGTCGGTGAAATACACCAATGAGCGCAATCCGGGCGGGGGATTCATGCTGGTTCCTTTCTATGGGCGCATTGTGACGGAGAAGGCCGTAAACCAGTGGTTCATTCCTCCACTGTTCCGGTATGCCCATGGCGATGGACAGCGGATTGTATATGCTCCTTGGCCCTTTATCCAGTGGGCGGATGGCGAGGTGTACAAGCGGTATGTGTGGCCGCTTTACGGCGAGAAGCAGGTTGGCAACCTGAGACGGCGGTTTCTATGTTGGCCCCTGGCCTGGGACACCAGGGTTGAATATGCCAATCACGAAAAAAACCGTCGCCGTTTGCTCCCTTTTTTCCACTATGAATCAAAAATTATGACCAAGCCAACCGGTCAATTCGAGGCAGGGGATGTGTCCTCAAGATACTGGAAACTATGGCCCTTGATGAGTTGGGAACGGAATGGCGACGTCTCCCGTTTTCGGTTGCTGGAGCCCTGGCCGTTGCGCGATACGGCCGGGATTGAACGAAACTGGGCGCCGATTTGGACGCTTTACCGCCGGGAGAAAAGTGCGCATGGTGTCAGCCACCATCTGTTGTGGGGGGTGTACCGGCAAACGAGAGGGGATGAGTGCTTGGAATGGTCCTTGCTGAAAGGCTTGGCAGGATATAAAAGAATTGGAGAGGAACAGGGTTTCCGCCTGTTTTTTTTTCGGTTCGGTAACAAGGAGACGGTGCAATAAGCAATTTTGTCATAGATTACATGCGGCATCCTGTGCGTTCGGCTGAGCGAGTTGGAGGCAAGGTGTTGCAATTATTCCACGACACCGGCCACGCCATGTACATGTTGATGGAGGCCGTCTTGTTCATACGTTTTGCATTCGGAAGACGCAGTCGCTATGAGACCGCGACACAGATGTATGTTACCGGGATCAAAAGTCTGGCGGTTATAACCGTCGTGGCCCTTTTTACCGGCATGATTCTCGCACTTCAGACCGGCTTGGAGCTTCGCCGCTACGGGCAGGAAGTTTATATAGGTTCGGCGGTCGCCGTTTCCGTGATTCGCGAAATGGGCCCCTTCATGACCGGACTCATCATTGCGGCCAGCGTCGGCTCGGCGATTGCCGCCCAGATTGGAACGATGACCGTATCCGAGGAGGTTGCGGCGCTGGAAGTGATGAGTATAAATCCGAATCGTTTTCTGGTCATGCCTCGTTTGGTGGCGCTGGCCATCATGATGCCCATTCTCACGGTCTATACCAATATTCTCGCGATTTTTGGTGGTGCGCTGGTCGGCTCCACGCAATTGGGCGTATCGGTGCGGGCCTACATGGACAACGCCACCCAGTTCGCGGAAAATAAGGATCTCTATGTGGGGCTCTTTAAGGCTTTTCTGTTCGGTATCATTATCGCCACGGTAGCTTGCCATGAGGGTTTCATGACCACCGAAGGTGCTGTGGGTGTTGGTAGGGCGACTCGTCGTTCTGTCATTATTTCGTTCCTTGTTATTCTGGTAGTTGGCTACATGGTTACGAGGTTGTTCTACTTATGATCCGCTTTGAAAAAATCACCAAGGTGCTGGGCCGTAGGTCCGTGCTCGATAACATCGATTTTGAGATCGAGGAAGGGGAAACCTTTGTCATTGTGGGGCTGTCGGGGGCGGGAAAGAGCGTGACGCTTAAGCACATGATCCGGTTGATGCGCCCCGATTCCGGTAATATATTTATCGACGGGGAGAACATTGTTGATATAGACCGAACTGCTCTTCGGCGCGTACGTGAAAAATTCGGAGTGCTGTTTCAGGGAGCCGCCCTGCTTCAGTGGATGACCGTCCGCGATAATGTTGCTCTGCCGCTGCGCGAACATACAACGCTGGATGAGAAGGAAATTCTCAGCCAGGTGGATGAAAAATTGGAGATGTTGAATCTCCGGGATGCTGGCAGCAAGTTTCCCTCCGATATTTCGGGGGGCATGCAAAAACGCGTGGGTTTGGCGCGAGCGATCATCATGAATCCGAAAATCGTTCTTTATGATGAGCCGACGTCCGGACTTGATCCCGTCACATCGCGCCGTATCGATGACTTGATCATCGATATGCGCGATCGGCTCGGTATCACGAGCGTAGTGGTGACGCATGATTTGCATAGCGCCTTGACGATTGGCTCGCGTATCATGATGCTTCATGAAGGTCGCATCGTAGAGAATGCACCGCCGGCGGATTTCATTCGCTCCAAAGATAAAACCGTGAGGAGTTTTCTTGAGTCGCAATACATTACAAAAAAAGGCAAATGGGAAGAGTTGATCCATGGATAAATACAGACGCGAAATCTCCATTGAAATCCTGGTTGGCCTGTTCATGTTCACTGTGCTGATCTCCCTGGGCGTTTTTACAATCGTACTCAGCCGTGATAGCTTCTGGAAGAAGTCCTATCCATATGAATTTGTGTTCAGCGAGGTCAGTGGACTGCGCGAGGGCGACAACGTCTATTTGCGTGGTATGAATATCGGACGCGTGAAACAGACCACGCTAGAGGACAGCCAGGTCCATGTATATGTCACGCTGGATGTTCCCATTGAATTACGAAGAGGCTACAGCATCGAAGTTGTCAATGCATCGATGCTGGGCGGGAAATACCTTAAAATCTTTGAAGGACCTGAATCGGCGGACGTGCTGGGGGATCATGTGACTATTCTGGGTTCTCCCCCGGTGGATGTCATCGAGGAACTCAGTGCCGCGGTCAAGGGGATCCAGTCGCTTATTGATTCGGTGAATCAAGGGCAGGGCACCTTGGGCAAGCTTTTGAACGACGATACCATTTATGACAACCTCGTTTCGGTCAGCGAGAACCTGAAGCGATTGGGCGACCGGATTGAAAAAGGGGAGGGAACCGTCGGCAAGCTCTTTAAAGAGGATGACGTATATAACGATGTACAGACGATGATGTCCAACTTTCGGGAAATCAGTGACCGCCTCGTTTCAGGGGAAGGTACGCTGGGTAAGCTGGTGTCCAGCGATTCGGGTATCTACAACGATGTTGGTGCGACCATGCAATCGATCCGGAGCATCGCTGAAAAAGTTAATGACGGCGAGGGTACGCTGGGGAAACTGGTGCGCGACGACAAGCTCTATGATGAAACCGCATTGCTGGTTGAGGATATGCGGGCCGCTATAGACGATCTTCGGGAAGCATCACCTATCACTTCGTTCAGCAGCGTTGTTTTTGGCGCCTTTTGATACTCTTTTCAACACAATGGTGTTTCCTGTGTCCAAACCATAGATGCGGGATTATTTTAATGGTTTAGCGTTTGTATTGTTGAGTAAGTGATGAATAACAATTGACACTTATGGTATAGTGTTTTAAATGTGTGTGTTTCCTGTTGGATTATTAGAGGAGCCTATTTTACAAGGTGAATGCGTAGAGCTCAGATATTGAATAAGCTACGGTTCAAGTATATCGGCGATGTGGAGCGTATTCCCTATAGATTTCATTGAGCGGGCAAGTTCAGTGGGGCAAGAGTGTCTGCTTGAAGATTGATAGCTAGTGTGGATGTAGGTAATACTTGATTATGGTCGAGGTTTATTACTTGTTTAAGTTAAGTCCTCTGGCTGGGAAAGAGATCGTTAAAACAAGGGTGATGATTTGAAAAATAGAAATCCATTTGCAAAGAAGGGCAAGGTGAACAAGGGTGCGCCCAGCGGTTTGGTGATCAGTTTGGCTTTGCACGCGCTGGCATTCTTTGTCGCAGGTTTGTTCGTGGTCTTCAAGGTCATGAATCCACCCGAACCCGAATTTGAGGCTCCGCCCCCGATCGAGCGTCCGAAAATGAAGCTCAAGAAACCCAAGGTAAAGGTTAAGAAGAGCTCCCAGCCCAAACCCTCGTCGCGCATTGTGGCAAAGGTCAAGTCGCGCGAAATGCCCGAGATCCAGTTGCCGGACCTGATGGGTACCGGAGAAGGACTCCTCGGCGGTACCGGGGTTGGTGGAGAGTTTATGGATCTACCTGAAATCGGACAAATGAGCCTCTTTGGCGGTGGCGTATCCAGTGGAAACGATTTTGAAGTAAGGTTCTACTGCATGAAGCGGAATAGAGATGGTTCTGAGAATGCGAGGATGTCTCATTCGAACTATTTTAGTATTTTAAGGAAATTTGTGAAGGACGGATGGAATACTTCCCTGCTTTCTAGGTATTACCAATCACCCAAGAAACTCTACGCAACGACCATATTTATTCCAATTGTGACCTCCTGCATGGGACCCGTTGCCTTTGGCGAAAGTCATGAAAATGCGGCATGCTGGGTGGCGCACTACCACGGAAAAATCGTCCACAAAGAAGGGATTACCTTTCGGTTTTGGGGTATAAGCGATGATGTGCTTACCGTAGCTATTGATGGCAAGGTGGTTCTGGCGGCCAACTTCCCTTGGGATGGCGTAGATGGCTATACGATTGCTCAGGAATGGTGGGGGAATGAGGCTCCTGGAAGTCGGGGCATGCTTTTTGGAGATGGAAAACTTAAAATGGCCGACAGTGCGTGTGTTGGAAGTCCTTGGATCACCTTAGAGCCGGGAGAGGCTCATGACTTTGATGCGATAGCAGGGGAAGGGCCCGGCGGGGAGTTTTATGCCATGTTGATGGTGGAGGTTCAGGGAGAAGACTATGAAATGAATGAATATGGTCAGCCAATGTACCCCGTCTTTGCATTGGAGCCACTTTCCTGGGAACTGCAGGATTCCATCCTGATGAATTTATATAAAGATGAAGCCAACGTGACCAACGTTACAACCTTTTTCAACGATCTCTAATGTCCATACTGTGCATTCAGTGTGAAAATTACTTATTTTAAGGCTATGTTAAAGGAATGATCGAATGAACAAGATATACGAATCGGTGTTTGTGTTATTGTTAGTTGCTTACTGTTCCCATGCAGAAATGCGTGCCTGGACGAGCAAGAGCGGAAAGGTCATTGAGGGAGAATATGTATCGGTGATCTTTGACAATGTACAACTCAAAGACGCAAATGGGGATTTGGTGAAGATTCCCTTGGATCAATTCAGCGATGCAGATCGCGCTTACATAGAGCTGTTAAATCCCCCCACTCTTTCCATCGACTATCAAGAATCCGCGCAACCAAGAGAATTTACCGCCGATCCGTGGTTCGCCAACGGTGGGGGCAGTCAAATTTTAAATCATCCTATATACTTGATGGATGCATCCTTTGGAGCACTGATAAAACAAAAATCATCCAAAAAATATAATCATGACTTAACCGTTGAGATGTATATACTTACCGAACAGAATCTGGATCCGGATAAGTATCATATAATCGGGAAGGTTAAGAGTGAACCATTCCGGTTGACCAAGGAAAATAAGTTTCGCCATGTTTATACTACGCCGGAAACATACAAAATTATTTATTATAATTTATACAGTTCATGGAAGCGTGGAGAAAAACCAAGCAAATACCTGATACTGGTGCGCGATGAGCTGGGCAATATCATTGAGCACAAGGGCCGGAGTGAATGGCTCTTCAAGAACCTTGATAAACTGGAAAAGCTTCCGGTCGGTGCATGGATAAACGACAAATGTATTCGCGTTCATCCTACCTCTCCTCCGCGAACCCGTCGGGATCAAACAAACTAGCTGTCTCCTTGTCGGGAAAGGTTTCATTTTTCCTTCATGGGCTGGTGCCCGGGGTAATCGCCGGGATCCCTCCGTGGTATGGGAATCCATCATGAACTGATGAGCATGGGCCTGCGATCGCATAGGCGGGAATTTGGCTTGAGTCGAAAGGCCAAATCACTATGGTTGCGCTTCATTTTTAAGGATTGGAACTGAAGCGTATGAAAGAGATCAAAATCGGTATTCTCGGGTTCGGCACGGTCGGCGCCGGTGTGGTGGAAGGTATTCAGAAAAACGGGACACTGATGGCCGAGCGAACCGGCATCGTACCAGTGGTCGCCCGTATTGCGGACCTCGATATAGAGAGTTATCGGGGGGTCATGGTTCCCGAAGGTGTATTGACCACCGATGCCATGGGCGTCATTCAGGATCCCGAAATCGATTTGATTGTCGAGCTGGTGGGCGGAACCACCGTTGCGCGCACTTTTACGCTGGCGGCCCTGAAACAGGGTAAGCCGGTCATTACGGCCAATAAAGCGCTTCTGGCCGATCATGGTGAGGACCTCTACAAAACCGCCCGGGAAAACAATACGGGCATTTACTATGAAGCTGCCGTGGGAGGCGGGATTCCCATTCTGCGTTCCCAGCGCGCCGGCCTTATAGGCAACCGCATCGAAAGTATCTATGGCATCCTGAACGGCACCTGCAACTATATCCTGACGCGCATGGAGCGCGAGGGGCTTCCCTTCGATACGATTCTGGCCGATGCCCAGCAACTCGGCTATGCCGAAACCCCGCCGGATCTGGATATTGACGGGATCGACACGGCGCATAAAGCAGTGGTGCTTGCTTCGATGGCCTATGGCGCGCCGGTGCCTATGAGTGCATGTCCCACTCTGGGGATTCGCGGTCTGGATGAATCCGAAATTGCCAACGCCGCCGAGCTGGGCTACCGAATCAAGCTGTTGGCCATCATCAAGGACAGCAACGGCGAAGTGGAGCTTTCTGTTGAACCGACCTTGGTTCCGCGTGAGCATATGGTGGCTTCGGTCAGCGATTCGTTCAATGCCGTTTTTGTGAAGGGCGATATTGTCGACGACACGATGTACTATGGTCGCGGCGCCGGCCGCCTGCCGACCGGCAGCGCGGTCATCGGCGATATCATGGAAGCAGCCGGCGACAGGCTTAACGAGGTCGGGGTTCCGGTAAGCGTAACCATGATGCTTCAGAACGAGACGCTGACCTACTGTTCGGCCGAAAACATCGTAAAACGCTGTTATATCCGGTTGAATCTTGAAGACAAGCCGGGCGCCATGGCGCAGGTGATGACCATCCTTGGCAATCATAATATCAGCATTGCTTCCGTTGTTCAGAAGGAACGGCACCCGGAGGGGTATGCCCCGGTCGTCATTCTGACTCAGGATGCCAAGGAGTCCGAGTTCAAGGCTGCGATTGTGGAAATCGAAGCGCTTCCGGTATGTTCCTACCCGCCGGTCCGTATGCGCCTCGAAGACTTCGAATAAAAAAATGCCGCCTGGCCATTCGCTCAACTACATGGAATCCTAGCGGGCAGGCTAGGCGTATTATTCATATATAGCCTATATTTTAAGGAAGGTAAGTTGATATGAAAGTTGTAAAATTTGGCGGTTCATCTGTCGCAAACGCAGAACAGATTTCCAAGGTTATCGATATTGTGACGTCCGACGCAGATCGACGGGTTGTCGTGGTGTCGGCTCCCGGCAAGCGAAGCGGCGATGATACCAAGGTGACTGATCTGCTGATTGCTCTGGCCAACACGGTCATCGAGAATGGCGACTATGAAGCTGCCCTGCAGGCTGTGGTTGGCCGGTATGCCGAAATCCAGCACGATCTGGATCTGCCGGAAGATATCATTACAACGATCGAATTCGACCTGCGCGGACGTATCGAGTCCCGCGGCGAGCATCTTCTCCAGTTTATGGACGACATAAAGTCCTCCGGCGAGGATAATAATGCAAAGATAATCGCTGCAGCCTTTGTGGCCAAGGGCCATCCCGCAAGGTATGTCAATCCGGGTGAGGCCGGCATGCTGTTGAGTGATGAATTCGGCAATGCGGAAGTCCTTCCCGAATCCTACGAAAAGCTGGAAGCACTGAAGGATGCCTCCGAGATCATTGTGTTTCCCGGATTCTTCGGCAGTACGAAGTCCGGCGAGGTGGCGACCTTTCCCCGCGGCGGGTCTGACATCACAGGAGCTATCCTGTCGGCTGCCGTTAAGGCCGATGTCTATGAAAACTTTACCGATGTGGATTCAGTCTATGCCATGGATCCGCGTATTATGCCGAGCGCGCCGGCCATCGAACTGATGACGTACCGCGAAATGCGGGAACTTTCCTATGCCGGCTTCGGGGTCTTCCACGACGAGGCGATCATCCCGGCGGTTCATGCCCAGATTCCGATTTGCATCAAGAACACCAACCGTCCGGAAATGCCGGGTACATTGATTGTTCCTGAGCGAAAATTCGAGCAGACCGAGGTGGTGGGGATCTCCAGTGCCGACGGCTTCTGTTCCATCTATATCGACAAGTACATGATGAACCGGGAAATCGGTTTCGGTCGACGCTTGCTTCAAATTCTCGAAGAAGAAGAGATCTCATTTGAGCATACACCGTCCGGGATCGATAACATGTCGGTGATTCTTCAGTCCTCGGAACTGGGTGCCGATAAGGAGAAGCTGGTGGTCGACCGGGTCATGCAAGAGCTTAAGCCGGATAATGTTACTCTGGAGCATGGGCTTTCGCTGATTATGGTCGTGGGCGAAGGCATGCACTACGCGGTCGGCATGGCGGCCCGTGCCACCAGTGCACTTGGCGACGCGGGGGTAAACATTGAAATGATCAACCAGGGGGCCTCTGAAATCAGCATGATGTTTGCCGTCAAGGAGCTGGATCGCAAGAAGGCCGTACTTGCCCTTGGAAACGCATTTTTCAACTGATTTAAGCGCCAATGGATCTTGGTCGATTTTTTGACATTAGGCCGTTGACTCGCCCTTGGTGGATAAGTATACATTACGCCCTTCACGCACCCGTGGTGAAATTGGTAGACACGCAAGATTCAGGTTCTTGTGCCAGCAATGGCGTGATGGTTCGACTCCATTCGGGTGCACCACTTTGAAAAAACCCAGTCTTCGGACTGGGTTTTTTTGTGTTCAAGAGGGCGAAATCAGCGGAAAACGTTTTTATGCGCCGAGGAAAAGCGGTATGTTTCCGGCTCATTTTTTCAGGAGGACTGCGATGGATTTGGATATGGTTAACGAAGAGTGGTTTTTGGGTCAGTTGGAATCGGCCGAAACCGACACGACGGAAATGGTTGAAACGTTTGGATTGATGGTGGATGCCGGACGTTCTGGCGAGGCCGATGAATGGGCGCAAAAGCTGTTCCAGAAGCTGGCTGAAGACGACCAGGTAGACCGAGCCCTTGAAGTCCTGGAATGGATGGCCGGTGTTCGCGGCATAATCAGCGATACAAAAGCATCGGTGGAAAAACTGCTGTCCAAGGACCGCAACGCGCTCAAGATGGTTGAACCGGCCGGTTTCGGCGGCAGTGTTCCGACCTCCAAATGTTTCAAGCACTTGCGTCACCTGCGTTCTCTCAAGACGGGTATGCTTTGCTACAACGAAACCTGGGGGTTCGGTGTTATCGAGCACATCGATTTCTTCTATCAGCAGCTTGAAATTGATTTCGAGGGAAAGGGCGATCACGAGATGGCCTTCAGCTATGCTGCCGAGGCTCTTGAAGTTCTTGACGACGCGCATATCCTGGCCGTCAAGCACAACAACCCTGCAGAGCTCGAGCGCCTCATTGCTGAAGATCCTGCAGAAGTGGTACGCATGGCCCTGCACAGCTATGGGACCATGTCGGTAGCCCGGCTGATTGAAAAGCTGGTTCCATCGGTCGTATCTGAACCCGGCTGGAAAAAGTTCTGGGAAGGGGCTCGTCGGGAGCTCAAGAACGATGCTTCGATAGAGATTCCCAAGAAACGTTCCGATAATATCGTGTTCCATAAAAAAGGACTTTCCTATGACGATGGCTGGTTCAAGCTGATCGCTGATGAGCGGGATATCGAAAAGCTGTTCGGGCGTTTCAATGAGATCGTCGAAAAGAAGATCGACACTTCCAGCGAGTACGCACAGTCAACGCTGTCCGACCGGCTAACCTTCATCATCAAAGGGGCTCCGTCGGCCCGTCCCGAATGGAAGGCCGAAGGATTCATCTATGCCCGTACGTTCGGGATCGAGCCCTCGGGGCTGGATACAACCCGGCTGATTCATGACCTGATCGAGGGCGATCTGGTGACCACCCTCGACCGGTTGCCTGCCCGCCAGCTTCAGGCTCTGCTGGCCATTCTCATTGAAAGCGACAAGGAGGCCGTTGTGGCCACCCTGAGCGAAGTCATTCCCGTGGTCAGCCATCCCGTACTGAATGAAGTCATGTCTTCGCTCATAGCGAATGGGGCCGAGGATGCGGTTCGCGAAATCATGGCTTCGGCTGTGGCCCGCCGCACCGCCAGTGCTCCGATGCTATTGTGGTGCCAACGGTCTACGGAGCATGTTCAGAAATGGGATCTGATTTCCAAAGGCGATCTGGCATTCCGTATTCAAGAGGCGCTCGAAGTTAATGGGGCCGGCGCCATGCTGCGCGCCCAAAACCAGTTGCGCGAGCGGTTCCAGCAGGAGGATTGGCTGCACGATGTGATGGATGCCATGACCGAGCAGCAACGCCGCGACTTTATGCGCCGTATCCACGAAGGCCACGGATGGGATGTGCTGGACCGCAAATCGGTGGTTGCCAAGGTGCTTCGTAAATTCCCGGAACTGCAGGATATCATTCTTCCGTCGGCCGCATCGACACAGCGCAAGGAAGTTCCGATGACTTCCACACGCAGCTATACCGCGAAGCAGAAACATCTTGAGCGGATCATGACCGTGGAGATTCCCGAAAACTCCAAGGAGATCGAAGTGGCCCGTAGCTATGGCGACTTGCGCGAAAACGCCGAATTCAAGTATGCCAAGGAACGTCAAGGATTGCTGATGGCACAGGGTGCGCAACTGGCCGAGGATCTGGAACGTGTAAAGCCGACCGATTTCGCCGATAGCGCCACGGATGTGGTAGGTAGCGGTTGCGGTGTCGAGCTGGCCTACGAAGGTGGAAACACCGAAACCTTCTTTATCCTCGGGGTATGGGACCAGGACGAAGCCCTGTCGATCATTTCCTCTGAAACGCGCCTGGCCAAAGCCTTGATGGGGCACAAGGCCGGCGACAAGGTTGAGATTCCCGCCGGTGAATGCGAAATCTCGGCGGTTCTTCCCCTGTCGGAGTCCATTCGACTTTGGATTAAAGGATAGTCACCTGAACGGCGGTTGTCTATGGATCTGGATCTGACTCCCCGGAAGTATAAGAAGAAAAAAGCGCCGAGGCGCTACCGGACGCCCCGCATACTGAAGAACTGGAACAATCCGTTCCAGTTGGCCATTCTCGGCGTGGCGCTGGCGGCCTTCGTCGGCTCCTCCGTGGTGGAACGGGTCAAGAGTCGCAACGCCTATACCAGGCAGTTTTCCCTTGCCTCGCGATTGGCCGACGATGTGGCGGCGTTGGATGAGCAGGTGCTTGCGACTTATCGTGACTTGCAAGCGGTAGTCGACGGGGTGGTGCTGAAGGAGAAATCGGAACAGGAAATTGCACTGGAAAACCGGCTGACCGCGCTGAACCGTCAGTTGGACGATGACTATAAGCAGGTGAATGCCTGTTTTTATGCAATGCCGTCCCGTTATCAGTCAAAGTACGAGGTACTGCAGTGGTTTATCGATTTTACGCGCGGTTGCATCGAAACTGCTCTCGCAGAGAAAAATTATGAACAGGCTCGACTCTGGTTCAACGATTCCGATCTCAATATTCATTTAACGAACCTACAGGCAAGGGTTGAAGGAAAAGGATCCCTTGAAATCCGGGTGGACGACCAGATGGAGGAAGCGGTGGTCATTCCGGTAAAGTCGGATGGCCCCCGTCTTGTGCCTTGCGACCCGCTCCGGAAGGGTCGCGAATTTCCCCTTGTTGCTTCCGATATCGAGACAGGCTCCTATCTGGTTTGGATTACTCTTACCAACGGTACTTTTTCTATTTTTCCCGTCTATGTTGACCATGGAGAACAGAAGCAAGTTGCACTCGTTGCTCCGGGCACGGTTCCCGAGGGCATGGCCTATGTCCCCGCCGGGCTGTTTTTTTGTGGAGGTGAGGAATCGACAATCTACCGGTATCACCGTAGCGAGCTCCCCGCATTTTTCATAAAGAAGAAAGAGGTGACCGTAGGCGAATACCTCGAATTCTGGAACCGTCTGGATGACGCCGCAATGAAAGCGGCATGCATGAGCCGGATTCGGTTTGATGATGACAGCCCATTGCAGAATGCATGGGATGCAAACGGACAGTTGCTGGATGCGCGTTTAAGTCCCGACTATCCCGTGGTCGGTATCACCATTGATGCGGCGGCAGCATATTGCGACTGGCTGGGGGCCAGGCTGGAAAAGATTGTTCGACTACCCACTGCGGATGAGTGGGAAAAAGCGGCCCGTGGAGTCGATGGGCGTACCTATCCATGGGGCTACGGGTTCCTCCCGGAAGTCGATCTGGCCCTTTGCATGGATAATCCGAAGGGGAAGCAGGAGTATCCGTTATGGGCTCCTCCCGGAAGCTTCCGGCGCGATGTCTCCGTTTACAACGTTTTCGATATGGCGGGTAATGTGCGTGAGCTGACTTCGACGCCTTGGCCCGGCCGGGAAGGTGTCATGCAGATCAAGGGCGGCAGTGCTTTCACATCGTCTGCGAGTCTCCCCTGTGCGTATGCTTCGGATTCGTTTTCCGGGCCTAGTGATGTTGGGTTCCGTTACGTGATTGAATGGTTGGGAGAAGAACAATGATACGTATTTCCGCTAAGTCTGAACACGCGGCAAAAGCCCTGGCTCTGGTTGAATCGTTGCAGCAACGTTTTGTAGCGGGGTTGGAAATGCTGGGAGGGGACGCCTTCGAGCGTGTCGAATGGTATCGCGACGAAGGCCTGCATGGCGGCGGGCAACGCTTTGGCGTCTCAGATGTCTCTTTGTTTGGCCGTGCTTCCGTAAATGTTTCTCAGGTTCAGTACGAAGACGATCCCGGCCGCCAGCTCGGTTCGGCTTCGGCGATCTCCACGATCGTTCACCCGAATCATCCGCTGGCCCCTTCCGTTCATATCCACATCAGCTGGACCGAGCAAAAGGGCGGTGCCGGATACTGGCGCGTCATGGCCGACCTTAATCCGTCCATCCCGGATGACGCGGATACGGAACGTTTTACGGATGCGTTGCGGCAGGCCGCACCGGAGCAATTTGACGAAGCAACGGAGCAGGGAAACCGCTATTTTTTCATTCCGTCCCTGGAGCGGCATCGCGGGGTGGTCCACTTCTATCTCGAAAACTATAATACCGGCAGTTTCGCGACTGATCACGATCTCGCTCACCGTGTAGGCGAGGCCGCCATCGACACCTATCTTTCCATTCTGAAAAAGGCCGTCCATGATGCGTCGGAGCCAACCGAAAAACAGCGGGCGGTGCAACTAGCTTACCACACGCTCTATTTTCTGCAGGTTCTCACCCTCGATCGCGGCACGACCACTGGCCTGATCGTACACGACCAGAATGACATCGGAATTCTCGGCTCCCTGCCGCCACGCATCGATAAAAACCTGCTTTCTTCATGGCGTTCACGCATGGTTAATCCGCAGGATCGTCTTCTGGATCAGTTGCTTTCTGCATTGCCCAATCAAGGTGTCTGTACCATCGATGAAGAAGTTAAGCAGCAACTTGCCGATGCGGTTCGTGCACACTACAAGGCCTATCCCGAATCGCTCGATCTCCAGGCATCTGGAAACTCCACGCCACCCACCATCGACAATCATCGATAACAGTTATTGCCGAAAGCGCGCACGAGCCTGCGTTTGGTTGGTCATCTCCACGCCCAAGCGAACGCGCGATGGCCATCTGGTTACGCTCCGCCAATGGTGAGCTGTCGCCAGATGATCCAGAACATTGGCAAGCGTCTGTTCATCAAGCGGGTCATGCATGTGACCAGCACCTGCAGCACGCGCCCAAAAAGGTGCGGCGGCGATCGACGTCTTCATGGCACAGCTCGATAACCACGAAGGCTAGCAGGGAGACCCGCGTATACTTAAATGATTGCTCGCTGAAACATTCTGGCCATTTGCTGGTGCCGTTCTCCGGAATGCTGAAAGGTACCCGCGCATGCCAAGTGCTTGAACGCGGAGGAACTCAAGCGCTACAACGAAACCGGAGTCGAATTTACCTTCCCGACGCAGATGCTCTACGTGAACAGTGTCGAGGTGCGGAGAGTCTGCTTGGAATCTAGGGGGTGAAGGGGAGGAACTCCCCTCCAGTCGCCGCTACTGGTCGCTGGAGCTCAGGTTGGGGGCCAGCAATTCCTCCGCGCGGCCGATCTGCTGCAGATCGATCAGGTCCGATAGAATGTTCATGGCTTCGCCGAGAATGAGGTCGTCATTCTGATGCTCATCCTGATCTTCCATGAAGGCATTGTTCTGGATGTCGTCCAGCTCCTTTTCCGCCACGGCTTCTTTCAGCCTGTTCGTCAACGAGAGGGAGATGATTTTCGTGTCGTAGCGTTCTTTCAACCGGTCACGCCTTGCGAGATAGTTCTGGAACTCGGGATTGTTTTCCAGACGCTCCTGGGACTGATCCGTCAGCATGGGGATGAGTTCGGTCAAGCCTTTCTGCGTCCGATACATAGCGGGCCTTATCGTATCCCAAGGCAATGCGTGTTCCAGAGAATCCTCGCCCAGACCCATTACATCGAGATAGGAGGGGATTATAATGTCCGGCGTAACGCCCTTCAATTGGGTTGAACCACCGTTGATGCGGTAGAATCCGGCCGTCGTCAGTTTGAGCGATCCTTTGTGGTCCCCCAGCGGCATCAGGGTCTGTACCGTGCCTTTGCCATGCGTCTTTTCGTCGCCGACAATGATGGCACGCTTATAATCCTGCAATGCCGCTGCAAGGATTTCGGAGGCCGAAGCGCTGAGCCGGTTGACCAGCACAATCATCGGACCGTCATAGTCCACCTCGGGGTCGGCATCCGGAAGTACCTGTATTCCATTACGTTCCTTAACCTGAACAACGGGGCCGGAGCTGATGAACAAACCTGCGGTTTCTATGGCTTCAACCAGAGAGCCACCGCCATTGTTGCGCAGATCAAGAATCATTCCGTCAATGCCCTGCGTCACTTGTTCCTGAATCAGCCTGCGGACGTCGGTGGAAGCCCGGCGGGTGTTTTCATCATTCTGGTCGGCTGTGAAATCGGCGTAGAAGTCGGGGAGGGTGATGACGCCAATCCGGCGGGTTTTTCCATCGGAGAGTTCAAGGGGCTTTACCTCACCCTTGGCGGCCTGCTCCTCGAGTTTGACTTCATCGCGCATCAGGTCGATCTTGCGTGTGCGGGAACCGGAGCGGTCGGATGCAGGAATAATAGTCAGTACCACCTTGGTGTCTTTTTCGCCCCGGATCAGTCGGACGGCTTTGTAGAGCGGCCAGTGCAGAATGCTCACGGGGGCTTCGTCGCCCTGCGCGACCGCAATAATCTTGTCGCCCGGTTTGAGGCGTCCGTCCTGATCGGCCGGTCCCCCGGGGATAATGCGCACAATTTTGGCGGTGCCGTCTTCCGGTCGTAGCATGGCGCCAATACCCACCAGCGAAAGCTTCATATTGATGTCAAAGTCCTCGACACTGCTGGGCGACATGTAGTCGCTGTGCGGATCATAGACCTGGGTAAACGCGGTCAGGTAGCGTTGCAACAGCATTTCCTCGTCAAACGACTCCATGGTCAGCGTGAACTGCTTGTAGCGTTCAAGAATAAACTCTTCCGGTGTCATGTCGGCGTCTTCCAGGGAGTCGTCCGATTCAATGGTTGCGGAAGCCGTTGCGTTGGTGTTTTCGGTGCCGGCTGCGGAAACCGTATTGCTGGAAGAGGACACGGTGTTCGTCTCTTCGGCGTAAAGTTCCTGCGAAACCAGCCGGGCGATATATTCATTCTTGAGCCGCTTGCGCCAAAGATCATCCCACGCAGCTTCATCCTTCGGCCATGGGGCATCTTTCCGGTCCCACAGGAAGGATTCATCCTTGTCGGTGTCGAATCCCTTCTGAAGCTGTTGTTCTACAAAGGTCAACCGGTTTGCGATGCGTTGTTGCAATATGTCGTAGACGTTGCGGGCAAAAGAGATGTCGCCCTTGCGCAGTTGTTTGTGCAAATCCGGGGCTTCCTGACTGAAGGAATCGATATCGGACTGGAGGAAATAGCTGTGCGTCGGGTCGAGCGAGTCGATGAACAGCTTGAAGGCATTCGTGGAAATGTGGCTGTCCATGGGTAGCTGGTTGAGATGGAAAACGGGCAGGGAATAGGCCACCGTCCGGCTGATTCGTTTTACGTCGAGATCGCTTTTGGGGAGGGGCTCGATCGGCTTTTCATCCACTTTGGGTGCCGTTTCCGCGACCACGTTTGTTTCCGTCGTCCCGTTTGTTGCGCTGAAACTTTCCGACTTTTCCGAAATATCGTTGGTGATCGTTGGAGGATATGTTTCTGCGGGGTTCTCTTTCGAACTGCATGCAACGAGTGTGATGCAAAGTGCGCTGAGCAGGAATGTTGCGGATCCCAATGTCAAGTATCTCTTATTTTTCATGAAAGTTCCCGGTTTTTATAAATAAGGGACAACATGCTATGGGTCATTACCATTGGAAACAAGTCCGCATTCCCTCTCATATTCCTTCGTTTTTGTATTCCCCCCTGGTTTTTATGCCTGTATTTTCGGGCGCTCAAACTGACTTAAAGGGAGCATACTATGACCACCAAGTTAACCGAGCGTTCAGAATGGAAAGCACTAGAAGATCATTTTTTGGAAATGAAGAACCCGCATTTGCGTGAACTGTTCGCCGATTCCAGCCGCGCGGCGCAATTCACCCTGAAGGCGGAAGACCTGCTTCTCGACTATTCCAAAAACCGCATTTCCAGCGAAACCCTTGATCTGCTGGTCGCACTGGCCGAGTCCGCAGACCTGAAAAAATGGATTGAGGCGATGTTCACCGGCGAAAAGATCAACGCCACCGAAGACCGCGCTGTATTGCACGTGGCACTTCGCTCGCCGAAAGATGCCGTGATTGAGGTCGATGGTGAAAACGTGGTGCCCGCCGTACACGCTGTACTGGATAAAATGGCCTCCTTTTCCGACAAGGTCCGGTCCGGCGAATGGCAGGGATACACGGGAAAGCGGATCAAAAACGTGGTCAATATCGGTATCGGCGGTTCCGACCTCGGTCCTGTAATGGCCTATGAAGCGCTCAAGCCATACACGCAGCGCGATCTCAACGTGTTGTTCGTTTCAAACGTCGACGGAACGCACATGGCCGAGGCCCTGCGCGATCTTGATGCCGAAGAAACGCTCTTCATCGTGGCGTCGAAAACCTTCACCACGCAGGAAACCATGACCAATGCGCACACCGCGCGCAGCTGGTGCCTCGATGCGCTTAGAGAGGAGGCGGCCATCGCGAAGCATTTCGTGGCGCTTTCGACCAATGCGGCATCCGTATCCGAATTCGGGATCGATACTGACAACATGTTCGAGTTTTGGGACTGGGTGGGCGGACGCTACTCACTCACGTCCGCTATCGGCCTGCCGCTGATGATCGCTATCGGACCCGCAAACTACCGTGAGCTGCTGGCCGGCTATCACAAGATGGACGTCCATTTCCGCACCGCGCCGTTTGCTGAAAACATGCCGGTGATCCTTGCGTTGCTCGGCATTTGGTACAACAATTTTTTTGGAGCCGAATCGCAGGCGATCCTGCCGTACGACCAGTATCTTTCCCGCTTCGCTGCCTACTTCCAGCAGGGTGACATGGAATCCAACGGCAAATACATCACCCGTTCCGGCGAAAAAGTGGAATGGCAGACCGGGCCGATTATCTGGGGCGAGCCCGGCACGAACGGACAGCACGCCTTCTACCAGCTGATCCATCAGGGAACGAAACTCATCCCGTGTGATTTCATCGGCTTCTGCAAATCGCAGAATCCGATTGGCGACCACCACGTGAAGCTCATGGCCAATTTTTTCGCGCAGACCCAGGCGCTGGCTTTTGGCAAGACGAAAGAAGCATTGGCCGCCGAAGGCGTGCCCGCCGAGCTGATTCCGCACAAGACGTTCGAAGGCAACCGTCCGACGAACAGCATCATGGCCGAAAAGCTGACGCCCTCCGTCCTCGGCCAGCTGGTGGCGCTCTACGAGCACAAGATCTTCGTGCAGGGTATCATCTGGGATATCTATTCCTTCGACCAGTGGGGGGTGGAGCTGGGTAAGATTCTCGCAAAAGCGATTCTTCCGGAGCTGGAATCTGACGATGTTCTCAAACATGATGCATCCACGAATGCTCTGATCGAATATTTTCGCTCCCACAGTTAACCGAGCCGTTCGTGTAATTATAAAATGCGGGGTCTAACCCCGCATTTTATTTTTGTACCAAAAATAAAATCGAGGCCTCAATAATACACATATTGCATACATATATCATGTGAATGTGTGCCGCTTTAATCGTGACATTCAGGTACGTTTTTTTTTAGAGCCGCGAACTTTATTGGCCGATATTCTGCTCATATATGCGTATGTGGGATTGCCTAGGTCTCAGGCAAGCAAGGTGGAATGCTTTAACCTGGCAGTTGGATCACGTATGGAATATCGGGGAAAAAATCTGCCAGGCGCTGTTGATTCGTTCAACCTTTCCATTTCGTAAGGTTGTTTTGGTCGTGCTTTATCATGATCAGGTTACCCTGCGCATGGGATTAGTCCCATTCTTGAACAGCTGATTTTGAGACTTTAAAATATGGAATGGATTGAAATAACAGGTGTGGTGGTATTCATCTCGACGGTATTCATCGTTCTGGGAATGTGGCAGCGGTCTGTCCAGCGGGCCGAGGAGGAACGTCTGGCCGAAGAAGTACGGGCCGCCGAAGAGGAAGGCGCGAACCAGGCGCTTACCCAGCACCCCCAGATCGATACGAGTCGCTGCTTAGGTTGCGGCAGTTGCGCGGCGGCTTGTCCCGAGCACGGAGTGATTGCTATCGTTGACGGCAAGGCCCGGTTAGTTCGCGCATCTCATTGCGTCGGACACGGGAGTTGCGAACAGGCCTGTCCCGTCGGAGCCTTGATGGTCGGACTGGGCGATCTCTCTTCGCGGGTGGATATCCCCGTATTGAGCGACGAGCGCGAAACGACGGTTCCAGGGGTGTTTATTGCCGGAGAACTAACCGGTATCGGTTTGATTCGCAATGCGGTCACGCAGGGGACTCAGATCACCGACACGATCGCCGGACGTCTCAAGAGGCAGGGCCCGCGATTGGGTGACGAAGGCATGGTCGATATCCTGATTGTGGGATGCGGACCCTCCGGGATTGCGGCCACACTGCGCGCCCACGAACTGGGCCTGCGCTACATGACGATCGATCAGGACGATCTGGGCGGTACCGTCCGGAAATATCCCCGCAATAAAATGACCCTGACACAACCGGTCGATCTGCCACTGTATGGCCGGATGAAGCGCACCCAGTATTCCAAGGAAGAGCTGATTGCACTATGGGAAAAGGTTTTCAGAAAAGAGGGGATCGAAGTGCGGACTGGTGTGAAGTTCACCGGTCTGGAACCGCGATCCGACGGTGTGCTTTCTGTGGAGACCAGCGCCGGTTCCGTACTCTGCCGGTATTGCATTCTCGCGCTGGGCCGCCGCGGTACGCCGCGCCGGTTGGGAGTCCCCGGTGAAGATTCGGAGCGGGTGCTTTACCAGCTCATCGATGCTGCGGAATACAGGCAGAAGAAGGTGCTCGTGGTGGGCGGTGGCGACAGCGCCATCGAAGCGGCCCTCGCCTTGGCCACCCAGGCCGGTAACACGGTGACGCTTTCCTATAGGCGCAACGCGTTCTTCCGAATCAAGTCCAGAAATCGCGAAGGACTGGAAAAAGCCTCCGCGGAGGGCAAGGTCAGCGTGATCCTGAATTCGCAAGTGCAACTGATCGACCGGGACTACGTCAAGATTGATGTCAACGACGAAGAGGGCGGCGATCCGGAAGTAAAGCGCGTCGCGTATGACTATGTATTCGTCTTCGCCGGAGGCGAACCGCCTTATCCGTTATTGCAGAAGGTAGGAGTCTCATTCGGCGGAGAAGATAAGGCGGAGCCGGACTCGATCAAGGAGGCGAGCTAGCCATGTCCGAATCGGTCCGTACCCGCGAAAAAACCAGATTTCGAACGCCGGCGATATGGGTGGTGCAATCCCTCGTACTCGGGATCTTTGCCTGTTTCATTATTTTTCATTGGGACTATTACAGTCTGCCGCGTGCTGAACGGCCCTTTCACGCTGCGCACTCCTCTCTTCGTTCGTCCGGACTGGCCGGACTTTGGATGGGCGTCGGGGCGGCCTCCCTTTTTGTGCTGAACCTGGGCTATCTGGTACGCAAGCGCCTGATTCGTTTCTCCTGGCTGGGCCCCTTGCGCCAATGGATGAACTTTCATGTGGTCACCGGTATTGTCGGGGGCGGTTGCGTGGCCGTGCATATGGCCATGGCCCCGTCCAGTGCCATGGGGACCATGGCCCTGATCGCCCTGTGCATTACGGTGGTCACGGGCATTGTCGGCCGCACCATCTACATCCGTGTTCCGCGTTCCGCCGAAGGGCGGGAGCTGGAATTTAGGCAGGTGAAGGATCAGTTGGAACAATGCCGGCTGGAACTGGAGCTAACCGGCGTCCATGCCAATTGGCTGCATGGTGAAAAACCGCAGGAAGGCGTACGACACACCAGCTTGATGGGGGGATTTGCTGCCCTTATCGTGGGGGACCGCCAGCGCCGGCACGATTATCGCCAGCTCAGGAAAGAGATTCTGGGCTCGGCGAGACTGAAGGAATCTGCGGCGCATATTCTTCCGATAGCCCAAGCCTATTGCATGCATTGGCAGTGGTTTGTCCGCTACTATGAACTGCGAAACCTGATCTCCTCCTGGCGCTTTTTCCATCGCTGGCTGGCGATTCTGATGCTCTTTGTGGTGCTGGGCCATGTGGTTGTGGCGATTCGGTTCGGCGGTCTATCGCTTTTCGGGGGGAGTCATTAATGAAAGTGACCCCAAAAATGATGATGTGGGTTTTCGGACTGCTGACGATCGGCGGGCTGGCCTTGTTTCTCGCCCTGTACCAAAGTTCGCCGGGACCTCTTACTACAGCCCATGCCACTGCGGTGCCGGGCAACATGATCTGGTCGTGCAAGAAGTGCCACTCCGATGACGGAATGGAATCGGGGTGTTTGTCGTGCCACGCCGAAATCGCGAACCAACTACACGAAAAAACCGGTTTTCACACCTATCTGCGTACCCAGTCATCCGCCAGTTGCGAACAGTGCCACCCCGAGCACCATGGGGCCGACTTCCCGCTGGTGAGCGACGTGTCGTGGCAGGGCACGGATACCAATGCATTCAAGCATCCGCAGGTGGAATTCAAGCTGGAGGGCAAGCACGACGAACTGGCCTGCAAGCAATGCCATACCGAAAAATTCCATGAACCCGTTGTCTTGGCCGATTTTCCTGATCAGGTTCGGACGGATACCATGCTAGGCCTGAACCAGGAGTGCATCAGTTGCCATGTCGATGTGCACAAGAGCGGCGAGAAGACCCGCGACTGCACCCAGTGCCATGATCAAAATGCCTTCAAGCCGGCTCCCTTCTTCGATCATAATAAATATTTTGTGCTGGATGGCCCCCATGCCACGGCGGCCTGCGCGGCCTGCCACCAAACCGATGTTGCGCCTGAGCTGATGGAAGGCGAACGGGATCTGAAGTTCGGACCGGTCAAAGGCAAGAAATGCGCTGATTGCCACGAATCCCCGCACCGTTTTGACAAGCAACTGCAGGGCGACTGCATGCGCTGCCACAAGGGCACCGATGAAAAATGGGTGATGGGGCAGCGAGGCGTGGATGTAGCCTTCCATGATCACTTCGGATTCGTTCTGCAGGGCGCGCACGCCAAGGTGGAATGCGCTAAATGCCATGCGCCGGAGCTGGAAACCTATACTGCGCGCTTCCCGGATCCCGCCGCACCCGGTTACAACCGCCAGGCGGATCAATGCAGCAGCTGCCACAAAGATCCCCACGACGGCCAGTTCAAGGAACACTATCCTTCCTGCGCCCAGTGCCATACCGTGGATCGTTTCATGCCCAGTACGCTGGGGCCGGCTGACCATCCCGAACGCTATCCGCTGAAGAACGGCCACGTGGCGGCAGCCTGCAACCAGTGCCACAAGATCGAAGCGGGCAGTGACGTGCGCCGGTTCAAGGGCACCGCCAGCTCCTGCAAGGAATGCCACGCCAACCCGCACGGAAGCCAGTTCGATAAGGAGCTCGCTCAAAACGATTGCACCGCCTGCCATGCCCCCGATTTTTCCACCTTCAAGATCAAGCAGTACAAGCACGAGAACATGCGCGCTTTCTTCCAGGGCAAGGGCCATGCCAAGGCGGCGTGTATCCAGTGCCATGCCGAGCCCGCCTCCGACCAGGAAATACTTCAGTACCGCGGGACACCGACCACGTGCGCGTCCTGCCACACGGATATCCACCGCGGTCAGTTCCTGCAGCTTGGTCAAACGCAGTGCGAGCGTTGTCATGGTTCGTTCGATCAATGGAAAGCAGACCGCTTCGAACATGATCGCGATTCCAAATTCCTGCTGGATAAGGCGCATGTAAAGGTTGAATGCGCCTCCTGTCACCTTCCTGTAATGCAACCCGACGGCCAGTCGGTTGTCCAATATCGACCGTTAACCACCCGATGTGAGGATTGTCATGGTTTCCAAAAACAATAAGCCAGCGCTAAAGATTGCCGTATGGGTCGTATTCCTGCTCGGACTCGTGGTGGCCGGGTGCCAGTTTGTTGTGCCCCGCCAGGAATGGAACAAGAAGGCCTGGGGCCCGTTGGTTCCACACACCAAGTTTCCCGGGGATTGCAGTCTTTGCCACCTGCCGGATCGGTGGGACAAACTGCGTGATGATTTTAGTTTCGATCATGAAAAGGAGACCGGCTATGCGCTTGAAGGCGCCCATGCCGATGCGGCCTGCTTGCGGTGCCACAACGACCGGGGGCCAGTGGAGGTATATGTGGCACGAGGATGTGCCGGTTGTCACGCCGACCCTCATGCAAGTACGATGGGCCTGGATTGCGAACGTTGCCATAGCCAAATGACCTGGGAGCCGACGGGGCTAATCGGCGAACATGCCCGTACCCGCTTCCCGTTGATGGGCTCCCATGCCATTGCCACATGCGAAAGCTGCCACGAAGGTGCGGCCGCAGGAGAATTCCGCGGCGCACCCTTGGAGTGCGATATCTGCCACCGCGACGATGCGGCTCAAACCACGGATCCCAACCATGTGGCCAATGGATGGGTTTCAGATTGCCAGCGTTGCCACAATCCCGTGGGTTGGAACGGGGCGAATATCGTGCATGACTTCTTCCCGCTCACCGGCGGGCATAGCGGGGTGAACTGCGTGCAATGCCATACCACGCCGGGCGATTTCTCCGGGTTGTCGCAGGATTGCTATTCCTGCCATGAGCCGGACTACCAGAGTGCGCCCAGCCATTTGACAGAGAATTTCTCGCATGACTGCACGCAGTGCCATTCAAAAAATGCATGGACACCTGCCACATTCGACCACTCCTTCTTCCCGCTCACCGGTGAGCACAAGGGCTTGTCTTGTTCGGAGTGCCATACGGGTGGAACGTATTCGGGATTGTCAACGGACTGCGCTTCATGCCATGGATCCGACTTCGATAGCGCGCCGAACCATGTGGCCCAAAGCTATCCGCAGACCTGCGAAGATTGTCACAGTACATCAGGCTGGACGCCGGCCTCATTTGATCATTCCGCTTTTCCGCTGACCGGTGCTCACGCGGATTCAACCTGTGCGCAATGCCATTCGGGCGGTGTCTACGCCGGATTGCCTTCCAACTGCTATTCATGCCATGACACCGACTATCAGGGCGCACCCGACCACGTTGCCCTGAACTTCCCGCAAACCTGCGAGCAGTGCCATAGCACCACGGCCTGGACTCCTGCGGCCATTGATCACTCGTTCTTCCCGTTGACGCAGGGGCATGCTGGCGTGGGTTGTGCAGAATGTCATCAAGGCGGCACCTATAGTGGTTTGTCGCAGGACTGCTATTCCTGCCATGATAACGATTTCCAAGGCGCGCCTGATCATGTGACCCTGAACTTCTCGCACGACTGCGAGCAGTGCCATACCCGTTCGGCCTGGACGCCGGCGAGCTTCGATCACTCCTTCTTCCCGCTGACGCAGGGCCATTCCGGACTTACCTGCAACACGTGCCATGAGAACGGGACATACAGCGGTCTCTCGCAGGACTGTTATTCGTGTCACCAAAGTGACTATCAGGGTGCGCAGGATCACGCGAGCCTTGGTTTTCCTCATGATTGCACGCAGTGCCATTCGACCTCGTCGTGGGGATCGGCCAGCTTCTCGCACACCGATTTTCCGCTTCGCGGAAACCACGATGTTTCGTGCACGCGGTGCCACAATACGGGCAGCACGCAGACCTTTACCTGTCTGAACAATTGCCATGGGAAGAGTTCAACAGACAGCGATCATAGTGAAGTCAGGAACTACAGCTATACATCATCGGCCTGCTACAACTGCCACCCCGATGGAAGAGAGGATTAGCGCTGTGGAACCGGAATCCACCCCGTTGGAAATGCCTATGAATACAAGATGCTTTAGATTGAGAGGGAAGGACTGGATCGTGGCGCTCCTGCTGTCCGTTTCTGCATTGCCATGCGCCTCAAAGGCCGAGATGCAGAATGTTCCGGCGCATATCACGTACCGGATCGAGGAGGGCGTCTATGTGGACATTGGCTCCGGCAGCGGATTGGAGCGGGGCATCAAGGGTAGCCTGCTGCTGGAGGACGGCCGTTCCTTCACCTTCGAGGTCATGCAGGCTGCAAACTCATCCGCCCTCCTGCGGTTCGGGGAGCAGGGCGTCGATCTTGCCGCCGGCAACGAGATCCTGCGGGTCGAGCTGGTATTCGATGACGCGCAACAGAATAGTGAGGAAACCCCGGTCATCCCCCCGGCCGCCACCACCGCCGCGCCGGAAGAGCCGGAACCTTTTGTGCCGCTCCTGGAGCGCATGAACAAGATGCCGGCCTTGACGCAGAGCAAGAATGTGAGCCACGGAAATTTCGGCGTACGGCAAAGCATGCAGACCGGTACCGACAACCAGTTGGACCGGATGGTGACGAGGCTGTACACCTCGGGCAGCATCGACCGCATTGAAGGCACCGAATGGAGCCTGAAATGGTCGGGCAGTGCGCGCTACCGCACCGGCGATGCCTACGTCGACCACCCCGACTACCAGAGCCTCCAGCCGATGATCTACAATCTGATGCTGCAGCATCCCCTGGAGGCGGGCGGCTTTGTCCGGCTTGGACGTTTTTTGCCCTACGAACTGCCGGGGGTGGGCTATATTGATGGCGGCCAGCTTGAAGTCTCAAACGGAGGCCTCTTGCGCTTTGGCGTATTGGCGGGCTTGAAACCCGGTCGTGTGAATCTCGAAGTAACGGCCGACGAGCCGACCGTGGCCGGCTATACCACGCTGGAGGCAGGCAAGCAGGGATCGTCCTACTATTCCGGTACGGCTGGCCTGATGGCTTCGCTCTATCAGGGAGAGGCCAATCGTTTTGCTCTGTTGTTCGATCAACGGGCCAGTCTCGGGCCGAAGCTGGATGTCATTTCGACCGCGCAAATCGATTTTGGTGTCGCCAATACCACCAACAGCGCCACCCAGCTTTCGCGCTTTGATTTGACGGCATCGTCCCGCATTGCCCGCAATCATACGCTGCGGGCGGGGATGGATCACTGGGAACGGGCCGATACGCCGTCGGAACGCGATCTACTCACGATCGTGGACAACAGCTTGTTTGATTCGGGCTACTGGCGCTACTGGGTGGGGGCGCGCCATCGTCTGCCGCTCAAACTGAATCTCAACGAAGAAGTGGCCTACACGGTTTCCGACAACACGGATGCCGCCATGCGGTGGCGCGTGGGATTGACGCGCACAGGGTTTTTCCAGTGGACCTCCGCCAGCATTTCGTCCACGATCTATAATCTGGAATCGCAGGGGAACAGCGGTTTCGGCGGATTGCTATCCGCCTATCTGCCGTTCTGGGACAGCCGGCTTTCGGTGCGTCCGTCCGCCAGCATGCGCTGGCTGGACCCGGACAACGGAGGCGATGGGCTTACCATGTCCTATTACTCGGTTTACCTTGATGCGCGCATAAACCGAAAGTGGCTGCTTTCCGGCGGCTTGACGCAATCCATTGGCGACGGGGCCGACGCCACATCGTTCGATCTCGGTTTACGCTACAGCTGGTAGGCGCGGATCCATGCAAGGGGGCATCGGATTCCATAGACAGGTGCTTGTCAGAGAATGGGTGTAAATGCGGCCTGCAGGTGTGGTAAGGAATGCTATGGGGTACATCATCAGCCTGTTACAACTGTCATTCCAACGGACGGGAATAGCCCGTGGCAGACAGGCATCCCCACACACGTCTTTGGGGCGTAAACCCGGTTCGGATAAAGCTGCTACCAGCCGCCTAGTTCTTCGGCAAGATCGACGGTGATGGTTTCCGCCATGTATTCGAATTTGGCGGATTGAAGGGCGGCGTCAAGCATGCGTTCGCGGACGGAGATCAGGTCGCGCACTTGCTCCAGCGGAACGTCGGCCAATACTTCGAGATCTTCATTAAGCTGCCTGATGACTGGGCCCGTTCGCTTTTTTTGCTCGGCAACCTGCATGTAGTAGGCGTTGGCCATGTCCAACATGACGCGCAGCCGGTCTTCAATGATTCTGCGTTGCTGGTCCTGGGCCGCAATGAACAGGGCTTGCTGATGCTGGTAGACGGCAATGTCGGGATTGCGGGTGCCCCAGGGGAGCACGATCGAGGTCGACAGTTCCCATCCGCTGGATCCGTTGTCATAGTCTACGCGATAGGCGGGCTGGAGATACTTGAGGCGGAAGCCATCCTCCGAACGCGCCGCTTCTTCGGCCAGCTGCATGGCGCGCAAATCGATCCCGAACTGGCGGTAGTCGGAGCGTTGTTCCAAGGCGGTTTTAAGCAGGGACTTGATTTCAAGCTGCGAAGGTATATCGATGACCGCCATCGTGGAAAGCTGTTCCAGATCCGCATCGGGTCCAACGACCATTCTGATGCGCCGCTGCGCATCCAGAAAGTTGTTCCCCAGATCGGCTTGGTCGTTTGCCAGCGCAAGGTAGGTGCTGTAGAGCCGGGCCCGGTCGCTTACGGCTAACTGGTTCAACGTCACTGCTTGGTCGGCCTTTTTCAGATAGGGCTCGATGAAACGTATTTCGTTTTCAGTCAGCGCAAGCTGTTGCTTGAGCATACGGTAGGTGCAGAAGTCGCGGTAAATTGCGATGACATCCTTCCACTCCAATGTCTTGATCCGCAGTTGTTCGGAGCGGGCGGCAAGGGTCAGTTGCTCATGGAGGCGCTTCTTGCTCCAGCGGCCGGGCAGGTAGACCCGCAGGGCGAGTCCGACATCTTCGTCGCTGATGCTTGGGCGTAGTTCGAGCCCGTAGTCGGAGCGGGAGCGTGCAAAGGTTTTCGACTGCTCCAATTCCGTCGATTCATCGATCAGGGCACCTGCGTTTTGGTTGCGGATCGTGTCGTGGAAAGAAGCCTGTTCCATGAGGGCGCTAAGTGTTTGGTCGGATGTTGCAAGAACCGTTGAGGAGATGCAGCAGAGTGCGGGGAGAACGATGGCGCAAGTGCGGAGTTGCATTATTCCCTCCCAAACCATTGTTCAAAGACGGAGATGTCCGGCACCACAACTACTTGTTCGCCGGGCAGCAGATCGCCATCATCGATTTCGATCACAATCCTGCGCCCGCGGAGCAACTGGTCGCTGAATCCCGTGTTGACCGGAAGCTTGCGGATATCCGCTGTGATGGATTGGACTTCTCCATGGAATATGCTGCGGTTGGCCTCGGTTATGACACGGCAACGTTCGCCGACGGCAAGGTCCACGCGATTTGCTTCGGGCATGAAGGCAATAACCCGGCGGGTTGAAATATTACTGATGCGTACGACCGGATCGCCGGTTTCAACAATATCGCCCGGCTGGTGAAGGACTTCGGCAATGACCCCGGTGGTCGTTGCCACCAGACGGCACTGCGACTCCTGAAGCTGCTGGAGGTCGTCGGCATTGAACTGTTCCGCTTCGCTGGCGGCAATGGCGAGGCGTTCCTCAAGCTGGGCGATCAGATCCGGATAGTGCGGCAACACTTCCTTAATGGCCTCAATTTGCGGTCGGAGATCCTCGGTCTCCTGCTCCAGTACGAGATGTCTGGCCAGCAGGTCTTTACTTCGTTTCCATCGGGCTTCCAGCACCTTAAGTTCAGCGGCGGTTTTGGCTTGTTCCAGCTTCATGCTTTCGAGCTCGTAGCGGATGGAACGGACCTTGTCCCTGGTTTTCATCAGCGAGGCCTGGTCCATCAGCAGATCCGTAGCCAGCGATTCGTTGTCGAGTTCGCCGATCAGTTGACCGGCTTGGACGGTGTCGCCCATTTCGACCAGCAGGCTCTTGAGCCGGGCGTCTTCCAGCGGCGAAACATATTCATAGATCCGCTCGGCTGCACCGGGGAACTTGACGCGATACAACCCGCCCGGCAGCAGGACGAGCACCGCAATGGCGGCGGCGATCCATACCAGCCATGGCCATCCGCTGAAAAACTTGCGGATCAGATGGCGACGTCTTTGCCGCAGGGGAGGACGTTTGAAAGTTTTATTAGTCATGGTGTCTCGTTCTCGCTTAAAGTTCCACAGTGGTGCGTTGCATGACCAGATTGACCTCGGCAATGGTGTCGAGGGCCTCTAGCTTTTTCACGAGGTCAACCTGGTAGGACGGGTCGATCAGCCGTACCTGATAGGAATATTCCAGCAGGTCGCCCTGAACCGCTTCGCGCATGGCGATAAGCATGTAGGCCGAGCAGCACTCGGCCAGAACCTTGTCTACATCTTCGCGGGCATGATCGTCGTCCGCTTCGACAAGAAAACGGAGCATGGCTTCGTAGCGCCGGTGGGTGGCAAACGGTGCCCAGTGGAGCAGGGCAATGACCGAGCTGAGCAATATGCATCCCGATACCGCTACGGCAAACATGCCCGCCCCGCAGGCAATGCCCAGACCAAGGGCTGCGAACAGGAACATCATATCGCGCGGATCGCGCACCACCGTACGGAAGCGGATCAGCGAAAGCGCTCCCAGTACCCCGATGCCACGGGCAAGGCTGTCGCCCATCGACATCATCACCATACAGGTGATCATGCCGCCGAGAATGAGCGTGTGGACGAACGATCGCGAATAGGAGAGCGATTGAAAGGTCAACTGGTATAGTTTGGCGATCACCGAGCAAAGCACGAAGCTCAACAGCATGGCCGATATGACGTGCTGTAGGCTCACGCTCTGCGAGCTGCTTGCCACCGACATTAAATCCAACAATCCTCCCGAATTCATAACACTCCTTGCTTAATCAAACATAAATTCATCGGAAAAGGGAGCGTCCCCTTTTCCGATCAAAAGGTTTTCCATCCAAATAGCCGTCGAGTACTTGCAGTTGCCGCAACGGATCAGTTCGAAATGCTGTACCAGTTCCACCATCCACGTCGGAACCTGTTCGGTACATTTGACCTCCAGGACCAGCGTGGAATCCTTGCGGTTTCTTACGATACCGCTGTCCATGGAAATAAAGCGGCCGCCGTCCCCCCAGTTATAGGCATCGAAGACGGGCTGGTAGCAAAGCTGGGAATCGAAGGTGATCCGGGCGTAATGGTCGAAGATTCCCGTAAACGCTTCGCGGCAGTAGCGGATGTAAACCTTCGGCTCGGCGCCGATTTCCTGCGTCAACCGCACAAAGTCACGGAAGGCTTCGCGTTCCTTCACGGAGTTCAGGTTCAGCTCGCTGACATGTCGTTTCAGGATGCCGGGCTTCCAGTCGCTAAAGGGAATGCAGGCGCGCGATTTGATAATACGGTCATAGTACTTACGTTTGATTTCGAGAAATACCGGTGCATCACCGGGAGGCTTTCCATAGGTGCGTACGCGCAATTTGAAGCGGTGGGTGGCTTCCCATTCCTTGGCATGGTGCAGCGACATGGAAGGGGAGTCGTACTGGAGCGTGGTAATGTAATACTTTCCGCCGGCAGCTTCGCAGTGCTTGTCTGTTATGCAATAAGGCTTGATGAAATCCTTGATCGGTTCAACCAGCGCGCGCGGTATGATATACTTTGCCTCAAAGCGATCCAGCTCCGTTGAAAAATCGGCTCCATCCTTAATCGCATTGATATGGCTATTCTTATTCATAGATATAGATTCATTGATAGCACTTATATATTCCTAACAACTAGCAAAAAAAGGTTAGGACGAACGAACTGTGAAATAGATGGATTCTAAACTTCGAATAGGGTTGAAGGTCGATATACCAACGCATGCCCATCCGAATTATGCCGGGTGCTCGCGAAACACGTGCATGCGCGATACCCGCAGCGGTCCTTGGAATGTGGATTAAAAACTGGAAGGTGAAAGTCTGGATGTCCGCGGAACCCGGAAGCCAACTGCATCAGTCCGAACGCCCGGTGCCGTTCGGGCCGGATATCGTGCTTGAATAGATCTTGTTTGGCGTCATAACTACCATTGTATAAAGGTCTATTGAATATGTTCTGGTCTAATTCTGTCTGAATGTTAAGGATTGGATAGGTTGACAAAAGGGATGGTTTAAATAATAAAAAAGGCCATTTGCGATCACCTAATTCAAAGTCTAGGCATATAGATAGTACAACCTTGAACTGGTTGCTTGGTTAACATTGCTCCAAAAGGTGGAAAATATGCGCCTATCCATTTTCAGTATCGTATGGCTGACAGTGTGCTCGACCGTCGTGGCGGGGCCGGTTGTGAACGAATTCATGGCCTCAAATCAGTCAATTTATCCAGACAATTGCGATTTTGACGACTATTCCGACTGGGTCGAGCTCTATAATTCCGACAGCACCAACGTACCGTTGACCGATTACTACCTGACGGATGATCTGACGCTGCCGCTTAAGTGGAGGATTCCCGCTGGTGGCGTTATTCCGGCACACGGCTATTTAATGGTGAGGGCCGATGGCTACGATGCCGGACCGGGGGAAACGCATATCCGCGGCTACTGGGACTGGAACAGCACGTTCACCACCGTTCGGTATCACTCCAGTTTCAAGCTGAGTGCCGGAGGAGAATCATTGGGGATTTTCCATCTAATCAATCCTGCAGCGGAAAACACGCTGATTTCGGCCGGATCGACCTGGAAATATCGTGACACCGGCGGCAATCCCGGTGCGGGCTGGATGGGTTTGACGTTCGACGACTCGGCTTGGAGTTCCGGAGCCGCCAAGCTTGGCTATGGCGATGGTGATGAGGCTACCGTGGTCGATTTCGGACCTGATCAAAACAATAAATACCCGACCACCCATTTCCGGTATCACTTTAATGTAACAGACCCTTCGCTGATTGCCGACGTCCGCCTGAACCTGATGATAGATGACGGGGCCATTGCCTATCTGAACGGAATCGAAATTGCCCGTATACGCGTGGCGGACGGGATCACCTATCTTGACTATTCCGGCGGAGGATACGGGCCTGATAACCCAAGCGCGTTCGAGTTGATAGATTATACATCCATGCCTTTCCGGGCAGGGGACAATGTCCTGGCGGTGGAGGTTCATCAGCATGACGGCAGCAGCAGTGATATGGCATTTGATGCAGAATTGATCGTCTTGGAAGTCGTTTCCACCGATGTTGTTCTGGTCGATGCAATCACTAATTTCCCTGCGCAACTGACGGATGTCTCCTACGGTCGCGATCCGGCTTCCACCAACGGGTGGTCCTTCTTTGCGGAGCCGACGCCGGAAGGTACCAATTCGACCGAAGCACTCTCGCAATTTGCAGAGGCGTCCGCCGTGACGGCATCGCGGGACAGCGGATTCTACAGTGGGGCCCAATCCGTCACGTTGTCCAGTGCCGGCGCCGGCGAGACGATTCGCTATACCCTCGACGGCTCCGTACCCACGTCCGGCTCGACGGTCTATTCATCCGCACTGCCGGTCGGCAGCACAACCGTTCTGCGGGCGCGGGCCTTCGCATCCGGCAAGATTCCCGGACCCATGCTAACCCGCTCCATCTTCATTGACGAAAATTCATCGTTACCGGTTTTCTCCATGGTGGCCGATCCGGAAACCCTGTTTGGGGATACCATTGGCATCTATTCAAATACCCAGACCTATTACAACATCGGCGGCCAATTCGGATCGGGGTACTACCCGCTCAAAGGTCGTGAAATACCCATTCGTCTGGAAATGTTCGAAGCAGACGAAACCCCGGCGTTTTCCGTCAATGCAGGCGCCCGTATCGCCGGAGAGAATATTTGGTCCAAGGCGCAAAAGCCGTTCAATATCTACATGCGCTCGAAATATGGCGACGATTTGATCAACTACCAAATGTTTCCGGACCAGCCGGTCGCCACTTTTGGTGAAATCAACCTGCGCAACGGCGGCGATGACTGGGAGGCAACCCTGTTGCGCGATGCCATGATGCCTTCCATATTCGAGGGTCAGGCTGATGCCGGGCTGTACACCTATCGTCCGGGTATCCTGTTCATCAATGGAGATTTCTGGGGCATCTACAACATCCGCAAGCGCTTCGATCCAACCTATTTCGCCAACGAACATCAGCTGTCCGAAAGCGAGTATGACCAGCTGAAGTATGCCAATGATTTTCCGAATAATATTTATGCCAGGTTGCAAGCCGATGCAGGCTCCACGGAAGCCTACGAATCCTTCCTGGCATTCTGCACCACCAACGACACCACGGATCCGGTGGTTTACAGCCAGATCGAAGCGCAAATGAATATCGACTCCTTCATCGATTATGTCGTTGGTACGGATTACGCGGTAAACACCAGCTGGCAGCACAATCGGGAATTCTGGCGCGGCAATACACCCGGCTCAAAATGGCAGTGGATCATCAATGATTCCGACCGGGGATTTGTCACTGGCAACAAAACAGGATCGATAATCGATAATTTCATTGGGAACTACTCCCTCTTCCAGCGCTTAGACAACAACACCAACTTTATCAACCGCTTGATCCAGCGCTACGCCGCTCATGTGGGCAGCACGTTTAATCCCCAGCGGGTCAGCGACAAGCTGGATATCCTCACGGCCGAACAGGACGGCGAGGTGGCCCGCCATCAGGCCCGCTGGCCGGGATCCATGGTCAGTCGTACCGCCCAGATCGCCGATATCAAGCAATTTGCCGCGGAGCGACCCTCCTACGCCCTCAGCCGGCTGCAGTTGGAGCTGGGGCTTAGCCTCAGCATGGCGGACCTGTCTGTCAACCTCTCGCACGTCGACGGCGGACGCGTACTGGTTGCCGGCGTGCCGATGGCGCCCGAATACACCAGTGCCGTTGGCATGTTCCTAAACACGCCATTTGAACTGACCGCCGAGCCGGCACCGGGCTACGCCTTCGACAGCTGGAGCACGGGCAGCACGAATAGCACCATTGAAATTACGATGGCCGGTGCCCAGACCATTACGGCCAACTTTACACCCAACGCGGAAACCATTGTGCCTTCGACCATTTCTTCCGACACCACTCTTACTTCTGCGGGATCGCCCTATTCAGTAACCAATGACCTCGTCGTGGAAGCCGGCCATGTGCTCACCCTTGGACCGGGCGTCCGGCTGAACATGTCCAAGGGCAAGAGCATCGTCGTGTACGGATCGCTGAATGCGGACGGCACCGCCAGCCAGCCTGTGGAGATTGTATCGCGCACCGGCGCACCTTGGGGCAACCTGAGCTTTGTCAATGCCACCGGCCTTTCAACCCTGAACCATGTCACCATTCGTGATGCCACACCCAGCCGGCAGGATCCGCTGAACCTCAAGGCGGCAGTCTCCGGATACAACTCGGCAATCACGCTCGACCATGCCGACATCGAAGCACTCCTTCCGGTATTTGCCCGCTATGGGTCGACGACCTTGACCGACTGCAGCATACATATTCTGTTCACCGGAGACGGGATCAACATCAAGTCCGGTGACGGCCTGGTGGAGAACAGCACCTTTACCGGGAACAATGCTCCGGATACCGACGCCATCGACTTCGACAACGTGGTCGGGGGGCAGATCCGAGGAAATCGCATCTATGCCTTCAGTGGCTTCAACAGCGATGCCATCGACGTGGGCGAGGGGTGCCAGAGCCTGATGGTGGTCAGCAACCGGATCTTCAATGTCTCCGACAAGGGCATTTCGGTGGGCCAGGCATCCGTCGCCTTCATCGAGCGCAACCTGATTGTTGACTGCGATATGGGTGTGGGCATCAAGGATGCCGGCTCCACGGCCTACATCGACCAGAATACCTTTGCCCGCAATAATATCGGGGTGGCTGCCTTCGAAAAGAATGCCGGGGCCGGCGGCGGGGCTGCCTATATCAGCAACTGCATCTTTTCGCGGTCCAAGGACGAGCCGGTGTTTGTTGATTCACTTTCCACCCTGACGGCGGACTACTCGCTCTCCGACACCCTCGCACTGGCCGGAACCGGCAATCTGTTTGCGGATCCGCTTTTCACCGACGACGGCTCGTACGATTTCTCGCTGACGCCCGCTTCGCCGGCGATCGATGCCGGCGATCCCGCGCATGCCCTGGATGACGATAGTTCCCGTGCCGACATGGGGGCCTACTACACCTTCAATCCCGAGGATTATCCCTACTTCATTCCCAATCTGGTGGTGATCAACGAAGTGCTGGCGCACTCGCACGATATTGCGCCGGACTGGATCGAACTGTACAACTCGAGTTCCAAGCCCATTGATCTGGGCGGTTGGTATCTCAGCGACGATCCGGACACCCCCCTGAAATATCGTATCGCCGACGGCACCATGCTTCCGGCGAATGGCTATGCCCTTTTTTACGAGGATCTTAACTTCGGGGCCGGAAGCAGCGACCCCGGCGCACTTGTTCCCTTTGCCCTCAGCGAAAACGGCGATACGGTCAATGTGTTTGGACCGGGTAATGAATTGCGTCCCGACTACACCGAAAAGGAAACCTTCGGGGCATCACTTCGTGGAGTCACCCGGGGACGCTACTACAAGTCCAGCGCACGCACGTACAACTTCGTGTCCATGCAAGCGGCAACGCCCGGAACAGCTAACAGCGATCCGCTGGTCGGCCCCGTGGTGATCAGCGAAATCATGTATCATCCGCCCGTGGGCGAAGCCGAATATATCGAGCTGGCCAATATCGATACGAATCCGGTTACGCTCTACGACTCCGATGTTGGCGAGGGATGGCGAATGACGAAGGGCATCGACCATGTGTTCCCTTCCGGCAGTCCGGTTGTGATGCAACCGGGCGAAAAGATCGTTCTCGTGCGCAATGCCACCGCGTTCGCGGCTGCATACAGTGTTCCATCGGGAACCCAGGTCATCCAATGGGATGCCGGAGGTCTCGATAACGGAGGCGAAACACTGGAAATATCACTGCCCGGCGATACGAACGGGGTCGGTGTGCTGCAGTTTGTACGAATAGATCGCGTTGACTTTTCGGATAGTGATCCATGGCCCGTTGGCCCGGACGGCGGCGGTACGGCGCTCACCCGCATCGACGAGCGGGCCTACGGCAATGACTTTTCCAACTGGCGCGAATCGTCGGTCACCCCGGGGCAGACTGGCTTCCAGGCGTGGTTGGCAATGCAAAGCCTGCCCGTGGGTCAGGATGGTCCGAACGACGATCCCGACGGAGACGGCATTAAGACCGCCATGGAGTATGCCTGCGGCACCGATCCGATGGTCTTCTCCACGATGGCCGGGGTGTATGCGATCTTCCCGACGCCTGCAACCATTTCCTTCGTACTGCCGGCCGAGCGCGCTGATCTGGGCTATGCCATCCAGAAGGCGACCAGCCTTTCGGTGCCCGATTGGACCGACCTCGTGGGCACGGTCTCGCCGAGCGGCGGGCAGACGGCGATCGACGCTGTTGACCCCGCTGTCGGGGATCATGCGTACTATCGGTTGAAGGTTATCCTTTATAACCAGTATTGAAACTGACCGGGTCCGCGCAAATGTGTGAGGATCCGGTGGGTCTTATCATGCGATTTCTTCGCCGGAGGCCAGACATAGGGCCAGCTCTACCGCTTCCTGGGCAGAATGGGCAACATGGATGCCCGGATCGGGTTGGCCGTTGCGATGAACCTCCCACGTGTTGAGCCCGACCACCGGAATGCCAAGCCGCAGTGCGAATGCAATTTCCGAGAGCGTGCCGTAGGCTCCGTGAACGGCAATGACGGCGTCGCAGGAGTTGACCAGCATGGCATTACGAACCGGTCCAAGGCCGGTGGGAATCGCAATGTCAATGAATCCGTTGGCGGCGCTCCGGTCTCCGCCGGGAAGGATGCCGACCGTTTGGCCGCCGGCAGATTTGGCTCCCTCGGCCACTGCGCGCATCATTCCGCCCAGTCCGCCGCAAAAAAGAGTGGCGCCTGCTTCGGCGATGCAGCGTCCGACTTCAACACCGAGCCCATATTCTGAGTCGGTGGTGGTATTCGGTCCCAGCACTCCAATATTCGCTTTCATGTCAGGAGTTTAGTGTCTCTGGTCTCGGGTTTCAAGTTCCAGCCTCTGCGCGGTGCAGGTGCTCTCCGATTATCCGCTTTGACGTTTGTGGAGGAATGGCATACGGTTTTACAACCATGATGAAGGCTTCATATTTCAAACTCCTGATGCTGGGCTGCGCGTTGGCCTGTGCCGGCTGTGCAACGATGGAGCATCGTAATGGCGGTGTCGCCTATGAAGTCGATATAGACGGAGCCGGCTGGTCGCTTGGGCGGGTGATCCGGGAATCGACATCCACATGCAAGTTCGTCGAACGTTCGCCTTCCACGGTGGGTCAACTGCGCCATCGCATGGCAAAGGACCAAAAGGCGATTGAATCGATTCTGAAGTCGAATGGCTACTATGACGGCACCGTAAACTTATATCTGGACACAACACGTCAACCGGCAAGGGTGGACATCAAGGTCTGGCGGGGAAAGCCGTATCGTTTCCGGCATGTAAAGGTGAAGTATGCGGGGAGTCGTAACGCGGGGCTGGACAAGATCAAACTGCGGATTCGCCAAAGGCAACGTGTGGTGGCAACTGAGGTGATCGAGGAAGAACAGCGCATTTTGAAACAGATTCAACGCTGGGGCTATCCGTTTCCAACGCTGGCGAAACGGACGGTGAATGTGGATCGGGACCATCATAAAGTGGACTTGACGCTGGTTTTTGATCCGGGGGGTTCGGCGAGCTTTGGCGAAGTTCGGGTGGAGGGTCTCGAAACGCTGGACGACAAATATATACAGCGACAGGTGCCCTGGCAGCTGGACGATCCGTATGATGCTAAGGAGCTTGATGATTTTGAACGCAAGCTCCTGGGGACGGGATTGTTTTCCTCCGTCCACGTTGGATTGCAGGAGTCAACGGTGGAAACCAATGCCATTCCTGTTCTGATCCGTTTGAGCGAACGCAGCAAGCGCACCATCCGCCTGGGAATCAACTATACGGATACGGGGCCGGGGGCCAAGGGCTATTGGGAGCATCGCAGTTTGTTCGGGGGGGGCGAAAAGCTGGAAACTTCGCTGGAGTGGAATCCGATCAAGGTGAACGGTAACGCCAAATTTACGCGGTCCGGCTTTCTGGATGCGAACCAGTATCTGGTGCTCATGCTTGACGGTACGCAGGATCGGCCGGATGCATACGATGCAAGCAAGGTAACTGGATCGGCCATGGTGCTTCGCGATTTTACATCGAGTCTGCAGGGTGGGCTTGGAGTGGGGTATAAATACTCGCGGGTCGAGCAACTCGCCACGGATGAACATTTTGCCCACGTTTTTCTTCCGTTGCAGCTGATCTTCGATAGCCGCAACGACAGGCTGAATCCAGTGCGCGGCATGAAACTGTACGGTCGGACCTCCTACTTCGACGATACACTGGGCGCCCAGTCGTTTCTTAAAACCCAGCTGGAAAACCGGCACTATTACATGCTGTCGGATCGATACCGGTTATCGAGTGCTTTGCGGTTGATGCTGGGCAGTATCGACGGAGCCGCCCTCGACGCGGTACCGGCCGATGAGCGGTTCTATGCCGGTGGTGGCGGGTCCATACGCGGATACGAATATCAGCAGGTTGGCCCCCGGGAAAGCGGCGTGCCGACCGGCGGAGATAAAGCTGTGGAATTTTCGATGGAGCTACGTCTCCAACCCGGTCGGAAGCTGGGCTATGTTGCATTTGTTGATGGAGGCACGGTGTATGACGAATCGTTTGATAATTATGACCGATCGCTTCGCTATGGTGCAGGCATGGGTCTGCGCTGGTTTACCGCGATCGGTCCGTTGCGGGCGGACATTGCCTATCCGTTGAATCCATCCGCCGAGCAGGTGGAACGGGTTCAGTTTTATATCAGTCTGGGGCAGGCATTCTGATGAAAAGGCTGATCTTCACAATTTTGAAGAGTGCTGGCATGCTGGTGCTTCTTTTCCTTGTGCTTGCCGCCTTGTTTCAAACCACAAAGGGCAAGGAGATTCTGGCTTCCGCTTTATCGAAAGCCGCAAGCCGGTCGGCGAATGTTCAGGTTCATGTTGGACGAATAAGTGGATGGATTCCTCTGGCCGTACGTGTCGATAGCGTGGCGGTCGGAGATGAAAAGGGCTCATGGTTGATCGTGCGGAACCTGCGGGGCCGGTGGATGCTCAGAGATCTGCTTGATGGCACCATCCGGGTGGCAGGGCTGGGGGCGGACGAGATCGAATGGATTCGATTTCCTCAATCAAATAAAGGCCCGGAGGAATCGCGAGGAGGCGGTGGCCGTCTGGATGGTGCTGATATCGTTTTGCAAGGTTGGGAGATTGATCATCTTAAGCTGGGGCCGGCTTTGGCTGGAATTCCGCTCGAATACTCCGTCCGCTCCGGTGGCATTGTGATTTCGGGAGGAAAGCTTTCCGGCGATCTTGCCATCCGCGGCGATGCCGATGGCCGGGTGGATTTCGAAGCTTCGTTCGCCGATCCGGATGATCGTCAACTGAGCCTGCACGCGGCGTTGGAGCAGATGAAGAATCCGACGTTAGGTATGGACCGTCTTTCAGGTTCCGTGGATGCAATAATCGACGCGCGTGGAGTCAATGCCTCCATTGATGCCGATCTCGAACGGTCGGCGATGAAGGGCCATGTTTCCTCTCGGCTGCACTATGCGTCCAGGCTGTTGCATCTGGAAGGACTTCGATTTGATGGCCAGGGCTATGTGGCGCAAGGTGATCTTGATCTCGGGTTTTCGAATGGTCAGGTCGAGGCGTCCATTGATGCTTTGCTGATCGATGCGAAAGAGCGGGGGTATACGTTGCAGGGCACGGCGCATATGGATATGGGCAATAAGACCTGGTCTGTGGATGTGCCTGCCATGAACGTTTGTGCATGGGACACCGTTTCCATGTCGCTGACCGGTCGCTTCGATGCACAGCAGGTCGATCTGGTTGCGACGCTGGCCGAGTTCGATCTGGGTACTTTGCCATACTCGCCGACATCCAATTATACGGGCCGAGTGAGCGGAAACCTGTCGGTCCGTGGGGCTCCTGCATCGCCGGAGTTGAACGCGGCGCTGGAGGTGGATCGGTTAGGCCGCGCATCAAGAGCTCTGGATGAGCTTCCGAAACTCGATTTCCGCATTGATGCAAGCCTATCCGGTGGCGAGCTGTCTGCTTCGACTTCAATGACGAATTTTATCAGCGGTTATCTGGTTGCCGATGCTTCCATGCCGTGCCGCTTCTCGATTGTTCCTTTTGGCTTCGATGCCGATTCGGGCAAGGTGGACGGGGCACTCGATGCGATTCTGGATCTGGATGTTTTCAATGGGCTGGCGGTTCTGGATAACCAATTGGTCCGTGGAGTTCTTTCGGCTGAGCTCAATATGGAGGACAGCGTCCCTTCGGGTTTCATCCGGCTGGAAAAAGGCGGCTATGAACATTATGCATGGGGACTTCTATTTCAGGACTTTCAAGGCATTCTGACGGTCACGCCCGCGGGATTCGAGATCGGCAATACCAAAGCCACGGATGGAGCAGGGGGGCGGTTGATCCTGTCCGGTGGCATGGCCGGCGATCAGCTGGATGTATCACTAGCCCTGACCCATGCGAAAGTCCTTCGGCGCCCTGAAGCAGAGGCCGTTATGTCCGGCAGTCTGAAACTTGCGGGTCCGTTAGCGCGTCCGGAACTTACCGGGAAGCTGGTGGTGGATCGCGCCGATTTGCTTCCCGATAATATCGTGCCGCGCCTGCCGCCCGTGCTGGAAGATTTTGATGCGGCGGATGAAAGGGAATCGATTCGCCTCGAAAAAAGGAGCAGGCCTTTTCCGATCGGCATGGATGTGAAGCTTGAGATGTCGGATCAGATCTATGTGGTCGCTTCGCTCATCGATTCGGTGTGGGGTGGGTCCCTGCGTTTACGAGATACGCCAAAGGGTGTGTGGCTCAAAGGGGGCATTGAACCTCGCCGCGGTCATGTGGATTTTGTCGGAAAAAAATTCCGTTTGGTGGATGGGATGGTCGAACTGGATAATGTGGTGCATCCGGTTCCCGTGATGAACAACCTTACTGCAGAATATGCACGCAGCGATCTCTCTGCGCGATTGATTCTGAACGGGAGTGTTAACAGTCCTCAATACCGGTTGGAGTCGACGCCGGCATTTCCGGAGGACGAAATTCTTTCCCGAATTCTTTTCGGGCGGGAGGCCAGTACGATTACTTCCTATCAGGCGGTTCAAATCGCCATAGCTGCGCAACAGTTGTCGGGCGGATTGAATGGCCCGGGATTCATGTACCAGTTCCGCAACGCGGTGGGCGTGGATACTCTGGAGTGGCGCGAGGCCGAAACCGGTGATGGATCTTCCGCGGTGGCGGCCGGTAAATACGTTACCCCGGAATTGTATGTTGAAGTGAGCAGTACATTTGGTACGGAAGCGCAAACGGATCTGACTGCGGAATACGAAATCAACCGTCATTTTTCGATTGAAACCAGTGCTGGGCCAAGACTTAGACCCGGGATTGGATTGAACTGGAAGAACGATTATTAAGAGCTTTTTTCGCCATTAGACTGGTCGAATAAATAAAATTTCGGCAGGTCTAATAAGCCTCAAAAGCCGTACCGCATTTTCAGTAAATACACTTGACGGACAAAGCTCTCACCATTTATACATGATAAAAATCATAACAAAATGACGTTTTAAGGAGATCCTTCATGAAATTATCCACAAAAGGGCGTTACGCCACCCGAATCCTACTCTGTATTTCGCGATTGGAGGGAGAACAACCCGTACCGAAAAAGAGGATAGCGGAGCAGGAAGGAATTTCAACCGACTACATTGAGCAGATCATTGTTCCGCTAAAGAACGCAGGATTGGTCAACAGCGTCCGCGGATTGCGTGGTGGATTCCGGTTGGCGAAAGACGCCGGCAAGATCACCGTTTACGATATCCTTGCTGCCTCCGAGGGCGATATCAACCTCGTAGGTTGCCTTGCCGAAGGTTGCAGCCGTTCCGATAGTTGTGTCGTTCAGCGCGTGTGGCAGGGGGCCAGCGATGTCCTACGGGACTATTTTTCCAAGATCACGCTGCGCGAACTGCACGACGACTATATCAAGCGCGTGGCTGACGAACCGATCATGTTCAATATTTAAATAAAAGGAGACGAAATTATGCCTATCTATAATAACATTACCGAAACCATTGGAAATACCCCTCTGGTCAAGCTGAACCGCATTAGCGAAGGGCTGCCCGCCACGGTGGCCGTCAAGCTTGAGTCGCGCAATCCGCTCTCCAGCGTTAAGGACCGTATCGGTGCTGCGATGATTGACGCCGCCGAAGCAAAAGGTCTGATCAAGCCCGGCTCCACCCTTATCGAGCCGACCAGTGGAAACACCGGTATCGCCTTGGCCTTCGTGGCAGCCGCAAAAGGCTATAAACTGATTCTTACGATGCCGGAAAGCATGAGCCTTGAACGCCGCCGTCTTCTTCAGGTGCTGGGTGCCGAACTGGTTCTCACGCCAGCAGAAAAAGGCATGCCCGGGGCTATCGCCGCGGCCGCCGAACTGGTTGAAAAAAATCCGAATGCCATTATGTTGCAGCAGTTTGATAATCCGGCAAACCCCGAGATCCACCGTACCACCACCGCGGAGGAAATTTGGAAGGATACCGAAGGCAAGATCGATATTTTCGTGGCCGGCGTGGGGACGGGCGGCACGCTTACCGGTGTGGCGTCTGCCATCAAGGAAAAGAAACCCGAACTCAAGGCGGTTGCCGTTGAGCCGGAAAAATCTCCAGTCATATCGGGTGGCAAGCCGGGGGCCCACAAAATCCAGGGTATCGGGGCCGGTTTTATTCCGAACAATCTGGATACCAGCCTGATCGATGAGATTGTACTCATCAACGGCGACGAAGCCGGAGCCATGTCCCGTCGTCTCGCCAAGGAGGAAGGCATCCTCTGCGGTATTTCGGCCGGCGGCAATGTGCATGCTGCCGTGGAGCTGGCGAAGCGCCCTGAAAACGCAGGCAAGTTGATCGTCACGGTCATTTGCGACACGGGTGAACGTTATCTGTCCACCTGGTTGTTCGAAGATAAGTAAGCGCAATGCAATATGGAGAGAAACGCCGGAAACGTCTCAACGACGTCCGGCGTTTTTCGTTGGTACTGGAATCATGAATGCAGGGAGAGACCATGCCCGAACTTCCGGAAGTTGAAACCATTGCGCGGCAATTGCGGTCCCGTGGTGTTGAAGGTCGCAGGATCCAATCGGTTCAGATCAACTGGCAACGCACGGTTGAGCCATTGTCGATTGAGCAGTTTTCCCGGTCTCTGACCGGAACCACCATCGACGAAATATCGCGTGTAGGGAAATGGATGCTGTTTTCGCTCGGCTCCGGGCAGACGCTGATGATCCATTTGCGCATGGCGGGTTCCTTCTCCATGGAAAAAGGGCATCATGATCGCATCGTATTGGAACTGTCAGACGGGTTGACCCTTTATTACAGGGATACGCGCAAGTTTGGACGATGGAAGCTGGTAGATGATCCGTTGATCATTCTCGGCAGGCTGGGACCCGATGCGTTGACCAGGCAGTTCTCGTTGCAATATTTTTCAACTGCAATGCGGAGGCGTCACCGGATGATCAAGCCATTAATTCTCGACCAGTCCATGGTGGCAGGGCTGGGGAACATCTATGCGGACGAGGCTTTATGGGAATCAAAAATCCATCCGGAGCGCTTGTCCGACTCGCTTTCCGATGACGAGCTCGCGACGCTCTACAAGGCGATCCGGCATGTCTTGCGCGTGGGCATCAGGAATCGAGGGACATCGCTGGGTGATGGAAAAACCAACTATCGTGACGTGGAAGGGGAGTCTGGCGGGCACCGCGAACAGGTAAAGGCGTACGGTCGGGGCGGAAACCCATGTATCCGGTGCAAAACCACCCTCGAAAAGACGGTGGTTGCCCAGCGTGGAACGACCTATTGCCCGGTCTGCCAAACCATTTGAGTCAATAAATACAAGGGTTTTGTTAAATCATTAAAAAAGTATCCATATTCCTGTTTACAATCCGGACGAAAGTGGTACGGTATCGTCGTTTTAGGAAACAAATCAACGAGAAGGAGCTAGGCGATGGTTAAAGTTGGACAAGAAGTACCTGATTTCGCAATAAGCGTTTATCAAAACGATGAAATCAAGGAAGTGAAGCTTTCAGACTACAAAGGAAAATGGGTTGTACTCGTTTTTTATCCGGCCGACTTCACATTTGTATGCCCGACCGAGCTCGAAGATGTTGCCGCTCTATATCCGAAGTTTCAGGCTGCCGGCGCGGAAGTGATCAGCGTCAGCACTGATACCGCTTTTGTTCACAAGGCATGGCACGATAACTCCGAAGCCATCGGCAAGGTTGACTATCCGATGGGTGCCGATCCGACAGGTTCCGTAAGCAAGCTCTTCGATGTCTACATCGACAGTGAAGGTCTGGCACTTCGCGGCACCTTCATCATCGATCCCAACGGAGTTCTAAAGACCGCCGAGATTCATGATCTTGGTATTGGCCGAAGCGCAGAGGAAGCCCTCCGCAAGCTCGAAGCCGCAAATTTTGTACACGAAAACGGCGATCAGGTTTGCCCTGCAAACTGGAAGCCGGGTGCCGATACCCTCACGCCGGGTCTCGACCTCGTAGGAAAGATCTAACTTCCCCTGGTTAGTTAACACACCCCACCCCATGGGGGCGGCCCGCAACGGGCCGCCCCCAATTTTTTTTTATGGGTTTTCCTCATGGAGGCGGTTTCTGGTTTCCCCGTTCTCAAAATCCGATTAACATGGCTTCCATGTGTAGGCGATCATCAAAACAGATATCAGTGACATTAGGGGTTGCGGGCATGTTCCTGTTGCTGTCCGGATGTTGCTCGCGGATGGAGGACCTCGGGCTGGCCTATTCCGGCGAAACGCAGGCGGATCATGTGCAGTTGCTGGTGGATGAGGCATGGATGGATGAATCGGGCACACGCCAGGTACATCAGGAAATCTTCGACGCTGTATTTGAAATTATTGATGAGGCGGAGGGATTCATTCTGCTCGATTTCTTTCTTGTCAACGACTTCATGTACGAAGCCGGGCCCGGCATGCGGCCGCTAAGCCAGGAGATTGCGGATCACCTGTTGGCCAAACGCAGGGCTAGTCCCGCTGTGAAAATCATTTTTATCACTGATCCGATCAACACGATTTATGGATCAATGGAATCGCCGCAGTTCAAGGCCATGCAAGAAGCCGGGATCCAGATAGTTTGGACGGAACTGAATCAGTTGCGCGATAGCAATCCCATTTATTCAAAGCCTTGGAGGCTGCTGGTTAAACCATGGGGTGTAGCACCGGGCGATACGCTGTCAAATCCCTTGGGCGAGGGCCGTGTGTCGTTGCGCAGCATGCTGAAACTACTTAACTTTAAAGCGAACCACCGCAAACTGGTGGTCACGGAAAAGTCGTTGCTGGTCGCCAGTGCCAATCCGCACAGTGCCAGTAGTGCGCACTGGAACGTGGCACTGCGGATCGACGGTGCAGGGATGGAGCTCGGATGTGAATCGGAGTCCGCTATTCTGCGAATGTCGGGGCAGAAGACCTTTCATCCTGATGCTGGAACCACAGCGCCTGCCGCCGGACATTCATCGCCCTATAAAATCGAACTGCTCACCGAACAGAAGATTGAAGACCGGGTGGTGGATCTGTTGGATCATGCGCAACCGGGGAGCCGTATTGATCTGGGTATGTTTTATTTCTCCGACCGCCATGTGAACGATGCGCTGCTTGATGCAAAGAGACGTGGTTGCGATGTGCGGGTCATTCTCGATCCGAACAAGGATGCGTTCGGGCGCACTAAAAACGGCATTCCAAACCGGCAGACTGCTGCGAAGCTGGTCCATGCCGGCATCCCGTTGCGCTGGGCCGATACCCACGGCGAGCAATTTCATGTCAAAATTCTCTATGTCGAGCATCCCGGTAACACTGCTACGGTACTGCTGGGTTCATGCAACTTTACCCGCCGCAACATGGACAACTTCAATGCAGAGTGCAGTATGGCGTGCACCGCCTCTATGGATAGCGAAGTGATGGGGCGGGTGCGGGATACCTTCGAGCGATGGTGGAGCAACCCGGGCAGCCGCCTCTATACTGCGGAGTATTCCACCTACGCCGATCCTTCGCGCATTCGTAAACTTCGCGAATGGCTCATGGAGACCACTGGCCTCAGTAGCTTTTGACGATGGTGTCCTGGATCCGGTAATGGCGAGTGTGTCTTTAGTGCCAAAACCTTATGGTGTTTGTGGCGGGGGCATAGGATGTCCCCCAAGGCCTTGGGATCTGCGCCGTGCGTGCGCCGAGATGGTGGACCCATCAACGCATGCGGTGGATTTCGGTGGCGCCGATGGTCGTGAAGACAATGATGGCAGTCCATGCTCCGGCCCATGGGGCGAGGATCATCTGTTTGGCAAGGTATTCCATGGTGAACTGAAGACCGTAGAATCCAAAGAACATGCCAATGGCAAGCATGATGCCGGCGAGGGCGCCTTTGCGTCCGGTGTGTGCGCCGACGGGGATGCCGATGATGGTGGCGATGATGCAGATGAAGGGCATGGTAAGCTTGTGGTGGAAGTCCACTTCGAGTGCGTTGAGGGTTTCGGGGGAGAGAAACTGGTGGGTACTGATGTATTTCCGGAGTTCGAGCGAAGACTGGAACTGGGCGGATTTGGCTTCGCCCATAAAGTCTTCCGGGACTTCGGGGAGATTGCGCATTTCCTTGGTAAGGAATGATTCGGGTAGACCCAACCGGTTGTTATTTTCGTCGAACTTCTGAATGGTGCCGTCTTCGAACCACCAACGGTGATCGAGCCATTGCCCTTTACGGGCCGTGATTTTGAACTCGTCGGATCCATCGGGCCTGGTTTTCGTGAGGGAGATGCCGCGCATGGTGAAGGTGCGCGTGTCGAAATTTTCGATATACCAGCTGTGTCCAGCGGAAGGGTTTTCGAAGGGGATTTGCTCGAAGTAGGCCTCTTCGGAGTCATCCGTGTGGCTTTTGAGCAGTTGGTTGGCGCGGTAGGCGAACTTCGGGCCGGTGTATTCGTTGACCACGGCGGTAAGGCCGAAGCAGATGATCCCCATGAGCAGATAGGGGCGGACAATGCGGTAGATGCTGACGCCGCTGGCGCGCATGGCCGTGATTTCGCTGTGTCGAGTAAGCATGGACAGGCTGTAGAGGGTGGCGAGCAACAGGCAGATCGGCACGATGAAAATGACCATGGAAGGGAGCTGAAGGCTGTAGTAGTGGAGCGCCATAGAAAAGGACGCATCGGTGCGGAGCAACTCGGTGGCATTGTCCATGAGGTCGGCGATGATAAAGAGTAGCGTGAAGGCCAGCAGCAGGTAGAGCAGGGGCTTCAGCAAATTTATAAACAGGTGTCTGACGAGTATATTCATAGTATGGATGGGCAGTACGGTAGCGGTAAAACCGGAGTACGGCAAGCGTTGAAAAGCGGATGGAGTGCGTGTAGGGTCAGCGCAATCAACAAGGAGTTTTTTTTACTATGTCTTCCATCGGAAATATCGGCGAAAACCGCGTAAACGATCCGGCAACAATCGTCATATTCGGGGCCTCGGGCGACCTGACGCACCGCAAGCTTATCCCTGCGCTCTACATTGCCTATGCGCAAAACCTGCTTCCTGAAAAATTTACCATTATCGGTGTTGCCCGGCGCGACTACGATGACGACGTCTTCCGGGGGATGATGGCTTCCTCGATCAAGGAATTTTCGCGTGTCGCGGTCGAGGAGGAAGCGGTTGACCGGTTTGTTCAGCATATTCACTATCATAAGGGCGATATATCAACGCCGGAGGCGTATGAAGCCTTGAAGGAGCGTTTGCAGGATGTGGAGACCTATCCGGAAAACCGGCTCTACTATCTGTCGATCATTCCGTCGCTGTTCGAAACCGTGGTTCAGTTGCTGAAGACGACCGATCTGATTGCTCCTCCGGGGGCTGCGTACTGGACACGGGTGGTCATCGAAAAACCCTTTGGCAAGGACTTGCCGAGCGCCAGGGCGCTCAATGCCGAATTGCTGCGCAACCTCGATGAGTCGCAGATCTACCGTATCGATCATTATCTGGGCAAAGAGACCGTACAGAACATCCTGTCGTTCCGTTTTGCCAATGCCATCTTCGAGCCGGTTTTCAACCGTAGCTACATCGACCATATCCAGATTACCGCGTCCGAAACCGTCGGCATGGAAATGGGGCGGGGCGGCTACTACGATGAGTATGGCGCGCTGCGCGATATGATGACCAATCATCTGCTCCAACTGCTCTGTCTCATTACGATGGAGGCACCCGGCGATCTATCGGCCGAATCGATCCGCAATGAAAAAGTGAAAGTGCTCCATGCCATGCGGCTCGATATCCGCAAAAATATTTCTGACGCGGTCTGTCGTGGCCAGTATGGAAAGGGAGTCGATTCCGATGGAAAGCAGATCAAAGGCTATCTGGAAGAAGACCGCATTGATAAACATTCCAACACGGAAACATTCGCGGCCCTTCGTCTTTCCATCAACAACTGGCGTTGGGCCGGCGTACCGATCCTGATGCGCACCGGCAAGCGCATGGCGAAGAAAACCACGGAGGTCGTTGTTCAATTCAAGGTGCCGCCGCTCCAGCTTTTCCAGCAGGTCGAATGCGAAGACGATGTCTGCGATATTACCCGCATCAAGCCCAACACGTTGATCTTCCAGATCCAGCCGAACGAGGGGATCTTTCTGAAAGTCGACACCAAACGGCCCGGAATGCGCTTTGTGGTGGAGGATGTGAAGATGGATTTTTCCTATTCAGGCACTTGGAACAAGTCGTTGCCCGAAGCCTACGAACGACTCCTGCTTGATACGTTGCATGGGGACTCCACGCTCTTTACCCGTTCCGACGAAGTCGAGGCCGAGTGGCACGTGGTTCAACCTGTACTCGACAATATTGAGCATCTGAAGCCTTACACCTATCCGCCGGGTGAATGGGGCATGCCCGAAGCCGACTGGCTATTCCACGGGGTGGAAGGTGAGTGGCGGAATAAATAACGACGAGGCAATAGGCACACTGCATTGGATACGAGGGATAAAACGGAGAGGTTGCGAGTCGGTATGGACACGTTGTTTGTTTATGTGACGGTAAAGGACGGGGCCGAAGCAAAACTGATCGCACGGACCGTGGTCGGGGAGCGGTTGGCCGCCTGTGCAAATCTGTTGGGTGGTATCGAATCCATCTACTGGTGGCAGGGAAAGGTCTGTGAGGATAGCGAAGTGGCCCTCATTCTTAAAACCTCCGCGGAGCGAAAAGATGAATTGATCGACCGGATCAAGGAACTGCATTCCTACGAATGCCCCTGCATCGTCTGCCTCCCGATCGCCGACGGAAACCACGCCTTCCTTAACTGGATCGCCGCCGAAACCGGGCATTGTTAGTCATCTCTATCCCAATCCGATAATGTTGATCCGCTCGGTTCGCTCTCTCTATTTTATTCGAAACCTATGTTTCGCTGTGCAGGGTCTTCCTGCACCAACATCGCAAGGATCTGGAGTTATCTACTTCGCGACCTTTGCATCCTTCTGTTTAAAGCGGGTTCCGGCTTCGCCGGGTTGGAATGAGGGCTTGTTGATATAGATATCGTCATCCGTTCCATCGATGCCGTCCGGTCCGATGCAATAGAATCGATGGTGGATTTCGTCAAAGGCATACGCAGCACCTGTGTAGGGATCATGCAATTCTAACATCTCATCCTGTCGTTTGTGGATTTCAAGCGCCAACAGCTCGCTTTTGACCTGTGTTGCAATGGCATGGTCATACGCTTTGGTAAGCGAGGGGATCATGATCGCAATGATCAATCTTCCTGATCCATTCCAGGGATTATATGCGCGGATGCCCGAGAATAGATTGTCGTTTTGTGTGCTGGCGTGCACGATTTGGGGTTTTGGATCGTCACCTCGAGTGCAGGTTTTCAGCATCGGTTCGTAGAAATTCTGGAAATATTGCAGGGTTTGGTTGGGTTTGAAGAAGAATGATTTTGTGGAAGCCCATTTAGGAATCGATCCGGATTCGCGCATGGATTGGACAAGTTCTTTTTGCATAGATATATTTACTACATATTGTGCTCCAGCATATTCGGATAACAGGGGGCGAAACCATGAGATGTCTTCATCGGACAAAGGCAGAAAAACTTCATTCAGAATCTTGAGCTGATCCTGCGTACAGTCCGAATTGCGAATGATCAGATCTGCGGTCTGTAGATCCTTATTCGCCATAGCTATAAAGATCATGCGGGAAACCAGAGTCGTCGAGTAGGGCAGGCTTTTTCTAACCATGGTATAATGCTGCACGAGTATATTGATCCCTTCTAAAACATGATTCTGTTGGGACTGTAATGTCGCATAGACACTATAAAGCTGGGTTAGTTTGCGTTGCATCTGGAATGCCGGAAGGGGCATTTCTATCATATCCGGTTGTTCTTCCGGATTGTTCCAGTCGGTGATGAACGGAAATTGGTTCAGGTCGTTGATGTATTGCCGAGCATCTTCACATCCGACCCAGGCTTGCTCAATCGCTTCGGCATGGGGGAGTAGATTACTCCAGGTACCCGCAAGTTCCAGTATGTCGTCGGAAAGTGCGATGTGTAGTTCGTTTGTTCCGTTTTTCCGATAGTGCATCAGCGTGTCGTAGCTGGCCGCCACTTCGGCGGGGACTTTGAGGTTGTGCCAGGTGTAGTTGATTTCGGGGGACGGGCAGTCATAGACCGATGCGCCAATAAGTCCTGCGGTTACGCATCCGCCCACCCCTGACCAGATCCAGGCTGTTTTCGTTTTCATAGGTTTGAAAAGAGCATGTTATGTGCCGCGAATCAAAGTTTTGATAAATACTTGCCGTCAACGCCGGATGGATGGAAGTTATCCAGCTTATGTCGACACGTTATAAAATCAAGATTTCGTACGATGGCACGAACTATTCGGGCTGGCAGGTGCAGCCGCACCATCGCACGGTGCAGGGCGAACTTGAGCGCCTGATTGCGGAGATGACGAATCAGAAGCATGTGCGCATCGAGTCGTCGGGGCGCACGGATACCGGCGTACATGCCCGCGCCCAAGTGGCGCATTTCGACCTGAAAAAGCCGATTAATCCCAAATATTTCCAGCGGGGACTCAATGCCCAGCTCGATCGCGATATTCGTGTGGTAACTTGCGAGCCGGTATCGTCCGATTTCCACGCGCGCTTCAGTGCGGTGGGCAAGGAATACCGCTATTTCATCTACAACGGCCTGATCGTTCCGCCCACGAAACGGCTCTACCGCTTGCAGGAAGGCCGTCCACTCGACGTTGATCGCATGCGTCGGGCAGCCGATCTGTTGGTGGGCGAGCACGATTTTGCGCCGTTTGCGGCGAACCGCAAGGTGCCGATAAAAAGCACGGTGCGGACGATCCATTCGTTCCATGTCCGCAAGCACGGTGCCGATATCACGCTGGAAGTGCAGGGCAATGGATTCCTCTACAAGATGGTGCGCGGCCTTGCCGGTTTTTTGATCCATGTCGGCATGGGGCGGTTGGAGCCCGAAGCGGTGCACGATATTCTGGAACATGGGAAACGAACGGCTAAGGTGCAGACCGCCCAGCCACACGGCCTTTTCTTGTGGAAAGTCTTTTATTGATCCTCTTTGTATTTCGGGTGGGCAGAAACCCGCGATAAAGAGTTTTCCGAATGTCTGGTTTTGGTCCGGGATGAACGCGGAGAGATCATTGCGTACAACTCCCGCCAGGAAATGGCTGTTCAATAATTTGGATACGCTGGGGACATTGCCGATTGGTGCCTGGGTTGAATAATACCTGTTCCAGCGTACATCCAACCTCTCCAAAAGACACAAAGGCCGGAGAGCCACGCCGCTATTTTTTTTAGTAATATTCGAAAGAAAAAGCCCTGCAATTCATTGAATTGCAGGGCTTTAGTATTGGTGAGCCGGCCGGGGCTCGAACCCGGGACCCTTTGATTAAAAGTCAAATGCTCTACCGACTGAGCTACCGGCCCAAAATTGGGCATCCGAGCGGGTGTTTTTTCTGACTTCCCGCAAAGGAGGAGGTTTTCTACAGAATCACCCTAGGCAGAGCAAGAGCTAATTATTTGTTTTCTTTTCATTCCCATGTCCATGTTTATTCCTTAAGCTGTTTACAAGCATGGGCAGTAGCGTGAAGGGAGATCAGTGTGAATGTAGTGGGATTGATTTTAGGTGGCGGGGCTGGGAGTCGATTGCAACCCTTGACGAAGGAGCGCTCAAAGCCGGCGGTTCCGATTGCCGGGAAATACCGGTTGGTCGATATTCCAATCAGCAACTGCATCAACAGCGGCATCCGCAAGATCTTCCTGCTCACCCAATATAACAGTGTGTCGCTCCACCAGCATATCTCTGCCACGTTCCGTTTTGATCAGTTTAGCGGCGGACATGTTCGGGTTCTTGCCGCTGAGCAGACGCCGGATTCCGATGGCTGGTTCCAGGGGACCGCCGACGCCGTGCGGCGCTCGATACGCTATTTTATGGATGACCGCCCGGATATCGTGGTGATCCTGGCCGGTGACCAGCTCTATCGCATGAATCTCAGTGATGTCATCGAAGCCCATATTAAGAATAATGCCGATATAACCATAAGCACCAAACCGGTCAATCGCGAGGAAACCGGGGCACTGGGGATTATGCAGACCGATAAGCACGGTCAGATCATTCGTTTTGTCGAAAAGCCCGCCGATTCTCCTTTGTTGGATGGGTTGCAGGCTCCTATGTATGGAGAAGAACGCTATCTGGCCAGCATGGGCATCTATGTTTTTAACATGGATGTTTTAGCCGAACTGCTTCACCGCAATGCCGAATCGGACTTTGGCAAGCATATCATTCCAGGAGCGATTGAATCGCATAAGGTATACAGCTATATCTTTGACGAATACTGGGAAGATATCGGAACGATCCGATCCTTTTGGGCAGCCAACCTTGCGTTGGCCGATGCTCTGCCCAGTTTTTCATTCTATGAAATGAATGCCCCGATTTATACCAACATGCGCTACCTGCCTCCTTCCAAGATTAACCAGTGCGATGTCAGCCGTTCCCTGTTGTCCGATGGATGCATCATTTCCGGAGAGCGGATCGTACATTCGGTCGTCGGACTGCGTGCAAAGGTGGGCGAGGGGACAAGCATTGAGGATTCGATTATCATGGGGGCTGATTATTACGAGCATGGCCCGATTGAACACCCCTCGGGAATTCCCATGGGGATCGGGAGGAACTGCACCGTTAAACAGGCGATTATCGATAAGAATGTCCGTGTCGGCGACGGCGTGGTTATTACGCCCGACGGCAAGCATTCCGATGTGGAAACGGAGCTGTATTGGATCCGCGATGGCATCATCGTCATACCCAAGAATACCATCATTCCGGCGGGGACCGTTCTTTAAGCCTCTTGGGAGTGGATGGAAAATCAAGGCTTGCGCAAGATACTGCCATCGGGTAGGTTTTCGCACTTTAACCCGCACAACAACACACCGCCAACCCACGCAAAACCCATTGATGAATGCGTATGGCAGGAACGACGGTGTAGGTGCATGGAACAATGAAAACAAAACAAAAAGGAATATAACATGGGTTTATTCAACCTGTTCAAACCAGCCGAAACCGTGCTGGTAGTCGATGTCGTGGCGCTACACGAGTCTCTGGGCATGAAGGGCAATATTGCACCGCGCAACCAACTGCAAACCTTCCGCCGTCTGGCCCGGTTTGCTGATCGTGAAAAGGTGACGGTCGTTGCCGTATCCTCCGGCTCGCCGTTGAACAAGGCGCCGGCCGGCAAGAAATTCGAAGGAGTCGTCATCCTCTACAGCAAGTCTCTCGGCGATCACTCCAAATATCTGGTAAAAACCGTACGTTCAAAAGGGGCCGGAGCCATCCTTGTTTCGGGAGGCGCAGAAGCGGAAAAGCTGCTGGGCGGTTCTGCCAAGAAGATGCGAATCAGTACGTTCCGCAAGGCATTCGATACCGGCGGTGGCGAGTCGGATCAGCCGGACCGCAACAGCGGGCGCGGCAACCGTCCTCCCCGGCGAAACAAACCGAAGCCCGTGCAAAACCAAAACGAGCCGAAGCCTGAGCGCCGACCCAAGGAAAGTTCCCAGGCTGATGCGATCAATGAGCTGATTGATCTAGTCGACTAGGCGGTGCCATGACGGCATCCGGCCGCTATATCTTTTGCGATATCGATGGCACGCTTCTGCGTGCCAAGGGCTCTGGGCGGATTGCCTTCGGTGAAGCCTTCCGCGAAGCCTACGGTGTTCCTGTAGACATGTCTCATATCAACTTTGCCGGAGCCACCGATATCCGAGTGGTGGAGCAATTGTTGCGCGAGAAAGGACTTCAGTCCGATCCGGGGAAAACCAGCTGCTTCTTCGAGTTGCTGCCGGTTTATCTGGATCGAAGCATGACCCCGTTCCCTCCGACGGTTTATCCGGGCGTTGAAATGTTTCTGAAGCGCGTGACGAAGCATTGGAGCCTCGGTCTGGTGACGGGGAATATCCGCGCCTGTGCCTATCTGAAACTTAAGCATGGCGGCATTGACCGCTATTTTGGCGAGATTGGCGGGTTTGGTGATGACGATGGAGACCGCAACCGTATGGCGGCCATCGCGCTCGAACGGGCAGGCAGTCCATCCGGTTCATTCCTGCTAGGTGATACACCATCGGACATTGAGGCTGCGCGTTCGAACGGGATGGTTTCCGTGGCCGTGTGCAATGGTCAGTTTGACCGGGCCACGCTGGAGGCGGAAAATCCAGATATCGTGGTGGACTCGTTCGAGGATGCCGAGCATCTGTTCCAGGCGTTGCAGGTATGAGCACACCTTTCGAAAACTTAACGCCGGATCGTATTCTCGAGGCCATTGAAACCGGTATGGACTGCCAGCTGACCGGCTTGACGTCTCCGCTGCCCAGTTATATCAACCGCGTCTACGAACTCGAGACTGTTGGCGAACAACGCTTGATTGCCAAGTTTTATAGACCGGGGCGCTGGCAACGAGCCGCCTTGCAGGACGAGCACGATTTTGTGCTCGATTGTGCCGCCGATGAAATCCCCGCAGTGGTGCCGATGGAACTGGCCAACGGAAAGACCATTGGCGAATACGAGGGCATTCTGTATGCCGTCTTTCCCAAGAAGTCAGGTCGGGAGATGGATTTACATACGGATGAAGGGTGGCGCCGTCTGGGGAGCCTGGTGGGACGGATCCATCTCGCAGGATCGAAGCGTGGGGCGTTGAACCGGTTGCGGATGCATCCTGAAGCAACCACGATGCCGGAGATTGATGTTCTACTGAATGGCCGCTTCATGTCGCCGCACCAGTCGGACCGTTTCAAGGACGTCACCAGCCGTATTGTTGAAATTGCCGTTCGCGAGTTCGAGGGCGTCGAACTGCAGCGCATCCATGGCGACTGCCATCGGGCTAATATTCTGGAGCGTCCCGGCGAAGGATTGATGGTGATTGATTTTGATGACATGGTCATGGGGCCGGCGGTGCAGGATATCTGGTTGCTGTTGCCGGGGAATTCCAATAGCTGCAGGCATGAAATCAACCTGATCCTTGAGGGCTACGAGCAGTTTGTTGATTTTGACGACCGGCAACTGCGGCTGGTGGAAATCCTGCGGGCCATGCGCATTATATATTTTCTTTCGTGGTGCAGCACACAGGTGGATGATTTTAAATTCCAATCCAATTTTCCGGATTGGGGCAGTGAAATGTTCTGGCAACGCGAGATCGCCGATCTGGAGCATCAGTACCACGCCATACTCAATGACGAGCGGTTAAATGGCGCTGCGGGATCCTTCTTGGGAAATTAATGATATGGCGCACGACTAACTCCGTACTGTGTATTGATTCTTATGGCTCAACGGGTAGTCTGCTTCAATACGCAATACGCAATACGCAATACGCAATAGGAATAATTTATGAGCAGAAGCAAAAAATACAACATTAGCTGTCCGTCCTGCGGCCTGCAGCAGGAGGTGGAACTGTATGAAGCCGTCAATGTATCGACGGACCCGCATCTGAAGGATGCGCTGATGAAAAACTTTCTCAATCGCGTGGAGTGTCCTGACTGCGCGGCTAACTTTCGTGTCGACATGCCTTTGCTCTACAGCGATCCGGAGCACAATATCCTGATTCATTGGATGCCTGAAACCGAAGAATACTCACGGGAACAGATTCTGGAGGATTTCGATCAAACGCTCGGTGAGATCAACGAGATCATGCCGGACGATGTGGCTGTGCCGCGTGTTTGTCTGGTGCTATCCCGCGTGGAGCTGGTGGAACTGATCTTCATGATCGAAGCCGGCTTCAACCAGCGGGTGGTGGAATACGTCAAGTACAGCATCTATACCCGCAATCTGGAAAAGGTCGATCCGCACCGCTATCGTCTCCTGCTCAATGTGGAGGATTCCTCCGACGAGGAACTGTGCTTTGCTACTCAGGATGTCGGGACTCTGGATCTGGTCGGCATTCTGCGCTATGGCCGGGCGGCGTATCAATCGATGTGCGACCTATATGAGGAAAATCCGGACGAGTTTATCGACATGTTTCCGGGGCCGTGCATCAGTGCGCGCAACCTATTGCTCGATGACGACGAGGTCGGGGCCTGAATCTAAAACTTGTATAGCAGGCTGGTCAGCAGGGCCTTGTCGTAATATCCGCGATCGTCGTAGTATACTTCCGTGTCGCGGTCGAGCCGGTATTCCAGACGCAGGAAGATATCGTGGATAAGTTTGTTCTCCAGTCCGGCCGTGAATACAAAGTGATAGTCGGTAAGATCGCCCAGATGCGTATATTTCTGGATCAGGGTTAGCGAGTTGATGATTTGCCAGCGCAGGGATTCATCGAAAATGAACTTGGGCTGGGTCACGTTAAGTTCTTCTTCCTGCTGCGTTGCTTCGTTGTAGGAAATCCGGTCGAACTGGTGATATCCCCCTCCGGCCGAAGTTGCAAACTCGAAATCGGGGAGCGTCAGCCATTTGATGCCCATTTGTGCAGTTTGCAGGTATTCATTATCGATCTGCCGTCGGTAGTCCTGCTGATACATGGTTTTGGCAGTCGCGTAGTAGTTTTCCCGAAAATCGTGGGTGTACCGCTGTGTGATGTTGAGAAAGTCATCCTGCTTTTCATATTCGTCACGGCTGTAGCGGTAGGTCCAGTTCCAGCGGAGCTTGTTCTTGTTTGAATCCCAGCCCATGTCGCCATAGAACCGATAGGTTTCATTCTTATCCGTTCCCGTAACACCTGTGGCGTTGTATTTAACGGATTCGCGCATGGCGAGGGACAGACCGGTCTGCCCGGACCAATGGGCTTCTGGTTCGGACTTTTCCTGCACCTGCATGGGTGGAGGCTGCGATCCGGATATTACAGAACCTTCCGCCGGGATGGCTTCGTTTAGAGCGCCTATCTGTTTATCGGATAGGATCTTGGAGATGTCTTTTTTTTGCAGGCTGACCGCCCCGACTGCACGTGATCTGAAATACACATGTTCCGGGGTTTCCTTTAGGATATCGCCGGTTAGGGAATCACCATTCTTGAGCAGGATGGTCTCCTCGGCAAAGCCCGGAAACGCCGTGATTAATAAGGCGAGGAGGAATATTGTTGTCTTATTTTTGGTCATTGGGCGGTGTGTTGTTTTAATGGGTTGAGGGGAAGCTATCGGTTTGGGAGTGGCTGGTCAATGCACGCAAAATGAAAAACGCCCCGAGATTGAGGCGTTTCTCTTTTGATATGCAGTTTGGGGACTGGTTATCGGGCCGGAGGAGCGTGGATACAGGCCTTGTGGAGCGCATGGGCGGCTTCCATCCAGACCTCGGCAAAGGTCGGGTGGGCATGTACGGTATTACCCAGTTCCTCGGCCGTGAGTTCCTCGCGAACGGCTATAACCATTTCGCTGATCAGATCGGTGGCGTGCGGGCCGGCACACTGAGCACCGATGATCCGGTCGCTGTCCTTTTCTGCGATAATCTTAACGAAGCCTTCGGTCTCGTTCGAGGCCATGGCTTTGCCGAGACCTCGGAAGGCAAACTTGCCGACATTGGTTTCGATCCCCAGTTTTTTGGCTTCAAGTTCCGTTACTCCAACGAGCGCCACTTCCGGAGAGGTAAAGATGACGCCAGGAATGACCACTTCCTCAATCTTCTCTGCGTCTTTAAGGGCGTGCTCAACGGCATAAACCGCCTGAGAGGTTGCCGCATGGGCGAGTTGCATCCGTCCGGATACATCGCCAATACAGTAGATGTGAGGCACGTTTGTACGGCTTAATTCATCCACATCGATATAACCCCGGTCATTGGTCGCAATGCCGGCAGCTTCTACATTGAGTCCATCCGTGACGGGACTGCGACCGATGGCCACCAGAAGCATATCGGCTTCGAGTTGCTTGTCGCCTGCGGTGGCCGTAACCCCCTTGTCGGAGGCAGCAATGTTTTCCATCGCATCGCCGGTCAGAAGTGTCATGCCGAGTTCATCCTTCATGTGCTTCTTGACCACCTGCCGCACATCCTTGTCCAGCAACATCAGCACATCGGCCAGCAATTCGACGACAGTCACCTTGACTCCGAGGCCGGCGGCCATGCAGGCCAGTTCGCATCCAATATAGCCGCCACCCAGCACCAGCAGGCTTTTCGGAAGTTTTTCCAGTTCAAGGAACGCGCGGCTTTCGACAATGCGTTCGTGCTTTGGAATGAATCCCGGTACCGTGGAAGTGGAACCGGTGGCAATGATAATGTTCTTGCCGGTGATCTCTTTAGTCGATCCATCTGAGGCTGAAACGGCAATGGTGTTGGCGTTGCGGAACGAGCCGGTTCCTTCAAATACGGTAACGCCGTGCGACTTAAGCAGGGAGCCGATTCCACTTTGCAGGTTCTGGACGACCTGATCCTTGCGCTGTTTCATGGCGGGGTAGTCGATTTTCGGCTTGCCGACGCTAATGCCAAAGCTTTCGGCGTGCAGAATTTTTTGATAGACTTCCGCGCCGGCAATCAGGGTTTTGGTAGGAATGCATCCGCAGTTAAGGCAGGTTCCTCCCAGCCATTCGCGCTCGATAATGGCGGTTTTTGCGCCCAGTTGGGCGGCTTTGATGGCCGCAGGATATCCGCCCGGGCCGGCTCCAATTACAATTACATCAAAATCCATGATTTATCTCTCCTTAAATGATGATCGGAGTATTGGTAAATTCGTTGTGCGGAGTCAACTTAAAGGCGAATTCAATCATGAAACGGGAAGTATTTTGTCTTTATCCCAGATGTGGCACTCAGAATGCTCTATTAAGCTAATAGATGATTGTGTTCATGTTACTGGTTGGAGAATTGGACCCATGAAAAGACAAAATGGTTTTACCCTGATCGAAATTATGGTGACGGTTGGCATAATCGGCCTCCTTGCTGTGCTCGCTTCTGTCACGATGTCGAAAGCACGCAACTCGTCGTTGCAAAAACAGACTGAAACGGAATTGCGTTTTCTGTCCGCAGCGATCCTGCAGATGGCGTGGGATACGGGCCGTTGGCCGAATCAGGCCATTAGAACCACTCCGGGTAGCACCGAAGTATGGGATTTATCTCCAGGAAGTTGCGGTCTCTTAAGCAATGACGGAAGTTACGAAAACTGGAAGGGGCCCTATTATGAGGGAGACTTTCATGATGCTTGGTGGAGTGCAAAGGAAGATCATCGTGTATATTTCTTCGATCCTGACTACCTCATCGATGGAGTCAATCATGTGGTCGTTGGATCATTCGGCCCCAACGGAGAGGGACGCAATCAGTATGACAGCGATGATATCTACATCCTGCTCGATGATTGAGGATGTTGTTAGCGCGCTGCCTAATTCTCCATTCCGGACTGGATAGCGCATTCCAGAAAGCCTTTTACGATTCTGTTGAATGAGGACTGGTGGCTTGTGTTCAGGGGGCACTTTTTGTTCCAGCACTTATATGTTGTGAGCCAGCTTCCACAACGATGAGTCTGGGTGCGAGCGCGAATGCAATCGGGGGCCTGGCTGTCTGACTGTTCTGCGCTACATCGAAAAACGGACAATGAGGGCATCCTCCCTCCATCCCGGATACAACCCTGATTCGCATTTGAATCTAAACATTTAGCTGCCGGATCTATATTGCTCCCCGCTCTCCATGAATCCATGGAAACGACCGATAGGCGTGATGAAATCAACGCTCTTCGCCTAGGTTGCCGTTTGGTTCCTATGAACCATTCGCTGTCGCAGACAGGAACCTAAAAAAGTTCATGACCTATCTGCGGTGTAAGTGATTGAGCAACCTAGAATAGGGCAGGATCACCGATCCGTCCGATCGCAAAGCGGTGCGGCGAGAGAGTCCTGCCTTCCCGGAAATGGGCCATGATCCGATTGGCACTTCCTAAAGGTTTTACAAGGATGAATCGCCGTCCGAGATGTTGAGCAGGCGAAGATTGGGCGCTATGCGCTTCCAATCACCTGCGGTACGATGATAGCCGCGTATCGCCCGCTTCTAGCGGGCTCCGAAGCCTCCATGATGGCGGCCGAGCTGTATCGCAAGCGGGGCGCCTGCTGCCCGATGGGCCGGAACGAAACCTTAAGGAAATGCCATTCGGCTCATGAAGCATAAAAAAAGCCCCGATTCCAAGGGAGTGAGGAACCGGGGCTTAGGGGTTTGTGAGGGGAATCTTTATTTCTGCCAGGCGGCGATGGCAATGTAGTCGGTGGTTACCGAGCTACCGGGTGGTGAGGGAACGTTTTGCTCGAAATCGCTCAGGATATCCGAGTTCCCTGCTTTTTCTATGTCGCCGTTGACAATGATCTGGCCAATTACGGTTCCGTTGGCGGTCATGTGAAAATTGCTTTTCTTGCAGTATATGAGTCCACGCAGGGTCCCTGTGCTGGTCACCTGAATTTCTCCGTCGCGGGCTGCAAGACCGAAGGCGCAGGTGCTGGGAGTGACATTAACTTGTCCTGAGATGTGAATCTGTCCTGTGGCAATGATGGATCCGTTTATCGTGGTTCCGGGGCCACCGGAGCACATAACATCCCCATTAACCCAGAGAATGCCTCCGTTGGGGGTGTAGGAGGAACTGGTGCTGAATCCATTATGCACTTCGCCATGGTCCAGAGCCCAGTTGTAGTAGGGCGTAAGGTCGATATCGGGAATGGCTACATTGGCCACCTGGGTTTGTGTCACGGTGCCGCCGATCGCCAATGCTTTTTTATAAATTACCTCCTTAGCCGTTACATCTCCCAGGGCTTTGGCGTTACCCTTGAGTTCCACCAGAATAGAAGAGGATAGATTGGCCCCGGCTCCGGCTGTTCCGCTCAGTATCATGGCTCCGTTGGAGTGGATCTTGGTTCCGCCGGGCGTCGTGATGGTTCCGCATCCCGTGAAATGAATCTCCTTGCCACAGAGAATTCCATAGCTGAACGCCTCGTTATCCAGAACCTCACCGTTATCGCTGGCTCCTCCGAGGTTCTGTACGCTGACGATAGATTCGGCCGATACGGAACCACAGGTGCCTGTGGTGGTGACTAGAGCGGAAGAGTCGCCAATCGTGTCCACAGTGATGTTGTAACTGGCACCGTCCTGTGAAGAACTAAAGGAATAACTCGGTTTGGCGGACATCGATGTTTTAGACCCAGGCTGTCCCGATGGATCCGAGAAGGAACTAAACTTTGAGGAATCGTATCGGGACGCCCAATCGGTTGACAGAATGGCGTAGCCGTATTCGCAACCAGCTTCTGCCATGGCTGTGGCCTTGATCTGCTGTGTAAGATGGCGGGAAGTAAAGGCTCGCTGCGATGATGAAAATGACAGCATCGCCAGAAATGTTGAGATTGCAGCAATGAAGAGTAGGACTACGAGAAGAGCAAAGCCGCCCTTTTCGGTCGATGGTTTGTTTTTAGCATTCATGGCCTTCTCCTTGGTTCTAGTGTCCGGTATTTCTCGGTCGAATATCGGAAAATAATGACGAAGTTACTCGCTTGGTATTCTTGTTGAGGTTATATATATCTTTATAGATCATGAGGTCGACGGTGAGGGCGGATTGTAAAGGAACGCCATCAACCAGGACTTCGACGATTCCGTAATCGGGGCCTTTGGTCATAACTCCGGTTATATTAACAAGTTGCATGTCTCCAGTCCAGTCGATCGTTACATCCTTGAGCTTGGGGGTCGACAGGCCGTCGCTGCTCGATTGAAACTGGGCCTGGAACTGTACATATCGCTTATAGGATGCGCTTATGGCATGCGAGCTTGCTGAGGCTGTGATATTGGTCCAGTCGCTCGCATCGGACAGGTCTGCCAAGTCTCCGGTATGAACCTTGGTCGTCAGCACGGTTCCTGCGGGCACGTCAGCGTTCCATACCACATCTCCGTAGACCGGACTTCTCAGGCGGGTGTCAAAAATCTGCGAGGTATAGGTGCCGTTTGCCGGATAACTGACTGAGATGGACGAGAGCGCGAAAATGTGGTTCGTCGGGGTTCCGTTGACGTAACACTCCGTATTGGCTGTCATGTTATTGGTCCATGACATGGGAAAGCACCTGGAGGGGTCATTATTTATCTTGAATTTGACCAGATAGTTGTTGGTCTTGTTGATATCCATGTCGACCCATGTGGTTGTGGCGGACATTCCCGGCAATAAGATATCTGATTGGTCGGATAGACTCCCTCCCACCACAAACTGTGCTTTTTCCGCTGTGCTCCATGCGAATTTCGTTGTTTCTTGCGCCGTGGTTTTTCCGATATAGACATCTTTGATTTGCAAGTTTCCTTTGCGGCTGGCCTGGAAGGTCAATTTGCATTTGCGCCCGTTATAGGCAATCCAGTTTCCATTGGTCAGCAGCTCGGATCCATTGATGTGAACGTATACCGTTTTGTCCATCAGGGTGGTATTAGATACGGAGAGACCGCCTTCGCATCCGGTTTGAAGAGCTGCCTGCCACGCCACATCATTACCCTCCATTTGGACAACGAAGTCCTTCGGACTAAGCGTTTCGTCGAATTTGATCACGGTATTGTCGGCTTCGTAGCCAATGGCTCCGAAATTGGATTCCTCCCATCGGTCATTATCCATCGTGAGGGTAAAAGAATTCCCGACGGCTGTGGCCGGGAAGTAGAGCTGGTGGTTTCCTTTCCACGAGCCGTTGGCAATATACTGAGCAACGGCAGTTGCACCTGATTGGGTTGTGACCGGAAGTTGGGCCTCTGCTTCGCGTTCGCCATAGGATGGAGAAACATAGAGTTGATCAATCCCGATCTTGTATCCGCGTGAAGCGGCGTTTTTTCCAGCTACCTTGAATTGGAAGGTGTGCGGGCCGTTGGCGATTAGCGTATACCCAAGGCTGGCGGTTTCACGTTCTGTGATGGATGAATAGGCATCGAAAATGCCTGCCTTTGGGCTGATTGACCAGTCCAGCAGGTTTTGAAAAACCATGTGAGTCGAGGCGTTGTTTCCGTTGTAGGTGCCCGATCCAGACCCTGATGTTACCACCGCGTCCAACTGCGCCTGCCTCTGCGTGTCGCTCAGTGTATTGATTCGGTTGTCGAATGTGGTCACGCGCAACTCGTTTGGGCTGCTGGGCCAGATGTGGTAGACGAGGGTTTTATCCCATATAATCTTTCCGCTGGCATCCAGTTCGAACAGGCCATCGCCATCGCTGTCCTCAGCCAATGGGAAGCTGATCGCGGTATAGGGTCCCGGGCCGGCTGGATAGTAGAAGATTTCATCGAGCGAGGACAGCCGCAGGTCCTTCTTAAGACGTTCCATAGCTAGCTGGACGTCGATGTCGAGATCACTCTGCGTATCGCTTTCATTGGTGTTCTTAAGCGCAAACATATAGCCGCCGATGGCAATGCCAAGCACCAGCGTCGTGATCGTAACGGAAATGCTGGCCTCAACAAGGGTGAAGCCGTGTTTGGATCTGACTGCTCTGGACGTTGGATTGATCATAGGTGTTTGGCAATATAGGTATTGATGGTTTGTTCCGCTGGCGCGAATTCCAGCGTTTTTCGGTTCTGGATGTCCACAGTAATGGCCAACTGATAGAGATTGGTGTTGAGTGTCGTGATAACCGTAGAGCGTCTGAAGTGGCCTGTTAGGCTGGGACTTCCGTTTGCGTCGAGGAGAATTTGGTCTTCCTGCAAGTCTGGAATCTGATCGAACTCAAAGGTACGTGCCAGCTCCATGCGATCCTTGGCCAGGTTTGCTGCGATGTAGTGATCGCGCGCCATGTCGAGTGTTCGCCGGTGTATGACAAGCATTTTACAGGTTCCGACAGCAAACGAGCCGAACAATGCAAGAGCCAGCATGACCTCGGTAAGAGAGGTTCCGGCGCGACTTTTGCTATGTTTTCCTGTGGGTTTACTCTTCATTCCGTTCATTCGGTTGCACACTAAATCACATATATAATAGCAGTGAGTATGCCATGCGTGCCGGTTTTCCGCCGGAGAGCGGAAAAGGGAATGAATCCGGTGGTTTCGGAAGGAAATGAACGAAAAAAACTAAACGTACAGGCTACAAGGTATTATCAAACTCGCAACAATGCGAAAAAACACGGTTCTCGAAGGAATTTCCCCCATTTTTGATTATAGAACCGGGGTCAGCGCAGGATCCGGTAGAAGCGGTATCCGTTGGTGGCACCGCCTCCTGAGGTGGCTGTGGTGAAGTCGTCTGTAAAGATGCTTTCGCTGCCGATGGCCTCCAGCATGCCGTTGCTCAAGAAAGACTTCCAAAGCACATTGTTGCTATCCAGCTGGTCCGTGTATTCGATCCGGTAGGTGTAGCCGGATACGGAGTTGAAGGGGAGTCCAATCTTGTTTCCAACCAGCCAGGAAGGCGCCTTCAACGTGAAGTTTTCCGGCCAGAAGGCTTCGGTCATCTGCACGGGCGGGCACATGTCGTTGTCGACCCAGAGATCGTACATTTCCTGTCCGTTGCTGTCGGTATTGTTTTCGTCGCGCAGGAACTCTATAAATTCCTTGCTGGTGCTTTGGTAGTAGAGTCGTACGTGGGCACGTACGGCACCTGACGGCATATCGTAGAAGGTTTCGTCCCAGTACTGCCTATCCTCGTAGTGATGGCCTACGGGAGCACCGCCGAAGGCGTCGAATTCCGCGTTGGTGAAGCCGCGCGGTGGAATGCGGTTATCTTCGTATATCTGATTGTTGAGCACGAAGTGCAGTGATGGGCCGGCATCCATTCCCAGCGTCGACGCCAGTGCGGGACCGATTCCGGGATGGATCTGGTAGACCGTTGTATTGGTTGCGGTAAGCACGGCGTTGGAATAGTTGTATCCTCCCAGTTCCTCTATGAGCTGGTCGCTTGCATCGTAGAAGCGGACATTGATCCAGATTCGGCGGCCTTCCGGATAGCCGCTGGGCAGCTTGTGTCCGGTATCGTTGATCACCAGCACCTTGAGCTGATCGCCCACCTGTTCCGCCTGCATGCGGGCGGCCTTTTGGAGCATGTATTCCGCACGGTACGCACCGTTCGAGATCGCCGTGGCCTCGGGGCTTCCCGGTGCGTAGGGCGAGTTGGTCAGATCGGGCATCAGCCGCAGTAGCCACGAACTGCCACCGGTCATGTCGTGAAGAGGAAGATTGGCGCGAAGGGCGACCGGATACAGATTCGTGTTGGCACCATAGCCCGGGATGTCGGGTAGATGGCAATCCTGGCAGGTCGCTACCATGCCGCCGTTCTTGTTTCCGGCAAACTGCGGGGCAAAGACACCGTTGGTCGTGTTGTAGTCGCTGTGCAGCCATTCACTGTAGGTACGCTCGACCGGCATCAGCACCTCCGGCGAAAAGTTTGTAGCTGGCGCACCGAAGCTGTTCGCCACATACTCCGCATTGGTTCCGTCGCGTTCGAATGCCGGATTGCTCACATTGTGGCAGGTGCCGCAAAGCTCCGCCTTCCGGTGGAAGGGGGAATAGAGCGCCGTGTGCGGACTGATGGTATCGTCAAATGGACCGCGGCGGTCGGCATTGGGATCGAAAACATACATGCCGTTTCCGTTTTCCGATGCCGGAATATTGGCGAGCGTTGCAAGGATGTCATCGTCTTCGGCCGGAGACACTCCGGCTTCGTAGGCAGGATCAACCATGCGGTGGCACAGGTCGCACGAAACACCGAACATATCGGCGGCGGTCATTTGGCTGCCATCGGTCGGCGTAGAGCGTCCATCGAGCCAGCCGCGCGAATTGTGGCACCGCAGGCAAAGATCGCCGGAATCCGGGACATCTTGCTGGGCGATGGACATGTTGGCTTTGAAAATGGGATCGAAGGACGCATGAGCCATCATGCTTCCCAGCCAGTTCCGGTAGGGCTCGTTGGTTTCGTCGTATCCACCGTGGCAGTTGGCGCAGCTCGACGGAACGGTTTGGGGTGATCCGGAATCAACGATGGGCTGGCTTCCGGGTTGGTCAAAATCGCGCAGCGTGGGGTAGGGGAATCCATTGAAGGAATTGATGACAAAAACGGAATCACTCGTGTCATCCGCATCGTTCAGGGAGGTGTCGATCGCTTCAATTTTTATCAGGGCATTGCTGGTGGGGCGGTTCGGTACGTACCACGTAAACGTGCTGGGTGTGCTGGAAATGCTTAGGGCGATGGGGGTGAACGTGGCGCCATGGTCGTCCGATACATAGATGTTGATGCTCGATATGCCATGGTCGTCGGTTGCGCTCCAGGATATGACCATGGGGGCATCTCCGTCGGTGGTTTCTCCACCGTTGGGACTCAATACACTGACCACCGGATCGGTGGTGTCCGGCCCTCCGGAGGTGGGTGTGAGATAATCGATAATGTCGGCCTGGTTGACGTTCACGACCTGGGATACATTGGTCCCATTCAAGCCCGGAAAGGTTGGCTTATACGGGTTGATGAGGGAGTTCATTATCTCATCGATATTTGAGTATCCATCCCCATCGGAATCCAATGATTCGACGGCAATGAATGAAGCAACCTTGTCATTACCATTCGTTTCAAGCTGTGCGCGGACCGCGAGGCCGTACGGATTCCACGGATCACCGCCTCCTGTAAAATTATAGTGGCACATGCCACAGTGCGGGGTCTTATTGACCCCGGATATGGCATATACCGTGTCGCTCGAAGAAATATTCGTATAGTGGTCAAAAAAAGTGTCTCTGATTTTGGGGTTCGCTTTGCTTTGAAATTGAACGGCACATAGCACGGCAACCATTACGGTCCATGGATAAACTAATTGATACGTGGAATGGGTTTTCATGGATACCCCCTGTCATTTGAGTAGAGGGTACTCCTTAAAACGTAAATGAACAGTTTATAAAAGCATGGTGATAAAGTATTAATGTATATGTTCATGCTTTTTGTAACGTATTTGTAAATGCAGATCAAAAAAGAAACGGCTCCTGGATCGAGGTCTCGTTCGCGGGGGAAAATTATTCGCAAAGTTGCCACGCATGCTTCGGGAATGTTTTCGGAAAGCACATTGCTGATCGATTCCGCCAGCGCTACCCCAAGCCTCGGGATGGCATTTCCGGCGATGATGACGGCTATAGCCAAGTAGCTTTTAGTCCCCGTGAAATTACATTGTGTCGTTTATGGAAAAATTAATATTTGTTAATAATTACAAGTACACATGAGTCGTACCCGAGTGGCTTTGATAGGGTAGTATAACTCCTGTTAAGTAGGAGTAATGGATGAAAATACGGGATGGTTGTGGGCGTTTCCGCTTGAGCAGTGATCGAGGTTGCATTATAGATGGTTCCTTTGTTTTCTAACTGGGAAAGGGGTGTGGATGAACATTGTCGTATGCATCAAGCAGGTGCCCGATTCGGACAAGGTCACGATCGATCGCGAGACCAATCGTCTGAACCGGGCAGGGGTTCCGAGTATTATCAATCCGTTCGACGAAAATGCGCTCGAAATGGCGCTGCAGCTCAAGGATGCACATGGCGGTAAAGTGACCGTTGTCTCCATGGGGCCGCCGCAAGCCGAGGAGGCGTTGCGCACGGCACTTTCGCACGGCGCGGATGAGGCAATCCTTATTTCCGACCGCAAATTTGGCGGAGCCGATACCTGGGCGACGTCCTACACCATCAGCTTGGCCATCAAGAAGCTGGAACAGGTTGACCTCGTTCTCTTCGGCAAGCAGGCCATTGACGGCGATACCGCGCAGGTTGGACCGGGTGTGGCGCACTTTCTCGACATTCCGACACTTACCTATGCCAAAGCGGTCGAAGTGACTGGGGATACGCTCAAAGTCACCAAGGTCACCGAAGATGGCTACGAAGTCTGGGATATCGACAAACCCTGTGCGCTCACGGTGGTGAAGGAAGCCAATCAGCTGCGCATGCCGTCGCTGAAGAAAAAAATGGCCGCCAAGAAGGCCGAGATTCCCTGCTGGGGGTTCGATGAGCTTCAGCCCGACGAAGCCAAAATCGGCCTGGCCGGTTCGCCCACCAAGGTGAGCAAGGTGTTTGCGCCGCCGGTCAAGCTGAACAAGGAAATCCTCTCCGGCGAACCGGCCGATATGATTATGGAACTGATCCAGAAGCTGAAGGAGCAACACGTACTATGAGCACGACAAAAGAACTTTGGGTATTTGCAGAGCAACGCGAAGGCAAGATTGCCGGCGTGGTGCAGGAACTCCTCAGCCAGGGACAGATTCTCGCCGACAAGGCCGGCTTTACCTTGGCCGCCGTGCTGCCTTCCGCCGCCGGCGCGGCCCTCTGCCAGGAACTCTATAACTTCGGCGCGAAAAAGGTCTATACCATCGACGATCCCAAACTGGCCGATTATCAGAACGACTACTATGCCCGCGCGGTAGCCCAGCTGATCAACGAGAAAAAGCCGGAAATCGTCCTCTATGGTGCCACCACCATCGGACGCAGTCTTGCTCCGACTGTTGCTGTGATGGTTGATGCCGGCCTGACGGCCGATTGCACCGAGCTCGACTTCGATGTTGAAACCGGAAACCTGCTGCAGACGCGCCCGGCCTTCGGTGGGAATATCATGGCCACCATCATCTGCCCGAATCATCGTCCACAGATGGCCACCGTCCGTTCCAACGTCTTTAAGAAAACCAAGCTGTCCGATAACGAAATCGGCGAGCAGATCCCGTACGTCGTCGATCTTTCAGGGGTGCCGGAGCGCATGCGCCGACTGGAATCGGTTCACGAAGCCGACACGAACAGTATCGATCTCAACGCCGCGCAGTTCATCGTTTCCGGCGGTCGTGGGGTAGGGAAACCTGAAAACTTCAAGATCATCTACGATCTCGCCGCCGAAATGGGAGCGGCCGTTGGTGCATCGCGCGCCACCGTCGATGCCGGTTGGATTTCGCACCACCACCAGGTAGGGCAGACCGGCAAGACCGTATGTCCAGTGGTTTACATTGCCTGCGGCATCTCCGGGGCTATCCAGCATCTGGCCGGCATGCAGAGTTCCGACATGATCATTGCGATCAACAAGGATCCCGATGCACCGATCTTCGATGTGGCCGACTTTGGCCTCATTGGCGATCTGCACGAAATCGTGCCGGAATTCCAGAAGCAGATCGCAGCGGCGAAGGCGTAGAGGAATACCTCGGAACGATTGGGTGGAATGGCGGTTTGAATCGGGGGCGGGAATGGTGTAATCCCTTGACCCATTAAATCAAACCAAAGGAATTGCAGAATGGAAAACGTAGTCATCATTGGAGCCGGTGCCGCCGGATACACGGCCGCCATCTATTGCGCCCGCGCCAACCTCGCGCCGCTGGTCATCGAAGGAATGCAGCCCGGCGGCCAGCTGACCACCACTACCGACGTTGAAAACTTTCCCGGGTTTCCGGAAGGAGTCGACGGCACGGTGTTAATGGACAAGTTCAAGGCCCAGGCCGAGCGCTTCGGGGCCAAGTTCCTGCAGTACGATGCGGTGGCGAAAGCCGATTTTTCCACCCGCCCGTTCAAGCTGGAGATGATGGCCGGCGATCCCATCGAAGCCAAGACCGTGATCATTGCCACGGGTGCGACAGCCAAGTATCTGGGGCTCGAATCCGAGCAAAAATTCATGGGTCGTGGTGTTTCGGCCTGCGCCACCTGCGACGGTGCATTCTATAAGAATGTGCCCATTGTGGTGGTGGGTGGCGGTGATACCGCCTGTGAGGAAGCAATCTTCCTGACCCGCTTTGCTTCGAAGGTCACGCTGGTGCATCGTCGCGATGAACTGCGCGCATCCAAGATCATGGCCGAACGCACCATGAATAACCACAAGATCGAGATCGCGTGGAATTCCGTGGTGGAAGAAATTGTCGGTGATGACTCGGGGGTTACCGGGGTTCGTCTCAAGAATGTCAAGACGGACGAAATTACGGAGGTTCCGGCTTCCGGCTATTTTTCCGCCATCGGTCACAAGCCGAATACCGATCCGTTTGTCGGCCAATTGGATATGGATGATGTCGGTTATTTACTCACCGATGGGGTTAAGACGAAGGTCGAGGGCGTATATGCGGCAGGGGATGTGGCCGATGCCATTTACCGTCAGGCGATCACGGCTGCCGGGACCGGATGCGCTGCTGCGCTCGAAGCCGAACGCTTCCTTGAAGCACAGGGCGATTGATAGGGGATTTTGATTTTAGATTGCCGATGTACGGATCTGTGACAGATCGGCAATCTAAAATCGGCAGTGGGAATGGGTGTTAACTAACTAAGGAGAAGCAGTGATGGGCAATATCAACTGGGGAATTACCGAAGACCAAATGGAAATCGTCAACCTGATCGACGATTTCGGCAAGGAGCGCATAGTTCCGGTTCGCGCGGAACTCGACGAAAAGGGAATATTCCCAGCTGATCTGCTCCGGGAACTGGCGCAGATGGACCTGATGGGGCTGTATATTCCGGAAGAGTACGGCGGCTTCGGTGCCGACCAGCTCGGATTCTGTCTCGCGGTTGAAACCATGTCGAAATACTGCATCGGAGTCTCCGTCTCCTTTGCGGCCAACGCCCTTGGGGCTGACCCGATCATCATCGGTGGTTCCGATGAGCAGAAGAAGAAATATCTCTCTCCGCTGGCCTCCGGCGAAAAGTGGGCCGCTTTCGGTCTGACCGAGGCCAACGCCGGTTCCGATGCGGGCGGCATTCAAACCACCGCAGTGAAAAAGGGCGACAAGTATGTCCTGAACGGCACGAAGCAATGGATCACCAATGGCGGGGAAGCCGATATCTACACCGTGTTTGCCGTCACCAACAAGGCCAAGGGCGCCCGCGGCGTTTCCTGCTTCATTGTCGAAAAGGACACCCCCGGCTTCAGCTTCGGAAAGAAGGAAGACAAGCTTGGAATCCGCGCTTCCGCCACCCGCGAGCTGGTTTTCGAGGACTGCGAAGTTCCCGCTGAAAACCTGATCGGTCGCGAAGGTATGGGCTTCCTGCTGGCCATGAAAACGTTCGACGTCTCCCGTCCGGGCATTGCCGCCCAGGGTGTTGGTCTGGCGCAGGGCGCACTTGATGAAGCGGTCAAGTATGCCAAGGTGCGCAAGCAGTTCAGCAAGCCGATCATCGCCAACCAGGGGTTGCTGTGGATGCTCTCCGAAATGTCCACCAAGGTGGAAACCGCGCGCGCGATCACCTACGCTGCCTGCCGCACACTTGATGCCGGCGTGAAGGATGTCTCCAAGATTTCCGCCATGTGCAAATACTATGCGGGTGACGTCGCCATGTCCGTCACCACCGACGCCGTCCAGGTGCTGGGCGGCTACGGATTTATGAAGGAGTATCCGGTCGAAAAGATGATGCGCGATGCCAAGATCCTTCAGATCTATGAAGGCACCAATCAGATCCAGCGCGATATCGTCGGCAATGCCCTTGTAAAGGAATACGCCTCGCTGTAGCGCATATGGAGGGGCAACGTCCCGTTGCCCTTGGATTGCAAGCGTCCCTCCATCGAACCCCGTCGCAACCCGGCGGGGTTTTTTGCTGGAAAGGTGTTTCGATTGGGAGGATTATGTACACAAAGTCATCCGGCTTTTCCTGCAAGAATGGCTGCCCATGCCGGATTTCAACAACGGGGATGTACAGACGGTGAAAAGTAGATGTGGAAGACGTAGATTAATCGGATCTGTGAGCCTTATGCTGCTGGTGGGTTTTCTTTCAAGTTCGCTGGTCAGCTACTATCTTGCGCGAGCTTCGGTTCGCGAGCAAATTGTCACCAATGCGTTGCCGCTGACGAGCGACAATATCTATTCCGAAATCCAACGCGATCTGATCCGTCCGATCTTCATCTCCTCCCTGATGGCCCGGGATACCTTTGTCCGGGACTGGATCATCGATGGGGAACAACATGTCGACAAAATCACTAAATACCTGCAGGAAATAAAAGCCTCCTACCACACGTTCACCTGTTTCCTGGTCTCCGATGCGACGCTCAACTACTACTACTTCGATGGCGTGTTGAAGAAGGTGGATCCAGGAACTGACCTGGACAAGTGGTATTTCCGCGTCCGCGCGATGGAGGATCCCTACGAAATCAACGTGGACCCGGACATGGCCAACAAAAATACCATGACTATCTTCATCAACTACAAGGTGCTCGATTACGACGGACGGTTTCTCGGCGCAACCGGCGTCGGGCTCAAGGTCGGTTCCTTGATTGATTTGATGAGGCACTACAGCCAGAAATACAACCGGAGCATCTATCTGACCGAGCCTGACGGGAAAATCATCCTTTCCAGTGGCGGTGCTTGCACGGATATCTCCGGCATCGGGGGCATGGAGCCGATCCGAAACGCCGTACTTGCGAAGGAGGGAGGTTCGTTCGAATACGACCGCGACGGCCGGAAGGTTTTTGTGAACAGTCGATACATCGACGAATTGCATTGGCATTTGCTGGTGGAGGAAGTGGAAGGACAGGGCAACAAGCGGCTATCCCATGCGCTCATCCTGAACCTTTTCATTTGCGGCATCATCACGACCGCCGTAATCCTTATGGTGGGCTTTTCAATCGCCGCCTACGAGCGGGTTCGGCAACGGCAGCAAACCCAAATCGTCGAGCAACGCAACCAACTGGAGCAAGCCAACCATCGGAAGAGTCAACTGCTCCACATCCTTTGCCACGACCTCTCCAATCCGTTCGGTGTTTTGATCTCTTCGCTGGGTTCCCGGGACGGTGATCCCGGTTTGCTTGACGAGATGATGGAGGAAATCACCCGGTCGCTCGAAAACGGGATGGGCACGATCGAACTCGTTCGGAAAATGCGGGCCATGGAGGAGGGGAAGATCGATCTTCCTCTGGCCTCCTTGCCGCTCAGGCCGATGGTCGAGGAATCCGCCTCCATGCTGAAGAGCCGCTTGCAGGACAAGGGTATTTCGCTCGAGATCGATATTGACGACGAGATTTCAGTTTGGGTGGAGAAGGTTTCCTTCATCAACTCACTGCTGAACAATCTACTGACCAACGCCATCAAGTTTTCCCCCCAGAATTCCATTGTGCAGGTCAAGGCCCGGAAGACGGACGACGACCTGGTGGAATTTTCCGTGGTGGATCATGGTGTTGGAATGCCGGAAGAGATTCGGAATGCCCTTTTCGACCTCAAGTCGACGACGACCCGCAGCGGCACGGATGGCGAAGCGGGAACGGGCTTCGGCATGCCCCTGGTTGAAATGTTTGTCAAGATCTACGGCGGCTCGATCAAGGTGGACTCGAAAGATATCGAGCTTTTTCCCGATGACCATGGCACCAAGGTGCTGATCATGCTGAAGTCGTGAGGAGGCCTTGGTTCCGTCTTGGTTTTGTTGCGGTGGCCGACCAGAACCGGTACTGCCTCGACGAGCCCGAACCCGTCATTATATTCAAGGGCTTCGGCGATGCTGCGTTGGAGATCCTGTTTGCGCCATGGTTTGCCAAAACGGACTACATCGCCCTATGCAACAGCCTGCTGATCGAGGTTAAACGCCGTTTTGATGAAGAGGGCATCGAAATTCCGTTCCCGCACTGCACACTCTACACCGGCGCCGTCACCGAGCCTTTCCCTATCAAGCTGGTTCCCTCCGACGTTGTACCGCCGGTTTCCGGGTGACGGTTACTGTCCTCGCAGAGGCGCAGCGCGCGCGGAGAAGGAACTATCCAGAAAGTTTCCTTTGCGAACTCTGCGTCTCTGCGCGGGATTTCCTGTCACATAAGGAAAAAAGCCCCGGTGCGCTACCGGGGCCGCTGGGCATCACGAGCTGTATGATTAAATATTTGCCTGTCGACCGCGAATCAACACGGCCTGAACATGGCAACTTCCTAGCGGTTTGTATCTCCGTGTCGCCAGCTATGTATATAGACACCCTTACGGTGCAATTGTTCCAAAATATAATGTGAAACCTCCCTTATCCTATTTTCCTAAAAAATCCCCCTTCTAGCTTGGTTCGGATTAAGGGGGTGGGGTATGTTTCCTCACTTTCTTAAGGAACAGGTGAATCACCATGAGTGCTGAAAACAAGGTCTTTATATACGATACGACGTTGCGGGATGGTGCGCAGGCGGAGGGGGTCAACTTCTCGCCGGTCGCGAAGATCCACGTAGCAAAGATGCTCGATTCGTTCGGGGTTGACTACATCGAGGGCGGCTATGCGGCCTCGAACCCGAAGGACATGGCTTTCTTCAAGGACATCAAAAAGGAAAACCTGAAGCATGCGAAGGTGGCCGCGTTCGGCAGCACCCGCCGTGCGAACGTCAAGGTCGAGGAAGACAAGGGCACGCTGGCCCTTATCGAGGCCGATACGGAGGTCTGCACCATATTCGGTAAAACCTGGCTGCTGCATGTAACCGAGGTTCTGAAAACCACACCGGAAGAAAATCTGGCGATGATCGAGGAAACCTGCCGTTTCCTGAAGGAGCATGGAAAGGAGGTCATCTACGACGCTGAGCACTTTTTTGACGGCTATAAGGACAGCCCGGAATATGCCCTCCAATCATTGGAAGCCGCCGCCAAGGGTGGGGCGGACGTGCTGGTTTTATGCGATACCAACGGCGGTTGCCTGCCGCATGAGGTGTTTGAGATCACCACGCTGATCCGTGAAAAATTTGATGTAAACATCGGGGTACACACCCACAACGATTCGGAAACTGGCGTGGCCAATGCGATGGAAGCGGTGCGTGCCGGCGCTATGCAGGTGCAGGGAACGATCAATGGCTTTGGTGAGCGCTGCGGAAACTGTAACCTCGTTTCCGTCGTCGCCAATATCCTCGTGAAGACCGGCAAAACCTGTCTGGCTGATCCGGCTCAACTGAAGAATCTGAAGCTGCTTTCGCAATTCGTGAACGAGCAGGCCAACCTGCGCGATAACAAGCGCGCGGCGTTCGTGGGCGACAGTGCTTTTGCGCACAAGGCCGGCATGCACGTCGACGGCGTCCGCAAGGTGTCGCACAGTTTCGAACACGTGCCGCCGGATACGGTGGGTAACACGCGCCGTATTCTGATCTCCGAACTTTCCGGAGCAAGCAACGTAATGGAAAAGCTGCTCGAGATGGGGCTCGATAACATCGATCGCAAATCGCCGGAGGTCCGGGAGATTCTCCAGACGATGGAAACGATGGAAAAGAGCGGCTATGTGTACGAAGCGGCCGACGCTTCGTTCAAGATGCTGATCAAGAAGGTGCTCAAGGAGCATAAGAGCTTCTTCGAACTGGAAGGTTTTCGCGTCATCGTCGAAAAGCGGAGTAAGGACGATCCCTGTACCTCGGAGGCCACACTCAAGTTGAAAGTAAGTGGTGACAAGCGCGCCTTTACGGTTGGTGAGGGTGATGGCCCGGTCGATGCCCTTAACATGGCGTTGCGCAATGCCTTGGCGGAATTCTATCCAAGCATCGCCGATGTTCAGCTGGCGGACTACCGTGTGAGCATCCTGGATCCCGAGGAAGCAACGGCGGCGAAGACGCGCGTGCATATCGAATCAACCGATGGAGACCAGTCGTGGGGCACGGTCGGCGTCTCGGAAAATATCATCGAAGCCTCCTGGGAAGCCCTCGTCGACGGCGTGGAATACAAGCTGTTCCTTGATGAGGAAAAGTGATGCGTGAAACGTGATCAAAACTCACGTTTCACGACTCACTCGTCACGAAATTACCCGTTTTACATACAACAGCTGGATTGAAATTATGGCAGAACTATCAAAAACATATGAGCCGAAGCAGGTTGAAGAAAAGTGGTATCAGAAATGGATGGCCGACGGACGTTTTCATAACGAAAGCGGCAATGGGGGGGATCCGTTCTGCATCGTTATTCCGCCGCCGAACGTAACCGGTATCCTGCACATGGGCCATGCCCTCAATAACAACATCCAGGATGTGCTCACGCGCGTCGCCCGCATGCAGGGCAAGAATACCGTATGGGTTCCTGGAACCGATCACGCCGGTATCGCTACGCAAAACGTGGTGGAACGCGCGCTGAAGAAAGAGGGCAAAACCCGCGACGACCTCGGCCGCGATAAATTTATCGAGCGCGTTTGGGAGTGGAAGCATGAATACGGTTCCACCATCTCCAATCAGCTTAAGAAGCTCGGCGCTTCGTGCGACTGGGAACGCGAACGTTTTACGATGGATGAAGGTCTGAGCGAGGCCGTTCTCGAAATCTTTTGCCGCCTCTACGACAAGGGTCTGATCTATCGCGGAAGCCGCATCATCAACTGGTGCCCGCGCTGTGAAACCGCACTGTCGGACGAAGAAAGCGAACACGTTGATGTGGAAGGTGCGCTCTACCATCTGCGCTATGCCGTAAAGGGTAAAAAGCAACGCATTGTTGTGGCCACCACGCGCCCCGAAACCATGCTGGGCGACACGGCGGTTGCGGTTAATCCCCGCGACGAACGCTATACAGACTTGATCGGGCAAGTGATTGTCCTGCCGATCACGAACCGTGAAATTCCGATCATTGCCGACGACTACGTCGATCCGGAATTCGGTACCGGTCTCGTGAAGATCACACCGGCCCACGACCCGAACGACTTTGAAATGGGATTGCGGCATGAGCTGCCACAGATCAATGTGATGACCGATACCGGGATCATGAACGAGAATGCCGGCCCGTATGAAGGTATGGACCGCTTTGAATGCCGCAAACAGTTGATGGAAGATCTCAAGGCCGGCGGGCTGGTCGAAAAGGTCGAGGTGCATCATCATGCGGTCGGCCACTGCTATCGTTGCGATACGGTCGTTGAACCGCGCCTTTCCCCGCAGTGGTTCGTTAAGATGAAGCCACTGGCGCGCCCGGCGATCGAAGCCGTGAACGATGGCCGGATTAAGTTTGTTCCCGAACGCTGGAACAATACCTACATGAACTGGATGGAAAACATCCGCGACTGGTGCATCTCGCGCCAGATCTGGTGGGGCCACCGCATCCCGATTTTCTATTGTGACGACTGCAATCACGAGTGGGCTGCAAAAACGTCGGCAACATCCTGCCCGAAATGTTCGTCGTCCAACGTTCGTCAGGACGAGGACGTATTGGACACGTGGTTTTCCTCGTGGCTCTGGCCTTTCAGCGTGTTCAACTGGCCGGCCCAGAACGACGACCTGAACTTCTACTATCCATCCAAGACGCTTGTTACCGGCAACGAAATCATTTTCTTCTGGGTAGCGCGCATGATCATGTCCGGTCTGGAAGTGATGGGCGACATTCCGTTCGATACCGTCTACATCCACGGCACCGTACGCGACGACCAGGGCCGCAAGATGTCGAAGAGCCTGGGTAATTCCATTGACCCGCTCGACATCATCGAAAAATACAGTTCCGACGCACTGCGCTTCTCGCTGCTGATGATTACGGCGACCGGGCAGGACGTTTACATCAACGATGAAAAGTTCGAGATTGGCCGCAACTTCGGCACCAAGATATGGAATGCCGCGCGTTTCATGGAGATGCATTCGGAAGGATTCGACGTTAAGGACCTGACCTTCAGCAATGATGATCTGACTCCGGACGACCAGCATCTGCTGGCCAAGCTTAACGAGGCGATTGCGTCGGTAAACGACAATCTGCAACGCTACCGCTTTAACGATGCGACGCTGGCGCTCTATGATTTCTTCTGGCACAGCTACTGCGACTGGTATCTGGAATATGCCAAGCCGATCCTCTACAAGGGTTCGCCGGAACAGAAGAAGCACACATTGCAGGTGATGCACTTCACCTTCTCGACGTCGTTGCGCCTGCTGCATCCGTTCATGCCGTTCCAGACCGAAGAGCTGTGGCATGGCATGGGATATAACCACGAAGATGAAAGTATCATGGTTGCCCCGTGGCCGGAAAATGCGATTGCGTCCGGCATCAACCCTGCCATCGTAAAGTATGTTGACGGAAAGCACGACCTCGTGCGCGTCGGCCGCATTCTGCGGGCGGAATACAATCTGGCTAACAAGCAGGAAGCCAGGTTCTGCGTGCGCGCCGGCAACGCCGAATATGCCCAGCAGATCGAGGACGACAAGGAATCGATCATGGCGGCCCTCAAGGCCGAAAGTATTCAGGTTGATGTCAACTTTACACCCCAGGGCGCGATGCCGAGCGGCATCAGCACACTGGGGGCGGTCTACATGTCGATCGAAGGGTTGGTCGATGTCGACGCCGAGATCGAGAAGCTAACCAAAGAGTTGAGCGAAGTGAACGGGCATCTGGCCAACGTGAAGCAAAAGCTTTCCAACGAAAACTTTGTGAACCGTGCGCCGAAGGAAGTGGTCTCCGTTCAGGAAAAACGCCAGGAAGAACTGCGGGAAAAGAGCGAAAAGCTGGCCAAGATGATCGAAACGATGAAAGGCTGAGCGGATCCGGGGGCTCGTTTGTTCCCGAGGCATCGCTTCCTAATAAATCCGGGATGGCATCCTGTTTTCCGGTTCCAGGGCTCAGGGCGTTTCGGCGGTTTCCAGTTCGCAGACTTTTTCAAGGGCGGCGATCGCGTTTTTCGCCTCGTAGTCCTTGAGCTGTTCGGCGAGGTCTTCCAAAACGGGGATCAGCGGAGAAACGGTTTCCATCCATTGTTTCCGTTGAACGGGGTTGTCCTTTGTCGAGCGAAGGATGCTGGCGAAAAGATTCTTCAAAGTGTCGGCCGCGTTTCGGCTGGTTTCCGGGTCGGTCAGGCAAGAGGAAAACGCATCGGTGGGAAAAGGATCCTGTTTGGTCAGAAAGGGCAGGGCCGCGATCCTGATAAAGCTGTCTTTTCCCGTTGTATCCAGAGCGACTTTTTCCGCCAGTTCGGGGTCGACGCCGTCTTTCTTCAAGGCGATTTCGAACGCGGTTTTCCGAACAATCGGGCTAAGCGATCGATCATTGAGCAACTGCATGGCAAAGGGGAGGCTGGCGCCACCGGCACGGTCCCGTGTTCTGGGTGATCTACACGGTCAGAAACCGTTCCTGTGGCTGGCCGCTAAGTGGCTCGAAAAACAGAATTAATCAAGGTGAGGCTCTTCAAAATTACTATTTTTTGTTTTGCCCAGACAGAGTTCTGCTATGTTCGCCGCTGATTTGCCGAAAGAACCCATAAATTTAGGGGAAACGGAGATTTTTATGAGTACAGAGACCGATGTAAGGCCGGCCCGCATTCCCGACTGGATGCGTCGTCCGATTCAGACCGATAAGGAATATGCGGAAACGCATCGCGCTTTGAAGAAAAACGGGCTGCATACCGTTTGCGAGGACGCCAAGTGCCCGAACCGCCACGAGTGCTGGAATCATGGCACGGCGACCGTAATGATTCTAGGCAACATCTGTACACGGGATTGCCGTTTCTGTTCGATCGCCACCGGGAAGCCGGAGGGGTTGGACACCGATGAACCCCGTCGCGTGGCCGACGCTGTTGAGAAGATGAACCTGAAACACGTGGTCATCACCAGCGTAACGCGCGATGACGTGCTGGATGGCGGGTCGGAAATCTTTGCCCAGACCATTTCGGCGGTGAAGGAGCGTGTGCCCGGAATCACAGTGGAAGTGCTGACGCCGGATTTCTGGGGGCGTAAGGAAAGTCTCTACAAGGTGCTCGATGCAGGACCGATCGTATTCAATCATAACATTGAAACCGTGAAGCGTCTCCAACGCTCGATCCGTTCGGGCGCAACGTATGAACGCTCCATGTCGATTCTCCGTTATGCGTCGGAATACGGCGACGGCGCGATCAAGGTGAAATCGGGTATTATGCTCGGTCTTGGTGAAACCAATGAAGAGGTTTCCGAAACCATGCAGGATCTTTACGACAACGGTGTCCGGTTGCTGACGATCGGACAGTACATGGCTCCGACGCGCGACCACGCCCATACCAAGCGCTTTGTGACTCCACGGGAGTTTGTTGATTTCGAAGATGAGGCTTATCGTATTGGATTCGATGCCGTCGCATCCGGTCCGCTGGTCCGCTCGTCCTACCGTGCCGACAAGATGGTTAGCGTATGAAGCGACTCTTCCAGATGGTTGCAGTGTTCTTCCTGCTGCTTGCCGTGTGCGGCCGAGCCGAGATTGCCTCGGTTGACGCATCTTCCGCAGGTTCCGGTGTCGAAGACCAGAAACCGCATATCGGGGAGCGGATTGCTCTCCAGCTGGAAGAACGAGGCGTTAGCCGCCCTGTAGCGATTGCGGCGATTTCCACATTGCCGATTGTGGAATTGCGTGGTGCGGTGCCGGTTGGACACATTCTTTACGATACGGGTGCGCTGGAAACATCGGCAAAGGTAAAGCGATCCCTGATGGTGTATGCGGTCGCGGTTGTCGGAAACATGCTGCCCATCCCATTCATTCTCCTATTGCTGGGCCCCCTCTCGAACTTCCTGATGCGCTTCAAGCTGGGCAAGACGTTTATTGATTGGCTGTTTGCACGGACCCGTAGCAAAAGTGCGAATATCGAGAAGTATGAAGAGCTTGGGTTGACGATTTTTGTGGCGATTCCACTACCGGTGACCGGCGCATGGACGGGGGCGATGGCCGCTTTTCTGATGGGCTTGCCGTTTTGGAAGTCGATGCTCTTTATTCTTCTGGGTGTGATGATTGCCGGGGTGATTATGACGATTCTGTCGCTGATGGGATGGTTGGGTGCGATCATCGCCGGCACGGTATTGCTTGCATTGGTTGCAAGTGCTGTTTTAAAAAGCTTTAACAACAAAGAGGTGAAGCAATGACAGATCAGGAAATCTTGGACGCCGTCAATGTGGTCATGGACGAGGAAGTCTCGCCGGCGCTGGCTTCCCATGGCGGAGGCGGAACCGTAACAAAGGTGGAACACGGTGTGGTTTTCATCGAGCTGGAAGGCGGCTGCAAAGGATGCCCCGGCGCACGTATGACGATGAAGAACGGTATCGAGGCACTGCTTAAAGAACGGGTACCAGAGGTAAAGGAAGTGGTCGACGATACGGATCACATGTATGGTTAGACCTGTGGCTATGTTCCGATGCCATGCTTTACGCACCGATCAGTATTCATACGTCGGTGCGTTTTTGCTATGGGCTTGTGTTGTGAAATAAATTGAACCCTTAATGCCGATTTGCCAGTATCCGAGGCCGTGGAGTAGCGTTACCGCTCGCGCACGCTCCGAGTGGAGACCCTGTAATGAAAATTCTGATTGCTGAAGACAACGCATTTTCTCGAACGCTCTTGAAAAAAACTCTCGTAAAGGCGGGATACGATGCCGTTGTTGCCGAGAATGGTGATAAGGCCTGGGAGGCGCTGCAGCAGGATGATCCTCCAAAGCTGGCGCTGATCGACTGGATGATGCCCGGCATGAGTGGCATTGAGCTGTGCCGCAAGATTCGCGAACTTGAAAATCCGATTCCGATCTATGTGATCCTGTTGACGGCTAAAACGGATAAGGAAGACGTTCTTGAAGGTTTTGCGGCCGGAGCGGATGATTTCATCAAGAAACCCTTCGACAGCGGTGAGTTGCTTGCGCGTATACAGGTGGGGCGCCGTCTTGTTGAGCAACAGGCGTTGATGCACTGTCTGATTGATTCGCTTCCCGATCCGATTTATGTGAAAGACAACCGCGGTCTGTACATTGGCTGCAACAAGGCCTACGCCGAGTTTGTCGGGTCGGATCCCAGCCATATCTATGGCCGCACGGCGGCTGAAGTACTGAAGAACGAGGTTGCGCAGAGCTTGCATATGGAGGACCTGAGGGTTCTTGCAAATGGTGAAACGGTCGAGACCGAAGGATGGGTGGACAACGCCACAGGAAAGAAAGTCTACCACGATACCGTCAAGATACCCTATCTGGAATCCTCGGCGGGATCTTCGGGGATGATTGGCATCAGCCGGGATTTTACCAAGCGCATAGAGATGGAGCAGGAAATGCGGCGTTTGGCGGTGGCCGTGGAGCAGTCTACCGAGTCGATCATGATCACCGATGTCAAAGGACGCATTCTGTATGTGAACGCCGCCTTTGAAACAATTTCCGGCTATTCGTCCAGCGAGGCTGTCGGCGAATCTCCGGCCCTGGTGCAAAGTGGCCAGCACGATGAGGCCTTCTACAAGGAACTGTGGACAACCATTTCGGCCGGCAATACCTGGGAAGGCCGTTTCACGAATCGTAGGAAGGATGGGGACCTTTACCATGTAGATGGGGTCATTTATCCCATCCGCGATGCGAACGACGAGGTGGTGAACTATGTGGAGATCAGTCGTGACATCACCCAGGAAATGGCCATTGAAAAACACCTGCGCCAGCAACAGAAAATGAATGCGGTTGGCGAGCTGGCCGGCGGGGTGTCCCATGACTTCAACAATATCCTCACGGCAATTCTCGGTTACGTGGCGCTTTGTCTGAATACGGTGGAAGAGGACAGCAAGACCTACAAGTATCTGCAGGAAATCCTCAAGGCCGGAGACCGTGCGGCCAAACTGGTGCGTCAGATTCTCACCTTCAGCCGGCAAGAAGAACAGCAATTCCACGCGCTGGAGCTTCAGCCGATTATTGAGGATTCGCTCAGTCTGGTGCAAACCACCATGAAGAAGAACATTACCCTCCAAAAGGACATCGATCCGGATTGCGGCCCGATACAGGGAGATACCACACAGCTTCAGCAGGTCATCGTCAATCTTTGTACCAATGCGGTACATGCCCTGGGTCGGGACGGAGCAGGATCATTGTCGGTTTCGCTCAAGGAAGTGGTCGCCTCGGATAAGAATCCGCTCGAGCAGGCCCTCGAACTTCCGGCGGGGCCTTACGCCTGCCTGATGGTGAGTGATACGGGTTGCGGTATGTCAGCTGAAGTACAGGACCGGATCTTTGAACCTTATTTTACCACGAAAAAATCGGGCGAGGGGACGGGGTTCGGTTTGTCCATTGTGCATGGTATCGTGCGGAAGCATCAGGGAGTCATCACTGTGCGGAGCGAGGAGGGGCAGGGCACAACGTTTACGTTGTATTTCCCGTTGCTGTCGGGAAAACCCGTTGAAGCGAAAAAGGCGAATGTAAACAGCGGGACAGAGCGCGAAACCGGTTGTGGCCGCCTGCTCTTTGTGGATGATGATCAGACCATACTTTCCATGGGGCGTGAAATTCTCGAATCCTACGGATATACCATTGTGACCGCGACGAACGGCAAGCGGGCCATCGAGATATTCAAACAGGATCCGGATGGATTCGATGCCTTGGTGACCGACTACAGCATGCCGCAAATGAACGGTCATGAGTTGATCCGGGAGGTCATGGCTGTTCGCAATGATATTCCTGCGATCCTTTGCAGTGGATACATGGAAAAGGTGGATGGGGAAGATCTCGGCCGGCTTGGTCATACGGCATATATGGCCAAACCGCTGGACTGGCGAGCGCTTAGCCGTACGATCCGTGAAGGGATTGGGCGGTAAAAAACATCCTGTTTTGTTTCATTGTTCCTAAGGTGGCACCATAGTTGCTAATCTCCATATGCAACATTTAAGGGTACTCCATGAAAAAAATAGATCATATGCTCGAGGAAATGCTTAAGGAAGGCGCAAGCGACATTCACCTTTCCACCAACCATCAGCCCTGCTTCCGTATTGATGGTGAAATGCATTTTCAGCGGGGGACCGAAAAATTCACTGAAGAAGAGCTTCGCGAACTGCTTTATGAATTTACCCCTGACCGGAATATCGAGGAGCTGGAGCAAACCTGGGATACCGACTTTGCCTACGATCTGCCCGGGGCGGCCCGCTTTCGTGTAAACATTTTTTTGGACCACGAAGGTGTCGGTTGCGTCATGCGACAGATTCCTTCCCGCATTCCAACCTTTGAAGAGCTCAACATTCCGGAGGGAATTCGTGCGTTCTGCTTTATGAACAAGGGGTTGGTGATTGTTACCGGACCTACGGGAAGTGGTAAATCCACCACTCTCGCGGCCATGGTTGACCTGATCAACCGTACGCGCCGGCAGCATTTGATCACGATTGAGGATCCGATCGAATTCAAGCACCGTTCGATGGGATGTCTGGTGAATCAACGCGAGGTGCATGTGCATACCAAGAGCTTTGCCAGCGCCCTGCGTGCTGCTTTGCGTGAAGATCCTGATATTGTTCTCGTCGGTGAAATGCGCGACCTGGAAACCATGGAAATTGCCATTGAAACCGCGGAAACCGGCCACTTGGTTTTTGGAACGTTGCATACCAACACCGCTGCGACCACGGTTGATCGTATCATCGATAAGTTTCCTGCGGATCGGCAAAACCAGATCCGCACGATGCTTGCAGACGCGCTCAAGGGAGTGATTGCTCAAACGCTCTGCAGGCGGATTGGTGGAGGTCGAATCGCCGCTGCTGAAATTCTGGTGGTCACGCCTGCTGTGGCAGCCAATATCCGTGAAGGCAAGACGCACCAAATTCCTTCCCTTATGCAAACCGGCCGGAATGTCGGCATGTGTACGTTTGCCGATGATCTGCTTGGTCTGGTTAAACGCGGCATCATTACGCCCGAGGAAGCATACGCCAATGCGATCGATAAACCTTTCCTTAAGAAGAAATTTGAAGAGGAAAACATTGCGGTTGATCTCGAGCATTCCGCATTGGACGATGTCGAATTCAACATGGAGGCGCTGGAAGATGCCTCCAAGAGCGAGCGTGCCCGCAAGAAGTTGCACGTCAATCCGCGTGATACCGCCGCGTTGCGCGAGTTGATTCTGATTCTTGCCACCGATGAAAATCCGGATGAACGAAATGGCCATGAGGCGCTCGAATATGCCCAGAAGCTTCTTGATGTTACCGGGCAGAACGATGCGTTGACTCTGGTACTCATCAGTGCCGCATATGCAGAGCTTCAGCACTTTACTGAAGCGACCGAGTGGGCGAAGAAAGCCCTCAAAGTGGCCAAAGCCAACAAACAAAAAGATCTGTCTACACGAATCCAGCGCTACATTAACCTGTATAAGCGCAGTATTCCACTCCGTGGCGAAAACGAAGCATAAGCAACGTCGATGATTCGCTGAGAGCTTGCTCTTGGTTTTCGCAGTACCGGTCTTGTTCCTTATCGTGCGCATCTGCAATCAGCAGGTGCTGTTATTATATATGGATAAAAAATAATTTACCTAAAAGGTGATCGGTATTATTATGTATTTTTGGGTTTAAACACGGAGGTACATGATCATGGCAGAACAGAGCAGTAACGAACCGGTTTACGGTCCGCCGCAACGCGTCAGTGAGGGAGCCTATTTCCCCAGCCTTGAAAGCTATCGGGAAATGTACAAACAAAGTCTGGAACATTCCGATGTTTTCTGGGCGGAACAGGCCAAAACGAATATCGACTGGTTTCACGAGTTCTCCCAAACCAGCGATTGCGACTTCACCCATGCAATGAACGCTTGGTTTTTAGGCGGAAAACTCAATGTCTGCTACAACTGCGTAGATCGCCATATCGAGGAGCGTAGCGAGAAGGTGGCTATTCTGTGGGAAGGGGATGAGCCGGGAGATGTGCGTAGAATCACCTATCGCGAGCTACAGCGGGAAGTTTGCCGACTGGCCAATGTTCTCAGGCATAATGGCATCCGCAAGGGCGATCGTGTTGCGATTTACATGCCGATGATTCCTGAAGCTGCTTTCGCGATGCTGGCTTGTGCCCGCATCGGTGCCGTGCACAGTGTCGTTTTTGCCGGATTCAGTGCCGAAGCTTTGCGCGACCGCATTCAGGATGCCCGATGCAAAGCGGTCATCACCGCCGATGAGGGCCGCCGTGGACGAAAAAGCATCCCGCTCAAGCGGCCGGTTGATGAGGCCGTCATGGCCTGTCCGACAGTGAAACACGTTTTCATGGTCCGCCACACCGGCAGCAAGGTTCCTTTCTACGAACCACGCGATATTGATCTGGGTGCTGCCATGCAAAACGAGCGACCCTATTGTCCGGTTGAGCACATGGACAGCGAGGATACCCTTTTTCTTCTCTATACTTCCGGTTCGACGGGAAAGCCGAAAGGGATTTCCCACACCAGTGCGGGCTATCTGCTTTACGCGATGCTGACCCATCGGTATGTGTTCGATTATCGGGAGGATGATATCTTTGCATGTGTCGCCGATATTGGATGGATCACGGGGCACAGCTATGTCGTTTACGGACCGCTGGCCAACGGGGCAACAACGGTCATGTTTGAATCGATTCCCACGTATCCGGATGCCGGGCGCTATTGGGATATGGTGGAACGCCTGAAGATTACCCAGTTTTATACGGCGCCAACGGCCATCCGCGCCATAGCGCGGTTGGGGGATGAGTTTGTAAAAAAATATGACCGTTCCAGTCTGCGCGTTCTCGGATCCGTTGGTGAACCGATCAATCCGGAAAGCTGGCAGTGGTACTACAATGTGGTCGGCGAAGGACGGTGCAACATCGTCGATACCTGGTGGCAGACCGAAACCGGCGGCATCATGATTACGCCGTTGCCCGGCTCAACCAGTACCAAGCCGGGGTCGGCCACATTCCCCTTTTTCGGCATCGAGCCGGTGCTCCTGGATGAGCAGGGAAACGAGGTGGAAGGAAACGGCGTTTCCGGGTTGCTGGCCATTAAGCGTCCATGGCCCGCCATGGCGAGAACGATCCAGGGCGACCACGTTCGTTTTGCCCAGACGTACCTCAATCCATTCCCCGGCTACTATCTCACCGGTGATGGATGCAAACGGGATGAAGACGGCTATTACTGGATAACCGGTCGGGTTGATGATGTTATCAACGTATCCGGCCACCGAATGGGAACGGCCGAAGTCGAAAGTGCATTGGTCAGTCACCCCGGTTGCGCCGAAGCGGCCGTGGTCGGCTTCCCGCACGAAATCAAGGGACAGGGAATCTTTGCCTATGTCATTGTCAAGGAGGGATTCGATGCCGATGCCGGACTGATCGGGGAGTTGCGTAACGAAGTCCGAACCCATATCGGACCGATCGCTGTGCCTGACCAGATATTGATTGCACCTGGATTGCCGAAAACGCGCTCTGGAAAAATCATGCGACGAATCCTGCGGAAGATTGCCAGCATGGAAACCGATAGCCTCGGAGATATTTCCACCTTGGCCGATCCGGCCATTGTTGAACAACTGATCGAAAAACGAAACGATCTGGATTCGCACTAAAAGCAGGAATAGTTAGGGTTGCAAAGCAATTCCAACCGTGTAGCATGCTCCTTCTTAATTTTGTGAAGGAGCATTATGGCTAAAGAAGACGTAATCGAGGCGGAAGGTGTAGTCAAAAAAGTACTGCCGGCCACCATGTACCGGGTTGAACTGGAAAATGGGCATGAGATCCTTGCGCATATTTCCGGTAAGATGCGTAAGCACTTCATCCGTATCGCCGTGGGCGATCGCGTGACCGTTGAAATTTCACCATACGACCTGGAAAAAGGACGTATCACTTTCCGTCACCGCAACTAACAATAAATTAGAATGTCTAAGCGGAGTGTATGGGGTAGCAAGGTGGGATTCCTGCTGGCCGCCATCGGGTCGGCGGTCGGACTGGGGAACATTTGGCGCTTCGGCTACATGGCCTATGAAAACGGCGGTGGAGCGTTTCTGGTTCCTTACACGGTTGCTCTCATTGTGGCCGGGATCCCGCTCATGATTCTTGAGTATGCGCTCGGCCATCGCGAAAAATCTTCTCCACCGCTGGCATTTGCCCGGATTAATCCGCTGTGGGAACCGTTGGGCTGGTGGATGCCGGTTGTGGCGTTTTTTGGAATAAACCTGTTCTATGCCGCTGTAATCGGCTGGTGCATGAATTATTTCTGTTTCTCGCTCAACCTTTCCTGGGGGGGCGATACCGGGGCGTTCTTCATGGACCAGTTCCTGGAGGCCAGTTCAGGTCCCTTTGACTTGGGGGGGATTCGCTGGTCGATTCTGGGCACCACGGTGCTTACCTGGTTCATCGTGTGGTTTATCTGTTTCCGGGAAGTCAGTCACGGTATCGAGAAGGCCAGCATGATTTTCATGCCGCTGTTGTTTGTTCTCACGCTGGTGCTGGTGGGATGGTCCCTGCAGCTTCCCGGCGCCTTAAGCGCGATCAAGGAAAACTATCTCCATTGCGATTTCTCCAAGATCAGTCTCGCCACGGATTCAGGTCGTGCGGTGTGGGTGGCGGCATTCGGGCAGATATTTTTTACGCTCTCTCTGGGTTTCGGGATCATGATTACCTATGCCAGCTACCTGCCTAAGAAGACCGATATTGTAGGGAATGCGCTTACGACATGCGTTCTCAACTGCCTCTATTCGTTCATTACCGGTTTTGCCGTTTTTGGTACGATCGGCTATATGGCGCAGGCCAAGGGAGTTGATTTTGCCGATGCGATTACCGGCGGACCGGGACTGGCTTTTGTCGTGTATCCGGAAGCCATCAATCAGCTTCCGGCCGGGAATCGAATTTTCGGAACCCTGTTCTTTCTTGTGCTGATTGTGGCAGGACTCTCTTCGGCGATTTCCCTTACCGAGGCGTTTTCCTGTTCGGTTTGCGATAAATTTAAGATCAGGCGGAAAACAGCCACGTCCATTATTTGCGCAATCGGATTACTCGGCAGTGTGGTCTTCTGCACTCGTGCCGGTTTATTCATTCTCGATATTGTTGACCACTTCATTAACAACTACGCGCTGATCATCGGGGGCATCCTGGAATGTATTCTAGTGGGATGGATCCTTAAAGCCGGAGTGATGCGAAAGCACGTCAACAGTGTTTCCAGTGTACGGCTGTGGCCGGTTTGGGACATCGTCATACGTTTTGTTACGCCGGTGATTCTGCTGATCATGGTAGGCGGAGCGCTGAAGAATGAATTCCGCGAAGCCTACGAGAACTATCCGGTAGTTGCATTGCTGTGCATTGGGGGCGGTATCCTGTTCTCCACCCGCTTGATCTCATTCATCCTCAGTCACTTCAGATGGGATCCGGTACAGTTGAAGGAGCGCCACCACGAACCGGAAGAAGATGATCTGCTCGTCTAGACGAGCGGGGGTTCTTCGCTGTCCGAAGTGCCGCTAACGGGATCGAACGCATCCTGGAAGCTTTCAATGTTTTCGGCAGCCTCGGTCGTTTGCGTAAACTTGGCGATATGAAAAACGGCCTCGCCTTCGTGTACCAGCGGAAGCCGGGTCCGGCCGATCACAATACCCGAGACCGGACTGTCGAGACCTTCTTCATGTTCTCCGAACGGATCGCTGATGTAGGCCAGCTTTTGGCCCGCTGAAACTTTTGCTCCCAGCGTGACCAGAGAGCGGGTCACGCCGCTTTGCGGCGCCCGAACCCACTGGGTGCTTTTAGCAACAATAGGATGATGTCCCTTGCTGGAAATTCGCTTTCGGATCATGCCGAGGTGGGACATCACATTGAGGGTTCCCGACACGCCGGCGCGGATCGAAACTTCGTCGAAGCGCAGGGCTTCGCCGGCTTCGTAGACCAGGCTGGGGATGCCGCAATGGTGCGCTGCTTCGCGCAGCGTTCCAGGGCGAAGTCCGAGATCGAGCACCACTGGCGTATTGAAGGCATGGGCCATTTCCGCCAGTTCTGTGTTGCCATTGAAGCATCCGCGGATCTGGGGCAGGTTCTCTCTGCCAATGGCACCCGTGTGCAAGTCGACTAGATGGGTGCATGCCGGCAGTATTTCGGTCACCAGAAGATTCGCCAGCCGGGCTGCCATAGAACCTTTGGGGGAGCCTGGAAATGAGCGGTTAAGGTCGCGGCGGTCCGGGAGGTAGCGTGATTGCCCGACAAAACCGAATACATTGACCACAGGAATTAGAATCAAGGTTCCCTTAATGCGGTTTAGTGACTTGTTGCCCAGCAGCCGGCGGATGATTTCAACGCCGTTGAGTTCGTCGCCATGAATCGCGGATGTCACCAGCAGGCTTGGGCCGGGATGCCGCCCGCGTACCACATGGATCGGCATGGTGGTTGGGGAATGGGTATAAAAATAGGGCAGGGGGAGGTGGATGGTTCCGCGCGTTCCCGCTGCAACGGGCTGACTGCCGATGGATAATGGTGTTTGCATAGCGTCGTTTTATGTTTTTTAGACCTTGTGGATAAAATTTGATTCGGTTGCAACCATGTTTTCTTCAAATCTTAGCGATGGTTAGCCAGTACTTTCATGCTGTCCTTCAGATCTGAGTGAACGAAAATGCGTCATCCTTCAATTGCGTGCATCCATCCTCCTCTGTTGTTGTTTTTATCGTTCAAATCCATCGAGATGTACAAGCTTTATGAGCGCAGTGCTATTTCGGTTTGGATTCTTTCTTGTTTCGTGAATTGTGATTACATTTTCATTCCATGGAATGCCTTCTTCCTTTTTGGTACGGAGAGGATGGCAGTTTTCTCTTTTGCATGGGATCCAGCAATGGAGTTAATTCAGCTTAATCAAGGGGATATAATGCATATTTGAAATATTTCGGTTGTGTTTTCACAATAACATGTTTTTATTTCCGTTAGTGGTCGGAAAAGATTTCTGTAGAAGCATAAAGGAGAAGATGTGAGGACCAAACGGACAAAGACCTTGGGAGCGGCTTTGGCCGCGCTGGCCTGTTTTGCCGCATCACCGAGTCTCGCCGGCTCGCGCGGCGACTTCAAGTATGCAAGCAATGGCTCGGCCGTCATCATCACCAAATACACCGGTGGCGGCGGCGATGTAACTATTCCCGGAACAATTAAGGGCCTTCCTGTCAATGTTATTGGCAGGAGGGCGTTTGCCGAATGTCCCGGCCTGACGAGCGTGACTATTCCCGACAGCGTCACTTCCATTGATGGTTATGCGTTCTTCTGTTGTTCCAGCCTGACTAGCGTGAGGATCGGTAGCGGAGTGATTTCCATTGGCGATGACGCGTTTTACAGTACCGGCCTGACGAGCTTGTATATCCCCGACAGCGTTGCCTCCATTGGCAAGGAGGCGTTTGAGAATTGTTCCATGACGAGTGTGCGGCTCCCTGCCAGTGTCACCTCCATTGGCGATATGGCGTTTGGCCGCTGTTCCCGCCTAACCAGCATAACTGTGGATGTAAACAATACCAACTTCATCTGCTCAGGAGATGTGTTGTTTGATAAATCCATGGCTACGCTTCTCTGTTTCCCAGCAGGTTTGGATGGTAATTATGCTGTTCCCGATAGCGTCACTTCCATTGGCGATCATGCGTTCTACTGCTCCGGACTGACGAGTGTGACTATGCCCGATAGCGTCGTCTCCATTGGTAAGGGTGCGTTTTGGAATTGTTCCCTGACGAGCGTGACTATTCCCGACAGCGTCACTTCCATTGGCGATCAGGCATTTTGTCTTTGTCGTAACCTGACGAGTATAACTGTCGATGCAGACAATACCCACTACTGCACCTGCGCAAAAGGCGTGCTGTTTGATAAATCCATGTCTACGCTTCTTTGTTCACCCACAAGCTTGGAAGGCAATTATGCTATACCCGACAGCGTCACCTCCATTGGCGGGCGTGCATTTTCCCGTTGTTCCGCCTTGAGGAACGTGACGATACCCGCCGGCGTCTCCTCTATCGGTGATTTTGCGTTTACCTGTTGTAGCGACCTGAAGCGGGTTTGTTTTCTGGGAAACATGCCTACGTTGGGTACGGGCATTTTCAATTCTGCCGACGATGTAAAAGTCTATTATAGGCGGGGTGCAAAAGGCTGGGGCAAAAAGTGTGGTGGACGTGAGGCGGTTGCTGCTAGCTCATCTAAACTTTGGAAGGATTGATATGGCCGCCAATGGTCAGGGCCGACTGCATCACCCCTGACCCTTCGTTTTGGTTTTTCCGGCTTTTGCGTTTTTCTCGATGTAATCGATGATCTGGTCTGCAATATCCTTACCCGTCGCCTTTTCAATGCCCTCCAGTCCGGGGCTGGAATTGACCTCCATGATTACGGGTCCATGGTTGGAACGCAACAGATCAACCCCTGCCACGTTAAGTCCCATGATCCTGGCTGCGCGTACGGCGGTTGAACGCTCCTCCGGGGTGATGCGGATGAGGGAGGAGGAGCCGCCCCGGTGCAGATTGGATCGAAATTCTCCTGGAGCTGCTGTGCGTTGCATCGCTGCGACGACCTTGCCGCCAATCACGAAGCAGCGGATATCGGCCCCCTTGGATTCCTTGATGTATTCCTGCACCAGGATGTTGGCCTTCACGCCCATGAAGCCCTCAATTACGCTTTCGGCGGCTTTCTGGGTTTCGGCCAAAACCACGCCGATGCCCTGCGTGCCTTCCAGCAGTTTTACGACCAGTGGAGCACCGCCGACCATCTTGATCACGTCCTTGATGTCGTCCGGCTTGCTGGCGAATCCGGTTACAGGCAGGCCGATCCCTTTGCGCGAGAGCAACTGAAGGGAGCGCAGCTTATCGCGCGAACGCGTGATCGCTACGGATTCGTTCAGCGGGTAGACACCCATCATTTCAAACTGGCGCAATACGGCCGCGCCGTAGAAGGTAACCGATGCACCGATACGCGGAATAACGGCGTCGAAACCCGTAAGAGCTTCTCCTTTATAGTGGATCGTGGGATGGTGGGAGGCAATGTTCATGTAGGCACGCAGCACGTCGATCGTCTGTATTTCATGCCCGCGCGCCTCCGCCGCTTCGCGGATGCGTCGGGTCGAATAGAGTTTCGTGTTTCTTGATAGCAAAGCGATTTTCATCAACAGGTTTCTCCAATAAATCAGATTAGGCCGTAAAGCCTCTTCGCCTTCAGCCGGCCATTGAGATAGGAAGCGGCCGGATCCACCACGACATGTTCCTGCATCGCCCTGCGGCCCAGTAGCATGCGGAATCGCATCGTGTCCCGGTTGGTCAGCGACATATCGATCGGCCAGCCCTTATCGCCAATTCGAACCTGCGTTTCAATGATATAGCGCATTTCTTTATGCCCCCCGGAATCGCTCACCATCCGTTCATCCTTGATCGGCGCAACGCACTCGCATACCAGATCCCCGTTGCGTTGCAGTGGGTGTAGCCAGAATCGCACATATCCGACGCCGTTTTCGGTGAATGGTTCCACCTTGAATGCGTGAAGGGAGGAGGTCTTTGCCCCGGTATCGACCTTGACCTTGATGGCCGGAAGGCCCAGATCCGGGAGCGCGCACCATTCCCGCCATCCGAGTTTGAGTGGTTCTTCCATGGGGAGCCTATTTCAGTGTAATGCGCCGGCCTTCAAAGTTGATCTGTCCCTCGGCGATCCATTGGAGCGATTCGGGATAGGCGATGTGTTCCTGTGCATGGATCTTGGTCATCAGCGAATCAAGCGTATCTGAATCCTCGATGGCCACGCATTTCTGGTTGATGATGGCACCGGTATCGACGCCGGCATCCACGAAATGAACGGTGCAACCGGTAAACTTTACGCCGTATTCGAATGCCTGCTTGCCGCCATCCAGCCCCGGAAAGCTCGGCAGCAGCGACGGGTGGATGTTGATGATCCGGCCGGCATAGGCATTGAGCAGGCCGTCCTTTACGATCCGCATGAAACCCGCCAGCGCGATGAAGTCGACGCCGTGTTCTTCCAGGATTTGCAGGACCTTTTGTTCCCCTTCGCCGTCGAGTTTGGTTTTGAAGGGCGCACAATCGAACCAGATGGCCGGAATGTTGTGTTTGCGGGCGCGTTCCAGAATGTAGGCGTCCTGCACGTCCGAAAGCACGCACTTGATCTCCGCGTTCAACGTGCCCGCTTCAATGGCATCGATGATCGCCTGGCAGTTTGTTCCCGACCCCGATCCAAATATCGCCAACTTCAACATCATCCACTCCTTGTTGTTAAGAGGCTCTGAAGCTACTATGATTACTTGTTTTAAAACAACCCAAGACAGGAACTATACGATGAATCTTAAAATCAAACCCTTGAACGAAACCGCCCGTGACACCTATTCCGACCACGGACATTTTCACGAAGGCGATGCCGGCCTCGATCTCTACGTGCTTGAAGATACCGTTATCCGCCCTGGAGAGACCAAGCCCATCCATTTGGGCATTGCCTGCGAACCGGAAGATGGTCGCGCCTATTTCCTGATGCCGCGCTCCAGTATCTCCAAGACCCCGTTGCGCATGGCTAATTCCATCGGACTTATCGACGGTGGCTATCGCGGCGAGCTGATCGCCATGTGCGACAATATCAAGGATTTTGCCTACACCGCCGAAAAGGGCCAGCGCCTCTTCCAGGTCGTCGCCTGCGACTGCAGCCCGATCTACTATGAAATGGTCGAGGAACTCTCCGAAACCACCCGTGGGAGTGGCGGATTCGGGTCTACCGGGAAATAACGTCGACTAAAGGCGTGACCTTTGTTTTAAATGGACGTACTTCTTAAGTATGTCATTATTGGAAAAAGAAGTGATTGCGGCCTATGAGGTCAAGCCGGCGCCGTTACGGGTCTGCGATATGCCGGCCCAGTTGCGTCCGCGCGAGGAGTTTGAACGCGTAGGTGCCGAGAATGTATCCGATGCGGTTCTGCTGGCGCTGATACTGCGCACGGGCTCAACCGGAATAAACGTGGTCGAGGTGTCCCAGCGGCTTCTTTCTTCTTTCGGTTCGCTGACCGCACTGGCCCGTGCATCCGCTAAGGAACTGCAAATGGTCGACAGCATCGGGCCTGTTAAGGCGCAGATGATCAAGGCCGCGATGGAGCTGGCCCAGCGGCTGACCCGTGAAAGCGTGGGTGAAAATCCAATGGTCACCACGCCGGAGCAGGCCGCCGCCGTTTTGCGTGAACGCGCCCGCATCCTGCAGCACGAGGTGTTTTGGGCGCTGATGCTCGATACTAAAAACCGGTTAATTGGTGAACCGCAACAGATCAGCGAAGGCACGCTCAACAGCAGTCTGGTGCATCCGCGCGAGTTGTTTAAACGGGCACTGCAGCATTCCTGCGCCGCCGTCATCCTCGCCCACAACCATCCTTCCGGAGACCCGGCACCATCCGCTGAGGACATCAAGGTCACCAAGCAGCTCGTCGGCGCGGGGGAAGTCATGGGCATCAAGGTGCTCGATCACATTGTCATCGGTCACCGCCGCCACCACGCCCATACCGATTTTTTTAGTCTTCGCGAAGCCGGTTTGGTTAATTTTGGGTGATGGTGTAGGGCGGGATCCGCGACCCCGCCTCCGGGGGACGCGGCCAGCTTGTTACGGAATGACGATTTCAGCACATGCGGCGGCGGCAGGATCCAGCCGCTCTGATAACGTTTCCTCGATCACTCCGGATTCGCGTTTGACTCGATCGGAGAAACGTTGTTCACCATTGATGTTTACGGTGACCGGCTGGTCCAGATTGATCAAGCCGTCCGAAAGCCGGATGCGCATGCCGGACGGAATGTCGCCCTCGAGATCGATGTGCTGCTGTTCGACGGTCGCGAGGATCTTTTGTCCCTTGGTTGCGGAACCTTCCGGAAGTTTCAGCCAGTAGAAGCGATTGTGGATAACATCGTCCTGAAGCCAGACGATTTTGGTTGGCCATGGATTGCGCTCATAGTCTTCCATCCAAGGCAGGGCCTCCTGGTCCTTGCCGTTCATCCAGTGTCCCATGCCGTCGTAGATCCGGGTCCTATGGACATAGCCGTCCTTGTCTTCTCTGTGGAGCTTGTCAAGTTGCTTGGCCCTCTTCTCGACCACTTTGCTTCGGTCGTAGGCGTTGTCGTCCGCGCCCACAAAGATGGCAAACGGCAGGTTCCGGAGTCCGAGAACGGAACTTTCATTGGGATGGCCCGCCATCATGGCAGCGGCGGCAAAGCGGTCGGCCATGCGCGGTGCCAACTGCCATACACCATCACCGCCGGCGGAGTAGCCCATGAGATAGATCCGGTTGGGATCGACTCCACGCAACGCCACAAAATCTTCGATCAGCCGTTGAAACATAGGATCGATATGTGCCTCGTGCCAAAGGTTCCATGTATCGGTTGGCGCGCGGGGAGCGATGTAGATTCCTTCCTTTGGCTGGTAGAGGTTGGCTTGGTTTTGCCATTGCTGGTCGTTGAGCTCGCTCGGTGCATTGCCGCCTCCATGCATGGAGATCCAAAGACAGTGTCCGTTTGCGGGGGCCTTGCCAAAGGTCCGTTCCTCCCATTTCATGGTTTTGCCATCAAACTCGATGGCCTTGGCTTCCATCTCGGATTCGCGTTCCGGGCTCGTTTGATCCAGCAGCCGCCTGTAAATCCTTTGGATTTCGTCGGAGATTTTCGCCTTTCGAAGGACTTTGATTTCGCTCAATTCCTTTGGGGAGATTTTCATTTCATCGAAGCCGTCCCTAGCGGTAAACACGCTCGTTTCATAATTGCCGAACCGGATGCGATAGGAATTTCCAGGCGTGACGGATAGACGCGGCATGTCGTTCAGATCGGCGTCTTCCCCCTTGGTTTGAAAGGATTGCACCACGATGCCCGCTGGCGTGGTCAGGGCACCCTTTCGGGCAACCCGTGTTCCGTCCGGCGCGTAGAGTCGCACCCCTAGCTCCGGCGAGGCCGGAGTGGGTTGCGCATAGCGGGAGGTGATGTTGACCGCCGCCACCGTTTTGTTGCCCTCTGCCCAGACCATGGGGAAATGGAGCCCGGTTTTCTTCCATGAGGTGGCATAGATGGCATGTTCGGGAACATCCTCTATCGCGGCGCCGGCATCGGCAACAAACCAGCCATGGTCGGGGCCTTCGGTGGTGTATTCGTCCGCGCCCATGAAATGCCATCCCTCATCCCAAAACTCCACCCAGGTATGGTTGCCATGCTTATTGCTCCAATTCGGGGTGCCTACGGCACGTGCGGGGATTCCTGCCGCCCGGCAGGCATCGACCAGCAGGATGGACAGCCCGGTGCAGGAGGCATTGCCGGTTTTCATCGATTCGGACGGACTTTGGTCTGGACGTTCCCGCTCCGTGCTGTAGTGGACCCCAACGGCATCGAAGAAATCCCGGTTGAGCCTTTGGGCGGCTTCGGTTGACGTTTCGGCATCCTTTACAATTACAGATACTTTCTTGAAAAAATCCGTCCGCCACGGTTCGCGAGGTTCATTGAACACCGCATAGGGCAATACATCGTTGAGGAAAAGCTCTTCAGGAACCAGCTTCGCCCAGGGAAAGGTTGTCCGGGCCTTTAGGGCCAGTTCCAGATTTTCCATCAGGAACGCGGTGTCCAAGGTATTCCGATCCTGTTCCGGCATGTTCGTCACAAGAAATTCTGCCGCCAGCGTGCCCATTTCTCCATATTGCTGTTTTGCCGATTCCGGAAAGTCGCTTTGAGAGAACGCAACTGCCGGGGCCGTCAGCAACATGAGAATCACAATTTTTTTCATGGAGGGCAACATACTTGAAACGGGGCACGCCGCAAAATGGATTCTGGCGTAAACGCCCCGAAAAATCCGCATATAGGCGCCGTGGCGAAAATGGCAAAACCTGCCTTCGAGCATCCGGACTTCAATGAGGGATCGCGGCTACAGGCTTGGCGTGCTGACTAAAACCTGCCATGCTCTCGCGCATTATGAACAAACGGATTCTGCATTTTGAGAGCATTGGCGGAGCGAGCGGGGACATGATTCTCGGAGCACTCATCGGATTGGGCGTGCCTGTCGAAGAGCTGAACGAAGAACTCAAGGCGCTCAAGATCGATCCATTCGAGATCATCGTCGAGGACGTGGTCGAACAGGGCATGAGTGGAGTGCGGGCGCGGGTGGAAGTGCATGAGCATCGACACCACCCGCATCATCACGGCGAGCACGAACATCACCATGGCCGTCACTTGAGCACGATTCTGAAACTGATTGGTGCCAGCGACCTGCCGGATGCCGTAAAGGCAAATGCCTCGGCCGTTTTCCAGAAGATCGGCGAGGCGGAGGCGGCGATCCACAACATCGACATCGAAAAGATTCATTTTCATGAAGTCGGGGCGATGGATTCGATCGTCGATATTGTCGGATGCTGTCTGGCCTTGCATAAGCTAGATGTTGGCGGTGTTTCAGTCCGAAGTCTGCCGCAGGGGCACGGCACGATCGAATGCGCGCACGGCACCTATCCGAATCCCGCACCCGCCACCCTGCGGATGCTGCAAGGTTTCCCGACCGAGCAGGTTGACGAACCGTTCGAGCTGGTGACGCCGACCGGTGCCGCGTTGCTGTCGGTGTGGCGAACTGCCGTTTTGCCGGATGTTGGAAGCCTAGCCGCTCAAACGGCCTACAGTTTCGGGCATCGCCAACTGAGACATCGCCCCAACCTTTTACGTGCCACCATCTACGAATCAACCGAGGATAAGACCATAAACGAATGCCTGGTGCTGGAATGCAATCTAGACGACAGCACTCCCGAAATAGTCGGTTGTCTTTTCGATCAATTGCTTGAGTCCGGCGCACTTGATGTATTCACCACACCGGTTTTCATGAAGAAACAGCGATCAGGCATTTTGCTGACTGTTTTATGCCTTCCCGCCGATCGCGAGCGGATGCTCGATCTCATTTTCCGTGAGTCGACCACGTTTGGAGTCCGGGAACATTTGACGAACCGCACCGTACTGGATCGCAGTTTCGAGTCCGTCGAAACACCATTTGGCCTGGTGCGCATCAAGATCGGTAAGCGCGGCGGCGAAGCCGTTACGGCTTCGCCCGAGATCGAAGATTGCAGGAAATGCGCCTCGCAGGGTGGCGTGCCGGTGAAGAATGTGTATGATGCCGCTCTTTCAATTTTCAACGGGAAGTAATAAATGCTGGCTAAACGAATCATACCCTGCCTGGATGTGACCGGCGGGCGCGTTGTGAAAGGCGTGAATTTTGTGGATCTGCGCGACGCGGGCGATCCGGTGGAGTGCGCCAAGGCGTACGAAGAGCAGGGCGCGGACGAACTGACTTTTCTCGACATTACGGCATCGAGCGATGCCCGCGAGACGATGGTCGACATTGTCCGCCGCTGCGCGGAGCAGGTATTTATGCCGTTGACCGTCGGCGGCGGGATCCGCACGGCGGCCGATGTGCGCCGCATGCTCAAGGCTGGTGCCGACAAGGTTTCGTTCAATACGGCGGCGATCAACAATCCCGACATTCTCAATGAATGCTCCGACATGTTCGGCTCCCAGTGCACGGTTTTGGCGATTGATGCGCGCCGCAAGGGCGACGGCACGTGGGGCGTCTACACCCACGGTGGACGCAACCCTACAGAACTGGATGCGATCCAATGGGCGATCGAAGGCACCCAGCGCGGGGCGGGGGAAATTCTGCTGACCAGCATGGATGCCGACGGCACCAAGGATGGCTATGATCTGGATCTGACCCGGGCAATTTCCGAAGCGGTCAATGTGCCGGTCATTGCATCCGGCGGGGCGGGAACGCTCGACCATTTGGTCGAGGCCGTGACCATAGGTAAAGCTGATGCCGTACTGGCCGCTTCCATCTTCCACTTTGGGGAATTCACCATCCGCGAGGTGAAGGAATACATGCGCAAAAAGGGCATCGAGGTACGGCTGTAGCCTGAATTGTTCATGCGATGCTCGAATAAGTCGCATTCCAAACCACTCGCCTGATGGGGTGGGAGCCCGAGTTCCATTCAACACCTTCCCGTTCGGTGAAGATCGCTGCTTCGCTTCTTCCCATGAAAACCCTTTCGCCCAAACATGTCGCTGAATTCAACCGCATCCTAGCCACACAGAAGGCGTCCGAGAGGGAGCGGTCCGACTATTTGAAGTGGTTAAATTGCTATCTGAGGTTCTGTGAAAAACGGAATTATCTCCCAGGGGATCCGGCGAGTCTTCCGTCATTTATGCAGCAGCTTGCATTAAGAAAGAAGTCGCATGAAAAGCAGGGGCAGGCTGCTGCGGCCGTGAGCATCTATCTTGAAATGGTGGCACGTCTCGAAAGAATGACGGATCCTGGTGCGGAGTTGGCGGGCCGGCAAGCGGCTTGGAGGGAATACCTGCAGCGGTTAACGAACGAGATTCTTCTTCGGCACTATTCGCAACGGACGTTGCAGGCCTACCGCCAATGGGCGCGCAAATTCATGCTGCATTCCGCATTCAAGCATCCCGCAGAGCTGGATAGCGATGACGCACGCCGGTTCCTGACCGATCTTGCCGTAGTGAAACACGTGGCCGCATCGACGCAGAATCAGGCCTTCAATGCGCTGTTGTTTTTCTATCGCCATGTGCTCAAGGCGGACTACGATCTGAAGGACTCGGTGGTGCGTGCAAGACGCACGAAATATATCCCGGTTGTCCTGACCCGGGCGGAGGTGGATCGCATTATGACGCATCTGCCATATCCGCACAATCTGGTGGTAAAGCTCATGTATGGGTGCGGGCTGCGGCTATTCGAGTGTCTCAACCTGCGGGTGCATTGCCTCAATATGACCGATGGCCTTTTAACCGTGCATGACGGGAAGGGGCGGAAGGACCGTACTTTGCCGCTACCGAAGGTGGTTAGGGGAGAGCTAGAGGATCATCTACGCCGTGTGGAAAAGCTTCTCCGCAAGGATTTGGATCGGGGGTATGCGGGAGTTTTCATGCCGGGAGGAATGGATCGGAAATGGAAAAACGCTTCGGTCGAGCTGGGATGGCAGTGGGTGTTTCCTGCCAAAAGGCCGACACTTGTGCCCGAGTCGGGAGAGTTCCGGCGCTATCATCTTCACGAAGGCCAGTTGCAGGAGTCGTTGCGTCTGGCCAAACGCCAGTCGGGCATCTGCAAGCGGGTGACTTCCCATGTCTTCCGCCACAGCTTCGCGAGTCACCTGTTGCAGGCCAACTATGACATTCGTACTATCCAGGAAATGCTGGGGCATGCCGATTTGCGAACCACCATGATCTATACCCATACGGTCAAGAGCCGCACCCTGAAGGAGCGGGAAAGCCCGTTGGATTTTGAACCAGTCCGGGATTGTCCGGAATAATCGTTCATCAGGATGCCATTCACGAAAGTCCCGAAGCTTGCTCAAAGGGCGGTTGCGGGTTGGCAAGGGCGGAATGATTACGTATAGTAGAGACCTTTTAATATATGAGGAGAGGTAATGAGCAAGGAATTGGAAGAAGGATTGGAACTCGCACTGGATTGGAACAAGCTGGAAAAGGCGGTAGAAGGGACGAAGGGCATCATTCCCGTGGCCGTACAGAATGCCGACACGAAGGAAGTCATTCTGGTGGCCTATATCAACCAGCTGGCGTTCGAGGAATCGCTGAAGCGCAAGATGCTGGTGCTCTGGAGTTCGTCGCGTCAGGAACTGTGGGTGAAGGGGCTGACCTCCGGAGAAACCTTTGAACTGATTGAAGCGTACGTAAACTGCGAGCAAAACTCGCTGCTGTTCATCGTGCGCCCGAACCGCGGCGGCATCTGCCACACCAAGAACAAGAAGGGCGAGCCGCGCAACTGCTACTATCGCAAAATCGACCTCGAAAACCCGACCCAGCTCGAAAATGTCGATGAGTAAATAAGCTGGTAGTTCCGCCTATAGGCGGTTCTGCAAATATGCCGCCTAAAGGCTGAACCACGGAAGCTGTCCCATGAAAATAAAGATCAACGACCTGATGCAGCAGAGCGGCGTGAAATTCGGCACCAGCGGGGCACGCGGGCTGGCGGTGGAAATGACCGATCAGGTCTGCTACACCTATGCCAAGGGATTTCTCCAGTACCTCGAAGCAAGCGGCGAGCTGAAGAAGCGGGGGGAGTCCGTGGCGATTGCCGGCGATCTGCGTCCCAGTACCGGCCGCATCATGGGAGCGGTGGCCAGGGCCGCATCTGATATGGGATACGTCCCGGTCAACTGCGGGCGGATTCCTTCGCCGGCGGTGGCGCTCTACGGCATCGAAAACACCTGTCCGTCTATTATGGTGACCGGCAGCCATATCCCGGCTGACCGCAACGGCATCAAGTTCAATAAATGCACCGGCGAAATTCTTAAATACGACGAAGAGCAGATCCGCGAAGAGGTGGTCGATGTGGATGAGACCATCTTTGGTGAAGAAGGCTTTGCCTTGCCGGAAGAGAATATCGATGCCCGCATCAACTATGTAAACCGCTACCTATGCACGTTTCCCGCCGATTGCCTGCAAGGGAAGAGGATTGGGATTTACCAGCACTCGGCCGTAGGCCGCGACGTGCTGATCGAAATCTTTTCCGGCCTGGGGGCGGACGTCACCCCGCTGGGGTTTTCCAGCGCGTTTGTGCCCGTGGATACCGAGGCAATCCGCGAAGAGGATGTGGCGCTCGCTCGCGAGTGGTCGGAGGAAAACAGGTTCGATACGATTGTTTCAACCGATGGTGACAGTGACCGTCCGCTCATCAGCGATGAGCACGGCGTGTGGCTACGTGGCGATGTGGCCGGGATTCTTGCCGCGAAATATCTAGGCGCTGACTCCATCAGTACGCCGGTCAGTTGCAACTCCGCGGTTGAAAAATGCGGTTGGTTCAAGGAAGTACGCCGCACGAAGATCGGTTCTCCGTTCGTCGTGGCGTCCATGATTGATGCTTCATTTGCCGGACGCAAGGGCGTCGTGGGCTACGAAGCCAATGGCGGTTTCCTGACCAACAGTGGTCTGGTCATCGGTGAAAAGGAACTGAGTGCCCTGCCGACACGTGATGCCGTACTCCCGGTACTGGGCATTATTCTGCTGTCCATCAAGGAAAAGAAAACCATCGCGTCGTTGCTGAAAACATTGCCGCAGCGCTTCACCGCCAGCGGCCGCATTCAGGGTTTTCCGGCCGATGAGAGTTGCAGGATTATCGATCGGTTCGACGATATTTCCGAAATCGAGGCCGTCTTCGGCGAAGTGTTCGGGCCGGTGGCATCCGTCGACTTGACCGACGGCCTGCGCGTCACCTTTGAATCTTCGGAGGTCCTGCACATGCGCCCCTCCGGCAATGCTCCCGAATTCCGCTGCTACAACGAGGCGGACAGCGATGAGCGGGTTCAGGAGATGCAGAAGATCTCGATGGATATTTTGCTGCAGTTGAAGGGGTAGGGTTACTACCCCGCACCCGGGAAGCGCTGCCGGATGGTTGAAGGATTCCGACACTAGACATCGCACTGGTCGACGGTTCAATTCTCTTCGGCCGGGATATGTACGTTGACGCTGTAATATCCCGAAGAAGTGGCCGCATGTACGCGATCGGTCTGGCTGTTGATCGGATAGGAGATGGCCTGTTCAAGGAGCTGAAACCCCTGCGTTAGAGTCGGCGCCCAACGCACGTCGTAGACCCTGCCTTCAACGGCATCCCAATGGATAACAAATCCATCGGGAAGCGGTTCGAGTTCTGCTGCAAATCGAGATGCGGCATTGGTCGGGTCGGTTCCGGCAATATACTCTTCGATATTGCTTTGGCCGTCGCCATCGGTATCGAATCCGGCAATGGCGGCGATCGGATGCCGGAAGAATTCGGACTCCCAGATGTCGGACAGTCCATCACCGTCGTAATCGGTGTCGGAGGGCATGTGCACTTTGACGATGTAATAACCGGCGGTGGAGGCTGAATGCACGGAGTCGGTATAGCTGTTGACCGGATAGGGGATGGCGGGCTCCTGAATCCGGAAGGGCAGCATCAGGTCCGATGACCAAAGTACATCGTAGCTTCGCCCTTCGACCGGATCCCAGCGGACGATAAATCCTTCTGGCAACTGCTCGTCTAACGTCGTAGCAAAGTGTGACGCCGCATTGGTTGGATCCATGCCCGTGATATATTCCTGCCAGTTGTTTTGCCCGTCGTGGTCGGTATCGTTCGTGGCGACGCAATTGGTGGGCGATCCGAAAAAGGCGGTTTCCCACGCGTCGGGTATTCCGTCGCCATCCGCATCGGGGTTCACCGCAATATCGAACGGATTGCTTTCTCCTGTGTGGCTGCCGTCGTCCGCATGCAACACCACATTTGACGCGCCCACGTTGCCCGTTATCACGCCCGACCAGATTCCATCCACAAAACCACCGGTAGCACTGGGCGAGATTGCAATGCTGTTATCGAGCGCGCGGCCCAGTCGCACGTTAGGAGTCCTGGTGCTGCGGTTGGGGTACGGATTGGAAGTTCCTGTCCAGTTCAACGGGTTGCCATATCCGCTGTCGGTTCTGTAATACGCGGACCGGTAGGACCCGGTATCGGTCGAAAAGCAGTAGCCGTCATACGTATAGCTACTGTTGTTGTGGCTGAAATCGATCATCAGATTGTCCGTTCCATTGTACTCAAACGGGGTATCAAATTCGAACACCGTCCAGCCGTTGGAAGAAATCGTGGTATTGTGCTGATATACCGTTGTCCACGTGGATTCCCATTTCGAAGGATAGACATAGCTATCGAGCGGGGTATGGCGCATGCGGATGGTCCAGTTGCCGAGCATCTGCCCAGGGACGGAACTCACATTGAGTGCCAGCGAGGTGATGCTGCATGCGTCGCCGAGTTCATTCTGAAGATAGATGACCTGCGTGCGGGCGTCATGATAGACGGTAGACATGGGGTAATTCCACGGTGATGTTCCGGAACCGATGTTGATTCCCGTGGGATCCAGGTCGGCATCCGCCCCTGAAAGCGTGACCGAATTCGTGAACGACGGTACGATGGCATTGAATTGATCCCGGGCGCTGATCGATACATTGAAGGGCTGATTCATCCATTGCTCCGTTCCGATCGGTTCCCATGAAAAATGATCGAGCGTCTGCTCGTAGAGCTCCAGGACAACCTGGATGGTTTGCGGGGAGTTAAATGCCTCGTCGTCGGCGATGGTCACTTGTCCGGTATAGGTTCCCGCTGCCAGGCCGGTGGCGTCATAGGTCAGAGTGATGTTGTCTTCTGCGCCCGTACTCGTCCCGCTTGACGGCGATGCCGAAAGCCACGGGACGTCGGTTGTGATGGAGTAGTTCAGGTTGGAGAGTGCGGAGTTCCAAATCCGGAAGGAGGATTCGATCGAATCCTGTCCAATAAACGCCAATTTGTGGATGGTTGTTTCGGATAGCGCGATGCCGGACGTGAACGGGACTTCCCAGTTGGAGAGGCCGGTGCGGATAAGCGGATGACCGCCTCCGTCGGCGCTTGTTGGCCAGGGTGCTTGGTCAAAATAGAAGAGTTCATCCACCACCACCCATGAAATTTCGAGCGGTTTGAGCGGATCGTCGGAGTCCTGCGGCCGTTCCAGCGCGACGCGTTCGCTGCGGTTGGAGAGTTCGCCTTTATACGGGCCATAGACCGGATCCGATCCGCCCAGTCCATAGGTGGTGCGGAACTGCGAAAGCAATTCGGCGTCGACGACCGGGTCGAACGAGACCAGCCAGAGTTTATTGCTTGCCGCAAGCGATAGGCCTGCGGGGAACGTGTAGGAAATCCCGCCGTCGATGCGGTAGGGGCCGGTCGCATTCTCCAGCGGTGCGGTTTCCGTGCCGGTGTTTTCGATCTGTATGTATTCCATTTCATCGCCGGCCGGCGGCAGCGGGTGGTACATCAGCTCGCTGATCTGCAGGGTGGATGCCGCCGGCAGGTTTGAACTCACCGGCGTCGGCGTGGTGGTGATCCAGTCGGAGGCACCATCGGGATAGCGACCGATCGAGGAGCCGTTTTCTTGTCCTTTAAAGCGGATGGCGTCCACCACGCGCCCGGGTGCGGACAGGACGACCTGCTCCCCGGCCTTGTCGAGGCCGAATCCAGTCACCCGGTCGGGATGGAAATCGTCTTCATCAAACTCGCTAAATCCAAATGCAGGGACGATCGTGCCGTTGGGAATCGGCCATTTGTTCGGCTCGTTCAGATCATCGCTTAAATACCAGCCGTTGAGCGTAACGGGAGAGGCGGTCGGATTGAACAGCTCGATCCGATCGTTTGAATCAAACGGCGGCGCGAGTCCGGTATCGGTATGGGCCGTGATTTCGTTGAGCAGCACGGTGGGGGCTGCAACGGGATCGGCTTGCCCGGGCGATCCGTTGATGTAGGTGCTTGCCCGCCAGTTTCCACCATAATCGAGCGATCCCTGTTCCTCTGTGCCGATGGCCGAATCCCGCGGCACGAGCGAATGCCCGGATCCATCGGCCGCCTGCGGCCAGTTGCGCGCGTCCGAATAAGTGAACGAAACCAGATCGTGGCCATGGAATTCAAGGTCGACCGTTTCTCCGCTGTTGTCCAAATCGCCGCTGTATTCCCCCGCGATATTCATTCCGTTGGTGTCGTAGATGGAGCTGAAAGCGGCGATGTCCTTGACCACCACCAGGTATTCATTCGGGGCCAGCAAGCCGTCCTTGAATTTAAAATCGATGGCGTTGTCCAGCTTGTAGCCGGCGAGTAGTACGGTCTGGGTGGACACATTCTGGATTTCGACAAAGTCGTTCGAATTACCGCCGGACGCGTGATACATCAGCTCAGTAACCGCCAGCGGAGCCTCCGGCAACCAGAAAGTATCTTCCGCGAGCGCGCTCCATTCGCCGCTGGGCAGCAGGGCGCGGGCCTTGAGTTTCGTTGGTTCATGAATAACCATCGGATCGGTGTAGCGCGATCCGGCAATATTTCCGCCGATGGCACGTGGATCGCGGCCATCGGTGGTGTAGTAGATCATGCCTTGCGCGGCTGTCAGGCTGACTACGGTTCCATCATCAACGGGTCCGCCAGAACGACTGATTTGCGGCGGGGCGATGGACGGAAGAAGACCGTCGGCGTTCAGATATCCAATGACCGCGTCCACCCGTCCGGAAAAGAATGCTCGTGCCGAGGCGGCGGCGGTCAGCCAGGTATTGCGATCCAGGCTGGTGCTGCCCCAGCGCGCGGCGTTGGCGATGATGGCCCGGTCGATTTGCGCCTGCCGGAAGTCGAGCCGCGCTTCGCAATTCGTCTGGGTCAGGGCTCCATTGTTCTGGAAATGCTTGTATACGTGGTCGGCGAAAAGGATACGGTATTCGGCATTGGTTAGCAGTTTTTCATGGAGGGTTTGCGGGTTGAAATACTGCGGATCTTGAAGATGTTCATCCGTATAGGGGCCGGTACGGTCGAGCTTTGTCGAAGTGTCGAGCGCGTGTTCGCAGTCGTGTTGGATCCACTTGAAGCCATCGGGATTCGCGCGGTTGTATACCGCATACAGATTATTCAACGTGTGCCCGAGGAATTCGGTGATGCCGTTATCCGAAGCGCCCGTGTAGTAGATCAATAGCAGGTAGTCGATCAGGTTGTCGACATCCAGTAGCTTTTCCTTCGTTGGATCCAGCTGTCCACTGGTATCCATCCCTTGGACGGAAAAATAATCGGCGTTTTCCGAAAATCCATTCTGGGCCGCGTTGTAAAGTCGATTGTAGGCGTCGAGGGTTCCGTCGGTTGCTTCCACCACATAGCTGGGGGTATCGGCCCATGAAGTGCTCTTGACCACGTCGTAGTCTTCCGGACTCCCGCCAAAATAGGAGGCTCCATAGCTGGCTTCCGGGCGCTCCTCCGTCATGTAGATACCCCAGTATTTTCCGTTGAGATAGAGGTGGTAGTAGCGGCTGCGGGTATACGCCACATCCATCGCTCCCGCCGAGTCGCGGGTAAAGACATCCCGCAGGAACGTGTTTTTTTCCTGGTGATCTACCGGGAGGGTCCAGTTGTAGTTGATCGCGGTTCGAAGATCCATGTTGTCGAAGGTGTCGACCCCTTCATTTTCGAATAGGGGAAAGTGTAGCTTCCCCGCGCCGTATTCCTTTTTGAAAAATAGCCGTAAACCATGTTTTGCATATCCGTTGTGGCGGCTCCAGCCCCCGCGGATGCGCAGTCCGGCGTTGGATTGGAATCCTTCGCTGCCATCGGGGTTGATCAGCTCCACCGAGGCGGGGACTTCCCAGCGCTGGACGGGGTTTACATAAATACCGGATGAAACGCTGTACAAGTTGTCGTCATCGGTGACCACCGACAAGGTGGGGATGTCCAGGAGTGCATCCTCGACCGTGCAGATCTGGCCCAATGCGTCATGGTACGTATTGCTGAGCACGCCCGCATCCATGCCCGTAATGATCGGGTTGTTGTTGATCGTGGTCTCGGTGCGGGACTCAGCCACAATCTCATCCAGGAAAATATAGGTATGGGTACTGGAGAACGAGGGGTGCCATCCGTTCAGAAACGCCTTGGTACGTAGGGCGGTGGTTGAGGAGATGGTCAGCGGTCCGGAATAGACCGGACTGGTTTCCGTGGGCTCGGATCCATCGAGGGTGTAGCGGATCGTGGCGCCGGCGGTAATATTGGAAACGGTGGCCTGGAATGCGGAATCATAAAAACCATGTTCAGGGGTCGTTACCGGGGTTTCGACATACCCAATGTAATCGATGGTGGAATTGGTCAGCCCCGGGGAAGGGGTGGTCAGCAGGCCAACGCTGGATGTGTCGATCGTTCCATTGGTGAAGGCATAGCCGTAGGAGATATCTTCTTGGATCGCAGGGAAGGGCAGTTCGTGTTCGACCGTGGTTCCATCAGGCATGACCAGTGCGAGGTATTCACCGGAAGCGCTCAGCTTAAAATTTGTGTGCAGTTCCGAGCCCGCAACGGCGCGGTTTTTACCGGACACAAAGATGATCAAGAATCCCTTGGCGGCAATGTTGGTGGAGGGGAAGCTCCATTGGGTCAAATCGGTGTCATCGTCGGTCAGATACCAGCCATCGAGGTCGACCGGGCTATCGGACGTGTTGTACAGCTCAAGCCAATCGGATGCGCTGCCATCCTCATCCTGCAGTGTGCTCCCGTTGTCCGCCATGATCTCGCTGATTCGGAGGGTCTGACCGTAGCTGGTAAAAACCAGCGTGCACACGACCCATCCGGCGCATATTAACGACTTCATTAGGTTTGTCATAGTAGGTATCCACTCCCCGCATATTAAAACTAATATATAACCGACATAACAAAAGAAGGGCGACTTATTCCTAAGGTTTATTTGTTGTTTGATGATGATGCCGGAAAGGAATATTCATGCAGTGCCCAGTGATTCTACAGTTCGCTTCTTTGGATCCCCAGGTTGACGTGCGGTACGAAGCCATAAGCGCGCAGCTGGTTCTGGTCATACTTGATTTGCGTTTAACCCGTAATATCAAAACGGTTTTGCAACATGCGATTCGGTCATGTTCGAAGAAGGAGCCTGCGGGGAAGAGGAGTGTCCCTTAGACGGATTGGCACTCGGGCCCCTCAGAATCCTTGAGTGTGGGATTTACGCATAACCGGATGACTCGTTGAGCATTTTTAGTTGCGTAGCATCGCGTAAAAGCTACCATTCATTTTTTAACCACGAGATGAATCATGGCAGTTGTACCCAATAGACAAACATTTCTGGAGCAGGCAAAGAAGGGGAACCTGGTGCCGGTATGGAAGGAAGTCCTGGCCGACCAAGAGACTCCGGTTTCGGCCTATAAACGCGTGCGCAAGTTTTTGCGTGAGCGCGATCAGGCGTCGCATACCTACCTGCTGGAATCGGTGGAAGGCGGCGAAAAAATCGGTCGCTATTCCTTCATCGGCGGGACTCCGCGAACGATTATCCGCGCCTATGGATGCCGGGTTGAGATCGATCATCTCGATGGTGAACCATGGGTCATCGAAGATATCGATCCTTTGGATGCCTTGAAGACATACATGTCTAAATTCAATCCCGTGACGACGGATCCTTCGCTTCCTCGTTTTATCGGCGGCGCAGTCGGCTTCCTCGGCTACGACGTGGTCTCTCGGTTTGAGCCGCGGATTCCAATTATTGGAAACGACGAGATCGGCAATCCCGACATGGTGTTTATGGTGACCGATGGCCTGATTGTGTTCGATCGTGTGAACCACAATCTGAAGATTGTTGCCAACGCGCACATTGATGGCGACCCGAACGATGCCTATGATAAAGCGCTGGCGCAAATTGATGAGTTGACCGAAGCACTGCAGACGTCGGTGGGGCGCGTACTGATTGATACACACACTGAAGTACAGCCGCTTGAACCGAAGTCGAATACCTCGAAAGAAGAATTTCTCGATATGGTCGAAAAGACCCAGGAATACATTCGTTCCGGCGATGTGATCCAGACCGTGATTTCCCAACGCTTCGAGGTGGAAAATGAAGCTGACTCTCTCGATGTTTACCGGGCGCTGCGAGCGATCAATCCCTCTCCGTACATGTTCTGTCTCGATATGGGTGAGAGCGCCATTGTCGGCACGTCACCGGAAATCCTGGTGCGCTGCGAAGATAAAAAGGTGGAGGTGCGGCCCATTGCCGGAACACGCCCGCGGGGTAAAACGCCCGAAGAGGATCTTGCCCTGGAAAAAGATCTCCTGGCCGATCCGAAAGAGCGCGCGGAGCACATCATGCTGGTGGATCTGGGGCGCAACGATATTGGCCGCGTCTGTAACTTTAATTCCATTGAAGTACCCGATCTGATGGTGATCGAGCGTTACAGCCATGTGATGCATATTGTTTCCGACGTTATAGGGGATCTCGCTCCCGGGCACGATGAATATGATTTGGTTCGCGCCTGCTTCCCGGCCGGTACCGTGAGCGGTGCTCCGAAGATCCGGGCCATGGAAATCATCGCCGAGTTGGAAAAAAGCAAGCGCGGCCCCTATGCGGGCGCGGTAGGCTATTTCAACTATAACGGAAACTTTGATTCCGCCATCACCATTCGCACAGTCATCCTCGATAAGAACAAGGCCTACGTTCAGGCCGGTGCGGGTATCGTTGCCGATTCCGTGCCGATTAACGAATACGAGGAAACACGCAACAAAGCCCGCGGCATGATGAAGGCGCTGGCCCTTGCCAAGCACTACCACGCCGCCCGGACGGCAGGAGAGAAATCATGATTTTGGTTATCGATAACTACGATTCGTTCACCTTCAACCTCGTGCAGTATCTGGGCGAGCTGGGTGCTGAAATGAAGATCTTTCGTAACGATAAGATCTCGATAGAGGAAGCGGTGGCGCTAAAGCCGGAAAAAATATTGGTGAGTCCGGGGCCCTGCACCCCGAAAGAGGCGGGCGTCTCATGCGATATAATTCGTGAATTCGGACCGCGCCTTCCTGTATTTGGTGTATGCCTTGGGCACCAGTCCATCGGGGATGTGTATGGCGGGAACGTGATCCGTGCAGACCGTCTGATGCACGGGAAAACATCTCCTATCCTGCACGAAGGCCAAAGCGTGTTCAAAGGGCTGCCGAGTCCGTTTGATGCAACCCGCTACCATTCGCTCATTATCGAGCGCGCGACGATTCCGGATTGTTTGGAAATCACGGCGTGGACCGCCGAAGGTGAGATTATGGGGATCCGGCACAAAGAGCATCCGGTGCACGGTGTACAGTTCCATCCGGAATCGATCCTGACCGTTGAAGGTAAGAAGCTGCTGCAGAACTTTTTGGATTTATGAGTGAACAGTGACGGCTGGTCCGTTGTTTTCCTTTGAAAGAAGCGCGGGCAAAACCGTTTCATCCCTCAGTTTCTGTACCGGTTGACGATCGGCATGCGTCGGTCGCGGTCGAATGATTTCGGGGTGATCTTCACCCCGGGCGGCGATTGGCGTCGTTTGTATTCGCTCAGCTCCACGGCATGCACCACGCGTCGGACCAGAGCTTCGTTGTATCCCTTTTCGATAAGGCCTTCAATGCCCATGTCGTTTTCCACATAGTCCATCAGGATCGGATCCAATACCTCATAGGGCGGAAGCGAATCCGTATCTTTCTGGTCGGGCCGAAGCTCGGCCGATGGCGGTCGTTCAATGATGCTGGGTGGAATGACGGGTACATTCCCTTGTTCATTGCGCCAGCGGCATAGATCGAACACCAATGTTTTCGGAACATCCTTGATCACCGCAAAGCCACCGGCCATGTCCCCGTAGATGGTGCAGTAACCCATGGCCATTTCGCTCTTGTTTCCGGTCGTGAGCACGAGCCATCCATATTCGTTGGAGAGTGCCATGATCAGGTTTCCACGTATGCGTGCCTGCAGGTTTTCCTCGGCCAGACCCGCTTTCTTTTCCCTGCCCCAGATCTCGGAAAGTGATGTTTCGAATCCCTCGTACAGGGCTTTGATCGGCAGGGTGTGGAACTCAATATCCAGGATTTCTGCCATCTCGCAAGCGTCGTTGAGTGTGCCGGAAGTCGAATACTGCGACGGCATGGTGACCGACGCCACCCGGTCCTTGCCCAACGCATCTACGGCAATCGCCAGAACCAGTGCCGAGTCAATTCCTCCGCTGAGCGCTACGACGACACGCTTGAAGCCGATTTTGTTGACGTAGTCCTTCAACCCGAGCTTCAGCGCTTCGTACACTTCCTCTAAATCCGGAAGGGGCGTTTCCTTGCGAGAGGCTTGCCGCTGGCCGGAAAGGTTGTGGTAAAGCACGTCTTCCTGGAACTGTTTCGCGCGGGCGATGCGCGAACCATCGGGTGCAAAGACCATACTGGCCCCATCGAAAACCAGTTCATCCTGTCCGCCAATCATGTTGCAGTAGAGCATGGTGGCGTTCATTTTCCGGGTGGTTTCCGAGAGCACGGCAATCCGGTGGTTGAGCTTTCCGCGATGATAGGGGGAGGCGGATAGGTTGATTAGTATATCGACGTTTTCGCTGTCCAGCAGGGTGACTGCCGCTCCGTCGGCATTCCAGGAATCCTCGCAGATATGGATTGCGCATCGCTGCCCTTCGAGGTCGAAAGAAAAAGGGTGTGCCCCAGGTTCGAATAGGCGCATTTCGTCGAATACCCCGTAGTTCGGCAGATGCATCTTGTGGTATTCGCCAACAATTTTTCCACCCTGGAACAACAGCGCTGCATTAAATTTTTCACCCTTTCTGGCTATCGGCGAACCCACTACGATATGAGGTTCCGGAGGGAGTTCTTTCGTGAGCCGTTCCAGCTGAAGTTCACAGTCTGCGCAAAAATGATCCTTCAGGATCAAATCTTCAGGCGGATAGCCAGATAGCGTCAGTTCCGGGAACACAATCAGGTGCGCGCCTGACGCAAACGCTGCAAGGCTTTTTTCAATGACCTTGTCGGCATTGGCTTCCAAGGCTCCAACCGTTGGATTCATCTGGATCAGTGCTATCTTCAACGGATTACTCCTTGGAATCGCCGGCCATTTTTACCGGAGCGGTGACCACGGCGCCGGTGGTCTTGATCCCGGTGCTGGTGGCCGCTCCGGCGACCTTGACGGGGGTGGTAATCAACGCGCACCCGCTTGTTGCACCCAGCATCGCCAGTGCAGCAAGGGAACGAAAAGTCGATAGCATGAGATGCTCCCGTCTACCGCCGGTAATTCGGCGCTTCCTTCGTAATCTTGATATCGTGGGCATGCGCTTCGATGGATCCGGCATGGGATACACGGACAAACCGGCCATTGGTCTTGAGCTCGGGAACCGTGCGTGTGCCGCAATAACCCAGACTGGCCTGCAGTCCTCCACAGTATTGCTTCATCACCTTGTTGACCGTGCCTGCGTACGGAACCATGCCTTCAATGCCCTGCGGGACGAGATCGTCTTCATCACTCAGGCCATAGCGCTGCCGGCTTCCTTCGCGCGATTTCATGGCATCCAGACTGCCCATGCCGCGGTAAATTACAAACTGGCGGCCTTCATAGATGATCTTTTCGCCGGGGCTTTCTTCGGTTCCTGCCAGCACCGATCCCATCATGACCGTATTGGCTCCGGCAACAAGCGCCTTGGCAATATCGCCGGAGTTGCGGACGCCACCATCGGCGACCACGGGGATTTCGCCCTTCAGCGCACTGGACGCGGCATAGATAGCGGAAATTTGCGGGATGCCGACGCCGGCCACGACACGCGTTGTACAGATCGAGCCGGGCCCGATTCCCACCTTGACGGCGTCTGCTCCTGCATCGCGCAGTGCAATGGCGGCTTCGCCCGTGGCAATGTTGCCTCCGATGACGTCGATGTGCGGGAATTTGTTCTTCACCCATGCGACCATGTCGATCACCCCTTTGGTATGACCGTGGGCCGTGTCGACCACCATAACATCGACTTCTTCCTGATTGAGGATTTCAGCCCTTTCGTAGTCGCCGGGGCCGACCCCGGCCGCGACGCGCAGGCGATATTTGTCGTCGCGGTTGAACAGGGGTTCCTCATTTTCGATCAATCGGCGTACGTCGGCGTAGCTGTAGAGACCGACCAGCTTGCCCTTGTCGACAAGCGGTAGCTTTCCGATCTTGTGCTGCTGCATGATGTCGTAGGCCTGACGCAGGTTGGTATCGGGTTTGGCCGTAATGATATTGGTGGTCATAACCTCGGTAACTTTCGCCCGTTTGGAGCGCGAAAAGCGGATGTCTTTGGAGGTAAGGATGCCAATGAGTTTAGCGTCATCGTCCAGCACCGGGAATCCGCTGAAGCTGTAGCCTTTTTCGGCCCGTTTGACCGCAATCGTTTCGAGGGTATCGTTAATGTTGAACGTAACCGGAGCTGTGATCAGTCCGTTGAGATGGTGCTTGACCCGGCTGACATGCTGGGCCTGGATTTCAGGGTCGAGGTTCTTGTGGATCACGCCGATGCCGCCCAGCATGGCCATGGAAATCGCCATTCTGGCTTCGGTGACCGTATCCATGGCCGCACTCAGAAAGGGAACCTTCATGCTGATATTGCGGGTTAGCTTGGTCGATATGTCGGTATCGCCCGGCAGGAAGTCGGCATATTGGGTGATCAACGAGACATCGTCGAATGTAAGCCCCTCGTAGGGGAATGTTTTCATGAAATCATCGAGGTATTGATTGTTGCTCATCTTTTGCATCCTTTTGCCGTACTATTTTGTGCATATCTTCAAGGGGAGTCAAGTGCTGTGTTAAACATTGCTTCCCCATCAGGGGATGAATGCCTGATGGCATGGTTGGAGTTGTGTGTTTTCCGTGTTCGTCCAGCAGGCATTGCTATGATAGAGATAAGGTTTTCGGGAGAAAATTATGAAGAATTTGATCAAATGGATAGCGGTTGGTTTTGGGACCGGATGGAGTCCGGTAATGCCGGGAACGGTGGGAACGTTGGTCGGCCTGCCGATCGCCTGGGGGTTGATGCAGGTTCAGGAAGTGGGTGCACAGGCGATGGTTTGCGCCGCATTGACCTTGCTGGCCATTCCCATCTGCGGGGTGGCGGAACGAATGATTGGAGGCAAGGATCCTGGTTGCATTGTGGCCGATGAATATTTGACGCTTCCGATCACCGTGATCGGCTTAAGCTCCCCTTGGGCGCTCTTGAGCGGATTTCTGCTTCACCGTGTTTTCGATATCACGAAGCCCCCGCCGATCCGTCAGTTGCAGCATATCCACGGGGGCTTCGGGATTGTCATTGATGATTTTCTGGCCGCACTGATTGCACTGGGCCTGAATCATCTTATATTCCGGTTGCTGGCTTAGGGATTTTTGCGTTCCTGCTGGACATATTTCATCAGCGCCTGGAACTCTTCCGTATTCCGCAGCTGATCGAATTCAGCTTCGTCCATCCACGCAATCGCCAGTTTGGGGTCGGTCAGTTGTATCCCGCGCCGCAAGGCCTCCGTCGCAGCCACGGTATTGCCGAGCTTGTTCTCGGCCCGCGCCAGCAGGAAGTAGACGATGTGGTCATCAGTCATTTGTTCGCTGAGCTGCCGCAACTGTTCCGCCGCACGTTCCCAGTTTCCGGTTTTAGTCAGATATAGGGCAAAATCGTACCGTGTGCCGGTGTCCATCGGACGCTGGTCGAGAAACTGTTCGTAGGCTTTGATGGCATCTTCCGGCCGGTCGAGTTTCTTGTAGAGCAACGCCATATTTTTCAGGGCATCGGTATACGCCGGTTTCAAATCCAGCGAACGCTTGAGATATTCTTCCGCCCGGTCATACGCTTCCGAATCAATACATGCGGCGCCGAGGTTGTTCAGGACATCAAATGTAAGGTCCCGGTCGGGCGCATCCGCCAGCAGATCAAGGGCCTTTTGCATCTCTCCAAGTTTGAAGTATACCATGCCCAGGGGAACTTTAACCCCTTCCAGATCGGGAACGATTTCCATGGCCTGCTCATAATACTGGGCGGCTTGTTTGTAGGCTTCCTGGTTGCTTTTTCCTAGCTCGATGGCCTGTTCTGCCATGATGATGTTAAACGCGGCTTTCTTCAGCCATGCCGTATTGAAAGGGCGCTCTCCTTCGCCGTTCCAGGTCGGATCGGCGTAGCTTCGGTTGAGGTCTAAAACCCATTGTGCTTCGGTGGGGAGTGAGTGGCGTGGTATATACTCCTGGGCAATCGGGGTTGGTGTAGTGCTTTCCTTCAGGATGCCGATGTATTCCTTGACTACAACGAAAACCAGTGCCACAAGCAGTGCAAGGACGATTATCCCTAGTATGAAGCTGGTGAACTGGTGTCGCCGGATTTCACGCTTGCGCTCTTCGATGATCTCGCTCGAGACCTGCGGGGTAAAATCATCCCTCTTGGTGTGGTCGGTTGCGTAAATATCCTGCAGATGTTGCCGGTTTCCTGAATCCATATAATCATTCCTGTTCGATTGGGCGTATAGCATCCAATTCTCCATATCAAGATATGGAATGCAATCCAAATGTGCCTGCCGCTTTGCAATCGCCTGCCCGTATACACGGCAAGTTTCCTTCAGTTTTTCGTCCAAATTCGCAGCCGGTTGGTGTTATAAGCATACGCTTTAAACACGGTTGTGAATCCGGTTTTCCGCATTGTGGAATACCGATCTGAAAGAAGGAAGAAACATGTCGAGTACGATAGGAACACTTTTCAAGGTATCTACATTCGGGGAATCGCACGGGAAAGCCGTGGGCGCGATTGTCGATGGCTGTCCGGCCAATCTGGAGCTGAGCGAGGCGGATCTTCAGCCGCAGCTGACGCGGCGTCGTCCCGGCCAGAGCGATATGACCACCCCTCGCGAAGAGGCCGACCTAGTCACTATTCTTTCCGGCGTTGAAAACGGCAAGACGCTGGGAACGCCTATCGGCTTGATGGTCAATAACAAGGATCAGCGCCCGGGCGACTATGGTGAAATGAGCGACGTTCCACGGCCGTCGCACGCCGACTACACTTATCAGATGAAATACGGAAACCGCGCATCCAGCGGTGGCGGACGCTCCAGCGCGCGCGAAACCATCGGTCGTGTGGCCGCCGGCGCCATCGCGGAAAAATGGCTTTTTGAAAAATTCGGCACCAAAATCATATCCTGGGTCAGTACTGTTGGTGATATCGATGCGCGCGATATGAGTGCCGAAAGCCTTACACGCGAACAGATCGACGCCAATATTATCCGCTGTCCCGACGAGGCCGCCGCCGCAAAAATGATTGAGTTGGTCAAGGCAACGCGGGACCGCAAGGATTCCGTGGGCGGTATCCTGACTTGCGTAGCTGAAAATATTCCGGTCGGTCTGGGGGAACCGGTTTTCGAGCGGATGGAGGCCAAGCTTGCGCAGGCCATGCTCTCAATTCCAGCAACCAAGGGCTTTGAAATCGGCTCCGGGTTTGGCGGCGCGCGCATGTTTGGATCGCAGCACAACGATCCCTACGAGATGAAGGCCGATGGCCGTCTGGGAACCGTGACCAATTTCAGCGGCGGGGTGCAGGGTGGCATCTCCAACGGCGAACCGATCGTTTTCCGTATCGCCTTCAAGCCGCCGGCCACGATCGGGCTCGCGCAGGAAACCTCGACGTTCCAGGGCGAGGCAACCGTGCTGGAGGCCAAGGGCCGTCACGATCCCTGTGTTGTGCCGCGCGCCGTGCCCATTGTTGAGACTATGACGGCGCTGGTACTGATGGATTTTGTATTGCGCCAGAATTACCGCAATGCCTAGCCATGATTAGCGGAGCGTTCCAACTCGCCTTCATCGGCCCGGGCGGCCCCGAAATTCTCGTGGTCATGCTTGCGTTGCTGCTCATGTTCGGCGCCAAGGATGCGCCACGCGTTTTTAGAAAACTCAACGACATCCTCAACCAGATCCGCAGCACGGCGGAAAGCTTTAAGCGCGAAGTGATGTATGGCGATTTGACTCCCGAACCACACGCCGAAAACGACATCGGCGAATACGAAGACTACGGTTTGGGGGTTGATGAGGATTCGGACGAGACCGGCCATGATGCACCCGTCGATGCGGAAGAAGAGGGGGGCGATGATAAACCCGTTTAAATCGCTCAAGCACCGATTCAGCTACGACGATAGCGAAATGCCGTTCCTCGACCATCTCGAGGAATTCCGAAAGATGGTCATCCGCTCGTTCGTTGTGTTGTTGCTCGGTATGGTGGTTTGTCTGCCCTTTGCGGACCACTTGATCATGCTGCTGCGCGCCCCGGCTGAACCGTATATCGAAAAAAATGCGGAGGAGACTTTGGGCTCGACGGCTTTCCAACTGAAGATTCCGGCGACAGCGCTGGAAGGCGGTGCGGACAGCAACGGGTACTACCGGGTTGACGCCGATGTCGTGGCGCCGGAAGAGCGTGCTTCCAGCCATGGGGTTATCCGCCTGCAGTTTTCCGAGCCGTCCGCCGCTTTCAAGATGTGGATGAGCGCGTCCTTCTTTGGCGGTCTGCTGCTGAGTCTGCCCTTTCTTGTTTTTATCATCGGATCGTTTGTCATGCCGGGCATCAAGAATGCCGAACGGAGGATGATGACACGCATCTCGCTCTTTTCCGGCGTGCTGTTCGTGGTGGGCATTACGATGGGCTACCGGATCACCCTGCCGCTGGCGCTGGGGCTGATGTTAAAATTCGGCGGTGCACTCGGCGGCGAGTCGATCTGGTTCTACAGCAAGTACATTGCCTTTGCCCTCCAGCTGCTGCTGGGCTTCGGGCTTGCGTTCCAGCTTCCCGTCGTCATTCTGATCCTCGGCAAGATGGGACTCGTCAATGCCCGTCAACTGCGCGAAAAAAGGCGGCATGTGATTGTAGGGCTCCTGATTGTCGCCATGCTCCTGACTCCGCCGGATATCATGACTCAGGTGCTGATGGCGGCTCCCTTGATTTTACTCTACGAGTTCTGTATATGGTTTCTTTACTTTAGCGGAAACCGGGGCAGTGTCTCCAGTACGGGAATGTCGCACGATTCATCGGATGCGGAAGACTAAACGAAAGACCTAAACGAGGAATAGGGATATGTATACATTGGGGATTGGAATGCCGGGCCAGTCGGAAGTGCTGTTGATCATTTTCATCATTCTGTTGCTGTTCGGTGCCAAGAAGCTTCCCGAGCTGTCGCGCTCGCTCGGCAAGAGTCTTGGCGAATTCAAGAAGGGCCAGCAGGAAGGTGCCGAGCCCGAGAAAAAAGAAGATAACGAAGACGTCGCCGCCTCCGCTCTGGAGGAGCCGGAAAAGAAAGACGACTAACCCAGTCGACGCCGATTCCTGAGATTGATTAATGTGGCGAACGGCATGTTGTCGTGGCCAACGAGAGGACCCCATGAGCGACCGCATGCATGTAGAACTTACGCCCGAAGAGGAGAAGGAAAATTCCAATGCGGTCATTGCCCATGTTCTGCCGTTCGCCATTTGGCTGACGATGATGGTGTGGGTCGACGGCTACAACGCCCGCACGATCGGCGGGCTGGTTCTGCTGGCGATCTTCCGTCCATGGCGCTGGTATCCGAAACTGAACTTCAAGAATATTCCTGCCGCCATCGGGGTGGGGATTTTGATTTTCTTTGTCTGGGTAGGGTTCGAAACCCCGTGGATGGCCGAGAATGCTCCCGCCGTCACCGAATGGTACGACCGCCTCTTTGTCGACCTGACCCATCCCTTCAAAACCCGCGAACTGTTCGAGATTCCGCTATCCGTGGAATTGCCGGAGGTAAAGCAGAACATCGCCATGGGCGTGGAGAACGCCCAGCGGACCAAGCTCCCGTTCGAGGTTGTCGAGAAAGGCGAACACGCCGGCCTGCACATGTACGACCCGCGCGTTACCGGGCCGTTCGCCTTCTGGATGCATATGTTCGGCACAACCGTCGTCATCGCCATTATCGAGGAATTCTTTTTCCGCGGCTTCCTCTACCGCTGGATGCAGGGCAGCCCGTTTTTTAAGATCGATGCCGGCAAGCTCCATTGGCCGATGCTTCTGCTCATCTCCGCCTTTTTTGGCGTCGAGCACTTCGAGTGGATGGCCGGAATTATCTGCGGCATCGCCTTCGGTTTGCTCTACATCAAGACCCGCGACATCTGGGCCGCCATCATCGCCCATGCTACCACCAACTTCATACTCGGGCTCTATGTCATCAAATACAACGCCTACCAGTTCTGGTAGAATCCAGAAGCTCGCCCTGTATCTTTTCAAAACGGCTTGCCACGGCTCCAATCCCTGACCTATATTGCCGCTCCTTTCTTAAAGCGCCCCGGTAGCTCAGCTGGATAGAGCAACGGACTTCTAATCCGTAGGTCACAGGTTCGAATCCTGTCCGGGGCGCCATTTTTCACTGGTGACCCGATTGGGATAGAACCTATTTTTTCCGGCTGAGGATGGGGTAGAAAACAAGCCGGGGGCAGAGGAAGACGGCCGCGAGTGTTATGGAAAGTCCGACGATTCCCTTAAGCGTTTCGGCTTGGATAAGGAATGGGATGATTATTGCTGAGCCCAGCAAAAGCCAAGTGGTTAGCAATCCCTTGAGATGGCGTCCCATGATCTGCGGTACATTGAAGAAGAGATCGAAGGCCCAGTGTTCGAGCAATGCGCCGTGTTCGCCGAAGACGGGGATGATATGAACGATACTGGTGGCGCGGCGGCTGACAAGGAAGCGGGCCAGATGCGGATAGGTGGTGGTCATCTGCAGCGGGAAGGCGAGGTAGCCGATGTATTTTACGAACGAGAGCGGGGCGGCCACGAGATAGTCGCGCCAGTTGCGTTCGCGGATCATCAGGAACACCACGTATAGGCCACGGCAAATGGAGCCCGGCGAAATAGGGGTGACCTGGAACAGGGCGACTACCCCGGCAAACGCGAAAGAAGCATCACCCGTAGATCCCCCTTTGCTGATTACATAGGCCGCAACAAAAGCGCCGGTAATCACGCTGACAATCTGTGTGACGGGAATAGTACAGAAGTGAATGGCCATACTCTTGAGGTATTTGACGATGTAAGGTTCCTTGATGATGGAGACGATATGATCGTGTTCCTCCTTGGAGAGCATGCCGTCCTTTTCACCTTCAGCGACCTGATCGAGGAACCACTTTTCACGGAATGCTTCGTCCTTGGCAAATCGGTAGATAAACTTAAAGAAGGCGACGGTGGCGTCCCAGGCGATGCGCGGCCGGATGCAGAAGCGGTGCAGCCCAATGGGCAGGATGCCGACAGTGAAGCGTTCGAGGAAGAAGAGCCCCGGATTTTCCATCAGACGACGGGTGCGGGTTTCGTCGGTGCGACCGATGCGGTGCCATCCAATAAGTTCGTGTGCGGCGCGGGCCTTGAGTGCGGTCTTGAAGTATCCGGGTTTCGTGAAGATACTCAGGATGTGCTGGCGGAACGCTTTGCTGCCCCAGCGCTGCCGGATCATCTTGCCCAGAAGCGGAACCGCACCCAACAGGTGGAAAAACGAGAAGGTTAAGCCGCCTTTGCGAAGTTTTTCGGCGAAGGCTTCATCGACCAGATCATCAGCGAGATAGCCTTCAACGAGACCGGCTACGATGTCCATCCGTAAGGCTTTGTCGAAGGCGGGGCGCAAGCCGTGGTGGGTGATGTCCCACAGCGAACGGCGGTAGGCACGGTCCTGGATCTTGAGTTCATCGATCATCGGTTGCACGTCGGCAAAAACATCGGGGTGGGCGGCAACGTAGGCTTCCATTTTGGAAAGGTCGCAGCGGTCGAACTGGACAAGCGCGCCGCGTTTGAGGCCGTTGATGATCAGCTTGAAGTCGCCGGGGCTCATAGGGAGCCAGGGCAGCAGGGCGAGGCCGGCGCGGAAGTCGATGGCGCAAAGTCCGCCGTCTTCGGTGTCGGTCCGCTTCATGCAGTTGGGCTGGCTTTTCATCGTCGACCATTCATACTGGCGGGCGAATTCAGGCGCTCCCATTTCGTGCATGAGATCCACCATGTCTGCCATAAAGCGCCGTTTTTCGACAAACTCGAGGCTTTCCGTGGACTCAATGTCGACGTTTTTCCAGTCCTTGCGAGTCGAGATGTCGCGGTCGGCTTCGAGCTTCCACATGCGGCCTTCCACCCATTCGGTGATTTCACCATAGGCATTGAGGTTGGCATCCCAGAAGGAGGCGTAGGCATCTTTGACTGCGGTTTCGCGCCCGAATTTGACGAGTCCTGCGCGGCGAACGAGTTTTTGCCAGAGGAGGCCGGCCCGGCAGGCACCATAGTTGACCTGCGAGCTGAACGGGCCTTGGAAGGCGAGCCAGTATGTAGTGTTTCGGAACCATCGTGAAAAGGCGCTGGGGGGAATAACGATCTTGATGGCGTAAAGTTTTCCAATCTCCAGCCCGGGGATGAATGTATTGTCCGGCAGATCGAGTCCCGTCAGTTTGCAACGGTAAACCTGTCCCGCAAAACCACCACCCAGAAATTTATCAATGGTCAACTCGGCTTTGCCGTGTATGGCTGGATAGACGCCGGTGATATCGATCGGCAGGACGGTGCCCGTCTCGTAGCGGGTCGGACGGTGGGGAATGTGCAGTTGTGGATCATGGGCTTGTTGTTCAAGCTTTTTGCATAATTCGATTGAATAAATATTTTTTGCCATTGGTTCCCTGGGATCTAGCCGTTGAAAGAGCTGGGAGCTTGCCAAAACGACTATGGGAAAACAAACCCTATGAGGATCAAAAGGTTGGCTGCTGGAATGGCGGGCGATTCATTCATAAATTCACTTGCGCACCTCCATGAGTTGAAGCATATTCCAGCGATCTTCAGGGCAGGGTGAAATTCCCGACCGGCGGTAAAAGTCCGCGAGTTTTTCCGATTCGGAAGGACACGATGCAGTGAAATTCTGCAACCGACAGTAAAGTCTGGATGAGAGAAGATGACTACACGCATTGCTGTGTTCGTAAAATGCCCTGAAGACGTATGTTCTTTAGGGTTTTTGTTTTTCAGGAGCAGTTATGAGCGAAAAAATATTCGATCCGATCGAGGATGTGATCGAAGCATTCCGCAAGGGTGAAATCATCGTAATGACCGATGATGAACAGCGGGAAAACGAGGGTGATTTAATCTGCGCCGCGGAAAAGGCCACTCCCGAGATCATCAATTTCATGGTCACCTATGCCCGCGGGCTGGTGTGCGTCCCCATGGAGGAAGACCAGCTTAGGCACCTTGGTTTGTCGCACATGGTACCGGCTCATTCCTCGGATAAATACCATACGGCATTCATGGATTCGGTCGATGTCCGCAAGGATACGACCACGGGAATCAGTGCCGCCGACCGGGCCCATACCGTGCAGGCATTAATTTCTGATTCCAGCGAAGCGGCCGATTTCATCAAGCCCGGCCACATGTTCCCTCTCAAAGCGGTACCCGGTGGTGTGCTCGAACGCGCCGGCCATACCGAGGGCACGGTTGATCTGGCCCGTATTTGCGGCCTCAAGCCCGCCGGGGTGATCTGCGAAATTCTGCGCGATGACGGCGATATGATGAGACTGGAGGAACTTCGTAAGTTTGCGGATACGCATGGGCTTAAAATGACCGCTGTTTCCGAGGTTGCGAAATACCGCTACACCCACGAAAAGCTCATTCATTTGGAACGGGAAATCAGCATGCCGACGGATGCCGGCCCGTTCCGGCTGAAACTCTACAGCTCTGCCGTGGATCAAAAAGATCATCTGGCTCTGGTCTGCGGTGATGCATCTACGGGAAAGGTTCCGCTTGTGCGCGTGCACAGCGAGTGCCTGACCGGTGATGTCTTCCATTCCATGCGGTGCGACTGTGGTGCCCAGCTGCACGCTGCCATGTTTGCTGTGCAAAAACATGGATATGGCGCGATCGTCTACATGCGGCAGGAGGGCCGTGGCATAGGGCTGGCTAAGAAGCTTCATGCCTACGAATTGCAGGAAAAGGGCATGGATACCGTCGAAGCCAACGAGCATCTGGGCTTTGGCGCCGACCTGCGCGACTATGGAATCGGCGCCCAGATTCTGGAAGATCTCGGCATGATGAAGATCAACCTGCTTACCAATAATCCTGCCAAGATAGAAGGCCTCGACAAGTATGGCATCGAAATCAACGAGCGCATGCCTCTGGTACTCCCGCCGTCTGAACACAACGAAAACTATCTGGCGACCAAGCGCGACAAGATGGGGCATATTATTTAATGACAAGTGATTCGTGATAAGGCGTGCTTCACGTTTCAAGCGTCACGAACGGAGTGAATTATGGGAAAAGGAATTTCCAGCGAGATCGGAAAGATCGGGGGCATTGGGGCGCGGCAGGTTACGGGATCGCTGGACGCATCGGGGATGCGTTTCGGAATCGTGGTCAGCCGCTTCAACGATGAGTTGACCAATGTGCTTGCGATGAGTGCCTGCCAGTGCCTTGAAAAGTACGGCGCCAGTCCGGAAACCATCGATCTTGTTCGTGTTCCGGGGGCTTACGAAATCCCCGTGGTGGCCGATAAAATGGCGGCGAGCAAACGCTATGATGCTTTGATTGTGCTAGGGGTGGTCGTCGAGGGCGAAACCCAGCATGCGCAGATGATCATCGACACCACCGGACAGAGTATACTGGATATCGCCTGCCGCCATCAGATTCCGGTCATTAATGAAATTGTGGGGGTGCGCAGCTGGGCTCAGGCCGAGGCGCGTTGTCTGGGCGGGGAAAATACACGCGGCTGGTATGCCGCCGAGGCGGCTATTGAAACCGCACGGGTATACAAACAACTCTAACCATTTAGATTTTTGAATTCCGGTTTCCGGTTCTTGGGTCTGCGACAACGTTCGTATAGCGTGCAGGAATTGGATGTAGGATTTCCTCAATTGGATTATTTATGCAGAAGAAAAAAGTCAACGGACGTCGCGAAACACGTGAATGGATCATGCAGTTTCTGTTTCAGCTCGATTTCAATCCCGAGCCGATCGATATCGCTCTGAAGGATTTCTGGGAAGAGAAGGATCCCAGCGATCGCGAAAAGAACTACGCCGAAGAAATTATCAAGGGCGTGGTACAGCATAAGCAAGAACTGGATGAGCGGCTCTCGGAATATGCCAACCGCTGGAACTCCGACCGCATGGGGGCCGTTGACCGCGCCGTGATGCGCGTGGCCTTGTTTGAGATGCTCTATCGCGAGGATGTTCCGCCCGTGGTGTCGATCAACGAGGCCGTCCATTTCGCCAAGGATTTCAGCAGCTTCCAGTCCGGCCGATTCGTTAATGGTGTACTGGACCGCATCCGCAAGGAAATCGACCGCCCGGCGCGTACTACCTACAAACCCAAGGGACAGAACTAATGGCGGGTTGGTTTGGCGCTCTGTCTAAAACGCGGAGTATTCTGCAGAAGGTGTTTTCTTCTGGTGTGGGAGATGCCGGTGAACTCGATGTCGAGGAGTTGGAGGAAATCCTGCTGCGGTCGGATGTGCCGGCACGTCTGACCATGGAGATTGTCGACAAGCTGGAATCGGCATCGCGTAAAGTATCGCGCAAGGATCTTCTCCGGGATTTGCTGACGGATGCCCTGGGCGAAGCCCAACCGTTTGTTTGGCCGGCGGGCAAGGATCCCTATGTCGTCATGCTGCTGGGCGTCAACGGATCAGGGAAAACGACGACCGCGGCCAAGCTTGCCAAAAAAGCTTTAGGCGAAGGACTCAAGCCTTTGCTCTGTGGATCCGACACCTTTCGTGCCGCCGGCTCGTCCCAGCTCAAACTGTGGAGCGAACGGGTCGGGTGCGATTTTGTCGGCGGCGAAATGGGCCACGATGCCGCGGGCGTTGCGTTCAACGCCGTCGATTCCGCCCTCGAAAAGAATTGTGGCGTGGTATTGGTCGACACCGCCGGGCGAATGCACACCAAAACACCGCTGATGGATGAATTGCCGAAGATGTGCCGCTCCATGAACAAGTGTTTACAGGGCGCACCACATGATGTCTGGATGGTGCTTGATGCTTCCCTCGGCCAGAATGCCATCATTCAGGCCAAGCAGTTTAATGCGGTTGTGCCGCTGACCGGAATTGTCGTTACCAAACTAGACGGTTCCTCCAAAGCCGGGTTTCTTTTTTCCGTGAGATCCGAACTCAATGTGCCGATCCTGTTCACCGGCCTCGGCGAAGGTGAAGACGACCTTGTTCCCTTCAATGCCGGTCAATTTGTCGATGCGCTTGTTGGGGATGACGCCGGGGTGGACGAAACACGCTGATTCGACCTATTTAAAATGACGAACGATGAACAATACATGTTGCGGGCGATTGAGCTGGCGAAGCTGGGTGAGGGCCTGACCCGTCCGAATCCGCCCGTCGGTGCTGTGCTGGTATTGGAAGATCACGTCGTAGCCGAAGGATGGCACCACAAGGCCGGAGAGGCCCATGCCGAGCGGGATTGCCTTCGCAAGCTGCCGCCTATCGCCGCTTCGCTGAAGAATGCGACACTTTATGTGACGCTGGAACCCTGTTCCACGCATGGCCGCACGCCGCCGTGCACGGATCTGATTATGGAGAAGGGTATTGGACGCGTGGTGGTCGCTGCTATGGATCTGAATCCCAAACACGCAGGCCGGGGGCTGGAGATCCTTAAGGCGGCCGGTGTTGAAGTGGTTTCCGGGGTGTGCGCAACGCAAGGACGCGAACTGATCGCCCCGTTTGAAAAGTTCGTTACGACCGGTATGCCTTATGTAACGCTGAAACTGGCGTCAACCCTGGATGGCAGAATTGCCGACAGCGAAGGCGACTCGAAATGGATAACAGGTGCCGAATCCCGCGAGCGCGTCCAGGAAATGCGGCGCCAGGCGGATGCCATCATGGTGGGCGCGGCGACCGTGCGCGCAGATGATCCTTCATTACTGCCGCGTCCTGCCGAGGGCCGAAACCCTTGGCGCGTCGTGGTTGGAAGAAATGTTCCCGCCGAGGCGAAGGTGCTGACGGATGAAGCCGCGGACCGCACTCTTGTGCGGGAAGGCTCTCTGAAGGAAATTCTGAAAGATCTGGCCGAAAACCACGATGTGATGCACGTGCTTTGCGAGGGTGGCGGTAAAATGGCTTCCGGTTTGGTCGAAGAGGGCCTTGTTGATGAGTTTGCCTTCTTCATCGCTCCGAAGCTGATGGGGGCGGATGGCCTGCCGAACTTCGGGAAGGTCGGCGGTCTGATCGGTCATATCACTAATTTGAAATTCGCCTCGGTCGAAACGGTCGGCGAGGATGTATTGATTAAAGCAAAACCGGAGGGATAGGGATGTTTACAGGAATTGTTCAACGACTCGGCCATATTGTGGATATCAAGATGGAAGGTACCGCGGGGCGCATTACAATGCTCCCGAACCGGCCGTTTGACCGACCCGTGAATCTGGGCGACAGCATTGCAGTGAACGGAACCTGCCTTACCGTTGCGGCAACAGACGGCGACAAGCTGATGTTTGATGTGCTTGGCGAAACCTTCGATAAAACCAATCTTGGCGACAAGACGCCCGGTGATGTGGTGAATCTCGAACAGGCGCTGGCTCTTGGCGATACGCTGGGCGGGCATATTGTGACCGGCCATGTCGACAACACCGGCACCGTTGCCAAGGTCGAACAGGTCGGCCGCGATTGGAAGTTTACCATCGAATGCTCGCGCGACATGCTGATGCTGATGGTCTACAAAGGATCCATCGCGATCGACGGAATCTCGCTGACCGTCGCCGAGCTGGTCGATAACGGCTTCATCGTCCACATCATTCCGCACACTATCCAGGAGACCGATATGTCGGAATTCAAGGTCGGTACGAAGGTTAATCTTGAAGCCGACATTCTCGGTAAGCACGTCCAGCGCATTCTCGAATTCGGCGGTGGCCAGGACTATCGACTCAACCTGAACGGATAGACTATGCGTTTTCTTTTTGTCAGTCTGTTAGCGATGTCCATGATATGCGGTTGCCGGTCGACTACACCTGTTCAACCGCCTGGGCCACGGGAGAAGCAACTCTTTCTGGTAATCGACGATGCCGGGCTGGCGCTGGAGGAAACCCGGCAGTATCTTGATATTCCGGTACCCATGACGATTGCGGTGCTACCGCATCTGAAGGACACGGTTCTGGTTTGCAAGGAAATCAATCGCCACAGGGATAAGGAAATCATTCTCCATCAACCGATGGAAGCCCAGGATCCGACTAAGAAAACAGGGGACGGCGCAATTCTGAGTTCCACGCGGCCTACCCAGGTTGCTGCCATTCTTGATTGGAACCTGTCGTCGGTTCGAGGGGCCGTTGGCATGAACAACCATATGGGTTCCAGGATCACAGAAAATCCGGTATTGATGCGTGAAGTATTGCGTTATTGCAAAGCCAACGGCCTTCTCTTTCTGGACAGCAAAACAGCGTACAACTCGGTTGTGCCGCTCGTCGCCCGGCAGGAGCATGTGCACCTCGAACAGCGCGACAGTTTTCTCGACATCGAACATGACCGCGAATACATCCGTCGCATGTGGTCGCAAGCCGTGGCGAAGGCCCAAAAAAACGGATACGTGATTGTGATTGGTCATGCGTGGTCGCCGGAGACGGCCGCAGCCATTCGCGATAGCTATGAAACACTCCTGAACCAAGGGTATACCTTTCACCGGCTTTCGGAACTGTATCCATGAAGGCGAAACCCATACTAAACCGATCCGTGCTGGTTACCGGATGTTCGTCGGGAATCGGCCTGGCCACGGCAGAGCTGTTGCGGTCCAAAGGTTGGACGGTATTCCCGACGGCCCGCAAGGTCGAGGATCTGGATATGCTCGAAGCAAAGGGGTTCACGGCCATCCAACTGGATGTGGCCTCGAGTGTTTCGATCGAGGCGGCAGTCGACCAGGTGCTTTTTACCAACGATGGTCAGCTCGGTGCGGTAGTGAATAATGCCGGCTTCGGTATGCCGGGCGCGATTCAGGATCTGAGCCGCGACGCGATGCGGAATCAGTTTGAAATCAACCTGTTTGGATTGCAGGAGCTGACCAACCGGTTGATTCCTGTTTTCCGTAATCAAGGTTGCGGTCGTATCGTAAATATCAGTTCGGTGGTGGGCCGGATTGCGCTGCCGTTTATGGGTATCTATTCGGCCTCCAAGTTTGCCCTCGAAGCGGTCAGCGACGCCCAGCGCATTGAGCTTTTGCCAGATTCCATCAGCGTGTCTATTGTCGAACCCGGACCTATCCGCACTCGTTTTTCAACCAACTGCGCCGGCCAAGGCGAAAAGGGGCTTGATGCGGGTAATTCGCGGTTTGGTTCAGCGTACAAGCAGTATTTCAAGAAGCGCCGTGACGGCGGAATGTCGGAAGACCGTTTTCGCCTGCCGCCGGAAGCCGTAGCTAAAAAGATTCTGCATGCCCTGGAATCGCCACGCCCAAAGATTCGCTATTGTGTAACCATTCCGGCTTATCTTGGCAGCTGGGCCGCACATTTTGTTCCGGCAGGCCTGATCGACCGCCAGATGATCGGCCATGTGAAAAAACGCTTCGGCTGAACACAGGCTTGGATTTGCACGGTTTATGCTTACAATGTCTCCAGTTCAACAGGAGCTTGTATCCGATGAAATACATCTGTGCGCTTATAGCATCCGTCGCCTTGCTTTCCGGTTGTTCCGTTGTATCGGTCAGCCGCGACTACGACCCTTCCGCTGATTTTTCCTCGCTGAGCACCTATGCATGGAAATACGAAAAACAGCCTGTGACGGGCAATCCACGCATCGATAACGATCTGGTGGACCAGCGAGTCCGCGCGGCTGTCGATGCTGAGCTGGAAGCCAAGGGATTTGAGCGCGCCGAAAGGTCCAATGCTGATTGTCTGGTCGCATACTTCATCGAATACAAACGTCGGATCAGCGGTAATACCTGGGTGTTCGGTCTTGGATCAGGCATGTATGACGGCTATGGCGGCATCGGTTACAACACCGCCATATCCGACTATGACGAGGGGTTCCTGACCATTGATGTCATTGACCGACCGCTCGATAAAACCATCTGGCGCGGTGTCGGCCAGCGAGCCACGTATGAAGCAGAAGATCCCGGCAGGGTCACGGAAATCATCGGCAAGGCCGTTTCGCGGATTCTTGCCGACTTTCCACCGAAGGGGCGGAAATAATTATCTGCGGGCGTTGGCGATATGCTTGAGCATGCTGCTGCCGCGCTCCGGGTCGACCCTGGACAGCTCTTTGGCTTCGCGCTCGGCGGAATCCCACTTCTGCTGCTGAAGGTAACTGTAGGAGAGCAGATAGCGGGCATCCGCGTAGGACGGATCAAGGGACAAGGCCTGTCTGCATGCTTCCTGTACCTTGGCATAATCAGACAAATTAAAGCTGGCCATTCCTGTGCGGTAGTAGGCGTCCTTTCGGCTTGGATCGGCCACAACCGCTTGCTGATATTGGGCAAGTGCCGCAGCGTATTTCTTTTCCCCGTAGAGCCGGTCGCCTTCCTTCATGAATTTTACGGCGTCTTCCGGGTTGGATGACGATGCGGCTGTTCCTGAACCATCCAGCCGGGCGATGGCGTTCCGGGCCGCTTCGGCGTGGCTGCCTGACCCTCCGGCTTTCCGGACATAGGCCTGATAGTATTGAAGCGCTGCATCCTTGTCGTGCAACCATTGTTCGTGAATAACCCCCAGGTTGTACAGGGCGGGAGCATAGTCGGGATCGGCCAGCGTAATTTTCTTAAGACGGCTGATGACCTGTGCGCTGCCCTGGCCATGATTCAGCTCCGCGAGGGCGAGGGCATTTTGTGCTGCCGGATCATTCGGGGTGGCGGCGACTGCTTCTGCCATAATGCGCGTCGATTGGGCCCAGTCCCGTTTTTTGGCTGCAATCAGGCTTTTCAAGGCAAGGGCGGTTTTGTTCTTCGGATTTTCCCCGAGATACATGTTGATCGATTTTAAGGCCCCATCAAAATCATCCGAATGGAATTGGGCCATGGCCAGATTCAACCGTGCGTCTGTAATCGTCTCGGATAACGCGCAGGCATCGTCGAAGGCTGCCGCCGCTGCCTTCGGCTCATCCAGTTGCCAAAGCACCAGTCCGAGCTTGTTGAAGGCCATCGATTTCCGGACGTTTCCCGAGAGACGTCCCGTCGCTTTTTCGAGCAGCGCACGCGCCTGGACCAGATCGCCCTCGTCCCATGCCTGGATGGCCTTGCTGTATTCCTTCTCGCCGGAGCGGCCGCCGCAGCCCACAAACATCGCGAGTACGAGCAACAGGCCCGACCCGATAATCAAAATCCTGTTTTTCTTCATGATGCAGAAATTCCTTTAACCCACACCTGTCGGCTGCGGGGTCCATCAAATTCACAAAAATAGAGGCTTTGCCATGTGCCCAGTTGCAGCTTCCCATCGGAAATAATCACCTGGGCGGACGAGCCCATCATACTGGCCTTCACATGGGCCGCCGTATTGCCCTCGAAATGGCTGTAACCCCCGTTCCAGGGAACCACCCGATCCAGGACCAGCTCCATATCCGCCGTGACGTCCGGGTCGGCGTTTTCGTTGATCGTTACGCCGGCGGTTGTATGGGGGATAAAAACTGTTACAATGCCCTCTGAAATGCCACATTCCTGAATCATTTCGTTTACTTGCCGGTCAATTTTAACAAAGTCGGTCCGGGCTCGGGTTTGTATGCTGAAGCTCCTCATGGGCAGACACCATATCCGAACCCCGCAGATTTTGAAGCGGAAAGTTTCCGACTCGATGAAAAAAGTCGGGACAGGCTTCCATTCCTGTGGATTGAAGGCATAAAATGCAAATCGATTTTATGGAGGAACTCTCATTTTGCAGTTTATTGCGAATCACATCCTAACACTTGCAACCATGGCACTCCTGCTGTGTTTGTCGGGCTTCTTTTCCGGAACGGAATCCGCCCTTTTTTCATTGAGCCGCAACCAGATCCGGAAGCTCAGAAACGACGGGCATCAGGTTGAAAAACTGCTGGCTTTGCTCGCTGACAATCCATCGGGACTGCTGGTGGCTATTCTTTTCGGGAATCTGGTGGTCAATATCCTCTTCTTCTCGATCAGTGCCGTGTTGAGTATCGAAATTGCATCGATATATGGCGATTGGTATCAGGCTGCCATCGGTGTTTCCGTACTGTTACTGGTCATTCTGGTGGGGGAAATCCTGCCCAAGGCGGTCGGCATATCATTTCCTGAACGCATCGCGAAGCTCAACTCCCGGCCGTTGCTGGGATGGTTTCATTTTATGGGGCCGGTCCGGCGGGTACTGGAAATCATTACCAACCGCATGGAGCCGGCTGACCAGCACGACCACCGCCTCGGGGCAGACGAACTGAGGATGTTGATCGATGCCACTCACCATGACCCGACCTTTGGCAAACAGGAAAAGGCCATTATTGAAGACATTGTCACGCTCCCCGAAATCCGCGTGCGGGAAATCATGGTTCCGCGGGTGAAACAGTTGTTTCGCCGTGTGGATGCCCCGGCGGGTGAAGCGTTGGCGGAGGCTTGTGAACAGCAGATCGAGCTGATTCCGGTTTACGAGGACGAAGAAGATAATATTGTCGGGGTGGTGGAGACGCGCAGTCTTTTTGTGGATGGCGATCCGGCCCGGCCGCTTTCCGACTTTACCCTCCCGGTAAGGTTTGTTCCGGAGACCAAGCGTGCAGATGAGATGCTTCAGGAATTTCTCGACGATGAATTGCGTCTGGTTTGCGTGGTCGACGAATATGGAGGGCTGGCGGGAACGGTATGTCTGGAAGACCTGTTGGAAGAGGTGGTCGGAGAGTTTGATGTGATGGAGGCCCCGCCGGTCGAACAGCTCGGGGAGTCCATCTACCGGTTGCAAGGCAGTCTGGGTATTCGTGAATGGCGCAGTCTTTTTGTGGGCTATCTCCCGCGCGAAATGATGCAGGATCTTGCCCTGGACACGGTGAGCGGGCTCGTGGTGTCGATCCTGAAGCGATTGCCAAAGGCCGGCGATGTTGCCGTGGTGGGAAGCCTGCGTTTTACCGTCGAACAAGTGCGGTCAAACCGCATTGAAAGCGTTCGTTTGGAACTGGTGGACTCCAACGGGGGAGAATCGTGAACTCGATCATGATCCTTGTTTTTGGATTCCTGTTCTGCTCGTTGTTTTCCGGTGCTGAAACCGGCAGCTACATGGTGAACCGCATCCGCCTGCGCCATCGGGAGCGGGAGCGTCACCAGTCGGCCAGGGCGCTCTCCCGGTTATTGGAATATCCCTATATTTTTGTCTATACCATGCTCATCGGCAACAATGTCGCCGTGTTTCTGGTGTCCGCCGAAGTGACCGATCTGTACCTTAAGGCCGGCTTGGGGGAGACTCGTATGCTGCTCGGTTTCATTCCGTGGACCGCCGAAGTGGCCGCCACCCTCACGTTAATGTTTCCGTTGTTTTTGTTTGCCGAGCTGTTGCCGAAAAACCTGTTTCGCAAGAAGGCCGACACCCTCATGTATCGTTTGTCCGGATTGCTGCGGGTCATTGTGCTTGCGCTGCTTCCGGTTACATGGCCCCTCAAGCAACTGTTCCGCTTTCTGACCCATGGAGCCGACAGCGCGGCCGGGCGGGATTTGCACCGTCTTTCTCCCGACGCCCTTCGCGAGTATTTTTCGGCGGGGGAAAAGGAGGGGGTGATTTCGTCGCACCAAACCCGGATGCTGGCCAATGTCACATCCATGCACCGCGTGCCGATACGCGAACTGATGACTCCGCTTAAGGATATTCCCCGGCTGCCGGATACGGCCACCGTAGCCGATTTCAAGCGTCTGATTGATCGCCGGGGAAGCACCTACGCCATCATGGTTCATCGGCATGCGATCGTGGGGCTGGTTTCAATGTTCAGGCTTATTGAGCGGCGTTTGGACGACAGCGAGCCCCTAAAGAACTACGCGGAGGATTTGCTGAGACTGCCGGAAACGCGAAACCTGAAATCGGCTTTCTATCGTCTCCGCCGCAATCCGCGCCAAAGTGCCGTCGTCGTTGATGTACACAACCATCCCGTTGGATTTATCCAGCTCGAGGACGTTGCCCGCTACATTGCGAAACAGTAGCTATTCTTCCGGGCCGGGCAGTTTTTCAATCGGAAGCCACTCGAGTATTCGTTGGATGTAGCGGTCCGCGAAGCTCCATTCGTGACCGCCTTCGCCTTCCTCATAGGTGACGTGCAAGCCGGCATTGACGGCCGCATCGCAAAACGTGATCGAATCCTGGTACAGGTAGTCGTCTGTGCCGACGCAGACGTAGAACCGCGTTTCCGGAACAACATGAAGTTGCTCCAGCTGGGTAATGAGATCGGTTTCGGAGCCGGCAATATGGGCAATATCGCCAAAGACGGCCTGGTAGCTTCGCATACGCGATTCACTCCAGTCGTCCTCCAGATGGGCGCAAAGATCAAGTGCTCCGAAAATTGAGGCGGCCGCGGCATATTGACCGGGATTGCCCAGGGCCAGTTTGATTGCTCCGTATCCTCCCATCGACATGCCGGCCACGAATGTTTTTCTCCGGTCGTCGGACACCTTGAACCAGCGCTTCACGAGCACCGGAAGTTCATCGGAAAAAAACCTCCAGTAATCAGAGCCATGAGTCATGTTGCAATAAAAACTCTTGTAGGCATCAGGCATCACCACCGCGAGGTTGTAGTCGCTGGCATAGCGCTCGATGGAGGTCCGGCGGCTCCAGATCGTATGGTCATCAGAGAATCCGTGCAGCAGGTAAAGCACCGCCGGTGGTTCCTGCCATGCATCCGGATGCTCGGGGAGGATGATGTTCATGCCCAGCGAGAGATCGAGGATTTGGGAATCGAATCGGGTTTCGATCAAGGCCATGTCGTTACTCCTGAATCAGCGCCTATCTGCTGTTTGATTAAGCCCGATTAAAACGGATTGAATAGTCTCTTTCCAAACATATTTGAATTATATACCTTGCGAAACGAGGTTATATGCATCCAATTACCAGAAAGCTGTTTCTCTACCACATCGTCTTGCTAGCAGGATGTAGCACCACCACCAAAGTGGAGGCGTTGCCGTCACCGCGCGGGACGGTATCGTTATCGTACATCGCCCGGCTTTATACCATGCGGCTGTCAAAATCCGGCAAAAAGATGCGGCTCGAAAATAAATGGAACCACATTGAATTCGAAACGAACAGCCGGCGCGCATGGATCAACGGGGTTATGTTCTGGCTGCACCATCCCTGCCGGAGAAGCGGAAACAACTGGGCCATTCAGGAGGCCGACTTTAAAAAAGGGATCGATCCGGTATTGCGGGCCTATGCCTATGTGCCGAAGCGGATACCAAAAGTTGTGGTCATAGATCCGGGGCATGGCGGCAAGGATACGGGAGCCATCGGCCCGAGTAAAATCTACGAGAAAAACGTCGTGCTTGATATTTCCCATCGGGTACGGAAGCTCCTCGAAGCCCGGAAGATCGCAGTGCGGATGACACGAACCGACGACACCTATCCCACGCTGGATCAGCGTTCGGACTTTGCCTACAAGGTTTCAGCCGACCTGTTTGTGAGCATACACGCCGATGCCGCCGATCCGAGCGCTGCCGGTGTGGAAACCTTTATCACTTCGCTCGAAGGCGGGGAGTCGAGCAACCATTACGGACAAGGTGGCGATATCTTTGCCGTCAAGAACAACCAGTACGATGCCGCCAATGCGGTGCTGGGTTTTTCCCTTCAGAGTAACCATGTCAAGGCATCGAAACGGAGTGACCGTGGTTTGCGGCGGGCCCGTTACTCGGTTCTCCGGAATGCACCCTGTCCTGCGGCACTCGTTGAATGCGGTTTTATCACCAATCCCTCGGAAGAGACCTTGCTCAACAGCGCCAGCTACCGCGAAAATGTCGCCCGCGGGATCGCAAACGGGATTTTGGGATATATCACGCTCATTCAGCGTTCCCGCAAATAATCCGGACGCCTCATACGGGTTTCCGCCCGAATTGGATTGCAACCCGACCGTTTTCGGGTAGCGTGCATTTTTGTTCGCTGGGGGAGCGGTCCGGAAGGACGGCTGAGATGAAAACCCTTGGAACCTGAGCAGGTCATGCTGCAAAGGGAAGCGATATGGCCTTCCTTCAAGTTTCCGTTTGGCGAACGATTAACGAATAACCATAAACGGATAACGACATCATGAGCGGTTACGGCAAATATTTTCCTCGGTCAGAAAAAACGTATGTGCAGGGTTCGCAACCGGATATTCGCGTGCCTTTCAGGGAGATTAAGCTTCACGGCGACAACGAAAACCTTCGCCTGTACGATGCGAGCGGTCCATATACAGACGCGTCCTTTGAACCCGACCTGAAGCGGGGGTTGCCCGCCATCCGCTCCGCGTGGATCGCTCAACGCGGCGATGTCGAAGAATACGCCTCCGGAGTCGCTATACTTACCAACGCGGAAAAAGCCTTCCACGGTCTGGAGCGGAAGCCGTTGCGTGCCAAGGACGGCAAGGCGGTCACCCAGTTGTCCTATGCGCAGCAGGGCATCATCACTCCGGAAATGGAGTTCGTGGCCATCCGCGAGCTGGTAGAGCCGGAGTTTGTGCGCGAGGAGATTGCCGCGGGCCGTGCCGTTATTCCGCTTAACATCAATCATCCCGAAGCCGAGCCGATGATCATCGGCCGAAAGTTCCGAACCAAAATCAATGCCAACATCGGTAATTCAGCGCTGGGTTCCTCCATCGAGGAGGAGGTCGATAAAATGCGGTGGGCCACGCTATGGGGCGCGGATACGGTGATGGATCTGTCCACCGGTGCGGATATTCATGATACAAGGGAGTGGATTGTGCGCAATGCCCCCACGCCCATCGGCACGGTGCCGCTCTATCAGGCCATGAAGAAGATCGACGATAACGCCGATGGACTGGGCTGGGAGCTCTACCGCGATACACTCATCGAGCAGGCGGAGCAGGGGATCGATTATTTCACCATCCATGCCGGGGTGCTGCGAAAGGATATTCCCCATGTCAAAAACCGCAAGCTTGGCATCGTCAGCCGCGGTGGATCGATTCTGGCCAAGTGGATGATCGACAATAACGCCGAAAACTTTCTCTACACCCACTTCCGGGAGATCTGCGAGATCATGCGCGCGTACGATATCACTTTCTCGCTTGGCGACGGCATGCGCCCCGGCTGCATTGCCGATGCCAACGACGAGGCCCAGCTGAGCGAACTCAGGACGCTTGGCGAACTGACGAAGATTGCGTGGGAGTACGGCTGCCAGGTGATGATCGAAGGACCGGGCCACGTACCGCTCGACAAAATCAAGATCAATATGGATCTCCAGCTTCAGGATTGCTTCGAAGCCCCGTTCTACACCCTCGGTCCACTGGTCACCGACTGCGCGGCTGGCTATGACCACATCAACTCCGCTATCGGCGGGGCGGTCATCGGCTGGTACGGGACCTCCATGCTCTGTTATGTCACGCCGAAGGAACACCTCGGGCTGCCTGATCGCAACGATGTGAAGGAAGGCGTGATTGTCCACAAAATTGCCGCCCATGCCGCCGATCTGGCTAAGGGCATTGCGGGAGCGATGGACCGCGACGAAGCCATGCGCATGGCACGCGGAGAGTTCAGGTGGGAAGACCAGTATAATATCTCCTTCGATCCGCAGCGCGCCCGGGAATACCGACGCGCCTCCCTGCCGCCTGAAGAGCGCGACCAGGTTGATCAGCACTACTGTTCCATGTGCGGCGAACGCTACTGCTCAATGCGCATCTCAGAAGAAATCCGTAATATGTAGAAATCGATGCTAATTTCCATAAACAGAGGCAATGATGAAGGGTTTTGACGATCTCGATATAGTTTTTTCGACCGAAAGAGGCCGCATTAAGCCGGAAAAGGCAAAGCCGGAGACGCCAAAGGGGGATGGCGTGGTTCGGGTGGGACGCGAAACCAAAGGCCGCAAGGGCAAGGGAATGACCGTGATCACGGGCGTTCAGCTCCATCCTGAAGGATTGAAGGACTTGGCCCGAAAACTGAAACAAAAATGCGGAACGGGCGGTACCATTAAGGGACAAACGATTGAGATTCAGGGCGATCATCGCGATTTGTTGGTTGCAGAACTTCAATCCATGGGGTATGCCGTAAGGAAATCGGGGGGATAAGTGCTGGCTAATCGGGCAGTCCTTCCGTAAGTTTCTTATCCCTGAACAAAGGGCAATCGCCCTCCCGCTGAGGCGTGAAGGAATGCACGGGAACTTTCATGTGCACATGATAAAGAACAGGTGAAGCCAATGAAAAAACGAGTAATCACATTGTATCTGGCTGCGTTGGTTGTTTCGGCGGGCGCAGGCAGCTTTGAAACCGAAGACCTATTTTCGATTGCCTTGCCCAAAGGCTGGGTGCGGATGCCTGATGATGTGCTGGTTAGCTATGCAGAGGCGGCGGCAGAAACAGCATCGGAAGAGCCCGCTCAGGTGTATGATTATGGATTTCAGCTTTCATCGTCGGAAGAGTGGTTTTCATATCCGTGCATCCTCGTTCAGGTGAAAAATATTGGACGGTTTTCAACCGGTGATCTGGAGCGTTTTGCCGAGAGTACGGAAGGCAGCACTTCTCAGCTGAACGATGATAAATCCCTGATTATAGAGGTTCATGAGCGAGACGGCATTGATGTTTTGGTTGGCCGGCAACTGACGGAATATGGGTATATTGAACTCAGTGGATTCGCTCCGGCCGATACGTTTTCCGAGTATGAAGGGGTGTTCCGGGAGGCATTTTCCAACCTTAAGCTTGATGATCGCATCCTGTACAAGCCTCGGATTACCGACAATGCGCCGGTTATAGGCAATATAAACCTGGGAAAGGTTTTCCTCGTCTGCCTGCAGGCAGCGGTGGTCGGTGGTGTATTATGGCTGATCTATGGCCTGCTCAAGCGACTTCTGAAACGGAAAGACGCCGTTCAAAACGCCTAGCCGGCTGAAGCCAATTCGTCCCATATGTCCGCCGCGCGAGGATGGGCGAACCTATTGATTTAACAGATGGGCAAACCGGTATCCGACCAGGCATACGTCATCGTCGAAATTGCCTCCGTCTGCAAATACGCTGATGTCCTTCATAAGCTGAGGGAACATGTCGCGGATCTTTAATTCACGGTATTGGTTCGTGAGCTTCAGCAGGCGTTCTTTTCCGAGTTCTTCATGATCCGGGTTCTTTACGGTATAAAGCCCGTCAGTATACATGATAATCGCGTCATCGGGATGAAGCGTGTGCTTGATGGTTTTGTAAGTGGCCTGGGCGTCTATAGCCAGGGCCGGACCGGAGTTCTCCGGCTCATCCGTCAACCATTCGGCGGTATTGTCCCTGGTGTTGAGCAGAATGGGTACCGGATGAGCGGCATTCGCATAGCGTACTGTGCTCTTGGAAACATCCAGGATCATGTAGCAGGCTGTGGCGGACAGGCATAGGTCGCCTTCCTGGATAATCGGTTTCAAAACCTTGTTCATATGCTCCAGAAACCGACCCGGATCCTTTTCCTTTAACGAGATTTCTTCCACGATGGCGCGCATCAGTCCCGTGATTAATGACGAACGGACGCCGTGACCCGCAACGTCGCACAATAGAATGCCTGCTTCGGTTTCCGACAGTTTCCGCACGGAGCAGAAATCACCGCCTACCGATCCGGTGGAATGGTAGAGGTGGCAAAAGCGCGCAGCGCTTTGCTCTGGATCTATGCCGTCAGGGAACGTTGGATAGGAATTTGGAAAAAAGGTTTTCTGCAGCTCGGTTGCCATTTGGAGATCGCTCTCCATCTCGTCACACAGCCGTCGGTTTTCTTCAGCATACTTTGCGGCGAGAAGTTCAGTTTTCTTGATTTCAGTTATGTCCCGCGAAATTCCAAAGGTTCCGATAATTTCGCCGGAGTCGTTTCGTAGCGGCATCTTTGTGGTTGATACCCATGTTTCATGACCGTCCGCCCAGGTTTCTTTCTCCTCTTTTCCCACCATCGGAACACCGGATTCGATAATCAGCTGCTCGTCTTCCATGGCATCGCGGCTATGTTCATCGGTAAAGATATCAAGGTCTGTTTTGCCAATCAGTTCTTTGGGGAATTTGCACCCGGCACGTTTGGCTCCTTCCTCGTTAATGAGGATGAAGTGACCTTCACGGTCTTTGAAATAGATGTTGTCCTTGATGTGGTGCATCAAGTGATCCATCAGAGTCGATTCATCGGGTGCTTCTGCCATTACGTACTCCATCCCATCTTTCGAATGCTACAAATTGTAGGGAATGAAAAGTCGCGTGGCAATAAGGGATAGGAGGAATGAAACTAGTCGTCCCTGCCACCGAGCAGACCTAGGCGCATCATATAATAGAGCAGGGTGAGCAGGGCGGAGACCGCGGCGGCGATGTAGGTCAGAAAAGCGGCATCCAGCACCTTGCCGGCATCCACAGCCTCAGATGGTGCTACGATACCGTCCGTCACCATCTGGCGCTTGGCGCGGGCGGAGGCGTCCCATTCCACCGGCAGGGTAACCAGAGCGAAGAGGAAGCCGATGCCGAACAGCCACACACCGAGCTGGGCCATCAGCATGCTGTGCATCAGGACGCCGAGTACGATGATGATATAGGCGCCATAGGAGCTGAACTGCGTGACCGGAACCATTCCGCTGCGGATTTTCAAGGGCACATAGTCGTGGGCGTGCTGGAGTGCATGTCCCGCTTCGTGGCAGGCCACACCAATAGCCGAGAGCGACTGCGAATCGTGAACATCGGGAGACAGATTGAGGGTTCGGTTGGCTGGATTGTAGTGGTCGGAAAGGAATCCGCGTACCCGCCGTATCTCCACGTCGTGAAGACCATTGGCATTGAGCATGCGCCGCGCGGCCTGCGCTCCGGTCAGTCGCGAGCTGGCAGCGACGCGACTATATTTATTGAAGGTCCCCTTGGTCTTTGCGGATGCAATTCCCGCCAGGATCAAGGCTGGAAGCATGATGATCAGATACATGGGATCGAAATACATAAACATGGTAAAAACTCCTGCTTAAAAAATGTTTCGGAATCAGACGTCTTCACGCGCGGAATGTTCAAAAACACAGGAAATATGCGGATCTTTTACGAACTTGGCAATGGATTTTGGCCCGCGGAATTTAATGCTCTAGGCAGGCTTGACGGAGTCCGTGATCTAGGGCACGGTGCGTCTTTCTAACTCAACCCGAACATAACCCGAGGACGGTATGTTATGAGCGATTGGATCGGCCACGAGTGCGGTATTGCTGCCATACGATTGTTAAAACCCCTGGACTACTACATCGAGAAATACGGTTCCCCGATGTATGCGGTGAACAAACTCACCCTGCTGATGGAAAAACAGCATAACCGCGGGCAAGATGGCGCCGGCGTCGCTTCCATCAAACTCGACATGCCTCCGGGAGAACCCTACATCTTCCGCACCCGCTCTGCCGACAAGGACCCCATCATGCACGTCCGGAACCGTCTGGTGCAGGCGTTTGCCGACGCCCGGGAAAAGCATCCGGCCGAATACCAGAGCGGGGAGTGGGTCAAGCAGCATGTTCTGTTTGCCGGTGAGCTCCTGCTTGGCCATTTGCGCTACGGTACCCATGGTGCTTCAGGCGAATCGTTCTGCCATCCCTTTTTGCGCCAAAACAACTGGATGACCCGCAACCTGGTCGTAGCCGGCAATTTCAATCTCACCAACAACAATGAGCTCTTCGATATGCTCGTTGAGCTGGGACAGCATCCGCGCAACAAAACCGATACCGTCATGGTGCTCGAAAAAATCGGACACTTCCTCGACGAAGCCAACGACTTCCTGTTCCGCAAATACCGCAAGGAAGGACTGAGCCGCGCGGAGATTACCGCAAAGATCATCAAGGAACTCGATGTCTACCGTATTCTAAAGAAGGCCACGCGATCCTTCGATGGCGGTTACGTGATGGCCGGCATGATCGGCCACGGAGACCTGTTTGTTTTGCGCGATCCCAACGGCATCCGTCCGGCATTCTACTACCAGGATGAGGAAATCGTGGCCATCGCTTCCGAGCGTCCGCAATTGCAAACCGCCTTGAATGTTCCGATCGGATCCATCCGCGAAATCGAACCCGGCCATGCGCTGGTGGTCAAACATTCCGGTGAAGTTACGATGAATGTGGTCAATGAACCGGGACCGAAATCGCCATGCTCCTTCGAACGCATTTATTTCTCGCGCGGTACCGACAAGGATATTTACCAGGAACGCAAAAATCTGGGCCGCTCGCTGGTTCGTCCCGTGCTCGATGCCGTCGACTATGATCTCGAAAATACCGTCTTTTCCTATATTCCCAATACCGCCGAAACCGCCTTTTTCGGGTTGGTCGAAGGCGTGAAAGAGGTCGTGGGCGAACGCATGAAGTATCATCTGCTGCGCGAAAACCGCCTCACCGCCGATCGTATCGACGAGTTGCTCTCTTTTCAGCCGCGTGTAGAAAAGGTGATGACCAAGGATGCAAAGTTGCGAACCTTCATTACGGCCGATACCGACCGGGAAGATCTTGTGGCGCAAGTCTATGATACCACGTACGGTCTTGTGAAACCGAAGGATACGCTCGTGGTACTGGATGACTCCATCGTCCGCGGTACCACGCTTCGCAGCAGCATCCTGCGCATTCTCGACCGGTTAGGCATGAAGAAGGTCGTAATCGTTTCTTCCGCTCCGCAGATCCGCTTTCCGGACTGCTACGGTATTGATATGTCGAAAATGAAGGACTTCGTGGCCTTCGAGGCAGGCGTTGCTTTGATCCGCGAGACTGGCCGAGAAGCCATGTTGGACGACATCTATGCCGCCTGCAAGCAGGACGAAAAGAAGCCGGTTGCGGAGGCAAAAAACCAGGTGACCCGGCTCTTCGACCCGTTCTCGGACCAGCAGGTGTCGGACAAAATTGCGGAAATCCTGACGCCGGTCGGCATGAAAGCCGAGGTACAGATCATTTATCAAAGCGTTCAGGGGCTCCACGAAGCCTGTCCCGGACACAAAGGCGACTGGTACTTTACCGGCAACTATCCCACTCCCGGAGGCCACCGCGTGGCCAACCGCTCCTTTATCAACTTCATGGAGAAGAGCGATGCGAGAGCCTACTAGGCTCTCGCAGTTATCAGTTGTTGGTAAATAATTGAAAGACCGGGGAGTTCGATGGTTCTTGCTGATAATCAATAGCAATTAACCATGAACTATTTATCTCAGTTTTAGCTGCGCCAAACAGCGTTTGAAATCACCGGGCAGGGGCGCCGTTGCGCGGATGGACTCCCCGGTTTTGGGGTGGGGGAAGATCAGGCGGTAGGCGTGCAGCATCTGCCTCGGTTGTTCCAGCGAAAGCTCATTGCCGGTTCCCGCATATTTTTTGTCGCCCAAAACAGGATGGCGCTTGTCGGCCAAGTGGCGGCGGATCTGGTGGGTGCGGCCCGTTTCGATGCGCAGTTCGAGATAGCTTGCATGTTTGTTGCTGTCGAGCAGTTTAACCAGGGTGGTGGACATGTATCCGTCGATATCCGTGCGGATTTCTTTCCAGTTGGCGGAAAACTTTCCGATGGTGACAGCACGGTAGATCTTCATGATGTCGCGTCCCTGGAACATGGGAATCATGGCGGCCTTGGCTTCGGCGCTCTTGGCGAAGATGACGCAGCCGGAGGTTTCCTTGTCGAGCCGGTGGACGGCGCAGATATGGCGGTTCTTTTCCTGTTTTTGCAGTTTGGCTTCGAGACTATCGTCCGATGCGTTGGTGAGCGTGAAGGCGGGCTTGTTGACAATCAGATAGTCGCTATCCTGCCACAGGATGGCGATTTTCTTAGGCTGGGTAGGGGCGCGCTCCTCGATCAGGATTTCAACGAGGTCGTTTTCCATCACTTCGTGTTTGCGGATCCAGACGCGTTTTCCGTTCACAAGCACATGCTTGTTATCGATAGCGGCCTGGGCCTGCTTTTTTGAGATGCCCAGCTCTTCCGCGATTACCGCAAAGAGGCGCATGCCCTCGTATCTGTATTTGACCTTGAATGATTGTCTTTTCATGAAATATCCATTTTGGGGGAAAGAGCAGAACAATAGGGCCAACGTACTCCAATGCACAACGGCATTTTTAATAAAGCTGTCCGCCTCCGGGGCTCGTTTCGTTATTTCATTGCCCACCTGCAACGAGGAGGGCATATTCAGCGCCGTTTTGAGAGAAAATGAACCTTCATCAAGGAGATCAACATGGAACAATTAAAGAAAAACGAAGCTTTCAGCGGTCCGGAAGGTCCGGTTGTGCTGGTGATCATGGACGGCGTCGGCATCGGTAAGAATCCGGCCAGCGACTATGTGAAAATCGCGAATACTCCGAATCTGGACTGGTTGCGCGAGCACGCTGCGGTCTACTCCGAACTCAAGGCGCACGGCAAGGCGGTGGGTTTGCCGGACGATTCCGACATGGGGAACTCCGAAGTAGGTCACAATGCCATTGGCTGTGGTCGCGTATTCGAGCAGGGTGCGGCACTGGTTGGTCAGGCCATTCGCTCCGGTTCCATGTTCGAGGACCAAGCATGGCAGGAGTTGGTAAGCAACGTGAATGCGAAGAATTCTGCGCTGCATTTCATCGGGCTCTTTTCCGACGGAAACGTCCATTCCAATATCGCTCATCTCGAAGCCATGCTCAACAGGGCCAAGGAAGAAGGCGTAAAAAAGGCCCGTATCCATGCCCTGATCGATGGCCGCGACGTGCCGCCGACCTCCTGTCTTGAGTATGTCGAGCGCTTTGAAAACTTTCTGGCCGGAATCAATGCTGATGGGGCCGTGGATTATTGCGTTGCGTCCGGCGGCGGACGCATGAACATTACGATGGACCGCTACAATGCCGACTGGAGCATGGTCGAACGCGGCTGGAACGCCCATGTGAAAGCAGAAGGACGTACGTTTGCTTCCATGAAAGAAGCGGTCGAAACCTTCCGTAAGGAAAAGCCGGGCATTCTCGATCAGGATCTGCCGGCTTTCGTGATTGAGCGTGACGGTGAAGTGGTCGGACCCGTTGTCGATGGCGACAGCGTGATCTTTTTCAACTTCCGTGGCGACCGTTCGCTGGAAATCACCAAGGCGTTCGAAGCCGATGACCTGACCGAATTCAACCGCGGTCCGAAACCGGATGTGCTTTATGCCGGCATGATGGAATATGACGGCGACCTGAAGGTTCCGAAGCGCTATCTTGTTTCACCGCCGGCGATCGACCGGACGATGAGCCAGTATCTTTCCATCGAAGGGGTGAAGCAGTTCGCCATTTCCGAAACGCAGAAGTTTGGTCACGTGACTTACTTCTTCAACGGCAACAACTCCAGTAAGTTCCCGACTGAAACCTGGATGGAAATTCCATCGGATGTTTGCCCTTTCGAAGACGCGCCGGCCATGAAGGCTGTCGAAGTGACCGATGAAGTGGTCAAGGCTATCGAAGGCGGCGAATACAAGTTTATCCGCCTGAACTACCCGAACGGCGACATGGTCGGCCACACCGGTGTGGTTGAGGCGGTTAAGCAGGCTGTGGAAGCGGTCGATGAAGGATTGGGCCGGATCATGGAAGCACTCAAAAAGGCCAACGGCATTCTGGTTTGCTCCGCCGACCACGGCAACTCGGACGATATGTGCGAACTGGACAAGAAGACCCACGAACTGAAACTTGACGATGAGGGCAAGTGCAAGCCGAAGACGGCGCACTCGCTCAATCCGGTTCCGGCGATTGTGTACGATCCGTCCGGAGCTTCCAATGCCCGCAAAGCGGACGTGGAGGGGGCGGGCATCGCAAACCTCGCGGCCACCTGCATTACGCTGCTGGGATTCGTGCCGCCTGACGACTACACGCCAAGCATCGTCGAAGTCGGCTAGACGATTAAGCTAAATGCCCTTGGAGCAAAGGCCGCAAAGATCCGGGACGGATTTCTTTGCGGTCTTTGTGGTCTTCTGATAAACGTTATTCTGAAACATGAAAAGAATCATTCACTATCTTGCAGCTCTTCTACTGGTCTCCGGTTTGGGCTATGCACAAGAGAACTCTACCAACTCGCTTTCCTCTTCCTCGCTGGAAGATTATGTGGATCCCGGTGCGGAGATTCTGGGCGAGGGTGCTCACTATCAGTACTATGATGAGGACGGCGATCTCAGGGCACAGCTGTACGGCGGCCAGCTTAGAAATCTGGGTGAAGGCAAGGTAGACGTGACCGATGTCCGCATCGATGTTTACGAAAAAGGAGTTGTGGTCATGACGATCTATGCTCCGCAGTGCGTGATGCACGTAGAGGAGCACGGGAAGAAGAATGTTCTGCTGGTTGATTCGGAAGGCGATGTGTTGATTGATTCGGATCGGATGACGATTGCCGGACGCGGCTTTAGGTTTTCTTCCCATAGCAACCGGTTTGAAATCCTGTCCGAAGCAAAAGTGCTGGTGAAGGACTCGACCCGGAATTTAAAGGGACTGGAGTTATGAGCAGGTATCTGGCCCCAATCCTAATCACCTGTTGTATGGTGCTCGTTATTTCGTGTTCGAAGCGCGAGAAGTCCGATCCCAATGCCGAAGAGTGGATCAATATTGAAGCTATGGCCGACGATGCTGAAATCGTGCCTGCAACCCCTATCTCCAATACCCCGGTTTCCACCGTTTCCGGAAAGTCTGAACCAGTAGGGGACTTTGATGGTTTCAGGCAACGGCTGGAAGAAATGAAGTCGATTGAGCGTAAGCCGGGGCAGACCATGCTGACCGGGGAGGGCCTTGTGTTGGACTATCAGGCACGGTTGGTCCAGATGGATGGCGATGTGCTGGTCGACGACGATGAGGGCCAGCTTCGCGCCGAAACCCTGACCGGCCGCTTTTCAAGCTTGAACCAGATAGAACATATCGAGGCCGCCGGCGGCATCACGATTGTTTCCGGCAATCGGACTGCCCGCGCAGACGCGGCGGTCTACAATTATCTGGACAGTACCGTCGAGCTGAATGGGCAGGCCACCATCTCAGAGGGCGGAAACAGCCTGTCGGGTGAGAGCGTCCGGTTCTGGATCAAGGGCGACCGTAGAATGATTTGCGAACCCAATGCGGTCTTGGTGGTGTCGGGCCAGTCCGGAATCGGTATGGGTGGCATTCCGGAGGAGGTCGGGGCTACGGAAATCCGCGCCAATCAAGTGATTTACGATGAGAGCATTCATCGGGTAGATCTGGAGGGAAACGTTCGGTTGCGCAACGCCCGGATCGCCATGAATTGCGGCGCGACCCATCTGTACCTGAAAGATGACAATAAAATAGATTGGATCGAAGCCATTGACGGGGTAATAATCCAATCAGACGACAGGAAGGCGCTGGCAGATAGAGCAGTATATGAGGCGGATGAAGGGAAGTTTACACTGGAAGGACGCCCGATGGTGAAGCAGGGACGAAGTGTGATGACCGGCGACCGGATACGATTCTGGCATGAAACAGGGGCTGTTCTTTGCGAGCCCAACGGTCACATTCTTTATTATTATGACTTGGATGAGGAAACACAGGCCCGGTTTCCCAAAGATTTGAATGATTGAAATGGAAGCAGAACAATCCTACCTGATCCGAACGGAAAAACTGGTTAAGGCATACAAGGGCCGGAAAGTCGTTCGCGAGGTTGAAATTAATGTAAAGGCTGGCGAAATCGTGGGTCTGCTCGGGCCGAATGGTGCGGGCAAGACCACCAGTTTCTACATGATCGTCGGTTTGATTCGGCCCTCGAACGGCAAGGTGTTTTTCAACGGGAAGAATGTAACCAATGTCCCCATGTACAAGCGTGCCCGAATGGGTATGGGCTACCTCTCGCAGGAGCCTTCCATATTCAGAAAACTGACGGTGCAGGAAAACGTAATGGCGATACTCGAAACCCTCCCCATTTCCGGCAAGGAGCGCAAGCGGCGCCTGCACCAGCTGTTGGAGGAATTGAATATCGGTCATCTGGCGAAGCAACGCGCGTATACGCTGAGTGGCGGCGAACGTCGCCGGTTGGAAATTACGCGGGCATTGGTGACCAATCCCTCGATTATTCTTCTGGATGAACCCTTTAGCGGCGTGGATCCATTGGCGGTTCACGATGTGCAGGATATCGTACGGGAATTGCGCGACAAGGGGTTGGGTGTACTGATTACAGACCACAACGTTCGCGAGACCCTGGCAGTAGTGGATCGCGCCTATCTGCTCTGCGAAGGACAGGTGCTGCGTGAGGGGAACAGCGATTTCTTAGTCAACGACGAGGTGAGCCGTGAACTCTATCTGGGTCCGCGGTTCAGTATGTAACATAACCGAAAGGAGCAGCCATGCAGATTAGTATTACAGGACGGCATGTCACGGTAACCGACAACGTCAAGGCTCATGTCAACGAGAAGCTTGAGCGAAGTCTGGGTTTGTTCCCTCGCATAGAATCCATCCACGTCATACTGGATGAGGAAAAGATTAACAAAGTGGCTGAAGTGGTGATTCAGGCCGCGAATCATATTCGGATCTCTTCAACCGAAAAATCCGAAAACCTCTACGATGCAATCGACCGCTCCATAGAACATGCCGAACGGCAGATGCGCAAGCAGCGGGATAAAATTCAGGAACATCACAAGTAGGATCTAAACAAGACGTATCAGGAGGTGAGCGGTGGCGATAACCGTAAGAGCATTGTTGGACGAAGGCGCTGAGCAACTGGAAATCACTGTGGTGGCGGGCGAGAACTATCTTGACCGTAAACTGCAGGAAACCGCTATGAACCGACCGGGGTTGGCGCTGACCGGATTTTTCCAGTACTTCGCAAACCAACGTCTGCAGATTTTCGGGCTGGCCGAATTCACCTACCTGAAAAGCCTGAGTCAGTCTGACAAGCTGGAACGGTTGGAGGGCCTGTTCAAACAGCAGATCCCCGGGATTGTTGTGACGCGCAACCGCAAGCCGCCCAAGGAAATCCTCTCCCTGGCCGAGCAGTACAATGTGCCGGTTTTGCGCAGTGGCATGGTCACCATGAATTTTGTGAACGAATGCACGGTATTGCTGGAAAAGCTTACGGCGCCGCGCAAACGCATCCAGGGCACCACCATGGAAATTATGGGGATTGGTGTATTGCTGCGGGGAGATCCCGGCATCGGGAAAAGCGAAACGGCTTTGTCGCTGATTGAACGAGGCTACAGCCTGGTATCGGACGATGTTACGGAAACACGAAAGACCAGCCGGGGCCGGATTCTATGCTGGGCAAATGAAGTTACGCGCTATCACATGGAAATCAGAGGATTGGGAATTATCCATGTCCCCAGCCTCTTCGGGGTGTCATCGATCCGCCGGCATACGGAGCTGGATCTGGTTGTTGATCTGAAGCAGCCTACGGGCGATGAAGACCGAACCGGAGTGCACCCGAGTACCGTCGAGATCCTGGGATGCGCAATCCCCTGCATAACGCTTCCGGTACGGTCTGGACGTGACATGGCCAATATTGTTGAGGTGGCGGCCCTTAACCAAAAGCTTAAGGAACTCGGACACGATGCGGCCAAGGAGCTCGACGACAAGGTTATAAACCGGCTGACCAGAGGGCGGGTGCAGCATGGCTGAGAATACTATCGTTAAGAGTTTCAAGGTTGAAAACCAATATGGAATTCATGCTCGGCCTGCCGCATTGCTGGTGAAGGCGGCCGGTAAATATGAGTGCGACATATTCATTGAAAAGGATGGAAACAGCGTCTCATGTAAAAGTATAATGGGCTTGATGACGATTGAAGGGTATCCGGGCAGCATGATGAAGGTTACAGCATCTGGGAATGATGCCCGCGATGCCATGGCCGAAATCGAGGAGCTGTTCGTTAATAAATTCTACGAGGACTAGGGTGGGTGTCGGTTAGGAATCACAATGCTGAAATATGCCTTAAGGGTATCGGGGTTTCTCCGGGAATCGCTGTATGCCGGGCCCAGTTGCTTTCCTTTCAGAAAGATAGCGCCGTTTCGCGGTCAATAAGTAAGGATGAAGTCCCCTGCGAAATTGCCCGCTTTGAAGAAGCGCTTATCGCAACCCACGAACAGATCAAGCACATTCAAAAGCAAGTGGCGGAAGTCCTGGGGGAGGAGCATGCCAGTATCTTCGATGCGCACCTCCTTGTGGTGGACGACCGCACTTTTATCGAAGATGTAATTCGCGGGCTTAAGCGCGACTTGTTGAATGTTGAGCCGGTCTTGCTGTCGGTATCCAACCGATATGCCGACATGCTTTCCAAAGTGGATGATTCCTATCTTTCCGAGCGTGCTGTAGATATCAGGGATGTAACCAAGCGCATTCTTGCCAATCTGGCCGGAGAATCGTTGGGTCAGATCGCAAATATCAAGGAGCCGTGTATCGTGGTATCTCACGATCTGTCTCCTTCGGATACGGCCAGTATTGACAAAACGGTGATCAAGGCGTTTGTGACCGACCTCGGGAGTTCCACGTCCCATACCGCCATCATGGCCAAGGCTTTACAAGTTCCTGCCGTGGTCGGCCTGCATAATATTACGGCTGTGGTGGCCAGTGGCTGTACAGTTTTAATCGATGGGGCAAAGGGGCTGGTCTTTGTCAATCCTACGGAATCCAGACTGAAAGAATACCAGCGGAAGTCTGCTGAGCAGGAGCAGATTTTACTGGGCCTGGATGCATTGCGCGACAAACCGCCGGAAACGCTGGATGGATATCTGGTGCCCATTACGGCGAACATCGAGTTGATTGAAGAGCTGGACGCTGTTGGAGCAGGCGGAGCCCGAGGCATAGGGTTGTACCGGACGGAATTCTTGTTTCTTGGCCGGGAAACCCTCCCAGGAGAAGATGAACAGGCCGATGCATACATTCAGGCTGCAACGAGCCAGTATCCTTCCCCGGTGGTTATTCGCACCCTCGATATCGGTGCGGATAAACTGCCGGAATCGATTGAGTGCTTCGATGAGCTGAATCCCTTTCTTGGCGACCGTGCCATACGGCTTTGTCTTTCGCGTCCTGAGCTGTTCAAAACACAGTTGCGTGCGATTCTGCGGGCGAGTACCCATGAGAATATTCGCATGATGTATCCGATGATTTCGTGTGCGCAGGAGGTTCTTGACGCCAATGCGCTGTTAAGGGAGTGCATGGATGAGCTCAAGCATGCCGGGATTCCATTCAATGAAAACATTCAGGTTGGAACGATGATCGAAGTGCCTTCGGCTGCTTTGATCGCCGACCTGATCGCCCCGCATGTGAGTTTTTTCAGTCTGGGCACGAATGACTTGATCCAGTACACGATGGCCGTTGACCGGGGGAACGAAAACGTTGCCCATCTATACCGGCCAACGCACATGGCGATCATTCGGCTTATCGATCATGTGGTGAAAGTCAGTCATGAGTATGGGTTGTGGACCTGTGTCTGCGGGCAAATGGCAGCCAGCCCATACTATGTGCCCTTGCTGATTGGGCTGGGTATTGACGAACTGAGCGTAAGCCCGTCCCAGGCGCCGATGATCAAAGATGTTATTCGCAAGCTCTACTATTCAAGCGCAATTGATTTAGCGAACAAGGCATTGGCTTCGGAGTCTGCGGGACATGTTGAAACGCTCTGCCGCGACTTGATTGCTGAAATCGCTCCCGAGGTGATTGATTTCTCGGGCTAGCGTTTTCACTTGAGCCTTTCAATAAGCGTTGTGCAGTAGAACCAGACCTTTCCTAATTGATGGGCTGTGAATTTGTAAGCCAGCGCGGTTTCGTGTCCCAGCAGATCTCCAAATGTCAACAGGCGGGATTCCCCGAGCAGAACAAGCAGGAGTGCAATCACCAGCACATTCATGATGTAGATAACGGTATACGAAAAAACGCGACCGTGTTCCTGGACATCGGGTTGGTATTGGGAAAGCATATGGATGGTGAAGGTGATATGGAATGACCATGTAAGCCCCACCAATGCAAGCCACCATAGCTGCTGACCTTGAACATCCAGCCAGATGCGAGCCACATAGTATGTGGCAATGGTCAGGGCGGTATAAAAAGGAAAGAAGTATGGGGCCAGCGTAATAATGAAATTGGTTTTCGACAATTCCACATGGCCGCCCTTGCTGCCCACTTTGATTTTTCCCACCCGGCTACCCATCATCAGGGCCCAGAGTGCATGCGTAAGTTCGTGTCCCAGGACATAGGTGCGAAAGGGTTTGGGGAGCAGGAAGAAAATGACAACCCAAACCATGAAACCGAGTGGAAGTGCCCATGCCGTCCATCCCGTCTCCAGCGTGGCGTCCACCGAGGATTGATAGAGCGCAAACGTGGAAATCGAAACTGCCCAGACGAGAGGCCACATGCAGACGCCCATCAATATTTTCAATAATTTCAACACCGACCATGATGTACCCGATTTGGAGCGATGAAATCAAATGCATACATTGCTCATCAGAGGGTTTGTGTTTGGATCGGGTGGGAGCGGGGCTTGAGAATAACACCGTTGAGGGAGTTGACATTGCGGTCTAATCAGCCTAAAAACATATCGTTTCTAGGAAAGACAACCCTCTGTTTTTCCCGTAATTCCAAGCCGGCTTTCCATTCCATTTATATATGTCTGACATTGAGCGCAGTGCCGTCGTTATAGCCATCACCGGTGGCATAGCCTGCGGCAAATCCGAAGTAGGTCGAATTCTGGGACACATGGGTTATTCCGTTTGTGATACAGACCGGGTTGCGCATGAATTAATGACGAAGGGGATGCCGGTTTATCAAAAGGTCGTTGAGTTTTTTGGAACGCGTATATTGACGGAAGACAGGGAGATATCGCGTCCGAAACTCGGAGAGATCGTATTCGAAACGCCGGCAAAATTAATGGAGTTAAACCGTTTGATCCACCCTGCTGTGCGCTCGGTTATTGAAGAATGGATTTCGCAGCGAAGGCGCAATCAAGAGAACGCAGCCGCTCAAATCCCATTGCTTTTTGAAAGCGGAATGCAGAACCTTGGCTGGGATGCCGTCGTATGTGTGTCGAGCAGCGAGGAACAGGTATATGAGCGACTGGAAAAACGGGGGGTCAGCCGGCAGAAAGCCCTCCGGCGGATCGCAGCTCAAATGCCGTTGGCAGAAAAAGAAAATTTATCGGATCGCGTGATTCGAAACTTTGGAACATTGCAAGAATTGGAAGAGGCGACGCGGAAGACCATGGCAAGCCTCATTGTGGAAAGGTAGATATGAGCGACGAAAAAAATGTAGTTGAAGACGTGGTGGAATCCTCCGTGAAAGCAACAGAAGAAAACACGCCGGCAAAGAAAAAGACCCCTAGGAAAAAGGCCCCTGCAAAAAAGGCGGCCAAATCCGATGTGGAAGAAACTGCTAAAGCTCCCACTGAAATACCGACCGAAGATGGTCCGGTAGGCAGTGCCGACGCCCCGGCTAAACAAGATCAAGCCGAACGCCCCCAGCGCGACCGTAATCAAGGCAAACACGGAAAGAAGAATCGTAACGGGAAAAACAACAATCGTCGGGATCGCGACCAGCCCGTTCAAAATGTAGATAACCTTCCTCCGCTTTCGCTGCATGAAATGCAGGTTACGCCGATCAATGATATCAAGGGCATGGCCGAAGAATACGGCATGCAGGAATACGATGGATTCGGCAAGCACCAGCTCATTTTCGAGCTACTCAAGCTCCATGGTCGGCGGGGAGGCCCCTTGCTGGGTCGCGGTGTGCTGGAAACCCTGCCGGATGGCTTTGGATTCCTTCGCTCGCCCTTGAACAGCTATCAGCCGGCGCCCGACGATATCTATGTTTCCCCCTCGCAGATTCGCCGATTCGGATTGCGAACCGGCGACTATGTGACCGGCAGCATCCGCTCGCCCAAGGAAAAGGAGCGCTTTTTTGCGCTGCTGCGTATTGATAAAATCAACAATGATGATCCCGATGCAGCCCGTAGACGGGTTCCTTTTGAAAACCTGACCCCGTTGTTCCCGAATGAACGGTTGGTCATGGAAACCGATCCCAAGGAAATTTCCATGCGGGTCATGGATATTGTTACTCCGATCGGCAAAGGGCAACGCGGCTTGATTGTTGCTCCTCCCCGAACCGGTAAGACGGTGCTGATGCAGAAGATCGCGAACAGCATTTCAAAGAACAACCCCGAAGCAAAGCTGATCATTCTGTTGATCGATGAACGTCCGGAAGAAGTCACCGACATGCGACGCACTACGCAGGCCGAAGTTCTGGCGTCAACTTTCGACGAGCCGCCGGAACGCCATACGCAAGTGGCTGAAATCGTAATCGAAATGTCAAAGCGTCTGGTGGAGAAGGGGCAGGATGTAATCATCTTGCTGGATTCCATTACCCGTCTGGCTCGCGCCTACAACACGACTTCACCACATAGTGGTAAGATTCTTTCGGGCGGGGTCGACTCCAATGCGTTGCATAAACCGAAACGGTTTTTTGGTGCCGCCCGAAATATCGAAGGGGGCGGAAGTCTCAGTATTATTGCCACCGCGCTGGTGGATACCGGAAGCCGGATGGATGAAGTGATCTTTGAGGAATTCAAAGGTACCGGCAACATGGAGCTGGGACTGGACCGGGAACTGGTGAATAAGCGCATCTATCCCGCCATCAACATTGAAAAATCCGGAACGCGTAAGGAAGAGCTGTTGCTGCATCCTGACGAGTTGCAGCGGATCTGGACGTTACGCAAGGCGCTCAAGGATGTGCCACAGGTTGAGGCCATGGAGTTGTTGATCAACCGCTTGAAGAAGACGAACAACAATCTGGAATTCCTGATGACGTTGCAAGGGGCGTAGTACCGCCGGGCAACTGCTGCAAGGGCGACCGTACCGGTCGCCCTTTTTTTATGATTTTGACACATGGAATGAGGGGGCCTAGAATTACTTTCTACTAAGGGGGCATTGACGTGAAAGCGACATCAAAGATGAACGCGGTAATCCTGGCAGGGGATCGCCGGGCTAGTATTCAGGTCCGGAGCGAAAACAAAGCCTTTCTTCCGCTTAAGGGGAAACCTCTGTTCATTCATGTCGTATGCACCTTGCAGGATGCTGAGCTTCTGGGGGAAATTGTTGTCGTAGGGCCCGGCGATAGGCTTCGGGAGGAGCTGGATAAGTACGGTATCGATGGGGTTCGCGTGGTGGAGCAGCGTGACAACATGATTGAAAATTTCAAGGCGGGCTATGTTGCTGCTTTGGGATTGGGAGACGATGTCGATTTTTGGAGTTTAAAGGGGACTGGGCACGAGATGGTTCCTGTACTTGTTTCGCCTTGCGACATCCCGTTGTTGATCGCAGATGAAGTCGACGAGTTTATCCGTCGCAGCAACATGCATGAATACGACTATTCCATTGGGGTCAGTTCAGAAAAAGTGCTGTCTCATTATTATCCGGAAGGAGGGAAACCCGGCATCCGGATGATCTATTTTCACGTAAAGGAAGATCTGCTTCGGCATAACAACCTGCACATTGGCAAGCCCCTTACTTTCAAGCATCTCGATTACATTGAAAAGATGTACGAATGGCGCTACCAGACGCGGTTTGCGAATATCGTACGGATGTTCTTCTCGTTGCTGTTCGCGGGGTGGCGCATGGTGAAAGGGTTGAGAGTGTTTATCTTGATGCAGCTATCGCTCTATTACGACCGCCACGGCCACCCAAAGCTTTCCGACCGGCTACGCTCGCTCGTCTGTTTCAACCGTTTGGCGGAAGGGATCGGAAACGCACTGGGCGCGCGTGTTCAGGTGGTGTACACCCACTTCGGAGGTGCCGTTCTTGATGCCGACAATGAAAAGGATCTTATGGCCATTGAAGAACGGTACGATGAGTGGATTGAATACCAGAAAAACCTCTTTGCCTAGCTGGCGGATATTTGCTCCACGACAATACGGTTGCCGTGCACTTCGGTAATGCGGACCGGACTCTGATTGGGAATATAGTCTCCATACGTAACGACATCGAGTTTGCGTCCATCAAAGTAGGCAGTGCCGCTGGGACGTAAATCCGAGTGTGCAATGCCCTTCATGCCGACGAGTGTTTCCTCCTGCACCGGTACGGGTGAAACTGCCCCCAATGTGAGCGTGTTGAATAACCGGGTCTTGGGCAGGAATTTTCCAGCAACCATTGCGAGAGCAAAGGTGCCAATGAGGGCCAGCACGATGTCTAGCATGGGCGTCGCGAAGGCATCAGCGGAAAACTCCAGCGGTCGCCATTTTCCCGGTACGTGCTCTACCATCATACTGACCAGAGAGATCAGAATGAGAAGAATTCCACTGATGCCGGCAACGCCGAATCCCGGAATCACAAAAACCTCCAATGCGATCAGACTGATGCCGGTCAGCAGAATAATGATGTCTTCCCAGCCTGCGAGCCCGGCAATGTGGTGTCCGAAATATAGCAGCAGCAGGCAGGAAATACCGGTAATGCCAAAAACGCCGAATCCCGGAACCTTGAATTCAAGCCAAAGGCCTCCAAACCCGCAGATCATCAGCAAAATGGCTATCCCCGGGGTTTTCACGAACCGGGCAATTTTTTCTGCTGAGGTGATCCGCAGTGTGTGCTTCTCGGCATTTTTCAGTCCTATGGTGACCAAAAGCTCATCCACGTTCTCGACCGTTCCTTCCGATAAAAGAGGTCGCTGATCGGTGCCGACCTGTTGGGAGGCTTCTTCGTTGGTCAGCGTTAGCAGGCGGCCGTTTTCGCTGATGACTTCGCCGTCTATGCTGTATTCCATATCCGCGCGCACCATGGCTTCCGCCAGCTCGGGATCGTGGCCTCCCTGTTCCGCCGCGGCGCGTACCATGGCCGCAACGGCGGAGGTCATTTTTTCCTGGACCTCGTCGGGCATATCCTGAACACCACCCATCGGCGAAAGCATCAACGGGGTGGCGGCGCCGATCACGCTGCCGGAAGCCATGTAGATATGCGGGGTGGCCAAAGCGATGATTGCGCCGGCGGAATAGGCGTCCTTTTCCACGAAGGTATAGATGGGAATGTCCGTGTGGGTGATGATTGAAATGATGTCTTCGGCTGCGCTGACCAGGCCGCCGGGGGTATCCATCTCGAATATGATCGCGTCGGCATGGTTGCGAACGGCTTCATCCACGCCGCGCCGGATGACGTAAACAAGTGCCTGTTCTATCGTTTTCTTGATCGGGATAATGTAGACCACGGACGAAGGCTGGACGTCCTGGGCGTGCGCGGAACATAGCATGAGGCTCGCGAGTAGAGTGAAAAGGCCGTTTCGAATCATCGAATGTCTCCCGTAGTTACGTCGCCATTTTTTTCCAGTCCTTGGAAAAAGGAAAGCGAAAACTTTCAATGTATGGAGAATGTGCGTATTAACAAATGCATGAATCTATCGGGTAAAAGGGCTTTGGTGACCGGCGGTGCTGTACGGATCGGAAGGGCGATCGTTAAGGCGTTGCAGTCGGAAGGTGTCGATGTGGTGGTGCATTACAACCATTCCAGGGCCGATGCCGAGGATCTGTCCCCCTATACCGTACAAGCGGATTTAGAATGTCCGGAGGAGTCTTCCGCGCTGGTTGACCGGGTGGGTCCGCTGGATATATTGATCAACAACGCATCGATCTTTACCAAGGATAGCCTGGCATCATCGACGCCGGAAAAGACCTTGCGGGAATTCCAGATCAACCTGTTTTCGCCGATGGAGCTTACCAGAACGTTTGCCGCGCAGGGGAAGCATGGAGCCGTAGTCAATCTGCTGGACCGTCGGATTCATTGCCACGATACAACCTGTGCGCCCTATTCGATTTCAAAAAACGGGTTGGCTGAGCTGACCCGTTTGGCGGCATTGGAGTTTGCTCCGCATGTCCGGGTAAACGCCGTGGCTCCCGGGCCGGTGCTGCCTCCGCCTGGAAGCTCGGCCAGCAGTGCTCGCGAGCTGGCCGGAAACATTCCGCTCGACGAGTTGCCGACGCCGGATGAGATCGCTCAAGCAGTGATTTTTTTGCTTAAAGCCGAAGCCGTTACCGGCCAAATCATCTTCGTTGATGGCGGGCAGAATTTGTTAGGAAATGGAGTATAAAACATGGATCGTATTTTTATTCGTGATCTTGCCCTGCGCTGTATTATCGGAATCTATCCCGAAGAGCGCCGGGAAAAGCAGGATGTGGTTATCAATGTGGAGATGCTCTGCGACTTGCGCCGGGCAGGGACGTCCGATGACCTGAACGACACGGTGGACTACAAGTCGATCAAGAAAGCGATCCTTAAACTGGTTGAAGGAAGCCGCTTCCAGCTCATCGAAACCCTGGCGGAAAAAATTTCCGGGATTGCGCTGGATGACGAGAAGGTACAACAGGTCGTGGTCACTGTTGATAAGCCCGGAGCCCTCCGTTTTGCGAAGAGTTCCGCAGTGGAAATTACGCGGAAGAGGTAGGGGATTTCGTTCTGCCTTCAGGCGGTTTCCTGAACCGGACCGCCTGAAGAACGGCGAACGGAATACTGTCTTAGGCTACCGTGCCTTCGAAGATGCCCATGGACCGGAACTTGTCGTACCGTTCCGACATAATCTCCTCGGGCGATTTTTTCAATAGCTCGGTGAGGTTCTGGATAAGCGCGGCTTTAAGATTCTCAGCCATGGCGGAGAGGTCAACATGTGCGCCGCCCTTGGGTTCGGGGACGATTTCGTCGGCCAGTTTGAGTTTAAGAAGATCCTTGCCGGTGATCTTGAGGGCCTCGGCGGCTTTGTCGGAAAAGGCCCGGTCCTTCCACAAAATGGCTGCACAACCTTCCGGAGAGATGACGGAATAGTAGGCATGTTCAAGAATGAGCATGCGGTTGCCTATGCCGATCCCCAGCGCACCGCCGCTTCCGCCTTCTCCAATGATCACACAGATGATCGGAACGCTGATATTGAACATTTCACGCAGGTTGACGGCGATTGCCTCTGCAATATGGCGTTCTTCCGATTCCAGGCCGGCATAGGCACCCTTGGTGTCGATCAGTGTAATGACCGGCACACCGAACTTGTCGGCCAGTTTCATCAGGCGCAAAGCCTTGCGGTAGCCCTCCGGGTGGGCGCATCCAAAATTACATTCGACATTGCTTTTGGTGTCGCGGCCTTTCTGCGAGCCGAGGATCATCACCTTTTGTCCATCGATTCTGGCAAAGCCCCCGACGATTGCACGATCGTCGCGATGGATGCGGTCGCCGTGGATTTCCACAAAATCCGTCGTCATGGCCTTGATGTAGTCCATAGTATAGGGGCGGTCAGGATGGCGGGCAACCTGTACTTTCTGCCATGCACTCAGGTTCGCGTAGATCTCGTTGCGGGTGTTTTCGATCTTTTCCTTCATCCGTTCGATTTCATGGGAAACATCAATATCCTGTTCCTGACTGAACGATTCAAGTTCGCTTAATTTGGTTTCAAGTTCTGCAATGGGACTTTCAAAAGGCAGGCTGTATTTTGCGCTCATTCAGGGCTCCTTCCAAGGTGCAATTAATCGGAGATTATAACGGTTGTTTTTCGGGGAACCAGATCAAACAGCTCCTCGACATTCTCGTTAAGCATGCGGATGCAACCCGCGCTGGACTGTTTTCCAATGCTGTCGCGTTCCCATGTTCCATGAATGCCGAAGCCAGTCAGTTCGGGGTGGTCTTCCGCTTTCAGGGCCATCCAACGGGTTCCCAATACATTTTCCGGATCTCCGTATTCGATCTGCCGGTTGTCGGACGGTCGGGTCCATGGGGGCTCGGCAATCTTATCCACGATGAAGAATTCAACGGCGGGGGTTTTTCCAAACTTGCCTGTTCCAACTGAATAGCGCTTGAACAACTTTCCGTCCATGAGCAAGTCGAGGCGGTTGTGGGTTTTTGAGACGCGAATTGTAAAGTTGCTGTTATAGACCAGCAGACGGGCTCCTGCCCGTATGTTATCGGTTTTCAGTCCGTTCATTGCCTTGATCAGTGCGACCGTTGTATTGAACTTTTTCGCGATCTTCTGCAGGTAGTCTCCGGGCTGAATAACATAGTATTCCTTACCCGGCATCATCAGGGCGGATTTCAAAAGCTTCATATTCACTTCGCCCAGTAACTTGATCGCCTGCGGATCGGATGATGTGGCAACGACCTTGTCGAGAATGGCCTTGGCGCCGACCAGTTGGCCGCCGGCGATGGCCGCCTGGGCATCGGAGATGGCCGCTTGGGATTCCGGTGTTGAAATGGTGGGCTCCAGGACGGGCGCAGCGGGTTCATTAGGAGCCGTTGGCAAAGCCAGGTCGGAGGAAGCTGATCCTGAGGGTGATGCCGGTCTTTCCGGAGCCACCTCTTCCTTGCGGTCTTTATGCATGTAAAGATAAACGCCTACCAAAGCAATCTGGAGGAGTATGACGATAATGAACACCTTTTTCCAGCGACCTCGTCCCCGGGTGTTGTAGGATCCTGCGTAAATTGGTTTTGCCATGGTTCTATACCTTTGTTTGCTACGAGTCCGCCATTTATGCCGAATAGCCGATTTTGGTGCAATAATAATACGGTTTGAGATCAGATATCCCTGCCTTTGATTACACTATTTCAGCTGGTGATGACTGACAATGGCGTAAAATACATCCTTTTTTCCGGGTCTGCAATCGGCCAACCTGTCAGAGCGCGAGTGTTTTGAGCTTAGCGAATCAGCAATAACGGGCTCATCAGGATTATTTTATAGTACAATCCTTAATTTCATGTTATTTCCTTACGTCCAAGAGGCAATATGCGGAGGCATATTAAAATGCGGGCTGGGTGCCGGGATGGAATCAGGATGTTGTTGCTAATGATAGTATTAGCGGGAATGTCGGTTTCTGCCATGGACCCATATACCAATGCTATTGACCCGATGCTGGAGATGGAACCTACCGCAGAGCAGTCTGCCGAACTGCCCAAGGTGACTGCGGTTTACGGGGTTGGCGCCGACGACTACCTGCCTATGAAGGAAGTGGCGCGACAGCAGCTGCGGCCCAACCTCAGGAAAAGTAGTTCCCGGGTTGCCTTCGATTTGCCCGATGCGTTCTATTTTATCGGAGGCCCGATTTTTCTGCTGATTTTTTTGCGCGTCCTTGTGTTTTTTCTAAATGACTTCGAGGAAAAACGGAAAGAGGAAATGCGCGTAGCCGCAAGTGAACATGCCCCGGGCGAGCACAGGTTCGACGAATAGTGCGGTTTCCGTCTCTACGGACTTGCCCGTAAGCGGCCTTCGTTGGATACTCCCGATCCATGCTCAGAACCCTAAAGATCAAGAATCTCGCACTGGTAGACGATGTTCAGGTCGGCTTTAACGACGGATTGAACGTCATTACCGGAGAAACCGGCGCCGGCAAATCGTTGCTGATGGGGGCCCTTCGCCTTTTACTTGGTGAACGTGCCGACAAATCGATGATTCGCACCGGTGAAGCCTCCTGCTCTGTCCATGCCGAATTCGGGCTGTCCGATTCCACACTCGTCGATGCGGTGTTGGCGGATGTCGGACTCGAACCCTGCGATGGCGGGCTTCTTATCATTCGCCGCATCATCACGGAAACGTCGAATAAAACCCTGGTGAATGATGAAGCGGTGACCTTGCAGGTACTTAAACGCCTCGGGGAAGTCCTTGTGGATATGCACGGCCCCTACGATCATCAGTCGCTTCTTGACCAGGGGGTTCAACGCGACATCCTCGATGCCTTTGGGCAACTTGATGCGGCAAAAGTTTCCTATCGATCGGAATATTCACAATACCGTGATCTTCAGAAAAAAATCGACGCACTTAACGCGGACAATGAAGAGGATCTTGAACGGCAAATTGAATTCCTTGATTACCGCGTGAATGAGATTGAAAAGGCGCAGCTGAGCATCGAGGAAGAGGATGAGGTGGCTGAGGAGCACGGAATGATTGCCAATTCCCAGCAGGTGCTTGAATTGGCCAATGGCGTGGTGAATGCGCTGACCGAAGCCGAAGGATGCGCATTCGACGGATTGGTAGCCGCCCAGCAGTGCCTCAACCGGCTCATTAAAATGATGCCCGAAGCACAGGAGTGGCACGATGAACTCGAAAGCGCCGTCACCTCCGTGCAGGACATTGTGCGCTCCATCGAGAATTCAGCGGAAGGAATCGATGCCAGTGCGGAACGGATGCAGTGGCTGGATGACCGGCTTACCACGTACCAGACGCTCAAGCGCAAATACGGCGCAACCATCGAAGAAGTTTTAGATAACTGCGTGAAATGGAAAGAGCAACTGGATGAACTTCGTGGCCGCGACAAAAAGCGGGACGCCTTGCGGATCGAGCAGGATGAGTTGCGCAAGACCATGGAAAAAGCCGGCATGGAACTGCGGAAACAGCGCGAAAACGTGGCTGACCATCTGTCGGAATGCATCACCCGTGAGCTGGTGGATATTGGTTTCGAACACGGATTTTTCGATGTACAGATCCGGCCCACCGAACCCGGACCCTCCGGCATGGACGAAATCGAGTTTGGCTTTGCCCCGAACGCCGGCGAGGATATGCGCCCGTTGCGGATGATCGCCTCCAGCGGGGAAATCTCACGCGTCATGCTCGCCACGAAATCCGTACTCGCAAAACAGGACCGGATTCCCGTCCTGGTGTTCGACGAAATCGATGCCAATGTGGGTGGCGAAATCGGAGGCGCTGTCGGCCGGAAGCTAGCGCAGGTCGCCCAAAACCATCAGCTCATCTGCATCACCCATCTTCCCCAGGTCGCTGCCTGCGGCACCACCCACCTGGCGGTGTCTAAAAAGGTCGAGGATGGTCGCACCTACACCGAAGTTGAATTGCTCGATTTCGAGTCCCGTCCAGACGAAATTGCCCGCATGCTGGGTGGCAAGGACAGTACCGGTGTCACCCTCCAGCACGCCCGCGAAATGCTGGGTTCGGTTTAGGGTTGTGCTACGGCAGGACGGCAATCTTGTTCCTGCACGGGGGCTTCAAACAGCGTCTCCACAGCGTTCCATTGGTTTTCCTCAGCACTTTGAACGGTTTCGATGAGCTGGATCTGAACGTGGGACAGGGGCGTGTTGGCGAGCAGGGCCAGTGGTCTTGGATCGGTGTGGATTTCCGTTTTTTCCTCGCCGTTCTGAAGGTAGACCATCCGATAGGCGGACTCAGTATCCGGATCCAGTTTCCGAAGGCGTAGTACCGGCGGTTTTTTGGCCGCTGCCGTTTTTTTCCGTTTCGCCTTTTTTCGTTTTTGTTGCGACGGAAGATCCGCCGGCGCTTCCAGCGGATAGGAAGCGCCGCCCAGAACGATGCCGATTTGGCGTTCAAGCTCGAAGATTTCCACGAGGTGGTCTTCGCGCTCCATCAGCAGCTGGTTGATCTGGATCGTTTTTTGCATCGTATTCCGGGACGAGGGCAGGCGGTTGGTCGGCAATTACTCTGCAGCGCCGCTTGTTGCGGTTTTCGATTCTGTCGGTTCAACTTTTTCCGATTCCTTGGAAGCGGTTTCGTTGGGCTCTTCCTGCTCGGTCGGTGCGGGCTTTTCGCTGGCCGGATCCTTTTCGGGCTTGGGTTTGACGATCTTCGGTTTTGGGCGGGAGACCGGAGACGGGTTGCTGAATCCTGCGACAGCCACCGGTGGTCCGGGATAGACGAATTCGCCTTCCTTGCCGACCAATTCCTCCACCTGCAGTTCGATTGCTTCGATCTGGCGGTAGGCTTCTTCGCGCTTGACCAGCAAGTCATCGATCTTGACGCGGGATTCATACGCTTCGCGGATGGTGTCCGCGTCCGCCTGCAGGATGATGTCGAGTGATGTCAGTTTAACGAGTTTCTTTGCCATGGGATAATCCTCTGGTTATTCACTATTTAAAAAAGTCCACGATGCGGGAGACCAATCCGCGTTCCCCTTCGGGAGAATTCTCCGGTCCGTCTTCTTGTTCGTCTTCGTTCCCGTGCATGGTTTCAAGCCGTTTTTCAGCAGTCTGGGCGACCGTTTCATTCCAGTCCCTGGAAAGTTCTTCGATGGCGGCGCGTGTCAGGACCGGGTTGTCGCACAGCGCAAGCCGTACCTGGGCGGAATCATCGCGCAGGAGTTTGCGCACATGCGTGTCGGTCAGTTGCTCCGCCGCCGCGGCAAAGGCATGCAGCGAAGGGCGCTTGTGCGCGAGCAACCGATCGATAAGATCGGGTTTCGTTCCCGCAAAGCGGATTCCGCGCAATGCCAGATGTCCGATCACGTTCATGCTTTCGCGTTTGTTCACAAGAATGTTCAGCTGTTCATCGGTCAGGTCGTCCCGGTAGGCCATGCACAACCGCACTTCTTCCTGCTCGTGGTGGCACAGTTCGATTTTGACCGTGTTCGTCAGTGCGGGGTTTCCGGCGAGTGATTCGCAACTGCCACGATCGTTAGAGGCGGCAAACCACAGGGCGACCTCCTCGTCGATCGTCGGATTGGCCGCGAGCGCGATTCGCACTTCGGCATTGGGGTCGTTGGCCAGTACGTGCTGGATTTCAACGGGCAAGCCTTCGAACCGTGCGGCTTCAATGCGTTGGGAAACCAGTTCGGATTCCGCCTTGGCCAGCCATTCGCTTGCGCTCGGTGTATGCTGTGCACCCGCAGATTCCTGAACCTCGGCATCCGGGCTGAGGCAGAGCGCCTGAATGATGTTGTCCTTCAACTTGGCTCGGGACAGGAGTAGACGTTGTGCTTCGGGATCGTCGGAGCGCGCCCAACCCAGCAGCATGCCTTCATCAACCTTGCCGAAGCCGAAGAGGTTGGCCCGGACCACGGCGCTTTCATCCGCTGACAACGCGTGAACCAGTTCGTCCGGCAGCTTTCCTGTCGATCCCAGGGCAGCGCGGACGCACGGTTCGGGATCAAGTGCCAGCGCGTATTTGAAATTGGTTCCGATGGCACTGTTTCCCGCGAGCGCGGCACGGACAAGCAGGTTCGGATCGTTCAGCAGGGTGGCGGTAATCTTGGTGTTCTGCTGTTTATTGGCGGCCAGCGCGGCCCGGACCTGCGAACCGCCTCTGCTGGCCATGCGCACCAGCAGGAGGTGGGTGCAGCGCGGATTCACTGCAGCGGCGGCCAGGATTTCCGGCTCGGGATAGGCCTCGGTCAGGTCTTCAAGCACCTGGCTGGGAACCGTGGGGTAGAGTGCCAGAAACAGCAGGACATCCTTCTCCGGATTATCGCCGTAAAGCTCGATCAGGACGCGGCTGGGCAGCAGGTTGTGGCGATATTGCTGCACAACCTTGCGCGGGCCGTCCTTGCGGATGGCTTCGAGCAATTCTGATTTTTCAATTTGGGCTGGCATGGGCTGGGTGATGAGTGACGGTTGAGGCGTGAGCATTTCCTTCACGGTTCACGGATCAATCGTCACGATCCTCTCGTTTAAAGTTTAATAGGCATCAATCAATATCTCTCTTGGTGTGCTGCCAATCTGCGGGCCGACAATGCCTTTGGCCTCCAGCTCCTCGATCAGGTTGGCGGCGCGGTTGTAGCCAACCCGCAGGCATCGTTGCAGATACGAGGTTGTGGCGCGCTGGTCGCGAAGAATGATTTCAATGGCCTGGTCGAGCAGGGGATCCGCCGCCTCGGCATCGCGCAGGGCAAAGCTTTCGTCGCCTTCGCAGGGCGCGAGATCGGTAATGGAGGTCTTGAAGCGCTGCTCGCGCTGTCCGGCGCAGTGTTCAACGACCCGGGCGATTTCCGCATCGGCCACCCACGGTCCCTGGACGCGCTGGAGTACGCCGATGCCCGGCGGGCTGAAGAGCATGTCGCCCTTGCCGCGCAGCGCTTCCGCCCCGCGTCCATCGATGATGGTGCGCGAATCGATCTGCGACGAAACCTTGAAGGCGATGCGGGTGGGATAGTTGGCCTTGATCATCCCCGTCAGCACGTTCACGCTCGGGCGCTGGGTGGCGATAATGGTGTGGATGCCGACGGCGCGTGACAACTGTGCGATGCGGGCCAGGGCGGTTTCCACATCGGCGCCGGTCGTGAGCATGATGTCCGCCAATTCGTCGATGACCACCACCAGAAACGGCATGCGCTTCATGCCCATTTCATCCATCTTTTCGTTGTAGCCGGCAATATTCCGTGCGCCGACGGTAGCCAGCGTTTTATAGCGCTCCTCCATCTCCCGGACGGCCCATTGCAGGGCGGGGACCACCAGCTTGGCTTCGGTAATGACCGGGCGCACCAGATGCGGCAGTTTTTCGTAGGCCCCGAACTCCACGCGCTTGGGGTCGATCAGGATCAGTTCGAGTTCGTCCGGCGTGAAGTGGCTGGCCAGGCACATCAAAATGGTATTCATGCAGACCGATTTCCCGCTGCCGGTGGCGCCCGCAATCAGCATGTGCGGTGCGGCGGCCAGATCGGTAATGCACAGCCCGCCGCCCAGTTCCATGCCGAGCATCAGCGGAATGCTGGCCGTGGTCGTTTTCCATGCTTCGGAACGGAGCATCAGGCCCAGGTTGAGCGGTGCGGCGTTGCCGTTGGGGATTTCGATGCCGACGTAGGGTTTTCCGGGGATTGGCGCCTGGATGCGGAGGCTTTCCGCCGACAGGGACAAGGCCAGGTTGTTGCTGAGCGAGGTGATGGCTTCCACACGGACGCCCAGACCGGGCTTGATGCGCAACTGGGTGACGCGCGGTCCAACCACGGCATCCCAAACGGTGGCGTCGACGGCAAAGTTGTCGAGGGTATCCTGAACGGCTTTTTTCTGGTGCTCCAGTTCCTCCGGCTCGATGAAGGCAAACTGGACCGACTCCGGCTGGTCGAACAGGGTGGGGGCTGGCCGTTCATAGCCATCGTCGGATAATGGAACGGGTTGGTGCGTTTCGTGTTCAACGGGCTCGGCCAGCTGAACGGGTTCCGGTTCGACCACCGGTTCCGGGGCAATCGGGTCGTTGTTTGCGCGATCCAGCTGCTGCTGGATACTTTCGGCTCCGGCGCGCACTTTTTCAATGGCCGCGGTCCGTTCCGCAACAAAGCGCTCCTGCTGTTGCTGGCGGCGTTGCTGGGTTTGGTCAAGCTCTTCGCGCCAGACGGTCAGTTGGTTCTCTCTCCTCAGTCGTTCCGCTTCAGCGGCTTCTTCGGCCGGGTCGCTTTCGATTTCCGGTTCGTCCTCGCCTTCATCGACCCATTCGTAACCCGCCACGGAAAGCAGTCCGGTGCCGATCTTGGTCATGAAGGAACGCATCGCCCGGGCAGAAAACCGGTCGTTCCGGCTGACGTCTTGAGGCGTGGTTGCTTCGTTTTCGGATGGTATTGCGACTTCTGGGGCCATGGTATTCTTGCTTGATCAAAAGCCCGGATTTCTATCGGAACGACCGCGTTTCGGCGAGTAAAACCTCTCGGTTTTCTGGAGGTATTTTCGGGGTGTTTTTCCAAGTCACGGCAGGGCAATGGGTAGTAGGGCAAGGGAATATTCTGGAGTGCGGTGGCTACCAACGGGCGACACCGCTTTTCGGATGCACCGCACCGTAGACTCTGCGTGCGGAAAGCGGCGTCGCCTTGCAGTTGCCACCGCACTCCAGGACATCTTCTACTGCGAAGCCGCACTGCTTCATTCCAAGCCACAAACCAATAGCCACATACCAATCCTTTACTTAAACCTGAACTAATTTTAACTGTGCGAATGTTATTGGTGCGCTTATGGGGCGTCACGTTGAGAGGGCGAATGATGACGAAAGCGTTCTAATTCATCATATTAAATATAGTATATGACTTGAGTTTATATTATCCATGCTGGGTTAATTTAAAATTGGCTTTCGTAAGATCAAAGATATTTTTTTTAAGGGAAAGTCGATTCGAATCGAAATGTTGGAGTGTACGATGAAAAAGATAGCATGGTTGTTTCTCGCGGTTTTTTGGTGCAGTCGCCTGTGGGCGGCAACGCTGTATGTGGATCTGAACAGCGCAGCAGCAACTCCGCCGTACACCAACTGGGTGAGCGCGGCCACCAATATCCAGGATGCCGTGGATGCATCAGTTGCTGGCGACACGATTATGGTTGCTGACGGGCACTATCTCCTTTCGACCAGAATCTTGGTCAACAAAGCACTACTCCTTCAGAGTGTTAACGGCTCCGATGCAACCATCGTCGATGGTCTGGGAACTGTGCGTTGCTTCAACCTTCAAAACTGGGCCAGCACGGTTGATGGATTCACGATTACCAACGGTTACACTTCGGGAGATGGTGGCGGAGTTTATTGTTCAGGAGGCATCCCTGTGATAACCAACTGCATAATCACTGGGAACACTGCAAACTACGGTGGCGGTGGTGGAATGTACAAAGGTAAGGCCTACAACTGTGAGATAAGGGGGAACACGGCATTAGCTGGAGGTGGGATGTTCAGTGGCAAGGCATACAATTGCACGGTCAGTGGTAATTTCGGACTCCATGGTGGAGGTATATACAGGGGTTCGGCAACTGACTGTACGATTGTCGGGAACTCGGCAACCAACACGGGCGGCGGGATGTTTGATGGGAATCTTATCAACTGTCTGGTGTGCAGCAATTCGGCCTACTATGGAGGAGGCTTGGCTTCCGGCACCGCAGACTTGTGCGTCTTTACGGATAACATTGCATTCTGGGGTGGTGCGGTGCTCGATGGAACCGCGAATAATTGCATGATTACCGAAAATGTCGCCTATTACGGTGGCGGGATGCATAGCTACTGGAGCGAAGAGTGTACGGCTGCTAACTGCACGATTGTTGGCAACACCGCCATCTTCCAGGCCGGTGGGATAGGAAGAGGCACAGTGCACAACTGCATCGTCTATTACAATACCTCGCCGAATGGAGCGAACCTAAGCGAAATCGATGCATCCTACACGTGTTCTCCCGATGTAACGAATGGCGTGGCTGGCAACATCACGAATGCTCCGATGCTGCTTTGGACCTCCCACATCGCTTCAAATTCTCCCTGCCGAGGTGCCGGAAGCGCTACTTACGTTACGGGAGCCGACATTGATGGCGAGGCTTGGGCTAATCCACCTTCCATGGGATGCGACGAGCCGATGGGTGCAGCAACGGGTGCGCTGCAGGTGGCCATCAGTGTAGATGCGGACGCGGCATTGACCGGCTATCCGGTCTGGTTCCACGCCGATATTGAAGGCATTCCCTCTCGATTGGTCTGGGACTTTGGCGCTGGGTCTATGGTTACCAATGTCCTGTCACCGGAACATGCCTGGGGAGTAGCAGGCAGTCAGGATATCGTTCTTACCGTGTACAATGACACCTGGCCGGGCGGCGTTTCGGCTACACAGACAGTATCCATTGTCGCCGAGACCAATCCGACCAATTCCGCTATCTATGTGGCTTCGAGCGGGAATGATACAAACAATGGATCCAGCTGGGTGACCGCCAAGGCGACGATTCAGGCGGCCATCGATGAGCAATATGCCGGTGGTTTGGTGCTGGTGGGCCCCGGAACCTATGCCGGCGGTATCGAGCTGGGCAAAGGGATCTCGGTTCTGGGGGTTGATGGGCCGGCGGCAACGATGGTTGACGGGCTTGGCAGCGGACGTTGTTTTGAAGTCGACGATACGGTATGCACCATCAGCGGATTGACCATCATGAATGGATCTACGGATTTTAATGGTGGGGGCATATTCTGCAAAGGAGGCAACGCCACGGTTACCAATTGTATCGTGACGCAAAGCCATGCCAAATGGAATGGCGGAGGGATTGCGGGATGTGGTGCCGTGAGCCACTGTACGATTGTCAGCAATACTGTTGGTTCTGTGAGCTTTGATCATAGTTACGGTGGCGGGGTGGCTGGCGGCTTGGTGGATTACTGTACTGTTTCTGGAAACCGGGCGCAATACGGTGGTGGTGGGATGGTCGATACCGAAGCAGAGCAATGTCTAATCACTGATAATACAGCAGCAACTCTTGGGGGAGGGATTGCTTTTGGGATCATGGCAAATGACTGCATCATCAGCAGCAATACCGCGCTCTATGGGGGTGGGCTGTATCTCTGCCCGGCAAATAGCTGTACGATCATCAGCAATAGTGCAACACATGCCGGTGGGATGTACTTGGGTGAGGCGAACTACTGCACGATAAGCGGAAACACGGCGACAGATTACGGCGGCGGCATGCGACATGCGACGGCGAATCACTGCGTGATCACTGGTAATACATCAGACAAGTGGGGTGGAGGGGCGGTTGAGTGTACGGTGAACAACTCGATGATCAGTGGAAACTGGGCGAGCTATTTCGCTGGGGGTATGTATTACGGTACGGCGAACAACTGCACAATCAGCGGGAACTCGGCGGCCAACAATGCTGGAGGGGCATATGGTACTAAAGCTTACAACTGCATTGTGTGGTATAATGAATCGTTGAATAAAAGCAATTTTTCGAGCGGTGGATCAGCCAGGTATTCCTGTTCACCGGATTTGCCTCAGGGCGTGCGACACAATACCACCAATGCGCCGGGTTTCGTGGATTACGCAAACGGGGACTACCGCCTCATGTCCAATTCGCCCTGCATCAACTGGGGCGATAATTCATATGTTTCCAATGCAGTGGATTTCGCCGGGAATCCGCGCGTTGCCGGCGGCTATGTTGACATGGGCGCCTACGAGTTCCAGGGAACGCCGGCGCCGGACCGGGATGGAGATGGCATGGACGACGCCTGGGAGCGGGACACGTTCGGATATAATGCCGATCCAGCTGACAACGCCGATGGCGATGTGTATAACAATGGCGATGAATTCACCGCCGGCACCGATCCGACCAATGCGGCCTCCTTCTTTGCAGTAAGCAATGCGTTTCCTTCCGTCGGATTTGTCGTGGAATGGAATGCTGTCACTGGCCGCTGGTACAAGGTGCTGTGGACGGACAATCTGACCAACAGCTATCAGTCTATAGCTGACAATCTGGAATATCCGCAAAGCAGTTACACGGATACGGTGCATAGTGCCGAGTCCGTCGGATACTACCGGGTCGAAGTCCGCATGAAGTAGCAAGGTAGGGCATGCTCGCCTGTCCAGAGTTTATCGACGGGCCGAGCGCGCCGTCCGGGGGCACACCGCACAGGGATAGTGATTTCACACAGAGACAGCAGAGATCACAGAGGTAGAGTTTTTTCTCCGCTCGCACCGTTATCCCTGCGTGAGATCATTTTCGGCAGGGGGTGCTCGCCCGTCCTGAGTTTATCGAAGGGCCGCCCGCCCATGCGCCCATTCCTAAAACCTAACACCGGATCATTTCTTCCGGCTGTTCGCTACGTTGCTATCAGCTATTAGCTAAAGGCTTTTCATCACTCTTCTTTTGTCGAAGCAAGAACTGGTAACACCCAAGTGTACCGGATACAATGTGCGTGTATTTTGAAGCATGTGGTTTTAGGGAACGGTATCGGTAAAATGAAGAACACCAAGATCAAAGGACCGATCCTTTTTCTAGATAAAATACGCTTCCAGTTTCCAAACCTCGGGGAAATACTGTACAAAATTTCCATTCTATAAAGCTATGAACTCTTTTTCTACATATACCGCTGAGTTGGGAAGATATGCTGGTGAAGTATTGGGTGCTCCCGCTGGAGATTTCAATGCTGTGGATATTCAAAAATCCATATTCAGCACGCGGCACGTCGAGCAATACCTTCGCACTTTAATTCCAATTGAAGAGCTACGAGATGCTGGGTCTTTTTTTACAGGTGACCGTATGGCTGATACTGCCTCCGAATATTTTGGCGATAGTGTTACTTTGAAATCATTTATTGTTGATCCAGCCTGTGGTGCCGGGAACTTGCTAATTGCCTGCTCAAAAAAATTACCAATTAAGAAGACTAGTCTTAAAAAAACTCTGGGTATTTGGGGGCAGTGCCTAGCGGGGTTTGATCTGTTTGATGAGTTTGTAGAGACGACAAAGCTTCGTTTGATACTTGAGGCCGTTTCTCGTGGCGCTAGCCCAGATATCTTGAATATTGACGAAGCGAAAGATTTATTTCCTTACATCCATAAAGGAAATGCATTTGATTATGCGGCTACGCTTAAAGTTGCGACGCATATCATAATAAATCCTCCTTACTATAAAATGCAGGCGTCTTTAGATTGCGAATGGGCTGATGGAAAAATAAACGCGGCAGCCAAGTTTATGGAGCTGGTTGCTCAATGTGCTGCTGATGGAACACGTGTTAGTGCAATCCTTCCTGATGTTTTGCGCTCTGGTACTCGTTATGACAAATGGAGAACCTTAATATCGGCCAAGTTGAATTGTTCTATTATGTCGACAGGAAGGTTTGATTCAAAAACCGATGTCGATGTTTTTCTGCTAAGCGGACAGGTCGGCTCTGAGATTAACGATCCGGATTGGTTAGGCGTGCAGTATAGTGAAAAAACAATTGATGATTTTTTTGATGTTTCGATCGGCCCTGTGGTTCCCTATCGCGACAAGAAAGATGGTGACGATGCCCCCTATATCTTTCCCAAACAACTCCCCTTGTGGGGCAAGGTTCGAAGTCAGGATATAAAAGAAACTTGGGCATTCTCGGGGACGCTCAAAAAGCCACCCTTTGTTGCTATACGCCGGACGTCCAGTCCTTCTGACACATATCGAGCCGGCGGAACATTGATCAACGGGACGCAGGATGTTGCCGTAGAAAATCATTTGATTGTTGTGCGCCCTAAATCCGGGCGGGTGAGAGATTGTGAGAAATTACTCAAAGTTCTCCAAGATGAGAGCACCAATTCTTTTTTGAACCAGCGCATTCGTTGCCGTCATTTAACGGTTTCCGCCGCTAAAGAAATTCCATGGATTGGAGATTTGGTATGAGTAAGACAAGTATCCGTTTTTCATCTGACATATTACGCAGGCTAGGTGAAGAACTTAATCCGAGTATGGATAAAGGGATTTTGGAGTTGGTAAAGAATTCCCATGATGCAGATGCAACTGAATGTAAAGTGGAACTACTCGATGCATCTAAGGGCGGTACTATTAGGATTTCAGACAATGGATTTGGGATGTCTGAGCGTGATGTGGACAATGGTTGGTTGGTTTTAGGATCTTCAAGAAAGACGAAAAAACTCACTCCAAAAGGGCGAATTCCAGCGGGCAGCAAAGGGCTGGGAAGATTGGCTGCCTTGCGTATGGGGCATGTTGCGAAGCTAAGAACGCGTCCTCAAGAAGATTTTTTGTCTGAATATCATGTCGAAATCGACTGGGACAAGTATGAGGGGAAACGTCTGGTTGAAGATGTATCTTTGAATATTGAAAAAGTTGCTAGTGACGTGGGGTTCGGAGGAACGGAAATCACTGTGGAGAAGTTGAGATATCGCATAACTAAAAGTGATGTGAAGCGACTTGCGAGGGAATTAATATTGCTAGCGGATCCTTTTGCTGACTCTAAATATGGATTCGACCCTATTCTTGTTGCTCCGGAATTTAAGGATTTAGAAGCTCAGGTTAAAAGAAGATATTTTCAAGATGCGAATTACCACTTAATTGCTGAAGTCAAGGGCGACGGGAGTGTGCTTGCGACCGTTTATGACTGGAAAGGGAGTGTTTTATTTGAAACAGCGGAGTCGGAATTGAAGCCTCCTTATAAGGCTCCACAAATGAAATTCGAATTGTGGGTGTTCATCCTTGATTCAAAATCATTTGCCAGTCGATCCGTTTCGCTAGGAGAAGTTCGTGATTGGCTCAATGCATTCGGTGGAGTGCACTTATATCAAAATGGACTGAGGGTCTCTCCGTATGGGGACAAGGGAAATGATTGGCTGGACATTAATCTTCAGCGCGCAAAAAGTCCGGAGGAGAGACCAAGTACGAATACCATTATTGGTCGAGTTACGATCGATGATAAAGAAGAGCTTTTGGTTCAGAAAACAGATCGTTCAGGATTTATAGAAACGGATGCCTTTAGAGATGTTAAACGTTTCAGTCAAGATGTACTGAAGTGGATGGCTAAGCGCCGGATGGAGGTCGCGGATAAACGCCGCCGAAAAAATCGTGTTGAAGCGCCTAAGGAAAGCTCAGATGGCAAGGTCGCTTTAGAAAAGGCTATTGAAAGCGCTCCGGCTGAGGTCAAAACAAGTATCACCGAGGCGTTGAAGAAATATGATAAAGCCAAAGAAAAGGAGATCGTAACGTTAAAGAAAGATGTTCAGCTGTATCGCACATTAAGCACTGCGGGGATCACTTCAGCAACGTTCGCACATGATTCGCATGGTAACCCAATAAAGTTGGCATATCAGGCTTTTGCTTTGCTAAAAGTTCGAGTTAAAAAGCTCCTGATGGGGGATAATTCTGTAGATTTAGATGCTCCATTTGAGAAGCTGACGCGTTCCCTTAAGAGCTTGAGTGCCCTGGGTAAGACAACTCTCAAGTTGGTAGATCACGAAAAAAGGCGGACGGGAAGTGTCCCCGTAAACGGAACGATCCAGACGGCGATTGATGACTTTGAAGATTACTTTAAGGGGCGAGATATTAAGGTGACAGTTATGTTGTCTGGAACTGCCCCTGAAATTTATGCGAATGAGGCAGCGCTAGAATCAATAATTTTCAATTTACTTAATAATTCATCAACAGCATTAGAGGAAATATCTGATAGATCGCGAAAAGTAGAGGTTGTTTCCGAAGTCGTTTCTTCGGAGGCTGGCCGTGAGGTGAAGATTACAGTTCGTGATAATGGAGATGGTATTAAGGGGATTAAACTGAGTGATTTATGGTTGCCAGGGCAAACGACTCGTAAGAATGGAACTGGGCTTGGACTCACTATCGTACGGGATACAGTCGAGGATCTAGGCGGCCATATTGATGTGGTGCCACGCGGTGTTTTAGGAGGGGCGGAATTTAACGTGTATTTGCCGCTACTGGAGAAATAAGATGGATGGTTTTCGGGATATAAAGCAGATCTTTGTTTTTGATGATGATGAGCAAACCAGAAACGGCTCTCTTGAGTTGATTTTGGAAATAGGTGTTGATGGAATACCTATAAACAAACCAGAAAAGAATATTACTGAACTAATAAAGCAAGTAGATAGCAACACGGGATTATTTTGTGATTATCACCTTCGAAAACATCAATACGCATGTTTCAACGGAGACAAAATTGTGGCCGCAGCATACAACGCAAGCAAGCCAGCTCTCTTGTGTACTTCATGTACGGATTTTGATTCTAGCCTATCCCGAATGATTAGGAGGTATATTCCAGTAATTTTAGCTCCCGAGGAGCAGGATACGGAGTGTATTATCAATGGATTTGTGGTTTGCATTAATGAGCTCAAAGGTAATTTTATTAGCGAGCGAAAACCATGGAGAGCTCTAGTTCGTGTTGCAGAGGTTGATCCTGAAAACAAAGCATCATATGTAGTGGTTCCCTCATGGCATGCTGAGGCTAAGATCAAGGTCTTTTGGGATGACTTTCCCCGTGAGTTAATACCGCTAGCTAAACAAGAAGAGCATCGTTTCCACGCTATGGTGAATTTAGGAAGTGAACATATTCAATCGTTATATTTATATGACTGGGAAGCATCCTAATGTTTTCGCTCCCCGAAAATTTCGTGGCAATATTGGATGTAGGGCACGGGAGTTCTGCAATTCTTAGATCTGAAGGTGAGGTTGCTGTATTCGATACAGGTGAGAACACAAGGTTGTTGGAGTTCCTTCAGCTTTATGGCATCTGCGAAATTAAATACATCTTCATTTCTCATGCCGATAAGGATCATATTGGTGGTTTGCTTGGCGTGTTGACGCAGCATGAAATCGTAACGAACAATATCTTTCTTAATAGCGATGCATTAAAGGATACTTTCGCTTGGAAAGACCTTGTGTATCAACTGCAGGAGCTAGCGAGGATGGGAGAGGTTAACTGGGAGTCTTCTCTCCGGGAAGGTAATGTTTTTAGCGTTGGAAATAGCACCTGTAATGTGCTTTCACCTTCATTAGCCTTGGCGGCAACTGGTCCCGGAGCAACAACATCTTCTGGAAAGAAAGTCACATCGAACTCTGCGAGTGCTGTGATCAAGGTTGAGTCGTCCAGTAACTCATTCCTTTTTCCTGGAGATATTGATTCGGTCGGCCTTGAAGAGGCTTGGGTTGAATCAGATTTTTCCGTTAATACATTAATCTACCCGCACCATGGAGGAAAGTCTGGGGCTGGCGAAGATGAATTCACGCGAGACCTAATTAATCGAGCAAATCCAAAGTGTGTAATTTTCTCAAATGGCAGGAATAAGCATAGTAATCCTCGACCAGAAATTATTGATAAAATTCATAGCCATAACGGCGATATTCAAATCCTGTGTACCCAGCTTTCGAAGGGTTGTGCAGAGCAATATCCAGACGAAGGTGCGCTAAAGGAAATTGATTCCGAGCACCGGTGTGCAGGATCAATAATCATGGACTTGGATTCAGGAGATTTTGTGTCTCCGGAGAAAGAAGCTTTCGCCTCATTCATTAAGGCTCATGTAGCCACTCCTATGTGTTGTTGCCAGGGGTAGGTGCTAGAAAAACGGGGCAGTCCTCGGATATAAGTATCGACGAGGGCGTACGGCCAGGATAATCGGGGCTATCAGTCGTCGCTTTGAACGAGCGCAATCAATTCCTTGAGTCTGGGCGTGGTTTTGTCTTCATACAGGCGCGGGTGGCGGCCGCCGAAGGTGGGGTGTTCCTTTTCCGTGGATAGCATCACCTGCTGATCCAGCACCTTCCGTCCTTCTCCATCATTGAACGGGTTTCATACATCGGATATAAATGTTAAATGAATCTGTTGCTTACCGATCTGAAGGGGCTTGATGAGAGTCCGCTGGCGGAAATTGACGAAACCGTTAAAGCGATCTATCGGCTGATTACATTCAGCAAGAGCCACAAGGAGTCGGATCTGCTGAATCGTTACCTTGAAGCGATGCAGCATCTTCGCGATGTGCTGAGTATGAAGAATGCGCAGCAGGAAGCGCAGACCGAGAACGAGGCACGGGAATACCTCGCCAATCTGAAGCTTGGCGTAAACCTCATTGTCGAAGAAATCGGAGCGGGCCACGGGCTTGAAACCCCGATGGATCTCTTTCGGCTTTTCCGGCTTATCGCACCGGAGGCCGCGGCAAGGCATCCGAATCAGTTTCGTTCAACAACCGTTCAGTTCGGACCTTGCCTGGGTGCAAATCCGGCGCAGGTTTCTAACCTGATTGAGCAGTTGTTCCATGCGGTGCGCGAGATAAAACATCCCGTTACGCGGGCGGTCTATATGCACCATGAACTGGTGCGGATCCATCCGTTTGTCGATGGCAATGGCCGGCTTAGCCGAATGGCGAAAAACTGGATGCTCATGTACGAACTTTACCCGCCCATGTTTATAAAAAACATATCGGATAAGAAGCGCTACATTGCCCGGTTGCAAAAAAGCTTTCTGGCTATCGAAAATGAACCAAACGCATTTCATCCGGCGACTCAGGAGTTCTTTCAGGATGAGTTCCGCAGGCTCAGAGCCAGTGCAACCTTTATTCTCAACCGCATGCTTAAAAATCCGAACCTTGAATTTTCGGGCGAATCCGAGAACCTGTTGGGTTAGCACCCCATGGGAAAAGGGGCCCGTGAATAACGGAATCCACTACCAATCGTCGCTTTGAACGAGCGCAATCAATTCCTTGAGCATGGGCGTGGTTTTGTCTTCATACAGCCGCGGGTGGCGACCGCGGAAGGTGCGGTATTCCTTCTCTTTGGAAAGCATTACCTGCTGATCCCGGACAATGACGGATTTTAGTCCCTGATCCGCGGCGACGATGCGCAGCTGGGCGATGAGCATCAGGCGCTGCATCTCCGCGGGAAGCTTGCCGAAGCGATCCTTGATCTCGCGTTTGATCAGCGTGATTTCTTGTTTGGTGGCCAGGGCGGAGATGCGTTGGTAGAGGCGCAGGCGCAGGTTTTCGTCCTCGATGTATTCATAGGGGATGTAGGCTCCGCTTGCGGAGGTTCCGGTGGCGGGCGAGAGGTCGAGGAAGTCGAGCTTGACGGCGACGTCCATGAGCGGCGGCGGCTTTTTGCCCTGCATGATGGCGATGGTGCGTTTGAGCAGCTGGCAGTAGAGGTCGAAGCCGACGGCGGAGATTTGGCCGCTTTGTTTGGCGCCGAGCAGGTTGCCCGCGCCGCGCAGTTCGAGGTCGCGCAGGGCGAGCCGGAAGCCGGAGCCGAGGCCGGTGTGGCGCTGGATGGCGTTCATGCGGTCGCGCGCGGCGTCGATCATGTCGCCGCCGGGCGAGAGCATCAGGTAGGCGAAGGCCTTGTGGTTGGAGCGGCCGACGCGGCCGCGCAGCTGATATAGATCCGAAAGGCCGAAGCGCTCGGCGTTTTCGATAATCATGGTATTGCAGTTTGGAATATCGACGCCGCTTTCGATGATGGTGGTGCAGAGCAGAACGTCGAACCGCCCCTGCACGAAGGCGTGCATGATTTCGGAGAGTTCCTTTTCGCCCATTTGTCCGTGCGCGACGGCGATGCGTGCTTCGGGGACGAGCGCGCGCAGGCGGTTGTCGACGTGGTGGATGGTTTTGACGCGGTTGTGCAGATAGAAGACCTGTCCGCCGCGGTGCAACTCCATGCGGATGGCTTCGGCGATGATTTGCTCGTCGTAGGGAATGACGTTGGTATCGACCGGTTGGCGTTCCTGCGGCGCGGTCTTGATGGTGCTGAGATCGCGAACGCCGGTGAGGCTCATGTAGAGGGTGCGCGGAATCGGCGTGGCGGACATGGTGATGACGTCGACCTGTTTGCGCAGTTCCTTCAAGTGCTCCTTGGCCGTGACGCCAAAGCGCTGTTCCTCGTCGATGATGACTAGCCCGAGGTCCTTGAACTGGACGTCGCCGGAAAGCAGGCGGTGCGTGCCGATCAGGATGTCGACCTCGCCTTCGGCGGTGCTGAAAATCGTTTTGTTCTGCTGGGCGCGGGTGCGGAAGCGGCTGACCATATCGACCCGGATGGGGAAGGCGGCCATGCGTTCGGTGAAGGTGTCGTAGTGCTGCTGTGCGAGAACCGTGGTCGGGACGAGCACGGCGACCTGTGTTCCGTCCATGACCGCCTTGAACGCGGCGCGCATGGCTACTTCCGTTTTGCCGAACCCGACGTCGCCGCAGAGCAGGCGGTCCATGGGGCGGATCTTTTCCATGTCGCGCTTGAGTTCATCGGTGGCGGTGAGCTGGTCGGCGGTTTCGGTGTAGGGGAAGGCGGACTCGAACTCGGCCTGCATGGCGGTGTCCTTGGAGAATTGATAGCCGCGCTTGGCCTGCCGTTCGGCCTGGGTTTGCAGCAACTTGGCGGCGATATCCTGGACGGCGTCCTGGGCGCTCTCCTTGTCGTTGCGCCACTTGCGTCCGCCGAGCGTGTGCGGCTTCGGGGTCTGCTTGCCCATGCCTTTGTAGCGGGTCAGCAGGTGTGCCTGCGTGACGGGCAGGTAGACCTTTTCGCCTTTGGCGTATTCGATCGACAGCACTTCCATGCTTTTTCCGCTGAAGGAGGTTTCGACGATGCCGAGGTATTTCCCGACGCCGTGCTCGACATGCACGACGAAGTCGCCCGGCTGGATGTCGGCGGCTTCGGACACGCGTTCCTGCTGCTTATGGAAACGCCTGGCGGTGCGGGCATGGGCGCTGCGGTTGGTGTGGTAGGCGTAGAAATCGCTTTCCGTGACGATCAGGATCTTGCGGGCATGGTCGATCGCGCTTTCGTGGAGGACACCGTGGTGGAGCTGAAGGGCATCGAAGCCGTCGATGTCTTCGTAGAGTTCCCTGAAGCGCGTCAGTGTTCCCTTGGTTTCGAAGAATAGGTGTATGTTCCAGCCTTGGGACAGGTCGGCGCAACGTTGCTCTACAAACCGGCGGCGGGCCTGTTCCGCCGCCTTGGGATGAAGGTCGAACGAGACGGCCTGGAGGTTGGTGTCGTAAAACTCAAAACCCGAAGTGAGGCGTGACGATTGAGGCGTGATTGGAGGAGTTTCTGCCTCCGAGCTCCATGCGCTATGCTCCATGCCCACTATTAGGGTGTTTCCGGGGAGGAGGTCGAGGAGGTTG
>JBNKHE010000004.1:0-308408 GCA_050290185.1 Pontiella sp.
GGTGCCTCATTGATTATATGACGGGTTAATCAACGCGTCTTGGAGGTTTTCCGCCTTTCATGTTTACTGACCCCGTTGCCTGACCCCGTTGCCCGTTGCCGCTGCGCCTTGGTGGAGAGCAGGCTACAGACGGCGCGAATGGTGGTGAAGGGGTGACGGTTACTTCCGATAAAACACGAGTGCCCCCTTCATTCCATTGCTTTTTTGAGTCTCCTCGATTTTGAACACTTCCCACCCATTTTGGCTGTTAGCCTTCATGGTGTCTGCCAGATCGACTCCTGCATCAGGATTGTCAGCAATGGATGAAAAATCAGTGTGCGGAATAAATTCGATTTTATAGATCATACCAATACCTCCGTTATTTCATGTTTTCATCATACCATAGAAGAAAGGATGTTTTCTTTCGAGACTTCGCGGTGTCAATGGCATCAGCAACCTCATTAATCGTGGATGCTTTAGGCGAGTATATGCTGTTGTAGTAATTAATCACGGCAGTGGCGTTAGTCGAATCTAGTGTCTTCAATTCAGAAATAAAGTTTGTAAATTCCAGGGAAGCTCGCACCGCGGCTTCTCTTGCGGTCTTCTTCTCCTCCTCCTTGATGGCCTTCTTGATGGCCTCGTCGGTTGCTTGGGCTTGCGGGTTTGCATCGTTGAGCATGGCGACGCGAACCCCTCGCCGCAACACCAGGTTTTCCGCCGGCTCGCCCGTGGCAAAATACTGCAACCAGTCGATTTTCCCTGATTTCACATTGTCGGCTTTGATATTGCTTTGCAGGGAGGCAAAGAGGGATGGAACGTTTACGGTATAGCTTTTGTTTGTCGTAGTTGAACCGCCGTTTCTAGCTTTTTTGACTTCGATGTTTTCATGAACAATGACCGGCGCGATGGAGGCTTCTTTTCGGTTGAATCCAAATTTTACCGCCGTTGGAGCCGTGCCCGTCCATTTGATGCTAGCACCCAACGAGGTGTCCGTGCCAAAAACCACCGGGCGAACCAGACCGGGGTCGGGAAGAGCCACCTTCACAGCTTTTTTCGGGAAGTAATCAGTAGGCGTGACTAGTCGCCATATTGCTATAAATGGGATTATAATGCGCTCATCCTTCAACCAAAACTTCGCCCAATCCACCCTCTCTACAGTTGGATGGTTGTCGAGCTCTAGTCCTTGGTATTGTTTGAACCCGTAATGATCTGTGTTGTTGGTATTTTTGACAACAACCGACCCTAAGTGATTGGATCCAAACGGCATGCCGGAGGCCACCGAACTGTTGTTCGTTACTAGCACCGCATCGGGATCGCTGTACAGTGCGGTCAGCATAACAGATGCCGCGCCGAGGGCATAGGTGTGATCCGCTCCAAACGCAAAATTATAAAATGGATTACCTTTGCTTTTGAAGCTGGCGCTGGCGGGAATGGTCTTCCCTTCCTCGAAGGTCGGGGCGATGATGAATTCAGAGCGGTCAATGGATACTTCGGTGCGCGCCGGCGCCGTATCCATGTCGACTCCCAAGTTGGAGCGGGTCACAAAAAGTACGCTATCGTGGCCGACGCATCCCTGAAGGAGCACAACGACTCCAATCCATGCATGTTTTATCTTCATGGTCTATTCCTTTCCTGTCTTGGCAGTTTCCGTAGTTTCCGTTTCGATTTTAAAGGGGGGCAGACTTCCGAAATGGATATCGAATGGATCTCGGCTGGGCCATTCCAGCCTCAGGCTTGCGTCGTCATAGAGCAAGAGTTCCGTATTCCTGCACCATCCGGCCGTCAAATATCTCTGACTGGATCCTAGGCCGACTCCCAATCCAAGGGTGTCCACACCCGTGTAAACAGCGGACTTGCCTTCATTGGATGGGGGTACGCGCACCCGCATGTGACCAAACCCATAAAGGTGGGTTGTTCCGGTTTCCCGGTCAACATACTGGAGTGCACACCCCGCGACCAGCGCGGATACAAGACCCAAAACCATCCATGACAGTATTTTAAACATTCCAAAGTGAGCGGATGTATTTCAGGTAGGCGGTTTTGCTGTAGGTTTTGCCTTGGTGGATGCGTAGATAGTCGAGCACCAGCTTGTAGGCGATGGGTTTGATGGCGTTATTATCTTCCCAGTAGCCGATATGGCTGATGGGATTCCCCATGCTGATTACGCCGCCGATTTCCGTGACATAGTCCATGTCAACGGCGGCCTTGTAATGTGGGTTCAGTTCCCGTAGCGGATATCCAATGATGTCTTCGTCATCGAGAATATTGATCCACGCTCCATTGGGGCGTTCGATCTGCACCGGGCGGTCGGCGTTGGCCGGATCGCCATAGCGCAAAGCCCAAACTGCAAGAGGCGACCCCAAGGTAAACAGGTTGGTTGCCGTCAGTTCGGCTGCATGGTCGTAAAGATAGTTGGAAGCAACGATCGTACCCAAACTGTGCGTCACAAACGTAAATTCCAACTCGTCGTTTGCATATTCCTCTTTGACGGCATCAACCGTGGACTGCACCCTCCCGTCAATCTCGTGGTAAACCTCGTCGCCCTCCCCGGTCTTCTGGTATGCAATGGCGTCTCCGGCGAAAGAGACCAGGAATTTGCGCAACTTGACCATATCCAGATCATGCTTGCTATTCACCCGCCGCCACAATTCCGCCTGGGGACCGGAGGTGATCGGAGCCCACAGGACTTCCCGGCAGATGAGATCCGGCGGGGATAGGGAGGCATCCTTTTTCTTGAGCAACGCAGCAAAGGTATCCTGAAGTTTTTCCGCGCTCTTGTGGGAGTAGCCGGCTTTCTGCTCGCCGATGCCGTGAAGGTAGATGACCGCTTGTTTCTTCATTCAATTCCTTTTGGTTTTGGAATGACTACCTGAACAAATCGAATGTGTTCGTATACCTTTGAATCACGGCTGTCAAAATAGTTTCTTGAAAATGTATTTACGTACTTTTCGTACGTCTTTTTTTTCAACGCATCCATCATCACCTCAACATTTTACAGCGTTTTAATACGGACTACTTATACGCATATTTATCCGCATATCGGAACTGGAATGGGGGAAAAGATCTGAAATCAGGAAATAGGGTTGGTCGACATTTCGACATAACTCGAGTGCGGTTTTCGGCGATGCGAGAGAATTTGAATGAGGGTTGTTGGGAGCTTGGAGCGGGTAAAGGGGGCGTCGTTTTTAGGATTCTCGACTCCAACGATCAACATGTTGCTCGCTAATTTCATCAGAGGCTGATTTTCTGATCACCCATGCAGCCGGGCCGAAGGCCAAGCCGGAAGAGAAACAACCGGATCCGAATAGGTCAAACGGCCAGTCCGAGTGGCCATATGTTAAACGGAAATGGCTTCTCCACATATGGGAGCAGACCGGAGTCTGAACACCTCACGTGAAAAAGAAGCGACGCACTCCCAGCACTCCTCCGCCGAACAGGCAGCAAAGAGTGATGGCTGCGGGTTCGGGAATGGCATACGCCTCCACATTATCAATTCCATGCCACGCAGATGCCCCGGTGCCAACCACCGTGAACGTGGTGAATCCCGTCGAGGACACGAAACCACGGAACTCAGTCGCATCGGAAGAAGGCAAGCTATAGGTGCCCTCTTCCACCCCGTCGACCCAGATAGCGACATTGATTCCAAGAGCTGAACTATGGGGATTGATATCAAACCCCAGCGCACGAATGGGGCTGCTGAATGTGAATACATGATAGCTGTTGGTGGAACCATCGAGCAGGCTTCTTGCATAACCAGAGCCATCAATGGTGGTTGACGCATTCCCGTTCGGGAAGGCATTCAAGGAAGGTCCGGAAAGCGTATAGGAACCCCGATCAATAACGCCCGCAACTTTGCTGCCGGCATTCAGGTTATCCACAATATCGCCAGCGCCTCCTCCTGCCGCCGTCTCCCATACCGCTCGGTCGCTGAAACCTACAAGTGTTGCCTCCGTTTCAGTGCCTAAGAAAAAGACCAACAAGAAAATGCCCAACATAAGTCCGCACAGATTCTTTCCGGGTTTCATGATCAGATCTCCATTCATATTTACGTGCTATACGTTGTGTCGCGGACAATCGCAGGACTGTGGCACAAGCATATGGGACACCCACAGTCTTATTATGATTTTTTAAATCACATCAAGGCGTGCAGAGAAAGAGTACCGTGAGATTGGCCAATGCGATCGACCGGTCACGGACTGAAAGGATGCTAAACATGTTTGCGACCATCTCCCACACAAATTTCGAGCTCCTCAGAACTGGATGTGCAATGCTTATTGCATGAAAAAGCAACGGCTCCTCATCACTGGCTGGATGCTCCTTTTGTCATGCCGACTTCCTGCGAAAGAAATGCAAAGCATGACGCCGACGGCCCGGCTATCCAAGAAAATGACAAAACGGCACGATTAATGGCATAAGAAGAGCCATACTGAATTCCTAAGACTCAAGCCAATAACCAAGGGACAAGATACAGGATCATACCAACGTCGGGCGAGACGGTCATGCGCAGGATGGGATCTCTTGAAACAGGGCGGTCGTGGCACGGGCGGAGCAACCGGGATGACATTCTGATATGTTCCCAACCAGGGGGGCCATGGAATGCGACGAGGGCGTCGCTTCCATGTTGACAGATTCCCAGACATCGGAACGTGGACAAAAACTTAGGGTTTCTCTGCCGTGACATTTCCCCCGGACTATTGCAATGTCCCTCACTTTACGAGTTATGAGCCTTTATGCTCATCGTTCGATTAGCAAATTTTAAATAATAGGGACGCGAATTATGCTTTCACTTCTAATTTCATTACTGGTTTCAACCGGACTGGCTGTCGGGTTGCCCGCAGTGGGTGTAAACAAGGGCACCACGATCTTCTTCAGCATTGTCGGATTTATTGCAGCGTTTTATCTGGTCGGGTTTCTGGTCCGCAAACGGATTGCGAAGGTCCAGAAAGAGCTCGAGGATATCATGAAAACCGCCCAGCAGCGGATGCAGCGCAAGGTTCAGCAGTTCCAGACCAGGCCCGGCGGAAATATTAAGCTGCTGCAACGCCAGATGGAGGCGGATCAAAAGGTCGTTTATCAGCAGGGTCTTGATTTTACCGAGCGCCTTGAGCCCTTCCGGAAGTGGTCGTTGATGATGGGCCGGCAGATTGCGACCATGCGCATGCAGTTTCTCTACCAGCTCAAGGAATTTGAGCAGGTCGATGAGATTCTTAACGCGAGCGGTCTGTTTTCAGGCCCGTTGATGATGGAATCCATGACCGTGGCGATGAAAATGGCGCGCCAGTATAAGAACAAGGATGTGGCCGGGGCAGAAAAAACCTTCAAGCGCCGCATTAAATGGTTCAGGGGCGATCGCGGCACCCTGCTCTACGGCCTGATGACCTGGATTCTGGTCAAGGAGGGTAAAACCGACGAAGCGCGCGATCTTTTGCTTAAAGCGAAGGATGCGACATACAATGAGACCTTCACCCGCAACTGGGAACAACTCTCCAACGGCCGGGTCAAAAGTTTCTCCAACGAGGGGCTGGGCGATCAATGGTACGGCCTCTATCTGGAAAATCCGCCGCAGCCCAAGCAGCAGCGCGTGCGCGGAAATAAAGGACGCGGATTCTAGCGGCCGTCCAACGCCCGGGGATTATCCCGGGAAAAGGTCGAACGATGAATAGTCAGGCCAGATATGAGCAGCTTTTCGGCACGCTGGATTCCTTATGCCAGGACGAGCCCGATATTATCGCGCTCATGGCCTCGATTGCCTGCGAACTCTACCATGCGTTTGATCGCTTCAATTGGGTGGGATTTTATAGAAATATCGATGGTGCCTGCCTGAAGGTCGGCCCCTACCAAGGCACGCACGGATGCCTTACTATCCCTTTCTCCAAAGGAGTTTGCGGAGCGTGCGCGCGTGAAAAGAAGATACAGCATGTGCCCGATGTCGCTGCGGTTGCCGATCACATCGCCTGCTCCACCACCACCCGCTCGGAATTGGTGATCCCCATGCTCTCAAATACGGGTGAATTGCTGGGAGTCCTGGATATCGACTCGGACACGCTGAATGCCTTCGATTCAACCGATCTGGCGGAACTCCCGAAAATAAACCGCTATTTCCAGTAGGCGCCGATGCATCCCTCCCCTCTTTGAACACCCCAATCCCGCACTCATCACCCAATCAACCTTTAAAATACAGGCCTACTATTATGAATCCATGGATCTTACTCGACGAAGTCACCGTGCCGGAAAACGGCGGCACCATGAAGCTGTTCCAGCGTGCATTTGAGTTTTCGATTTCGGTCAATAACGAGGAACTGATGAACAGCCGGATGCATGGTTCGGAGGATGCGCTGGCGGAACTGGCCTGCAAAAGGGTGGCGGACCGGGAAACGCCACGGGTGTTGATCGGCGGACTGGGCATGGGCTTTACGTTGAGCGCTGCATTGGCGAATCTGGGCGCAAAGGCCGAGGTGGTCGTGGCCGAGCTGGTTCCCGCCGTGGTCCAATGGAACCGCACCCATCTGGCGGAACTCGCGGGACGCCCGCTCGACGATCCGCGCGTAAAAGTGAGAGAGTTGGACGTGCGGCTGGTGATCAAGCAAGGCAAAGGCAACTTCGATGCCATCTTGCTGGATGTCGACAACGGGCCAGATGGACTGACGCATGAAGGCAACGACCGTCTGTACACGCACGGAGGTCTGTCCGCCGCCAAAGCGGCTCTCAAGCCGGGAGGTATTCTGGGAGTGTGGTCGGCCGAGCCGGATAAGTCGTTTTCCAAACGGCTGCGGGGTTCCGGGTTCAAGATGGAGGAAGTAACGGTGCGTGCCCGCGGCAAACGCGGCGGACGACGGCACACCATTTGGCTTGCTGAAAAATAATTTTCTCTCGTAAAGGGTTTCCGTGCTTTGATTTGATGTGGGATTGAACACGTTCTGGCAATATCTGTCGAAGATTGCCATGAAAAAGACCCGAGTAACTATTCCATGGAAACAAGGATTGCATGTCCGGCCGGCCGCCAAGCTGGTTCATCTTGCAAACAGCCATAAATCATCCATCCGCCTCAAGGTGAACGGAAAAATCGCCGATGCCAGGAGTATTATCTCCATCATGCTGCTCTGTGCCACTTTCGGCGCCCTGCTTGAGGTTGAAGTGAATGGTGAGGATGAATTCTTGGCTGCTTCTGCCATCGAACAGTTTTTCGAAGCCGACGACGCCCCCGCGGATACGTTGACGACCAACGGTTCCTCGGAGGAGAACAGGATTGAGGAATAAAGCCAGCAGGTGCTCCTGTTACGAAATTCTCCTGAAAAAAATATTCCCTCGTAGCATCCAAATAACAACGGATATCGCGCCTCTCACGCCAGCACTGGCGGTAGACGCTTCCTTCGGATATCAGCCCAGATGAGACCGTAACTTGATCGATCCGTTCCGGCCTAGTTCAGGTCCCCATAGCGCCAGGAAACAAGTCTACTTCAACTCGCTTAAGAGCATATAAAACCCGTATCAAGATAGTATTTTTTACTAGATAAAATAATAAAACAACGGTATATATTATGTGGATTTAATTCGGTTGTTTGCATTAATCCCCAGCCGATTTAGATGCAGAGGGTGATTACCGTGAACTACACATTCAGAATGGATGAGCAAACACAGACCGTGGTGGTGGCCATCCCCTGTATTCTACTTACGCTGGAGATCAGGAAAGAAATATTACTGGGTGTGGCGCGCAGCCTAAAGAATTTCCATTTTACAAAGGTTCTAATTGACCTAACCGCCGCCTCCTGCCAGCAGGATGAACCCATGACCGGAGCACTGGAACTGGTCAATTTCATGAGAACACTTGGCATACCTCCCCACACGAAACTTGCATTCGTCTGCCCGGAAACAAATGAATACCGGCACTACTTTGAGGATGTCGCTCAAATTGATGGATGGAATCTCCAGTACTTTCCCGATCCCCAGACGGCGACAACATGGCTGGCACATCCGCGGGCAGACTAATCACCGACGATTTCAGCCGCCTAGCATAACGCGGACAACATCGGCGGCAGAATAGTCGAGCAGGCCGGCCGGGCAGAAGCGCCCGATATCCACGAGGTCATCCCCCATGGTGATGAGGCATTTTTCGTCGGAACCATCGGGCAGGCGTTGCGGCATACCGATATTGGCGGCGAGGGCATTGCACAGACACTTCCGCCCCACGGTATCTTCTTCCTGCCCGCCCTTGGCCACATAGGCCGCAACGGGTTCGGCGGAGCATCGGTAGCCGACTTTTCCGTCGGGCCGACGATAGGGCTGCCGCAGAAAGCCAATGTCACAGATCCGGCGGCGCTGCCGGTAGACCGTTTCTTCAGAGAGACTGCCGGCGAGGTCGGCAACCTTGAACGGGAAGCCGGTGGGTGATGCCTGGGGGTCGGTAAAGATGTTCGCCTTGCCGGCCAGCGCCTCCTGAACCAGTTCACGACGCACAGAGGAAAGCAGTCCGGATTCCCGGCATAGCGCGAAGGCCGTTCCGGCCTGCACACCGGCAGCACCTTCGTCCAGTGCGCGCTGCAGACCTTCGGGCGATCCATACTGCCCTGCCAGCCAGAAGGGCAGGCCCATATCGCGGAAGGCCGCCAGGTTGGCGACATCGCGCGGCCCATAAACGGGTTCAGCATCGTCGCTGAACGTCATCTTTCCACGTGGCGGCGCATTGTGCCCACCCGCCACATTGCCTTCGACCACGAACCCTTCGATGCTTCCGCTCGCTTTCCGGAGAAGGATAGACGCCAGAGCTTCAGTCGATACAATCGGCAAAAAGTCAGGCCTAACCAACGGCTCCGGCAAGGTCGCATCCTCGATGAACATTGCGGGATCGAAGGTCAGGTTGAAGACTTCGTTGCCACCATCGGCTCCGGTGATATTGATGGGATAGTCAACAGGTTCATGGTGCACCAGTGTATCCAGAATGCCCGGTATAGCCAGGGGGATGCCAGCGCCCATGATGACCACTGCGGCGCCTGCCAGCATGGCGCCATAGATGGAGGGCAGGTGCGGAATCTGGATTTTCTCAAGATAATTGATGCCGACCGGATTGGAATGCCCTTCCCGCGCAAGAAAGACCTCTACAAAATTGCCTACAATGCATAGCTCCAGCGATTCGCGACAACTTTCGAGGCTGTGCATGGGTACTTTCCGGAATGGCTCGCCTTCCGACAATCCGCCGGGAACGAAAAAGGCATCGAGGATCCGATCCGCCATACCGGTAAACGGGAAATGCTTAAGCGCACGGCAAACATGGCCGCCCGGATCTCCGGCCTGAAGCTTACGTGCCACGACCACATCGAGCGCCGTCCCGGATACGACACCCAGCTGGCCGAGCTCCGATACCGCCCGGGCAAGCCGCCAGTCCGATATGCCAAAGCCCATGCCGCCCTGAATAATTTTTGGAGCTTTCATCTTCATCGCTTATAAACATGATACTTCACTACGGAAATAGCCATACAAAACAGACGTGAGACGGTCGATTCTGATGGATCGTTTGGAATGGGTTCCTAATAGGATCCGCGAATGTGATCGAAGACCTCGGTACGGTAAAAGCCGGCGAGTGCGCGGTGGAGATCGTCAGACAACGGAGGCACGTCGGCAATTGCGGCGTTTGATTTGGCCTGCGCAGGCGAACTGGCGCCCGGAATGATCGTACTGACCGCATCGTGGTCGAGCACCCAACGCAACGCCAGTTGCGCCATCGTTAACGATTCCGGCACAAAGTCCCGTTTGATCGCATCGGCGAGCTCCACGCCTTTTTCGAACGGTAGCCCGGCAAAGGTTTCGCCGACATTGAAGCAGGCACCGTCACGGTTGAAGTTGCGGTGGTCATTTTCTGCGAACTGCGTTTCCCTGGTAAACTTACCGGTCAGCAGACCGCTGGCCAACGGAAGGCGCACGATGATGCCGACGCCCTTGTCTTGCGCCTGCGGAAACAGTTCCTGAACCAGTTTTTGCCGGAAAACATTGAAGATAACCTGCAACGCGGCGATCCCCTCCTGTTCCAGGCAAAGCAACCCTTCTTCAACGCTCTCCACACTGGCGCCGAAAGCTTTGACGAGCCCTTCATTTCTGAGCGTACGCAACCACTCGAACACATCTCCTTGACGCAGGGCGTCCATGGGAATGCAGTGCAACTGCAGAAGATCGAGCGAATCGACGCCCAGCCGCTCCAGGGAGCCTTCGACCGATTTGCGCAGGGCCGTTTCGGTGTAACGGTCGGGATAGACCTCGCCGCTCCGTCCAAACTTGGTGGCCACACGCACCGGTGTTTCGCACTGTTTGAGAAATTCACCGATGATGGTTTCGCTTTTTCCGTCGCCGTATACATCGGCGGTATCGACGAAGCGGATACCCTGATCAACGGCAGCCTGCAATACTGCAAAACCGTCTTCGTTCGAGAACGACTTCCCCCAGTCGGCTCCCAACTGCCAACACCCCAGCCCCACTTCTGTTGTTTCAAATCCGTTTGCACCCAGTTGCCGTGTTTTCATATGCGTCTCCTTCGGCCATTGCGGCCCTTTATAAAATCGATCTACTACAACACAGGCTTTCGTAGCCAAAATCAAGCGTAACGCAGGAGACGCTCTCCCCTTTGCCTGGCTTTTCAAGGGCCTTTTGCAATATCAGCCTTTTCCGCCACTCTCTAAAACCCATCCCGGTCTCTTGATAAAAAAACGCGAAAGCACCCGGGAACTGGCTCCGGCCCCCTCGACCATTCATCCAATCCCCGCTAGTCCGATCAGGCAGGGATACCGCTGTGGAAGCGAAATTGGGGATCCGGTGATTCGATGGCGTTGCGCTCGATCTCGGCGAAATAGGCGACGCGCTCCGCGATGGGGTCCCCTGCATAATTTTCGGCAAGTGTGAGGTAGTCCCTGAAGTGCCTCGCCTCGGATTTGAGCAGCGACCCGAAAAAGTCGGCGATTTCTTCGTCCATATGCGGGGCCAGCGAAGCAAAGCGTTCGCAGGAACGTGCTTCAATAAACGCCCCGACGATCAGGGAATCGACCAGTTGCCCCGGCTCCTGCTTGCGGATCTCGGCATTGAGCAACCCGGCATAGCGCGAAGGCTTGAGGATTTTGTAGACGTAACCGCGGCGTGTCAGCAACTCGTGCACCTTTTCAAAATGCCGCAGTTCCTCGCGGGCGAGCTTCGACATTCTGGTAAGCACGTCGGGCTTGTCGGGACAGCGGAACATGAGTTGAATGGCATTACGGGCGGCGCACTGTTCCAGATAGCAATGATTGAGCAGAAGCACTTCCTCGTGTTTCAGCGCTTCATCGATCCATGCCTGCGGCGTGCGGCACGGCAAAAATTCCATTAAGGCGTCCAAATCCGCCCGACTCACCAACTCCATTATTTCTCCCCCGTTTTCAGTGCCCGAATTAAACATGAAGCATAGCCGGAACTCAATATCGGGCTGGCATGTGAATTACGAGGCGGCGAACGGCATACACATCGTCGTGATTCGCTGGGCCGCACACGGACGTACACTCCCGGTTCGACTTTTAAAACACTCCATGCTATGTTCAACACTCAATGAAGGAAGGGTTGCACGTTGTCCGGTAATCTCGGTTAAAGGTCTGTTTCATGAAGGTCCGTACAGTCAGCATCATAATGATAACCGCCTCCCTCGGGATTTCCGCAACCTATCTCGGCATGCGGCATGTCCCTGCACCATCCCCTACCGAAACCAAGCCGACTGAATCAGGAACGGCAGAGAGCATGCCCAAACCCATGGCCCGCGAGGTGATCGCCCCCCACCGGGATCCCATTCCTGCAAAGACGCCGATCGCGCAACGAAAGGTCATTCCGCCAAAACCAACGCACACAGCGACCGTAGAAACGAAAAAAAAACCTAATTCAACACCCGTAGCGCAACAGCAAAACATACACCAGTACTGGAAACGCGCGGAGGAAAACTTCAACCGGCAATGGGACAAACTCGACGTCGAACAGGATCCGGCCAAACGGAATCAGTTGATTCGGAATATGGCCCAATACGTCCGTATGGATACGCTGAGCGCCATTGAGTGGGCCTTAAGTCTTGCCGATCCGGAAGAGCGGCGACTGGCGCTGGAGTCCATCAACAAATATGCCCTTACAGGCATTGGTGCGAGGATCGGGATGGACCAGACAGGCTTCCCGGCGATCCGGGAAACCACGGCATTAAGTGCCGTCGCCTCAACCGGTCTGGTTGAACCGGGAGATTATATTGTGGGTATGCAGGATGAATACGGACAGTTTGTGGATTTCAAAGGCCTTTCCATGCAGCAGATTATCCAGCACTTGCGGGGGGAAGCTGGAACCGATGTGCTCCTGTACATGGAACGGCTGTTGCCCCAGGACGGGGATGCAAAGACCTTCGAGGTTCCTGTCAAACGCTCGTTACTGGTTATCCAGCCCCCTAAATGACACGCGCCTAATACGGCAGAGATTGGGAAAGGCCATCGCAAGTTCGCACGATCAGGCCATCTGAGGCTCTTCCATTTCCAGCCATAGCCGGGCATCGGCCAACGAATGGAACATACGCATTTCAAAGGAAACCCGCTTGCTTACAGCACTCACCCATAACTCGATGATGGATTCGGTCAGTCCGGGATCCACGACGATGGCCGTTTTCGTCCTTGCAGCATCGCGCGGACAATGGCACTGGAAATCCGAAACCATAAATTCAAGCTCACCCAGCCGGATATCGGCACAACGTGCTCCTATAATCCAAATGTCATTGGTATAGGGGTATTCTTTGATAGACGTAACGTGATGAATGAGGGATTTCATGACATTGTAGTCAAAATCCTCTTCGAGCCTGATCAGCAGGAAGTCATCATTTTTATCGATCTTGTACATAACCGATGCAGTCACCGCCCTGCCAACTGGGCCCCAGTACAGGCTTCATACCTGAACTTTCCCCAGTTGGAATATGTAAAATCTCATATACACACAATTTGCGCAAACATTTTAATACTAAAACAATGAAGGTTATTTTCTTTGTGCTACTTAGCAATCAAAGATCCGGCAACCGACCGTCTCGGAACGGGAGCATGCCGGGAATACGATAACACCAACGCTTGTTGTGCCATCGGAGCAACGACAGGAATTCCAGGAAATGAGAGCAGGCTAATGCGGCAGCCAGGATCTGTTTACGGCAACAAACCGGTAGGATGCTTCCATCAACCACCGGAAAAAACGTGAATAATTATAGAGTTTCAGCATCCATACCACACGGTCGGCGATGGCAAGTGACTGAAGCACAGCATGGGCGGCTTTGAGTACGCGGCCATCCGGCAGGACCAGTTGCACCGCTTTTTTACATTCCGTTTCGCTGACCTGCGGAAAATCCAGCAACGCCTCCTGGTACGAGCGATATTCAACAGCATCGCCGGTGAGCTTCTGCCAACGCCGGATCCAGCTGAAACAAAAGCCGCATTCGCCATCCCACAACATGGTGGGTTTGATTGCTCGATCCCCCGGACTCATTCCGCCTCCATTTTCAATGAGCACTGAAACATAATGGCATCCACCCTGCAAAACCAAAGAAGTCGGCATGGCGCTAAGATTCGGGGCCCGCCGTTTCCATCTCCTCGATTAAACATGTTAACAGGGATTTTTCTTATTTTAAATTGCCGAATTCCGCCCCTGCTATACCTTCAGCCTCAGTTAAAGACGGGTTACTCCATGATTAGGGAAAGTCTCGAACCTCAAACGTCATCTTCGGATGATACGGATCATCAGCCCGCGGGCCGTGGTTGCCGCGCCCATTGGAAACTGAATCAATGGCAGATCCGGCAATATCGGCAAGCCATCGATGAAAACATGTGGTATATGGGCGAACGTCTCGAACGGCCGGTAGCCTGGGAAGAAGCGGAATACGATTTCCTTCATAATGGCTACTACGGCTGCGCACCCAAATGGAGGAAGGAATACTGTGCAATGCGATGCCACTATTTTTCCGATTGCGAACTGGGCCGGCGTTTTACGGAAGGGTAACGGTAAGGATTCATTCCTGCTGGCATGGATCTTCCACTCGGCAGCAGCATTGCTCTCGCAGAGAAATCGTCATAACCAGCGCTGCGCGCGCGATATACCCATGGGGAATAACGCAGCAGTCCACGTCAAAAAAGCATCTGAACACCACGGTGCAGGACCATGCTGGGCAGGTCGGATACGGGCTGGAGAGAACCGCTAGTGAGGTGATTCCTTATCCAGTTCGGAGAGTATATTCCGAAGCGCTGCCTCGGAAGACAGTTGAGGTTCTGAATCCTTTGCACAGAAGTTGAACAGCTTTTGCAGGCTTTGCTCCAGGATTTGCATAGTGGTTTCCGTAACGTGGCCAGGATGATCATACAGATCTTCCAGCAACTGTATCAACGCCCGGCTCAGCTTGGCGCACGGCGTGGTAGCACCCGAGTCCATCGAGTGTAGCAGCGTCGACCTCATAATCTTATAGATATGGATCAGACATACGCGGCGGGCCTCGGGGCGCGAATCCAGATGCAAGCGCCTCAGCCAGATATGCAACTGATCCGTGCCTTCGGCGGGTATATGGGCAATCGCAGCCTCCAAAGAAGAACCGCTTTCCGCCACGGGCATCTCTTTTTCAGGCTCCGCCAGCAACGCCTTGATCTCGTCCACCAGTTCCCGGGGTTTGCAGGCTAGTTTTGAAAAAAACTTCTGCACATTCAACCCATCCATATCTTCGACCAAGGTCTGGGTATATCCGCTCGACAAGACAATTACGGGGAGGTGACTGAATTGCCCGTTGCCCCGAAGGAACCGCATGATCTCTACGCCCGTTACGTCCGGCATATGCAGATCCAGCACCACCAGATCGGGGTTGAATGCAGGCAATTGTGCGATTGCGTCCGCGCCGCTGTGTGCGACACCCACGCAGATTCCTTCGTTCTGAAGCAAAGTCGTATAAAGCTTCGTCAAGAAAGCATCATCATCAATGATAAATACCTTTTTCATTTCACCCGGATTCCCATCTTGCATCAAAAAAAGTCCGCACCCCGGCCAGTTGCAGTATCAGGATTCGTATCCATTCATTGATATCGCCCGGAATCCCGTCCATTCGGCAATGGCGTTCAAGGTTACGTAGATTGTCCGTCAACCCATCGAGACCGAATGGTCTGGACCCCATTCATAGCTGGCAATGTAGTGGCGCGGCAATCCATACGCAATGAGGATTCCGTCCAAAGATCCGCAGAGCCCCGTCATCCGCTATGTTGTTTTTTGACTGGTCTTTTCCCCTCCGGTTGGAAATCCTGCACACATGACCAAGACACAAAAAAGATTACCGGCCGAATGGGAACCGCAGGGTGCCATACTGCTGGCATGGCCCCACGACAAAACCGACTGGTCCCCGGTACTGGATGCGGCCCGTAAAACCTTCGATGACATCAGGAAGGCCATCGAGCGCTTTGAGCCGGTCATTCTCGTGCGACCCGATTCATATAACATACCCACCAACGATACCTGGGCACGCGATTTCGGACCCATCACGATTGAGGAGGACGGCAACCCGGTCCTGCTTGATTTTATATTCAATGGCTGGGGCGGCAAGTTTCCCGCAGCACTGGACAATGCCATTACCCGCAACCTGCATACACTCGGCGCCTTTGGAACCACGCCCCTGCACAGCATCGATTTCATTCTCGAAGGCGGCAGCATTGAAAGCGACGGCGAAGGCACCCTGCTCACCACAACCGAATGCCTGCTCAATTCAAACCGCAATCCGCATTGCACCAAGACACAGATTGAGGAAAAACTGAGGGTGGAGCTGGGCGTGCACACCATTCTGTGGCTGGAAAATGGAGCGCTGGCCGGCGACGATACCGACGCACATATCGATACCCTGGCCCGGCTTTGCCCGCACAAAACCATCGTTTATGTCGCCTGCGACGATCCGTCGGACGAACATTACGAGAACCTCAAGGCCATGGAGCGTGAACTTACGGCATTCTCCGGCTACCGGTTGCTTCCCCTGCCCTGGCCCGCCGCCAAATACAACGCCGATGGCGAGCGTCTGCCGGCCACCTACGCCAACTATCTCGTCATCAACGGCGCCGTTCTGGTTCCGACCTACAACGATCCCGCAGATGAAACGGCTTTGCAAACCGTGCAAAAAGCGTTTCCCGGGCGCGAGATTATCGGCATAGATTGCAACACATTGATCCTGCAGCACGGTTCGCTGCATTGCGTAACCATGCAGATACCCAGAGGAGTGCTATGAGCAAACTAACAGTAGGTCTCGTTCAGCAGTCGTGCACCGACGACCGGAATGCCAACCTGGAAAAAAGCATAGCCGGCATTCGCAGCTGCGCAAAAAAAGGCGCGCAACTGGTCGTACTTCAGGAGCTGCACACCAGCCTTTATTTCTGTGACCAGGAAGATCCTGCGCGGTTCGATCTCGCCGAAACGATTCCAGGCCCATCCACCGAAACCTTCGGTGCCCTGGCAAAGGAACTGAAAATTGTGATCGTCATATCACTCTTCGAAAAGCGTGCCCCCGGCGTCTACCATAACACCGCCGTCGTACTCGAATCGGACGGCTCCATCGCCGGAAAATACCGAAAGATGCATATTCCCGACGATCCGGGCTACTATGAAAAATTTTACTTCACCCCCGGCGATCTGGGTTTTGAGCCGATCGAAACATCGGTCGGAAAACTGGGCGTGCTGGTCTGCTGGGACCAGTGGTATCCCGAGGCCGCGCGCCTGATGGCCATGGCCGGAGCCGACCTGCTGATCTATCCCACCGCCATCGGCTGGGATCCAGCCGACACGCTGGATGAACAGAAGCGCCAGCGCGATGCATGGATCACCATCCAGCGCGCCCACGCGGTCGCCAACGGCATTTCCGTGCTCAGCGTTAACCGCGTCGGCATCGAACCCAGCGGAGCCGTATTCTGGGGCTCCAGCTTTGTCACCGGATGCCAGGGAGAAATCCTTGAACAGGCCGACACCACCATTGAAACCGAAGTGGTCGTCACACTGGACGCCGCCCGCAGCGAAACCGTCCGGCGCATTTGGCCCTTCCTGCGCGACCGCCGCATCGATGCGTATCAGGGGCTGACACAAAGACTGCTGGACTCATCCTCCAAGTGAGTCGGGTGTCCGGCATCGGCCAACCCACTAAATCCTACCTGCACTGCCGTTACCATCGGCGGGATCAGATGGAGAGGGCCTCTTTGCCTGAACCCGTCAGGAACCATCCTGATTTCAATGACAGATCCAGATTCATGACGATTTAGTTTAGTCTACCGCTTCGGATGGCGGTCTGTGTGTTCTTCCGCAATAGCACAACAGATTTCCAATCCTGTGCAAGCAGTCGCAAACGCAGGTCAAATGAAACGATTCGGCGAATAGGGTTCCGGATCGATGTGCGGCGTGTGGCCCAGTATCAGCTCGCTCAACAACAGGCCGGTAACCGGAGCCAGCGTCATCCCCAACATGTTGTGACCAGTCGCCAGATAGGCGTTTTCGAGATTGGGGACCTGCCCGACAATCGGAAGACTGTCCCAGGTCATCGGCCGCCATCCGTACCAGACCTCCGCATCGGCATCGGGAACGGGCTGCTCCACCAGATACGGCCTGGCCGAATCCTGCAGTTGCTGGATTCGGACCGGCGGAATGGATTCGTCGAACCCGGCAAACTCCATCATGGAACCCAGCCGAATCCAATTTTCAAAGGGCGATACCCCCACCTTGTGTTCGGGAAACAGCATGGGATGTTTTGGACTTATGCCAGCCCGCTTCATCGTGATCGAGTAGCCCTTGCCCGGTTCCACCGGAATACGGCATCCCAGAAATGGTTCCAATTTGGAACTCCAGGCACCGGTAGCAAACACAAACCGGTCCGCTTCGTAGACTCCGAGCGAGGTGTCGACTCCCGCAATGATTCCATGCCGCCTGCGAATTCCGGTCAGCTCGCAGTGTTCGATAAATTCAACGTCCTGCTCCCGCAGCCGGTCCACCCAGGCCTGGTTGAGCAGGTCGGGCCGGAGCGAAGCGTCACCGGGATAATGAAACGCTCCCGCGAGACCGGGTTTGAGCGCGGCGTCGAAGGCCGGTAGATCCTCGCCTTCAATCCGATCTGCAGACACCCCGAAATGATCGGTAAGGAACCGGTCCGACTCGGCGAACTTTTCCATGCTCGACGCACTTTGAAAAACATACAACAGGCCGTTCTCGCGCCATTCGCATGCCAGTTTTTCATCCTGCATTAACTGTTTGTATTCGCTCAGCGAGGAATCGAGCATCGACTTCAACGGTCCGGCCGCCTTCAGCATTTGCTTGTGGTTGCACCGGACCGCGAACTGCATCATCCAATGCCATAGCGCCGGCCGCAGGCTTGGGTGAATACGGAACGGAGCGTGCGGATTGAACAGCGATTTGGCCCCAAGCCACAATGCTTCCGGTTCGGTGAGTGGCAAAACATGGCTCGGGCAGATGTAGCCGCAGTTCCCGTGGGAGCAGGCACCCGCCACCGTGCCGCGTTCAAGGACCGTGACCTTCATGCCCGCCTTGGAAAGATAGTGCGCGCAAGCGATGCCGATAATGCCGCCGCCCACGATTACGACCTGTTCACCTGATGCATTGGATGTCATCTGATTCCGTTTCTGTATGGATCATCTTCATGGCGAAGTAGCGTTCCCTCGGCACAGACAAAGGCCCGGCCGCGAATGGTGGGGACAATTTTCCCCGCCTCGGACAGACGATAGGTAGCCTTGAAAGTACTTCCGATGAAACTTTCCTGCACCCACTCTTCGCCGGGCTCCAGTTTGCCGTCGGCGGCGAGACACGCCACCTTGGCGCTCGTTCCCGTGCCGCAGGGCGAACGGTCGTAGGCGCCGCCGGGGCAGTAGACAAAATTGCGGCTGCGGGCGGATGACGAAACCGCCGGACCGAAGAATTCGATATGGTCAATCTCCCCGCCGTCTTCTCCCGTAATCCCCTGCTCCCGCAACGCCGCCATGACGTTTCCGGCGGCACGCGTCAGTTCATCGGCATGCTGCAACTCCAACGGAAATGGAGATTGGCCCACGAGGAAGAACCAGTTGCCGCCCCAGGCAATGTCGCCCGTCACCGTTCCCAGTTCGGGGACTTCAACTTCCACGGCGGAGCGGTAGCGGTAACTGGGAACATTTTCAACCGCCGCCTCGTGGGCATGGATCAAATCCACCTCGACGATACCCACCGGTGTTTCGATGCGATGCCGGCCCAGCTTGATCCGCCCCATGTACGCGAGGGTAACGGCCAAACCGATCGTCCCATGCCCGCACATGTTGAGGTAGCCGCGGTTGTTGAAAAAGATTACGCCGGCGGCACAGGTCGGGTCCACCGGTTCGCACAGCAACGCCCCCACCACGGCATCGGAGCCGCGCGGTTCCAGCACGGCGAAGCTCCGAAAATCGTCGAAGTCATCCGCGAAGCGTTTCCGCCGCTCCAGCAGGCTTCCGGTTCCGAGATCCGGCCCGCCCTCCACGATCACCCGGGTGGGCTCGCCTTCGGTATGCGAATCGATGTATCGAACCGGTGTTTTCATGATCAGCCCTTTGCACCGTCCCATTTGGACCACCACGTGCGGAACAGTTTCCACTGTTCTTCGAGGAAGGCCTTCTGGCTCGGCGACAGCGCATCGCTCTGGTTGAAATGGTGGACATACTCGGGATTGCCTTCCAGCACCATCAGGTGCTTGTAGTACAGTACCAGATCAGCCCCTTCGTCGAAGGTGGAGAGGACGGTCAGCGCATCACTCAGCTCCCGGGCCAAACGACGCGCCTCGGGATCGCCTTCCGCCGCTTTTTCGCACAGCTCCACGTAGCGCAGCACTTCACGCGGAAGCGCATTGCCGACACCCGTGATCGAACCGACGGCACCGCAGTTGACGTATCCGTGAAGTACTTGTGTATCCACGCCCACCATGAGCACGAGATCAGGATTGCCGGCCGTGATCTTTTCCGCCGCATAGCTCAGCGAGGCCGAGCCGCCAAACTCCTTGAACCCGACGAGCGACGGATATTCACCGTGCAGCTGGAAAAACAGGTCGGCCTTGGTTTCATAGCCATAGTAGGGACTGTTGTAGATAACCGCGGGCAGTTCCCCGCCGGCTTCGAGTATCGCGGAAAAGTGGGCATGCTGGGCCGCCACCGAAGAACCGCGCGACAGGACGCGCGGAATAAGCATCAGACCGGCCGCACCGACCTTGCGCGCATGAGCCGCGTGATCGCAGGCCAGCTTTGTATTCTGGGCGCCGGTCCCGACCACGGTTGGAATTCCCGCCTCGACCAGCCGCCGAACCCCTTCCTGCCGCTGGGTGTCGGAAAGCAACGGCCAGTCGCCCATGGAGCCGCAATAGACCACGGCGCGCATGCCGAGTTCGACCAGTTCCTTCCCCTTGGCCACCAAGGCATCGTAATCCGGTTCGCCCGCTTCGGAGCACGGCGTCATCAGCGCCGGCATGCAACCGCGGAAGATGTTTGTTTTATCGGCTGTCATCTTGCGTTCATCCTTTCGCAGTTACCTGCTTTAATTCGTATCAACGGCGTTGCCGTCCATCAACTGCGCCACGTTCGGGCGCTGCGACCGGATATGCCGCCGCAGGACCCGCTTGGCCTCGGTCAGATTGCCCTCCAGCAACGCGCACAGAATGGCCCGATGCTGCGCTGCCATCTCCGCCACGACGGAGGCTTCCAGCGAGGCATAGTCGAATAGCGTGGCGTAGTACTGCCCGTGAAGGGCAAAGAACTCCGAAATGTAGCGATTGCCCGCCTGCCCGATCCAGTAGCTGTGCAGCGAATTATCGATCCGTACCCGCCCATTCCGGGTCGGGGTATTCCTGGCAATCAGACGTTCAAGCTCCCTGGCGTCAAGCCGGTCGGCCGACAGCTCCAGCGCACGGAGTTCGAGCAGCTCGCGCACTTCGAGGTATTCCCCCATGCGCGCTTCGCTGAAGGCATGTATTCGCCATCCCCGGCGCGGCACGTGTTCCACCACCCCCCGGCCGCTCAGGCGATTCAGGATCGCACGGACCACGGCGCGCCCCACGCCCAGCTGTTCAGCGGATTCCTCTTCACGCAGAAAGACCGACTCGCCGCGCAAGGAGGCGCGGATCACATGCTGGGTCAGGGCGGTCTCCACATCTGGCTGCGGTACAACGGCAACCGGTGTGTACTTGACCGCACACCCCTTCTTTGCAGGATTGAGCACCAGCTGACGCTGAGCGTCGCGCAACATCCATCCCTCCTGCAGCAGTGCGTCTACAGCCGTCCGGGCGGGCTGGATGCTCGCACCGAAACGCTCGGCAATCGCCGTCAGCGTCAATCGATAGGAAGGCAGTTCACCCCGCGAGGCCAACCCCTGCAACTCGGCTTCAATTTGCTGGGAAATCGTCATTTTATATCCTGGAAATCCGCGCCCATCTTTTTGTTGATATTGAGCGCAATATCAACTAGCCTCCCGATGTTGTCAATCAAATCCTTATGATTTAGAAACCGAAAAGGCAGGAGAACCCCATGGACAAAAACACCGGAGCCCCCGTTCTGATCAATGGAAACTGGAAAGCCGCCCGCGCATCCGGCACCTTCACCGCAACGAACCCTGCAACCGCCATGCCGTTGCCGGAAACCTATCCCGTGAGCACCTGGGCCGATCTCGACGAGGCGCTGACCTCCGCAAGCGCAGCCGTCAGCGAACTGCGTGCTATACCCGCTACGCGAATCGCCACCTTCCTGCGCCGCTACGCCGAATTGATCGAAAAAAACGGCGATACCATCTGCGCCAAGGCCGCCGAAGAAACCGGACTCCCCTATGCACCGCGCCTACGCGACGTGGAGTTGGCCAGAACGTGCGCCCAACTGCGCCAGGCGGCCGATGCCGCCGAGGACGGGAACTGGCGCAAGCCGGTCATCGATGCGGCCACCAATATCCGATCCGTCCTCGAACCCATCGGTCCGGTAGCCATCTTCGGCCCCAACAATTTTCCGTTGGCGTTCAACGGCATCAGCGGCGGCGACTTTGCGGCCGCCATCGCGGCGGGCAATCCCGTAATCGCCAAGGCGCACCCGCTCCATCCGGGAACCTCGCGCCTGCTGGCGGAGTGCGCCCTCCAAGCACTTACCGATAGTGGACTGCCAGCGGCAACCGTTCAGATGGCATATGCCATGCAGAATGAAGACGGATTGCGGCTGGTTAGCGATCCGCGGATCGGGGCGAGTGCCTTCACCGGATCGCGCACCGGCGGCATGGCGCTGAAGGCGGCAGCCGACGCCGCGGGCAAACCGATCTACCTGGAAATGTCGAGCATCAACCCGGTCGTCATCATGACCGGTGCCTTGCAGGAACGCGGTGCCGACATCGCGGGCGAGCTTACCACCAGCGCCCTCATGGGAGCCGGACAGTTCTGCACCAATCCCGGCATCGTGCTGATCGAGGGTGGCGCAACCGCCGAAGTCTTCATCGCCGATCTTACCGGCCGCTACGACGCCGCGCCTTGCGGCACCCTGCTCGGCGAAACAGTTGAAGCCGGCCTAGCCGCCGGCATCCAAACCTTGACCGGCAACGGCGCCCAACTCGTTACCGGCGGCAGGAAGGCCGACCGCGAAGGCTTTGCTTTCCGCAACACGCTGTTGCGGGTGGATGCAAAGCATTTTCTGGACAACGCCGAAGCGCTTCAAACCGAGGTCTTCGGCAACGCGACCCTGATCGTGGTGGCGGATGGTCTTTCGGAAATCGCGGAGGTCCTCCGCGGACTCGAAGGCAACCTGACCGGATGCATCTACTCGGCGCTGGATGGGCGCGATGACGCGGCCTATCCCGAAATCGCCAACGTCATGCGCCCCAAAGTCGGGCGGTTGATCAACGACAAGATGCCGACCGGCGTGGCCGTCAGTCCGGCCATGAACCATGGCGGACCGTTCCCGGCGACGGGCCACCCGCATTTCACCGCGGTCGGCATTCCCGCATCGCTGGTCCGCTTTACGGTTCTGGCCAGCTACGACAACGTCCGGCCGGATCGCCTGCCCGAAATCCTCCGCGATTGATCGCATGAGCATGGGGCCCCATGGTATGATCACGGGCACGTTTAAAAGGATAGCGCCAAGGAAGAGACATCATGACCAATCCGTACCGTCGCAGAAAAACCGGGACACCGCGCTTCAGGTATTTTCCTGAAGCCTCCGGTCTGCTATTGCTAGTGGCCGCCATGAGCTTCATGAATCCATCAGCCCGGGGTGAAGAGTCCCTGCCGAAGCAACCGGCGCTGGAGCCGTTTCCCCTTGGACAGGTGGTGCTGGATGTCGCTACGGATGGAAAACCGACCCCGTTCATGAAGCACCGTGACAAGTTTATGGAGGGGTTGGCCAAGAGCAATCCAGACGATTTTCTCTACAACTTCCGCGCTACCTTCGGCCAACCGCAGCCGAAGGACGCACGGCAACTGGGCGTATGGGAAGACCGGACCTGCAAACTGCGCGGACATGCCACCGGCCACTACCTCAGCGCCATCGCGCAGGCCTATGCCAGCACCACCTACGAACCCAAACTGCAGGCCGTTTTTAAGCAGAAGATGGAAACCATGGTCGAAGCGCTCTACCAACTTTCCAGCATGTCGGGACAACCGGCTAAATCCGGAAAAGGCCATACATCGGACCCGACGAAAGTGCCGACCGGTCCGGACAAGGAAGACTATGATTCCGACCTGGGCAAGGATGGAATCCGCACCGACTACTGGAACTGGGGCGAAGGCTTCATCAGCGCCTATCCGCCGGACCAGTTTATCATGCTGGAGCACGGGGCGAACTATGGCGAAGGGAACGACCAGGTCTGGGCCCCCTACTACACCCTGCACAAAATCCTCGCCGGACTGATGGATTGCTACGAACTCGGCGGAAATCCCAAGGCGCTGGAAACGGCAAAAGGCATGGGGATCTGGGTCTACAAACGGCTCGCCGCCCTACCGGAAGAAACCCGCGCAAAAATGTGGGACAGCTATATCGCCGGCGAGTATGGCGGCATGAACGAAGCCATGGCCCGCCTCGGCCGGCTGACCGGCGACCAACGCTTCCTGAAATGTGCGAAGCTTTTCGACAATGCCGCCTTTTTCGGCGATGCAGACCATAAGGGATTGGCGGACGATGTCGACACTCTCGGCGGCCGCCATGCCAACCAGCATATCCCGCAGATCACCGGCGCCCTCGAAATCTACACGGCCACGCACGATCCCCGCTACTACCGCGTAGCCGATAACTTCTGGGACATTTGCACGCAGCACTACATGTATTCCATCGGCGGGGTGGCCGGCGCACGCCATCCAAACAATCCGGAATGTTTTACGGCCGAGCCGGACAGCCTCTTTAAGAATGGCTTTAATGAAAATGGCCAGAACGAAACCTGCGCCACCTACAACCTGCTCAAGCTGGGCCGACGCCTCTTCATGTACGATCCCGCCCCAACGTACATGGACTACTACGAGCGCGCACTCTACAACGATATCCTCGCCTCGGTCGCCGAGCACGACGCCGGCAATACCTATCACATTCCGCTGAACCCGGGCGCCACCAAAAGCTTCAGCAATGCCAACATGGATGGCTTCACCTGCTGCAACGGCACCGCGCTCGAAAGCGCCACCAAGCTGCAGAATACCATCTATCTCAAAACGGCCGACAACAACGCGCTGTATGTGAATCTCTACATCCCCTCCACCCTGACGTGGAAGGAACAAGGGATCCGAATCACGCAGTCTACCAGCTACCCCTATTCCGACACGGTCAAACTGACCATTGACGGGTCGGGCGCCTTCGACCTAAACCTTAGGATTCCCCAATGGACCAAGCACGGCGTGGAACTGAAGTTCAACGGAAAGACGACCAAGGTTGACGCGGACCCCGGAAGCTATCTCAGGCTGTCGCACAAATGGGAAAGCGGCGATACGATTGAACTGAGACTCCCGATGGATTTCCATCTTATGCCGCTGGTGGACCAGCCGAACATTGCGAGCATCTTCTACGGCCCGGTCCTGCTGGCGGCCGAGGAACCGGAAGCGCGCGACGACTGGCGTAAGATCAAACTGGATCCAAACGACATCGGCGCAGCCTTTAAAGGCGATCCATCCACGCTGCGCTTCGAGTCCGACGGCATCCGCTTCAAGCCTTTCTTCGAAACCTATGGGCATCATTCGGTCTACCTCGACATTGTGCCGCAACCGGCTCCGTAACGATTTAGACCATGTATTCAATTCAGCCAACAAGGAGAACCAATGATGACTAAACTCACCTTCGCGCTACTGGGCCTTTGCGCCGCAACCGCCATGGCTGAATCCCCCGCCAACATGGCTTTGGTCGCCGAATCCTCGACCTCCTATGTCTCGGGCGATACCACGGTCGGCGCACTCAACGACGGCATCGAGCCTGTGCGTTCGGACAATCGCGACCAGGGAAGCTACGGCAACTGGCCGAAGCAGCGAACGGAATGGGTGCAGTATGAATGGAGCAAGCCCATCAGCACCGACGCCATCGAAGTCTACTGGTGGGACGACCATCAAGGGGTCCGGCTGCCATCGGCCGCCCGACTGCTTTACTGGGACGGTGATACGTTCGTCCCGGTTGAAGCCAACGGAAAAATCGGCGGGGAAAGGGATCAATACAACGAACTGAAATTCACGGAAGTCACCACCACCAAACTCAAACTTGAAATCGACGGTACGGATCAATTCTCGACCGGCATTCTGGAATGGAAGGTGTTGGATTCCGGCCAGTCGCCAAACTTCGCCCCCACCGTTTCGGCCAACGAGGACCGGACCGTCGTTCTCGGCGGAAAAACCTATCTGGGCGGCGCCGTCAAAGTCCTGAAAGGAGACGGCAATGTAAAATGGAGCAAGCAGTCCGGTCCCGGCACGGTGACCTTCGACGACCCAACCCAAATCGATGCCTCCGCCACCTTCTCCGAGGAGGGCAACTATGTGCTGAAGCTCACCGCATCCGTCGATGGTTTGCAGGGATCCGACACGCTCAGCGTACAGGTCGTGCAGGGCCCGCCTGCCGAAAACCTGCATCCGGTCGACACGCAGCCCTACGAGATCGATAGCCCGCTCTGGAACGATCGCGCCAAGCAGATCATCGTCCACTGGATCCCCCACTGCATCGACAAGATCAACGATCCGAACCTTCCCGAAGGCGGCATCAACAACTTTGAAGAAGCCGCCAAAAAGCTACAGGGCAAATCCCACGAGGACCACAAGGGCTATGTCTTCTCCAACGCGTGGATCTACAACACCCTGGAATCCATCTGCGTGGCCCTGATGGTCGATCCCAAGGGCGACCCCCAAATCATCAAGGCGCAGCACGCCATGAAGAAGACGCTGGACGACTGGATTCCCAAGATCCTGGCGGCGCAGGAGCCGGACGGCTATTTGCAGACCGTCTTTACCCTGCGCGATTGGCCGCACTGGTCGCCGGAGCACCGTGCAGACCACGAGGGCTATGTCGCCGGCTACTTCCTGGAAGCGGCCATTGCCCACTACAAGCTGACCGGCGGCAAGGACCTGCGCCTCTACAACGCCGCCAAGAAGCTGGCCGACTGCTGGGTCGCCCATATCGGCCCCGAACCGGGCAAGCAGGAATGGTTCGACGGTCATCAGGACATGGAAATGGCGCTGGTACGCTTCGGCCGCTTCGTCAACACCATCGAGGGACAGGACAAGGGCGAGCCCTATATCCAACTGGGCAAGTTCCTGCTGGACTGCCGCAAGAACGGCAGCGAGTACGACCAGAGCCACGTGCCGGTCATTAAGCAGTACGAAGCCGTCGGCCATGCGGTGCGCGCATCGTACAGCTACGCCGCCATGTCGGATGTGGCGATGGAGACACATGACGTCGACTACCAGAGCGCGGTCATGAGCCTGTTCGACAACCTGATCAACCGCAAATACTACGTCACCGGCGGCATTGGCAGCGGCGAAACCTCGGAAGGCTTCGGACCCGACTATTCCCTGCCCCATAACGCCTATTGCGAGTCGTGTTCGAGTTCCGGCCTGATCTTCTTCGAGCAGAAGCTCAACATGGCCTACCACGATTCGCGCTATGCCGATCTCTACGAGGAAACCCTCTACAACGCGCTGCTCGGCTCGCTGGATCTCGAAGCGGAAAACTTCTACTACCAGAATCCCCTGACGCAATCCAATGCGCGCTATCCGTGGCATGTGTGCCCCTGCTGTATCGGCAACATTCCGCGCGTCCTGCTGCGGCTGCCGACCTGGACCTACGTCAAGGATGCCGACGACCTGTACGTCAACATGTTCCTGGGAAGCCGCATCACCGTGCCGGGCATCGCGGGAACCGACGTGGAGATGGTGCAGAAGAGCGCGTATCCGTGGAGCGGCAAAGTAGCCATCACCCTCAACCCGACCAGGACCAGCACCTTCGGCCTTCGCATCCGCGTGCCCAACCACGAGGTCAGCGAACTGTATACGGCGACCCCCAAGGCCAATGGCATTTTGTGGATCAAGCTCAACGGCAAAACGATCGAACCCAGGATTGAAAAGGGCTATGCCGTGATCGAGCGCACCTGGAAGAAAGGCGACAAGGTCGAGTTCGAACTGCCGATGGAGATCCAGCGAATCCATGGCAGCGACAAGATCGCCGCCACCCGCGGCGAAGTGGCCCTGCGCCGCGGCCCGCTGATCTACACCTTCGAGTCCGCCGACCAGAACCTGAACCAGACCCTTCCGGCTACTGCGGAATTAAAGTCGGTGTGGAAACCGAAAATGCTGAATGGCATCGTGGCCATCGAGGGTAAATGGGCCGACGGCTCCGACCTGCTGGCGATCCCCTACTATGCCCGTTGCAACCGCCTCGGCGACAGCAAGGGCCATGGCGGTTTCGGTGGACCGGGCGCCGAAGGCGGTGGTGACGGAAACCGTTCCGGCGGCCCGGCATCCAAGGTATGGATCGAGGAAAAGTAATACCGATTACTGAGAGGTTTTGATGTTTTCTCCCATGCAGGCCTGCGTTGCGTATCGCAGCCGGCCCGGCTGCCCAGGGAGAATGTAATAACCAATCGATAAACGGTATACAACAATCTTCATTCCATCGGCTTCAGTGCATTGATCTCGGCCTCCAGATCCGTCAGGCCTGCCAAAATCTCGTCAAAGGTCGGTCGCCGCCCAAAGATCATATCCTGCATCGCAGCATAATCCTTGCGCATGGCCTCCAGAATCCGGACCGGAGGTATCAGCTTGAGCGTTCCAGGGCTCGCCAAATCATATTGAGCCCAACCTCGTGGATAAAAACGTTTCTTGAACTCCACCACGCTTTTTAGCAGGGAACAATCCGCCAATGCCGCTGCCTTAACCTCCGACTGTGCCATTAAATACAGATCGTAATAATGTCGTGAATAGCGAGCCGGCATGGCCGACCCGTCCGGACGATGCACCTCGTGATGAAGAATCGTCGCCTTTTCCCAGAACGTACGGTGTGCATCAATCGCCCGGACCGGGCATTCCGAATCCTCAAACTGATCCGGAAAATCTTCGGCGGCATACGGGCATACCGTATGATCCGAATGCGGAAGCCAGGACGCCAGCGGCCCGATCTCCAGTTGGATGTAGGGTAGCAGGTTTCCGGCATCCGATGTTTCCGGATAGCGCACCCGGACAATATGCCCCAAATCTTTTTCTCCCGCATTTACCGCGATTTTGCATTGATCGCCCAAAACTTCATCCAGCATACGGAACAGGTCGCCGGCAATATATTCCCGCGCCAACTCGTTTATGCGATCATTCAACCTGCCCTGCTTGCTATTGGAACGCTCGGCCATCGGATCTTCGTCCGTCACCGCCCGCCAATCCAGAACCAGGTCGATATCCTCGGAAAAGCGGTCGATCAGCCCGAACACCTTCGACAGACTGGTGCCCCCCTTGAAGATCAGCAGCTTCGACAATTCAGCGTGTTCAAAAATGCGTTTCAACGTCCAGCAGACCCAGAAGTCCTTTTCGATAACCGCCACCGAACCCAGGCCGCGGCGCTCCGCCGTTACGGTGAACAGTTCACTCCGCTGATTGGCAGACAACGCGGCGACCCGGTTCATGGATTAACCTCTTCCGCTATGGTGCGGATGATTTCATGAACCCAGGCCGGTGCGGCCTTCGTATCCCGAACCATCTTCTTCCACAGGGAGGCCGGAACCGCACGGGAAAGCTTGTCGCGAATGTCCGAATCGATCCGGTCGCGGCCCAGCGACTTCAGCGCCTGAACAACCAGCTCGCTTTCACGATGCTTGAATCCCGACTCCTTCAACGCCCGTTTCTTGAAGATCAACGCCCGGCTTCCGATTTCATACGTCTTGGCCGGGCCGTCGGACAAATAAACGGCCTGCGCCGGAACCTGCGTCGAAAGCCCCAAAAGATTCAGCGCCGTATTTTCCGAAGGCTGGATGCGCCATCCGGATTTACGCGCCAGCGCCTGTGCAACCTGATCAAGATCCGGCCCCATCTGCTGATTCAGGAGCGTACTGATCCGCGGATAATCATACAACCCGCGCAGGACACGCCGAATCGTTCCATTTTCCTCCAGACGCATCAAAGCCAAACGAATAGCACCATCGCTTCCATAATCGGAAAAATCAATTTTAGAAAACGACCAACCCCGACCGGAGGAGTATATTCTCTTAATAATCTTGTTTTGAATGGATTGCATAAATATCTAGTCGCATTATTTGTAACAAAATGCACTCATTATTTATTACAAAATTTTGCAATAAATCTACGGGCCGTACCACAGGGACCAAGACAGGATAATTGGACAAAACACGCGAACCACCGCAGACGGTGTGAATGGTTAAGACAGAATGATTGAATGACAGAATGATTTTCTAATCAGGAATGGAATAATCCTGCCGGCCAATTGGTCGCACTTGCTTCGAATTGCGTGGTTCATCTCGGTTTTAGGTTAACACCAAGGAAAGGGGCCGGGACGCGCAGCGAGACGGCCGAACAGGCAGAAACGACCAGCGGGAATGGCAAAACCCTTTTTCTTAAAACAGGAAAACAGGATCGTCCAAAAGCAGCCAATCCAGGAGTACATCATTTCATAGGACCGATCCTGCCCCCTGAGTTAAGCACGAACTAGTCTGGTGCAGGAGCAGGCGAGACGCCTGCGATACACTATTACCGCCGCCATCCTGGTGGCTCCAGAGCCCACTAGAAACGGGCGACACGAGAAATGTGCTGCAGACCTGCCCGGATGCATGGAACACGAAGCAAAAAAATCTCTGAAATTCAATTAACTTAGTGCCATTCAAGACCGACCCCGTCCCGACCCAGTTTTGTGTAGATGTATATGCCGATATGTTTGACACCTTTCTACACCTTTTAAGTGTGTTTTATATTTAGCAGATGCACCTTGTCTTTGAAAATATGATGCGATAAAACCCAGCCCGTTTTTTAATGAGAGATTCAACATTGAAAATTGGTTAACCATGAGGTCGAAAATGACAATAAATAAGTTGCTTCCAGTGCTACTCATCGTGCTGGCTAACGTGTCTATGGGAGCTACCCACTATGTATCATCTACAGGTTCACACACATCACCATACGATACTTGGGCAACGGCGGCGACCAACATTCAGGATGCGGTGGATGTGGCTATTGCCGGTGACACGGTTTTGGTTGCCGATGGCGTTTATGTGCTGAGCAGCCAGATTTCGATTACGAATGCGATTTCGCTGGTGAGCCAGAATAATCAGGGCGCAACGATCGATGGGAACGGCAGCGTTCGATGTCTTCGTATCACCGCATCCGATGTGCAGGTTGACGGGTTTCGTATTCAGAACGGAACGGTGAATAAGGGTACGGGCGGGCCCGCCTATGGAGGCAACCTATATTGTGATGACAACAGCGCTGTTATTGAGAACTGTGTAATTTCCGACGGATACGCGGCCGCTTCATCCAACGGAGGGGCCAAGGGGGGAGGTGCCTACAATGGGACGTACCTGAATTGTGAATTCTTAAACAATGAGGCCGTTTTTTATGGATTTCCGTATCAGGGGGGCACAACGATTCAGGGAGGAGCGGTGTTTGGAGGTGTACTTACGAATTGCAACGTTATCGGAAACGCTTCCTCAAGTAGAAATATGGGACCCCAAGCCTACGGGGGCGGATTGGCCCTCTGCGAGGCGGACGCCTGTCGTATTCAAAGCAACAATACCTATAACACCGGCGGGGGCGTGTTCAGCAGTACCCTCAGGAATTGTCTGGTGGTTGGAAACGAAGCGAATAGCAGCGGATCGGGCGCACGCGACAGCGCTCTGGAGAACTGCACGGTCGCGGATAATATCGGCCAGGGAATATACGGCGGCTCCGCCACGAACTGTATTATCTACAGCAATACGGTTGCCAACTGGGCCGGGACCGTCAGCGTTGCTTACTCATGCACCACGCCGGATCCGGGCGGGGATGGCAACACAACACAGTTTGACGGGTTCGAAAACGGCTATGTTCCTGTTTACAACGCGGAGATTGCCAACACAGGGATCTACCTGAGCTGGATGATCGGGGCCGTTGACCTGGCCGGGGCAGCGAGGGTCATTAACGGAAGCGTGGATATGGGGTGCTATGAGCTGCCCGGCCTCTATCATTACGTGGTCGAAAGCGGATCAACACCATTGTTTCCATACGACTCATGGGCAACGGCCGCCACAAACATTCAAGACGCGGTCAACGCCTGTTCCAATACCATGAGCGATGTTGTGTTAATCGATGATGGAGTCTATGTCCTGACCCAGCAGGTGCTTATTGCCACAGACAATGTAATCGTCCAAAGCGTCAATGGTCCCGGGGCAACGACGATTGATGGCAACGGCTCTGTCCGCTGCCTGCGGATCACCGGGGCGGATGTGTCTGTTGAAGGGTTCCGGATTCAGGGAGGATATCTATACGGTTCTGGATATAACGTCGCTTTGTATGGCGCGAATGTTTATTGCAACAATGATACGTCAACGTTTCGAAACTGCATTATTGCCAATGGCATTGCCTTTACGGCCGGATATTCAAAGGCCCGCGGTGCTGGCGCATACAACGGCACGTATATCAACTGTACGTTCTCTAATAATGTAGCGAAATATGCCGGAAGCAGCTACAGCAGCAAGACGGAAGTTAAGGGCGGGGCGGTCTACAGTGGCATACTGGAGAATTGCGCTGTTGTTAACAACAGCGCAACCCGTCCAAATAATTTTGGCCCCCCTACTTATGGTGGTGGAGTTTTCAGCAGCGAAGCAACAAGGTGCATCCTTCAGGGAAACTACGCCCGAGCGGGTGGCGGCGCCTATAGCAGTACGCTGAAGAACTGCCTTGTTGTGGAAAACGAAACGCACAGCGGGGGCGCGGGGGCAGGTGTGAAAAACTCCACGCTGGAGAGTTGCACGGTCGCGGACAACATCGGGCAAGGCATGAGTGCCGGTTCGGCCACAAACTGTATCATCTATGGCAATACCGTAAGTAACTGGGCGGGGACAGTCGATATTGCGTACTCATGTACAACACCCGATCCAGGCGGCACAGGGAACATCCTCTCCTTTGAGGGCTTTGACTCGGACTACTATCCCCAGCAGGGATCCGTAGTGCTCAATGCAGCGCTCGAAATGTCGTGGATGGCAGGTGGCACGGACTTGCTCGGGTTCCCCAGAGTGATTGATTCCGGTCCAGACATGGGCTGTCAGGAGTACTTCGGTACCAGGGGGATTGACAGCATCGAGGTACAGGGGAATGACGCCATCCTAACGTTCGATCTTTTTGATGGAGTGAATGGTATGCTGCAGGCAACGGATGATCTCACCAACGCCTGGACAGATGTAACGTCCTTTTCAGGAGCCGGGACGATCTCGGTCACCAATGATGCAAGTGGTAGTCCCTGCAAATTCTTCCGTCTGAAGTACGTTAGTCCCTACACAGTCGGCGTTGGCGTTGCGTCCCCGTAGAAAAGGGTCCGCCGACCAAAACCTGAACCAGGCCCTTCCGGCCCATACGGAATTAAAGCCGGTGTGGAAACCGAAAATGCTGAATGGCATCGTGGCCATCGAGGGTAAATGGGCCGACGGCTCAGACCTGCTGGCCATCCCCTACTACGCCCGTTGCAACCGCATCGGCGGCAGCAAGGGCCATGGCGGTTTCGGAGGACCGGGTGCCGAAGGCGGTGGTGACGGAAACCGTTCCAGCAACGGCCCATCATCCAAGGTATGGGTAGAGGAAAAGTAATACCGATTAGAAGGAAAATGGCCGTGACGCGAAGCGAGGCCGCCGACCAGGAAGCAACGACCATCGTGAGTTGCCATGCTTCTGACAACTGGAAAACAGAATCGTCCAAAAGTCGCCAATCCTGAAATAATCAGCTCACAGGACCGCCGCAACAAACAGACTAAACCATGAGAAACACTTTAGTAATAGATTATTTCCTCGTCTCGATATCTCCATTGACGAAAACAACCAAAGAGTGGTTCGCTGAATACTCTCCAGCCCCTAAGTTCATCAAACTTTCCTAAACCACCTATAATTAGCATTATCGGAGAGTCGATGAAGTTTTCCTCATAACGTGCTATATTTCGTAATGCTCGCTTATCTCGCCAGCTAAGATAGCTTGAGTTGTTGGGATGTGAGTGCCAATCACCTATGTAAGTGATTTCCCCATTGAATTGATTAAAATAATCCCCGACGCGGCTTTCGTCCGACACATAATCTGGCACGAAACCTAACCTGCCATGGATGGCATTTGGTCCAGGACCAAGAACATGTGTTATGACGACATCCGACTCATCAGTCGCTAGGTATCCCATTAGTACCCCGCCACTTTCCTTAGGGGTTTTTACACAGGCATATTGGATCATTTTTTCATACTCAGATTTCGGGATCCATATGCTCATAGGGTGCACAACTTTTGCATTTTTTAATCTTATCAAATGAATATCCGTTCCACTTTGGGAATAACCCGATTCCACTAGAGCGAAGGGATAAAATACCTATGTCATCAACGAGCGGGGGATATGCTCCAGCAATGCCCTCGCAGAGGGTAGAAACAGCCATACGAACTCCAGCCAATGACACTTCTTCAACGTCAAAGCTTGCTGCATGGAACGTAATATCGCCACAGCCCACGGGTTGTAATTTATCGCCGTTAGGATCAAAGGCTGGAAGCTCAATGTTATCCTCATTTTCAGGCTCATTCTCAGCTTTCTCCAGAGCTTGCCAAAAGCATAATAAACAACCTGTTTGAGCTGGTAGAACTCTTACTACATGCCCTCCCCAGCCCCCAGGACGAGAAGCAACCGTCACATAAGGTACCGATAACTCTTTGGCATAAAGAGATAGCATTTGATTAATTCCTCGTTCAGCCGTGGCGTCGAATACTAGATCCACACCGTCAAGCATCCTAAAGAGACTTTCTTTTTGTCCAACCTCAGGAGTACCGAGCATAACTCTATCATCTTCTGTCCCAGATAAATGATGATCAATGCTTACGTTCGTTAATGGGTAATTACTAGTAATATAATCAATAAGAGCCTTCACCTTACCCTTGCCCATTGCTTGAAGGCCAATTGGCCAGCGACAGATCGTACCAGCACTTATGAAATCCCCATCTAAGAGTCGAATCTCTCCTATTCCAGCCCTAGCAAAAGCAATGGCACTAGGTGCTCCAACACATCCCAAACCTATAACGGCTATCTTTTTTCCCCGCAGTGGATTTAGCTCTGGGATACGCTCAAAGATGTCGCACTCTCCAGCGTATTCAACTTTGATAGGGTTGATGATCAAATCCTGTTTGTTGATCTGAGCCACATAATAAAACAACCATCCATCACGTATCCCTCCTCTTGGGTTCTCCTCTGGAACACAAACAGCAAAAAGCGCATGCTTTTTCTTTTTGATCTCCAGTTGGAGCCACGAAAAAAGATCTGCGGACATAGCTCTGATACTTTCAACAAAAGCCTCAGAAGATGGCAGGCTAGGAAGACGGAACCATGGACATTGCACACGTTTATACTCTTGGGATTTTATCCATTGGTGAATCATCGGGTTAATCGACACTCCATCAATGGGAACGTTTCCATTATCAAAAGCCACAAGAAGCCATCCCACGAAGGGGCGACCTTTTTGAATATGTTTATAATCACCGGCCACCGATAAGTGCAGAAGCCCTCTGTTTGTCGAATCTGGAAATACCCAAGAGCTATCAAACATAATTTGCTGTCTGGCTCCCCTGTAAAACTCGGTCCATGGTTCTGCTTGATGATCTTCGCCTTGCAACCGTTCGTCTTCATACTTTCGCGTAGCGACCCGCTCCCATTTTCCAAGCTGCTTAGTGATCAATCCCGCTGCTGTGTCGTTGGGTTGCCAGTGGTCAGTACCCCTTGCCAAAAGACATAACTCTCCCCCAGGACTATAGTGCCTGAGATCTTCGCCCAACCCTGGAACAATAACTGTGGGGCGTAAATATGGATATAAGTCAGGATACAGCACGCTTCCAACACGCTCTTTGCCGAAAATGCTAACGCGAATATTTACCTTTAGCTTTCCTCTCTTTTTTTCAGCCTCATCGATTTCGGGATGAAGTCCGGCGCTCCGGAGAGCGCCGATCTCTTCTTCCTCGATCGCGGGGTATTCCATCCACCACGGACACGCCTTCATCTATCCCACATCTCTTCCACCACCGGGTCTTGGAGGTCTATTTGGTGGACGGTGTGGATTGGGTGGCGGTGTTGCCGGAGTCGCGGGATTACCCGGACCATTGGGATTTGCCGGTGTTGCCGGATTCCCTTTGCCTTTACCGTTATCATTCATAACTACTGTACCTTGCCGGGTTTTGGTTAACCCTGTTTTCCCCTCGGCCAGAAAACAGATCCTTGCGGTATTCGCAAAACTGCACAGACTATCCCGAAAGAGTAAATGATCTAAGACCCATGGCTTTATCCAGTATAGGATGAATCCATGGAAGACCTCGTGGCGTTTGGGCATCCAGAAAAAGATGAGAACCATGTGCGGCAGCCAACACCTTGATCATTCGGCCTTTTTTTGAGGATTTAAGCGATGAGTGGTGAGAGGCAATCAAACAAGCCATCCCCATTCCCAAACTATGGCATCCCTTCCGGTGCCACGAGCTGGTTGCTGGTTCCATTAGGTCGGCAGCCATGCCGCCTAATCCACCGACGACCACTGCGCATATCAGTTCGCCTACATTCAATTCCTGTTGATCGCCATTTCGGATGCTCTGTAGCTGAATAGCCGCATCCAGCATGCCACCGATGGCCATTGCCCAGCCAACATGTGTTTTTTTATTTGCCATTTCTAACCTTTCAAGTTGGATTTCTTCACAATAACGGGCGAAATCTAACAAAGGCGAAGTGACATATGGTGTCCCTATGAAAAAAAGTTTGCCAAAAAATCAGAACGATTTACCGGCAGGAGAGCTCAGCCATGGCGTGGATTTCCTCCGCAACCAGCTGTTTTAGCTTTGCAGGCCGGATCACACGGGCGTGTTTGCCCATACCCAATACCCACTGAATGACATTGAAATACGGACGTTGTCCGCTGGCACTTACCCGGAAAGTTACTTCGATATCGCCGTTCTTCAACTCTCGAATCTTTTGCTTTGCATGCCACTGGCGGTCTTTCACTTCCAGAGACCATTGGTTACTGATACGAATACATACTTCTTTCATATCGTCCATCGATGCGAATCCGCCGAAAGAGGATTCTACCAATTCCACCGGATCAAAATCATGCGGACGACGGAATGTTTCTCCGGTTTCGGTTACCTCAAGTATACGACCGATAGCGAACTGGCGAATTGCTTTATAATGGTGGTTGTAAGCAAAAACGTACCAATCACCATGGATGTTGGCGATGTGGTAAGGATCGATGCGGTGGGTTCGCTTACCTGTAGCCCTCTTGCTTTGATAGCCCATTTCGATGGTGCGGCGTTGGAGAACGCTCTGGCATACCGATTCCCACAGTAAAGGATCTACCGGAATCGCTGGAGGAGCTACGAAACTGAATTCACTTAGGATTTCTTCAGGATCAATACTGGTTTGTTCTCCGAGGGCTTCCGTCAGGTGAGTATATACCTGTTCCAGCTTATTGGTTATCGGCAGGTCTTTGTATTGGGCCAAGGCATGGCGAGCGATGAGAAGCGAAAATAAGTCGCCTTGTTTCAATGGAATAGAGGGGATTGCCCAAGAGGGTTCTGTGTAGTAATAGCCTTTTTTGTTGCGGTCATATTCAAGAGGCGCGTTCCATCGGTCTTTCAGGAATGCAATGTCCCGTTTAATGGTTCTCTCCGCTACTTCCCAAGCGTGGGATAACTCAGAAATGGAGGGAAACTCTTTCGAACGGATGCGTCGGTCAATATCATACAGCCGTTCCATTTGTGTTTTACAACGACTCACCAGGGATTCTCCAGCAAACTTCAACCAAGTTCGTGTAAGTGACAGTTTTCCAGCCACACATCAAAGCAACAGGGTCACTCCTATGAAATGATGTTTTCATTCAATCACCCCTGTAGCTTACCAACAGCAAACTCTTGAATAGTTTGAGACTTTACCTGCTTGCCTAAAATGACACAAAGCAATTCCCACCTTCGCTTAAAGCTTCGGCGGACGAGCAGGAGCAATGGTATGCGGGGGATATCCCCACACCCATGAGGATCAATCGGTTATAAAACGAGGATACCCCTCCGCGCCCCTCAGGACCCTCTGTGGTGAACTTTTTGCACTGACTTGCGCCAACGAAGCAACGCCCTCCATTCCAGCGCTTATCGATCGATTCAAAATCGGGAAAAGCATTGGGGTCAGCCAGAGCTTCAACACGTCTCGCGCAAATAATTGATGGCAGGAAAATCCCCCATACGCATCCTCTGCTGGTCTACTCGTCGAAAGGAATCAGCAGTTTCTGACCGGGAGACACCGTGGCATCACCCAAACCGTTCAGTTCGCGAATCTCCTTCTCCGTCACCCCGTATTGTCGGGCGATGTCTTCGAGGGTTTCTCCGGGGTATACGACCCGCACTTCCGGGCCGGAGCACTCGCTAACCTGTTCGGGTACACGATCCATCATCACAGGAACCGGTTCCACCGCCGGAGGTTCCTCTACATACGACTCATCCTTCCAGATGAACAGCTTCTTTACGACCCAGGCGGTACCTTTGAAGACGTATCCCAGCGGACCAAGCACCTGTTCCTGTTTTTGTGCATTGAGCGTTACCTCCAGCGATGCGTAGTCCACCTTGCCCTTCATGGACTTCAGCCGGGCCGTCATCGAATCGATATCACCCTGCAGCCGGGTCAATTCCTTCTCTATCGCCAGGATATCCTTCACATCCGCTGCCTTCTCAAGCAAGGCTTGAAGCCGATCCCGCAGTTTGATCTTGGTTTCCAGACGGGCCTGGGTGTCGATATAGCGTTCCGTGACATCCTCCGAAGACAGGCTTTTAGCAATGACCTCACCCATGCCCTCAAGGCCGCCCACGACCTGCTGAAGCTTTTCCGATGGAACACGCAGGGTCAACGTCACGGAGGGCCGATCCTGATATTTCCGCTGGTGGCTGGACTCCACATAGCCTCCCACCGCCTTGGCACATGCCGTTACATCCTCCTGGGTTTCAGCCACACCGGCGACTTCCAGCGTAATGGCCCCCCGCCAGATGAGCATCCGGTCCGACTGCACTTCGTCCGCCGCAACGTTCAGGGCGGAATTTCCCGAAAGTGGAGCCCCGTACATGGCTATATCGGAACTGCTGTTTTTAGACATGCATCCTGAAAGCGCCAGCCCTGCCAGCAAAACGATTGCTGAGTATTTCATTCAGTTTCCCCTTGTGATTGCTGTCGGCCAAATCACCGGCATTGTATTTTGACACATTACGGTTTCGAATCACCTTCATCAATAACGGCAACTGGATCAGTCCAATGACCTGAGCCTCTTGGCGAAAGAGGCAGGCGTACTATGCCGGCAACGAGCTTTGCGAAGTGGCAAATGATGTTTTCATCCAATCACCCCTGTAGCTTGCCAACAGCAAACTCTTGAAGAGTTTGAGACTTTACCTTCTTGCCCAAGATGAAACAAAGCATTTCCCACCTTCGCTTAAAGCTGCGGCGGACGAGCAGGAGCAATGGCTTGCGGGGGATTCCCCCCACACGCATGAGGATCAATCGATTTGAAACGAGGCTTCTCCTCCGTGGTTGCCGCTTCGCTGCCGCCGCTCTGCTCCGGCCTCACTTCGTGTCTCAGTGCCCTCTGTGGTGAACCTTTTTTGACTATGCCATTCGGCTTGGTCGCCACCTCAGCCCAAGGATTCATTAGGCCCAGGTCGCCCCTTCGGGGGTGCGGCACCAGGCTGCTCAGTTCCGTAACAGCCCCCTACTGTTTTTATCTCCCAGAGACGCAGAGGTCACAGAGTACGGAATTCCAGGAAAGAACAACCTGCCGTCCGAGGTGTACGACAGGCTGCCGTGACCGCGCTACGCAATCCCGAAGGATCGCGTGCGGGTCGGATGAAGCGGGTTTATTGCGCTTCGAGGCGGAAGAATTCCGCGTTGTATGCCCCGGCCGCCACGTTGGTCACGATGGTCAAACCATTGCCGTAAACGGTCGCATTCGTCGTCCAGGAACCGGATGCCAGATTCGGCTTGCTCAGAACGTGGTAGGTTATCCCGGACTCGGAAACCCACATCAGGTTTGCGGTTCCCGCACCTACCCCGATCAGTTGGAGCACCGGTGCGACGGAAGGACCTGCTCCAAATCGGAGCTGCACCTTGTCGACATGCGCTTCTGTAATGCTGGTATCGTTGGTCGGACTGTTCCCATTCTCCTGGATCATCAAACCAAGCGTGGAGCCGATCGCCGGACTGCCGTTCGTAAACGTATAGGAGCCGGACCATTCACCGATCGCCCATGAGACATCGGGGACCGTCACTGCGGAATCAATGATGTTCGTGACGCCATCCACGGCATTGCTGTAGCACAGCGAAACGATAACGCCTGCGGGCCGGTCGGCAAGCACCCATTTGAAGTCGAACCGGTCGCCTTCCGCAATGACATGGTCCGTCAGGTTGACGATCTTCATATACCTCTGCGTATTCAGATAACGCGTTCCCTCGGGCGAGGACGTGCCGTAGCGGGTGCTGGCTGTAGCGCCTGCCAGCTTTGTCCAGTTGTCGATCTGGGAGAAGTCGGAGACGGTGGTCGTATTGCTGGGACTGCCGTTCACCAGCTCGAAACCACCGTTTCGGATTCCGGGGGCAATCAGGTACTGGCCGGAATAGTAGTCCGGAATCGTTGTAAACGAAAAGTCCACGATGTTGGTCACGCCATCCGTGCGAATGACTTTGAGCTGAACCGTGTAATCCGTGTCGTAGGCCAGGGTGTTGGCATAGGTGAAGGTCGTGGTCCCGGTGGAGGGGACAGCTTTCGTAGCCGCTACCACGTTCGAGTTGACCAGCATTTCGTAGCTGCTAATCAGCGAGTTGAAATCCACCTGGATATCCGTAGCAGTCACCACAATGCCCGCATCCACGGCAACGTCGATTACGCCGTCGGACGGAGACGACGAGAAGATCACATCGTCAACATCGTTTGTGGTAAGAAACTTAATTTCAGCCACGTTACCATACGCCGCCCCGTAGCAACGGAAGTAGCGGTATGCGGTAGAGCTTCCCGTATACACCCGGTTCCAGACAGTAGGAGGAGTCCCCGAAACAGTGGCCAGGGTATCCCAGCTGAAACCGTCAACAGAGCCTTGGAACTGGGCCCCATTCATCCGTGGCGCATTGCCCGAACGCGGATAGAAATCGACCGCCGGACAGGCCCGTTCGTTGCCCGCTCCCACATCGATGCCAACCCAGGCACCACTCGAGGCGCCGTCGTAGGCCGTGTCCGGATTGCCGTCAAATACGGCTTCGGGAAGCGTATAGATGCTGTTTTGATACGTTCCTCCGCCATCGGATATGACGGAGAAGTTTGTCACGGTTCCGGACAGTTCCGTGGATCGATCGCCTTCACCGTTTTCATTCTCGCCCGCAATGGCGAAATAGTAGGTCGTTCCTTCCACCAGGTTGGTGACCCAGTATTCCAGCGCATTCGTGGCCGCCACGGCGACATAGTTCGTACCCGAGGTTTCGGACTGGTAGACTGTGTAGTTCGTAGCTACAGCGGCCTCGTTCCAAAACAGCTTGGCGGTAGTGCCGTTCATCCAGATCTTCCGAACGGTCGGTGCCAGCGGAACCGCGGGTGGCTCTGCGACAAACCGAATCTCGGAGAATCCCGCTCTAGTGGAGTTGGGATCGAAGGTTTCGATCACCGTGTAGCGCACATCGGTAACGCCAGTAAGCGTGCTACCGAAGGAATACTCTTCGCCGGTGTAGCTTGATGAACTCGATGCCTGGGTAAAGCTCATATCTCCGTAGAAAGTCCAGTTGGTCCCATTATCGGTGGAATACTCCACCGTGGCATCCGAGATACCGCGCTGAGCTTCGACGTAGGAATCCCCTGTCCAGACCTCGTTGTAATTCCAGAGATGGAATCCGGTCAGGTTATACGCGCCGCCAAGCGTGTAGGTGATCGACGCGACGCCGCTCGGATCGCCATCGGTAGGGTTGGTACACCATGTACTTCCGGCACCGGTATCGTGGGATGGATAGACCGAAGGGATGGCATCACCGGTTTGCACGATGGTGGCATCGGATAGGCCGGCCCCGTTTACCGAGTTAATCGCAGCGCGTTGGGCCGATGTGGCTACCGCACCGGTTGGGTCTACAATAATGTTGGTTTGGGCACTGGCACTGATGGCCAGCATCAGCGTAGCAAAACCGCCCGCTATCATCTTCATTGTTTTCATGCTTCCTCCGCTAATTGTCCTTATCGGACGTTCCCCTTTTCACGTCCTGCAATCCCGTACCGCAGGAGGTATCCTTTTCTTGGATTGTCGAGTTCTAGCATGCGGCAAGGAGTGGCGCGACCCGCATTCATATTACCAAGTTTAGTTCGTTTGCTGATCGCGGATCTGCCAGATATAAACAATACGAAAAACATGGAGATCTACGAGCTTCCGACACCTAAACTTGGTAAATGAAGCCACGCTCAACAAAGCGGTAGAGCTAATGTTTAGATAGGGCATTTCGCGGAGGGTTTGAAATGGTCAAGCGAGGGGATTCACCATGAGGAAATTGGCGTTCTTATTCATCGTCGTCGCGGGCATTGCCCATCCGGCAAAAGCGGCATTCACGCATCCGGGCATTCCGTTGACGACGAACGACCTGAATGCCGTCAAGGCCAAGGTCGAGGCCGGCGCATTCCCGTGGAAGCAGGGCTACGACGCACTGGCCGCTGACAGCCATTCACAACTCGACTACACCATGCAGGGGCCGTTCGCCGAGGTGGGCCGCAACGTAGATGGAACCGGATACAACCCGAACCGTTATGAGTGGATCAATGACATGACGGCGGTCTTCAACCTGTCGCGCATGTGGTATTTCACCGGCAACACCAACTATGCCTCAAAAGCCCGCGACATCCTCGTGGCATGGGCGAATACGCAGACCAATTTCTACGGATACGAATCCAACCTCGACCTCGGCGACCAGGCCTACCGCTATGCCGGCGGCGCGGACATCCTGCGCGGCACCTGGTCCGGCTGGACACAGGCCGATACGGAAGCGGTGTCGAACCTCTTCGCCACGGTCTACTGGAACGGAGCCTTCAACGATGGCGACGCCCTCGGCCCTGCCAACAAGGGGGCGCTGTCCATGGTGGCCGGCCTGTCCATCGCCACCTTCTGCGACGACCAGCAACGGTTCGACCACTGCCTGCACCTGCTTCGCACTGCGGGACCGTCCGGGTTCCAGAACACGCTGCCCACCGGACAGATCGGCGAATCCCTGCGCGATCAGGGGCACGCCTACGGAGAATGGCTCTCCTTCGCGACCATGGCGGAAATCTTCTGGAAGCAGGGCATTGATGTCTACTCGGAACTCGACAACCGACTGCTGGCGGTCGGGGAATACCACGCACGCTTCAACCTCGGACTTGAAACCCCGTACCTCCCCTATGGCACCACCGACCGCTATTATCTTTCCAACACCTACACCAACACCTGGCCGAATGGGCAACGGGGCTACAGCCTAATCCTGGGCGCCTATCAAACGCGCCTTGGCCTGAGTGCCCCCTACGTCGAAGAACGTCTGAACCAGCTTCCCGTGAATGCGGACAGTTTCACCTTTCTCAAGGCGTCCGACCACTCCACCGCATCGCCGCCGCCCGCCTCGTCGGTCCCGGTTCCAGTTCCGGTCAGCACGGGCTTGTCCAATGCCGATATCGGGGGTTCCACCCCGGCGGGAAGCGGTGTATACGGCAACGGTATCTGGACGGTAAAGGGAGCCGGGAGCACGATCTACACCGATGGTGCCGACAGCTTCCACTTTGTCTATCTGCCGGTTACCAACAATTGCTCCGTCGTTGCCAAGGTGTTGTCGCTGGACACCAACCTGCCGAACGCCAAGGCCGCGGTCATGATCCGCGAAACCCTCGATGCCGACACGACCAAGGCGTGGGTCGGCATCAAAGCCAACCACAGTGCGGAATTCTACATCAGCAGCGACTGGACCGCGTTGCGCGGCGGCTCGAACTATGCCAAGGGAAGCCGCACCATTCCGTCGTTTCCCTACTGGATCAAGGCCGAGCGCATTGATGACACGGTGGCCCTTTACATCTCGCCCGACGGAACCAGCTGGGCCTGCATCGGCAACGCGGTTTTCGGAAACATGGGCGACACGGCCTACATTGGACTGGCCGTTAGCTCGGGCAGCAACGGAGCCCTCAACACCTCGGCCTTCAGCCATGTACGCATGACCGGCGGCGATGGCGGCGGCGCGGTCACCGTTCCCGAGGCACCATACTATGCCCTGGCCACGCCGGACACGCAGAAAGCAATCCTGCGCTGGATCGAATCGGCCGATGCCGATAGCTACAACGTCAAGCGTTCCATCGTCTCCGGTGGGCCCTACACCACCGTGGCCACCGGCATCACCAACGCCAGCTATGTCGACACCGGCCTGCTGGGCGGAACGAACTACTACTACGTGGTGTCCGCGGTAAACAGCGCCGGCGAAAGCGCCGACTCTCCCGAAGCCGCCACAACGCCCGAATCCATCCCCGATCCGAAACTGGCCGGAACGGTCATTGGAACCACGGGGACATGGAGTGGCCTTCCGAACTATCGGGAAAACGCGCTGGACGGCGATATCGACACCGCCTTCGACTCCAACCTGAGCTACGGCGGCTGGGTGGGCCTCGATCTCGGCGAGCCATATTTCATCAGCCGGATTCGCTACGTTCCGCGTGCCTCGCACCCGCAGCGCATGATTGGCGGCGTGTTCCAAGGTTCCAACAACGGCAGTTCCTGGACGACCTTGTTCACCGTGACCATCCAGCCGACCGTGGGCGTCTATACCGAACAAGCGATTGCGGATACCAACACCTATCGCTACGTGCGCTACTACGGGCCGTCCGGCGGCAACTGCAACGTGGCTGAAATCGAGTTCTACGGCGGCCAGTACATCATTCCGGCCCCACCAACCGGACTGGTGCCCGCTAGCGGAGACCAACAGGTTTCCCTCTCGTGGAACCCCATTGCCGATGCGAGCAGCTACAAACTCAAGACATCGCTGAACAGCGGCGGTCCATTCAGCCTGATCGCCCACACCTCGAACACCAACTTCGTGGATCTGGGGCTAACCAACGGCACCACCTACCACTATGTCGTCAGTGCGGTCGGCAGCGGCGGAGACAGCAACAACTCCGCCGAGACCAACGCCATACCCTCCTCCTCAATCATTCCGGGCGAATACATCATTGCGGCGAATGCCGTCACGGCGGGAAACCATATCGAACTGACCCTCTCCAACTCCGTACCGGGTCATCGGTATCAGGTACTTGCCAGCGATTCGCTCACACCAACCGATTGGCAACCCACGGGCGTTTCGGAAGCCGGCAACGGAAGCAACGTGGTGCTGACGCTCCCGATTTCGGGCATGGATTCCAACCGCTTCTTCAAGCTCGATGTCCAGCGGCTATAGGGAAAGCGCAGAACCTCCAAGGAATTGTTACGATCGCAACGTGTAGGGAGGGGTCTGCGGCCCCGCCGCCGCGATCATGGACCGAGTCTACATTGTTCTAAACCTAAATGCGGGTATAGGCCACGAATGGTTATGAAACCACTGGTGTAGAGAACGCTGAACCACGAAGTGGACAGCGTTGCCGCGCGCCACGGTCAACGTTTGCCGTTTCACTGCCGTCGCGTTGCGCCAGCCTCACTTCGTGTCACTCGCTGCACTCGCGTAAACGTTCTCTACACCCGGGGCTCTGGCCCACGAGTGATCATAACCGCGACGGCATCATGGAACCATCGATCCAGGTACCGCCTACCTGGATTTTGCTTTGTATCCGAGGGCTCTCCCTGCGAGGATCATTCATGTGGGAAATCAGGGAAAAAATGCCCATGCGTCCGACCTCCCTGGAGTTGTGGTCGATCCCGGCATCAATAGGTGTATCGAACATCGTGGTCGTGGCCAATGCGATCTCGTCGGGAACACGGATTCCCAACTCCTCCAGCATCGCGGGCAATTCGCCATTGTCGGTAATAATGGCATCCGGCCTTTCCTTCTGGATCCATGCCGCCAGCTTTTTCCGGTGCTGGGCCGGATTTTTAAGCGGCAGAAAAAACTCGGGGATCTGGACGGATTGCATGCGTTGAGCCCAGTAAAAACCCGCGCCCAAGGTTCTCTGTATAGCGCGATCGCCGACAAATGCTATTCGCCTATACCCTCTGTTCAGCATGTTTTGCAGCGCCAATACACCGTTGGCCATATCATCGCAGGTCACCGTATAGGGCAGATCAACGGGATACGAAACCCCGAGTCGAACCGTAACGTAGTCCTGCCATGGAAAGCCATCCAGATCGTCCGCCACCGGCACGGAACAGGGAGGGACGAGTATGCCCCGGATGTTGCGGGTCTTGAATATCCTGTCGAGCCGTTGCAGGGGAATGTCCTTCGCGGCAAACTTCTCGAGGTGATAGCCATGCCGTCGTGCGCCATCGACAGCTCCCTCCCAGTATTGTTGAAATTCTCGGTAGGAATACAACTTTTCAGGATCCGCCCACAAATTCAGCCAGGCCAGTTCGCCATGGACTGGATTTTCCTGGGTAATCCGGCATTGCTGTCCCATGGCCACAAGCATGGGATCGGGCACATACCCCATCGCCTCCGCCTTCTTCTGGATGCGCTTGCGCATGGCCTCGGAAATTTGCGGACGGTCGCGCATGGCCAGCGAAACCGTCACGTGCGACACCCCGACCTCCCTGGCGATATCCCGATAGGTTACGCGCTTGCCGGAAGTGCCCTTCTTCGTTTTTTGCGATTTCAGCTTGGGCCGCCCCTTGGGCACGGTCCAGTTGCCCTGCCTCTCCGGCCCGCGCCTTCCGGTCCGGTCCGGCAACATGTCGCCATCGACCCATTGCCCCGTGACCACGCTCTGCTTGCAGATTTTTGAAATACCCCGCCCTACCTCGTTCAACAAGAAAATCAGGATCAGCGCGGCAATCCGTCCGATTTCCTCGGGGTGTTGGTCAATGCCGGCATCGATGGGCGTATCGTACACTGATGTAGTCGCCAAGGCGATGTCTTCAGGAACACGGTAGCCCAGATCCATCAGGTTTTTCCGCAGGGGGACGAGATTCGTGATGATCGCGTCCGGGCGTTCCTTTTCGAGCCAGCTCTTCAAGGCGGGGAGATGCTCTTTGGTTTCCACGGGATGAACCAACAGCAACGGCACCCGCATGGATTTGGGAATCTCCTTCTGCGCCCAAAACACCCCGGCGCCGAAGGGGAGTTTCTGATCCTTCTCCGTAACAAAACCGATCCGCCGATATCCCCGCTCCCGCACCCTCTCGAACGCCAGGATGCCGTTGCCCACCTGGTCGGCCGTCACCGAATGCATGAACGGCTTCTCCGACTCCAGGCCAAAGCGGACCATCGCGAATTCATTGACAGGAAACCGCGTCATGTCCAGAACCGGTTTCGAACTCTGCATTACCAGAAGACCCTGAACATTCCGTTCCCTCAACCTAGCTAGCAGTTGGTCCATCGACAGCCCCCTGGCAACTACCTCCTCGAAGGCATAGCCCAGCTTGGCCGCGGCTTCGGCCGCCCCCTTGTAGTACAAAGCGAGTTCACCAAACTCATACAACTCATCGGGATCCTGCCACAGGTTGAGCCATGCCAGCCGGATCGGTGGCCGTTCGGAATTATCGACCCGGCTGTAATCCGAAAGCGCCGCCATTTTCCCATCGCGCACATAGCCCATCTCCTGCGCTTTCTGCCGGATACGCCTGCCCAGCTCTTCCGAAACCATCGAACTGCCACGCATCCCATGGGATACCGAAGCGAGCGAAACGCCCAGTGCATCGGCAACTTCCCGCAAGGTAACCCTGCGACCGACCCCGGCATGTTTCCCATTCCCCTCTCGATTTCCCATAGACAACCCCCAAGCCCCTGAATAGGAAAAAACCCAGGCCGACGCAACAACTAAACTTGGTAAATCCAAAGTTGATGGACGCTGGTGAACCAACGGAGTAGAAATCGACAATTCCTAGCTTAGGAATCTCGTTGGGGAATGGTCCATGACGGGTTGAAGAGGTGAAACAGATGGAAAGGAAAAACATGAAAATGAAAGCAGTATTAACGGTCGGGCTGCTCGCGACTCTGGCTCAGTATGCCAGTGCCAGCGTCATCGTCCAACCGATCAGCGCGACCAGCCCGAACCTAGCGGCTCGACCTATCGAAAGCTCGTACGACGGATCCGGGTTGACCGACACTACCATTGTCGAGACCGGTGACGCGATTCCTGTCTCCTATCCCGGGCATGACAAGGACAATGCCGCCAGCGAGTGGCAGACGAGTGCCCAGGCCAATACTGTACAAATTACCTTTGATTTGGGCGGTCCATACGACATCACAGGCATCCACCTCTGGAATTGCAACGAATACTGGTCCGGTGGAGGAGATGAAACGGATAAGGGGATTCGGGATGCGACCGTATCGTTCTCGACGGACAACGGAATAAACTGGACCTCGCTGGGCACCATGACCTTTACACGCGGCGTCGCCAACGACGCCTACGCGGGCGAGGATTACGCGGCTGTTATGAACGGCGCAACGCAAGTCCGTTTCGATGTACAGAGCAACTGGTCTGCCGATGGCCAAAGCGGCCAAACCGGCATTTCGGAAATCCGTTTCGTTGCCATTCCGGAACCCGCCACGCTGGGTTTGATCGGTGTATTCGGAGTCGGCACGATCTTCATCCGCCGCCGTCTAATGATGTAGGACCTGCCGAAAAAAGAATGCTTAAGCGTTCCGAAGCGCCGCGGTGGACAAACCTGCCCATCGCGGCTTCTTAACGAAAGTCGAATCCGTACATAGCGTCACAAAAACCAGACCGTATCATGACCTATCAGGAATTCAGAACAGGGGCAGTTCTATGAAACGATGTTTTCTTCGTCATCCAATCACCCCTGTAGCTTACCAACAGCAAACTCTTGAATAGTTTTGAGACCTTACCCACTTGCCTAAGATGAAACAAAGCAATTCCTACAGAACGAATGTGAGGGAATGGCCGCTCCATAAGTCGCTTCTCTTAGACCATGCTAAAAGCACTTTCACTGTAGCTCAGGTCCCCATATGAATAAGGATCAGTCGGTTTTAAAACGAGTATCCCCTCCTCCGTGATGCTCAGTGACCTCTGTGGTGAACTCTTTTTTTACTGAGGGGCTCGAGAACAAAGCAGCGCCTGCATTTACTGTAGAGGGTTTCTCACACAAAGCCACAAAGGCTGTATTGTTTCCTGGGATCTCCGCGCCTTTGCGTCTTGGCGCGAGGATATGACAGTTCAATTGAGAACTCCCGTCCTGCCGACCGGCAACAGTGACAAAGACAGGATTATTGGGTGACAAGATCATTCCATTCATGGTTGTAAAATCATCCTGCCATTCAATCATTCTGTCCTAACCATTCACACCGGCTGGTTGGTTCGTGTGTTTTGTCCAACGAGTCGTACTTGCTTCCAATGGTGTGATTCATCTCGGTTTTAGGTTATAGGCTCAGGTCATAGGACCGCCCCCTGCCAGGTTCACTCGCCCCTTGCCTGCGGGTTCTATTCAAAGGGATCCAGTCTGAGGGATGCCTGTATTTTCTCGCGGTGCTCCGGCAATACACGGGCCTCGTCGGCGTAGTCCCGCCAGTTGCGTACAACGCGCCGGACTTCATCAATGATCGTTTGGGCGCGACCCCGCTTCATTGAAGCACCTTCTGCACAGCGCTTGAAATCCTCCAGGACAAACCCGTCTTGCTTGCCGTTCAATGTCATTTGATGGGATGATGTCCATCTTCCGGCGGGCTGGTAGCTGTAGGTCATATCGAAGGCCGGTGAAAGCGACCACTGCCCGGATTTATCCATCAGAAATGCGATATTCTTCACATGGTCGTCCTGGTTGCGGCCAATCATGTTGAAGACCATTCGACGAAACTGTTCTTCGACCGCACTCATGGGCTGGCCCAACTGCCGGATCACCTGCAAAGCCTGCTCATAGCCGTATGCCCCGGCGGCATTGAAGTCGAAATGCGCCATGCCGCACAGCGACTGCATGTGCAGTTTTTCGCCACCATCCAGACGATCGAAACGCTTCGCCATGAAATGACGCCGGCCATTCTCCTCGAACAGGCGGCACGGGCCCATCTGGATCCCGGCGGCGACCGCCATGTTGTAATAGGCATACTCGATCGCACCGTAGCCCTTCGGGTCCTCCATTTCCTTGTCCTTGTTGCCGCTCACCCCGTCAAACTTCATCAGCCAATATTCAAATCCCTTGCCGGCCTTCACCTGACCCGAGCAGACTTCGTTTGTCTGCGGATTCCAGGCGATGACCGCCTTCGCCCGCGCCCCGCCCGCGGAGGTGCCGACGCGCAGAATATCCCTCAACGCCCGCTCCTTGCTTTCGTCATGAAAAGAAACCTGAAGATGGTCGCGGTGCGTCAACACCTCCGAAGCCAGCTCAACCAGCTTGCCGACTTCAACGTGCGAACTTTCGCGCACCGCCGGCCCGGTCACCGGCGCATACTCCAGCGCGCCCATACCGCGCGAACCGGTATAGCACAAGCGCTCTACCGCGTTGAACGACTCAGGCGTGCGACCTTGCCGCGCCAGCCAGGCATTGATCAGTGCATTGCCGAACCGGTCCGGCAACGAGTCCGCCAACAGCCCCGGAAGCCCGTGGAAGGTTTCCCGGCGAAGCGTGGGGAACGAATAAAGCCGCGTGGAAAGAGGCATCATCAGCGGAGCCACCTCGATCCCGCTTCCGGCAAAGGCGGAATCATATTCAAACGTTGCCGTCCCGGCATCGTCCTCCACGGCCACCGCACCGATCGTACGGCCCCACAACCTGACCTCGGCAACCGTGCTCACGATTCATCCCCCCACGTCCAGGGCCCATCATCCGAGGACTTCCTTTTACCGCTGGCCCGTTTCCGCGCCTTGCCCTTTAGGTTAATCAGATCCATGGGCCGCGGTCCGACTTCCGGTACCAATGTTTCCAGCCGGTCCAAAAGCTCCAAAACCCGCAAGATCCGGATAAACGTCGACAGCTGCGTCGTGGCCCCCGCTTCGATCCGCTCCACGGTCCGCTTGGAAACACCGGCCTGCTCCGCCAAGTCCGCCTGGGTAAATTGGAGCTCGATCCGCCGCTGTGCCAACCGGCGGCCCAGCTCCTCTAAAATCACCTCATCGATCAATAATCCTTCAATCTTCATCGGAAACCCTCCTTCGCATGGATTATGTATATCGTAATATCTGACGATTAAAAGCATTTAATAGGTATATTTCGTCATATATTACGATTTCTGTTCGTTTGATATTTCGTCGCGCAAAACAAACGTCCAAAACCGATCAAGGAACGTGAAAACGTCATTGGTGCGGTCGCACCGGTTTAGAGGAAAAGGCCGGGACGCGTAAGCGATCTCTACCGCTTTGAAACAGCGGCATTTGGCCCAGCTCGCCCATTCGGGGGTGCGGCACCAGGCTGCTCAGTTCCGTAACGCCCCCCTACTGGTTTTATATCGCAGAGACGCAGAGATCGCAGAGTAAAAACCCCAGGATGCAATGTTTTGCCCCTTTGAGCTGAAAGGGCCGGGACAGGCGATCGAACGGGCAGCAACGATCAGCGGGAGTGGCAAAACCCTGCTTCTGACAACAGGAAAATAGAATCGTCCCAAATCTGCCCATCTGTTGCCACTACGCCAAGCTCGTTGCCGGCATCGTAACGCCAGCCTCTTTCGCCTATAGGCTCATTTACGAAACTACTGGAAGGATATCCTGAAGCCCACCGCGGTCGCGAACGGCATCTTGTAGGGACATTGGATGACCAGTGCATCATCCAACTGCTTCCATTTGACCTGCCCCCTGTATCCGAGGAGTTTCACCTTCCTGACACGTCCTTCGAGGAGGTTGGCGTTTTTGCCCAACGAAGTGATCCGGAGTTCGTCCTTGGCTTCGGGGACCGTCATGCACCACGCATACAGATCTCCGTTTTTCCCGACGGTGAAGCGGAAATCCGAATTGGAGAAGCGGTGATTGGCCTGGCGACCGCCGATCTTGCCGCCGGGCAGGACGTTGAGCTTGCCGTCGGCGCCTTCGCCCAGCACCTTCCAGGCATGGCTTCCGTAGATGCCTTCGCCGTTGATGCGCATCCACTCGCCGATTTCCTTGAGCATTTTTTCGCTACCGTTGTCGAGCGATCCGTCGGGAAGCAGCGAGACGCACAAGCCGACGTTGCCGTCGCGCGAAACCTCTTCGAGGAGGTAGCGAATGACGGCATCGGCGCTGTAGGTGAATCCGGGACCGTAGAACCAGTCGCCCACCGGGGTTTCCGCAATCCAGTCCTGATCCGTCTTGATGCCACGGGGAATCCCCCCTTCCTGGGTGTTGACGGTGCCGTTCGTCTTGCGGCGGAACTTGACGATGCTGAACACATCGGCCTTGCCGCGACGCGCCAAAGTCTTGTTGTAGAAGTCGGCGATCACGTGCTGCATGGCGTCGCACTTGTAGCCGGTACCGGTGCCCCGTCCGCTAAATGGTTGCTGGTCGGTGCCGTCGGTATAGATGAAATCGGGCTGGTATTTATCAACCGCATCCATCATGCGCAGGGCCCACCATTTGGCGTACCATTCGTCGTAGGCGAGATGGTTCTGAAAAATCCCGGCCGGCGGTGGTGCCCAAGCCGAGTAGGCAGCCCCGGTGACGCCCTTGTATTCGCGCAGGTTGATTCCGTAGAGCAGGCGGGGATCGAGGCCTTCCCACCATTTTCCTTTGCCATCGGCGAGCGTGAGATTGCCGTCGTAGGGATTCCCGTCCTCGTCATGTCCGAATGCGGTCTGCCACCACCACCACGAATATTCATGATGGAAGGTGACGCCAAAACGCATTCCTTCAGCCCGACAGGCTTTCGTCCATTCGCCGAGCAGGTCGCGCTTGGGGCCCATGCGCGTGGCGTTCCACGGCTGGTATTTCGAATTCCACATATCGAACTGGTCGTGGTGAACGCCTTGGATGATCAGGTAGCGTGCGCCAGCATCCTTGTAGATTTCAACGAGCTTGCCTGGATCGAGCTTTTTCGGATTCCATTCGCGCAACACATCCTTGTAGCCAACTTTGGTCGGATCTCCGTAGTTTTTACGGTGGTTGTTGTAGGCCGGTGTTCCTGGAATGTAGAGCCTGCGGGCATACCAGTCGCCGCTCTCCCCGGCCGCCTGCGGGCCGAAATGGACCCAGATTCCGAACTTGGCCTCGCGCAGCCAGTCCGGTGTGCCGGGATAGTTTTTCTCGATGGATTCCCAGGTCGGTTCGAAGGGCCCCGGGGTAACGGGCAGATCGAGCTTCACCTCCTCGAACGAACCCGAGTCCGCCATCGGAACCGAATCCTCGGCAAGCGGAGCAGGCACATCGGGAATGGGCGGAAGTTCGTAGGTCAAGGATGACGCCGCAAACGATACGTTCCCATAGGCCCCGGCACAAATGAGTGCGACACCGTAAAAGCGCGCGAGCCGTGATTTCGCGAAAGCAACCGTATTGCCCGTTCCAGCAGTTTGTTCAATCAAAACCATGCCTGTTTCCTCTATTCAAGTTAGGGGTAGACGAGTCTATAGAAGACGCTGGAATCCGACGAGCTTATATCCAGCAGCATCTGGTTTGTGGTATCCGAGCCGGGCACCGTATACCACTCGTTAGAGGCCGTGAGACCGACGGAGTTCGATTCCAAGCGCCAGCCCGTGTGACCGGCTGGCCACGCGAAATCAAGTACGCCACCGCCGGCAACGGAAAACATCACGTTGGTCGGATTCGTATCCGGCCCGGAAGCGAGCTGGAGCACATAGGCGTTGAGCGCAACCGGATAGTTTGCCCCACCGGAATAGTTCTGGATGTAAACATCCTGGTAGCCATTGCCGCCCGCCGTAAACGTTCCGACGGCGGCGGTGCTGTCCCCCGCAACGGCCACCGCACTAGGGGAGTAGCCCGAGGTGTTGTCGTGATAGACCTGGCTACGGGTGGGATAGCGGTCGTCGGAATAGAAGAGCTGGATCTGGTAGCGCGCGCCTTCGACCAGCGGATCGCCATTGGCGCCAGCCAACCGTAGAATCATGTCTGTGGCGCCCGGAGCAGGGCCGGGGTCGCCGTTTTCCCAGGCGGAACCATCCAGCACCGACTCAAAGTTGACATCAACGCTCGTGCCGGCTGCATCGAACAGTCCGCTGTTCACCTGGCGACCGCCCGCTCCCTGAATGAGCCGGGCTTCTTCTCCCGCCGAAAGATCCCCGAGGGAGTTCTGGGCCTGGCGGTTTTCGAACAGCACCGTCCCCGAACCCACCGAAACGGAAACCGACTGATTGTCGCTGCGGAAGTTGCCGGCATGCACGAGCGTGCCGGAATGCAGGATGTCCAGGTTGTTCGTAACGGTCACTGGAGATTCCCAAGTGATTTTGGAGTTTACCGGAACCGATATGGTTTCGTTGGTGAAGCTGACATGATCGAAAATAGATTCGTTGAGCGTACCGTCGTTATGGCTGCTCACCGCCAGCCCCACGTAGTATTGGCTGGACATGGCCACAGAGGTCGATCCCAGCAACGACCAGTCCGCACCGTTGTCCGAACGGTAGGCGGTGAACACGTTGCCCGCGCGCTCGAGCCGGATCCAGTATGGCGCGGCTACGCCGCCCGAATCCGTCACACCCGAAGCGGAACCACCTGTCGAGGACCTTTGCTGCAGTGCAACACCGTTAACAGGAGACAGGAAATGGATAACGTACTTGGAGTCGGGGCTGAGCGTATCGCGCATCATGATGCCGGCCTTGGCCCACCCATCCGTGTTGTCCATACTCAAAACCCGTGCGGTAAGCGATTGATCACCTTGCAAGGCCTGAAAGACATAGCGAAACTCGTCGGCATTGCCCCAGATATCCGCCCCCGATCCGTTGATCGTAAACGTACCGCCGGACTCGCTGAAGGAACCGGTGGCGCCCACATCGCCGATGTCCTGCGTAAGCCAGACGTTCGAGGGAGCCGCAGCCAGTGCGGCTGAGACGGGCGTTGAGTCGGCCGATTCACCTGCCCCGTCCGTCGCGCTCACCACATAAGAGTAGAGCGTTCCCGCCGAGACGGCGGTATCAACATAGGCCATGTCCACGAGGTTCGATGCGATGGTCGTGTAGGTTGCACCGCCGTCGGTCGAGCGCTTTACGTTGTAGGTCGCGGCGGCGGTTGGACAGTACCACGAAAGCCTCATCTGGTTGGTGGACGGCGTGACGGTCAAGCCCGTAGGAATGGGACCTCCGACGACCGAAGCAGGGCCGATCTTGAAGGCAATCGCGGTTCCCGAGGGGATCGTCGGCATGGCGGACGGGCAGGTGACCTCCAAACCACTGGCCGTTTGCGACCATGAGAGCGTTTCGGCGCTGCCCAGCATGGAAACCGAACTGATGTCGCCGAGCAGATATCCGGCACTGGTGGCAAGCGAACTGATGTTCAACGTCGTGCCGGCCGAAGGGACGTTGAGATAATAGGCATAGAGACAGCCGTTTGAACCCACGGTAAATCGGAAATCGCCTTCCGTCGCGACGGCCCAGGCGCGGCTTCCGTAGATGCCTTCCCCATTCATGGCCATCCATTGCCCAACATCTTCGAGCATGCTGATCGCCCCGTTCTCCAACGAACCGTCGGGACGGTTGGGGATGTTGACCATCATGGCGCCATCACGCGACACGGCTTCAAGCAGGCGGTGAACAACGGTACCGCCCGTGTCGTAGTTAATGTTGGGCTCGTAGAACCAGGGGCCGTACGACAGCTCTGCGAACCACGGCTGGTCCGACTTGATCGACGAGGAGTAGTTGCCTTCGTAGGTCGTGCCGATGTTGTCTCCGTTGTGGAACTTCACGACCGCCAGCGTGTCGAGCTGGCCGTGGCGTTCCAGGGTGCGGTTGTAATAGTGGGCAATGACACGCTGCATGGCGTCGCACTTGTAGCCAGTACTGGTCATGTAGCCATCGAACGGCTGGGTCGAATTCCCATCGGTATAAATGAAGTCGGGATCATACTGCTCCACCACATCGATCATGCGCAGCGCCCATTGTGTGGCATACCAGTGGCAGTAGTCGAGGTCGTTGGTGAAGATGCCCGAAGTCGGATTCCAGTAGCCCTGATTCGGCGTGCTTATGCCCTGGTACTTGTGGACATCCTGATTGTAGAGCATACGCGTATCGAAGTTTTCCCACCAGGTTCCGGCGCTGTTAGTTGCGGTGACGGCGTCGTAGGGAACGCCGGCCAGCGGCCCCGAACTGTCGCTGAGAAAATCAGGTTGCGTGAACCACCAGCTGTATTCGTGGTGGAACGCCACGCCCATGTGCATGTTGAGATTGGTGAGGGCGCTTTTCCATTCGGTCATGGTATCGCGCTGGGCGCCGAAGTTGACAATGTTCCAGGGATTGTAGGTCGAATTCCAGTTGTCGAAATTGTCGTGGTGCACGCCCTGCACGAGCACAAAACGCGCGCCGGCATCGTGGAAGAGCTGGGCCAGCGCGGCCGGATCGTACTGGTTCGGATCCCATGCGTTGATCACGTCCTTGTAGCCGTTCGTCGTAGGATGGCCGAAATTGGCTAGGTGATTGTTGTAGACCCAGGAACCCTGCTGGTACATGTGCTGTGCAGACCAGTCAGCGCTTTCGAGGTTCGCCTGCGGGCCAAAGTGGAACCAGATGCCGAACTTCGCCTCGCGCAACCAGGCCGGCGTGCCGTTGCCGGGAACATTGGAGGAAATGGAATTCCAGTCCGGCTCAAACGGGCCGTTGGTTTCGATGTTGAAATCCATCTGCACTTCCGGAAAATCCGCCGGATCGCCCATGGGCATCGAATTGGCCGGCGCGGAAGAAACCGTCGGTATGGGCGGTAGCACGGGTAAATCATACGCCCATGTTTCAGACAACCCCGACATCAAGAACGCTCCTGCAAGGAGAAAGCTCTTTATCAACTTGTTTTTTACATTATTACACTTTTTCATCAAAATCTTCCCTGGATGATCCCAAGCCTGTTGCGGGATTCCCCCTGTTCCCTGGACCGTTGGTTCCGGTCCTTGCTTCATTGAGCGGAAAGGCTTGCAATGCCATATCGCACTGCAAGCCTCCTGATATTTCCCCGTTTCGATTTATAGCATCAAGCGGCGGCGCACAAACAACACACCAACACCGAACACGCCGATCAGACTGATCGTGGCCGGCTCCGGAATCGCATACAGCGAATAGGCTGCCAGCGAGGTGTCGGCATTGCCGACCGCATCCGTTGCCTGGACGAAAATGTCCTGATAGCCCGCATCAGCCGTGAAAGTTCCCATCACCATGACGGCATTGGTTGTACTGAACGAGACCGAGGAACCGCCGGAGAAGCCACTTGAGAAGTCGCTCCAATAGGCCTGGGTACGGGTTTGCGAGTCACCGGAACGTTGGTCGACCGCAAACAGCGACACCGAATATTCCTGCCCGATGGTCAGGTTGCCGAGACGAAGCGTGAGTGGACGGGTAGCGTCGCTCCCATTATTGTGCCATGTATTGCCGCGCAGAGTGTCATCCCATTGCGAATCACCGCTGGTGCCAGGGAAAATACTGACGTTCCACTGGCTGCCGCCGTTGTAGAATCCGCTGGTGGAACTTGCCGCTGCCGGCATGTCCGCATCACCCAGGGATGAAGCCATTCCGGCAAACACGATGCTTTGCCCTCCTGCCGTGGCCACCGTATGCGAAGAACCATCGCCGATGTTGCCCGCCTCAACCAATGAGCCACCCGCATTGTACTGGATATCCAGATTCGCTTTATCGGTGGCGTCATACGTCGACGAGAACGTTATGACTGCTGCATGGGTCGATGCAACCATCGCAGCGCATGCTACCAGCCATGCTGTTTTTTTCACTGTTTTCATGCTTTTTCCTTTCATTCTTACACGCCGGACGGTTTTTATTTTCAACCAAACAAGCCGGCCCTTGTTCGGAAAATCGTGTTGTTCTTTTGCCAAATTTCGATCGCCCCGCTGAAACCGATGCCAAGATCTGCGGCTCAAGCAATCCTTCCCCTACTTATGATCAACGCAAACCGGCCCGTCGTTCCGACAGATACTTTGAGAAAAATGACACTGGATTTCCGCGCGTGGTCCAGAAGGATGGAAAAACGCCCCGCAATACAAGCGGAACGACGTTGATAGAGCTACTCAGCCGCAATGCCCTCTTCACTGTCGGCTCCAAACTCTCTTCGCTTTATTACTTGTTGCGCATACCGGGCGCTTTGCGTTGAGACCGAATGAGCCAGCCCCGTCCGATTCAGGTTATTCTGTTCCTAACAGCGAAATTCGATTGAGCGTTTTATCGGCAGGCGGCGATGGAATGCGCCGCCTGCCGGTATCCATAACGCTTAATTGCCCTCGATTTTGAAGAATGCCTGGCTTGATCCCGCAGGTACCGTCGCCATGGAGGACGCGCCCGCCCCCGGGACATTGGTCACCGCAGTCCATGTGCCGCCGGAAAGATTCGGCTTGCCCAGAATGCTGTAGTTCACGCCGAGTTCGGATTCCCACGTCAATGTGGCCGAACCGCCTGCAACGGCGAACGATATGATATTGGGAGTAACCACCGAGCCCGTCGCACGAAGGACATAGGCGTTGATACCGACCGGAAAGTTCGCTCCGCCGGACGTGTTTTGGATGTAGACATCCTGATAGCCTTTACTGCCGGCGGTGAATGTTCCGACGATGTACGTGCTGTTCTCCGCCGCCACGGCATCGCTGGGAATATACCCCACCGTATTGTCATGATAGACTTGGCTGCGGCCGGCGCTCGCGGGACGGTCATCGGAATAGAAGATCTGGATCTGGTATTGCCGACCTTCTTCCAGCGGCGCACCGTCAACTCCGGTAAATCGAAGAACCATGTCCGAGGCACCGGGAGCCGGGCCGGGATCTCCGTCTTCCCAGGCAGAGCCGTCCAGCACCGCCTCGAACGCGGCGGAGACCGTGGCGCTCGAAGAGTCGAACAACCCGGCATTGACCTGCCGTCCGCCGGATCCGGCAATCACCCGGGCCTCTTCGCCCGCCAAAAGATCCCCCATGGCATCCTGCGACTGGCGGTTCTCGAATACGATGACTTCGGCTCCGTTGGTCACGGAGATAGTCGCGTTGTCGGACCGGAAGTTTCCGGCGTGAAGAAGCGATCCCGACTGCAGAATATCCGCATCGTTCGTAACGCTTACCGGAGTCGACCACGTGATTTGAACCTGCGAATAGGGATCGTTCGGGTCGGTCGGGTCCGTGTCGTTCAGGAACTCGTCGATATCGAGGACGGTGTCGTTATCAAAATCCTCCGATCCGCTGCCTGCGGTGAAGGTAATGTTGGTGAAGAAATGGATCTCCCAGGCATCGACGATGCTGTCTGAATCGGCATCCGGCCCCAACAGGCGATCGGTTGGATCCGTATCTGCGGTTTCTTCTTCCTCGTTGGTGGCATAGTCGCCATCATAGTCGCCGTCTCCGGTTTGGACGAGATTACCGAAGTGGTTTGTTTCCCAGCTGTCCAGCAGACCGTCTGCATCCGTATCAATCGGAGTCGAAAGGTTGTTCGTCGGATTCGATCCTCCATTGAATTCCGCCAGGTTGTCGTAGGTATCGTTGTCCGGATCGCCTGAAGCCCCGTTGTCGGGATTAATCGTCCCGTTGTCGTTGTCATCCAGTCCATACTGCAACTCCCAAGCTCCCGGCAACCCATCGCCGTCATTGTCCGCTGCGGAACCAATCCTGAAAAGGGCATAGGCGGCCAGGGTGGTGTCGTCGTTGCCGATTCCGTCGGTTTCCTTGATGAAGATGTCCTGATAGGTGGCATCCGCCGTAAAGGTCCCGATCACCATGATCGCATTGGTTGTACTGAATGAATCCGAGATTCCATTGGTGAAGGTTCCACCTGAAAAACCGCCCGAATACGCCTGGGCACGGGTTTGCGAATCGCCACTTCTCTGGTCGACCGCAAACAACGAAATCGAATAGGGCTGCCCGATGGTGAGATTGGCGACACGAAGCGTCAGGGGGCGAGTTGCATCGCTCGGGTTGTTATGCCACGCGTTTCCGCGCAAGGTGTCGCCCCACTCCACGGCATCCGTTGCGTTTGTAAAGATGCTGGCGTTCCACTGGGAACCGCCGTTATAGAATCCGCTCGTGGAACTTGCGGCTGTAGGCATATCCAGATCGCCAAGGGACGAGGGCATCGCTGCGAACGTGATGTTGCTGCCACCCGCCGTGGTAAACGTTTTCGCAGAGCCGTCTCCTACGTTCCCGGCCTCAACGAAGATGGCCGTCGGGGTGTTGAATTGAATATCCAGCACCGAGGTGTTTGTCGCCACAACCGGCGTATCAAACGTTACCGTTGCTGCCTGGAGCGACACCGATAGCATTACCGGTGCTGCCAGCCATATGGTTTTCCAGCATCTTTTCATTCCACTCTCTCCTCTTCAGCATTCGATTATTTCGACTCGCCCGCCCATCGGGAAAGACCGATTCTGTTTGGTAAAACCAACCCCAATGCCACACAGCAAAACCCCACACCACCCCGATGCGAACATGAACACGTGAATACCTGGAAACTTCTCCCTCTATTAACGCAAACGGAAACCGGCCCGTTGTTCCGACAGATATTTCTAAAAAAATGACACGGGATTTTCGCGCGAGGTCCAGAAGGAAGAAAAAATGCCCCGCAATACAAGCGGAACGACGGTGATAGAGCTACGCATCCGTTGCTACTTCCGTTTCTACAGGTATTTAGGAAATAGATGCAGCATTTCCAAAAGCGACGACCCGACCGAAGGATAAATTCAGGCGGCTATTCCTGAATCAGGGATGTGGCTTCATTGAGCAAAAGGTAGACCAGAACCCAATCGATCCAGACTCCCGCTGCGTAGTTCGAAACCTCGATTTGCCCCAATCCATCTAGAAACTGGGCTTTGACCAACGCCCGGCCTTGGGACAAATGGGCTTGGGCTTCGGCAGGTTGATCAAGCTGGGCGCAAGCCATCGCGAGCATGATATGGCTTATCGCAATCCGAGTTCGGGAAGACTCCAAATAATTCAGGCTTTTCCGAGCCCAGACTTCCGCATCACGGAAATCGCCCCGCCTATATTCGTAGCTGGGCAAGGACAACATCCACCAGGAGGTGCCGACCTCCATGGGGATGTGTCCTCAATCACAAATCATTCCAATCAGGGTCCGGCCGGGCGCGACACCTGCAGCCGCATAAAGCCGGATGTGCTCGTCGACAGGGAGTTGGTATCCTCAACCGTAACCGATCCCGGAATGTTTTCCGCACCGGTACTGCTCCAGATCCGGCTCCATGTGTTTGTCAGGTCGGAGGTGCAATCGACCCCATAGAACAGGGAAGGATCGCCAATTCGATCAAAGGTGATGGTGAATTTCAGTGCATTCGAACTGGTACCTGTGGCACAGAACGGAAGGGAGTCGGCATTTAGCGGATCCCGGCCCGTCGCGTATTCCAAAAGGTTATCGCCACCGTCATGATCGGGATCGGCGGAATCGGCGGCGGAATCCACCGCCTGCGAGGTTCCGAAATTCGCCAGTCGCCAGACTTCGATCAGCGTATGGGCCGTGGCGCTTGCGATGGCGGAGTCGCGGCTGTTTCCATAGGTATTCACCGCACGAACGGTGTAGAAGGAAGTTTCCCCGGGAGCGGCGTTGGTATCGGTATATCCGGAACCGCTGATTCCTGATGCGACAAGACTGAATATCCCGGTGACGGAATCCGACCGCCAGATCTCATAGGTGTCGGCCGATTGGACCGCAGTCCAGTTCAACTGTATGCCGCCGCCGGCAGCCGCAGTCGCGGAAAGGTCGACCGGCGTAAGCGAAGCAGCCGAAACCACAACATTGCTGAAGACCGCATCGCAGAGGCTGCCGTCGTCATGGCTCGACACGGCCAAACCTACAAAGACCCCGGCCGACATGGGGATCTCGACACTGCCGAATGCAGTCCACGGTCCGGCGGCGGAATCCCCATAGTAGGAGGTAAAGGTGTTGCCCGATCGGTTCAGGCGCAACCAGCGCGGTGTCGCGGCACCGCCGGCAGTCCCGTCATAGTTCGTGCTCACACTTCCTGTCGCCGTCCGGGATTGCATCAGATTCACGCCGTTCGTCGTCATGAGATTCATCGCGAAACTGCTGTTGGGATTAATCCCTTCTCGAATCATGAGGCCCGCCTTGGCAGCGCTATTGGTGGGGTTCATGCCGACCAGTTGTGCAACAATATCGCAATCGCCGAACACGCCCTGCCAAGCGAAACGGAACGCATCGCTGGATTCTTCGATACCAGTCCCGGATCCGCCAAGCGTGATGGTATCGACCGAATTGGAAAAACTTCCTGGTATGGCGACATCGCCGATGTCTTCGCTTTGCCATCCCGAAAGGTAGGCGGACGACAGCGGCTGCAGGATGCCCGCGAATCCCCCGGTCGCGTTCATCGGCACGGTATACACATCGTCGGCTCTCACGAGGCGGGTTCCGACGAGAAGATCGGTGGCCGCCGCTCCCGGTAGCGGACTGTCGGCATACTCGAGCAACGCCCACTCGCCGCTTCCAAGAAAATCAAAGGGCAGGTCCAGACTTCCCTCCACCGACTTTCCGATCACCCCTACCCTCCAGGAATTTCCGGATCTTCTCGCAACGGCTACGTTGCCTTCGAACGAAGCCGAAAGCACGGCGGAATCGTCCCAGACCGTCGGGAACGAACGATAGAAATCAAGGCCGGGTTGTCCGTAATAATTCCCAGGGCTGTCGCAAAAGACTGTGAGCGGACTGGGGTAAACCACGGGCAAGGCCAGCTCTCTTGCACGGGTATTCATCACCTGCGCCGGCCAGGTCGCGGAAAAGTCCGCGGGATGGCGGTTCAAAAAGCCGCCTGGCGTGTAATCCATCGGCCCGAGGGTTGCCCGGGTCAATGCCAGACTGGCCTGATGGTCGGACGTGATCGATCCATCAAGCTTGTTGTACTCGTTGCCGCGGATCCCTTCCTGCGTGATGAAGTTCGGCCACGTGCGGGCCAGACCGGTGGGATGGTAGACCCCGTGGCAGTCGACCAGCAGCTGGCGCGCCGCCGCCTCTTCCACCAGCGTATTTACATATTGGACGGTCTCCTGGGACTGGCTATCGAAGAAGTCCACTTTGACGCCTGCAAAGCCGTAGTTCTGGATGAGGTCGAGCGTGCTTACGACACCACGGTTTTTGACATCGGTGGAGTGCAGCCAGATAATAAGCTTCACGCCCTTGGAGTTGGCATAGGAAATCAGTTCAGGAATGTCGACGAAAGGCGAGACCTGGTCAAAGTCCCCATTCAAATACCAGTCCCAATCCATCACCTGATACTTCCAGCCCATCTCCGCTGCCAAATCGATATAATCCTTGTGTGACTGAGTAGTGCCCCGGGCCTGAGTCCCGGTGTAGGTCGGATCGTAAGGATTCACGCCGGTCCACCAGACATCCCACGCCGAAGCACCGGGCTCGATCCACGAGGTATCCGCGATCTCCGAAGGCGCGGCCAGCGTTGCCACGAGATCGTTTTCCATCAGATCCGCCGGCTTCCGTGCCAGCATAAGCACGCGCCAGGGGCTGTTGCGCGGCGCCGTCGACACCACCTGGCCGTTGCCATCGGAGCGTTTCGACACATTCGCCTGAGCCCACGTGCTGCCGCTTCCCTGAAGGCACATGCCGCTCCAGTCCCGCAGGTCCGATTCGGTCACGGAAACAATCGCGTTGGACGGCCCCGCTTCGACGAGAAGAGGCACCACCCCATTGTAGCCCGATGGCAGATCGCTCAGCACCTGCGGGTTGTAGACACTTTCATCGGTGATGTGGGGGCTGCCAATCCGGCAGTCCCAATCGGAAGCGAAATGGAACTGGGAGAGTTCGTTGACGACCGTGAAGGTCCCCATTCCGGACGCTTCCGGAATCTCGTAGCGGAAGGCCACCCCGTTGTTGTAGGCGCGAACATAGAGTCCGAAGGTTTTCCCATCGAACGACGAGAGAACAAAGTGCCCCTCGGTACATCCTCCCGACACCTCGCGGCGCGGCCCAAAGAGATTCTCCCACGAGTCGTCGATGTTGGTGTACGTTGCATCCATGATGGTCGTTCCCGGCCCGAGCAGCGTCCCGTTGCCGAATGCGAGTCCCAGCGCCGAACGTGCAACCACCGTATTCCCATCCATGGCCACTTCATACGAGAGCCTACCCTCGTCCGACAGGGTGACGGCCACCTGTCCATCGGGTGAGGTCAGATACCCGGTCGTGCCCGTTCCGCCGGAGGAGTTCTGGATAATCTGAATCCCGCCCAACGGCGCCCGGTTGATCGAATCGCTTGAAACGCTTGCGGCGGCGGTCAGCGTAAAAGAGGCGCTCGTGAGGTTGGTGAACTCGACATAGTTCCCGGCTGGAATCTCGAGGGCGCCAGCCACATTCCCGTCCATGCCTCCGGTAGGCGCTGTAGTCGTCTGGGCCTTTTCATAGAGCCCGGAGAAAACGCTGTTGGCGGCGTCCCGCCCGTACAGGGTGACGCCGTTCAGGGTATAGGCCCCGACGCGCTGGTTTCCACCGTTCTCCCCGTCGTAGTAGGCAATCACCCGATATCCCGTCGTCAGAAAACTGGCTGGAATCCCGGAAACCGTGACGGTAGTCACGCTCGAATCCGAGGTATCCAGATATCCGTTCATCATGCGGGCATCGCCGGCAACGCCGTTCATTTTTGAATTGACGCTGGTGTCCCAAATCGCACTGCAGGACCACGTCACGGTCGCTCCGCTGGACGTTCCGTCGTCGAGATTGAGTGCCTGCGGGGAAGCCTGGCTATTCCCGGAAAACGAATTCCAGTTTACCTGAGGGACCATTCCCGCCACCTCGTCCACCGACATGGCGCTCGGGTCCGGATCCGAGCTGGTGTTCGATCCCGCCCCAAAATCGATACCGATCGATGCCGCATGCGCCGAAATCGAAACCATCAGCAACGATGCTGCCATACCTACCGTTTTCCATGTTGCCTTCATCTCAACCTCTCCCGTTTCCTTCGATACACAGCTGCATCGCAAGCCCCTTTTCAATCAAAATGCCAACCGAACAAGCCGGCTCCCGTCCAATCCAAATGATTCTATTCCTAATCGGCAAAACCAAATCCAATGCCATACAACAAAACCCCGCACCACCCCGATGCGAACATGAGCGCCGGGATGCCCGAAAATTACTCCCTATGCTTACGCAAACGCAAACCGGCCCGTTGATCCGACAGATATTTAAAAAAAATGGCACAGGATTTTCGCGCGTGGTCCGGAAGGATGGAAAACGCCCCGCAATACAAGCGGAACGACGTTGACAGAGCCGCGCATCCGCTGCTACTGCCGTTTCGATAAGGGTTTGCGGAATGGATACAGCATTCCCAAAAGCATCGACTCGTCCGAAGGATACATTCCGGCGGCTATTCCTGAATCAGGGATGTTGCCTCATTGAGCAAAAGATAGGCCAGAACCCAATCGTTCCATACTCCCGATGCGTTGTACGAAACCTCGATTTCCCCCAATCCATCAGGAAATCTGGCCCTGACCAATGTCCGACCTTGGGCCAAATTGGCCCGGGCTTCTTCAAGTTGATGAAGCTGGGCGCAAGCCATGGCAAGCATGGTATGGCTCATCGCGATGCGCGTACGTGAAGAATCCTGATATGCAAGGCTTTTTCGGGCCCAGCCAGCAGCTTGATTGAAATCGCCCCGCCTATATTCGTAGCTGGCCAAGGCCAACGTCCACCATGCCGCATCGCCCCTCGATGGAGATTCATTCTCATGGATCGATTGCTTCAACAGGTCGGCCAACGGCTCCAGTGCCTCCAGATCCTGCTGATCGAGTGGTATGATTGTGCTGCTTTTGACCACCTGTTCGGCAGCACGCGGATCCGAGGTTCCCGCGAAATGCGTGATATTGCGTTGAATAAACCGATGGTAGTTCTCGAAATCTTTTGTTGCGATCAAAACCGGCGCGACCTTGAGCAAATCCCGCGTAGCATCTTCAGTCATATCCGACTTGTCTACCTGGATGGCCCGGGCGAGTTTTAAAAAGCGATCCTCCGCCTCCGGCCACCGGCCCTGCGTGACATTCCACTCCCCGAGTTGCCGGAACACATCCATTGCTTCCAGGGAAGGCTTGATCACCGGAACTTCGCACTCCCCCACCAATTTATCGGCTTCGGCCGGCTGGTTGCGCCTCAATAAGACAGCCGCCTGCGTAATCTTTTCCCGAACCTCGGCTTCCGCCCTCAGGCGGGACTCGCTTTGACGGGCCTCGCGCTCCTTGACAAACAACCAGCTGGAGGTGCCGAATCCCGCAAACAGGGTCAAGCTGATCGCCGCTATGGAGGCAAAAACGCCCTTGTTCCGGCGCACCAGCTTCCGGAAACGGTACCGGCGGCTCGGCGGACGAGCCAGCACCGGTTCATGGTCCAGATATCGCTGGACATCTTCGGCAAATCCGTCCGCCGTCCGGTAGCGACGATCCCGATCTTTCTCCAGGGCTTTCATCACGATCCAATCCAGATCGCCTTTCAACAAAGTGATCAATCGTTGCGGCTCGACGTCGTGGCACCGTGCAATGTGCTCCAACTCCCCACTGGGCAATCCGGAGAGCTTTACCGACGGACGGGGCGGCTCGACTTCCCGCACGATCCGACGCATTTCACTCAATCCGGATTTGATCAATTCGCTTTGATCAAAGGGGGTCATACTGGTGAGAAGTTCGTAGAGAAGAACTCCAAGACTGTAGATATCGCTCCCGATATCGATATCCAACTCGGCCAAATCCGCCTGCTCGGGACTCATGTAGGCCGGAGTTCCGATGAACTGTTCACAGGCCGTGAAGATCGTATCGTCCGACAACCGCTGTCCATCCGTCGCCTTCGCCACCCCGAAATCGATCACTCTGGGCTCCGGTACCCCATCCCGGTTTTCTATCAGAATGTTCGACGGCTTGATGTCGCGATGGATGATTCCCTTCCGATGGGCGTGCTGGATGGCATGGCATATTTGGACGAACAGTTCCAGCCGCTGGCTGATGTCCAGGCCGTGCTCATCGCAATAGGTGGTTACCTTGGTGCCGTGCACCAGCTCCATGACAAAGTAGGGCCGCCCCTTCTCCGTCGTTCCGGCATTGAACACCTTCGCAATATGCGGGTGCTCCATCATCGCGAGTACCTGGCGTTCCGCCTCGAAGCGGGCTATCACGCTCTTGGTATCCATGCCCAGCTTGATGATCTTGAAGGCGACCTGCCGGCGGATCGGGGTACTCTGCTCGGCGAGATAGATGCTGCCACCGCCGCCCTCCCCGATTTTTTCGATCAACCTGTACGGACCGATTTGCTTGCCGATTTCCTCGTCGTCAGGAGGAACCATATCCTCCACCTGAAGAACCTCCGGATGTTCAGCAAGCGTCTGCGAAAACTCGTCCGCTGAAATCGAAGTCGGGCATCCCTCTTGAAAAAAACCCTCGCCGTCCGCCTGCACGGCCAGCAACTGTTGAACGGCGGCGCAGAGTCCATCGTCTCCCGCGCAGGCCTCCGTCACAAAGGCATCGCGCTCTTCCCCGGGCTCGATTTCGCAGGCGGCACAAAAAATGTCCACCTCTCTGTCAGCCGCATCGTCCTTCATCCGGTTCCCATCCTTGATTGGTCCTGCGTGGCGGAATCCCTACTCATTACCGCTTCATTACATCTCGGCGCTAATGTGCTTAAACAACCATGATTTCGCATAAAGCCAGCGCCGGTCCACGGAACGCTCGCTGATGCCAAGCGCGTCCGAGACCTCCTTATTCGTCAAACCGCCAAAATATTTGAGCGTTACAATCTGCGCCTCTTGCGGGTGAACCTTTTCAAAATGGTTGAGGGCATCGTCGACCTGAAGAATCTTCTCCTCGGGCTCGATCTCGGCCAAATCAAGCATATCAATATCGAGCCGTTTCCGGTCGCCGCCGCGTTTCAATGCATGTTTCTTCCTTGCATGCTCGACCAGAATGCAACGCATCGCCATCGAAGCCGCCGAATAGAAGCATGACCGGTTTTCCCAGTTCTGCGCCTTGGCATCAACCATCCGAAGCCACACTTCATGCACCAGCGCCGTCGGTTGCAGTGTGTGGTCGGCGGGCTGACGTGCCATCTGCATCCTGGCCAGTTTGTGCAATTCCGCGTACACCAAGGGGAACAACGCCTTGACCTTCTGGTTGTCGCCCTCTTCGCCGGATTGTAGGATTTCAGTAATATCGTCCATGTCGTTGTCTCGAAATCATTACCGAGGAACCATGCCTGTTATTCCGCATAAAATATCACTCGACCGACAAACCGCAATTGTTCATCGGAAAAATAAGTCCGAAATCATCGCCGACCTGAGCAACAACGTTAACAGGTCGCTCCCGTTCGCCGGAGAGGGCTGTTTGACAACCCTATCCCCATTCTCGTTTCGTTTTCTGGAAACGGGATCAGTTCTATGACCTGCGCCTTTAGGCGGAATAGGCTGGCATTACTGCGCCTGCAACAAGCCTGGCGAAGTGGTAAACGATGTTTTCTTCGCCAGCCCATCCCCTGGGAACTTACCAACAGCACATTCTTGAATAGTTCGAGACTGTACCTACTTGCCCAAGATGAAACAAAGCAATTCCCCCCTTTGCTCAGGGATTAATAGGTTTAAAACGCCCCCTCCTCCTTGATTGCCGCTTCGCTGCCGTCGCTCTGCACCGGCCTCACTTCGTGTCTCAGCATCCTCTGTGATGAACCTTTTGTGATTATGGTCGCAGCCTCGGTGCATGGATTTATTTCGCCCAGGCCGCTCCTTCGGGAGTGCGGCGCCAGGCGAAGTATTCATCCATCACCTTGAGCGATGCCAGATCGGGAACCGGCCCGACATGCGGCGTTTGGCTGAAGTACATGACGGAGGGTGATTTTTCGCTGAACACCGGCCATTTTGAAACGCCTTTGCCGTTGGGATCGCCCCGCTTCGCGAAGTTGGTCCAGTAGGTGGCCATGGCCTCCGAAATCTTCAGGTCGGATTTTGTGGTGCGCGGATCCGAGGGGTTGAGATCCTGGAAGACAAAGCCCACGTCCATGCCGTGCGGAGACCCCTGCCCTGCTTGCGGAGAATCCTTGGGATAGTCGGGGTGCTGGTCAAAGTAATAGAGATAGACCTTTGATTTTCCGGTACGGGTCTGCAGGCGCGCCCACGACCAGGTATGCCAACCGAACACGGCATCGCGCATCAGGTCGCGCGTACTTTTCGGCAGCCGGCCCTTCCCGTCGCCGGCGGAATAGGCTGCGATCAGTTTATCCGCGAAGGGGCCGTAGCGCCTTTTGACATCGCCCATGTATTGCCCGGACGTATTGGGCGGCCAGAAACTCAAGCCTTCGTCGGAGTTGTAGCCGACCAGAACGTCCACATCGTTATAGTTGCCCGCGGCATACAGCTTGTATTGATCGTCGGGAATCACCCACCCATCAATCACGGGCCAGGAGGTGTCGTAGCCACGGCTGATAATTTTTTCAGCAGGAAGTTGCCGCATCTCGGCGAGAGAGGATGTGCCTAGACGTTTTTGGTAGGCCAGTCCATCCTGCTCGGCATCCTTCAGAAGCTTCATGTTTTCCCCCGGATACGTCGTGGGATAACGGTACGGGCCGAAGGAGCCGCCGCTCTGCGAGATGGCGCCACGAAACAGCCCTTTTGCCTGTGGCGAAGCACACAGCATGCTCACCGCAATACCTCCGGCCGACTCGCCGAAGATGGTGACCTTTTTCGGATCGCCGCCAAACGCCGCGATGTTTTCCTGGATCCACTGCAGCCCGGCCATCATGTCGAGCAAACCATAGTTGCCCGAGACCTGATGCGGGCTCTCGGCGCTGAGCTCCGGATGGGCAAGGAATCCCAGTTCGCCGACGCGATATCCAATACTCACTAGAACGACGCCCTTTTTTGCGAGATTTCCACCGCTGCATGCTGACGATCCCATGCTGAAAGCACCCCCGTGTATCCACACAAGCACGGGAAGCTTCTCCCTCGCGGATTTTGCCGGACTCCAGACATTGAGATAGAGGCAGTCCTCGCTCATTCCGGAACCCTTCCGGTCGCCCTGGATCGGCGCGGGGCCAAAGTGATCCGTCCGCCGCACGCCGTCCCACGGTTTTACCGGCCGGGGCGCTTTCCAGCGGAGGTCGCCGACCGGCGGTGCGGCATAGGGAATGCCAAGATAGACCGCCAGCCTGTTTTCGAACGTACCCTGAACCCTGCCACCGGTTACCTTGACCGGCTCAGGTTTTTCCCCGGCATATACCGAGCACGAGATGAACAATGCCGCCAGTATGATTTGTTTCATATTCTTCCTCTGTTTGTACCCCTGAAGAGTCATTTTACCCTTATTCCCGATGTTCATTCCGGATTGCCCTCCCACCGACGCATGGAATCCGCGAGGCGGCCAAGATAGTCCTCCAGGTTCCGGGCCTCTGTTTCTTCGAAAGGGCTCATCAATGCGTCCTGCAACGGGATAAGTTGATTCGATAATCGATCCTGCATCCGGCGGCCTTCATCGGTCAGCGATACCTGCCGGGCCCGCCGGTCTTCCCCATGGGGTTTGCGGATCACCAGATTCCGGGCTTCAAGCAATCGTACCATGGCACTGATCGTATTGGCGTCAGACGTGGCCCGCTTCGTGAGTTCCTTCTGGGTAATCCCGTCTTCCTCGTTCAAAATGACCAGAAGCACATATTGATCGGCGGTGACCCCCGACCGACCCAGAACGGCCTGCGTGTGACGGTGCATCAGCATGTAGGCCGCGCGAAGTCCATGGGCTATCTCTCTACCGGTAGTCATCGTCTGAAACCCTTTAATTACGTATACGTAATAAATAGGTAACTACACAGCTCGTCAACAACTTTTAGGAATTCTTCCATCTGGAAGCGGACGTTTTATGCGAGGACCGATACTGCGAAGCCAGCACCTGAAGCTATGCCTCAATTCCGCACCTGCCCATGCGGACTTCCAGCCTGGAAAGCTGGCATTCTACCACTTGATTACTCCTGCTCAATGGAAGGTTTGATGCTGTATCCATAAATCCACCACGATTCAACTTTCTCTTTCATAAAACAGCATTGTGTGTACCCTTTTAAACATGAGTACTCCCTTTCAGCTTGTGGCGGATTTTACACCGACCGGCGACCAGCCGGAGGCGATTGAACGCCTGTGTTCCGGCTTGTCGGAAAGCCGCAAGTTCCAGACGCTGGAGGGTGTAACGGGATCAGGCAAGACATTCACGATCGCCAATGCGATTGCTCGGCATGGCCGCCCCACCCTCGTGCTGTCGCACAATAAAACGCTGGCGGCACAGCTCTATGCCGAGTTGAAATCCTTCTTTCCACATAATGCGGTGGAATATTTCGTTTCCTACTACGACTACTACCAGCCGGAAGCCTATATCCCGCAGACCGACACCTTCATCGAGAAGGATTCGTCGATCAACGAGGAAATCGAACGGCTGCGGCTGGCCGCAACCGACGCCCTGCTCAATCGTGAGGATGTGATCATCGTGGCGTCGGTTTCCTGCATCTATGGCTTGGGCTCGCCGGAGGACTACAAGCAGATGGTGGTCAGCGCCAATGTCGGCGAATCCACCGACCGCGATGCCGTGCTGCGGAAGCTGGTCGACATCCAGTACGAACGCAACGACTACGAGCCCGGACCCGGCCGATTCCGCGTACGCGGCGACACGCTCGACATTTTCCCCTCCTACGCCAAGGATTACGGCATCCGGCTCGAATTCTGGGGCGATGAAATCGATTCGATCAAGAAGATTGATCCGCTCACGGGCGACACGCAGGAAACCTACGACCACATTCTGGTTTCACCTGCCAAGCATTTTGTGATGCCGCAGACCAAGATCGACGCCGCACTCGTTGCCATCCGCGAGGAGATGGAGATGCAGGTCGCCTATTTTGAAAAACAGAACCGTTTGATCGAGGCCCAGCGGATCAAGATGCGCACGGAGTACGATCTGGAGATGCTCAAGGAGATCGGCTTCTGCGGCGGGATCGAAAACTATTCACGTCATCTGGCTGGACGCCAGGCCGGCGAAAGGCCGGAGTGCCTGCTGGACTATTTTCCCGGAAACTTCCTGACAGTTATCGACGAGTCGCACGTCACCCTGCCGCAGGTACGCGGCATGTACAATGGCGACCAGGCCCGGAAGGGAACACTGGTGGAGCACGGCTTTAGACTGCCATCGGCCCTCGACAACCGTCCGATGAACTTTGACGAATTCATATCGGTCACCCACGAGATAATCTTTCTATCTGCCACGCCGGCAACCTATGAAATTGAACACGGAGGCACGCCCATCGAGCAGATTATACGCCCGACCGGCATCGTCGATCCACCGGTGGAACTGCGACCGCTCAAGAACCAGATTGACGACCTGATGGAGGAAATCCGCCAGCGCGCCGAACGCGGCGAGCGCACCTTGGTCACTACGCTCACGAAACGGACCGCAGAGGATTTGGCCGAATACCTGGAAAAGACCGGCTTAAAGGTTCAATACCTGCACTCCGATATCGATGCGCTGGAACGCGTCGACATCCTGCGCGAACTGCGTAGCGGCAAGTTCGACTGCCTGATCGGCATCAACCTGCTGCGCGAAGGCCTCGACCTGCCGGAGGTGTCGCTCGTCGCCATTCTCGATGCCGACAAGGAAGGCTTCCTGCGCTCCGAAACCGCGCTGGTCCAGACGGCCGGACGAGCAGCACGGCATATCGACGGTCTCGTGATCATGTATGCCGAAAAGATCACGGATTCGATGCAGCGGATGCTGGACAAGTGCGACCACCGCCGGCAGAAGCAGACCGCCTACAACACGGAGCACGGCATCGTGCCGCAGGCGATCAAGAAGAGTATCGCGGACAGCCTGAAAACGATCTATGAAACCGCCGAGGAAACGGTCGAGCTGGCCGTAGCGGAAACCGGCGCCGATTACGATATCAACGAAACGATCCACCAGCTTGAGCAGGAAATGCTCGAAGCCGCCGAAGCACTGGAATTCGAGCGCGCAGCAGTCCTGCGCGACCAGATCAAAGCGCTGAAAAAACCTTAGTGGAGGGATAGCGTCTCCGCTGTCCGTGGACGATGAGAACATCGTCCCTCCGGTTTATCCACGGGTGGCGCGTTTGAGCAGGTCGCGCTCGCGGGGCGTCAAAGCCCCCATCCCTTCCTTGCCGATCTTGTCGAGAATACGGTCGATCTCCTCCCTGGAAAGCGTTTCCTTACGCGGCGCGGATTGCGTGGAACCGACCTTCGGGCTGGATTGCTTGATCCTCAGCTTTCTCTTTACTTCGGTCATCAGGTGAGGATGTTTGAGGGCCATGGCATAGGAGAAGCCAGCGAGACCGCCGACAAGGTGTGCTGCGTTGGCAATGTGCCCATGAACGGGATTTGCCACGGTTTGGATCAGTTCCCAGCACGCGAATCCCAACACCAGTTTCCACGCCTTGATTGGAAAAAACGGCAGAAAAATCAGCACCACTTCCACCGTGGGATACAGCACGGCAAAGGCGGCCAGGATTCCAAAAATGGCTCCGGAAGCACCGACGCACGCGGTTCCGGACGGCGACAACAGAGACCATCCCAGTCCACCGAGAATTCCGCTGAGATAGTACAGGATAAAGAAGCGGTAGCCACCGATGGTGCGCTCCACGGTTGGCCCGATAAAATACAGGCCCAGCATGTTCATCAGCAGGTGGCCGGCGTTGGCGTGCACGAACATATAGGTAAACAGATTTCCGATTGAATAGGTTTCCCACCACTTCGCCGGAAGCGCAAACCATTCTCTGAGCGGAACACCAAACAAGACTTCGATCAGGAATACGGCAACGTTCACGATTAGCAGATATTTGACCGACGGTGTGATGGCCGCCATGCTGCCGATGTTTCTGGGCTGATGATTAAACATGCTTTCCTTTGGTTCTATGCAGGTATCTTCTTCGAACTTCGCGGGCCCTGTCGAGCAACCACTGGCGGAATTTCTGCAGCGATCCAAACAAGAACCGCGCCATTCCCGCATAACAAGACCCAGGGACGGTGCGGTTCGTTGAAAAAATACGGCGCTTCTTTCCGGCGGCTAGAGACTGAGCAGTTCCTGCACATCTTGCCAGGTCAGCTTCTGCATGACCTGCTCGTCGGTGGTCAGAGTGGCATCAATGATGTCTTTTTTGCGCGCCTGCATTGCGACCACCTTTTCCTCGACCGTGCCCTTGGAAATCAGCTTGACGCTGTAGACGGTACGCTTCTGGCCAATCCGGTGCGCGCGGTCCGTAGCCTGGTCCTCGACAGCCGGGTTCCACCACGGATCAAAATGGATAACCATGTCCGCACCGGTCAGATTCAGCCCCGTTCCACCGGCCTTCAGGCTCATGAGGAACACCGGAATAGTATGGTCCTTGTTGAACTTGCGGACCACATCCTGACGATCCTTGGTACTGCCGTCGAGATAGCAGTATTTCAACGAGCGCTCTTCCATCTCCTTCCGCAGAATGCCCAGCATGGAGGTGAACTGGCTGAAGACCAGCACCCGGTGTTTACTGTCCAGGGCCTCGTTGAGGAGTTCGAAGAACAGCTCCATCTTGGCGGAAGGATGCTTGCTTTTGATCCCTTCGAGCTTGAGCAGATCGATATGGTTGCAGGTCTGCCTCAGGCGCAGCAGGGTCTTGAGAATTTCCATGCGGCTCTTGTTGAAGCCTTCCTTCTCAACCATGTCGGCGATTCGCTGCTTCGAATCTTCCAACAGCTGGGTATAGACCTTGTGCTGGTCCTGCGTGAGCTTGCAGGGCGCAATGCGTTCGATCTTGGGCGGCAAATCCTTGGCAACCTGTTTCTTGAGACGGCGCAAAAGGAAGGGATGGAGCTTGCGACGCAGGTTCAACTGGGCATGCTCGCCATCCGGTCCCCCGTTCACAATCGGCAGTTCGTAGTATTCGTGGAAATTCTTGTGGTGGCCGAGATAGCCCGGCATCAGGAAGTCCATGATCGACCAAAGATCGGTCACACCGTTTTCAATGGGCGTGCCGGTAAGTACCAGCCGATGGTCCGCCTTGAGCTTCTTGGCCGACAGCGCGTTTTGCGTGGCGCGGTTCTTGATGTGCTGTGCTTCGTCCAGAATCGCAATCGAATACGTATATTCCAGATGCTTCTCGATATCGCGGCGCATCAGCGCGTAGGACGTGATGACGAGATCGGCTTTATCAACATTCTTCCACCGGCGACCCCGTTCGGGGCCATGCAGAATCAGCACCTTCAGATTTGGGGTAAACTTATTCGCCTCTTCTTTCCAGTTTTCGACGAGACTGGTCGGGCAGACGATAAGTGCGGGCTTGCCGCGGTGATCTTCATCAGAACGGCCCAACTGAATCCAGGCCAGCGTCTGCAGAGTTTTTCCCAACCCCATTTCGTCGGCAAGAATACCGCAGAGCCCCCGGTTCTCCAGAAAGCGCAACCAGTTCACGCCCTCGTGCTGATACGACCGCAGGGTTCCTTTAAGATCTTTGCTGAGCTCGACCGGAACAACCGATTCCTGACTGTTCGGTTGCTTTGCACGCTCCAGCCAGTCCGGCGTCGCAGCCACATCGACCCCATCCAACGCATCGATGGATGACTGCACATAGCTGCTGTATATCGAACTTACGCGGAACGATCCGGGCTCTTCACCCGTTCCTACCGAACACTCTTCGAAAACCTTCTGTGCCTGCAAAATGGCATCGCCGTCCAGCAGGATGGTGCGCCCGTTGCGCTCAATAAACGACTCCCCTTTCATCAGGGCCTGTTGCACATCGCTATCGGAGATGCTGCCCGTTCCTACATCGTACTCGTAGCTGACATCGAAATAGTTGCCGGTTTCGGGCTCGTTGACCCGTACGATGGGGGTCACATACTCGGCTTTTTCCGCAAAAGGTCTAACACGCCCTTCCAGCTCCACGTCATAGCCCATGCGTCGCAGCTTCGGCACTCCGCTCCCCAGAAAGTTGAGCACTTCGCGTGGACCCACAATGTTGCGCAAGGTATCGCCAGCCCGGCCGACAAAACCGACCGCTTCGAGTTTTTCAACCCCCGCCTTCTCGTAGGCCATGTTGCGGATGCGGTAGCGCAGCAGATCCTTCGGATCGGGAATCGCAAAATTTCCGCGCATATCGGCACGGCCGGCCACCAGTTCAATCTCGTCCGTGTAGCGGGCATACAGCGTCGCCGCCAGCGAAGCCGGACTCCCCCGGACGACCAGACGGAAATATACTTTTGCCGGCTTCATGTGGAACAGATCGGGCGTGATCGCGGTGCGAACCCGCATAATCTTTTCGATCTGCGGTAGCTCCGTCATGATGAAGGCCGGAACCGTCTCGCGGGGTATCCGTACTTCACCCCGGTAAACATCCTGGAATTTCTTTGGCACGATGGAGCTAAGCGGCCAGAACTGGTTGGCGGTGAATATCCAGCCGACCTCCCCTGCAACGGCATAGAAGGCAAAAAGTTCCGTCTGCTTGTCCGGAAGTTCCGTGGAAACCTTGAGCAGCAATTCGCCGGTTTCGCGGTCGAGATCCATCTCAAGAGCCGAGTCGAGCATGCCACCGTTGACCGCATACCCTTTTGCCTGTCCCTTTTGAAAAATGGATTTGCTGGAAAGCACCCGCAGTATGTTGAGGAAATTGGGTATGGAGAGTTGGATATCACTGGCGACCGGTCCGCCACTGATATCCTCCAAGACAGAAAGCATAATTTCGTCTTCGCGGGGAAAGGTAAACGGTACGTCGGTGGGGACGTCGGAGGCCGGCTTCCGGGTCTTCTCGTACTCGACCGAAATATGCAATCCGACCCGCTCGGCCAACACCTGTTCCTGCCAGTTTTCAGCCAGTTCGACCACCAGATTGGCCTTAACCGCATTCTCGTCGGTTTTCTTGGCGCGTTTAATGAAGGTCTTGTCCGAGCCGCGTGCGATACGTTCTACGCGCTTCATATCCGCGATTGCCTGTTTATCGCGTGCAGGTTTTGACTGCTGACGCAACACTTCGAGGCCCATAGCCACCAGATGAGAGCAGATCAGCCCACGTTCCTGATTGTCGCGACACGGACAGTGATTCTCAACCAGACCGTTTTTAAGAATTTCAAACTTACTGCGCATCCCACGCGGACCAAGGCTCAATTGGCCGGTTACAAATGGATGCTCATACGTCACTTTGTCAACGACACCGCGCTCAAACAACGCCCGGCCGTCGCGAAACGCGCGCCACCCCGCCCAATCTTTGAGCTTTTTCTCGGTATATGGAATTCTTTCGCCCATTTGTTGTCTTTATCCTGCCTAATCGAAAATAGGCTCCATTCTCCCCAAATCAGCGACGAAAGCTACAAAAAATTAGGTGTATTACCATCATTTTCATCGAAAAACCTGCTTTATGCATAAATCATTCAGCTTTCCTGACAAAATTGGTTCTAACTTGATATTGACGGAGAGAAAGGCCGGGCACATTATGCGCGCCTTTCAATCGAGGAAGACCCATGCAGCGGATCATGAAAAAATCGAAAATACACACAGCAACCATCACGGGGCTGGAGTTGTATTACGAAGGTAGCGTCACGATTGATCGTGACCTGCTTGAAATGGCCGATATGCTGCCGGGCGAACAGGTTCAGATCGTCAACCTCAACAATGGCCAGCGGTTTGTCACCTATACGATTCCCGGCGAACGCGGAACCGGTGCCATTGAGCTCAACGGCCCCGCTGCCCGGCTCGCCGCCGTCGGCGACAAGGTCATCATCATTTCCTACGGCAACTATGAAGACGCCGAAGCCAAGGTGCTTGAACCGATTGTTGTCTTCGTTGACGAAAACAACCGGCCTGTCCGGAAATGACCGAATACCTGTACCAAAAGACCAACCAGTACTTCGGACAGCTCGCCTCCGGTGCGGAAAAATGCGGCGAAGCCGAACTCAGGGAACTCGGGGCAACCCAGATCAAGGCCGGCTATCTCGGCTGCTACTTCTGCGCCGACCCACGAACCATCTACAACATTGTCTACCGCACCCGCATCTTTTCCCGCATCCTTGCTCCGCTGATCGCCTTCGACTGCCATTCGGAAAAATACCTATACAAAACCGCACAGCAGATCGACTGGTCCGGTTTCCTCACGCTCACCAAAACATTTGCCATCACTTCGAATGTGGCCGACAGCAACATCCGTAACTCCCAGTATGCCGGGCAGATTCTCAAGGATGCCATCGTCGACCAGTTCCGCGACAAAACCGGCGCACGCCCGAACGTCGACACCCGCAACCCGGATCTGCAGCTCAACCTCTATATCCACCAGAACAAGGCGCGCATCAGCGTCGATCTCGGCGGCGGATCGCTGCATAAGCGCGGCTATCGCGAACAGTCCGTCGAGGCACCCATGCAGGAAACCCTCGCCGCCGCCATCATTCGCCTCACCGGCTGGAACGGCGAACGCCCGCTCTATGATCCCTTCTGCGGCTCCGGCACCCTGCTATGCGAAGCCTTCATGAAAGCCGGCAACATTCCCGCCGCCTATCTGCGCCATAAATTCGGATTCCTGCGCCTGCCCGATTTCGACGCAACCGTTTGGAACCAGATCAAGACCCAGGCCAACAACGAAACCGTCAACATACCGGACGGTTTGATCAAGGGAAGCGATATCAGCGCCGATGCCGTGAAGTCCGTTCGCGCCAACCGCGACACCCTGCCGGAGATTGGAACCATCAAAGTCCGGCGCTCCGACTTTCATGATCTGGAAGGATTCAGCAATACCACCCTCGTCACCAACCCGCCCTACGGCATCCGGCTCGGCGACTCCGAAGGCGTTGCGATTCTGCTGAAAGAGTTCGGCGACTTCCTCAAACAGAAATGCACCGGCTCCACCGCATTCATTTACTACGGCGACCAGGCATTGGCGAAAAAACTCGGCCTTAAACCCGAATGGAAGCAACTCCTCCGCGCCGGCGGCCTCGACGGCATACTCTGCAAATATGAGTTGTATTAAGGAAGCTTGGTCGCCCCTCCTTCAGGCGGCCAGCTCTTAGGACACGAAATAATCAGAACTTCTCTGCCCATGTGCGCACGCCCCGCGATCTCGATACACTGCTGCACCAACCGTTCACGGCGCGGCAACACAAAGTCGTGAAGCACTTTCAACAACACCATGATCAGGATGTAGACAACGACCGCGAGCAGCACAGACGCACAAGCTATTTCAGGACTACTTCGCTTCCCGAGGATAACGCTGGCATTGATCGTTCCCGGTCCGATGAGCCCAGGTATCGCAATGGCGCCGGTCAACTGATCCGATTCGCCCCGTAAAATCTCGATGGCCGTTGGTCCATGGAAAACAAACTGGATACCGATCAGCAGAAAGACAATTCCGCCAAAAATCTGGAACGAGGCAAACTCGGCCCGGACCAGATCGGAAAAGATCGCATCGCCCGCCACCGCAAACACACAGAAAACACCGGCGGAAATTCCACCGGCGCCCACCATTACACATAAAAACTTTCGCCGGTCGAGTTTTTGCACCACGTCGATCAAGTAGATGATCACCAAAAAAGGATTGAGCAGAACCAGCAGCAAGGCGGATGATGTAAGGAATTCGGTCATAGTCTTCGTTTCAGGGTTCCGGTTGCACTGCAATCTTAGTAACCCGATCCAATAGTTCGATCAAGGAACCATCCCAAAAAGCCGGAACGCAAGAACGGAGAATAATAACTGCCGTCATCTACACCAGCGACCAATTCGCGGATAAAAACCCCGGATTGAAACACTCTGGGAAACCACCATTTCACGTCATCAGACTCAATGGCCAGCTCTGCATATACGAACTATGACAACAGATCGCACCCACCAAATTCTCAAAAACGGCAATCTAGTTAACTACTTTATAATATTCTCAATACGCAATATTTATTATTACATCGATCAATATATATACAGATATATAGGCATTTTAATCATTGGACTGGCACAAAGTTATTTCAGCTCAACATTCTATTGCTATGGTACACATTTTGCTAACATCTATTGCTTTGTCACCTTTTAACTTATTAATTCTGTTTTTATTATGCATGTTTTTAATTTTCTTTTTGCGGCGAATAAAAAAGGCTCGACCATCGTCGAAGCTATGGTTGGCATTACGATTCTTGCCATTGGTATTGCTGGAGCGAGCCGGTTAGCGGTATCAACCTCCCGTCTCGCCGACTTGGCGAATGCCCGGCAGACCGCTGTTCAATTGGCAAAAAACAGGATCGAGCGGATGTCCATGGCCAGCTTTGATGACCTTTCGCAATGGGCCGTTGACGACATGGTGATCGATCCTTCTGGACAGCCCGATGACAACGGGGGCTTCAAACTGTCGACCACCATCACCTACCCGGCAACCAATCTAGCGGAGATTGCCATCGACGTCTGGGTCCGGAACCGGAACACCCTCTCATTCGATCTTCCCCCGGAACAGGTCACTACCTTTCTAACCACGATGTAGACTATCGCCATGAAACCATCACTCCGAAAAAACGGGTTTACCCTTATCGAAGCCATGACGGCTTTGTCGATTACCGTTGTTGCCATCACCCTGGCTATCGGCAGCTACATCACTCTACAGAAAGAACAAAACCGCCAGATAGCCCAAGATAAAACCGATACCGACATTCGTCTGGTTGCCGGTCGAATGCAAAAGGAGATGCGACTTAGTTCCCTTTCCGAAATGGCATTCTTTCCTGAAGCCCAACCACGTCACACTGGCATCAGCTTCCCCCTGTGCACCGATAGCACCATCACCACAAACAGCCAAGGTGGTATTAACTGGGACACGACCGTAATCTATCATGTCTCCACCGACGGCAAGCGCCTCTTGCGCACCGCCTTCCATCCCCGCGACAACTCCCTGAACATCACAGAACGGCAAATACAATTGAGCCGTGTTTGCTCCGATGAAAACGGGGCACGTGCCGCCAATGGTGAACATGCGTCAACGACCGGACTTTTGGATAATGTATGCGACTGGAAAATCGTATCGCAGGGCAATGTGTATGACGGCTACAATAGCGAGAGGAAACTGGATCGCGAAGTCAATCTGGGCTCGTGCATCCTGACGCCCGGCAAGCACACCCTGAAGCTGACCGTAACAGGGAAAAAAAGCCAAAGTTCCGGCTATGCACTGGGAGTCGACACGCTCCATGTTTCCAGTTCCCAAATCGAACGCGAAGCAGAAGCCCAGCCGGTTTCCGGATCGCCCACTCCGCTTCAGGAATACAACGCCTCCGGCACGTGGAGTGGGTACCACCAGCTGACACTCCCCGCCACCCAGATTGGCGACTCCATGGAGATTGATTTCTATAACGATAGATGGGAAGACACCAACTTCGAGCTCAATGGCTGCGTCAAATCGAACACCACCGTAGGCGCGCTGGATTTCAGCTACAACCCGCCCGATTTAGCCCTGCGCCTTGATGGTAATTCGACCAACTGGACCGCAGCCGCCCAGACGGGCGATTCAACGGGCAGAGATGGGGATGGCAACTTTTTCGCCGGAAGCATCATTCGCACACTGATCCGTGGAGAGGATATGCCCTGGGGGGCATCGCTGGAAAACGATGGTTTGTCATGCCGCATCGCCTTTAGCGCTTCCGGTAGTCAGAATTTATCCATCACGGAAGCCTACATCGACGAGTGCGTTTCCAGCACCAACATCACCCCCGATACAATCGGCCATCCTTTTCGGATCACCTTTGGAAACACTAACAATATCACCATTCCCCAAGGAGGAACGGCCTGGTCCGACTATCTTGACTATCCGGTCGAGAGCGAAAAAAGCTACGCAGTTACATTCAGAATTGATTCTGCACCGGCAAACGCCTGTCCCCGGATATGGAATGAAATATTCCCTGGAGCCACCGGAACCTTCATGATTCCTCTATCGCAAGCTCCAGACCATGATGATCTTGTCCGACCCGTGTGGGCATCCCGCACCGGCATATCCGACCTTCCCCAAGTCGTAGGCGTAACCATGCTTCATACCACGTATCCCGCCAGCGGCACTTTCATTTCGCCGGTTATGGACACCCACATGGAACAACCGAACTACGACTCCATTGATTGGTCGGAAGACTGTCCGCGCGGAACCCGGATCCATATCAAAGTGCGCACCGGCAGCTCCTCAAACCTCTCGGATGCTCCGAGCTGGAACAGTGTGTCCACCATACCCTCCCCCGGATCGATCATGGTACCCTATGAACGCTATGTACAATACCACGTCACCTTGTTTGCCAGTAGTGATGGACTCGCTACCCCGAAATTAAAAGACATCGCCATCCAATGGCCGGGGAATACTGCAATCACCGATATAGGAGGAAGCTTTGTTAATTCGCCGGAGTACGGCCAATTCGAGGCCCTGATCGACAACCAGCCGCTGTCCTCTCCCCTGCGGATTTCCATTGGAGCCCAGGAGACCGTCAGAGGTCAAAACAACACCATGAAAACACAGAAAACACTCTGCAACTTCGAACTAACACCACGAAATACTGGAAACTAGACATGGAATACCGCACAAAAAAATCCGAAAAAAAGAAAGGCTATACTCTTCTGCTATGCCTGATCTTCATCGGTCTTCTTGCGATGGGATCAACCCTTCTAATCAAAACCGCGATGCAGAAAACATATGCAACGCGAAAGAGCATTGCCCGTCTCAAGGCTCAAATCATTGCAGAAGCAGGCGTCTACAAAACCTTCGCCATGATCAAGGAGGACACCGGCTTCCTGACCCAGACATGCCCCGACGTGGTACTGGACAATGGATCTGCATCCATCTCGATCACACCCCATAACGCAGAAACCGCCCTGTTATCAACGGACGACGACACGGACGAATATCTGCTCACCTCGACGGGTTCCTGCGACGGTCAAATCGTCAGTTCGGCTGTAGTCATCCATTTCGGAGGCACGGGAGGCGAAGCGGTTTCCCAGGAAGTGCTGCAACTCTTCGACGGGGCCCTGTTCTGTGGAGGCGACGCCGGCATGACGGGGGCGTCGTACATTGATCTGGCAGGCGCAACAGCTCATGTAAACGGAACCCTTTCCATGAAAGGAAGTGCAAACTTCCAGAATGGTGGATCAGTCTCCTCCAGCACATCGATTGACATGTCCGGAGGCAATGCAAAAATCAATGGCGATGCCGCAGCTCCGACAATCCCATTGCCCTCCTGGGCAAAATGGCAGGCACCGGATTACTTTATTACCGGGACAAAAACCGAAATGCCTGTTCCCAGGCAAATGATCGAAATCGATCTTGAACCGTTCCGGGTTTTCGCAGCAGCAACCGATACGACCGGGCAGGATTATTCCCACAAGCAGTGGAACGACCTCATCACCGATACCTATATTTCCGAGGACGAAATGCCGAATAACGGCACGCTGGTGATCGGCGCCTTGCAGGTTGTCCGACCCTCCCACGGCATCCTGTGGGTGGAAGGCAGCATCAAGTTTGCAGGAAGCAGCACCGTTGAAGGATGCGTCATCGCTACCGGTGACATCGAAGTGCTCGGAGGCATGACGCACAAAAACTCAAATGGTCTTCCATCATTCATGAGCATAAATGGTGATTTGGTCGTTGGATCCGGATGTATCGCCTATGGCCTGATATACGCCCACAACGGAGATATCAAGATTGCAGGGGATGCTGAAGTCAACGGAGCATTCATCTGTCCTCGCGGAGACTTCACCCATTGTGGCAGCGGCAAGGTCAAGTACGACAATTCGCGCCCATATGGACCCAACGGCGAAATCGTGATGCTTCCCCAAAACAGCGCCGGAGGAGGAGCCCCCACGGTGGTGGGATGGGTGGAATAGCGCATCCTGCCAATTCCACCATCGATAAGAAACGCACGGACATCAAACAGGCACTGATTCCACACCGCAAGACCATTGCCGTGCCTCGAAATACGCGCATTACTTCCGGAAAAATTTGTTCCGCACAACCGATACCATTCGGCAAATTAAAGGCTGGATCGCGGATCCAGCCCTTTTTCATCCAGCTTTCCGAACCTAGAACCTAGGCCCGCAGATCGGGCTCGGATTCATCAACGGCTTCCTTTTCCACCTTCTTTGGGAGATGGAGCTTGAGATGCAGATCGCGTATCTGATTGAACTCGACCTCACCGGGTGCACCCATCAAAAGATCCTGCGCCTTCTGGTTCATCGGGAACGCGATAACCTCGCGAATGTTGGGCTCGTTTGCCAGCAACATGATGATGCGGTCAACACCGGGGGCGATACCTGCGTGCGGCGGCGCACCGTACTGGAACGCGCGGTACAGCGCCGGGAACTTGGATTCGACCACGGACTGGTCGTAGCCGGCAATCGCGAACGCCTTGACCATCATTTCCGGACTATGGTTTCGAACCGCGCCGGATGAAAGCTCGGTGCCGTTGCATACAATGTCGTACTGGTAGGCTAGAATGTCCAGTGGATCCTTGTTCAGCAAGTCATCCATTCCGCCCTGCGGCATTGAGAACGGGTTGTGCGAAAACTCCACCTTGCCTTCGTCGTCGAGTTCATACATCGGGAAGTCGACAATCCAGCAAAACTTAAAGACGTCAGGATCGATGAGTTCGAGACGATGGCCAAGTTCTTCGCGGACGCATGCACCGATGTGGGTGGCTTCCTTTTCCTTGTCGGCGATGAAGAACATCACGTCGCCGTCGCCCACCCCGCCGAGCTCCTTGAGCTGGTTCATGGTTTCTTCGGAAAGGAACTTGGCGATCGGGCTCTGTACCTCCCCGTCAATCCAGCGCAGGTAGCCGAGGCCCTTGGAGCCGACGCCCTGGGCAAACTTGATCATGTCGTCGAAAAATTTGCGCGATTTGTCGGCGCAACCCTTGGCGGCGATGGTCTTGACAACCCCGCCGGAAGCAACCACGCCGGCGAATGCCTTGAAGTCGCAGTTACGGAAGAGCTCCGACGCATCCTGGAGGATCAGCGGATTGCGCAGATCCGGCTTGTCCGTGCCATACTTATCCATCGCTTCCTTATAAGGAATGCGCTGGAACGGGATGTCGTCGACGGTCTTTTCGGAAAACTCGGTGAAGATTTTGTGGAGTACTTTTTCGTTCACTTCGAACACATCGTCCTGGGTGGCAAAAGCCATTTCCATATCGAGCTGATAAAACTCGCCCGGCGAACGGTCGGCGCGGGCGTCTTCGTCGCGGAAGCACGGGGCAATCTGAAAGTAGCGGTCGAAACCGGAGGTCATCAGCAGCTGTTTGAACTGCTGGGGGGCCTGCGGCAAAGCGTAGAACTTACCGGGATGAACGCGGCTCGGAACGAGGTAGTCGCGCGCACCTTCGGGCGAGCTGTTGGTAAGAATCGGCGTCTGGATTTCCATAAAGCCTTCGCCGGTCATCAACTCGCGCATACGGGAAATCACCTTGGAACGCAGAACAATGTTGTTGTGCAGGCTTTCGCGGCGCAGATCGAGGAAACGGTATTCGAGCCGCATCGTTTCATTGCACTCTTCCTCCTTGGAAACCTGAAAAGGAATCACCTTGGATTCACCGAGGGTTTCCATCTCTTTGGCAACCACTTCGATATCGCCGGTAGGCAGCTTCGGGTTGATGGCCTCGGGAATACGGTCAACCACCTGGCCGGTGAAGCAAATCGTGGACTCAACACGCCAATGCTCAACCCCTTTATAGAAAGGCTGCGAAGGATCGATCACGATCTGGGTCAGTCCATAGTGGTCGCGCAGGTCGATAAAAATGATTCCGCCATGGTCGCGCACGCTGTGTACCCAGCCGGAAAGCTTAACGATTTGATGAACGTCTTCTTTTCTGAGTTCGCCGCAATTGTGTGTTCTATATCGATGCATGGTATTCTCCTTGGCGTGACGAGTGAGGCGTGACGATCGGTTGATCGGCAATCACGGCTCACGTTTCACGCATCACGTATTACTTCCTCTAAATTCAATTCCTGTTGCGAACCTTCCTTCATGTCCTTAACAACAGCGGTTCCCCTGGCGAGCTCGTCGTCGCCGCGAATGATTACTTTGGCGGCCTTGGCGCGGTCGGCCTTGCGCATCTGCGCCTTCATGCTTTTGGCGGAAAGCTCCAGGCCGCACCGAATCCCTTTGGATCGAAGTTCGGTGGCCAGTTTCATGTTTTCCGCCAAAGCGGCCTCGCCCAGCGACACCAGCCAAACGCCGCCGTCCGGAGCAAACTGTTCTGCCGTGATTCCGCAGGCTTCGAGCGCCATGATGGCCCGCTCAAAGCCGACCGCGAAACCGACACCCGGAATGGCTTTCTTGCCCAGCGCGATTTCGTAGCGGCCACCGCCGGCCAACGCATCCTGCGCACCGAGTGCGGAATGGCTTATTTCCCAAACGGTGTGCACGTAATAGTCGAGTCCGCGGATCAACTTTGGATTGACCACCACTTCGATTCCCATGGTGTTCAGCGCATCCACAACCTGATCGAGGTAGGCACGCGACGCATCGCTCATGAATTCAATGGCAGAAGGGATCTGATCGACAATCTTGCCGCAGTTTTCGTTCTTGCAGTCGATCACGCGCAACACGTTTTCATCAATACGACGCTGGCAATCTTCACACAAATCCGTCAGGTGCGGCTGCAGCGCCGCGCGCAGTCCATCGGCCACGGGTTTGCGATCCGAGGGCTCGCCACGGGTACTGATCTGGATTTTAGAGCCGGTTAAGCCCCATGAGTCGAGCAACCCTTTTTGCAGTGCAATACACTCTGCATCAGCCAGCGGATTCGGATCGCCTGTCGCTTCAACACCGACCTGATGGAACTGGCGCTTGCGTCCGGCTTGCGGGCGCTCGTACCGAAACATCGGGGCGATGTAGAAAACCCGGGCGTTTAGCCCCTCTTCGCCCCTACCCGCCAAATGGCGGATGGTTCCCGCCGTGCCTTCCGGGCGCATAGCCAGCTCGTGCTTGCTCGGCTTGAAGGAATACATTTCTTTTTTGACCACATCGGTGGTATCGCCGAGCGAGCGCTGGAAGACGGAAAGTTTTTCAAGCACAGGGGTGCGGAGCTCTTCGTAACCATAACTCGTGAAGAGCGCACGCGCCCGTTCCTCCATCATGCGCCAGATATAGATTTCCGGCGCTTGAATGTCGGACATGCCTTGAAGAGGCTGGAATTCGTTTGAAGCCATTAACTTATTTCCGATTGATGATTTCCGATTGGGGATTTACAGACCGACTATGCCGCAGACGGGCAACGCCAATTCGATCGTCAATCAACCATTTCAAACCGGCAATGGGGTTACTCGCCCGTGATCTTCTGGCGCATGATTTTTCCCGGCTTGAATTTAACCACCTTGCGCGCAGGAATGGTCACAACGTTTTCGGGCTTGTTGGGATTACGGCCGATGCGCTGCTTGCGCTCGCGTACTTCAAATACACCAAAATTACGAAATTCAACGGTATCGTTCTGTTCGAGGGCTTCAACAATGTAGTCCAGACTCTTCTGGATTACTGCATAGACGTCCTGCTGGATCAATCCGGTTTCATCTGCAATGCGCATCACCAAATCTCGTTTCGTCATCTTTCATATCTCCTTGATTTTTAAATAGTTCAACAAAACGGAAGCCCGTTATGTAAAAATTGAACCCCGGATCTTATTCAGACCACATAAACGGTCAAGTTAATCCGGTCAATATTAATGAATTAGCGCGAAAAACTAACGCGCAAGGATGTGGACTGCCAGGAAGACCCAGAAGAGAATGAAACTGAACACGGTCAAACTCTTGTTGAAGGTGTAAAAATGGTCCTTCGGATTAATAATGAAAGCCGTCTGCTCGGCCGCCACCATGGTATGAGGGGCAATCAGCACCTTCTGGACGGTACCTTTGGAGGGGGCCTTGAGCTCCGAGGAATCCAATACGTTTCTCAGCTCTTCCACGTTGGCCAGTGCCTCATCCATGGTCTGCTGCGACGTTTCCAAACGGGTTTGGAGATCCGGGGCCGCGTCACTCGAGCCCGCACTGCCGGAGCCTTGAGCCAACTCCTTTTCCAGTTCCATATGCTTATTCTTGGCTTCGGTGTAGGCCTCCTTGGCCTTGTCATATTCCACGGCAACGCGATCGCTGCGCAATTCGGCGAGCAGTTCGTTTTCCCCAACGGGATCGCCCACGCCAACCTTGACATCCTTCACCGTACCGGACACGGCAAACACCACATCCACCTTCAAGGGGTGTTTCTTCAGGACCTTTTCGGAAGGGAACCACGCATCCTTGACGGCCCATAGGCACAGGAAAAAGAAAATAGCTGCAAGTATCAGAAAATCGTTTGTCCCCTTGACGTTGTACTCTCGTTTAGCCGGCATGAATCGAAACTCCTTCAGTTGAACACAAAAGAGATTGTCAAACAGCCCTAGGCTTGTCGACCTTCAAATCCTTCTCTTGCGATGACTTTTGCCCTACTTTCAGCGGAAATTCGGTTTTAATCCCGCCTACGGTTTGTGCTACCTTCCTCTATCTTTTTTTGGAGGAGGCACAGGTGTACCTGAAAACGCTGGAAATTATTGGTTTCAAGAGCTTCGCGAACAAAACCAAGCTGGAATTCGAACCGGGCATGACGGCCATCGTCGGCCCGAACGGCTGCGGCAAGAGCAACGTTTCCGACGCCGTACGCTGGGTGCTGGGCGAACAGCGTGCCCGCGCCTTGCGCGGCGCGAAGATGGAAGATGTTATTTTTAACGGCACCGACTCCGCCAAGGCGCTCGGCATGGCCGAAGTGAGCATTACACTGGCCGACTGCACCGACGCGTTGGGCATCGAATACGACGAAGTATGCATCACCCGCCGCGTGTTCCGCTCCGGCGAAAGCGGTTATTTTCTTAACCGCAAGGCCTGCCGCCTGAAGGATATCCAACGGCTGTTCATGGATACCGGCGTCGGCACCGATTCCTACTCCGTACTCGAACAGGGTAAGATCGACCAGATTCTCTCGGCGCGTCCGGAAGATCGCCGCGGCGTTTTTGAAGAAGCCAGCGGCATCACCAAATACAAAGCCGACAAGAAAGAGGCGCTGCGCAAACTTGAACATACCGAAGCCAACCTGCTTCGACTCGCCGACGTCATCCGCGAAGTCAAGCGGCAGATTATCTCTCTCCAGCGTCAGGCCGGCAAAGCCAAGCGCTACAAGGATCTTTCCGAAGAAATGCGCAGCCTCGACATCTATGTCACGCGCGAACGACTCAAGGAATACGCATTAAAGATCAACGAGCTGACCGGGGAACTACAGGTGCTCGAACAAAAGGTCGGCGAACTGCATGGTCAGGTGGAAGCGGCGGAAACCGAAGCGGAATCCTCCCGGCAGGCGCTCTCGCAACTGGAGCAGACCATTTCCGAAGCGATGGAACAGGCCTCAGCCGCACGCAGCGACCTGGAGCGCACCCGCAACCTGATCGCCATGAACACCGATCGTATTGCGGAACTGTCCACCCTGGCCCAGCGCAACTCGCAGGAAACCGAAGAGGCCCGCATCCGCCTCGAGGCCCACCGCAACGAGCTGGATAAAATCATTGCCGACATGGCGGTTGCCGAAACTGAAAAAGGGGCCGCCCAGGCGGAACTCGAAAAGGCTACCGCCGCACAAAAAGAAGTCGAAGACCAGATGAATGCAACCCGAGCAAAGGTGAACGACCTGCGCAATGAATCGGTGGCGCTCGACAGCACGGCCTCCAAGATGCAGAACGAACTGAACGAGTTGGATGCACGCGACCGGTCCGCCATGCTCAAGAAGGAACGGCTCGCCACGGAAAAATCGGAACTGGAACGTTCGCTCAAGCAATTTCTTGAACATCGCGGGGAAATGGACGCCAAGGTGGAAACCCTGTCTTCCAAAGTGGCGGAACAGGCCGAGATGCTCACCCAGCTCAACAGTGAACGCGGAACTCGCAAGGATCTGATCGTCGACAACGAAAAGGAACTGAACGAAAAACAGAAGACCGCAGCCGCAAAGCGCGCCCAGCTGGAAATGCTATCCGGCGGCGAAGCCCGTCAGGCCGGCTTTCCGCCCGGTGCCCAGCTCCTGCTGGATCCGCCTGCCGATTTCACGCCCGACCGGGCCGGCATTATTGGACCGCTGGCCGAACAGCTCAAAACGACCCCGGAATACCAGACCGCGCTCGAAGCGATCCTGCGCCCCTGCCTCGATGCCATCGTGATCCGCGACGAAGCCTATGCCCGCGAAGCCCTCGCATGGCTGCGCGACCAGGACGCCGGCAGCGCCCGCTTGCTCAGCGTAAACTCAAGCATGGAAGAGGCATCCTTCGACACCTCCTCGCCCGTCGGCAAGGGCCTATTGGACTGCGTCACCTTTGGCGATGAAGTCGCGCCGCTGGTCCGCCGGCTTTTCTGGAATGTCCGCGTGGTTGGATCCGAATCCGAGATCCCTCATGTTCTTTCGTCCGACACAGTCGTGGTATCGCAGAATGGAACCATCATCTCAGGCGATGGCTCTTCGGAACTCTGGATGCCGGGCACGGAAGACAAGAGTCCGCTGGCACGCCATCAGATGCGCGAACAGCTACAGGATGAAATCGAAAAGCTGAATGCAGACATCGAAAAACTGGAAGCAACCGTAACCACACTCCGCACCGAAGAATCCGACATGGCAACCACCATCGACGGGGCCCGCCAGCAGTTGGAGGAATATCGACGCGAACTCGCCCTGCAGGAAGGCGAGCGGCAGGTCATTGTGCGCGAAACCGCATCGGCACAGGAGCGGGTTGAAACCGTTACCTTTGAATTCAACAATCTCACGGAAACCGAAAGCAAAGGGGTCGAGCTGCGCTCGCGGCTCGCCAACGAAGTGCAGGAAACGCGCAACCGGCAGGCCCATGTACGCACGCAGATCGCCGAGCAGACCAAGGCCCTGAACGAGATCGAGGAGCGCCGTTCCGATGCCCTGTCGGTCACCTCCGAGCATCGTATCGTATTCTCGCAAAAAACCTCTGCACTGGAGCATCTGAACAACCGCAAGCAACCGATGGAAGCCCGCATCCGCGAACTGGAAGAGCTGATCCACGACCGCACGGGCGGAATCGATTCCTACAACCGGCGCATTGACGACCTGAAGAATTCGATCGAAGAGGAAAGCGGCAAAATCGAACCGCTGGAAGCACGCCTGCTGGAAACCTCGCAGACCCTTGAAAGCGAGCGGGCGCGGCGCGAGGAAACCATCCGCATACTCACGACGGCTGAAAACCGGCTGCGCGGCCTGCGTGATACGCTCGAAAGCGAACTGAACAAAAAATCCCGGATCGAGGTTGAGCGTGCCGAATTCAAGATGCGGCACGACAACGCCCTCGAACGGGTGACAGGCACCTACCATATCACGAAGGAAGAGCTTGCGGAGGCGGAGGCCCCGCACTGGGAAAACGACGAGGTTCCCGATCGAGACGAGATCGAAACCCGCGTGGCCGAACTTAAGGCCAAGATCGATTCCATGGGCCCGGTCAATCTGGTAGCCATCGATGAACATGCCGAATACGAAGAGCGTTTTGCCTTCCTCAACAAGCAGCAGGATGACCTGATTGCCGCCAAGCAGCAGTTGCTCGATATGATCAAGACGATCAACTCGACCACCACCGAAATGTTCAAGGAAACCTTCGACAAGGTGAACGCGAATTTTGAAGGCATGTTCAAGCAGCTTTTCGGCGGAGGCTCCGCCAAGCTCGTGTTGACCGACGACGAGGACATACTGGAAGCTGGCATCGAAATCATTGCCCGCCCGCCCGGCAAGAAGCTGCAAACGATTTCCCTGCTTTCCGGCGGCGAGCGCACCATGACCGCCGTCGCCCTGCTCTTCTCACTCTTTAAGGTCAAGCCCAGCCCGTTCTGCGTGCTGGACGAATTAGATGCCGCACTCGACGACGCAAACATCAATCGTTTCGTCGATGCGCTGAAGGACTTCCTATCGATGTCCCAGTTTGTCATCATCACCCACAGTCGGCAGACGATTGCCGCCGCCAGCGTCATATACGGAGTCACCATGCAGACCCGCGGAATCTCCAAAGTGGTCTCGATGAAATTCGCCGACTACGAGAAAAATGAAACCACGCTGAAGTAAGCCCGCGACGTATTGCGTTTTACTTATTGACCCACACCAACGGTCCCCCGAGAATCAATACGCAATACGCAATACGCAATACGCAATACGCAATACGCAATACGCAATACGCAATACGCAATACGCAATACGACGACCTATGGATAAAAAAAACCAATTCAATTTCTGGTACGCGGTAAACAACACCGAACTGGTCAGTGCGCCCACCAGCCGGCTGGAGACGTTTGGCGATACGATCGTCAATTACTATCTGGTCAGCGAGCTGATGGACAGCATCGATAAGGTGCGTGTGCGCGAAGGCCATCTGAAGGCGCTGAAGCCCGAAATCATAACCCCCCAGGGCCTCGGCCAGATGGATCTCGATGATTTCGGCCCGGAAGCACGCCAGTATGCCGAATGGCTCTCGGAACATGCCGGCGAACTTCGCATTCTCCAGTATGGGTTCCGCCTCCAGAAACGGGAACTCAAGGAATATGTCGTCAGCGACCATCTTGACAATGTTCTCGACCGGGTGAAGCAGGAGGTCAAAATGCAGAATGACCCGCTAAGCGCCATTCTGCTCGGCGTTGACGATCCGTGGGAAGTCTGCCTGCTCAAGCTGATGGTCGAGCTGGTTCAAAACTCGGCACAGGGAAATATCCAGGACATCCGGAATCAGGTTTTTGCCCAGGAAAACAGTCTTGCCCAGCGCATCGACCAAGCCTTCCTCGATGCCTCGCGGGACCCGTCGCTCATCAATGGCCTCGCCGATTTCCTTAAGCAAAACGGACTGTGGGAGCAATACGAAGATCGCTTCTTCGCCCTCGTCAAGTCATCCGGTCAGTAGCGGTGCCGCCCGCCGATTACGCCGACTGGTATTGACGCCGATCAGGAGTCGAAGCCCCTCCCTATCCCCTTTTCAAGCAAGACGGAGCCGTTTCAAGCCTCAACCGTCACGATTCAGGTGAGTGAGAATACGAAATACGCGGCAGGCAATACTTCTCAATTTTTTCTTCGAGCTGGTTGACACGACTCAGGCCGATCCGTATATTCCGTCTTCTTTTTGAGGGCGATTAGCTCAGTTGGTTAGAGCACTACCTTGACATGGTAGGGGTCGGAGGTTCGAATCCTCTATCGCCCACCACTTTATAACCCGTTCAAACCGAACGGGTTTTTTTATCTTGACGGCATAGCGCTCATGTTTTCCCCGACCCTTAAGAATAACCTACTGGCGATTCTGGCATGCCTGCTGTGGTCGTCGGCCTTTGTGACGGTGAAGCATGCGCTGGAATACCAGACACCGCTGACACTGGCGGGGATGCGTTTCATACTGGCCGGACTCATCCAGATCCCCCTGTGCGGAAGCCTGATGGCTCCCTGGCGTTTGTTGAAAAAGGAATTCCCTACGGTGCTGCTGGTAAGCCTGTTCCATACGATCTTCCTTTATGCGACTTTTTTCATCGGCATGTCGTGGGTTCGCGGTGCCGAAGGGGCCATCATGATCGGCGCCGGCCCCCTCTGTTCGGCGCTGGTGGCGCACCTTCTGATGCATGACGACAAGCTCCAACGCCAAACGGTGGTCAGCATCATTTTCGGCATGGCCGGCGTCGCATCCATCAGTCTGGCGGCCAAGCCATGGAGTTCGGTTGGCATGAAGGAGTTTTTCGGTCTGATGCTTCTGTTGAGCGGTTCGGTGGTATCGGCCGTTGGGAATGTGGTGGTAGCCAAGCGGAAAGGCGGGTTGCCACCCGTAGCGCTGAACAGTATCCAGATGTTGATCGGCGGCGTTGCATTGCTACTGGTTGCCCGGCCATTCGAAGGTGCTCCGCAACTGGATCTGCCCGCGGTCTTTTATGGTCAGCTGCTTTGGCTTGCCGTTATTTCAGCCACGGCCTTCGCCATCTGGTTCCATCTGCTCGGAAGAATGAAAGTTTCCCGACTCAATCTCTGGAAATTCCTGATTCCCTTAAGCGGTGCCCTGCTTAGTTGGATGTTTCTCCCGAACGAATCGCCATCCCTGCCCTCGCTGATCGGGATGGCCCTGATCATGATCGGTATTGTAATCGGAAACCGCGAAAGCAGACCGCGGACGCACTGTTCCGGGAGCTCGGATTAGTCTGAGGACGATCCTGCCGGGTCGGAGGATTTTTTTTGAGCAACATCAGGCAAACCGTAGGGCGAAGGCTCAGTCCCGTTAAGAATCCGGGAGGCCCTGGATGTTGCGGCTGCCATCTGCTCGCGGGTCACATGCCCTCTAAGCGCCTGAAGCAAGGAGTCGTTGCCGTTTCCGGCAGCAAGGAGAGCCCAGGTATAGGCCTGTTCATAATCCTGCTCTGCATCCTCACCCCTCATGTAAATCAGACCCAGATTATGTTGCGCAGCCACGTGCCCCTGCATGGCGGCAAGGGTATACCATCGAAGAGCGGCATCCATGTCTTTCTTCACCGGGGTTCCCGAATGGTAGCAGTATGCCAGGCAATATTGTGCTTCTGCATCGCCCGCATTGGCTTTAGCCAGCATACTCTGCATCGTCGGAGCAGCGGAATCCTCTTGCGTCTTTGCTTTTGCTGGAGCGGAGGAATCACTTCGTTCCTTGATGGACACAACAACGCCATCCTTGGAGGTAATGACACAGTAGCCATAATCCTGAATCAGTTGGCCGTGCAGCGGAAACTCGATATTGGGCTCCCCCAAATGACTCCGGACGGTAGCAGTCGAGTCCCCCACATGTACGAGCAATTCCCCGGCGGATTCGTTGACGCCGGAGAAAAAAGCCATGAATAACAGAACGATGACTGACACTAATCTCATGTACGTAATGGTACGTCACTGGAGCATTTTTCACCACTCCAAAAAAACATGAAACAGGTCCCGCTTATTAAGAGTTTTCGTAAAAACCAAGAAGATAGCAGTTTAGCGGCGCGAGACCGGCGAGGCTCCGTTTTCGAGTACTTTGTCGATAAATTCCATGTCATCCTCGCTGAGCTGCCTGGCAGTACCTCCGAGATTGCACGCGACCTGGCCCTCATTGCGAAACCCCGGAATTACGCAGGCCACCCGCGGGTAGTTCAGAACATACCGCAAGGCCACCGCCGCCAAGGCCTCGACCGTCGATCCGAACCGGAACTTGAGCTGCTCCATTCCAGGTTTGAGCATACGGAGGTTTTCCGCACTGAAACGGGCATCATCACTGCGGACATCGCCCGACTCAAACCGGGGCGGGTTTTCCGGATCGAATTTATCGAGCAACAGTCCTTGCTGCAACGGGCTGAAGGCCACGAACGACATATGGTGCTGCTCCAACAACCTGCCGACGACGCTGTCCTTCCGGATAAAATTCGGACGCAAGGCGTTTCCCCACGACTGAAGCACAGCGGGCTTCACCACCGGCACGGCGCGCTCGAAATCCGCATCGCTGTATGCGGACTGTCCTTTGAGCCGCACCTTCCCCTCCTTCACCAAAGCATCCAGCGTCTCCGCCGCGCCGTCCAGCCACTCGCCGTCCAGCCCGAAATCGCCATGGTGAAGATAGTAGATATCAATGTATTCGCGCCCGAGATTCTTCAACGATTGCTCACACTGGTGACGGATGTGCAACGGATCGTAGGCATGTTCCGCCGTGCCCCGAAAATGCCCCACCTTGGAGGAAATGATGAAATTCTCCGACTTGAGACCCAACCGCTTGAGCACGCGGCCCAGCATTTGTTCGGCACGGCCGTTGCCATAGACATCGGCGTTGTCAAAATGGTTCACACCGGCATCCAGAGCGCACTTAATAGCCGCCGCGACCTCATCCTCGTCGACGTTGGCCCAGCCCACGGAATTTCCTTCGCTCCAGTTCAGCCCGCCCAGAGTCCAGCACCCCAGACTGATTTCAGAAACGGCAACATCAGTGCTCCCCAGTGTGCGATAGTTCATATCAAATTCCTTATGGCGGCTTAAAATCACAACTCAATAGCATACTCTCGTACCCGATTCCATCAGCGATTCACCTATCACGGCATAACATAAGCGGGTGCGAGGCATTGACAAGGCATGACGTCTCAAGGAAACTGAACGCTTATTTTTGACAAAAAAGGAGTGCATACCATGGCATATGACAAGATTATCGTGCCCACAGCGGGCGAGAAGATCACGATGGGCGACGACGGCCATCTCCAGGTTCCAAACAATCCGATAATTCCATATATCGAAGGCGATGGAATCGGCGTGGACATCACCCCCGCCATGAAACTGGTTTTGGATTCGGCCGTGGAAAAGGCTTATGGCGGCGAAAAGAAAATCGAATGGATGGAAATCTACTCCGGCGAAAAAGCGGTATCGGTTTATGGTGACGATACCTGGCTCCCCAACGAAACCCTCGACGCGGTCACGGAATACATCGTAGCCATCAAGGGTCCGCTGACCACCCCCGTCGGCGGCGGCATCCGCAGCCTCAATGTGGCCCTGCGCCAGATGCTCGATTTGTATGTGTGCCAGCGGCCGGTCCGCTGGTTCAAAGGCGTCCCCTCCCCGGTCAAGCGCCCCGACCTGACCGACATGGTCATCTTCCGTGAAAACTCGGAAGACATCTACGCCGGCATCGAGTGGCAGGAAGGAACGCCGGAAGTGAAGGAAGTCATCGATTTCCTTCAGGATAAGATGGGCGTTACCAAAATCCGTTTCCCGGAAACTTCCGGAATCGGCATCAAACCGGTATCGCAGGAAGGCACCCACCGCCTCGTCAAGGCCGCCATCCAATATGCCATCGACAACAACCGCGACTCCATGACGCTTGTCCACAAGGGCAACATCATGAAGTTTACCGAAGGATCGTTCCGCGACTGGGGCTATGAAACCGCCGTGCAGGAGTTTGGCGCCGAGCCGCTCGACGGCGGTCCGTGGCATGTCATCAAGACCGATGGACGCGAAATCATCATTAAGGATGTCATTGCCGATGCGATGCTTCAGCAAATCCTCACCCGCCCTGCTGAATACGATGTGATTGCCACACTGAACCTCAACGGCGACTATATATCCGACGCCTTGGCGGCCTGCGTGGGCGGCATCGGCATCGCCCCCGGCGCCAACATCAACTACGACACCGGCGTTGCCATCTTCGAAGCCACCCACGGCACGGCACCGAAGTATGCCGGTCAGGACAAAGTGAATCCCGGCTCGCTGATCCTTTCCGGCGAAATGATGCTGCGCTACATGGGCTGGACCGAAGCCGCCGACCTCATCATCAAAGGGGTGGACGGGGCGATCAGCCACAAGAAGGTCACCTACGACTTCGAACGCCAGATGGATGATGCCACACTGCTTAAATGCAGCGAATTCGGCCAGGCCATTGTCGATAACATGTAGGGTGTGAGGCGTGACGATCGATGCGCGATTCGCCTTATGCGGGTCGCGCATTTTTTTCATAGCCTATTCCCCCTTCCGCACCGGTTGCGGATATCCGCCCCTGCGGGCAGAGCGTGCTCTCCGCATGGCCTTGCGGGAATCCCGTCTTTCCATTTTCGAAATCAACCCATCAAGCGACAACAATCAACTGACAACAGCACTTCCCAAACCGGGCATTCTGTGCTTTATTCCCCCGCATTATGACGAATGAACTCCATTTAACAGAAGATCTCCGCGTAACCGGACTTAAAAAGCTGATCACACCCACCAAGCTCAAGGCGGAATTGCCGTTGGGCAAGACGCTGACGGAAAAGGTCGTATCCGACCGCCAGACCGTACGCGATATCATCCACCTTGACGATCCCCGCATGCTTGTTGTGATCGGCCCCTGCTCGATCCACGATCCGGAAGCGGCGCTCGATTATGCACGACGACTTGCCGCCTTGGCGGAGCAGGTCAAGGACCGCTATTTTCTGGTCATGCGCGTCTACTTTGAAAAACCGCGTACAACGATCGGCTGGAAGGGTTTCATTAACGATCCGCACCTCGACGACACATGCGACATGGAACACGGTCTGCATGCGGCCCGCAAACTGATGCTCGACATCATTAAGCTGGGCCTGCCGATCGCCACCGAATTTCTCGACCCGATCGTGCCGCAGTATACGGCAGATATGGTGAGCTGGTCGGCGATCGGAGCGCGTACGACCGAATCGCAGACGCACCGCGAAATGGCCAGCGGGCTATCCATGCCGGTGGGCTTCAAGAATGCCACCGATGGCAATATCCAGGTCGCCATCAACGCGATTGAATCGGCCAGTATCCCGCACAGTTTCCTCGGCATTGATCAGGATGGACACACCGCGGTGGTCACCACTTCCGGAAATCCTAATACCCATCTGGTTCTGCGCGGTGGTGACAAACAACCCAACTTTGAAATTCCGGAAGTCACCTATGCCGCCTGCAAACTCGAAGCCGCCGGACTGGAACCATCGTTGATGGTCGACTGCTCGCACGCCAATGCCAGCAAGATCGCCCTCAATCAGGTCAAGGTATGGGATGACATCCAGAAACAACGCGCCAAGGGAAACTCACCCATCACCGGTGCCATGGTGGAAAGCTTTATCGAAGAAGGCAACCAGAAGATTGCGGGCGACCTGAAGTATGGATTATCCATCACCGATCCCTGCATCAACTGGAAAACTACCGAGCAAATGCTGCTGAAGTAGCCGTCGGCTACAGCAATCCGTTAAGTATCGGAAGTCTTCTTTGACTTTTTGCTGCGGGAAGAAGGCGCCGTACTGCGCCGTTTGCTCTGTTGAGTACTACGTTGCGCACGGGGAGTCTTCTTTGGCTTCCTCACCTGAGCCGGCCGGCTTGAATTGTTCCGTTGCGGATCCGGCCGGTTGCTTCGGGTTTGCGGAGCGGCGGGCGTTGCGGCCGGACGAGGTTCCCGGTTCCGGGTCTGTGGCTGCGGCTTGCTTCGGTTTGTTCTACTCCTACGCGGAGTTGCAGGGCTTGTAGCCGGCGGAGTACCGTTGTTCTGCCGGACAGCCGGACGATGGTTTCCATTGCTGGACCGGTCGGCAGGTGGCGTGCTTTGCTGCGGAGCCGGCCGGTTGCTTCGGGTTTGCGGGGCGGCGGGCGTTGCGGCCGGACGAGGTTCCCGGTTCCGGGTCTGTGGCTGCGGCTTGCTTCGGTTTGTTCTACTCCTACGCGGCGTCGCAGAGCTCGTAGCCGGCGGAGTACCGTTGTTCTGCCGGACAGCTGGGCGATGGTTGCCATTGCCGGGCCGGGCGGCGGGTGGCGTGCTTTGTTCCGGAGTCGAACCGGAGCGCCGGGTATTCGTGTTGGGCGGAACCGTTGTACGGTTGCCATTGGGCGTTGGCCTTGTTCTGGAGCGGCGAGGGTTCTGCACAGGTGCCGGATCTGCACTACGGGATGTTCTCGACCGGTTCACATTTGGCCCGGTGCCAGAGCTCGAAGCAGCTGCGCCCGTATGGCGGGTAGCGCGGGGTCGGGTCACAACAACGCTGGACCTGTCCCGATTGAATGTCTCGAATCTACCCGACCGTCTGACCGGGTTGCGCCCGTATCGGATCGACACCGGTGTGATTTCCCGATGCGATGCCGACGCAATATGCTGTGCAGGAATACCCCGGTTGATGATGGTATGCCGCCGTGCATCGATATCGACCCGATGATGTCCTTCGGTGCGATCGTAAATCCTCTTGATTTCGGATCTGGAAATCCGATGCCGGCGGATCTGGGGATCGCAGAAGTTCCGGTTTGAAACGAAGGTAAAGGCACCATAACCCAGATTAAAGTTAAATCCGGCGCTCACTATAGTGCCACGGCATACGATTCCAACGCCGGGGCGGTAAACCGTATACGGCGGAAGCGGAGCCCAGCCGCAATAGCTACTGTTATAGCGCCAGCAGACCCACGACGGGGCCCAGACGGTATCCGGCCACCAGCACCAGCCATAGCGCGCGTGACGGAACCAACGGCCATAATGGAAGGTTGCCCAGCCCCAGGAATAGTTGGACATCCAGTACCAACCACTATCGGTATAGACCCAGCGGCCGTTATCGCAATAGGGTTCCCAGCTGGAATTGTAAACCACTACAGTCGGGCGCCAGCAACGGCCATACCCTTCAACGTAGACCCAGCTACCGTATGGCGATAGCGCGTCCTGGAATTCGTTTACCGTGACCTCGGGGGGCTCCTCTTCGGTTGCGTCGGCATCGGCGGAGGTTTCGGGGACGTCGGTTTGAACGCCGATTCCTTCATCGATCAATACCTGGTCCCGGGCCATGGCGGCTTCAATGATTTCAGGGGGCGTTCCCAGATCGGTTAAGTAAATGATGTCATCCGCATCCAGCTCAAAGAAGCGGGGTGACTTCTTGATGTAGGCCAGAATAACGCCCTGGTCCACGCCCGCTTGCACCATGCGAACCAGTTGGGCAAAGGGACTGTCCGGACTGACACCTTCCGGCAACGTACTATCAAGCACTGTTTGCACTGCGGGCACATTGGTCTCGATGGATGAAACGGAGTTTGTAGCTGCAGATTCCTCCGCTTCCTGTGCATTCGTAGTCATGACAGACGGGTCACTTACCAGAAAAGCACCTAACACTACGGATATTAGAACCATTCCGATCGAGGTTTTCATTTTCATCCCGCACCCTCCTTATTTGGGTTCAATAGCATAACGTTGCGGTATTTGACCTAGTGCCCCTAAAAACATTCAAATGTTCATTTGAATTTTATGCAATCTGGGGTTTCATGTGGAAAACAGCAAGAAAAACCTCATTATATTCCCCTACAACGAAGCCAGCTCGCAAAGGGTTACGTGCCGCCACTCCGGTTTTTCCATCAGATGCTCGAGCAACGCGGCCGAAGCCACGGCATCGTACAGCGCATCGTGGGCCGCGCGATCCGGGCACAGCGCATCAATACGCGGCTTGAGATCAAGCATTGCAATCAAGTCCTCCAACGCGTAGGACGGACATCCCGGCCATACCCTGCGGGCAATGCGGAGTGTGTCGATCCAAATGCCGAACCGGTGCATCGGCGCCATCAAACGGATAAACTTTTTCTCCGTGGCCACATTGTGCGCACAAAGCGGGTGGGTCGTTAATCGGGTCATGATCCTCGGCCACAGTTCATGCGGTGCGGGGGCTGTTGCGATTTGCTCACGAAGCAAGGCATGCCGTCCCGGCGCATGCGGATTGAACGGACGGTTGGCATCCACCTTCAACAGCGACTCAAACATGGAGTCCGCAACCACCTTGCCGCCTTTCAACGAAACCAAGCCTATCTGCCATGGCTCGTTGTCAAATCCGCGCATCGATCCTGTGCTTTCATAATCCAGCACCGTGATCTCGGCATCCTCTATGGGCGTGTTCAAAGGCATCCTCCACATCATTCAGATTCCCAAACTGAATTGCAAAGCAAAGTAGATGCAGTATCGTGTCGCGCTGATATTTTTCTATCCCCCAAAAGTCTTATCCGCTATTCATTTTAAACATGTTGTGTTTATCCATTGGGGGAACCATACGAATGAAACCGATCTATCTTAGTCTTGCGCTCTTGCTAGTCGCCACCACCGCCCTCGCCGAAATGCGCACTTGGACCGCCCAAAACGGAAAAACCTTTATCGGCGAACTGGTCTCCGTGGATAAGGACAAGGCCAAGCTCAAAGACGAAGACGGGAAAACCGTATCCGTCCCCATCGCGGGGCTCTGCCAGGAGGATCAAGACTACATTGCATCACATGAACCCATCGATCTGGAAATTGAGCTGGACTCCACCACGACGACCAATACAGGAAACGGATGCTGTCCACGTATTAAGATCAAGAGCCTTGAATCCAAGCCTATAACCAGGCAGTTGGATCTGTACGTCATCGTGTTTGATGACCAGAACCGATGCATCGCATTGGTGCGGCAGGAAAACATCGAGATCCCTTCCAACCACAGCGAAGCGGAGTTTGTCCTGGATACGGTTACGTATCCCGAAAAGCGGGAAGATGACATACTGGCCATGGTTATCGACTCCGACCACAATCTTCTTGTGCACAAAACCAATTCCAAGAAACTTGACGATCCGCACCTTATGACGCAGCTGCTTAATCAATCCCTGTCTGCCTTTCAACTACAGGCATCGGAACTGGACCGGACAGCGACCGGCGCAATTAACGGACTAATCGTGCGAATGTACGATCTCAGCAGGAAGCGCAATGGTATGCGTAGTGACGATGTGGATGCAGCAGAATTCATCACCCAACTCGAACAGTCTAATCCGTACGGATTCTACGCCTACCGCCTAAAGATGCGCTATTATCCATCTCCCTACAAAACAACGACCACCGAACTCTGCATACCTGCGATGAGTCTCGTATCAGCCAGCCACTTTCTTGCTTTGCATAATGACGATTTATTGGATCACAAGACGAAACTCAAAAAAGAGAAAGGCAGGTACGCGTTCCATTTTCAAGGAAGAGTTGCGCCGACAAAGGACATCACGTTCAGGTTTGTTCCGAGAAGCGCATGCAAGCTCTATGTCTGGATGGATGGAAAATTCATCCTCTCCTCCATCGCGAATGAAAGGAAACATACCCCGTTCTCTTTGTTCCCTGCGGGAAACCCGGAAGATATTCCGGCAAGCGAATGGATGGAATGGAAAGCAGGAGAGGCGAAGGAGCTGGATGTGCTGATGATTCCTTCTGATAATAATTTCTTTGGAGGAGGCCTGTTCGTGCAATTCCCGGATATTGACTACCCCGTAGACACACACGGTTTTCCCATTCTACCGCTGTTCACAACCCGTGAACTTTCCGAGGACTTCCTGAGCAATTTCTATTCCGGCTTCATCCCCGGCATGAAACCACTGGAGCCGGTCATCTTCAACGTGGTTCCAAAAGAATAAGGCACCCTGCCTCTCAGCAGGATGCTTGGTCACGGTCATGCGGCCGAAGCCGCAAAAAAACCTATCCTTCGAGCGAAATGAGCATCGGCTCTTCGATCGCCTCAACGATCCAGCGCAGGAAACGCGCGCCGTCGGCGCCGTCGATAATGCGATGGTCGTAGGAGAGCGAGAGCGGCATCCGCAGGCGCGGCGCACACAGCTCGTTCTTGCCAATGCACGGATCCATGATCGCCCGGCCAACACCAAGGATCGCCACTTCCGGAGAGTTGACTATTGGCGTGAAGAACGATCCACCGATACCACCGAGATTGGTGATCGTGAAGGTGCCGTTCTGCATGTCGGCCAAGGTAATGGCTCCCGCACGGGCCTTCTTGGCAATCTCGCCAAGGTCCACGGCAATATCGACCATGTTTTTCTGGTCGGCATCTGGAATGACTGGAACCATCAGGCCCTTCTCGGTATCAACCGCAATGCCGATGTTGTAGAAGTCCTTGTAGATGATCTCCGCCTTCTCCGGATCAATGCTGCAGTTAAAGTTCGGGAACACCTTAAGGGCAGACGCAACCACCTTAGCCAGAATGGCGGTAACGGTCAACTTTGCACCGGCAGCCTCGGCCTTCGGGGCAAAGCGTTTGCGAAGCTCTTCGAGCTTGGTGATATCGGCCATATCGTGCTGGGTAACGTGCGGAATGGTGGTCCAGCAATGGGTCATGTGGTTCATGGTCGCTTTGCGGATGGAACTCATTTTTTCCACGCGGGTTGCGCCCTGAACTCCACCTCCCTTGCGAGCTCCGCCACCGCCGGACATCGAGCTTTTGGCAAAGTTCTTAACATCTTCCAGACTGATGCGTCCTCCGGCTGCACCGGGTTCAACCTGATGGATATCAACACCAAGTTCGCGTGCCAGACGGCGTACGTTCGGCGCTGCCGAAACCGCCTTTTCCGCCGAAGCAGGTGCAGGAGCGGGCGCAGCCTTCGGGGCCGGCGCGGGTGCTGCCGCCTTCGGCGCAGGTGCAGGAGCCAGCTCTTCGGCCACCGGCGCTTCGGGTTCTGCAACCGGAGCAGGTTCTTCGGCCGGAGCCACGGTGCTTTCACCCGCCTCGATCGTGAACGCCAGTTGACCCACCTCGACTGTATCGCCTTGGGCCACGTGGACTTCCTTGATCGTTCCCGAGGCGGGAGACGGGATTTCCATGCTGGCTTTTCCGGCTTCGATTTCGAGCAGGGAGTCCCCTTCGCTCACGGTGTCGCCGACGGCAACAAGGATGTTTACGACATCGCCGGACTCAATATTTTCGCCCAACTCGGGCAGTTTAAATTCAAATGCCATGATTCTATTCTCCTAGCGGATTAGGTTTGTTGGAATCAATGCCCAGATCCTTGCGGGCTTTTTCCAGTTTCTTCTTATCAAATTCGCCCTTGGCGGCCAGCGATGAAAGCACCGACCAGGCAATGGCATTGAAGTCCACCTCGAAATGCTTGCGCAATGCGCGGCGTCCGTCACTGCGTCCGAAGCCGTCGGTCCCGAGAGAAACAAGTCCGTTCGGCACCCACTGCGCCAGCGAGACCGGCAGCAGCTTCATGTAGTCGGATACCGCAACCACTGGACCGGTTTCATTTTCAAGGCACTGTGTGATGTAGGGCTTCGCTTCGTTACCGTTGCGGTTGACTTCGCGTTCGCAATCGAGGCCATCGTTGATCAGGTTCTTGTAGCTGGTGACCGACCAGACGTTGGTTTCGACTCCATACTTTTCTTTCAGCAATTCGGATGCCTTGACCGCCTGCGGCAGGATGGCTCCGCTACCAAGAATCTGGGCTTGAGCCTTGTCGGATTCACGGAACTTGTACATGCCCTTAAGAATGCCCTCTTCACTGCCTTCCGGCATGGCAGGCTGCTCGTAGTTATCATTCAGGATGCTGATGTAGTAGAAAATCTGCTCATTATCGACATACATGCGCCGGATGCCGTCCTTGATGATCACCGCCAACTCGTAGGCATAGGCCGGATCATAGGCCACGATATTCGGAATCGTCAGCGCCAGCACATGCCCATGCCCATCCTGGTGCTGCAGGCCTTCGCCGGCAAGCGTCGTACGGCCGGCCGTAGCCCCCATCAGGAAACCCTTGCAGCGCGAGTCACCCGCGAGCCAGGCGGAATCGCCGATACGCTGGAAGCCGAACATGGAATAGTAGGTGTAGAACGGAATCGTGTTGATGCCGTGGTTCGCATAGGCCGTGCCCGCCGCAACAAACGAGGAGAATGCGCCGGCTTCGGTGATGCCCTCTTCAAGGATCTGGCCATCCTTGGCTTCCTTGTAGTAGAGCAGGTTGTCGGCGTCGACCGGTTCATAGAGCTGGCCGGAGTGGGCGTAGATGCCCACTTGACGGAACAGTGCATCCATCCCGAAGGTACGGGCTTCGTCCGGAACAATCGGAACAATCAGCTTCCCGATATTCTTATCCGAAAGCAGCTTGCTGAGAATGCGCACGAAGACCATCGTGGTGGAAACAGGGCGGTCAGAACCGGCGTCGAATTCCTGGAAGATCTTATCGGCGGGCATCTCCACCGGGGTGTAATCGGTCAGACGGGTCGGAACATGGCCGCCCAGTTCGGCTCTGCGCTCACGGAGGTAGGTCATTTCCGGACTGTCTTCCGAAGGCTTGTAGAACGGTACGCTGTCGATCTCTTCGTCGGAAATCGGCAACCCAAAGCGTGTGCGGAATTCGCGCAGGGCCTTTTCTTCCATCTTTTTCTGGGAGTGGGTAATGTTCTGCCCTTCCCCGGCGCGTCCAAGGCCATAGCCCTTGACCGTCTTGGCAAGAATCACCGTCGGCTGGCCTTTGGTTTCCAACGCCTTCGTATAGGCCGCGTGGACCTTGGCCGGATCGTGGCCGCCGCGACGCATGCGTTTGATCTGGGTATCGGACAGATGTTCGGCCAACTTGGCCACCCGCGGATCGGCGTTGAAGAAATGTTCGCGGACATACTTGGCATCTTCCACGGTGTATTTCTGGTACTGGCCATCCACCACTTCGCCCATGCGCTTGACCAAGGCGCCCTCGTCGTCCTTCGCCAGCAGCGGATCCCAATCATCGCCCCAAATCACCTTGATGACATTCCATCCGGCGCCGCGGAAAGCCGCCTCCAGTTCCTGGATAATCTTGCCATTGCCGCTGACCGGACCGTCGAGGCGCTGCAGGTTGCAGTTCACGACAAAGGTCAGGTTATCGAGCTTTTCGCGGGCAGCGAGTTTGATCGCACCCAGTGATTCGGGCTCGTCGGTTTCGCCGTCGCCGAGGAAGGCCCACACATGTTGCCCGGTAGGCTCACGGAAACCGCGGTCTTCGAGGTATTTGATGAAGCGGGCGTGGTAGATCGAAGTAATCGGACCCAGTCCCATGGATACGGTCGGGAACTGCCAGAAGTCGGGCATCAGCCATGGATGCGGATAAGACGACAGCCCGGGGGTATCATGCAGCTCGTGGCGGAAGTTGGTCAGATGCTCGTCGGTCAGGCGGCCTTCCAGATAGGCGCGTGCGTAGACGCCCGGTGAAGAATGCCCCTGAAAATAAACGAGGTCGCCCGGGAAACTATCCGTGCGGCCGCGGAAAAAGTGGTTGAAGCCCACTTCGTACAGAGTGGCAATGGATTGGTAACTTGAGATATGGCCGCCGATCCCGTCCTCTTCGCGGTTGGCACGTACCACCATGGCCATGGCGTTCCAGCGGATCAGGCTCTTGATGCGCCGTTCTATTTCGCGGTCGCCCGGATATTGCGGCTGATCCTCCAGGGGGATGGTGTTAATATAGGGAGTATTCGCAGAAAACGGCAAACGGACACCCTTGCGGTGCGCTGCCACCTGCAGGTCGTGCAGGATATCTTTTACACGCTCTGCGCCTTCGGTCTCCAGGAGCTCGTCAAGCGCATCCAGCCAGTCCTGTTTTTCAAAATCAATATTTTCCATAACGGCTTTATTCCTATCCATAGGTTTCTGTTTCTTCAACGGTGGCGGCAGACTAAATACGACCTAACCGGTACACAATAAAAAAAACGTCAAAAACATGCTTACAACTATCATGATTTGTACGTTTAGGCGGAATATCCGTAAATTCACTCCTCTAATCCTTACTACTTCACGCCAATTGATAGTAAAAATACGATATTTTGACAGGCATGAAAACCTCGAAAACGCCGACTATGCCTAAATGTGCTGGATTTTCCCGATTCTAAAAATCGATGGAAATTGCGCATTTTAACCCCTTTGTGATTATGGTTTCATGTCGGCCCATTTAATCGGAGAACTTTTAATGAAACGAATCGGAGCCCATGTGAGCGCCAGCGGTGGTGTGGAAAACGCCCCGCTGAATGCGGCGGCCATTGGCGCCAATGCTTTTGCCCTCTTCACCAAGAACCAGCGGCAGTGGGTTGCCAAGCCGCTGACGGCGGAAAGCATCGATGCTTTTAAGCAAAACTGCGCCGGCCACGGTATCGGCCCCGAAAGCATTCTCCCCCACGATAGCTACCTCATCAACCTGGGCCACCCCGAAGCCGAGAAGCTTGAAAAATCACGCGATGCCTTCCTCGACGAAATGCAGCGTTGCGAGCAGCTTGGCCTTAGGCTGATCAACTTCCATCCCGGCAGTCACCTCAAACAGGTTTCCGAATCCGAATGCCTCGCCACCATCGCCGAATCGATCAACTGGGCTTTGGACAAAACCTCGAGCGTGACCGCCGTGATCGAGAATACCGCCGGCCAGGGCTCCAATCTCGGCTTCCGCTTCGAGCACCTTGCCGAGATTATTGATCAGGTCGAAGACAAGAGCCGCGTCGGGGTCTGCATCGACACCTGCCATAGCTTTGCGGCGGGCTACGACTTACTCACCGCCGAATCGTGCGAAGCCGTCTTTGCGGAGTTTGAAAGCATCGTCGGATTCGGCTACCTGCGCGGCATGCATCTCAATGATTCCAAGAAAGGCCTCGGCAGCCGCGTCGACCGCCACCACAGCCTCGGCCTTGGCGTACTCGGACTCGAAGTTTTCAAATACATCATGAAAGACCCGCGCTTTGACGGCATGCCCCTCATCCTCGAAACCATCGATGATTCGATTTGGGCCGAGGAGATCAAACTGCTCAGGAGCTACGAAAAGGAATAGCCAAAAGGATAGACCAGATTTCACTACAGAGGACACGGAGGAACACCGGGAAATTTAACCTCCAAGTACTCTGTGTACTCTAGCGCTGAGCGGAGCGAGATACTTTTACGTAGTTAAATAGTGACTGAAAGGAACGGTTCACCGGGTGGTAAAATATATGAACATGTTGGACAACATCAGAATCGTCCTCGTCGAACCGATCTTCGGAGGGAACATCGGATCGGTTTGCCGGGCCATGAATAATAACGGCATCACCGATCTGGCCATCGTCAAGCCGCGCGCAACCACGGACTGGGATGATGCCCGAAAGCTTTCCTGCAACGCCAAGGCCCAGCTTGAAGCCCGGAACGAGTTCCAAACCCTAGAAGAAGCGATTGCCGACTGCACGGTCGTGGCGGCCACCTCGGCGCGCACCGGCTTCTACCGCGACACCGCCTATTCACCGAAAGAGTTTGCTCCCATCGGACTCGAAAGCGCCAAAGACCACAAGATCGCCCTCGTATTCGGCCGCGAGGACAAAGGGCTGCACAACGAAGAACTGGCACTGTGCACGCATATCATTCAGATCCCGTCGAGCGAGCTGTACACCTCGCTCAACCTGTCACACGCCGTCTATGTCTGCACTTACGAAATGTTCTGCGCTGCCGGCGTCTTCCAGGCGTCGGAGGAAAAAGCCCCCGAAGCCAATTCCGCGCTGCGTGAACGCATGTTTGCCGCCTGGCGCGAAATGATGACCGAAACCGAATTCGTCCATGACCAAAAGCTTGATCACATGATGATGGGGTTGCGCCGCATCTTTACCCGTGGCAAGCTGACGGTTCCTGATTGCAAGATCCTGATGGGCCTGGCCAAACAATCCCTCTGGGTCGCCAACCAATGGAAAAAAAGTGAAGAATAATAAAACACCAAGGACCCACGGGCTCAAAGAACAGCAAGAATGGTCTTTATGGGCCTTCCAGTCCTTCGTGGCTTTGTGTTACAGAAAGGCCGCATGAACGCATTTACTGAAAAAAGACATATCACCAAGAGCGAGATCAACGAGCTACCGATGCAGGCCTATGAAGGACCGATCCACCTGTTCAACACCCCGGACGAGGCCGAAGCCGCCGCCCGGAAGCTGTTGAAGGAAACCCTGCTCGGATTCGACACCGAAACCCGCCCGGCTTTCCGTAAGGGCGAAAGCTACGACCCCTCCCTGCTCCAGCTCGCCACCGAAACCGAGGTCTACCTCTTCCAGATCCAGCAATGCGGTCTGACCCCCAGCCTGATCAAGGTGCTCTCGTCGCCCGGCATTGTAAAAGCCGGCGTCGCCATCGACCGCGACATCAGCGAGCTGCAGGCCATGACACCGTTCGAGGCGGACGGCTTTGTCGAGCTGGCAACCTGCGCCAAGGAAGCACGGATCAAGAACCTCGGACTGCGCGGCCTGACAGCCATTCTCTTCGGCTTCCGCATCTCCAAGAAGGAACAGGTTTCCAACTGGGCCCGGCAGGAATTGACGGAATCCCAAAAAATCTACGCCGCCACCGACGCCTGGCTCGGCCGCAAGATCTACCTCGCCTTCAAGGAACAGGGATTGGTGTAGGTTTCGAAAAAAATTCGCCGGGATATAAACCGACAAAGCCTCTACCGGTTGCCTACGCGGCTCCACGCTACAGCGGCCTGACCAACACCTCGCACAAGAAACTGCGCTGCGGATTCTTTTGTCACCTGCTACAAAAAAAGGCGCCCTTAACGGGCACCTTTTTGACCATCCGTTAAAATCCGGGTTACAGTTCGGCCGTGATGGCCGAAACCAGTGCGGCCTGCTGCTGGAGGCCAACAAACTGCTGCTTGTTTTCGCCGTCCTTAAGCAGGATCAGCGTCGGGATCGAGCGGATGCCGTACTTGGCGGCCAGCTCGGGGCTTTCATCAACGTTTACCTTGGCGATGACCGCCTTGTCGCCGAGTTCCGCCGCAACCTTTTCGAGAATCGGGGTCTGCATTTTGCAGGGACCGCACCAGGGGGCCCAAAAATCTACCAGAACCACACCGCTCTTGGTTGCATCGTCATAAGATCCGCTATCCAAATCAATTAAACCTTCTGCCATTTTTCATCTCCTATTTGTTCCAAATTGCTGTGATCATTTCATGTTGTGCTCAAAAATCAAACAAAATGCACCTCAGGCGCATTCAGTTGTTCGTTGATGGTTGCTGGTTGTTAGGCAATATTGCGCAGCAATTTCGCCTTTGGCCCCGACAACAAACACTCAACAACTTACCAACCATTAGAGTGAATCCGCTCCTCGTCATACCGGTATTCCGGCGCAAGCACTTCGTTCGGCACGCCCATGGCCAGCAGGGCGAACGGTGTGATGGAGTCCGGAATATCGAGAATCTTACGGCAGGATTCCACCCGTTCCTCCAGTGGGTAAATAGCGATCCAGACGCATCCGATACCGATATCATGTGCGGCCAGCTGCATATTCTGCGCGGCGCAGGAACAATCCTGCGGCCAGAAGCCGGGATAGATTTCTTTGGACTGATCGCCGCAGACCATCACCATAAAGGTCGACTCCGCCAGCATTTCCGTACCACCAAGCCCCGTGAACTGCTTGATTATTTCCGGGTCGTCCATCGTAACAAAATGCCAGGGACGCGCATCTGCCGCAGACGGAGCGTTCATGGCCGCTTCGAGAATTAGTTTCCGTTCGTCCCCGGTTACGGGTTCTTCCGTCCAGGTTCGGATGCTGCGTCGTGACATAATAGCTGAAATTGTTTCCATGTAATTTCCCTTCGTTGAAAGCCTCAGAATACCAATACATGATGGACGGGCAAGGCATTATGTTACGCAGATGGGTTGCCAGTCCCCCGCCGCTGGACTATGTTTCCGCGCCATGTACAAAAAGAAACAGATAGTGGGAGTCGAGATCATCGACCTAGGCGACAAGAACCAGTGCTTCGGCCGGCTTGACGATGGCATGGGAATCTTCGTGCAGGGCACGGCCGCCATCGGTGATGTCGTCCGGGCGGAAATTTTCAAGATCAAGAAAAAGTACCTGGTTGCCCGCTTCCGGGAGGTGATCACACCGTCGTCCCATCGCATTGAACCTGTCTGCCCCTACTTCGGCCTTTGCGGCGGTTGCAAGTGGCAGCACATGGATTATGCCGAACAGCTGCGCCTGAAGCGCAAGCAGGTGCAGGACGCCCTTGAGCATATCGGCGGTTTCCATGAAATCATGTGCGAACCTTGCCTCCCGGCCCCGGAGTTGTTTGGTTACCGCAACAAGATGGATTTCTCGTTCACCGACCTCCGCTACCTGACATCCGACGAAATCGGCATCGAACCCGGCGAACACGATAAGCCGCTGGACTTTGCCCTCGGCTTCCACGCCCCCGGCTGCTTTTCCAAGGCCATCGATATCGACCACTGCGATCTATCAACGCCGGAAATGAACATCACGCTCAATGCCGTCCGCGACTTCTGCCTGCGGCACAAAACCGAACTACCGATCTACTCCACCCATACGCACACTGGCGAATTGCGCAATCTCGTCGTGCGGCACGGAGGAAACACCGGAGAATTCATGGTCAACCTCGTCACCTCCACCCACAATGCGGAACTGATGCTGGAACTCTGCGGGGAACTGAAAACCGCACTCGGCGACCGGCTGACCACCTTCGTCAACAACACCACCTCGGCCAAAAACACCGTCGCGTTCGGAGAGAAGGAATATGTGATCCATGGCCCAGGCACCATTACCGACCGGCTGGGCGACTACACCTACCGCATTTCAGCCAACTCGTTCTTCCAGACCAATACCGCCCAGGCCGAAACCCTCTACCACCAGATACTGGAGACCGCGCAGCTCAAGCCGGCCGATATCGTATACGACCTGTTCTGCGGCACCGGGTCCATCGCCCTCTTCGCATCCAGCCACTGCCAAAAGGTACTTGGAGTCGAAGTCGTGGAAAGCTCCGTGAACGATGCGCGTGAAAATGCCAAGCGCCACGCTGTCGACAACTGCGAATTTATCCGGCTCGACCTGAAGGACATTATCGACATCGAACTGGAGATGCAGGAATTCGGCCATCCCGATGTGGTCATCACCGACCCTCCACGTGCGGGAATGAATCCCAAAGCCGTCAAGATGCTCTTGAAAATGGAACCCCCTGTTATCGTCTATGTCAGCTGCAATCCGGCCTCGCTGGCCCGCGACGGGCAGATGCTGTGCGAGGATGGAAAATACCAGATGGTGCACTGCCAGCCGGTAGACATGTTCCCGCAAACGAACCACGTCGAAAGCGTCGCCCGTTTTGAACGGGTTGTGTAACAGACACCGGAAATCACAGGGCGCTCAAGTTACATCGGATTGGAGCAATGCTTACGGTAATATTCGTTCAGTTCGTCCACCAGCAAATCACAACGGATTTTGCATCGAGACTTCTCGAAGGTCCGCCCCATTCCCATGCAGGCTGAACATGTCCCACTGACCTCGCCTTCTCCCTGGCAGGCACTGCATTCCCCCGTACCCTTGCAGGCCGAGCAGTCTGCCTTCCAGTTCTTGAGATTCATGCCATCGCCGGACCCTTCGCACTTAGGGCACTCTCCGCTTCCGTCGCAATCCGGACAATCCTGCTTGAGCCATCCCTTCGATTTGCACTTCTGACAAAACTGGAGGTAATTTTCGATATCGATCACCTCATTGTCGGGGTATTCCACATCGAGCATCATCTTGAACCGTTTGGCCAACGGCAGTTCCTTTTTAACCAGGGTATGCATTAAACAGGCAACCACGATATTAGTATCCATCCCCCCATTGTAACTCGTGGATGCATAGTAGGCGGGGGCATTCGTATTGATGCCCTCCAGTTCGCCGAGAATGCTCTCAAAATCCACCGAGGGACTGGCCATGATCGAAGCGGTTGGATTGCCCGAAACCAGAGCATTCATTTTCCGGACCCATTTGTCTCGAACGACTTCGCAATAACCGCGCGCCGCCAGTTTTCCGATACCGCTGCAGGTGGCACACCGGATGCCAACCTCTCCTTCCCCGCCGCACTTCGCACATTCCCCGGATTCTTTACAGACTTTGCAATCCGAACTCTTTCCCTCGGTTCGGGTGCTCCGCTTGCCCAAAGTGGACGCGGTCTTCGCACACTCGCTGCATTCTCCGGTGCCCTCGCAGGCGCGGCACTCTCTGGGGACTTCGCCTTTCCCTCCGCACGCAGGGCAGGTTTGAAAGATCATGTCCCGCGCAACATCATCGACTTCATAACCCCTTTCTTCCAGATAGAGGATGCACCGATTGGCTTCGTCCTTCTCGTTATCCAGTATCGCCTGAAGCAATCCGATCACGAGCACCCCTTGATCAAGTTCTTTGTCGGCGCCACGTTCCAGCAGCTTTTTACGTGTTTCCGGCGCCAGCGACGGCGCCTTTTTCAGCACGTTTTCGATGCGGTAACGGTCGTTGCCCGGCTCCTCATCCGCAGCCGGTTTATCTTCCTCGACCGGCGCGGCATCTCCCATATAAGCCGCCTGCCACTCAGGCGGCAGTGTTTTGTAATTCAGGAAATACTGGCCGCCGTCGTGGATGATCATGAGGCCTTCGGAGTTGCGCCGCCAGACATAGGCATTCTTCAGTACTGAGCCATCCGGCAGGGTAAATGCAGCCACCGGCTTATCGGTCAGCACCACAATTTTCGCCGCCCGCACCTCAGGTATGGCCAGCGACAGAATCGCCATTGTCACCAGGAAATAAATCGGTCTCATAATCCTCGCCTCCGTTCTGGATTGAATAGACATCAGGCAATGTACAATATGGCTCACTTAAATTCCAAGATTCCATTACGCATTACGCAACCATGAAAGTCGTCATTACAGAAAAGCCCTCCGTCGCCCGCGATATCGCGGGCGTACTGAACATTACGGAGAAAAAGAACGGATATATCGAGGGCCGTGGCTGCACCATCACGTGGGCCTTCGGGCACCTCGTCACGTTGCTTGATCCCGGTGAATACGATCCCGCCCTGAAAAAATGGCGGCTGGATTCCCTGCCCTTCATTCCGGACGAATTCAAACTCAAGCTCATCGAAAACCAAGGTGTGGCCGAACAGTTCGCGACGATTAAGCGGCTCTGCAACGAGGCAGAGGAAATTGTATGTGCCACGGACGCCGGTCGCGAGGGTGAATTGATCTTCCGCTACATCCTCGCATTGAGCGAGTGCGAAGAAAAACCGATTCGCCGCCTCTGGCTCAGCTCGCTTACCCCCGATGCCATTAAAGAAGCATTCAAGGAGCTCAAGGATGGGCACGCTTACGATAACCTCTATGCCGCGGCCCGGTGCCGGAGCGAATCGGACTGGATCGTCGGCCTGAACGCCACACGCTGCTACACGGTCCGCCACGGGCGGCTAGGTAGCTCGGACGACCGCGTCCTCTGGAGCATCGGCCGCGTGCAGACGCCCGTGTTGGCCATGATTGTCCAGCGCGACGACGAGATCCTCCAATTCCGCCCCAAACCCTTTTGGGAACTGGCGACCAAATACCGCGACGTCGTTTTCAAGCATACCGGCGACCGCTTCGAGCAACCTGAGAAAGCGCAGGGGTTGCTCGAAAAAATTACCGGACAGCCCTTTGCTATCACATCCGTGACCGGCAAGCAGAAGAAGGAGCAACCGCCCCAGCTGTTCGACCTCACCACCCTTCAGCGCGAGATCAACAAGAGCCACGGGCTCTCCGCCGCCGACACGCTGGCAGCCACCCAGAACCTCTACGAATCCAAGCTCGTCACCTATCCGCGAACCGACTCACGCTACCTCAGCGCCGACATGAAGCCGCGCATCCCGAAGATCTTCGAGCAGCTCAAGGCCATCCGCGCCGAGCAGATTGCACCCCTCGATCTGACCAAACTCGCGTTCACCAAGCGCATCGTCGACGACAAGAAGGTGACCGACCACCACGCCATCATTCCGACGGGTATCAACCCCCGTTCCATCGGCAAGCATGAACAAATCATCTACGATGCCATCACCACCCAGTTTATCGCCGCCTTCTATCCGGTCTGCGTGAAGAAGATCACCACGGTCGACGGCGAAAGTGCCGAGGTAAAATTCCAGGCCAAGGGCACGCAGGTCATCGAACCCGGCTGGTCGGCTCTGTTTCCCAAAAAGGGCAAAAAGAAAACCGACGATAATGCCGATGACGACCAGACGCTTCCGGATTTCAAGAAAGGCGAAAGCGGTCCGCACGAACCCAATCTCCGCGAAGGCAAAACAAAACCGCCCAAGTACTTTAACGAAAACTCGCTGCTGGGTGCCATGGAAGCCGCCGGCAAGTGGGTCGACGACGATACGCTGCGCGAAGCCCTCAAAGAGCGCGGCATCGGCACCCCCGCCACCCGCGCAGCTATCATCGAGACGCTTTTGCGGCGCAACTATATCCGCCGCGAAAAAAAGCAGATCCGCGCCACCGACATGGGCCGCTGCCTGATCGCCCTCATTCAGGACCCGTTGCTCAAGTCGCCCGAAATGACCGGCGAATGGGAGGAAAAGCTCAAACGCATCGAACGCGGCGAGTCCGAATCCTCCGACTTCATGGGCGGTATTGTTGAATATACCCGCGGCCTAATTGAACAGAGCACCGCCACCAAGCTCAACACCGACCGATGGGGCGACTGCCCGCTGTGCGGCAAGGAAATCATCAAGGGGAAAACGGCCTTTGGCTGCTCCGGCTGGAAAGAGGGCTGCACCTTCGTGCTCAAGCCGGAATACAAGGGGCTGCAGCTCACGCCAAACCAGGTACAGGTCTTGCTCCAGATGCGCGTCCTGCCCTACCCCGTGCACATCGAAGAAAAACCGCGCCTGCTCCTGCTTAGCACCCAGGGAGACCTTGCTGACATCGACCTCCCGTCCGCCGACCGGCAGAAAAAGCAAACCGCCAAAAACTAAACCACCGTAAACCTTCGGGGAAATCTGCATGAATTCCAAACTCGGGAAGAAATGCCTCCAGCTATGTGGAATGCTCTTCATCGCATTCGTGGTGTACATTATTGCAGCGGCCGATCACAACGCACTGCCGCCCGCTATAAGCCGTGTTTATGCATTCCCCGGCGGAGATAAGGTTGGCCATGTGGTTTTTTACGGAACCCTCGCATTCTTTGCCAACTACCTGCTTCATCCACGCTCCCTGCGGCTGGCAAACCGATCGGTTCAATATGGCACTCTGATTCTGTTCATACTGATCACCATCGAAGAATTCAGTCAGGCGTTCGTAGCAAGCCGCACTTTCGATCTTATCGACCTGGCTTGCAGTTATCTCGGCCTGTTTGCCGGAGCCGCGGTTGCGAAATACTTGAGCCGAAGCACGACAGCCCAATGATCTGGGACACGCGCTCTATTATTTCACGGGCCGCTCCGGAACGGGCGCAAGAGATCACCAACATCGCCTAGCGAAAAGGTTTGATAATCTGAAGTTTTTGGAATGTTTCGCGGACAGCGGTTTCGCTTTCTTCGAGGAAGAGAAGTTTGATATTGGGACCGGCGTCGATGGTGAGGTAGACCTCAAGGCCGTCGGCACGGACGCGCTGGACCTTATGGATCATGGCAATCGATTCGGGTTGGAGGTAAATCAACGGCGGCCAGGCGGACATCATGGTGGCATGCATCGAGAGGGCATTGCGTTCGGCGGTTTGACCGAGCATCGAAAAATCCCGCACTTCGATGGAGCGGCGGATGATATCAAGGTCGGCATTCGCCTGCACAGGCCAGCTTTGATAGAGCTCGGACGTCTCGACGGTGCGGTTCATGCCATCGCGCGAGCCGACTGGTTTTTCGGCGGAAGACAGCTCTAGAACGCCGATCCGGAATTCAGGCCATGCATGGGTCAACCGCTCGGCAAAGGAGTCGGTGCCATCGGCATTCGTTCCGGCATGCCACTGCACGAAACCCTCGTAGACCGAGCGCGAGGCACTGCCGCTGCCGAGCCGCGCCAGCATGGAAAGTCGCTTTTTATCCAGTCCCCATCCCGCCCAATCATCCAGCGCCATCACCAACGCCGCGAAGCCGGAAGCCGATGACGCCAGGCCGGCGGCCGTTGGAATATTGTTTTCCGTTCGAACCTCAAAACCACCATGGCCCAGCATCGGGCGAAACAGGTCGAGGAAGGTGGAAATGCGTTGGGAAAATGAGCTGTTGGGATCCTGCATTTTTCCGTTCAAGAAAACGCGATCAACGCCTTCACACACTGAAATTTCCGTCTGCGTTCCAAGGATCCCGAGCGAGACGGATAGACTGGAATTGACGGGAAGATTGAGCGCGGCATCGCGCTTGCCCCAGTATTTGCAGAGGGCAATGTTGGATGGAGCAAAGGCCGATCCCTGCTCTTTTGCTCGGGTTTTTGCGCCTGCGAGAATATTTTCCACAAATTGGGATTGTATGTCGTCCATGAATTCCTTGTGATGCCAAATCTTTAGCAATTGGTACAACGTCACATGAAGAAAATCAACGTCCTAGTCATCGCCTCCGTTCTCATCGCCGTCCACGTGTTGGTCTTTATCGCTGTCATCGGGTCGAAACCCAATGAAAAGCAGGCAGTTGCACCGATCGCCACGTCCACTCCTGCGCAAGCCCCGCCGGTTTCCAAAGAATTTCAGGTGCCCGAGTTGGACCTTCCGGTTCCCGTAGCATCCGCGCCGGCGACCGCGAAGCCTGCCGTACCCACCGTAAAACCGGTGGACTCGATTGCCGTCCCCGACCACCGAGAGGGATACATGCGGAACGACCGCCCCGATCGCCGCACCTCCAAGGTCTACAACAAGCTGGTTGGCGATCCGTATCAGGGCGCCATAGTGATCGATGCGCATACCGGCAAGATCCTGTATGAACGCCGTGCGTCCACCTATGCCTACCCGGCCAGCGTCACCAAGCTCATGACCCTGCTGATCGTGCTCGAACAGATCGAAGCGGGAAAGATCAGCCTGAATGATCGCGTGGCCATCACCGACGAAATCGCGGGCATAGGGGGGTCTGGCGTCTATCTTGATGTTCGCGAGTCGGGGGAATTCACCGTGGATAACATGTTGCAAGCGATGATGATCCATTCCGCCTGCGATGCGGCCGCGGCCCTGGCAGTACATGTGGCCGGATCCATCGATGGGTTTGTTGACATGATGAACCAGAAAGCCCGCGAACTGGGCATGAATTCGACGATCTACCACACCCCGCACGGACTGCCCATCACGAAGCAACCCGACATCAGTACCGCCTACGATGTTGCCTTGCTGAGCCTGGCCGTATTGCGGCATCCTGAAACGCTGCAATACACCAGCACCAAGCTTGCCTGGTTGCCCACAAACAGCCTCCGCAAGGACAAGTTCATGCTGGCCAACCGCAATGTGCTTGTGGGCAAAGCACCCTACCCCGGATGCGACGGACTGAAAACAGGCTATCATAAAAAGGGCGGCTATTCCCTGGCCGCAACGGCCAAGCATGGCGACCAGCGTGTGATCGCCGTAATCCTCGGCGTGCCCGACCGCAACACCCGCACCGACAAGATCCGTGAGTTGCTCGACAAGGGCTTTGAAGCATTGGCGAAATAGTGGAGTACGACGTCGGCCCGCGGCGGTGCATTAACTGTACGGCTTGATCGGCAGGAACAGGAAACATGCAACTTGAACGGCTACGCAAGCCCCGACTCCATATAAACTGCCTTTGAACAAGACATGCCAACGGCGGGTGCCGTCCTGCAAAACCTCCAGCTCATCCACCCACACGACTTCGCATGCGCCGTCGCCGGAGTCCGTCCGGGTCAGGCTCGACACGCGAGCGCCCCGGCCGTCTCCGTTATAGGAGACCAGCAGGCCTTTGATTGATACCACGTCGCCGCGCTTCAATGCCTTGATTCGCTTTGCGAGATCGGGATCGGCGCAGAGCAGGTGGTTGTTCGATACCTTGTCCGGATTCATCTGGTCGAAGGCCGCCCGATCCCTGGTTTCAAAAAAAAGCCGGACACCATTGGTCCAGAATTTAAACTTACGGTAGATCTCCGGCTTCAGGTTGTCTCCCCAGATCAGGCCGGCGTCCTTGATATTGAGCGAATCCTTGTAGTATTCAGACAGCGCTTTGCTGAATCCGCAGGACACGACCATTCCTGTAATCCGGTAGTAACGCAACGGTGTTACCGTGTATTGATATCCGCCAACCTCTACATGGAATGGCGGCCGCGCTGTAGGTTGCTGCAACGGATCCAAGCGGGTTGCGCTATCAAAATTTTCATAAGCGGGCAGTTGCCGGGCCTTCATATAGCCCAACACGCTCAATGCGGTGAATGCCACGAAGATCAATCGCCCCGGATGTTTCATCATGCCCCGCAACCCGCCGCGACCCGGCTTTTACTCGTAAATCCCTTTTTCGCAGGAGGAGACAAAACTTTCGGCGGAAGACTTCAGTTTTTCCCATTCGACCCGGATACTCTGTGCTTCTTTGCGATCGATAACCCCATCGTTCTCGATACTCTCCGTGAGGACATCAAGCAGATCCGAAAACTCACGTACAATCCGGCGGGTCATGTGCAGCAAGGGGATCGCATCAATGTCCTCCTCCGGAACGTTGGGCACATAGTAGCCATCCGCCTTTTGACACAGCCATTGCACCGGCCCTTTGTCATGCGTCAGCTCATAGATGCGGGCCACCCGGTCGAGCGGGTTCTCAGCCCCGCTGGCATCTTCGCTGTCGGAAGGTTGACACCATTTGTAGATAAGTGACGTGGAGAGCCCCAGATCCGACGCCACTGATTTCACGCCCAGATCACTGACCGACTTCTTGAGTACTTCATATGAGTCCATGTTAAATCCCCTTTCAAAACACCTTTATAAATAATGCCCATTTTTGCGCCTATTGCAAACCTGGACGCAAATTATAGCCCGGATTTGTTCCGGTATTTCCACCCCGGGCAAAACCCGACAATCCTCTTCCGGCAGACTTGACCTGATGGAGGTTCGTGCGTAATGTTTCCGCCTTTTCCCCCAAATGGGTCTAAACACAGGAGATAAACGATTTATGAATGTTTCAGTTAAGGATGCCGGCACTTGCCGCAAGACCATGACCATTGAGATCCCAGCCGATAAAATCGCCGAAGAGCGCGAAGAAACGCTGAAGGCATATGCTAAATACGCCAATATCCCCGGATTCCGCAAGGGCAAGGCCCCTAAACACGTAGTCGCCAAGAAATATGCCAGCGACATCGACCAGGAAATCCAGGATCGGATGCTACCCAAGTATTACCATGAAGCCCTGCAGGAAACCGAACTCAAGGTCGTCAACGTAGTCGACGCCACCGAAGTGAAACTGGAAGAAGACCAGCCGATTTCCTTCGATGTCACTGTGGATGTCGAACCCGAATTCAAATTGCCCAAATATGCTGACATCCCAGTGAAGGACGAAAAGGTTGAAGTCACCGATGCGCAGGTTCAGGAACAGGTCGATGCCATCCTCAACCAGCATGCCAACTATGAAGATGTCGAAGGCAAGACCGTTGCCGCCGGAGACATGGCCCAGTTGACCTACGAAGCCACGGTTGACGGGAAACCGCTGCAGGAAGCCATTCCCGAGTCTAAGGGCATCGGATCGGGCTCCGGCTACTGGGTTTCCGCTGATGAATTCGCCTTTATTCCAGGCATGGGTGACGCCATCATCGGCCTGAAGTCGGGAGATAAAAAGGAAGTCGAGGTCACCTTCCCGGACACCTTCATGGTGAAAGAACTCTCCGGAGTCAAGGCCGCCTACAGCATTGAAGTCACCGGGGTTCGCGAACGCCGCCTGCCGGCGATCGACGAGGAATTCTGCCAGAAGCTTCAGGTGGAGTCGGAAGATGATCTGCGCGCCAAGATTCGTGAGCAGCTTGAAGTTCAGGCTGAAAATGCGACATTGAACAAGAAGCATGAGCAGATTGTCGAATTCCTTATCAAAAAGACAAAGATCGAAGTGCCTGACAGCGTGGTCCAGCAACAGGCCCGCAATATCATGTATGATATCGCACAGCGCCGCATGATGGCTGGACAGACTCAGGAACAGATTGCTGAGCAACAGGGCGAAATCCTGCAGGAAGCGCAGGAGCGCGCCGTTGAGAACGTGAAGCTCCGCTACATTGGCCTGGGAATTGCTACTGAACTTGGACTGGAAGCCACAGGAAACGAGATCGACGAAGAAATCGCGACGATGGCCATCCGCCAGCGGAAGGACGCACGTGAGCTCCGCAAGGAAATGGAGCAAAACGACTCTCTGGACAGCGTAGGCGAGCAGATCCGTTTCAACAAGGCACTCGACTACATGGTCGAAAATGCCAAGATCAAGTAGGCTTCCGGTGGAGCCGCAAGGCAGGATGTATGGATTATTGGATTGATGGGAAGCCCTGTTGATTCAATAATCCAGCAATCCATTAATCCAAAGAAGGAAGTGTAATGAACGAAAAGGCACAAATGCTCGTACCGATTGTTGTTGAGCAGACCGGACGCGGAGAGCGTTCCTACGACATCTATTCCCGGCTCCTCAAAGAGCGCATCATCTTTCTAGGCACCCAGATTGACGACACGGTCGCAAACTTGGTGATCGCACAGCTACTCTTTCTCCAGAGCGAAGATCCTGAGAAGGACATCAGCCTGTACATCAATTCTCCGGGCGGAGTGGTTACAGCCGGCCTGGCCATCTACGACACCATGCAGTTCCTGAAGTGCGACATCACCACCTACTGCGTGGGACAGGCCGCGAGCATGGGTGCCGTACTGCTGGCCGCCGGATCCAAGGGGAAGCGCTATGCCCTGCCCAACGCACGCATCATGATCCACCAACCGCTTGGCGGGGCCCAGGGCCAGGCCAGCGACATCAATATCCAGGCGCAGGAAATCATGCGCATCAAAAAGATTCTCAACGAAATCCTGGCCAGCCACTCCGGTCGGAACCTCGAAGATTTGGAAAAGGACACCGACCGCGACAACTTCATGTCCGCGATACAGGCGGTGCAGTACGGATTGATCGACGAGGTTGTAACGCACGCAAAATAAAAGGATGACCTATGGCGGATAAGCATAATCCACCGGAATGCTCTTTCTGTGGAAAGAGCGAAAAAGAAGTCAAGCGGCTCATTGCCGGCCCTGGCGTATTCATCTGCGATGAGTGTGTTGGCCTGTGTGATGCCCTGCTGGGCCACCAGATGACGGAACGTGACGATGAGCCGGCGACCTCGCAGGAGATCGGGGTGCTCAGCCCGCATGAGTTGAAACTCAAGCTGGATGACTATGTCGTGGGTCAGGAGTCCGCCAAGAAGGTTCTGGCGGTCGCCGTGCATAACCACTACAAGCGCATGTTCTCCAAGCTGGATGAGGACGGCGTTGAAATCGACAAAAGCAATGTCCTGCTTATCGGCCCGACCGGAAGCGGTAAAACCTTGCTGGCCAAAACGCTTGCCCGTTCGCTTAACATCCCCTATGCCATCACCGACGCCACCACGGTAACCGAAGCCGGCTACGTGGGCGAAGACGTGGAAAACATTCTCCTTCAGCTCATCCAGGCGGCCGATTATGATGTCGAACGCGCCCAGCGCGGCATCATCTATATTGACGAGATCGACAAGATCGGCCGGCGCACGGATAATGTGTCGCTTACGCGCGACGTTTCCGGCGAAGGAGTACAGCAGGCCCTGCTCAAGATCATCGAGGGTACCGTGGCCCGCGTTCCTCCGAAGGGCGGCCGCAAGCACCCGCAGCAGGAATACCTCGAAATCGACACCTCCAACATCCTCTTTATCTGCGGCGGCGCATTCGTGGGTATGGACGACATTATCAAGCAGCGCGTCGACAAGAAAAGTATTGGATTCGCCACCCCGGAAAAAGCAGAGCAGTCCCCGAACTTTGTTTCCATGAATGTCGAACCCGAAGACCTTCTCCGGTTTGGATTGATTCCCGAATTCATCGGGCGGATCCCGGTCGTAACCATGCTGGAAGAACTCAATGAAGACGAGCTGGTACGCATCCTGACCGAACCTAGAAACGCCATCGTCAAGCAATATAAAAAGCTCCTGGCCATGGATGGTGTTGAACTCGAGTTTGAGGATGATGCACTGCGAGGTCTGGCCCGCATGGCGATCAAGCACAAAACAGGCGCCCGCGGTCTGCGCGCCATTATTGAACACCTGATGCTCGACGTCATGTATGAAATCCCCATGCGCAATGATGTGACTCACTGCACCATTACACGCGATATGGTCGAGCACGGGCTCCATCCTCTGGAGGGCCTGAAGGTGGTCGAGTCGGATGAGCAGAAAAAAACGGCTTAATACACACCGGTACACGGTAAAAAGGAAAGCCTCGGATACACCGGGGCTTTTTTTTTGCAACAGTTGAAAGTAAATATGGTCTATTGCTGTGCTCTCTACCTGATTATGATGATTACCATGTTGCGGTGCAGGTGAATATACAAGTGGACCAACTATGAAACGAAGACCTTTTATCACAGCGCTCCTGTCTCTCCCGCTAGCCAGCCGCCTGTCCATTGCGGACGACGTGCAGGAACCGGCCTTTCAGCCCGGGGAAAAACTCAACTACAGTCTCGGCTGGCAGTTTATCGTCGCGGGCCACGCTACTCTTCAAGTGCATCCCGACGCGGAGCTGGATGGGCGCAAGGTGCGCAAATTCAGCATGACCGCCCGAACCACAAGTGTTGTTGACCACCTCTACAAGGTCCGGGATTCACTGACCTCAATCTCCGAGTACGACGTCAGCCGGTCCCTGGCCTTCAAGAAGATTCAGCGGGAAGGCGATGAGAGGCGCAATGAGACCGTCCATTTCGATTGGGAAAAGTACGAAGCCCGCTACCATGATGCGCTCAGTGACAAACGGAAAACCACGCCGATTCTGGACAACACGCTCGACCCCCTCTCGGCGTTCTATTTCATCCGCAACCAGACCTTTGATGTCGGCTCCGTGATCAAGGGACCGATGACTGACGGGAAACATTGCAAGATAGCCCAAATCAAGGTGATCAAAAGAGAAAAGATCAAGGTGAACGGAAAGAAGTATGACACGTTCATGCTGGTTCCGGATATCAAGGATGTGGGCGGCGTCTTTAAGAAAAGCAAGGACGCCAATATGACCATATGGTGCACAGCCGACCACCGCCACATTCCCGTGCTGCTCAAGAGCAAGGTGCTTGTCGGAAGCTTCAGAGCCGAACTGGAAAGCATCGAATCGGCCTAAACAAGCCGAGGCCCTTCCCCTATTCCGTCCGGTCCAGGACAACGTAGGTGGGCAACCCCTGCACGTCAAAATATTCCCTGACGGCCTGGGTTTCTGGATTGCCGGGATCTTCGGCCACATATTTAATCACGGTATAGTCTGCCAGTCGCGCTTTGACCATCCCGTCCTTGAAGGTCGTCTTATCCATGGCTTGGCAGTTCTTGCACCAGCTGGCCCAGAAATCGATAAAGATGGGTTTGCCACTTGCCTTCGCCTTCAGAATGGCATCAGCGAAGCCCTCATTCGTCGCTCCGTTGATTACCAGATGGCCTTCCGCATTTTCCGTACCGCCCACCTCCGCCGGCCGGAAAGCCCGGTAGCTTAAGTGTCCATAATAGATCGAAAATAAGATAATCCCCACGCCGAAACCGTACTTGATGTAGGTCATCCATTTGCCCGGTTTGGGTAGAAAAGACAAACCCGCACCGGCGAAGGGCCATGGAAGTGCCATGCCGAAGCCCAGCACAAACGGCAAAAGCAAACCGGCAATCGCGTTGGCTTCGTAGATATTGGTGGCCAGCAGCAAGACGGCAATCACCACCGGTGCCACACAGGCACCGGCCAGCAGGGCCGCCACGGAACCCATTGAAATGGCCAGGATAAAGCTGCCCGGCTTTTGCGGCCCTCCGCCGAGTTTCGATTGGAACCGGGAAAAATCGATATGAACGATGTCGAACATGGCCAACGCCAGCACGGCGAAGATCAACGCGATGATCAGATTGAACCATGGATTTGCCTGTATGGTCCCGAACTGCGAACCCGTGAGGACCACAACCGCACCCAGCAGGCCATACACCAGAGCAATCCCCAATCCATAGGTGGCCCCCAACGCGAATCCCCGCCCCTTCGAGCCAGCCTGTGCACCGGCGCCAATGATAGCCAGATTGACGGGAATCATCGGCAATACACAAGGGGTCAAATTCAGGGCCAAGCCCCCGACAAGAATGAAAAGGATGGTCAGCAGGAGGCCGGACTCGCGCACAAAGGCCACCGGATCCGTCAGGAAGAGATGGAACGCCCCCGGATTTTTGATTTCCAAGCCGGTTTCCGCTGCATCCAGAAATTCAAGAAATGCATCCGAACGCTTGGAACCCACCCCAACGCCCTTGATTACGTACCCGTCCAGTGCACGCTGCCAATCATTCTGTTCCGGCGTGACGGTTGGCTTCCCTTCCGCGGGGGTCTCTGAGCCGGAGGAAATTAATTCAATGACCTTGGTCTGAGGGATAAAGCAAACCGAGTCGTTGCACCCCCAATACTGAATATGAATAGCCGCTTCCCCACCTTCCCGAGGCACCCAGGCGAACACGGCTTTGAACGAGGTGTCATACACCGGTTTCGGATGGCCGGTATTCGGATCGGTAACGGAAGTTGTTTCGGGCAATTCGATCGCAGTCTGTTCATTGCCCAGCGAATCGGTAACCTTGAATTGGCCGGCGTAGAGGTAGTGTTTGTCCGGAACGGTAACATCCAAGTGTATTTCATTGCCCTCCAACCGGGCGTCGACAACAAAAGGATCGCCAAATTGTGCCCATGCCGAAAAGGCGAAGGCAACCAGCAGTAAAAAAATAAAAGCGATCTTTCTCATGTCGGGATTCCTTGGTTAGTGTTTCCTTCGACATAAGGAAGACTCTATAGTTCATCTGCTTCCGGGTAAAAATAAATATGAGTGCAATAGTCCCCCCAAAAGATCAGGCGATCCATATCGTTAAAACCTTGCAGAGCCAGGGATATGAAGCCCTGTTTGCGGGCGGATGTGTGCGCGACGAATTGATGGGAAGAACGCCCAAAGATTACGACGTCGCGACCAGCGCCCGGCCGGACGAGGTTGAAGCCCTGTTCCCCCGCACTCTGGCCATCGGCAAGGCTTTTGGCGTAATTGGAGTCATTGATGGAAGGCAGACGGTGGAAGTCGCCACATTCCGCAAGGAAGCGGGAACCCTCGATGGACGCCATCCGGAAACCGTACACTTCTGCGCGGCCGAGGAAGATGCCTTGCGGCGCGACTTCACCATCAACGGCATGTTCTTTGACCCGGTGAAAAACGAGCTGCATGACTACGTGGGGGGACAAAAGGATCTTGACCGAAGGAAAATCGTCGCCATTGGCAATCCAGTTGAACGCTTCCGCGAAGATCACCTGCGCATGTTGCGCGCCATTCGCTTCGCGTACAACCTGGAGTTTGACATCGACGAGAAAACCGATGCGGCCATCCACCAATTAGCCCGGAAGATTACGCATATAAGCGCCGAGCGTATTGAGACCGAACTGACCCGTACGCTGACCGATAGCGCAAAACCCGGCGACGCTCTCCACCACCTCTATCGTTCGGGTCTCCTCGAACAAATCCTGCCCGAAATCATTCCCATGATCGGGCAGGAACAACCGCAGCAATTCCATCCGGAGGGAGATGTATTTGAGCACACTGTTCTTATGCTCAATCTGATGAATGAAGAGCCCGCAGAAAAACCGGCATACACGCCGCGGGAGCTGGCCTTTGCGGTATTGCTGCACGATGTCGGTAAACCGCCGACGGCCCGCATGGGTCCTGGCACGGACGGCAAACCACATATCCGCTTCGATGGCCATGCCGATGTAAGCGCACGAATGTCGGACGATATTCTGTCCCGGCTTAAATTCCCAAACCGGGAGCGGAAACATATTGTCGATGCCGTACGGGGTCATATGCGCTTCATGGATGTGCAGCGCATGCGATCTTCGAAACTGCGCAGGATGATCGGCGCGGAAACCTTCGATCTTGAGATGGAACTGCACCGGCTGGACTGCCTCGGCTCGCACCGAATGCTGGACAACTATGAGTTTCTGCAGACCTATATGGCGGACATGGAAAACGAACCAGTGCTGCCAACCCCATGGATCAATGGCCATGACCTGATCGATATGAATATTCGCGAAGGAAAGCGTATCGGAAAAATCCTCAAGGAAGCCTACGACTTTCAGATGGAGGGTCGTTTTGGCTCGCGCGAAGAACTCCTGAAGTGGGTGCGCCGCCAATATTGCGCGTAAAGATCTGCGTGGATTCCCAGCCGGGTTAAACGGCTTTACAATGGAAAGATTATCATATTTATTCCCCTTTCTTGAACACGAAAAAGGCACTGGAGGAAAAGTAATATGGCTTACGATAAGATCAAGGTTCCCAAGGGCGGAAAAATCACCATGCTGGAATATGGGCACCTTAACGTGCCGGACAATCCCATTATTCCGTTTATTGAAGGCGATGGAGTGGGCCCGGAAATTACGGCGGCCATGATCAAGATCATCGATGCGGCCGTTGAGAAAGCCTATGGCGGACAGCGCAAAATCCAGTGGATGGAAATCTATGCCGGCGAAAAAGCCAATGCGGTCTATGGTGAAGACACCTGGCTTCCTGAAGAAACCCTGCAGGCGATCGATGAATACCGCGTCGCAATCAAGGGCCCGCTCACCACACCCGTGGGCGGCGGCCGCCGCAGCCTGAACGTCACGCTGCGGCAGGTGCTCGATCTGTACGTCTGCCAGCGCCCCGTCAAATGGTTCCACGGCGTACCGTCGCCGGTGCACAATCCGGACAAGGTCGACATGGTCGTGTTCCGCGAAAACTCGGAAGATATCTATGCCGGAATCGAATGGGCCGAAGGATCTGCCGAAGTCCAAAAAGTCATTCACTTCCTCCAGGATGAAATGGACGTAAAGAACATCCGCTTCCCAGAGGATTCCGGCATTGGCATCAAACCTGTTTCCAAAAGCGGATCACAGCGACTGATCCGGGCTGCGATCGAATATGCCATCCACAACAACCGTAAATCCGTCACGATTGTCCACAAGGGCAATATCATGAAGTTTACCGAAGGCGCCTTCCTCAAGTGGGGCATGGAACTGGCGGCAGAGGAATTCGGAGCCATGTATCATGGAACGGAAAAAGACTACAAGATCAAGAATCCGCACACGGGTGAAGAGATTATCGTGAAAGACTGCATCTGCGATGCCTTCCTGCAAAACATCCTGCTCAAACCGCAGGATTACGACGTGATCGCCACCCTCAACCTCAACGGCGACTATGCGTCTGACGCACTCGCGGCTTGCGTGGGTGGAATCGGCATTTCGCCCGGGGCAAACATCAACTACCGTGATGGGAAAGCGGTATTCGAAGCCACCCACGGCACCGCCCCGGACATTGCCGGACAGGATAAAGTCAATCCCTGCTCGCTGGTGTTATCCGGTGAAATGATGCTGCGCTACCTACCTTGGACAGAAGCCGCCGACTTCGTCATTAATGCCGTCGACAAAACGATCCAGGACAAGACCGTAACGGGCGACTTCGCGCATATGATGGAAGATGCAACGTGGCTTTCCTGCTCCGAATTCGCGGATGCCGTGGTTGCGAACATGTAGCGCTACGGCCGTCTCTGCATCCCGGGAAAGCCCATGAAAAAGGGCCCCCAACTCGCGGAAAAGACCGCATGATGGGAACCCTTGGGGGGAGGATGAAACTATTGCCTAAAGGGCGCCTTGCAATGCCTCGATCGCCTTGGCGATCGCATCCTTGGATTCTACGGCATCCTTGGCGCTCTTGATGATTTTCTCGTAGTCCGAGATTGGCATCTGCACTGCGACGGCATTGCCGTTACCATCGTAGAAGATCTGTACATTATCCTTTTCCATGACTTACTCCTTCGGTTCTTTCCATTGTTTATTTCAGTTTGTTCAGCAAATCCATATGGCCGCTTAGCCAGTCACCGGACTCATCCTTCTTTTCCGGCGAAGGCTGGGCCTGTTTTTCTTCCGCCGAGACCTCCGGCTTCTTTTCTTCCTGAGCAGCCGGAGCCGGCTCGGAAGCTGGCACGGAAGATTCATCGAGATCCAGTGCCACAGCAGCAACCGGCTCTTCAACCATGACGCCACCTTCACGGTCTTCCTCAGCACCGGAGGCATACAGACTGGAATCGAAACCCGACATGGAGAACGTATCTTCCTGACCGGCCTCGTCCATATTGGGACTGAAGCCATACTCATCCTTCGGAAGGATGAATTCATCATCTTTGTCGATTTCCAGCGGGAAAAATTCTTCTTCCTTCGCTTCGGCAACAGCTGCCGGAGCCAGGGTTTCCTTGACGGCGGGTACTGCTGGAACTTCGGGTTGAACCGTTTCTTCTGCTACCGCAACCTTAAGTTCTTTCTGTTGTTCCTCAACCTGCTCGGGAACCTCGATTTTCAAGGCACTGTCCGGCGCTTCCTTCGCAGCCGTTTCGGCTGTGGATTCCTTCTGTACCGCGGCCTGGGCCAAAGACTGACGCGGATTATAACCAATGCCATAGCGGTTAAGTACCGTCCAGATCAGGCCGACAACGACGCCGGCGATGACGAACGGGAACACTACAGCATTGAGGATGATACCGCCGCCTGCGCTGGAAATGCCGCTGTTTAGTACAGCGTCAAGTACTAGCAATCCGGCAATAACAAAGATAAACGGAACCTGCTTCTTGTTGTAGAAAGCCAGGCGAACCTTCGTGGTGGCATTGCCAACAGCCAATGCACCGAAAGCTCCGTAGGTTGCACCTGCGGTGGTTACTTCAGCCACGCTGACTCCGCCCATTTCCTGCACGCCTTTGAAGGCGAGAAATCCGCCGGCGACATAAGAAAGTGAAACCACAAGCGGCTGTAGACCAAGCAGAATGACCGCCCAAAGTATGGAGGCGACATTCAGTGCTACGAAAGCACCCCAAATCACACTATTGCCAACAGGTGCAATTACTCCCTCCCGCGCAGCCAACCAAACTCCCAGATTGGTAGCGACGAGGATCAAGCCTGCAACCGTAATCATTGCCATGTTTTTTTGTTTATCCCTATTCATCGTTTTCTCCCTTCTCAACCTTTCGCCAGACCAATTTCTCCAAATGCCTTGGTCAAAACGTTAAGCATCGTTTTATTCAAATCTCCCACGCGGATGGATACGAGGTTCAGGCGTGATGCCAGCAGTCGCGGAACTTCGCAGATATTGAGCGTGGATAGTTCGTCCGTATAGCGGGGATCCACCGCAAACCGGAGGTCGCCTTCAAAAATATCCACAAAGGCAAACTCCTCCCACTCGTCATAGTTCCAAAGACTGCAAACGCCGTCTTTCATGGTTACGCGGACGGTTCCGCCGCACGACTCGTTAAGACAGGTGTAGTATTGCTTAAAGACATTCAGCAGCCGTCCCGAGGAATCATGGGCATTATAATGGGCTTCGATTCCCTTTTTGATCGGTGGAATTTCTGCCGGAGGCTTTGCGCGCATGGTTGAGGATGCATGCTGGGATTTAACTGATGTGCGACCTTCAGGCGCATCAGGAGAAAACTCAACCGAGACCTTTTCAGCCTTTTCTTCCACCGGAAGTTGCTTCGGCCGGCTTTCTTTTACCAAATCCGCAGGCGCTTGCTGGGTCTGGGGCTTCCGGTCCACGGCGGGGGCCGACTTCGTAGATTGTCCTTCGAGATAGCGCTGCAGATTGGCCAGCACATCGGACTTTACCTGCTGAATCTTTTGGGCCTCTCCGGCCCGTTTCATCAACTCAACATATTCCTCATATGGAATCTGAAGATTTCCGTTGTCTCTCGAGATCAAATATTGAGCTACATTATCCATCTGTTCCCTAACCTTCTTCATGCATTGTTAAACTCACGCAATGATTTGTAGCAACATCCATGCCATAGATCGCAGTCTGCAGAAGAATTGTGTATGTATATCCCGTATAATTGCCGCGGACGGGCTTTATATATAAGAGAAGACGGACTGTTTCTCTTTTATGAATTTCGGAAAAGAGAGTTCCGAATAGATCGGGGAATGAATGGGACCGCTTGGTCGGCGACCCATCCCCCCTATCCTCCCGGAGATCATATCCGAAACCCACCGCCTTCAATCACTCAACCGGATCTACTCCCCTAATAAGCATTTATTTTACCGTAGCACCCATTCCTTCGAAATCATGAACAAAAGGTATCCCTTTTCTGTGTTAGGCATGGATCTTGCTATCACCTGATTCACAAAACTAAGTTATGAGGTGAGGACATGAATAATAAACATAGCAATATGACAAATGTGATGGTTGCACTTCTGCTGGGAGCAGCAGTCCAATCGATTCGTGCAGAAACAGTCAATACTTGGCGGGGCGATGCGGTTAGCGCCGATTGGAATGAACCCTATAAATGGAAACTGAACCATGCGCCGGACGAGGGCGAGGCAGCACATTTCAGGGAAGATAACAGCGTCATCTCCATTAACAGCACCATCCAGCTGGATAATGGCATGCACCTATATGGCAAGGAACTGATGCTGAAAGGGAACGGTAACATCAACCTATGGAGCCAGGTTCCCCACGAACGCACGGTCAACATCCCCGCATCCGCCACCGGTTTTGCAAATCTAACGCTTTGCGATAACCTGTCGTTGAACGGTCGTATTTCCCTGTCCGCAAAAGGATTCGGCACCTCGGCCAGCAAAGGCAGCATAACCCTGAAGGATCGTTCAACCGTAACCGGGGGTCTTGCAATTGGAAATGAAGGGGTAGGTAGCGGGCAGGTATTCGTAAAGGATAACGCAACATTCCGCATCACCAGTCTCGAATTGAATACCAAAGCCGAAAAAGGCGGCATGGCGGAACTCCATATTCTTGGCGGCACGGTACGGATTGAAACCGACAAAGATTTTTTCGACGCATTCATGGCTGATCCGGGGCGCCGCATTATTATTGGTGATACCGGTACGTTGCGGATTGAGTCAAATCTCCCGATCGCCGAAAAGAAAAAGATGATCAAGGAAATGATCGCCGGCCATCGCCTTATAGCCGCTCCGGGATGCCGTCTCAGCCCGCCCATTCTGCAGGATGAGATGCTGATTGCTCGTGCCGAGGATACGCGTTACAACTCTAACGACAATAACGGGGAGTCGCTGTTGGCCGCCATTGACAATATGTCAAACTCAACCCCTTCCGATAACACGGCAGGTTCCGACCTGGGTGATCTGGTCAAAGCGCTTCATAACGATGCCAACAACCCGGAGGAGAGTATGGCTGATGCCGATGCCGAACAGAAAACCGGCAAGACCCATATGGCCGGCTATATTGTATTCTTTGGTACCGTTCTGCTTGCATTGCGCCGCGAACCCGACGACGGGCAGGAATAGCTCAATCCGAACCGATTTAAAAAACGGCATGTTTCCAAAGGAGACATGCCGTTTTTCATTGACCGGAAGAGCGAGGCCCGTCCATTGGCATGTAAAGTGCTTTTAGAAGTCGGATTATTTATATTTTAAACGAGGCGGAAAATGAAAAAACAAACGAGATTCGCATGTTTTCTTGGCCAGGGTAAATTCCTGGGCGCAATGGCTACCCTCTTCCTATGCCCGGCGGCCAGTCATGCCGCCATGACAGATGGACCCATTCAGTTGAGCGTTCCCACCTATCTGCTTCTCGGCCTTCTGCTCGTTTTCTCACTCATCATGTTTTTCATCTTCCAGCGGCGGTTCAACAATACGAGACACGAACTGCGGGACATTACTACCGAACTGGATACCACCCGAGCCCGCCTTGCGGAGACCAATCGGGAACTCGAATGCACGCAAAAGGATCTCAAGGCCACCACCAACCGCTATCAGGGCATCCTGTTTGACGCCAGCGTCGGCATGTTCCAAATCGGACTGGACGGCCAGTGCACATATGTAAACAACGCCATGAACGAACTTTCCGGGCTGTATCTCAAAAAAGCACAGCAGGAAGGAATAGTCAGCGCCGTGCATCCGGAAGACCGCCCCCGTTTCGAGAACGCCTGGAAGGCTTTTGTCGATAATGACGAATCATTCCTCCAGGAATTTCGTTTGCAGCGGAAACTCGGCCGGGAACTAACGGAGGTTCATGTCTCCTGTCGGGTCAGCAAGGTTCTCAACGCCAAAAAAGAAGTGGAAAGCTACATTGGCTGGATTACGGATATCTCGTCGCTGCACCAGCGTCAACAGGAGGAACAGATCCGGACCAGACGCTACCATCAGTTTGTCAACGAAACCCTCGAGGGTCATTACCGGTTGATGACGGATCAGCCGATTCCAATCACCTCCTCCGCCTCGAAGATGGCTGACGAGATCATGGAAAAAATGGAGCTGATCGACTGCAACTCCACCTTTGCTGCGCTGTACGGATCCAAGACCGATGAATTGGAAGGCAAGGGAATCAGTGATCTCAATGGTGGCTGCGGCCCGTTTAAGAACAAACAGGACGTCATTGATTTCGTGGAAGCCGGCTACAAGACGGTTCATGCGGAATCGGTCAAGCAGGATTCCAGCGGAACCCGCCTGAACCTCATTAACGATGTCGTCGGAATCATCGAAGACAACAAGCTGGTCGGTATTTGGGGCGCACAACGCAACATCAGCCACCAGAAACGCGAGATGGCCGAAATGACCAGCCAAATGCATTTCATGCATCGCATCCTTAATGCACTGCCGGCCGATGTCCATGTGAAAGACACCCGCTGCCGCTACCTCTATGCCAGCAAGAAGCTGGCGGATCGCACCGGGATTTCCCAGGAAGAGTGGATTGGCAAAACCATTCATGAAGTCATTCCGGGCACCTCCCGCGACCACGACCAACGGGCCATTGATACCATGAAGTCCGGTAAGCTCAACCGCATTGAACGCCCGTACGAAGCCCGTGGAAAATCAGGATGGATGGAAACGGTCCAGATACCGCTCGTCTCCGATGATGGTCTCGTGGAAGGGGTGGTTGCTTTATCGTTCGAAATCTCGGACCGCAAGAATAAAGAAGCTGTAGCACGGCAGAAGTACATGGATCTCGAAACTGTGCTCAAACAGACCCGCGGTGATTTAAATCAGACCCGCAATGAATACAACAAGACCACCACCGCGCTATCCGAAGCCCTGCAGAAGCTGAAAGTGATTGAAGCGGAAAAGGCCAACCGCGAATATGAGTACAAGCAGCATCTCGAAGAACGCAAACGCACGGAAAACAACCTTCGTCGCAATGAAGAAGGTCTTTTGGCCCGTCAGCGCCAGCTTGAGGAACAACTGGCGAAGCGGCTGTCCGAGCTCGAATCCGAAACCGACAAACGCAAGAAATGGGAAGAACTCCTGTCCATCCGGGATGAAGAGCTGCACAAAGCCGAAACACTGGCCAAGGAACTGGAACAGCAGCTGTCAGAAGCAGAGGATTTCCTGAAAAGTACGCAGGAACAGCTGATTCACATCACCGATCAGCACGCTTCAGAGTTCGAAAAAGAAGCCGCGGCACGCGCAGCCGCCGCGGAAAGGCTAGCGCTCGTACTGCAGCAACTCGAGCAAAGCGATGCAAAATGGAAGGGCGAAATCGAAGCCATCCACAGCCAGCATAAATCCTCAATCAATACCGAAAGCAATGCCCGGACGACGGCGGAAAAACAATTGGCCAAGACGGAAAAGTTGCTCCAGAAGACGCAGCAGGAAATCCAGCAGATGGCCGAGCGTCATTCCAAGGAGCTGGAAGAGGAAGTGGCCGAACGCAAAAGTGCCGCTGAAAAACTGATCCACAGCATGGAGGAACTCGACGAGCTGCGGCAGCAGTTCAATGATCGTCTTGACGAGGAAACCAAGCTGATCAAACAGGAATTGGCACAGAAGCAGATTCGCGAAAAAGCGCTGCGTCAGCATGAGAAGGATCTGGAAGAACGCATCAAGGAACTGGAAAGCACTCTTCAGATGAAATCAAGAGAGTTCTCCGAACAGATTCAGGCTCGTGAAGGGGCCGAGGTTCAGAAGAAACAGATCGAGCAGCGACTAGAACAGATGACCAAACGGCAGCAGGAACTGGTTGCACGCGAAACCCAGAAGTTACAGCTGCACATCGCCGAAATCCGCCTCGAGGAAGTCAAGTTGCGCAAGGCATCCGGCGACATCCAGCGCGAAAAGGAAGCGCTCGAGGAAATCCTGCAGACACGAAGCAACGAATTGGAAAAAGCTACAGAAAAGCAACGGGGAACCGAAGCCCTGCTGAACGAAACCAAGTCGCAACTGCAGCAACTTTCCGACCATCAGGATAAGTTGATTGCATCGGAAACCGAAGCCCTGCGTGTCCAGCTTGTTGAAGTGAACCGACACGGCGAAGAGTTGCAGCAGCAGCTCAAGCAGTTGCAGCTGGGCAAGAAGGAACTGGAAGGTTCGCTAGCGGATCGCAATGCCCAGTTGGAAAAGATCGGGAAGGAATACCAGCAGGCCAGAAGTGTATTGAACGAAACGCAAACAAAGCTCAAGCAACTGGCCGATAATCAGTCAAGCATGCTGGATGCAGAAACCAAGGGACTCCGCAACCAGCTGAAACTCGAGCAGCAATCCAGCGAACAACTCCGCCAGAAGTTGGAAGAAATCGGAAAAGAAAAGCAGACCGTAGAGAACAACCTCGAAATCCGCACACAGGATCTCGCCAAAGCAGCACGTGAATACCGCAAGGTGGTTGATGCCTACAAGGGATCGCAGGAGAAACTCAAGCTGCTGACCGAAACGCAGGAGGCAACCCTCGCCCAGCACACGAAGGATACTAGGAATAAACTTGAACAGCTACGCGGTGTTGAGGCCGGATTGAACAAGGAAATCCAGAAGCTTCAGGCCCAGATCAACGACCAGCAGCAGCGTATAGAAGCCCTGACCGGAAACCTGAAAGACGAAACAGAAAAGCGGGAGTTGGCCGTCAAGGAACTGCAGGATCTGCAAGCGCTTGTTGAAAGCGACAAGGAAAAAGCCGCCGCGCTTATCCAGGAGCAAACCAAGGCACTGCAATCTCAGATCGAAGATCTTAAAACGAATGAAGAGCAGTTGGCGAACCAGCTTGAAAAGGCCCGGCAATCGGTTGCAAAGCGCGATGAGCTGATGGCCACGATGAAGACCGAGCGGGAGCAGGCCAATACCCGGATCAAGGAAGTGGAACACCAGTTGGCAGGCATCCGCGAAGAGCATCAGGCTGAACTCAAGAAATCAATGGCTGAAATCAAACAGATCAGCCAGCTTAACAGCGTGCTGGTTGATGAACTTAACGAGACCTTGCAGAACACACTCAACCCCGTGGTTAAAACAACGATTCTCTTGGAAAAGGCTGAGAATCTGTCGCCGGAGCAGAAGCAGGATATAGCGAAGGCCAACCAGAGTTGCCGCAGTATCATCGATATGATGAACTATCGTTGTGAGCTTACCCACATCGCAGACGGCTCCGACAAAATGCGGGTGGGATGCTGCGATCTGCACGGGCTCATCACCGATATCGACCAACAGTTCAGTCACCGCGCAGACACCAAGAAACTTTTCTTTGCCGTCAGCTTTGCGCAATACCAGGCGGCCCATAATGTACCCAAACAAGTTGAAACGGATGAGCTCAAGATCCGCAAGACGCTTTCGATTCTGATTGGCTATGCTATCGAAAAGACGGAAAAAGGACGTCTGGGGCTGCATGCCACCCGTAAATCCAGCACGGATGAAACTGCACATATCGCATTCGAACTGGCCTATACAGGCAAGGAAAGCCAGGATGAGTTGTTAGACTCGATATTTGGTGATACGAAGGAAGGCAATGATGTCGTGGACGTCCAATACGGACTCACGCTTGCACGCCACTACATCAGCATGCTCGGAGGTGAGTTCACACTCGAATACAGATCAGGTGGAATCACGGCGTTGACTCTGCAGTTCCCCTTCAAAAAGGTGGGCTCTGAAGTCATTGCATCCGAAAGCGACGAAAAAGAGGCTGGCGCAGCCTAGACTCAAGACCCCTTGCTTGACAGTGCCCTCATGCCCTCCTAACGTGAAGGGCATGAAAAACGTACTTATCGCTCTCCTGATCTGCACTCGAATTGTGCTCTGCGCTTCAGCCCAGCCGGTCAACGAGGTGTGGGCTTATCTGATGAAAGGCGAGGAATCCTATTTCCCGGCCGCCTCGCCTATAACCGACGTCGCCTGCTTCAGCGCCGCCGTCAATGGCAATGGACACCTTGAGGGAGGGCATCTGGCTCCCCCTGCCCTGCCGGCCAACCACCTGCGGTACCATCTCGTCGTTACGATGCCGTGGAATCCAACCCTTGCGCACATTTATCTGGATCCGGAACTCCCTTTCCGCGACCGCATCATTGCAGACATTGTTCAACGTTCAAAACCCTACGACGGTATTCAGATTGATTTCGAGGGGGTTTCGAAAGAAGACGGCACCAACTATCTCAATTTTCTCGCCGCGGTTCGGAAGGTGTTGCCCAAAGAAAAACTGCTCAGCGTCGCGGTCATGGCTCGCTGGGCGGAACATAAGGCCAGCAACCCTGCGGACGCCTATGATTACGCCGTCATAAACCTGATTGCGGACCGCATCGTTGTCATGGCCTACGACGAGCACTACCGTGGAGGTCCGGCCGGCTCCATTGCATCATTGCCCTGGTGCAAAAAAGTCTATGACTACGCTCAGAAAACCATAGACCCGAACAAACTGGTCATGGGCATTCCGCTATACGGCCGTAGCTGGCAGAAGGATAAAACCGTGCACGCCTATCGCAACCCCGAAGTCTGGACCGATCTCCGCATCCGGCAGACCGAGCTGACCTCTGATCCGGAAAACGGCGGCACCTACTCCTACACCACCAACGTTACCATCGCGGTCCATTTCGAAACACTTCCTTCGCTCGATGCAAAAATGGAACTCTATGCATCAAAGCCTACTCGCGGAATCGCCTTTTGGCGTATCAGTCAGGAGCCGCTGAATTTCTGGGATCACATAGCGAAATAGCTACACCAACCGCCCCGTATCATGTATAAAACCTTCGTTACGAAGGAGGTACTTCATGAAAATGGAAGATATGATCCGGATCATCGCCGGCTCGTTCATTCTCATCTCACTAGCACTCGCCCGCTACGTGAATCCCAACTGGATTTGGTTCACCGTATTCGTCGGCGCCAATCTGTTGCAATCCGGTATCACCAAATGGTGCCTCATGGAAAAGATCCTCGCCAAGCTTGGCGTGCAAAAGTGACGATGGAGTCGTGAAGCGTGATAAAAAAAACCGGTGGCTGGACATCCATGCCACCGGATATTCACGCCTCAAACGTCACGGATCAGGCTTCAAGCTCCGCTTGGAGCTCCGCATCGGCCTTGAGCACTTCCGCAGCCATGCTTTTCTTATAGGCGGTCAGCTTGCGCTTCAGCGAGGCATCGGACAACGCCATAATCTGCACCGCCAGAATCGCGGCATTGATCGCTCCGGCCTTGCCGATCGCAACGGTCGCCACCGGCACGCCCTTGGGCATCTGAACGGTGGAAAGCAATGAATCCATGCCGTCCAGGGCCCAGCCCTTGACCGGAATACCGATGACCGGAAGGATCGTATGCCCCGCCAGCACACCGGAAAGATGCGCCGCCCCGCCCGCCGCGCCGATCACGACCTTGTAGCCGTTTTTCGCGGCGTTTTCTGCAAACTCGCAGGCTTCGTGCGGCGTGCGGTGCGCCGACATGATCTTGACGGTTGATTCGACGCCAAACTCTTTCAGCGTATTGTAGGTATATTCCAATACAGGCCAGTCGGATTTGCTGCCCATCACGATGGCTACGGTTGGTTTTTTCTTTGCTGCCATGAATTACCTCTCTTCTTTGTTTACATCGAAATTCATGCGCTTCAGTTCACGGTGCGCGATATCGTTACGGTAGAACGCATCCTTAAAGCTGATCGTTTCCACGGCGATGTAGGCCTTGGATAACGCATCCGGCAAATCCTTGCCAAGCGAAGTGATGCCAAGCACACGTCCCCCCGCCGTTACCACCTTGCCATCCTGCAAAGCGGTCCCGGCATGGAATACCACAGTATCGTCCACAGCATTGGCCTTGTCCAGATTCTCGATCTCGTCGCCTTTGTTGTAATCGCCGGGATAGCCGCCTGCCACCATGACGACGCAGACACTGTGCTCAGGCTTCCAGCTGATCAGGTCATCGGAGAGGTTGCCATCGATGACGGCGTTGATCGCCGGCAGCATGTCGCCTTCCCAGCGGGCCAGCACGGCCTGCGTTTCGGGATCGCCAAACCGGCAGTTGAACTCCACTACGCTCGGCTGGTCGTTGTCGATCATCAGCCCGGCGTAAAGCACGCCTTTATAGGTGATTCCACGTTTCTTCAGCTCGGCCAGCGTGCGGTCGTAGACTTCTTCCTTCACTTTTTTCAACACGGTTTCATTTACGATCGATGCCGGAGAATAGGCGCCCATACCGCCGGTATTCGGTCCCTGATCTTTCTCGAAAATGCGTTTATGATCCTGCGACGAGGCCAGCATCACCACGTTTTCACCGTCGATCAGCGCCAGGATGGAGGCTTCTTCGCCAACGAGGAAATCCTCGATAACCACGCGGCTTCCGGCATCGCCAAAGGCATTCCCTTCGAGGGCATCGCGGATGGCTTCTTCGGCCTGCTCGACCGTTTCGGCCACCGTTACGCCCTTGCCTGCAGCCAGCCCGTCTGCCTTGATGACGATCGGTGCACCGCGTTCGCGGACATAGGCACAGGCAGTATCGGGATCGGAAAAGGTTTCATAGGCCGAAGTCGGAACGCCACCGGCCTTCATCACTTCTTTGGCAAATTGCTTGCTGCCCTCCAGCTCAGCGGCCGCCTTGCTGGGACCGAATACGCGAATGCCATCGGCTTCCAGTATATCAGTCAGTCCGGCGCACAGCGGGACTTCCGGGCCGATGACCACCAGATCGGGCCTGTTTTCGGCGCACCACGCCTTGATGCCTTCAAGATCGGTTGCCCCAAAAGAAAGGTTTGTTCCCAAGGCTGCCGTTCCGGCATTGCCAGGCGTGCAAAAAATCTGCGGCTGCGCGCTGTCGTTTGCTAGTTTCCAGGCCAACGTATGTTCGCGCCCGCCATTGCCTACCACCAATATCTTCATTCACTTGCTCCTTGATAAAACCCAATCCTCCACGGCACATTCATTCTTTATTGAAAACCGTAGACGCGCATTCTGTTGCGGCCTTGGAAGCTATCAGATGAAAACAGACCTGTTCAACTATGATCTACCGCCGGAGCTCATCGCCCAGCATCCGCCTAAACGGCGCGAGCTGGCCCGCATGATGGTGCTCCATCGCGAAAGCGGCAAAATCGAGCATAAATCCATCACCGCCATCCCCGACTATCTCCACGCGCCCGACGTGCTGGTCCTCAATAATACAAAGGTCATCCCGGCCCGCATTTTCGGTCACAAGGCTTCCTCCGGCGGCAAAGTCGAATTGTTGCTGCTCGAAGAAGCCTCACCGGGCGAGTGGAAGGTCCTGATGAAAACATCGCGCCGGCCGAAAATCGGCGATGAACTGGTTCTCTGTTCCGGCAAGGCCCGCGCCACGATGCTCTACGACGGGGAACAAGGCGAAGCAGTATTGAAAGTCGAATCCGAGCGGCCGTTGATGGAAATCCTCGACGAAGAGGGAGTCCCCCCCCTGCCCCCCTATATTGCCCGCAAGGAGCAGACGCGCGAACAGATTGCTGTTGATAAGGAGCGCTACCAGACCGTCTACGCCTCCGCTCCCGGCGCCGCCGCTGCACCGACTGCCGGACTGCACTTTACTCCGGAGTTGCTCGGCATACTAGGAGACAAAGGAATCAAAAAAGCCGAACTGACACTCCATGTCGGCCTCGGCACCTTCCGTCCCGTTTCGGCGGAACTCATCACCGAGCACGAAATGCACCACGAGCGTTATGCGATCTCCCCCACCGCCGCCGAAACGATCAACACCGCAAAACAAGCCGGAGGCCGCGTCGTCGCCGTCGGCTCCACCTCGGTGCGGACGCTGGAATCCGTGGATCCGATTCACGAGGCCGAAGGCTCGACCAACATCTTCATCTACCCGCCCTACGACTTCAAAAACGTCGATGTCATCCTCACCAACTTCCATCTGCCCAAATCGACATTATTAATGATGATGTCCGCCTTCGCCGGCCGCGAGCTGATGATGAAAGCCTATGAAACCGCTGTCCGGGAAAAATATCGCTTCTTCAGCTACGGCGATTGTATGCTGATTCTTTAAAACTGGGACTTGAAAGCACCCCTGTCCTTTCGTATTAAAAACGACCGTTTTTCGTAAACAATCCCAATTCTGGGCATTAACACAGGAGATTATTGATATGGCTAAAAAGACGATGAAGTTTAAGACCGAGTTGGAGCAACTGCTGCATCTGATCACCCATTCGCTTTATTCCCACCGCGAGGTGTTCCTGCGGGAGCTGATTTCCAATGCCTGCGACGCCATCGACAAGGTGCGCTTCGAAGGTCTTAACAATGAGGAGATCCTGGAAGGCCACTCCGACTGGAAGATTACCATCAAGGCTGACGCGGATGCCAAAACACTGACCATTTCGGATAACGGCATCGGCATGTCGAAGGAGCAGGTCATCGAAAACCTCGGAACCATCGCCCACTCCGGCACCAAGGCCTTTCTGGCCAAGGCCAAGGAAGCCGATCTCGCAAACAATCCGGAGCTGATCGGTCAGTTCGGCGTTGGCTTCTACGCCTCCTTCATGGTGGCCGACGACGTGACCGTGGTTACCAAAGCCCATGGCGAAGATGCCGTTAAATGGGAATCCAAAGGAACCGGAAGCTTTACCCTCTCCGACGCCGACAAGGAAAGTCGCGGAACCGACATCACCCTCCACCTCAAAGAAGATGCGGCGGAATACCTCGAAGAGTGGACCATACGCTCCACGGTAAAGAAGTTCTCCGACTTCCTCGAACATCCGGTTGTTCTCCTCAAGAAAGTGAAGGACGAGGAAACGGAAATCGAAGAAGAGAAGGAAGAGCAGATCAATACCCAGAAGGCGATCTGGTTGCGGCCCAAGAACGAAATCACAGACGAGGAATACGGCGAGTTCTATAAGCACATCTCGCACGACATGAACAACCCCGCCGAAACCATCCACTACAACGCCGAAGGCGCGATCGAGTTCAAAGCCCTGCTCTTCATCCCCGAAGCCAAGCCCTTCGACATGATGATGAACAACGATCCGAAGGCGCATCTGAACCTCTATGTCCAGCGCGTATTCATCTCCAACGAGTTCGACAACCTGTTGCCGGGCTACCTGCGATTCGTCAAAGGCGTGGTCGACTCCTCCGACCTTCCGCTCAACGTCTCGCGCGAAATCCTGCAGGATAATCCGTTGCTGGACAAGATCCGCAAGAACCTCGTCGGCCGGGTGCTGAAGACCTTGGCCAACATGAAGAAGAAGGACTACAAGGAGTTTGAAATCTTCCATACTAATTTCAGCTCCATCCTTAAGGAAGGCCTGCAGACCGACTGGGAAAACAAGGAAAAGATTGCCGACCTCCTGCTGTTTGAAACCACCGCCAAGCCCGCAGGTGAAAAGACCTGTTTCGCCGACTATGTTGAAAACATGGCGGAAGGCCAGGAAGAGATCCTCTACCTCGCCGGGGAAAACCGTACAGCCATCGAAAACGCGCCCTATCTCGAAGCCTTCAAGGCCGAGGGCAAGGAAGTGCTGCTCATGACCGATCCGATCGACGACTTTGTTATTCCGCAGCTGATGGAATACAAGGGCAAAAAGCTCAAGGCCGTCAACAAGGGTGAGATCGACGAGGACAAGGACAAGCTCAAGGAAGAGGAAAAACAGTTCGAAGGCCTGATTGGCTTTGCCAAGGATCTGCTCTCTGGCGTCAAGGAAGTCAAGCTGACGACCCGCCTCAAGGACAGCGCCGCCTGTCTGGTCGGCGACGAATATTCCATGAGCCCGCACATCGAGGAAATGATGCGCCGCATGGGCCAGGAAGTCCCGCCGCGCGAGAGCGTGCTCGAACTCAACCCGGAACATGCCGTTGTTAAAAAGCTACAGGCGCTCTACGACGCCGATGCAAAAGACCCGAAGGTCGAAACGCTGACAAAGCTCCTTCACGATCAGGCGGTCATTGCCTCCGGCGCCAAGCTCGACGATCCGGCCGGCTTCGCCACCCGCCTCAATGCGGTCCTGGCCGACTAGCCGGATTCCTGAAACACGAAGGCGCGAAGCACAACAAGCTTCGTGCCCTTCGTGTCTTTCCGTTTAATCCTGCAGCCCGAAAAACTCCGTTGCGGCTTTCCGAACGGCCGCATGATTTTCAGGGATGAACTGGTGGGCATGGATGCCCGCGGCACGGGCGGCCTCGACATTCTCCGGCCGGTCGTCGATAAAGAAGCATTGTTCCCCGGCAACCCCCAACTGTTCCACCGTATGGCGATAGATCGCCGCATCCGGTTTTCGGACTCCGATCTGATAGGACAGGAACATTCCGGCGGCCCCATTGAAGAAACCGTTCCAGTTTTGTTGAATGGCATCGATGTGGTGCTTGGCAATATTGCTAAGCGTATAGACCGGAATTTCCGCCTGCGTAGCGCCCTCGAACAGGTTGCGCCCAACTTCATTGATCGAAAACATCCTCGACCACACCTCCGTCAGGTCATCCACCGTCCAGGAAAGTCCCTTTTCCGCATTCAGGTAGCCGACATATTCCGCATCGCTGATCACCCCCTTCTCCACCTCGTCGATCTTTTCCAGATCGCGCGCCGTAAGCGGTTCCTCCGCCCTACCTGTGCAATTGGCCACTTCCCGCAAAAAGTCCTGGGTATCGAAATTCACCAGCACATGCCCGATATCGAATAGAAAATATTTCATGCCACCACGTTTTCAGTCCCTGCCGGAAATCGCAACTCCATTCTTGTGCATCGCATGAATAATTCAGGGTAAAGTGTTTTGGGATCAACGGCAGGCGTTTCGTTGGAGGGTCGACGTCCTCGTCGACCGCGTGCCACTTTGCGGGAGCGCTCTCGCAAGACGGGGCGGACAGCGAGGACGCTGTCCCTCCAATTCAGCTGAACAGATTGCCCGGATTTAGCATGCAGGAGGGATCAAACAGGGTTTTGAGGTCGCGCATTTTGTAAATGCCGTCCTCGCCGAACATGAGACGGAAAAAATCAGTCTTTAGCTTTCCGATACCATGCTCGGCGGAGACAGAACCGCCCCACTCCACGACTTGTTTCGCCCAGTCGAGATAAAGCGCCTTGCCTTGTTCATATTCCTCCATGCTGTGGGGAAGTATGTTGACATGAACGTGGTTATTGCCGACATGGCCAAAGATCACGTATTCCAAGCCGGCCGCAGTCAACCCACCGTGATACATTCGCATAACGTCCTCAAGGCGGTCATCCGGCACAGACATATCGGTCCCAAGCTTGGTCAGCCCCGGGATGGTTTTCTTGCGCTCACCGATCAGCATATTGACCGATTCGGGAATGGCGTGGCGGAAATTCTTGAGTGCGTCGATTTCATGGTCGCCTTCGGCCATCCAGCAGTCCACCGCCCGTTCGGCCCGTTCCACAACGGATTCCGGAACCTCGTCCTCAAATTCGAAGTAGATGGCCGTATGGAATTCGGGGTTCAGCTCCGGCAGATCGGCAAAGGCCGTGTTTCCGGCCTTCATCCGCCGCAACAGGTCCAATGCGTTTGCATCGAAAAACTCGATCGCAACCGGCCCCGTATTTTCACGAAGAAAGCGGACAAAGTGCAACGCGGCCGCCTCGGATGGGAAAAATGCAGTCAGCCCAATCATCTGATCCGGCTCGGGTAGCAGTTCAAGTGTGATTTCGGTCACGACTCCGAGTGTGCCTTCCGCTCCGATAAACAGGTCGACCAGATCCATGTCCGGCTTCACGAAATAGCCGGCGGCGGTTTTTACGTCGGGCATCGGAAGTTCCGGAAATGCGCTGGCTATACTTCCAAGCTTGAAGCGAAGTTCATCGGCCTGGTGCATGCCACGTTCGACTTTGACGGTTTCGCCGTTGGACAACACAACCTCCAGCGCATGAATCCAGTTTCGGACAGCGCCATAGCGGAAGGACCTTGCGCCGGAGGCGTTGTTAGCAACCATGCCGCCGATAGATGCCGTGGTCTCGGTAAGATCGGAAGGGAAGAATAAACCTGACCCGGAAATGGCTGATCGAATATCTGCCAGCGGAGCGCCAGGCTGGACAGTCATATGGTTGCCCTCGATTTGACCGATGGCATTCATGCGCGAGAGATTGAGAATCAATCCACCTTCCGGCACGCATCCGCCCGTGATGCCGGTACGTCCGCCCTGCACCGTAATGGGCCAGCTGTTTTCGGCGGCAACCAACAATGCGTCCTGGACCTCTTCGGTAGACTTAGGAAAGGCAATTTTATCCGCCCGCCCTTCCCTGCGCGACTCGTCATGCAGGAAATCCGCATACGCTTCGCCTATGTCATGAATATCCATACCGGGGAAGTTAACCACGAAGACACGAAAATCACGAAGAAAGATCTTATGAAACCGCACCTGCGTGCCTTCGTAGTGAATATCTAGAATTGTTCGTCGTTTCGGAGGTAGCGCCACTGGCCGGTGGGCAGGTTCCCGAGCACGATTTTTCCGATGCGGATGCGCTTGAGGCCGACGACCTTGAGGCCAACCATTTCGCACATACGCCGGATTTGCCGTTTCTTACCTTCGTGCAGAATAAAACGAAGCTGATCCTCGTTCTGCCAGTTCACCTTGGCGGGCCTGAGCGGTTTCCCATCCAGTTCCATCCCATGGTTGAGCAGTTTCAGTCCGTCCTTCGACAGGGTTCCTTCGACACGCACGAGGTATTCCTTATCGACTTCCGAATCCTCCCCGATGATGCGGCGGGCAACGCGGCCATCCTGTGTAAGGACCAGCAGACCGGTGGAGTCGATATCCAACCGTCCGGCTGGAGCCAGTCCGCGAAGATGTGCGGGGTTAAAACGGCGGGGCGCCCGGTCGTCCTTCCAGCGGGTCCGTTCGGATATGAGGGATACCGCGGCTTTGTAGCCGTCCTCCGGCTGGCCGGAGACATAGCCGATCGGTTTGTTAATCAAAAAAGTCGCCTGTGCATCCCGCCGCTTGCGGCCGGCTTCGGCCAGCTCGATCCGGGCATCGGTCGACACCTTGGTGCCCAGTTCGGAAACCACCTCTCCATCGACGAGCACCAAACCGCGTTCGATATAGCGGTCGGCCTCGCGCCGGGAACACATGCCCCTCGCCGCCATGATTTTAGATATTCGTTGAATTTCCATTTCAGATTCCAGCTTACTTCTTCCAGAAGCTGGGAAGGAAGAGAATAAGGACGGTGTAGAGTTCCAGACGGCCCAGCAGCATAAAGATGGTAAGGATACCCTGCCCCAACGGCGAAATCGCCGCAAAGTTCTGCGTGGGCCCCACGGCATTCAGGCCCGGGCCGATGTTCCCAAGCGTTGCGATCACACAGGTTGCAGCCGTTTCGAGGTTGGGCGTGAAGAAGGTCATGATGAATGAACCAAATGCGAAAATCGTCAAAAAGATAGCGAAGAAGGCCGAGATGTGCGAAATGATTTCCTGTTCCACCGGCTTGCCGCCCAGCTTCATCTGAATGACCGCTGAAGGGCGCATGAACAGTTTCATCTCCCGCACCATCTTCTTGAACATAATGAAGATGCGGACCACCTTCATGCCGCCGCCGGTTGAGCCGGCGCACCCACCGATGAACATCATCATTACGAGCAGCAAGCGCGAGGCATTCGGCCAGGTATCGAAGTCGGCCGTACAGAACCCGGTCGTCGTGATCACAGAAGTCGCCGTGAAGGCCGCATCCCTGAAGCTGCGACCGAAGGAAGCGAGGTGATGGGTCCACACATTCAGGGAGATGAAAACGATACTCCCAAGCAGGAAGAAGAAATAGAAGCGGAATTCCGGATCTTGGAAATACCGTTTGGGTTTACCGGTCAGCGCATAGTAGTGGAGTGAAAAGTTCACGCCGGCCAGAAACATGAATACGGTGATGATCGCATCAACGACGGCGCTGTCGTAGGCCCCGATGCTGGCCGAGCGGGTGGAGAACCCTCCGGTAGCCATGGTCCCGAAGGTATGGCAAAGCGCATCGAACCAATCCATGCCGCCGACCCACTTCAACAGCAGGGTCTCGACGAGTGTCAACAGAACATAAACGCCCCACAGCAGCTTGGCCGTGGTAGCGATGCGCGGCGTGAGACGGTCCTTCGAAGGGCCGGGCATTTCGGCGCGGTAAATCTGCATGCCGCCCACTCCGAGAAACGGAAGGATCGCCACGCACAGCACCAGTACGCCCATACCGCCGAACCAGTGCGTCAGCGCCCGCCAGAAATGGATGCCGCGCGGGATGCTTTCCAGATCGCTCAGCACCGAGGCCCCGGTCGTGGTAAATCCGGACATCGTTTCAAACAGGGCGGAGACCGGATGGGGAATGACGCCCGAAATGATGTAGGGAAGCGAACCAAAGAGGGTTGCCGATAACCAGCCGAAGGTTACGATCCCAAACCCGTCGCGCCGGGACAGGTTGATGTCCCCGCGGGTCAGAATTCCGACGATACCGGCCGCGCCGATGGCAATGAGTCCCGATTCTATTAGGCTCAGCTGGATCTTGAGCGGCTCGTGGTACAACCACGAAACTCCGGCACACAATACCATAGCAACGCCGATGACCAGCGTCATGAATGATACTAAATGGAATACGGCTCGTTTGTTCATGGACCTACCAATAAAACAGTTTCTTTATCTGCCGGCAACTTGTCGAGCATGTTTGATTCTACTTCTTCCAGAAGCTGGGAAGCAGAAGTACGAATACCGTATAGAACTCTAGACGACCCAGCAGCATACAGGCAATCAGAACCAGCTGGCCTCCATTGGGAATGCCCGAGAAGTTGTGCGTGGCACCCACGGCACTCAGTCCCGGGCCAACGCCCCCGAGTGTCGTTGCAACCGAGCTGGCCGCCGTTTCGAGATCGGGAGTGCAGAGGCACATCAACAGGACGGCAACGGCAAAGGTGCAGAGGTACATGAATATGAAGGCCGCAATGTGCGACACCGTATCGGCATCCACCACCCGACCGTCATACTTCATCTGGATCACGGACAGCGGTCGCATGAAGAGCCGGATCTCGCGAAACATTTTTCTGAAAACGATGTTAATGCGCAACAGCTTGATGGCACCGCTGGTCGAACCGGCACACCCGCCGGTAAACATCAGCAGTAAGAGTAGGTAGCGCGAGGCATTGGGCCACGCATCAAAGTCGGCCGTACAGAAACCGGTGGTTGTCATGATGGACGTGGAGGTAAATACGGCGTCGCGGATGCACTGCCCGATGGGGGCATATCCCGAGTGCCAGATGTTGAAGGTAATAAAGGCGGAGGCAAACAGTAGAAGACCCAGATACAGCCGGAACTCGGAATCGCGGAAATATCGTCCCGGCTTGCCGGTCAATGCATAGTAGTGCAACGTGAAGTTGATGCCGGAGAGAAACATGAACACAATAATGATGCTGTCAACAACCGGGCTGTTGAAGGCCCCGATACTCTCGGATCGCGTCGAAAAGCCGCCGGTGGCAATCGTACCGAAACTATGGCACATGGCATCGAACCAGCTCATGCCCCCCACCCACTTCAACAGCAGCGTTTCGAGAAGCGTCAGCAACGCATAGACGCCCCACAATAGCTTGGCCGTCGTGGCAATGCGCGGAGTCAGGCGGTCTTTCGAAGGGCCGGGCATTTCGGCACGGTAGATCTGCATGCCGCCCACGCCGAGAAATGGAAGAATCGCCACGCACAGCACCAGTACGCCCATGCCGCCGAACCAGTGCGTCAGCGCCCTCCAGAAATGAATGCCGCGCGGAACGCTTTCCAGATCGCTCAGCACCGAGGCCCCGGTCGTCGTAAAGCCCGAAAGGGTTTCAAACAGGGCAGGAACCGGATGCGTAATCACGCCGGAGAGGATATAGGGAAGCGAGCCGAAAATGGCTGCGATCAACCAGCCAAATGTGACCACGCCAAAGCCGTCGCGTCGCGAAAGGTTCATACTGCCACGGGTCAGCACGCCACAAACCGCCGCAAATACAATCGTGATCAACCCGGAGTAGATCAGACTCATAATCACCGGGTGCGGATCGTGGTAATGCAGGGAAACAACGGTGCATCCAAGAATGGACAGACCGATGACCAGCATCATATAGGAAACCAGATGGAATACCGCGCGAAAGTTCATGTTCGACCATCCTTGCCGCGTATGAGTGGTAGGAACCGCCTATAGAAAGGTGGACTGGATTTTCTTTACCGCATCCGGATGGCAGAAGATCAACACCCGGTCTCCCACGATAAACTCAAGATCCCCCGTAGCCGTCACTACTTCGCCCTGTCGCAAGACAGTAGCGATAATCGCTTTTTGAGGAATCTTCACCTCTCGGATTTTCTTGCCGTCCATTTTACTGCCGGACTCAACAATGATGTCGAGCAGCTCGCCGGGCAGATTGTGCAACAGCGAGGCCGCGCGGACCTTCTTCGAGCGCAACCAGTGGAGAATGGCATTGGTGGTAGAAATATAGGGGCTCACGACCCGGTTCACCAGGTAGAGTTGCTCGACCACCGGAATGAAATCGGTGCGGGCGATCTGTGTAGCGGTAAAGGCGGCTCCCTTTTTCTGAGCCATCAGGCAGTTCATGATATTGCCTTCGTCATCACCCGTCAGCGCAACGAACGCCGTGCGGTCATGCAACCCCGATTCCTCCAGCGCGCTTTCGGTCAGCGCATCGGCTCGCAGAATAAGGGTTTTGTTCAACTCCGCCGAACAGAACCGCGCTCGCTCCTCGTCCTGTTCCAGCACCACGCAATCGACATCGTTTTCAATAAACTTGGCCAGCATCAATCCCAGGTCGCCGCCCCCGGCAATAATGACTTTTTCGAAGGGCGGAATATCGGGGCAAACATAGCTGAAGAAACTAACGATGTCCTCCCGCTGACCCACAATGTAGACGACATCCTTCTTCTGAAAAACCGTATCGCCATGGGGAATCACCAGTTCTTCATCCCGGCGGATGGCGATTACGCGCACACTCTGGATCAGGTCGAGCCGGTCGCATTCGGCCGGCGTCCGGTCCATCAACGGGCTGGAGGCATTGATGCTGAAGCCGGCCACCATCACCTTCCCGGCAAAAAGATCGAAGGCTTCCAATGCACCGGGAATCTGCAGCATGTTGTACACTTCACGCGCACACTCCTGCTTCTGGTTAATCACCAGATCAATTCCCATTTTGTGCAGATTGTAGTGAGGGGAATCGCTCAGGAAGTCTGGATTGGTCACACGGGCAATCTTGCCTTTTACACCGGCCGCATTGGCCAGTAGGCAGGAGAGAATATTGACCTCGTCGTTGTCGGTTACAGCAATCAGCAGGTCCGATTTGTCCACCTGCGCCTTGTCCAGCACGGACGGATTGGTACCCTGTCCGCAGATCGTCAATACGTCCAAACCCGCTTCCGCCTCTGCCAGCGAGTGGGGATTGACATCCACCATGACCACGCTGTGCTTCTCTTCGCACAGCCTGCGCGCCAGCTGTCGGCCGGCATTTCCTGCTCCGATAATTACAATCCGCATAGGTGTTCCCCCGGAAAAAGCCGTCGTATATGCTTCAAGTTGGCCAGTTTATCAATAAAAAACCGGAATTAGAATTGCCATCATACAGGATGTCCTTCCCATCCAACCCACTGAACAGCAAACAGATTATCGCGCAATCACGCAAAAACCTCCAAAGGGTCGGAGCAGGGCCCAAGTAGATCTGAAAGCCGCAAAACCTACAAGACGCGATACACCAACGGTCTTGTTATCAAAGAGCCCCCAGCAATACTTTGGGTGTGAAGAAGCATGGTGCAACAGGGACATCGTCGTATTTAAACTCAAGTCGGTTTGATCTGGGAGGAAGGATGGAAACCATGCCGAAGCTGAATACGAACTGGCGGGTTCCGAGCAACCGGAGAACGGTTCAAAGAATCTTCCAAACCAAAGCTTAAACGCCTTAATTCAGTGTTATTTATGACAATCTCCGGAACATGTATGCTTGAAATTGTATAGAATCTGATTGCATGGATTCATTGCCAATAAGCTTGGTTTACAAAACCATGCAATCGCAGTTTGTTGAAGAAAAAGCATCCATCTGCCGGAGCTACTTTATGATCAAAACTAAACTCGTCCCGTTTGCATGCGCATTGGGTGTGGTTTTCAGCGCATTGATATCCGTTCAGGCCGCCAGACCGGCCTCAGAATTCCTGCTTTGGACCGGTAGCGCCCCAGGCGCGGTGGGCTCTGACCCTGAAGATATGCCGACATTGACACCATACTACGCCTCGGAGACGAATGCGACCGGAGCGGCGATGATCGTCTGTCCGGGAGGCGGCTATACGTTCCTTTCTTCGCTTCATGAGGGAACCTACTTCGCCCAATGGCTGAACGAGCTTGGAATTAGCGCGTTTGTGTTAAAATACCGGATTGGCCCGGACGGCTACCATCATCCCGTCGAGATGCTGGATGCGCAGCGCGCGATCCGTTATGTCCGCGCAAATGCCACGGACTGGAATCTCGATCCAAACCGTATCGGCATCATCGGCTCCTCTGCGGGGGGGCATCTTGCGGCCACGACAATGGTGCATTTTGATGATGGCAATCCGGGTTCGCTCGATCCGGTTGAGCATGTGAGTAGCCGGCCCGACCTCGGGGTGCTTTGTTATCCGGTCATTACCATGGATGACACGTACACACATGAAGGATCGAAGACCAACCTGCTTGGCGATGAGATCACCAATTCCGTACTGGTGGAATACCTCTCATGCGAGAAGCAGGTCACGACGAATACGCCGCCCGCCTTCCTTATGCATGCGCAGACCGACTCCACGGTTCCCTACCAAAACTCGGCCATGTTTGCTGATGCATTGGCTTCAAATGGTATCCCCTATGAGTTGCACCTATATCCCACCGGCGGGCATGGGGTCGGGCTTGGTAGCACGCCGGGGGATGAGAAGAACTACCACCCATGGACCTTCGAGTGCAGACACTGGCTCTACCAAATGGGCTTTGCTCTGCCCGATCTTGGCAACCTATGGCTGTTGGGCGATTCCATCACCTACGGAGCCGGCGTTTCCACCGTCCCCGGTGGCTATCGCGATCCGCTGTATACGAATCTCGTTGCCCGAGGCTACACCTTCAAGTTTGTTGGAACAAGGGATGCCAATGCCTCTACCCGTCTCTCGAATGCGGGCCAGCAATGGCACGACGGGTGGAGTGGATACACCATTGCCGACAGTACCATCCCCAGCGTTCCCCCCAAGGACTATAACGGGTTGTATGAAAGGGTCGAAGGGTGGTACGACTCGATGCTCAACAAGCCGGATATCATTCTGCTGCTGATCGGCATCAATGACCTCAATCAGAAATATGATGTCGCGGAGGCCCCGGACCGACTCGAACTTTTGGCTGACCGTCTGTTCTCGTTGAATCCGAGGGTCGAGCTTGTGATTTCATCCCTTCCCGAGGCCGACTCGAACAACCGGTTCCGGCATGTCCCTCCCAATACCGATCTATCAGGTCCTATCAGCGATTATAATGCAGCGATTGCTTCAATGGTAGCCGGAAGACAGGCGCTGGGACAAAACATCGTTTTCGTGGATATGCATGCGGGCTTGACGCTTGCGGACCTGTCCGACCAGTTGCATCCTACCGCGTCCGGCTACGCGAAAATGGGCAAGATCTGGGCCGATGCCATTGAATATCTGCGAACTTCACGACCAACAACATCACGGTAACCGGCGATAAGGTGTCGCCGATGGCCAACGGCACGGTGGGCACCGGCTGAATCGGCAGACTTGTCCACTAACTACTGGACGTCATTGACCGATGACAAGGTGAGGGGGATCCTCGTCACCATCACGGGGCCGGCCATAAACGCGCAGCACTTCTACCGGTTCAGTTCTTCTCAACCTTAGGAGCCACCTGCACAACAATACTTCCTGAACAGAATACGAATCCCCGGGAATGGTTCAGGAAGCATTCGTGGCCTGGCGGGACCAGTAGCGGGCGAGAAGCGAGGCGGTGATGACGCACCAGGTGGCGAAGAGGGCCGGAATGATAGCGCTCTCGGCCGAAAAATTGGCAACGGCCAGCACGGCCCCAAGTCCCGCGTTCTGCATGCCGACTTCGATGCACAACGTACGCCGCCGGCGCAGATCGAAACGTAGCAGCATACCCCCCAGATAGCCCCCGATATAGCCAAGCAGATTGTGGATGAAGATTGCCGCAAACACGATCAGCGTCAGGGAGGCGATCCGGGATTGGTTGAGCGCAACGATCACTCCGCAGATAATGGCGATGCACAGCGTGGAAAGCGCCGGAAACCAGTCGTGGAGCCGTTCGATCTGCCGGCGAAACCAATGCTTGAGCCCAAAGCCGATCAACAACGGCAGGATGACGATGGTGATGATCTGCTTGAACATCGCCCAATAGTCCACGTGGATGACGGCATGGGCGTATAGATAGGTGATGGAGGGCGTAAGAATCGGTGCCAGCAGCGTGGCGGTCGAGGTGAGTGCGATGGAATAGGCCACGTCGGTCTTGGCGAGATAGGCGATGACGTTGCTGGCCATCGCTCCCGGAACAGCCCCCACCAGAATCATGCCCAGGAACAGATCGGGCGGCAGGTGCAATGCCTTGGCAATCAGGAAACCGCATCCGGGCATGACGATGAACTGCACCAGAATGCCGAGCAGCACGAGATCCGGGCGCCGGATCAGCGGACGAAAATCGGATAGGTTCATGGCACAGCCGATGCCGAGCATCGTGCCGGAGAACATCCATGAAAGCCAGGGCTTGAACCAGGTCAGTGAAGGCGGACACCCATAGCCCAGGATTCCGAGGGCAACAACCCACAACGGCATCAGGGATGTGAACTTCTTCAGCACAGTCCTCTAGCCTTTTGGGTTTGGGATCAAGTGATCTATCTCGCCTGACTTGATCATCGGTTCGAGCTTGCGCCACCCCGCGACGTGCTTTCCACCAATAAACATCTGCGGCACAAAGTCGACCTTCCCGCCGCAACGGCGATACATGGCGCGGGTGTTTTCGGAATCGGCGAACTCGTCGCTGCCGACGTCCCATTCAACCGCGTAGGCCCTAAAGGTAACGCCTTGACTGCAGAAAAATTCAATGGCCTTGTCGCAAAGGCCGCACACGCGGGCATAGTAGATGTCAACGGTTTCCATCCCTACGACAAGCCTTCCTTGTACTGCGGGACGTCGTCGAGGATGTCGTACCAAGGCGCCTTATGGTCGACCCAGATATGGGCATCCGGACGAACGCCGGGATCGCCATCAACCGAACCGGCGCGGATCAAAAGCATCTCGGGCCCGGCATCGAAGCGAGCGATGACATGCGATCCGCAGGTACGACAGAAGCAACGGTGCTTTCCCGGCGAGGATTGGAAGGTTTCCAGATGTTCCTCGCCCTTCACCACCTTGAAGCCGGAGGATTCGACCGCGATGATCGACGCGAAGGTTGCACCCGAAAGCTTGCGGCAATCGGGGCAATGGCAATTGATGAACCGAAGCACCTTGCCGGTGCTTTCGTACCGTACTGCCCCGCAAAAGCAACCTCCTTCAATCGAGGTCATCACCGGGCCCCTTTTTTAGTCTTCATGGGAAATTGCTTCGACCGGGCAGCCTTCTTCGGCCTCCAGCGCGCTTGCTTCCAGCTCCTCCGGTACGGGATCGAGTTTTACGCTGGAAAACTCGTCTACTTCGAATACTTCCGGGCAGGTTTCTTCGCATGCGCCGCATGCAATGCAGGTTCCCTCGTCTATTTTGAATTTCATGGTTTCGTCTCCTGGTTTAGTTCATTGAAATCGAGGATAGACTACACATCGATGTGCGCTCGGGCTAAAACATTTTGCGGTCAAAATACAAATATTGGCACCGGCAGACAGAACGCTTTCCGGAGGAACACGTCTGGATCCCGCATCACGGCTCTCGTTTTACATTTCACGCCCGTCCCGTCAATCCGTCTTGCCGAAAAGATTGTATTCGAGGCAGGGAATGATCCACGGCCAAAGACGGGTGGCGGGCTTGGATTCGAGTTCGGCCTCCACCCCATAGGGCAGATCGGAAAAAAAATCGAGGCCGGTCAGCTCTTCGAGCCTATCGATGCTGACCAGGCATTCTTTGATGCGTGTGTAGGGCGGGCAGCGCTGCTGCACAAGGAAGGCCAGCGCCCTCAATTCACCGTTCTGTTCATCGACTATGATCTTGTAGTAGGCCGATGGAACCGGCACGCCGGAATCGAGCTTCTTGATCTCCCCTTGGAATACGGGGCCGGTGATCACCCACACTTCGCGGAAGTAGCGGCCATAGCGCTTGGCCACCCGCATTTCGAGATCCTTCCAGATGTGACGGTTTACGCCGGGGGACTGCGGAACGATATTGCTCATCAGAAAGGTTTCCTTCTGGGCCTCGGCGCCGTAGCGGGTGGCAATGCCGAAGTTCGGGGCCATGTGACCGCGGTCAAAGCCGGAGCGGGTATAGTCGTTGTGCGCGACCTGGATACGCGTACGCGTATCCACGGAAAAACGCGACTGCCGCTTTCCGGATTCGAGCTTCGGCACATCGAACAAGCGATAGGCCACCCAGAGCGGGTTTTTCATCGACTCGCTGTAGCCCACCACATAACCGCGGTTTTCCAGCCGTGTTATGCGCCCGAACAGCTTGAATCCCTGGGAAGGGAACCCGCCATAGCTCTGGTCGCCGCGGTATGCCCTGTCAATGCGGACCGCATCGTCGTGCCCGAACAGTGCAAGCTCGTCCCATCTCTGCAAAATATCGAAGCCGCTTTCGCGCAAGGTCCGGTCGATGGACGGCGCGTGGAAATAAACCTGTTGGCGCACGGACCACGGAAGATGGTAGTAGCCGATCGCAACGGAAACATAGAGAGCCGACAGGATGAGGACGGTTTTCAGTCCGCGGCGCGGCGACAGGATGCTTTTGGGAATTTTCATGCCCATTGTCTAACGGTTTCCCGCATGCGATTGCGAATAAAAAGAACCGGGTCTGAGGGGAAGAAAAGCCAAAGCGGGACTATTTTAGGCAGAATGATTTTGAGGCGGAGAGATTTCCAGACTACAAATCACACCTCACTTATCACTCATCAGGAATTATGCACGTACCCTTTACACAAAAGATTTTGGAAGATTGGGCCGGCCGCCAGACCTTCAAGGATGGCATGACGCTCTTCGAGCGCGGCAAGGTGGAAAAAGTAACCTTTGATCCCCCGTTTGTAACGGGGCAGCTGTCGATCGGCATCCGCGGCATGCGCAGCAAGTTCGAGGTGCTCAAAGACGGCCTGGTCGAAAACCACTGCCCGTGCCGCGAAAACCGGGACGAAGGCAAGATCTGTGCCCATCTGGTCGCATTGGGCCTGGAGGCCGTTCGGCTCTTCTCCGATCCGCACCGCGTCGATAAGATGGCCGAAGAAAAACGGCGCGCCGAGCGGCTGGCGTCGTTCGATGAAACGGCGTACCACACCCGCGACCCCAACGGAACACCGGCTGAACTGCGCCTCACCCTCAAGCAAAGCTGGCGCGAAAGCCTGAAAGACAAGCAGGTTCCCATGCGCTGTGCCGTCGAAGCCGCCGGACAAATCATTCCCCTGAATGAGGTCCCGAAAAAACAAGCCATGGCTCTGGATACCACCGACGACAACCTGCTGTTCGTCATCGAAGACATCTGTGAAGGTCCCGCGAAAGCAAAATTCACAGCAACGCTCTCCGACTTCATTAATATTCTGGAACTTTGCACGGGAAAACCCATCTACGAGGGCGGCGTAGACGGCTACCTGATGGTCGATGAAAGCATCGTGTCCACCTCCATCGACATGAAACTTGATGAAGAAACCGGCGAATTGGTGCTGACCCTCCAGACGGATCACGGCGCAGATTTCACCTGTGTCGTCAGTGGAGGCAATGGCTGGATTCTCCAGGATGGCGTTTTCCAGAAGTTAGAAAAAGTCCTGCCCGGCCCGATGCGCGCCATCTACGACGGCCCCGTGCGTATTCCGCGCGATGCCATTCCATCGTTCATGAAGAACGAGCTCCCCATGCTTGAAAAGCTGACCGAGATCGAAACCAACGTCACCGCAGACATGCTTTCGCTCTCCCCGGCCAAGCCGCGCTTCCGCCTGAAAATTGATGGGATGCAGCATACTCTTTCCGCCACCCTCTACGCCGAATACGGCATGGTGCAGCTCATCGCCGGACGCGAGGAAGCGCTGGGCAGCTTCTCCATTCCGTCCGAAGACGATCTGCTCGATTTTCAGGTGCGTAATCCGGAAGCAGAGCAAAAGGCGCTCGAAACGATTACCGACCTCGGATTTCGCGGAAAACGCGGGGACATGCTGATGCAGATTCGCGGCAACCGCGAAGTCCTCAACTTTCTCGGCGGTGCCCTGCCCCAGCTGCAGCGCAAAGGCTGGCGGATCGATCTGGAAGGTTCCATTGCCGAATTCATGGACGATGTGGAATCGACCGTGCCGGTGGTCCATATCAATCAATCCTCCAGCAACGGCTTCTTTGAAGTCGGCTACGATTTCGAAACCGACGGCGGCATCAGCCTCGACGAATCCGATATTCAACGCGCCATCAACATGGGCGAAGCCTTTGTTGAAAAGAAAGGCCGCACGGTCCTGCTCGACATCGACGCCATTGAAAACGCCCGGTCGGTCTTTGACGACTGCGCGGTCGGCGCCGGAGAAAAACCGGGCACGTTCAAGATGAACGATATTCATGCGGCCTATGTGCAAGCGTCGCTCATGTCACTCGACGGGATCGACATGGAAACCGCCCCGGACTGGATGTCCAAGGCGGAGGCTCAGAACCGGAATGCCAAAGTGGAACCGGTTCCCCTGGGCGATAAGCTGGAAAACACCTTGCGCGATTATCAGAAAGCCGGGGTCTATTGGCTTAGCTTCCTGGAACGAAGTGGATTCTGCGGCATCCTCGCCGACGAAATGGGTTTGGGGAAAACCCTGCAAACCCTGACGTGGCTTTCATTGGAGCGGGAAAAAGAAGATGCCCAGAAATCCCCGGCCCTGATTATCTGCCCGACCAGCCTCGTCGATAACTGGGCCGAAGAAGCAGAAAAGTTTGTTCCGCATCTGCGCGTACTGAAAATGCATGGCACCGACCGGCATGAAAACTGGGATAAGGTTTCAGAATCCGATCTGGTGATCACATCCTACGCGTTGATCCGCCGGGATCTGGATGAATATCTCCAGCATACGTTTTCAGTCGCGGCACTCGACGAAGCACAACATATTAAGAATCGAACGACGCAGAATTCGACGGCGGTTAAAAAGATCAATGCGCACCAAAAGCTGGTACTCACCGGTACGCCGATTGAAAACAGTGTGTCCGATCTTTGGTCGATTATGGATTTCCTGATGCCCGGCTATCTGGGCAACCATAAAGCCTTCCGCGAAAACTATGAGCTCCCGATTCAAAACGGCGGTCCTGACGCCGAGCTGGCCCAGATCAAGTTGCGCAGGAAACTGCACCCCTTTCTGTTGCGCCGCCTGAAAAAGGACGTTGCCAAGGATCTACCGGAAAAGATTCAACGTGTGGCCCACTGCGCACTCAGCGGCGATCAGGCCAAGGTCTACAAGCAATTAATGGAAGGCGCCAAACGCAAAATCCAGGATCTTGGTGGAGAACAAGGCTTCAATAAGAACCGGATGGAAGTGCTGAAGGTCCTTTTGCAGCTGCGGCAAACGTGCTGTCATCTCGATCTGCTCAAGCTGCCCAACCTCAAGAGCGAGTATCCCTCCGCCAAGCTGGATCTCTTTTTCGAACTCGTCGACGAAGCAATCGATGCCGGGCACCGGATCCTCGTCTTCAGTCAGTTTACTTCCATGCTTTCGATCATCCGCGAGGAACTCGAAGCGCGGGAATTGAAATACTGCTATCTCGACGGATCGACCAAGGACCGGCAGGACCGCGTGAAACAATTCAACTCCGACAAATCGATCCCCCTATTCCTCATCAGCTTGAAAGCGGGCGGAAGTGGATTGAACCTGACCGGCGCCGACATGGTGATCCATTTCGACCCGTGGTGGAATCCCGCCGTCGAGGACCAGGCCACCGACCGCGCCCACCGCATCGGACAGAAAAACACCGTCTACAGCGTCAAGCTCATCACCAAGGGCACCGTCGAGGAAAAGGTGCTGCAGATGCAGCAGAAAAAAAAGGGAGTCATCGACGCCACCCTCGAAAAGGACGGCGACATCGGCCAATCCCTGACATGGAACGACGTGCAGGAGCTGTTGAGTGTTTAGGTTGTAGGGCGCGAACGGCTGCAGGCCTTCGCGCCGCCACAGGAGATGCTCACCAAAAGGACAGCGGGACGCATAGCGAGGCTGAATACTTGCAAGCCAACGTCTGCGACCATTCCCGCCCTACAACGCTTGCCCAACCGTCAGTTCAACCGTTGCGGATTCAAGATCGACTGCGGAGAAGGTCACTTCGATGGTTCCCGTGTCGGCGGTGGCCTGGATGTAGGCGATCAGTTGGCCGTTTTTTGCAGGGGCGACGTTGTCGCGGAGGTTTTCCGATGCATCGCGCGATGCATTCTCGAGTCCGAGCAACTTGCCGGAACCGCTGACGACACAGGTTACTTCGTTCTTCGCGCCATAGACCAGCCTGCCGGCGGCATCGACGATGGAAACCGGAATAACGGCCACCGCATATTTTCCATTAAGCGTACTTCCCTTGGCTTTGGCCGAAACCGATTTTGGTTTACCATCGGGCTTGAACGAATCGAAAGCCACGGCCTTCCCATCCTTGTAGGCAACGACTTTGAGTTCGCCGGCCTTGTAGGGAATGTCCCAGTAAATGATCGCGGTATCGGGATCATACGGCTTGCGATCACCCACCTTTTCGCCATCCAAAAACAGTTCCGCCTCTTCGCCGTTGGTGTAGCAGACCACGCGCACTTGCTGCCCGTCAGTATAATCCCACCGGCGGCCGGCATCCATGGAAGGACGGTCGTCGCGCGGCCGGGAGGCACCAAGATAGGCCACCGGGTTATCCGACCAAAGCGCCCGACGGAAGTATCCGCGCGGTTTGATGTTGTTGGCCAGATTGATCATGCCGGTCGTGAATCCGCGAGATGGCCATGGTCCCGCTTCGCCCAGGTAATCAAAACCGGTCCAGATAAACTGGCCGAAGATAAAATCCTTGTCCCGGACCGACTTCCACGCATTCAGGTCATGGCGGGTTTCGCTGCCGTAGAGCACGCGGTCGGGATACTGGTCGTGGTCCTGGTCATATCGAAATTCAGTATAGTTGTAGCCGACGATGTCCAGCGCTCCCGGATAGTCCGTTTCGTTGGACATCACCGCACCGGCCAGGGCCGCGGTGACTGGTCGGGATTTGTCCAGCTTGCGAACCACCGCCGCCAGCTTCTTGGCAAGCTCACCGAGGCGCTCCGCCGGCGGCTGATCCGGCGAGTATCCCCCGTAAACCTTCTGCCCGATTTTCGCCCCGTCCAAAACGGGATGGCTGTAGGGATCGTTGGGATAGTCGACCTCGTTGCCGATGCTCCACATGATGATCGACGGATGGTTGCGGTCACGCTTCACCATGGCCGCCAGATCACGTTCCGCCCACTCCTCGAAAAAGTCGGCCGATCCCTGGAAGCCGGGGGTTCCTTTGTTCCACCCCTTGATCCATTTCTTTTTCGGATATTCCCACTCGTCGAAAGCCTCGTCCATGACCAGAAAGCCGAGTTCATCGCACAAATCATAAAGGGCCGTGGCCTGCGGATTATGGCTCATGCGGATGGCATTGCATCCGATTTCCTTGAGCTTCAGTAGACGCTCGCGCCACACCTCTTTCGGCACGGCCGCGCCCAAAACTCCGGCATCGTGATGAAGGCAGCCCCCCTTGACCTTCATCCACTCGCCATTCAAAGCGAACCCCTTGTCCGGATCGAAGGTCAGCGACCGGATACCGACCTTCGTGACCGATGCATCGATGACCTGTCCTTTCATGGAAACGGTGGTTTTGAGTTGATAGAGGTTCGGCGTCTTCAAATCCCACAGCTTCGGCTCGGGCACCTTAAGTTCCAGGCTCAATGTGGCGTCTGCATTTTTCGAAACCGATACATTCTTGCCCCCGCTCGCTACCACCGAACCATCGGGATCCATCAGTTCGTGCTGCACGACTACATCGGCGTTCTGAGCCCAATGGTTTTCGATGGTGGTCTCGACATGGACCTGCGCCGATCCCAGCTTGTTGATTTCCGTTATGCAGTAGACGCCCCACAACCCGATATGGACCGGATTGGCGGTAATCAGATGGACCGGACGATAGATCCCCGAACCCGTGAACCAGCGGGAATCGGCGTCGAGGCTGTGATCCACACGAACGGATACCGTATTTTTTTCACCCGGCTTTGCGCAGGAAGTAATGTCGTACATGAAGGAAACGTATCCGTTCGGTCGTTTTCCCACCGAGGTTCCATTCACGAAGACCTCGCTCCGGTTGTATACCCCCTCAAAATAGAGATAGAAGCGCTTGTGCTGTTGATCGGCAGGAATATCCAGTTGCGTCTGGTACCACCCAATGCCGCCCGGCAGATAACCCGTGCAACTGGCCTTGTCGGGACTGGCAGGAAACTCCACGCTCCAGTCGTGCGGCACCGTCACTGGGCGCCAGTCTCCTGATTTGAGTTCTCCGGTGGCACGATCGACATCATCGCCAAGATGGAACTGCCACGAAGGAATCAGCTCCGACTGCCCGAAACCCTGGGCAAAGATTGCTGTTGTCGTGGTCAAAAGCATGATGAACAGAACATAGGGGTTTGCTTTCATTTCAACATACTCCAGTTGCCAAGTGCATGGAATTGTACGCAATCATCGCCCTGAAACCAGTTCTTTCCTTTGACGCACACGGCATTAGAGCCCAAGGTGCGCTATGAGTATTATTTATGAAGAGCTGGATTTCCGGCAAACATCCATCGGCGACCTGATGCTGCGGCGTCGGCGCATGCCGCAGTTCGGGGATCGCGACATCTATGAAGTAAAGCTGGGCGAGGACTTCCTGATGACCAGCCTGTTTCATGAAGCTGAAACGCAACTGGCCAGACTGGGATTGGCGGCGCTGGAACATGCCGGACTTGACGTTGTTGTTGGCGGGATTGGACTGGGATATACCGCGGTCGCCGCGCTGGAGGATAAGCGGGTGGACTCGCTCGTGGTAGTCGACTATCTCGAAAGTGTTATTGAATGGCACCGGACCGGTTTGGTTCCTCTGGGGAAAATTCTTATGGATGATACGCGCTGCACGCTGGTGCACGCCGACTTTTTCGCCATGGCCCGAGATACCGCAAACAGCTTCGATCCCGTTGCTCCAGTCAAAAAACACGATGCCATCCTGCTGGATATCGACCATACGCCGACGAACGTATTGCACCAGACCAACACGCACTTCTACACCGAAGCGGGACTGACCGAACTCGCACAGCATCTGAAACCCACCGGCGTGTTTGCCATGTGGGCAGACGGCGAACCGGAGGCCAGCTTTACCGCTCACCTAAGACAGGTGTTTCCATTGGCCACAGCCCACCGAATCGAGTTCGACAACCCCGTCACTGGCGGATCATCCGTAGGGGCCGTCTACGTGGCTAAAATGACCACATCCCATGTCTGCGAACCGGTATAAACGGGCGGAAAATTTCACAGGCATCAGCCGCGCGTGCGTCTTTATCCAGTCTGGACACAAAAAAACCGCCTTTCGGCGGTTAAAGTGGTCGGGGCGACTGGATTTGAACCAGCGGCCTCTACACCCCCAGTGTAGCGCTCTACCAGGCTGAGCCACGCCCCGATTTCCAATTGTTTAGCAATTGAAGGCGCAGAAAGTATCACGGAGAGCGAGGGGCGTCAACGTCCGCCACCGAAAAAACGAGCGCCCTTTTGCTTTTAAATGCGTATTGGAACTCTACAATGTGCGCCATGAACAAATTTCCCGAAATCCCGAGCGATCAGCTCGAAAAATATTCTTCCGCGATTTCCCTTTCGGACATGGAAATCTTCGTCTTTCCCGAGCTGCTTTACAGTTTGGTGCTGGCCAATATCATGTCGCCGCGCATCTGGGAATGGAAAAACCACGACTGGTTCCGCAAGCTCGACAAGATGAAGCCGTACAAGAAGATCCAGCGGCTGAAGCAATTCATCATCGACCACTATGAATTCAATCTCGACCTCGATACCTGGGGACTGACCACCAAGGAAGCCGAAGTAGCCCGCTTTGCGCCCTACATGGACGAAAAAACCATCGGCCAGAGCAATGCGCTTTTCGGCTACGAAGGCGACAAACACTACTTCTCGCTCGATATCCGCAAGCACTTCGGCCTCGATAATTACACATCAAACATCATCCCCTTCTGGAAGACGGAAACGCTGGAGGCGATGGATGCCTTTCAATTCAAGGATGAGTATCGCGTCGGCGCCGGCGAATGCGTTTCGCTTTCCACGCTCTACGCCGCCGCGCTTTTCATCATTTGCGACGTTCCGCTGGAAGACATTTTCCTGATCGCCACCCCCCTGCATTCGCAAAACTTTATCAATGTGAACGATGGCGTCCTGACAAACAACCGCCGGCTGGTCACGAAGAACATGTGGTTTAACGGGACCGACCTCACGGCCAAGGCGCAACGCGCCCTGCGCCACGAACAGGTCACCATCGTCGCCAACAATACCGGCTATATCCATACCGTATATCCCGAAGCCACAATTACGCCCGAAAGCTTCGAGCTCTTCCACGAAAAGCTCGACGCCTTCACCACCACTGATATTACCTTCGAAATCCTCGCCAACTTCCTGCGCGACCGCTCCGAGTATCAAAAGTGCTTCCAGATCAAGTATGTCCGTCACGGCAAGGAGCAGTATTTGCCAATTGAAAGGGCCTTCGCCTACGAGCATGGATCACCCTACAAGGTTTCCGACGATGCCACGCGCGACAAGCTGCTGGATGAGATCGACGAGTACGACTTCTACACCGAGCCGATCGCCGACCGTATCCAGCTCAACAAGCTTAGCGACTACCTCAAGAACAATCCCATCTCGCACTTCGACGACGAAAGCATGAAAGGGCTGGCTGACAAGATCGACTGCACCAACGACATGACCCGCAAAATGTCGGTCATTGAAGGCCTTGTCGACTTCGTCCATCTGGATCCCGAGTTGCCCGACGTCGGAAACAAGCAATTCAACGGGCCCGGCCCGATTGAGATCAAGCCCAGCATGAAACGGGAAGAGATCATTACCTATCTCTCGGGTATCCGCACCAAGCATACGGTCGCCGATCTGGCGTTCTACGCCAGCCGCGACCTTGCCGTCACCGATTGGAACCCCTTCCTGAAGGCCGCCTTCGAACGCAACCCCGTCATTATCGACGCGACCAAGGAACTGCCCGACGACGATCTCGTCTCTTTGCTGCAAGGCCTGCCCAACGAGTCGATCTACGACAGCACGCGCATCGCCCAGCCCGACGAAGTCTGGAACTTCCAGCGCGGCGATGGTCTTGAACGCGCAATTGCCCTGGCCGACGTGTGGAAAATCCGGTATCCGGAAGAGCCCATCGAACTTGCGGCATCGGAAAATGAAGTCGTTATAAAGCGCTCGCAACAAGAAGTCCGTTTCGCATCGAACAAAGGTCTGGTTAAAACGCTTTTGGTTTAATGGAGGGCACATGGGCATTCTAGGAAATCTACTCTTTCGGGGTGGCGCGGACGAAAACACCGGCATTCCCATCCTCGTTGAGCACGGTGCCCTCATTATCGATACGCGTACAGCGGACGAGTTTGCAGCAGGCCATATCGAAGGTGCCATCAATCTTCCATACAACGTGATCGGCAATGCCATCAAGGATCACGAGCCTCTCCATACCAGATCCATCATTGTCTATTGCCACAGCGGCGCGCGATCGGCCGCTGCAAAAAAAAACGTTGGACAAAGCAGGCTATACCCATGTTGTCAACGGTGGCGGGTTGCACCATATGAAACGAGAGCTTGGCCAATAGATTTCTGCGGCAGGCTTCATTTCTATGCTAATCTCCCTTCGTCATGAAGGCACACCAGGCAGAGTTTCGCTTCTACGAGGAGCTGAACGACTTTCTTCCGAAAGAGAAGCAGAAGCGCTCTATTCCATACGCATTCAACGGCCATCCGGGCATCAAGGACCCGATCGAATCCCTCGGGGTTCCGCATACGGAAGTGGATCTGGTCGTGGTGAATGGCCAATCGGTCGGATTCGACTACCAACTACAGCCCGATGACCGCGTAGCGGTCTATCCCGCTTTTGAAAGCCTCGACATTGTTCCCATTGTCAAACTGCGTGGCGAGCCCCTGCGCAAGACCGCCTTCATCCTCGATGTCCATCTCGGCAAGCTCGCCCGCATCCTGCGCATGCTTGGATTCGATGTGCTCTACCGCACCGACTATGACGACCCGGAAATCATCCGTATCGCATTGGAAGAACGCCGCATCATACTCACGCGCGACCGGCGTATGTTGTTCAACAAATGCATTACCCACGGCTATTGGCTTCATTCAACCCATTCCGAAGAACAGGCCCGCGAAGTCATTGACCGCTTCGATCTTTCCCGTCAAATCCGGAAATTCCTGCATTGCCCGCTCTGCAACGGCCTGCTGCGGTCCGTTGAGAAAGGCGATATTCTCGATCGTCTCGAACCGCTGACCATCCAGTACTATTCTGAATTCTACCAATGCCCCGCCTGCCGGCAAGTCTACTGGAAAGGCACCCACTACGACCGCATCGTCGACAAACTCGACGCCATCATTGAATCCTGCCGAAACCCTTGATACACTACCCGTATTAAAGGAAGTGGATTATGTGCGAATCATGCGGATGCGGAACAGCGAACGAGCTGCACCATCACGAACATGGGCATGACCATCATCATGAACATTCCCATACCAAAACCGTGACGCTGGAGCAGAAGGTGCTGGCCCGGAACGATGCGCTGGCCGATAAAAACCGCGCATGGCTGGCAGAACGCGGCGTGACGGCGATCAACCTGATCTCCGCACCGGGCTCCGGAAAAACCCTGTTACTCGAAAAGACCCTTGAACGGCTCAGCGGGAAGATCAAGTGCGCCGTCATTACCGGCGACCAGCAAACCGATCGCGATGCGCAACGGCTTCAGGACAAGGGCGCACGGATTCACCAGATTGAAACGATTAGTTCCTGCCATCTTGATGCGCACCAGATATCGCACGCCCTGCCCCATGTCGTCGGGGACGACACGAAGCTCCTGTTTATCGAGAACGTCGGAAACATGGTCTGCCCGACCGCCTTCGAACTCGGGGAAAGTTTTAAGGTGGCGTTGCTATCCACACCTGAGGGTGAAGACAAACCGATCAAGTATCCGGTGCTGTTTGCCATATCCAAGGTGATCCTTCTCACCAAAATGGATCTGGCCGAAACACTCGATTGGGATCTTTCCGCCTGCCGTAAATATATTCAGCAGGTCCAGCCCGGTGCGAATGTGATCGAACTCAGCGCGAAAACCAGCGACGGCATGGATGCATGGATCGACTACCTTGAACGCCTGATTCAATAATGTAGACGCGGATTCCACCACATTGAGTCTTCCGGATAAGGCGCCTCAACGATGACCGGCGTTTTTAGCGTTGGGTGCGTGATTTCCAGCTGGCGGTGGTGGAGCGCGATTTCGCCATTGGGCGATTTCTGATTCGCACCGTATTTTTCATCGCCGGCGATCGGGCATCCGATCGCCGCGAGCTGGGCGCGGATCTGATGGTAGCGTCCGGTTTCAAGGTCGATCTCCAGCAGAATCAGGTTTTCAACCTGCTTAAGTGTCCGATAGCTCAATACGGCGCGTTGTGCGCCGGTGTCTCCTTCGCGGCACATCTCGGCCCGATGGTGTTCGTGCGATAGCCAATGGACGAGTTTGTCTTCGGGCTTTGGTGGTTTTCCTTCGACGAGGGCGTGATAGATCTTCTTGCAGTTGCGCGAGCGTATATCCGCGTTAAGACGGGCGAGCGCCTTGCTCGTTCGGGCAAAGAGAACGACACCGCTGACGGTGCGGTCGATCCGGTGCACCGCATTGAGGAAAACCGCTCCGGACTTGGCCTTGTCCACCCGCACCCATTCACGCGCCCAGTCCTCCAGGTTGCGCAGACCGGTCCCGCTGTCCTGCGAAAGCAATCCCGCAGGCTTGTTCACCGCCAACAGGTGGTTGTCCGCAAAAAGAATCAGCGGCTCCAGTTCAGACGCTCTGTAGGATGGATTGCTCATAGAGGCAGAATTCTCCACACAAAGGCATGAAGCCACAAAGACTGGGAATTGGTTTTCCTTAGTGATTTGGTGTCTCTGTGTGATTCACTCATTCGTTGATCCAGCGGGCCCAGTTTCCGTTGGGAAGTTCCATGACGCCGGGCTTGCCGGTCAGGAGCATTTCGCCGCATTCGAAGCGGCCGCTGGCATGGTATTGCTGCAACAGGTTTCGGAGAACGATCGGCGAAAAACCGGGTGTATGGGAAGTGAGCAGGACAAAGGCGGGATCATCGGACAAAACCCGATGAACCAGATCCAGCGTTTCCATCAGGCTTTCCTCGATCTTGTAGAGCTCGCCTTTTTTCCCGCGTCCAAACGAAGGAGGATCAAGCAGTATGCCGTCATAACGGTTTTCACGCTTCACTTCACGGCGCAGAAACTTGATGACATCGTCAACGATCCAGCGGATCGGTGCATCCTGCAGATTATTGAGCGCCGCGTTTTCGCGCGCCCAGTCAACCATGCCCCTGGAGGCGTCAAGATGGCAGCAGGCTGCGCCGGATTGAGCCGCGGCAAGCGTAGCTCCACCGGAATAGGCAAACAGGTTCAGAAACTTCAGCTGCCGCCCTTTGCTTTTACCCTGCTTTTTAAGCGTATCGCGGATCCATGTCCATAGCGCACGCGTTTCGGGAAAAACGCCAAGATGGCCGAAATCCGTGGCAGACAGCTTCATGACAACACCGGCAATTTCCACGTTCCACGAATCGGAAAGGCTTCCGCGCCCCCGCCAGTTCAAGCCATCAGTACGGTCAAAACGGGCATCGGCATCTTCCCAGCATTTGACGTTTTGTGGCTTCCATACCGCCTGGGCACAGGGTCGTTCGAGCACAGCATCGCCAAAGCGCTCCAGTTTTCTTCCGCTACCGCTGTCGAGAAGCTCGTATCCATCGTTCATGACCATCTCCAAATCCTATACTTTCCTCGCCCGGTCCTTGAAGAGATTGCGGGATGACCGCGAGGGTGCGCTCATGCTTGTATGCGCAATATTAACTAGAATCCCGATCATCACCCCAGAGATGAGCAGGCTTGATCCGCCGTAGCTGATGAACGGGAGCGCCAATCCCTTGGTCGGCACGCAGCCGGTTACCACTGCAAAATTGATGAGCGCCTGAATGGAAATCATGAGCGTAATTCCAAAGGCGATCAGGCGACCGAAATCATCGCGGGCGCGGAACGCAATCGTCAGCCCCAGTCCAAACAACGTCAAGTAGAGGAACACCACGATAAGTGATGCAATCAAGCCCAGTTCCTCACCCAAAATGGGAAAAATGAAATCGGTATGCGCTTCAGGCAGGTAATGGTATTTCTGCATGCTGTTTCCAAAACCCTGGCCCCGCCACCAGCCGTTCTGTCCACCGTTGGCAAAAGCGCGCAATGAATTCACCAACTGCCACGCTTCGTCCTGTTCGTACTTCTGCGGATTGAGAAAGGCAATGATGCGTCCCATACGTTCCGAGTTCATGGCTATCAAGGTGGCCACCGACATTAATCCCGCCAAGCCTGTAACCAGCAATGGTCCTATGCCCACGCCCCCCAGGAACATCATACAAACCGCGACACAGGAAATGAGCAGCGTGGTTCCAAAGTCGGGCTCGATAAGGATTGCCAAGGCGAAACAGCCGAGCATGGCGAACGGTATGAGGATCCCGCGTTTGAACTCATCAATGCGCCGCTGTTCTCTGGCCAGCCACCATGCGAATAAAAGAATAACGGATATCTTTGCCAGCTCCGAAGGCTGGAAGGTAAATCCGGCCACGTGGATCCAACGATGGCTGCCATTGATCGCAGGAAAAAACAGCCTGACCGCAATCAGCAAGATCAAGGACACTGCGGCGAGCGGTACGGCCATATGCCGGTACAGACGGTAGTCCAGCCGGGCGGCAACGGCCGCGGCGCAAAAGGCAAGCGCCAGCCAAATAAGCTGGCGCACCCAGTAGTATGAAGCATTTTCGTATCTGGTTGAGCTGGCACTCGCGAGAATCAGAATGCCGAGCGTAACGAGAATCAATACAATGGCTATAAAAAGCGATATGGCTCTACGCATTGATCCCCGTGACCTCAACTACTCTGAAAGCGGAATGCGGAGGCGCGTTCCTGCCTGCACCTGGGATTCATCAGTGATATTGTTGTTCACCCGCAAGATTTCCGCCTTGCTTACTCCATATTCGCGAGCAATGTCATCGAGGGTTTCACCGGGATACAAGACGCGTTCTTCAACGACGCTCAGACTCGCCGAATCGGTTGCTTCAACCTCGTCGACAACAGGAGTCATCTCCGGCAAGGCCAGTTCCGGTTCAGCCAGTTCCGGTTCAGCCAGATCCGGTTCAGCGACCTTGGGTGCGGTTTTCGTCACAGTCTTTTTCGGTGTTGTCGATTTTTTGGTCGTGGTCGGGACCTTTCCACCGGCAGGGATATCCAGGGTTTCCCCTGCCATGATCTTATCGCCCTCGATATTATTCAGTTTGCGCAGTGAATCGATGCCGACACCTGCAGCAATGGCGATCTCTGAAAGGGTGTCCCCTTTCTGAATCGTGTAGGTTCCACCCTTCTTGATGTCCTGCGAACTTTTAGAGGACGACGCACTGGAAACACCGCCGCGACCGGCCGGCACAGATAATTCCTGACCGACATAGAGCACGTCCGGATTCGAGAGACCGTTCAGCCGAGCCAGTTCAGCGGTCGTGGTATCGAAATCAACCGCCAGCTGTGAAAGGGTGTCGCCCTTGCGAACAATATAGGTTTCCGTAGTCGTTGCAGACTCGCTGGGCATGTTGATCGGCGTCACATCGATAGGCTCCACGGGGGTATAGAGAGGCCCTTCCGAAAAATTGTCAGGATACAGAGGTTGATCAACCTGCGTCATCATTGATGCAGAGGATTTACCACTATGCTCATGCCGGAACGGTCCGTGCTGAACGGCGGTGGAAGTGCCCTCCGACTCTGTGGTTACGCATCCCTGCGTCAGGGAAAGTGCGAACAACGCAGCAATATGTACACCCAAAACTGCTGATCCAATCTTCATAATCAAACTCCTTTAACAAAGCGCCCTATCGAGTGGCGACTCAAGTTTCACACAGCATCATCACCGGCATGCATCGACTTCTGGAAAAGCGTACTGAACCGCTCTCCGCGTTCTTCAAAACTGCAAAACTGATCAAAGCTGGCACAGCCTGGAGAAAGAAGAATGGTTTCCCCTGCTTTTGCCACCATAGTTGCAGCTTGAAAAGCTTCTTCCAGCGTACCGCATTCGACACATGGACAAACTTCGTTCCACGCTTGATACATTGCCCTAGATGCTTGTCCAATAAGGTATATACTCCTTACCCGTTCCGCCAGTATTTCTTTTACAAAAGTATAGTCGGACTCCTTCGGAAGCCCTCCAGCAATGAGATGAACGCCCTCCCCGATGCTCTGGACCGCGGCGGCCATGGCCGCCAGATTCGTGGCTTTCGAGTCATTCACGAAGGTTATCCCACTGATAACCCCCAGTTTTTGCATCCGGTGCGGCAAGGGGACAAACCGCTTTGCGGCCGTTTCCACGGCTTCCATCGGGATCCCGGCAGCGTCTGCAACCGCCGCTATGGCTGCGCCGGTGCAGCTACCAATCACCGCGCTGTCGAACGACGTTCCTGCAAGATCGAGTACCGGTTCCGTGCCCCGGAAGACGGCTCCATCGCAAAACCGGTAGCCGGCGGATGGGGACGGGCCAAATGTGATCCAGGTTCTATCTTCACCAACCACGGCTCGAAAGCGCTCAATCCACTCGGAAGATACGAGGCACACATCCCCGGAAGAGGATGAAGAACCGAAGATGCGTGCCTTGGTGTGCCAATAGGTTTCCATGCTTCCATGACGGTCAAGATGGTTGGGTAATACATTCAGTACAACAGCGATATCTGCCCGGAAACCGGAAACCGTCTCGAGCTGGAACGAACTAATCTCGAGCACCAGCCAATCCAGATTCGGATGCTCCATCACCACCTCGCAGGCCGGAATGCCGTAGTTGCCGCCAATCGCGGCATCCAGCCCGGCTTCCTGAAACGATTCGCAGATCCATTTCACGGCCGTACTTTTTCCGTTCGAGCCCGTAACGGCCACGGTTTTCCCCGGGTGCCGCAACCAGCCCAGCTCCAACTCCGAGAGTAGCGGTATGCCGGCATCCCGGACTGCGCATATCCAGGGATGGATCAGCGAAAAGCCGGGACTGACGATGCATACGTCGAAAGGATGGTCCTGCAGCGCACGTACCAGTTCGGCATCTCCTGCGGTTTCGCGGGAGACGACCACCGTTTGCGTTCCTTCGGCGTGCAGCAACCGCTCGGCGGCCTGCCCGCTGCGGCCATAACCCAAAAGCAAAGCTGTGCTGTATTTATCCATCAGCGGATCTTCAGCGTGGCCACGCCAATGAGGGCAAAGATGATCGACAGAATCCAGAACCGGGTCACGATCACGGTCTCGACGAGCTCCGGTGCGCGGTTTTCATCCATGGCCCGCTCCTTTTCCACAAATTCGAAATGGTGGTGCAACGGAGCGCATTTAAACACACGGCGCCCCTGTCCGTAGCGTTTCCGGGTATATTTGAAATAGGAGCTTTGGATCACCACGCTGGCGGCTTCGATCACAAACACCCCGCCAACAATGATCAACAGGAGCTCCTGCTTAATCAGAATGGCGAGCATCGCAATGGCTCCCCCGAGCGACAGACTGCCGGTATCGCCCATGAAAATCTTAGCGGGATGGCAGTTGTACCACAGGAAACCAAGGCCGGCCCCCAGCAATGCACCGCAGAATACCGTAAGTTCGCCACTCCCTTTCACGAACGGAACCTGCAGGTATTCGGAAAAGCTGTAGTGGCCGGCCACATAGGTCATTAGCAGATAGGCCACAGCCACCGAATTCGAACAGCCAATCGCCAGACCATCCAATCCATCCGTAAGGTTGACGGCGTTGGAGGCCCCCACCAGCACCAGCACCATAAAGACAAATCCCCCGATCAATCCCATGTCCAGAATCGGATATTTTATAAACGGGATCATCAGATCACGTACCCGCACCTGCGTTTCCGGAATTGACCAAAGTACGGCAAACACGATGCCCGTCCAAAGCAGTTGCATGGAAAACTTGGCCTTTACGCTGAGTCCGTTGCGCCGCTTGATTTTGAGATAATCGTCGGCAAAGCCAATCGCACCCATCAGCACAAACGTTCCAAGCGTGATCAAAACGTAGACATTGGATGGCATGGCCCAGAGCAAGGTCGCAGTGGCCGTCGCCAGAATAATCATCAAGCCGCCCATCGTAGGCGTGCCGACCTTTCTACTCTTGTCCAGCACGCCGACCCGGTCATCTTCCTTCTGCTCGCCAAAATTGATGATGCGCAGCCGTCTGATCAACCAGGGCGCCATCAGGAGCGAAACCGTAAAAGCCGTCGCAGCCGCGCCCAGCGTCCGGAAAGTAATATATTGGAACAGCCGCAACTCGGACACATAGGATTCCAACAACGACAAATAATACAACATCCCTTAAATCTCCCTAAAACAATTCAAAACCCGCTCCAGTTGTTCACCGCGCGATGCCTTGAGCAGCACCCGGTCGCCCGCAGTCAGGTGGTCTTTTAAAATCTGCGCGGCCTCGGCCGCATCGGTACAATGGAAAAACGGTTGTTTCCCGTTGCACATAATCGTTCCCGCCAGTTCACCAACGGCGATGACGCCATCGAGGCCAAGGTCGTCAACAAACCGACCCAGCGCCCTATGCTCTTCCACCGCAATAGCTCCCAGCTCACGCATACCGCCGATTACCGCCCACTTCCGGCCCGTTCCGGAAAGATTGGAAAAGGTCCGCAATCCGGCCCTCATCGAAAGTGGATTGGCATTATATGCATCGTTGATGAACTGAATACCACCGATTTCGCTCTCCTGCCAACGCATGGGGACGGCCTTGAACCGGCTGAGCCCTTCGGCAACCTGCTCTGGCTTCATGCCTTGTTCCAAACCAAGAGCAATGGCGCGCAACGCATTGCGCATAATATGCTCTCCGGGCAACGGCATGATATAATCATATCCGTTGACATTCATCACACCATCGCCCACCCGGCGCCCCACATAGTCGGCAATCCCCCCATACGAAACGGAAACCACATGGGCACAGGTGTGACCACGGATCATGGCGTACCACTCACTGTCGCGATCAAGAATAACCATGCCGGAAGGGGGCACACGCTCGGCCAGCTTTGATTTTTCACGGGCAATAGCCTCCAGCGAAGCAAAGCTTTCCCGATGGGCGTTGCAGATATCGGTAATCACGGCGATTTTCGGCTGGAGCAGATAGGCCAGTCCGCCGATCTCTCCCGGATGATTCATCCCCACCTCAAAAACGCCGTAGCGTCCTGCCTGCGGCATGGCCAGCATGGTCAATGGCAAGCCGATGTGGTTATTGTAGTTGCCCGCCGTACGATGTGTCTTGCCCACCATGGAGAGCACATCAGCACACATCTCCTTAACCGTGGTCTTCCCGACACTGCCGGTAATGCCGACCGGTGTTCCCAGCCACTTCCTGCGGTAGCCCCGTGCCAGATCCTGCAAACCCCGAACCGTATCGGGAACCTTGAGAACAGGATTATTCGTCCATTGGAAATCGTCCTGCACCAGGGCCCCGATCGCGCCCTTATCAAAGGCTTCTTCAACAAATTTGTGACCGTCCAAGCGTTCTCCGCGGATCGCCACGTAGAAGTCACCCGGCCTCAGATTGCGCGTATCCTGTGTAACATTGCGTACGATCCCGTCGGGAATGCCGTTGCTCCACATTCTGGAAACCCACTGCGATAATTCTCCTGGACGAAATTCAGGCATTAACCAACAATCTCCCTGACGACTTCACGATCGTCGAACGGCACGATAGTACCATCGAATTCCTGATAGGTCTCATGCCCTTTTCCGGCAATCACCAGCAAGTCATTGCGGCGCATCATCGCGATTGCCGCAGCAATGGCATCCCTGCGATCCAGCACAACTTCATACCGCGTTGGATCATCACATCCCGCGATAACATCACCAACAATTGCAGCGGGATCTTCACGGCGGGGGTTGTCGGAGGTCACAATGGCATAGTCGGCCAGCCCGCAAGCCACCCGGCCCATTTTTTCGCGCTTGCCCGTGTCACGGTTCCCGCCGCAGCCAAACACGACAAGGAGGCGCCCTTTACAGATTTCCCGCAGGGTGTTGAGCACGTTTTTAAGCGCATCGTCCGTATGCGCATAGTCGACAAAGATTTTCCGGTTCCGGCGGTTGGGGACCAGTTCCAGCCGGCCGGGTACCGCATCAAGCTGCTCGAGCGAGCAAACGATTTGTTGAAGGCCAACACCACACAGTCCGCCAGCGGCAATGGCCGCAAGCGCATTATGGATGTTGAAACGCCCCAGAAGCCGGAGATGGACCCGCCCCTCTCCCCAAGGCGTGGTGATGCGGAAGCTGGATCCGTGAGCATCAAGTTTAACCTTGGCGGCACGCACCTGTGCCTGTTCGCTGAAACCATAGGTTACGATATCGACATCGAGCGTCCGTTCCACCAGCTTGCGCCCCCACGGATCATCGACATTGATAACCGCAGACCGTTCGTCGCTTCTCTTCAACGACTCGAACAGGTTGGCCTTGGTATCAAAATAGGAATCCATGTCCCGATGGAAATCGAGATGATCCTGTGTCAGATTGGTAAAAACACCGATCTTAAAATCAATCGCATGCACACGCTCCATGGCAATGGCGTGCGAAGAAACCTCCAGCACCGCCGAATCGCAGCCATGCTCCTGCATCTGCCGGAACATGGAATGAATATCGGGTGCCTCCGGTGTCGTGCGCGAGGACGGCAGGGAACGGCCTCCGATCTCATAGGCCACGGTACCCAGCAATCCCGGCGTGTAGCCTCCATCCCTCAGGATATTTCGGATCATGTAACATGTCGTGGTCTTTCCGTTTGTTCCGGTCACACCGACCACCTTCATCCGGTGCGAAAGATCGCCGAAAAAGGCATTGGCCAGTTCGGCCAGCGCACGCCGGGCATGCGGAACGTGGATATGAACAACACCGGATCCCAGGTCAAGCTGGCGCTCGGAAACCACGGCAACAGCACCGTTCGACAGGGCATCGGGAATATATTCCGCCCCATCGGATTTCATGCCCGGCAAAGCCACAAAAAGCCCCCCGGGCTTTACCTGCCGCGAGTCGTAGGCAATGCCGTTGACTTCCACATTCAAATCCCCGGCAACGTCCAGTACCGTAATCGTTTCGAGCAGTTCGTTCAGCTTCATTCGTCGGGCCTCACCACATAGATCCGGTTTCCATCGGGTGCAATACGCAGATAGCGCACGGCAAACTCGGCAATCTCACTAAACGCAGGACCGCATACGGTGCCGCCATGCTGGCCGATCGGCTTGCCGTTCCGGTTATATTTCACGGGATCGTCAGCCACCACGATGATGCCGATTTCCGGATTGTTCGCGGGGATGAATCCGGCAAACGACGCCATGAACTTGTGTTCATAATACCCCCCGCCCTCTTCCTTCGGGCGGATTTTCTGCGCGGTACCGGTCTTCCCGGCCACCGTATAGCCCTCAACCCGGGCCTTGGGCGCGGTTCCGCCGTTTTCGGTTACGCGGGCCAGACAGCGCTGCATCTCGCGGGCCGTTGACGGGGCGATCGGGCGGCCCAGTTCCTCCGGTTTGTTTTCCAGCACGACATGGCCGTCCGCAGCAACCACCTTTTTTACCACATAGGGCTTCATTTGTACGCCGTTGTAGGCGATGGCATCCATCATGGAGATCATCTGCATCGCCGTAACGGCGATTCCTTGCCCCATGCCGATGCGCGTAATGCGGATCTTCGACCAATGCTTCGGGGACGTTAAAATCCCCCCTTCCTCGCCCGGCAGCCCGATGCCGAGCCGGTTGCCAAAATGGAAGGCCTTGAAATGGTCGTACACCGTCTGCTCGCCCATCATGATCGCAATCTTGGCGGTACCGATATTGCTGGAATATTTCAACACGTCCGCGACGCTCAGTCGGTCCCATCCCGGGGGATCGTCTCGCAGCTTAAAGCGAGGCCAATAGCGGTTCTCGCATTCTATCATGGTGTTCGTTGCTACGACATGCTCATCGAGCGCACTCGAAATCAAGGCCGCCTTCATGACCGAACCCGGCTCGTAGTTCACGCTAATTGCCCGGTTACGCATCCAATCAGGCGGCGCGTTGCGATAACGGTTAAGATCATAAGTGGGATAGGATGCCATCGCCAGGATCTCGCCGGTGCTCACGCGTTGAACGATGGCCCAAACCGCCTTGGCATTGAAGTCGTTGCAGGTTTTTTCGATGGTCTTTTCCACGAAGTACTGCAGTTGCTGATCGAGTGTCAGCACCACGGTAGCCCCGTCTTCGGGGGGAATATCAACCGTTCGGCTGCCATAGATTTCGCGCCGCCGCCCATCCTTCGCGCTAATGCGTAAACCTTCTTTGCCGCGCAGGAATTCATCCATGCGCTGCTCGATTCCCGCACTGCCGACCCCCTCCATATTGGAAAATCCGACGACGTGCGCCATCAACGGCCCTTTGGGATAGTTGCGGATCGAGGTTTCCTGCATCGTGACACCGCGCAGATAAATGTTGGTTTCCCCGCCTTCGAGCGGTTCCCGCGGCGTATAGACCACACCATAGGCCCTCGGATCAAAACGTTTTAGTTTTTGCTCCGGCACATAACGCTTAATGGGCACCCACCGACGCGTGGCATCATCCAAATCCTGCCAAAGCTCGTCTTCCGGAATATGGAATTCCTGCGACATGTATTTGGCCACCGCTTCGGGATTGCCATTTTCGTGGATGTCCTTGGGATCAAGGCAAACGTGGTACGCGGTCATGTCCATGGCCAGAATTTCGCCGTTGCAATCTACGATTCGTCCGCGGCTGCCGACCGGTTTCCATTCCAGCTTCCGGTTCTCCTGAATCGGGGTCAGGACCCAAGCTTCGGGCTTGAGCTGCACGAAACAAAGGCGCAATGCAATGCCGGCGAAAACGAGTAGCACCATTCCCGCGAGCACTCCAACCCTCCATTTATACCGCACTTCCGCCATACGCTTGCTTTCACTCCTGTTTTACGGCAAAACCCGCAACCTGCCTTCGCAGCGTCGCGGGAGTTGGGGATGCGCTTCGGCCGGTTTGCCTCCGCCTCCTATTTGGCTGTCGTCTACCGGCCTGACATCATGGCCGCACCAGCGATCGCGTATCAGACATCGCCGTCAAGTCCGCCAGCTCCCAATGTCCCATCTTCACGACTTGTGATTCCAAAGGCATATCCATATCCAGACCAAACTTCCGGATCGCCTGCCGCAGATTCGACGGAGACGTCATGATCGACCAACGCTCCTGTTCGTTGTTGCAGCGCTTTTGGGCAGAAGCCAGCTCGGCCTCCTTCCCCTTGATCTCGCGACCGAGGGCATCGCAGCGCGCGCACAACCACATGTAACTCAGGCCAAGCACCGTAACCAACACCAGCACATTGGCCAGCGCCACCGGGAAAGGCACCTGCACCTGGTTCTTTTTCTTTTTTTTATTCCTGTTGGTTTTTCGTTTTGTAGCCATGTTACACTCCCACTCGGACCGCGCGCAGCTTGGCCGAACGCGATCGCGGATTTACGGCTTGCTCTTCTACGGTAGCCGTCTTCGGCTTCTTCCAAATCCATTCCACCGGCGGCTCCTCGTAGATCCGCCGCACGCCACCCTGCTGCAGCGATTCCTCGCGCGGCACATGGCGGTTAAAAAACTGTTTCACCATACGGTCCTCCAGACTGTGGAAGGTCAGCACCACGAAGCGGCCGCCCTCGACAATCCGGTCAATCATGCTCTCAAGCACCTGTTCGATTCCGGCCAGCTCGTCGTTGACCGCCATCCGAAGAGCCTGAAAAGTCTGGGTTGCCGGATGGGTTTTCCGCCCTTTCCGGCCTCCCTTTGCCCGTTCCACGATCCCCGCCAACTGCAGCGTGGTCTCAATGTGGTTCTTCGCCCGGGCCTGCACAATCGCCCGCGCAATGCGGCGTGCGGCGCGATCCTCTCCATATTTAAAAATAATATCCGCCAGTTCCTGCTCCTCCGCCTCGTTGACCAGATCAGAGGCGGTGAGCCCCTTGGTCTGATCCATCCGCATGTCGATCGGCGCTTCCTGCTGAAAGCTAAAGCCACGCTCCGCAAGATCGAGCTGGAAGGAACTGACTCCCAGATCGAGCAGTATGCCGTTCACCTTTTCAATCCCCAGGCGATCGAAGTGCTCGGCCATGTTCGCATAATTGTCATGCACGAGTTCCACTCGTTTCCCCGCTCCTGATTGAAGTGTTTCTCTCACCCGCTCGATGGCATCGATGTCGCGATCAAACCCGACCAGCATGCCGCCCTTACCCAGCCGCTCCAAAATTCTTCCCGCATGCCCGCCGTTACCCAGGGTGCCGTCTACGTAGACCCCGCACGGATCCGTAATCAGCGCCTCCAGGCACTCATCAAGCATGACCGGTATATGCACTTAGCCCTTTCGTCCACTGACCGGAACCCGGTCCATGACTTCCTCCTCCTGCCGACCAAAGCACCAGTGGCTTTGGTTGCCGTGCAGGCAGGAAAACAGATGGGTGGTATTGACCATCGACAAACTGAAGAAGCGATCGCCCTCCGGGGCGAGATCCACCGACTTCGAATAACTCAAGAAACGGGCCACATCCAACATGCTCATTGCATCCCCCTTTTGCTCCTTCTCTAATAACCGCCAAAAAATACATTCTCCGCCGTGGACGAATCCTGCGGCAGAGCCAAATCAAAATTCTCCGCGCTCCAAAGCTCGATGCGCGTCATGGCTCCCACTAGAACCACCTGGTTTTTCACCTCGATATGTGCGAGCAGATTTTCCCCGACCCGCACCCGGCCCTGGGCATCCCACACCAGCATTTCCGCCCCGGCCGTGATCGAGCGGATCGCCTGTTCGTCGTTCCGGTCCAATGCCCCGCCGCTACGCAACTCATTCAGGCGTCGCATCATTTCGGCAGAGGTATAAAGAAACAGGCACTTCTCATCAGGATGCGGAAACGCAAACAACTGGTTCGAGTCCCCGGCCAGATTCCTCCAGCTTGATGGAAAGATCATACGGCGCTTGGCATCAAGGGAATGCGTAAACGACCCGACAAACAATGCTGGCGCACTTTCAATAGCTGTCGTCATGTTATTCACTCCACTTTGCTCCCATTAATGGGATCTTATGACACCTTGCCCCACCTGCCGTCAAACCAATATCCCGCTTTTTTCGTCTGATTAAGGCCGGGAGTACGTAAAAAACTTCCCCCCTCTCCAGGGATGCACCACACCCGGCCCAACCCTGGCGCTCCACTCCTCCCCACAATCCCTTTCCCTTTTACCCCTCCTGCCCTATAGTTCACCGGATGCAACCTAGATTACAGGGCCGTATAAAACCCCGGCCGGATACCAAATCAGGGATAGATGATAAAAATTGTACGATTTAAGTATTTTAATGCTGAAATCGTCCGTAGCGTGTGATTTAACTTGCCGAATCCAGAGGAAAACCCGTTAAAAGCACGTGGAACTGAAGTATAGCAAACTGCATATTGGAGATAGCGAGTGAAGCCAACAAACACGAGGGATCCGGAATATTTCCACAAAGTTGTAGATTGCCAATACGCCTGTCCGGCGCATACCCCTGTACCCGAGTACATTCGACTGATCGCCGCCGGCCGCTATGCCGACGCCTACATGGTCAACTGGGAATCCAACGTATTCCCCGGAATCCTTGGCCGAACCTGCGACCGCCCCTGCGAACCGGCCTGCCGCCGTGGCCGCGTAGAAGACAAGCCGGTGGCCATCTGCCGTCTCAAGCGCGTCTGCGCCGATATGAAAGACGATGTCCACTCGCGTATGCCTGAAATTCCCAAAACGAAAAACGGCTTCAAGGTGGCGCTAATCGGGGCAGGCCCTTCTGCACTCACCGTCGCTCGCGACCTGATGCCGCTGGGCTATGAAATCGATCTATTTGAAGCGACGCCTTCGGCCGGTGGATTCATGCGCCAGCAGATCCCGTCCTTCCGGTTGCCGTCCGAGGTGATTGACGAAGAAACCGGCTACATTCTCGACATGGGCGTCAACGCCTATTTCAACACGCGCGTGGAAAGCATGAAGGAACTGCTCGAGAAGGGCTACGACGCCGTATTTGTCGGCACCGGAGCCCCCACGGGACGAAACCTGAAGCTTCCGGGCTACGAAGATCAGGAACACAACGCCGTATACATCGGCGTCGAATGGCTCTCGCAGGTTGCTTTTGGACACGTTACCGAGGCCCCGAAGGATGTGATCGTAATCGGCGGCGGCAATACGGCCATGGACTGCTGCCGAACAGCCCTGCGTCTCGGCGCGGAAAACGTAAAGGTTGTGATCCGAACTCCCATTGATGCCATGGTGGCTTCGCCATGGGAAATTGAAGACACCCAGGCCGAAGGCATTCCCATTCTCGAAAACCACAATCCACTGGAATATGTGATCGAGGACGGACAGTTGACGGGCATGAATTTCGACATCATCGAATATGCGGTTGACGCGAATGGCAGGGAAACCTTCACTCCGGTTGGCCGGCAGGAAACCATTCCATGCAGCATGGTGCTGCTAGCGATCGGTCAGGCCAATGCCTTCCCGTGGATCGAGCGCGATATCGGCATTGAATTTAACGAGATCGGCCTGGCCAAGGTCGATGATGTCACGTTCCAATCCACTAACCCGAAGGTTTTCTTTGGCGGCGACGCGGCCTTCGGCCCAAAGAATATCATCACGGCCGTTGCCCAGGGCCACGATGCGGCGCTTTCCATCGATCTGTATCTCAAGGGAAAAGATATCCTTAAACGTCCGCCCCCAGGCACCAGCCTGATCAGTCAGAAAATGGGCATCCACGACTGGAGCTATGCCAGCATGGTAACCGAGGAGCGGCGGCATATCGTGCCGCATATCGACCTGGACGAAGCAATCCACAGCCACAAGACCGAAGTGGAACTGGGCTTTGATGCCAAGACGGCCTTCGAAGAAGCCCAGCGCTGCCTGAATTGCGATGTAGAAACCGTTTTTACCGCCGAAAAATGCATTGAATGCGATGCCTGCGTTGACATTTGCCCGGTAGACTGCCTGAACTTCACAGAAAACGAGGAAGAAGCGGAACTCAGGAGAAATCTGAATGTCCCGGCCTACAACCTGTCGCAACCGATTTATGTATCAAAGGAAGTCGGAACCGGCCGGGTGATGGTGAAGGACGAGGATGTCTGCCTGCACTGCGGACTCTGTGCGGAACGTTGCCCGACAGCGGCCTGGGACATGCAGAAATTTCTCTACATACAAACCAAGGCGGGCTATGCCGATGAGAACCAAACCAACCCCCTGAAACCCGAGACTCCATGAAACGCGATATTATCACAAACGAGTTCGTAATTAAATTCGCCAATGTTAACGGGACGGGCTCGGCCAGCGCCAACACGCTGTTCAGCAAAGCGGTTTTCCGTATGGGTGTTCCCATCAGCCCGAAGAACATTTTTCCGTCCAACATTCAGGGACTGCCGACCTGGTACGAGGTACGGATCAACGAAAAGGGATTCCTGGGGCGGCGCGGCGGTCTCGAGGTCATGGTCGGCATGAATCCGCAAAGCATGCAGCGCGACATCGCCGAAGTGGAAAAAGGTGGATATTTTGTATACGATGCCACCAAGCCGCTCGACCCAGGCTGGCTGCGAGACGACATCGACTTCATCGGTATTCCCTTCACGGAAAAATGCAGGGAAATGTACGATGACCCCCGGCAACGCCAGCTGTTCCGGAACATCATGTATGTCGGAGCCATGGTTGCCCTGTTCGACATGGAAATGGATGTGGTGAAGCAGCTCATCCATGACCAGTTCAAGGGCAAGCAAAAGCTGGTTGAACCCAATATCAAGGCCCTCGAAACCGGCTACAATCTGGCAAAAGAAAACTATGCCTGTCCGTTCGCCTTCCGGATTTCACGCCGCGACAAGGTCGGCAACCAGATTCTGATGGATGGCAACGAAGCGTGCGGACTCGGGGCGGTATATGGCGGTGCGACCGTCTCGGCCTGGTATCCCATCACACCGTCAACGTCAGTCATCGACAACTTCGCCCGCTATTGCCGCAAGTTCCGCATCGATCCGGAAACCGGCACCAAGAACTTTGCCATCGTTCAGGCCGAAGATGAGCTGGCCGCCATCGGCATGGTCATCGGCGCCTCGTGGAACGGAGCCCGGGCTTTCACTGCTACAAGCGGCCCCGGACTGTCACTGATGCAGGAGTTTCTGGGATTGGCCTACTTTGCAGAGATCCCGACGGTATTGATTGATGTCCAGCGATCCGGTCCATCCACCGGCATGCCGACCCGTACGCAGCAATCCGACATCCTAACCGCCGCTTATGCATCACACGGCGACACCAAACACATCTGCCTCTATCCCTCCACGCCCAAGGAGTGCTTCGAGCTGACTGCCGCCGCATTCGATCTTGCCGAACGCTTCCAGACACCGGTGCTCGTCATGTCGGACCTCGACCTCGGCATGAACGACAACATGTCGGAACCTTTCGAGTGGGACGATGCCCGCACCTACGACCGGGGCAAGGTCTTCACCAAGGATGACCTCGAAAACATGCAGGAACGTTTTGGCCGCTATCTGGATGTTGACGGCGATGGCGTCGCCTACCGCACCTACCCCGGCACCCATCCAACCAAGGGTTCCTTCTTCACCCGCGGCACGTCGAAGGATGAATATGCGGTGTATACTGAAAACGGCGAAAAGTATGTCGAGAACATGGACCGGTTGCTGCGCAAATGGGATACGGCCAGCAAGTATGTCCCCAAACCCATTGTTCGAAAAACCGACAAACCCTGCACCGTTGGTGCCATTTATTACGGAACCTCAGAGGCCTCCACGCTTGAAGCGCTGTACCGCCTGAACAACCTTCACGGCATCTCGCTCGATTGCATGGGTATCAAAGCCTTCCCCTTCGCGGATGAAGTAGATCAGTTTATCAATGATCACGATTTTGTTTTCGTTATTGAACAAAACCGCGATGCCCAGATGCGCACCCTGCTCATCAATGAATACGATTACGATCCCGAACGCCTGATTCCCTTGCTTCACTATGACGGAAGCCCGATCACCGCGCGTTACATCCGTCACGTTATCCGCGATTGGATTATGCAGATTTCTACCACGCCTACCCATCGCCGCCATCGCCCATTTATAGGAGGAACTTCATAATGAGTTACAGCGTTCCCGGTTTCCGGCATCCCAACCTGCCAAAAAACGCCCTTGGCTACACCACCAAGGATTACGAAGGAGCCGTGTCCACCCTGTGTGCGGGTTGCGGACACGACTCCATCAGCGCAGCCATCATTGAAGCCTGCTTTGAAATGTCGATCCAGCCCCACCGCGTGGCCAAGCTGTCCGGTATCGGCTGCTCGTCCAAAACACCCACCTACTTTCTCGGAAACTCGCATGGCTTCAACTCCGTGCATGGCCGTATGCCTGCGGTGGCTACCGGAGCCAACATGGCCAACCGCAACCTCCTGTATATCGGGGTCTCCGGCGACGGGGATACCGCATCGATCGGTATGGGGCAGTTTGTTCATGCCGTCCGGCGCAATGTCAACATGGTCTATATCTGCGAGAACAACGGTGTCTACGGACTGACCAAGGGGCAGGATTCCGCCACTACCGACGTCGGATCAAAAAGCAAGAAGGGCGAACCGAACGCGCTGGAACCCATCAACCTCTGTGCGATTGCCCTCCAGCTCGGCGCCACCTTTGTTGCCAACAGTTTTTCCGGCGACAAGAAACAGCTCGTTCCGATCATCAAGGCCGCCATCGCGCACGAGGGTTTTGCTTTCATTAACGTCATCTCGCCCTGCGTTACGTTCAACAATGTGGTCAGCTCCACCAAATCCTACGACTATATCCGGCAGCACATGGCCTCCACGAATTCGGTCGACTACGTGCCTCCTGCAACCGAGATCACCACCGACTACGAAGCCGGCACAACCGAACGGGTTTCCATGCACGATGGATCGCTGATTAATCTGCACAAGCTCGATCCGAATCTCGATATCCATAGCAGGCGCTCTGCGCTTGAGATGATCTACGAATACAGTGCCCAGGAAAAAGTGCTCACCGGTATTCTATTCATTGACCCCGATGCCGATGAAATCCACAAAACCATGAACACGACGGAAACGCCATTGCGCAACCTCACTGAAAAGGAGCTCTGCCCCGGCACTTCTGCCCTTGAAGAAATCAACGACGTCCACCGTTAATCCCCGCACCAAGGTCTTTCAAGTCAAATAGCGAACCCACCCCGCGGCTTCCAGACCGTCGATACACCAGTTTGTATAGATACCTACGGGCATGCCCGTGGTTCTATTGATTCGCTACGCTCAGCTCATTACAGCTCCTTTGGAGCTGACATAGCTTACGCCCTGCCGGCGGCTCATTCATCCACGGGAACCCCGTGGTGTCCTGTCGTCGACCGTATGCATACACTCTTTGCACATGCCACATTCTTAATAAACCCAACACCACGGCCCAATCCCCGGCGTTGTTTTTTACCGTCCTATGTAGAACGGAATTCCTGCCATTCCCCCAGTAATTTCTATATGAAACACGTGTATAAGGCCTACACTTCACGCTATTCTTTCCGCCGATACCACCGTCGTCCGTTCACAGATCGGCAAACTGGTCACCGCCCGTATTTTATCGGGAAAAAATGGCTCACCTGAACCAGCAAATTCTACTTGTCAATTTACGGGAAAGGGATATATGAGACGTTAGAGGGGGCAACTAGAGGGAGGTATCTGATGTCGGCATACAAACTGATGGAATTTCTGGATGAGCACCAGATTCAATACACGACCATCACCCACTCGCCCGCATTCACCGCCCAGGAGATTGCGCAAGCCGCGCATATTCCGGGGCATGAACTGGCCAAAACCGTGATGGTCAAACTAGACGGCAAGCTCGTCGAAATGGTTCTGCCTGCCACCGAAAGGCTCGATTTACAGAGCCTCCGCTCCACCACAGGAGCAGGCCGTGCGGAACTTGCAAAGGAAACGGAATTCGACCGCTTCTTCCCCGACTGCGAAGTCGGTGCCATGCCGCCGTATGGCAACCTGTATGGAATGGAAGTCTATATATCCCCGGAACTTGGCAAGGACCGGCTCATTGCATTCAATGCCGGCAACCACTCGGAACTCATCTGCATGCAGTACAAAGACTATGAACGGCTCGTCCACCCGGTAATAGTACAGGCTGGCTAAGCGTTTGCGATGGGTTACAGACCAGCAAGAGATCCAGACGGTTGCAAAGGGTGTTTTTGCATTCCGCGAATACGCCCAGTCTTAACCGTATCTCCCTAGATTACCTTGTGAAGACGTTGACTTCCCTACCTCGGATCGCTACCTTAACTACTTTTGGAACAATAGTTCACTAGTAGTCTCATAGCCCGTAGGTTTCGCGACGGGCATGGGATTTTCAACGATAAGGGATCTTATTATGAAAAAAACGTGTGTATGTATCGCTTCAACTATCCTGTCCGTTTCCGCCATGGCATCCATCGACATCAATATCGACTGCACCAAGCCGACGGTTGAGCTCAGCCCCCATCTCTACGGCCTGTTCTTTGAAGACATCAACTATGCTGCGGACGGCGGACTCTACGCCGAACTCGTGCAAAACCGCTCGTTTGAATACTACAAGGTCAAGAACGCCCAAATGCCCCCTCTCTTTGCCTGGGACAAAATCGAACGCGGCGGAGCCCGTTGCGATCTTTCCGTAGAGAACACGTCACCGCTCAACAACAATAATACGAACTACCTGAAAATCGACATCCGCAATGCGGGCAAGACCGTCGGCGTCTCCAACAGCGGCTTCGACGGAATCCCGCTGGATGCCGGCAAGAAATACGACGTATCCCTCTATGTCCGCAAGGCCGACTGGAGCGGAAACGGGCAGATTACCGTCGCGCTCGAGCTTGAAGACGGCACGGTTTGCGGACAGACCGAATTCAGCGGCATTGGAAAGGACTGGAAAAAGCTCGAAGGCGTCCTTGAGTCCGATCAAACCACCGACAATGCGCGGCTCGTAGTCACCACTTCCGGCAAGGGCGAGCTCTACCTCGACATGGTCTCCCTCTTCCCGCAGGACACCTTCAACGGCCGCAAAAACGGCATGCGCAAGGATCTCACTCAGGCCCTCAAGGATCTCCATCCCAAATTCCTCCGCTTCCCAGGCGGATGCATCGCCCACGGAAACGGCATCGACAACGTCTACCGCTGGAAGGACACCGTCGGCGATGTGGCCAACCGCAAGCCCAACTGGAATCGGTGGGGCTACCACCAGACCTACGGACTGGGCTACTACGAATATTTCCTGCTGTGTGAAGACATCGGCGCAACCCCGCTTCCCGTGATCCCGGTCGGCGTATCCTGCGGCTTCACCCGGCCCCAGGAATGCGTGCCCATGGGCGAGCTCGGCCCTTGGATCCAGAATGCAATCGACCTGATCGAATTTTGCAACGGCTCAGCCTCCAGCCAATGGGGCGGTGTGCGCGCTCGAATGGGCCATCCCGAACCGTTCAACCTTAAGTTTGTCGCCCTCGGCAACGAACCGCACGACAATGCCCTCTTCCGCGACCGCTTCCCGCTCTTCGTCGAGGCCATCCGCAAGGCGCATCCCGAAATCAAAATCGTTGGAACCTCCGGTCTTGGGCCGGAAATCCCGGTCTACGACCTGATGACGAAGGAAAAGGTCTACAGCTCCGACGAGCACTATTACATGGATCCCCAATGGTTCATCGACAACCAGAACCGCTTCGACGACTTCGACCGCAGTAAGCCTAAAATCTTCGTCGGTGAATATGCATCCAAGGACAAACGCCATTTCAACGCCGTGGCCGAGGCCGCCTTCCTCACCGGCATCGAACGCAACGGCGACATGGTCGACATGACCTGCTACGCCCCGCTCTTCGGCAACGTCAAGCATTGCCAATGGAATCCAGACCTCATCTACTTCGATCACCGAACGGTCGTCAAGACGCCCAGCTACTATGTCCAGCAACTCTTTGCCGCCAACAAGGGCGACGTCTATCTCGCCAACGAAATCAAGGCCACCAATAAAAAACCCCAACCCACCCTATCCGGATCCGTCGGCATCGGTACGTGGAACACCGCAATCGAGGTCGAAGACGTAAAGGTGAACGGCAGAAAAGTCAACCTTGCCAACTGGCAGGCCAGCAGTGGCGACTTTAAATACAAAAACGGTCGTTTGACCCAGCGCGATGAGCATGCCGAAGCCGCTATCAGCGAAAGTTCCGAAGAATTCAAAGGCAATACGGTGACCTATACCCTGCGCGCCCGAAAAACCTCCGGACAAGAAGGTTTTCTGGTTCAGTTCGGCACCAAAGAAGGACAGTCCGACTTTTGGTGGAACATCGGAGGTTGGGGTAACAGCCGCCATGCTCTGCAAATAGGAAAAGGCCGCTCACGCTCCGAAGTCATTAGCAAAAACGGCAGCATCGAATCCGGAAAATGGTACGACATCAAGATTGTCATGAGCCCCGGCAACATCAAGTGCTATCTCAACGGTGAGCTGATTCACGACTACGACATTAAAAAGTCCACCATCAGCATCTCCTCGACATTTGACAAAGCCACGGGTGAAGTCATCGTCAAACTGGTCAATCCGCGCGAGGAAGCCGTTGCCGCAACGATCAACCTAAACGGTCTCAACCAGGTTGCCCCGGAAGGCACACTGATGTTACTCGCAGGCGATAAGTCAGCAGAAAACACCATCGAAAACCCCGATGTGGTTAAAACAGAAACCAGCCGCATCAAGGTCGATAAATCCTTCAACTACACACTGCCGCCCATGTCGGTACAGTTTATCCGCATCAAGGCTGAGTAAGTTATCGGTTAAATCGTTGCAGTGCGGGAACCTTCCCTGGCGGATTCGCCGGGCGGGTCGCCCGGCCTGCAAACTATTCCAATCAGAGGCCCGGTCCCCCGACCGGGCGTCGGCTGAAAACGGGATGTGAACATTTCGTATCCAGCAACCCTAACGGCTACACGAGTTTGGTTCCGCCTTCGGAAAATTCGATCAGCCGCTTTTTATACAGCGCGCCGATGGCCTTTTTGTAGGTTTTCTTGCTGACACCGAAGAGCGCATAGATTTCCTCCGGCGGGTTCTTGTCGGTGACGGGCATGAAGCCGCCCTGCGCCTTGAGATAGTCCAGAATCGTATCGGTGAGGCTGGTCACCTTGCCGTAGCCGGGCTGGTGCAGGCTGAGGTCGATGTAGCCATCAGGCCGCACCTGCTTGATATAGCCGTCCAGTCGCTGGCCACGCTCAAGCGGCTGGAAGACATCGTTATGAAACACCATGCCCCAGCGCTCGCCATTGATGATCGCCTTGTAGCCGAGATCGGTCTGCTGCCAGATCATCAGCTCCACCTTTTCACCCTGCTTGTAGATCGTGCGGGAATTCTTGAGAAACTTATCAAGCTTGGCCGAAGCCACGAGCCGCCCGCTTACGCGATCGAGATAGATGTGCACCAGATAGGAATGCCCCTCTTTCATCGGTATGCGCTGTTCGCGGAACGGAGCGAGCAGATCCTTCGGCATGCCCCAGTCGAGGAAGGCTCCGATACGGGTAACCTCCTTCACGCGCAGCAGGGCAAATTCACCGGCCATGGCCTTGGGCTTCTCCGGGGTGGCGGTCAGCCGGTCCTCGGAATCGAGCATAACGAACACGTCGAGTTTATCCTCTGTCTTCCACGCCTTGGGTATGTAGCGTTTCGGAAGCAGTATCTCACCCAGTTCGCCGCCGTCTAGCAGCATCCCAAAATCAGATTCCCGGCTAATGGCCAGCCGGTTCATTCTACCGATTTCAACCACGGCGCCCGGCCCCTTCCCTCCGGCTGCGGATACGCGCCGGCCGCTTGCCGCCGGTATGTTTCGCGCGTCCACTGGCGTTGACCGTCACCTTGCCGCGATTCTGACGGACCTTCGGACCCGGCTTTGCGTCGGCCCCCGTAGCGTTCATCGATTTATCGCAATGCAGGGCGTGCTGGTCATCGACCGGGATCGTGGTGCGAATCAGTTTTTCAATGGCACGCAGATAGTCGCGTTCCGGCGCACTGCAGAACGAAATGGCATCGCCATCCGCTCCGGCACGGGCCGTGCGGCCAATGCGGTGTACATAGGTTTCCGGCTCGACCGGCATATCGTAGTTGACGACATGCGAAATACCGTCAACGTCGATTCCACGGGCCGCAATATCCGTCGCGATCAGAGCACGCACCCGGCCCGCCTTGAAATCGGCCAAGGCGGTGGTACGCGCCGTCTGGCTCTTGTTGCCGTGGATGGCGGCGGAGGTAATCCCCGCCCCCTCCAGCTTGCGCGCCACCTTGTTGGCGACATGCTTCATCTGCGTAAAGATGATCACACGGTCGAGCTTCTTGTTGCTCATCACCGATACGATCAGCTCATCCTTGTGCTTTTGGCTGACGAACATGACCTTTTGGCCAATCCGTTCGACGGCCGGCTTTTCAGGTTCGATCGTCACCTGCGCCGGATTGTGCACGAGCGTCCGCGCCAGCTCGATCACCTTCGATTCCATCGTAGCTGAATAGAACAGTGACTGCCGCTTTTTAGGCAGCTTGGCGACCACCTTCCTGATGTCGTGAATAAAGCCCATATCGAGCATGCGGTCGGCTTCATCCAACACGAAGATTTCAATGGCAGACAAATCGATATATCCCTGATTCATCAGGTCAATCAGCCGGCCCGGAGTTGCCACTAGCACGTCCACGCCATGCCGCACGGCTTTAACCTGCGGATTCTGGCCCACCCCGCCAAAGATGACGGTGTGGCTGGCTTTTGTGTACTTGCCGTATTTGGCGATGCTATCGCCAATTTGTGCGGCCAACTCGCGGGTCGGCGCAAGAATGAGTACGCGGGGCTTTTTGCTGATTGGTTGCTTTTTGTTTTTCTGCAAGTGCTGGAGGATCGGCAGAGAGAACGCGGCGGTTTTGCCGGTGCCTGTCTGTGCGCATCCGAGCATATCGCGCCCTTCAAGCAGTGACGGGATCGATTGTTCCTGAATAGGTGATGGCGTGTGATAACCTGCTTCGGATACCGCGCGGCCGATTTCTGGCAGCAACAGACCGAAGACGCCCCGAAGGTCGTTTTCTTTCTTCATATGTTTTTCCTAGCCGGCGAATAAATATTTTTCTGCTCGCCGCCGGAAGGAGTGAAGAAAAAGGAGAGGGTTGCCGAATGCAACCATCGGTGAATTGGTCGGCGGTTCTATAGGCTCGCCGGCATACTGTCAAGGGTTGCGTGGTTATTTTTTTGAGGCGCGGATATCCTGGATCTGCAGTTGGAGGGTGGTATTGCCGTTCCAGTTGTTTTCCTGAAGGGTAAAGGCGATGTCGATTTCTCCGGCCGGCAATGCTTCGACCGGATAGTTGAAGGCAATCGCATCGAAGGAATGATTTCCGGAAGCGATCGTAAACTTGAGATGTTTCTGTCCGACCACGCGCGGCAGGCCTTTGACCTGCACGCGCTGCAATGCCCAGACCGGTTCGGGATTGTCCTGACCGAACGGACGAAGGTTCCGGAGGGCTTCATAGAACGGCCAGCCCAGATCGCCGAAGTCGATGATCGCATCAACATGCTGGGTCGCTGAAAGATCAACGCCCTGCAGCAGCCGCGCAGCCGCTTCGTTGAATTCTTTCTTAAAGGCGTCCAGCGATCCTGGCTTGATTTCCAAGCCGGCCGCCATCTTATGCCCTCCAAATTTATTCAGGTGACCTTCACAGGACTGAAGGCCGGCGAGCATATCAAACTCTTCTATGCCCCGGCAGGAACCGCGTGCACTTCCGTCTTCCTCAATCCCCATGACGATGGCGGGACGGTTATAGTGACGGGAAACGCGCGATGCCACGATACCCACCACACCGGGATGCCAGCCCTCTCCGGCCACCACCAGTCCAAAATGCCGGGACGGATCAAAATAGTGATCGATCTCGGCAAAGGCATCATCGGAAATCTTTCGTTCAATATCGCGGCGGTCCCGGTTATTGCGATCCAGCAGCTTGGCAATATTGCGCGCTTCCGGCATATCGTCCGTGGTCAGCAGCCGTACCGCCTGCATCGGTTCGCCAATGCGACCGGCGGCATTGATGCGCGGGCCGAGTTGAAACCCCAAGTGACCGGTATTGAGTTCGCCGCTAACCGACGCAACCTCCTTGAGCGCCGTCATGCCGGCCCAACAGGAGGCCTCGAGTTGCGCCAGCCCGTGCCGGACAATGATCCGGTTCTCTCCAACCAGCGGCACGATATCCGCCACCGTGCCCAGCGCAACGATGTCAAGATACCGCCGAAGATCGAGAAGCGCCGCAAGAGCATGTCCCTGCTCGCGTCCGGTCTTGATCAGGGCATGCGCCAGCTTGAACGCCACGCCTGCACCGCAAAGATTTTCCCCGCAGTGTCCAAGCTTCGGATTGATCAGCGCAAAGGCGGGTGCCGTTTGTTCATCAGGTTCATGGTGATCGGTTACAATCACGTCCACGCCCTGCCGCTGCGCATCGCCCACGCTATCGACGGAATTGGTACCGCAATCCACCGTCACGATCAGACGCGGATTGTGCTCTGCAATACAACGTTCAATGGCATCGGGCGAGAGACCATACCCTTCGTCAAGCCGGTCTGGCACAAAGGCATACACCCGGCCCCCCAGCGCGGAAAGCAACCGCACCAGCAGGGCCGTCGACGTCACGCCGTCGACATCATAATCGCCGAACACCACGATGGTTTCGCCCCCATTGATCGCAGTCCAGATACGGTTCGCGGCCTTCGTCATGCAGGGCAGGGAAAAAGGATCGGTCAGGTCGGCCAAACGCGGGTTCAAAAACTCCTCTGCAATGACGGGATCCTCGAATCCACGCAGTACCAGTATGCGGGCCATGGGTAGCGGCAACTCCAGCTGCCGGACCAGTTTTTCAACGGCAGCGGGATCCGCGGTTGGGATTTTCCATTTCTTCAGAGCCATGAGGATTAACGTCCTGCCCGAAGGAAGCGGGAAACCAGGGATTTGATGAGTATCTTTAAATCTTCGTACAGCGAGCGGATATGCGCATACCACAGCGAGTCGGTTAACCGGTCGGATTCCTTGTTGTAATCCTGATAGCAGAACACGCCCGGATAGTATTCGGGAAGCTGCTTGATCAGTTCATCGTCCTCGGGATGGCGCATGGGCGGCTGACCGCAAAGAAAAAGCCGGCCGCGGACAGCGCGCACAAGCAGGGGGAAGCGATCCAGCGACAACGCCTTGAATATGCTGAAAGCGGGGGATTTTCGATTTTTAAGCTTCTTGAGCATGGGCAACGATATATGGCCGGTGCGTGGATCATGGAACAACAGGTATTCGTATTTGGCAGTACCGCGGAGACGCACGAGTGGATAGAGCAGCAGGAACGGAATCGTCTGCAGCACCATGATGCCGACGGCGACAAACCATAGGATCAGGTAGCGGACAAAATCTTCCGTCCGCATGGCGGGTCGGTTGCGTGCAACGAGCCACGAATCATCGATCTCCACCACGGTGCCGTCGTCGGGGCTGATCACCCTGTTCCCGGCAACAATTTTACCATGTATATCGAGATTGCGCCCGATATAGGTATCGGACAACACCAGACAATCCATCAGTTCGGTGTTCGCATCGACAATCACATGACTGTCCACCACGGCATTGGGCCCGATCGTTGTCATGGGCCCGAAACGGCAGTCGTCGCCAATAAGCACCGGTGCCTGCAGATGACTGGAAGGCGGTGTGTGAACATTGTAGCCGACCGAACTACGGTCGCCCGTGGAAAAGCCGGCCGTGGTGTAGCGAGCAAACTCGCCCAGCACCATCTTCATGTTCAGATCAAAATAGGAACTTATCGACGTGATGGTCCACGGCTGAATGTGGACCTGTTCCAGCCCCCGGCCGGAACCGGTTGCGTCATTCAGGAGTCCATCAACTTCATCATGGTTCCTGCCATAGAGAAAGTGGAGGTTTTCCGGTGTTCCATACCGGCAGGCTGTCAGCGCATGGAACCCCTTGACCGCGAAGGCCTGGCGGCGACGCATGAAAAACGGATAGCCCAGATACAGAAGCCCCTCATCCAACGAACCCGAAATGGAACGCAGAAATCCACTATCGGTTTCCCCCGAGCGCGCAAACGCGTATTCAATCTTGAGATTCCAGCGTTTGCCATCCTTCGTATAATCCTCGATGTGCTTGGCCTGCTCGCCGAGCACCACCTGCACCTCGCGGATACCCAGCTCGGAACACAACTCCAGCCAATAATCCATGAGCGGACGGTTGGCCACCGGAAGGAGCGGCCACGGAGGGCCACCAATATCCGCGGCCCATCCACAGGCCTTTGACGTGTTCAGAACGGCGATCATAGCTGCAGGTTGCTCTACGAGGTGAAAGCCCGGAGGGCATCATCCACACTGTTGTAGATTTCAAAAACCTTATGGGCCCGGGTAATTTCAAAAACCATACGCGGCTTTTTTTGCAGACAGGCCAGTCGCATGTCGCCTCCGTTTTCCGTAATCCGCTTCAATGCGGCTATCAATGTGCCCAATCCGGCGGAATCCATGAACTCCACTGCGGCAAGATCCACCACATAATTCTTCACATCGCGTTCACGCTCCTGCCAATCCGACAACTCCTTGCGGAATGAATCGACCGTTGCGGCAGTCAATGAACTTTCAACCCGGACGACCCCGATTCCCTTAATTCTGCTGCAATTAATCACATCTGTCTCCCATTAATACGCCCCCCGGCCAAACAGCACTGCGGGAACGGTTTTCAAAACAATCACAAAATCCTTCCAGATACTCTGGCTTTGGATGTACTGCATGTCGAGGCTCAGCTGCCCGCCGAAAGGAATATCCGACCGGCCGCTGATCTGCCAGAGACAGGTCAGGCCGGGTTTCACATGCAGGCGTTTCCGATCTGACAACGAATAGCATTTCACCTCTTCGGGCAGCGGCGGTCGCGGGCCGACGATGGAAAGATTGCCGATGAGAACATTCAGCAGCTGCGGCAACTCATCCATACTGAAGCGGCGGAAAAAACGGCCGCACCGCAATACACGCGGATCATTCTTCATCTTGAAGGTCACCCCGTCGGTCGATTCATTCCGCTCCAACAGCCCCTGCTGCATCTGTTCAGCATCGCGGCACATGGTCCGGAATTTGAACATCTTGAATTCACGCCCGTCCAGACCGACCCGCTTCTGGGAAAAAATCACAGGGAATCCGTCCTCGACAATGAGGCAGACAGCAATCAGGACAAACAGCGGCAACAACAGCAACAAGAGCACCGTGCTCAGCAGGAGATCGAACGTGCGCTTAACAACCAGCAATCCCCGAAGCATCGACTCCCATACGAGCAGGCGCGACCGTTGCTTCCATTTCAGAATCTGCACATCCGCCTTGGAGATGGGAATCTCCATCTTATTGAACATTTGCCTGCGGGCGCGATAGATCGGTTCGTTCATCGCGGGCTCCCTTCATCGATAATTGTACAAAAAGTCAGGTTCTGGTTCTGGACCCGGTAGCGCTCGATCCGGTCGGTGATGGCATTCGTGATAGCCACTCCCCGTCCGCGTTCTCCCATGTAGGCATCTTCCAATTCCCGGCTGAGGGCCTCTTCCAGATCCCATTCGGCCCCCTTGTCACGCATTACCATTTGGCAGACCTTTCCATCCACCCGCAATTGCAACCAATAGGACTCATCTTCGTTCAAGCCTCCATGTTCAACGAGATTGGCTCCGAGTTCCATGATCAGCAACCGCACCATCGCCGCAGTATCATGGGAAATGCCCTGAGACATCACCGCAACCTCCGCCTGTTTGGCCACATCGGAAACCAGATAGATATTTTTTGGAACATGTTTCTCCAGAACAATTTTCACCGGATCAAGCATATGAATCGAAATGGCCGTACAGTCGTCGGATGACAGGTCGAACCCTTCGGACTCCAGAATCTCCAACAGCCTGGCCGGCTTGTCCGGCGCACTGGGATCAGCCACCACTTCCCGGTAGACATCCGCCATGCGTTCTCCGCATTCCTGACGAGTGGTATGGTGGCGCCCTTCCAGAAGACCGTCGGTGTAAAGCAGCAGGAAGGTATTTCCATCATCTTTGAAAACCACTTCGTCATGGGCGGTATAGGGCCGTTCCGGACCGAACGGAAAGCCGATCGGCGAACCGCCCGCTTTGCTGAAAACCGACGAATCTCCCAGTTTTCCGTTGCTGATGAATACGGGGTTGGGGTGTCCGCAGTTCATGCATCGCCATTCCAACGATTCCGGGTCATGCACCGCAACAAACATGGTGGCAAAGTAGGCCGGATTATCGATGCGCCGCCGGATCACCATATTCAATGCGTTGCAGATTTCCGCCGGCCCCTTGTCCGCGTAGCGGTAGATCATCTCACTGGCAGTTGCCTTCAGCAACGCGGAAATCATCGCCGGCGCAACACCGTGTCCTGACACATCGGCCACATAGATACAGTGTTTCCCGTCTGGCAGTGCGATGATATCAAAGGCATCCCCTCCCACATCCAGACAGGTATGGTAGGCAATCCGCACCTCGAACCGATGGGAAAAATGAGGGACATTCGAAAAAAGCGAACGCTGGATGGAGCCCGCAAGCTCCAAGTCCCGCGACACACGGCTGTTCCAAATCATCAGCTCGTCATTACTCTTCTTCAGCGCCAGGGCATTGCCGACCCGAAGCACCAGTTCGCGAGGATTAAAGGGCTTGCGGATATAGTCGATCGCGCCCAGCTCAAAACCAGTTTCAATGTCCTCGATCTTCGACTTGGCCGTTACCATGATCACCGGGGTGCGTTCCGTGCGCGGATCGTCGCGCAGACGGCCGCATAATTCGAAACCATCCATCTCCGGCATCATCACATCCACCAGGACAAGGTCGAGTACCTTTTTCGCAGCAAGGGCCAACGCCGCGGGGCCGCTGTCGGCATCGAATACCTCACAGCCACGGGCTTCGAGTAGTTTTCGCATATAGAGCCGGTTCGGCAATTCGTCATCAACAACCAGCACACGTCCTCTCAGACACTGCGATAACCGGGAGGGTGACGGATCGGAACTGACGGCCTGGTTGTCCAACGGCATGTATTCTCCTAGTCAAGCGTTGTCAGCCAGTTCGCCAAGGCATCCGTCATGCGACGGGCGTCCGGCAGTCGGTCTTCCTTGGCCGCGTTTTCAATGTTCAGGCCCAGTACGGAAATCTCGGGAAGCCCGATGGTACCCCCCATACCTTTGATCGAATGGGCCGCCATGCGAACCATTTCCGGGTCGTTGTTCTCCACGCCTTCCTGCAGTTCGCCGGTCAACCGTTTCAGCTCTTCAATAAAAATCTCGATCAGTTCATCGTCCACTTCGTCAGTGGCCACCACAAACTGGCTAAGCTGGCCTTCAAGTCCGGGAATCAGATCTTCAACCCAACCTACATTACCTGGAATATTCGCCATCACTACCTCCTATAGGAACCTGCTTTGTTACAATTTCAAATCATATCAACATTGCATGGGGAGGCAAATACGCAATAACACCTTTTGAGATAATCAATTACCAAGAAACAGGCAAGGCACCTATTCTGGATCGGCGGACGGATTAAAGCGTGAACAACGTCCGCGACATCGGCACCGTTTCCACGGCGGCCTCGATCCCGATCTCCGCCTGGCCTACCCGTTCGCCGAATGCATTGCGCAGCATGGCGAGACTGCTCTGATAGATGGTTTCATATTCCGACAGCGGGGTTTCGATATCAGTCACTAGATCGAAAGAAATACGAAACGGCGGTGCAGCCCCTTCCGCTCTCAGGTCATGCACATCCACCAATCGCGATTCGCTGGAAACATATCTCTTTAACACGTGGTTCAGCTCTTCAAAAAGCGGATGGGAACGATCCACCGGATCCGCGTGGGCCACAGCACGCCAACCCAGCTGCGTTTCCACGGCCTCTTCGGCCATTTCGGAAATCTCATGAGCGGCTACCAGGCTCATATTTGCATCCACTTCAATGTGGAATGAGACCATATGCACGTCGCCATACTGGTGTACGACAATGTCATGAGCCCCCATCACTCCCTCGACGCCTACCACGGTTTTGTAGATCTCGCGTACGGTTTGTGGATCGGGCTTTTCACCCAGCAGCTTGTCGATGGCCTCGCGGGCGTAGGCCACCCCCGTGAAAATAATGAATATGGCAACGCCAAGAGCCATCCAGCCATCCAGCCCCCCCCATCCCATCCTTGCGCTGATCAATGCCACCACAACCATCAACGTGCAAACAATATCGAACGTATGGTTCCACGCATCGGCCTCGAGCGTGTGCGACTTGGTCATCCTCGCCAACACCCGGGCAAAAACCGCCATCCAGCTTTTCAAAGCCACCGTAATTCCCACGGTAATGAGAAGCCATCCCGGTGCCTCAATAGGTTTCGGATAGATCAGTCGACCAATCCCCGACTGGGCCACTTCGACGCCGACCAGGATCAAGGCGATCGACAACACCAACGTGGCAACGGCTTCAATACGCCCATGGCCGAAGGGATGTTTTTCATCACGTGGCTTCCGGGACCACTGGAACCCCAGAGCAATCACGAGACTGCTCCCCACATCGGTAAGATTGTTCGTCGCATCGGCCAGCATCGAAACACTGCCTGAAACCAGACCCAGCCAACCCTTGGCCACGGCCAGCAACATACTCAGCACCGTGCTCGTCCATCCGGCCAGCATCCCCAGTCTGGTCCGGTTTTCGTGGCAGTCCGGAGCGGAATCCGGATCCATCACCCGGCGCAGCAACAGCTTCATTACCGGACAGGGCATCTTTGGTTTTTGAACAGTCATGATCAATGAAAAGGCGTTCCTGCAAATGCGGGAACGCCTTGAAAGATAAACCTTTCGAAGCCGAAAAGTCTACTTAACCTTCTCCTCCTTGTGCCACAGCAACACTACCGGTGTGGCAACAAAGATGGACGAATACGTCCCAACCACAATACCGATCAACAACGCCAGAGCGAAGTCGTAGACTGCGCCGCCGCCCAGGACCAGCAACATAACCACGGTCAGCAAAGTCGTGACGGAGGTCAGCACGGTGCGGCTGAGGGTCTGGTTGATCGACAGATTCGCGATCTCCTTGTAGGACTTGCCTTTGACCAGCTTAAGGTCCTCTCGGATTCGGTCAAACACCACAATGGTGTCGTTGACCGAATAACCTACGATCGTAAGCAAGGCTGCAATGATCGGCATGCTCAGCTCGCGACCGAATAGGCAATAGACCCCGATGGTAATCAGCACGTCATGCGCCAAAGCCACAATCGCACCCATCGCAAAGGCAAACTCGAACCGGATCGAGATGTAGATGATGATCCCAATCAGCGCGAAGATGATGGCGGTGATGCCCTTCTTCTTCAGTTCGGCCCCAATCTGGGAACCCACGCTGTCGTTCTTGACGTCTTCATAGTTTCCGGGCAACTGCTTAACGGCGGTCAGAGCCGGTTCTGCTTCCGCACCGGAAGCCCCCACCTTGACTTCAAGGAACTCATTGCCGTGTATGTCGGTCTGGTAAGCAATGTTGGCCGAAGCAAATCCGGCATCGCTCAATGCGCTGCGAACCACATCGGGGCCTTGCTTATCGTCAAATGTGAAGGTGATGACCGATCCACCCGTAAAGTCGACACCGAAGTTGTCATCCCCCTTCTTGATGAACCAGGCCCACGAGCAAATAATCAGCGCCAGCGACAGGAAGGCCGCAAATTTGCGTGCTCCCAGGAAATTAAAGTTGGCATTCTGGAGGAACGGGAGCGAATTCATCTTCACCGACTTGAGAATGCCCGCATCCGCCATGGTGTTAAAGAACAGTCGGGTAATGACCAGCACAATGAACATGCTCACAAGAATACCGGCGCACAGCGTTACCGCGAAACCGCGAATCGGACCGGAACCTTTCCAGAATAGAATAATGGCCGTCAGTAAGGTGGTCACGTTCGCATCCAAAATGGTACTGAAGGCCTTGTTGTAACCGGCGTTGATCGCACCGGATATCGACTTGCCCACTTTCCATTCTTCGCGCATGCGCTCGAAGGTTAGTACGTTCGCGTCTACCGCCATACCCACCGTCAAAACGATACCGGCAATACCGTACAAGGTCAGGGTCGGAAGGGCAACCGCCCCCCCTTCCAACGTGCCGGAAATAACACCCAGGAAACCGGCGGAAACCACCATACCCACCGGCAGGAGCAGTAATACAAACACCAGCGAAAGGTCGGCGATCAAGCCGGGTATCAGGTAATAGAAAAACATGAAGGCCACCACGGCAACAGCCCCCCAGATGATGGCTTGTCGACCACTGCTGATCGAATCCCGGCCCAAAGTCGGGGCAACGGTCCGTTCTTCAACAATCTGGACACGGCCAGGCAGCGCACCTGCACGCAGGACGTTCACAATCGTGCGGGCTTCCTTAACACTGAAACCACCGGTGATCTGTGCACTTCCCCCGTAGATCGCTTCATTGATATTCGGGGATGAATACAGCGTGTTGTCGAGAATGATGGCCAATTGCCGGCCCGTGTTGGCTTCGGTCACCTGGCCAAAACTCTTCGCACCCTCTTTGTCAAACTCGAGGCCGATGTAGGGCTGGTTGAGCTGGTCGTAGCGCACAGTAGAGTTCTTGATGGAGTCGCCTCCCAGCTGCAGACGGCGTTCAATGTACGCCGGGCGGTAGATGGTGGAACCATCCTTGTGGCGATCCTTCTGAAGCATGAAGTCGGCATATTTATCGCCAAAACTTTTCAGCTCTTCGTAGTACTCGCGGGTAAGCTCCGCATCAGACATGGCATCCTGGTCCCGTACATAAATGGGACCCTGGCCATCTTCGCCAATCAGTCTAAATCCCTTGGGAACCTGGCCGGACTGGGTGAGTTCGCGCACCCAGTCAGCACTTTCCTGGGCAACCAGTTTAAAGCTCAGCACGCCGTCGCGCATGATCTGTTCCTTGGCTTCCGCGCGGGTCTTGGCATCCGCACCCGGCAAGCGCACAACAATGCGCTTGTCGCCTTCCGGATAGATTTCCGGCTCGGTGGTGCCCAGCACGTCAATACGGTTCCGGATCATCTCCACCGCACTGTCCTGCACTTCCTTGATCTTTTTCTGCAGGGCGGATTCGGGAATCTCGTCGACCGATTTAAATTCGTCATCGGCCTCGACCATCTTCTGTTTGACGTCTTCGACATCAACTTCCACGACAAAGCTCGATCCGCCCTTGAGATCGAGACCCAGTTTAACCTTGCCGCGCTTAACCACGTGGCCCTGATCATCCTTGACATCGAACGGCGGCGTTACCAGTGCGAGAGAGGCAAGAATCAGGAAGCCGAGCAGCAACCATTTCCAAAGCTTGTTCTTATCCATTGATAGCTACCTTTCTAGTTGGTCGATTCAATTTCCGAGGGTGTTTCATCCCTTTCCAAAATCTGGGAAATCGCGGCACGAACCACTTCGATCTTGGTATTTTCGGCAATGCGGACGATCAGGGTGTTTTCCTTAACCTCCGTGATCTGGCCGATGATGCCGCTGGTCAGCAGTACACGGGCGCCGCTCTTGACACTGGCAATCATTTCCTTGCGCTCTTTTTCGCGGCGCTTCTGCGGGCGGATCATCACGAAATACATAATGGCGAAAATAATCGCCATCATGCCCAGCATCCCGAATGGCGATTGCTGCTGGCCGGCGGCGGCCGGTGCGGCCTCTGCAATGGTAAGTGGTAACAGGTACATCTAGTTGTTCTCCTTCACGTTTAACGTATGGTCCTCACATATCATGCGATAACCGGCATGGAACGCTGCACGAAATGCATCGAACGTTCCCTCCTCTATCGACTTCCTCATATCCCTCATAAATTCAAGGTAGCAATGCAGGTTGTGCATCGTTACCAATCGCAATCCAAGGATCTCGCCCACATTGATCAGGTGGCGCACGTAGGCCCGCGTAAAATTCCGGCACGCGTAGCAACTGCATCCTTCCTCCAATGGACGGACATCTTCCTTATATATCGCCGCCTTCACAGGGTAGCGTCCGCGCCGTGTGGACACCGTCCCATTGCGCGCCTGCCGCGTTGGAATCACACAGTCGAACATATCGACCCCGCGCGCAACCGACTCCACCATCTGGGCCATTTCTCCAACGCCCATCAGGTAGCGCGGCTTCTCCTCCGGCAGATGGTGAACCGTATCGTCCACGCCCCGCAGAATCAGCTCATCGGGCTCCCCAACACTCACACCGCCAATGGCATAGCCGTCGAAGTCCATATCGACCAGTGCCTTGGCACACTCCTCGCGCAAATCCGAAAACACACTGCCCTGCGCAATACCAAAGAACAATTGACCTTCCGCACGGGGCGCTTCCCTGCAAATAGCCGCCCAATCTAGGGTTCGGCGCACGGCTTTGCAAGCGTAATCCTTGTCGCACGGGTACGGAGGGCATTCGTCGAAAACCATGGCAATATCGGACCCCAGCTTTCGCTGGATCTCCATCGATTCCTTCGGGCCAATAAAATGTTTCCGTCCGTCGGAATGCGATTGGAATGATACACCGTCGTCGGTGATCTTGTTCATGCTGCCGAGACTGAAGACCTGGTAGCCGCCGCTGTCGGTCAGGATGGCCCGATCCCAGCCCATGAATTGGTGCAGGCCGCCCATGCGCTCCACCAAATCCGGGCCCGGGCGATCGTTCAGGTGATAGGTGTTGCCCAACAGGATTTCGCAATCCATTTCGTGCATCTCACGCGGCGTCATGCATTTGACTGTCGCCTGCGTGCCCACCGGCATGAACACCGGCGTCTCCACCGTGCCATGCGCCGTATGCAACCGCCCCCGCCGAGCCTGACTGGAGGGGTCTGTTCCCAATAATTCAAATTTACCAATATCTGTTTTCAAATCTAATCTTTCATCTTTGTTTCAAAGAGGGGGAGATGGGATGAATGGGTGACGGGGTGCGGCCTCTCCCCTCGTCCCCGCGCCAGCTGCTCAGCTGACGTCCTCATAAAACTTCGCAAACGAGGTCTGCATATAGGGGATCAGCCAAAGATATCCAAGACCGCATGGAATGGCCGCCAAGATCGACCATCCTATGAATCGCAGGTTCAGGCAGAAAAACTTCCACTTATTTCCCGCCATCATTTCCTTACTGCGACTGATGGCTTCCAGCGGACCGCAATCTTCGTCATCGGCAATGATGTAATAGGCCATGACATAGCGGTAGGCCGCAATAATACCGGGAACCACCAGCAACAGCGACCACAGGGCCACAAGCAGCCCGTATAGGAAATAGACCCCCAGCGACTTCCAGAACCGACGAAAACCGATAAACAGCTTTTCCAACCGGGCCTCGCCTTCCTGCGAAATTCCCAGATAAAATGCCGCGAAACCCACGGCGAAAGCCCCTGAAACCAGAAACTGGGCGGCTACAATAACGGGATTCAGGAAAACGAGTTTCGCGAGAAAATCCGTTTCATTCGTAGAGGTCGTCACGCCCACGAAGAACAAAACAGACATGACAAACACAAAAAAGCTCGTTGCCAGCACGACATACAGAATCCACCCTGCGATAGCCATGCCCCAGTTGCCAGACAGCACCCTCCGGGCATCGGCCATCAGCTCCCTGTTGGACGAGTCACCAACCGCACCGTCGAGACTCGGCATCGTCAGTTTGCCCCCGTCCGCCAAATCAGTCAAACCCGCCATAAAATCCCTCGTTAAAGAATTAGGGAGGGATATTGCCCAAATCAGTCCATCAAACCAAGCTGTAATCATGAGAGGGTTATAATTCCTCACAATTAGTTTAATAAGCGGTATAGCGATGGGGTTTTGAGATTCGAGGGCGGTTTTGATGAAGAAGAAGGGCACTCGATTGAGTGTTATTTGGCTGGATGGAAATTTGGATTATCCATTTCCCATCACTCCGTGCGAATGGTTTCTACCGTGCCGGTCATATTTTCCAGGCTGGCGGATGCGAATGCCCGGCCAGCGCCGTTGTATGTTTTGATCTCCCCGAATAAAAAACAGCAAACTATTAATCTTTTTTCCAGACATCATCCAACAATGCACCTATAAGAACTCAAGTTTTCCTAATCAATAGCGTTTTTTGAAAAAAGGTCTTCTCCATGAGCAATTTGATTCAAGAACCGTCCCCTGATGGCCACAGTGTGCATTTTCGCGGCGACTCGGTTACGTTCACCCTCGACAACCATACGGGCCGCACGGGGAAAGCGTGGCTGCGAGCCAACATCGGACATGCAGGCGTGCGGCATGCAGAGATCATCACCCATGCCGAGCAGGGCCTTCCGCCGCTTGAACGCGACTGGCACGATTTCCCGATGACACCTGAGGGGAAAAGCCGGTTCACCCTTTCCCTTCCCCTGCTCGAAGTAGGACGCTTTGCGGCCAAGGCCTACTTCGTTGAAGACGGCACCGACACAATTCTTTGGCCCGAAGGCGGCAACTCCGTCCTCAAGGTCGAGCCCGCCGAAACCTGTGCCGGCAATACCATGTACACCGCTTTTGTCCGCCAGTTTGGCAGGAACAAATCCGAGGGCGCTGTCGCTCCACAGGAAGAGGCCGCGGTCCGGCAGCTTGACGAGGCCGGCTATGCCGTCCTTCCCCGCTCCGGAAAGTTCCGCGACCTGATCAAGGAACTCGATTTCATCGTCGGTACGCTGCGCTGCAAGATCGTTCAGTTGCTGCCGATCCACCCCACCCCGACCACCTACGCGCGCATGGGCCGGTTTGGAAGCCCGTTTGCCGTCATGGATTTGCTCGATGTTGATCCCGCACTTGCCGAATTCGACCAGCACACCACCCCGCTTGACCAGTTTCAGGAACTGGTCGACGAAGTCCATAAGCGCAACGCGAGAATCTACCTGGACATGCCGATCAACCACACCGGATGGGCTTCGCACCTGCAGGTCACCCATCCCGAATGGTTCCACCACAATGAGGATGGATCGTTCATGTCGCCCGGCGCATGGGGCACGGTATGGGAGGATCTTTCCAAACTGGATTATTCCCAAAAAGGCCTTTGGCACTACATGGCCGATGTATTCCTCTTCTGGTGCCGCAAGGGGATCGATGGTTTCCGCTGCGATGCCGGCTACAAGGTTCCGTTCGAAGCGTGGGAATACATCATTGCCAAGGTGCGCACGGAATATCCCGATACCATTTTCATGCTTGAAGGACTTGGTGGCTACAAGCACGTAACCGAGCATCTTCTGGCCGACTCCGGAATGAACTGGGCCTACTCCGAAATCTTCCAGAACTATGATCAGGGACAGATTGAAGGCTACCTGCCTGAATCGATCAGGGTCTCGGAATCCAAGGGCAACCTGATCCACTTCTGTGAAACGCATGACAACGCCCGGCTCGCCGCCACCTCCCAGGCCTTCGCCCGGTTGCGCGCCGCCTTCTGCGCCCTGTCAACGCACAACGGTGCATTCGGCTTCGCCAACGGCGTCGAGTGGTTTGCCGAAGAGCAGATCAACGTCCACAATGCCCACTCCATAAATTGGGGCGCTGAGACCAACATGATCGACTGGCTTCGCCGCCTCCATGCCATCATGGAAACGCACCCGTCGTTCCACGCCGGCGCCAAGGTGGAAATCATTACCAACGGAAACCACAACTCGGCAGCCATCCTGCGCACCGACGCCAGTGGACAGCACCGGCTGCTGGTGCTCGCCAACCTGAACCACGAACAGGGTGGCGTCGTTAACTGGCACGGAGATTTCTCTTCCTATACGACCAATCTTCTTTCCGCGGATAATGCCGTCCAGCATGAAAACGGAACCTGCCCGCTGAAAGCCGGCGAGGTGATATGCCTGACCAACGACCGTAAATGGGCGGAGCAGGTCTCGGATGTTTTGAACTCAACGTACCGTGGTACGGCTATAAGCGAAGAACAATGTCTGCGAGCCAAGGCAATGGATATCTTCGCGCACTTTGATGCCCTGGACCGGTTCGATCTGGACCGGCTGATGGAAAATCCCAAACAGCTGTGCGAAGAGCTGGCGGGTGATGCGCCGGTGGTTACAACATGGCAGTGGCCCCGCGACGCACACCGCACGGTCATGCTGCCGCCCGCTCACTTTCTCCTCGTTCAGGCCCATGACGATTTCATTGCCGAACTGAAAGACGCGACCGGAAAAACGCTGGCTCACGAAAAATCGCTCCTCCGGAAAAACGGCAGTTTCTTTGTGCTCTTCCAGCCCCTTGACACCCCGGACAGCCACCAAAGCCTAACGCTGAAACTGACCGTCTATGAGTCGGATGAAATCAAACATAAAGAAGCTCCGGTCATGCAGTTGTGCGGTTCCGCTCATGCCAAAGTGATCACCACCTGCCGCGCGGGCGAGGTTCATGATCGCAACCGCTATGCCGCATGCACCAACCACCACGGTGCACTGGCCCAGGTGCGCATTGGCTGGGCCGAGCTGCGTAGCAAGTATGACGGCCTGCTCTCCGCCAATCTGCATCCGGATGTTCCGGTAGACCGCCACACCATGTTTACCCGCTGCCGTGCGTGGATTGTCCGGAAGGGGTATTCCTACGAGCTTTCACTGCCTTGTCAGAAGCGTTTCACCGTGGCCGACGACGGAACCGTGATCTGGAATTTCGCCGTGCCGGTTGGAGAAGGATTGCTCATCCCCCTGAAGGTTGCATTTCAGATGCATCCCGATACCAATGCCGTGCGCCTGGTTTTTATCCGGGAAGAAGCAGGCAACGATCCTGAACACCTCCGGAACGATGAGCCGGTTTCGCTCATCCTCCGCCCCGACATCGAGGACCGGTGCAACCATGAAGTCACCAAGGCGTTCGCCGGGCCGGAAGCCCACTGGCCGCAGGCGGTGAAGGCAGCCGGCAGCAGCTTCACCTTCGCACCGGCCAGCGACCGGAAACTGAAAATAAGCGTCAAAAACGGAACGTTCCATTCCGAGCCGGAGTGGTATTACATGATCGAACATCCGGTCGATCAGGAACGGGGCATCGATGGATCTTCAGACCTCTTCAGCCCGGGCTATTTCAAAGTCGATCTTGCCGGAGACAGCCGCACGGATCTCGTGGCCTCCATCAACGACAAACCCACCTTTGCGAAGCTCTCCCTGAAGACCTGTTCCCCCTCCCTTTCCATTGAAGAAGCCATGCGGATGGCGATGAGCCCCTTCATCGTCAAGCGCGATGCATTCCAGACCGTTATCGCAGGCTACCCGTGGTTCCTGGACTGGGGACGCGATACACTGATCTGCCTGCGCGGCATCATTGCCGGCGGCCTGCTGGACGAAGCGAAGAACATTCTACTCCAGTTCGCCAAGTTCGAAAAGAGCGGAACCATTCCCAACATGATCCGTGGCAACGACGACAACAACCGCGAAACATCCGACGCCCCCCTCTGGTTTTTCGTGGCGTGCAACGAACTGATGCGGGCTCAGGGCAATAAAAACCTGCTCAAAGAAAAATGCGGCGAACGCACGCTCAAACAGGTGCTGGTCTCTTTGGCCAACGGACTGATCAACGGAACCGAAAACGGGATCACCTTCGATCAGGATTCCGGATTGATCTTCAGTCCTTCGCATTTTACCTGGATGGATACCAACTATCCAGCCGGAACGCCGCGGCAGGGCTATCCTATCGAAATCCAGGCGTTGTGGCATTACGCCCTCAACATGCTGGCCCAAATCGACAAAACCGGCGATTGGAGTACCCTCGCCCAACAGGCTCAACGGTCGATCAGCGAACTGTTTGTCATCCATGCCGACGACTTTACCTACCTGGCCGACTGTCTTGCGGCAGATGCGGGAACCTGCGCCCGGAATGCCGAGGTTGACGATGCCCTGCGCTCGAACCAGCTGCTTGCCGTTACGCTGGGCGCGCTGAAGGATCCCGCCCTCTGCAAAAACATCGTCGAAGCCTGCGAACAGCTGCTGATTCCCGGGGGGTTGCGCAGTTTGGCCGATCGGCCGGTGAGCCATCCGGCGGCGGTCTATCACGATGGCCAGTTGCTCAACGATCCCAATAATCCCTACTGGGGACACTATAACGGCGACGAAGACACCCGCCGGAAACCCGCCTACCACAATGGAACGGCGTGGACATGGCCCTTTCCCTCTTATGCCGAAGCGCTTGTGATGGTTTACGGAGAAGCCGCTCACGATTCCGCGCGGGCGATTCTAGGCAGTTCCTCGGCAGTCATCAACCACGGTTGCCTGCGACAAGTTCCGGAAGTCATCGACGGCAACACGCCGCACATCCAGCGCGGGTGCGGTGCCCAGGCCTGGGGTGTCACGGAACTTTACCGCGTCATGCACCAGCTAAACTAAGTAAAAGCTTGAAAACCGCTTGGGCGGCTGATTTCATGACGGAAGGAAAAAGAGGATATTCTATGGCGACAAAAAGCAAAAAAAAGCAGAAGAAGCCTCGCATCCTAATCGTCACCCCCGAAATCACCTACCTGCCGACCGGCATGGGCAACATGACCAACAAACTATCCGCCAAAGCCGGAGGGTTGGCGGATGTTTCAGCGTCTTTGGTTTCAGCGCTCTACGAACTGGGAGCGGATGTACACGTGGCCCTGCCCCACTACCGGAAAATGTTCCATGTCGACATCGGCGGATTCATCGACAACGAACTGCTGATCTACAAAAGCAAGCTGCCCGGCGACCGCATCCATCTGGCCGAGGACCGCATCTTCTACTATCAGGACCGCGTCTACAGCAACTCGGAAGACACCGACCTGAAGATCGCGCTCGCTTTCCAGCGCGAGGTGATCAACAACATTATTCCCACGGTCAAACCCGACCTGATCCACTGCAACGACTGGATGACCGGACTGATCCCCGGCGAAGCGCGTATGCTTGGCATCCCGAGCCTGTTCACCTTCCACAACATCCACACCGTCAAAACCACGCTTGCACATATTGAAGACCGGGGTATCGACGCGGCAGAATTCTGGAGCAATCTCTTCTACAGCTGGCCACCGAACAACTATTTCGATGCACGGGAAAACAACCCCGTCGACTTCCTCTGCAGCGGGATTTTCAGCTCGCACTTCATCAATACGGTCAGTCCCACCTTTATGAAGGAGATCGTGGATGACGCGCACAACTTTGTGCCCAAAAACATGCAATGGGAAATAGCGAGCAAGTACCATGCGGGCTGTGCGTCCGGCATACTGAATTCGCCGGATGCCTCCAGCGACCCCGAAACAGATGAATATCTCATTGCGCGCTATGGCGTAGTCGACCACTACGAAGCCAAGCGCAAGAACAAGGTTTACATGCAGGAACGGCTGGGGCTTGAAATCAACCCCGACGCACCCATGCTCTTCTGGCCCTCCCGTCTCGATCCGGTCCAGAAGGGGTGCCAACTCGTTGCGGAAATCCTTCACAAGGTGATCGAAAAATACCGCAGCCGGGGATTGCAGGTGGTCTTTGTAGCGAACGGAGCCTATCAGCAGGTCTTCCATGACATCGCCTACACCTACAACCTGTACGATCGCGTTGCGGTTTGCAACTTCGAGGAAGGGCTCTCGCATATCGGTTTTGCGGCATCGGATTTCCTGCTTATGCCCTCGCTCTTCGAACCGTGCGGCCTGCCCCAGATGACCAGTGTCATCTACGGATGCCTTCCGATCGTGCGCGACACGGGCGGATTGCACGACTCGGTCAGCCACCTGGATGTCCCGAATAATTCGGGCAACGGCTTCCTTTTTGAAACCTACGATGCCGGCGGCCTCGAATGGGCCATCGACCAGGCCATGGAATTCTACAACCTTGATGTCCACACCCGTGGAACGCAACTCGGACGCGTGATGGCCGAAAGCAAGGAGCGCTTCAACCACAAGGTGACGGCGCAGGCCTACATCGATATCTATGAGCAAATGCTGCAACGCCCGCTCGTCGATGAAGTGTTCGATAAATCCACGAAGGAATCCTAATGAGAGACCCCAACCTCGCCAAACTTGCCGATGATCCATGGCTGGATCCCTATCGCGATCAAATCAAACATCGTGCCGACCACATCCGCTACATGGAAGACCGCCTGACGGGCGGGAAAATCAGCCTGGATGAGTTTGCCAACGCGCACGAGTATTTCGGAATGCACTTCCGTGACGGGAACTGGATTTTTCGCGAATGGGCGCCAAACGCTACGGCTATCTATCTGGTGGGCGATTTTTCAAACTGGGAACAGCTCGATAAATTCGCCCTGCACTACGGAGATGAACCAGGGGTTTGGGAAATCGAACTGCCTGCAAAGGCCCTGAAACACGGCGACCTTTACAAACTGAAAATGTATTGGCCCGGCGGCGAGGGCGAACGCATCCCCGCCTATACACGGCGCGCGGTACAGGATCCCGAATCGCATGTGTTCTGCGCACAGATCTGGAATCCGGAAAAGGCATACGAGTGGAAGTTCCCGAATCCGGCACAACCCATCGAGGCACCGCTGGTTTACGAATCCCATATCGGCATGGCCCAGGAGGAAGCCAAGGTCGGCTCCTATCTGGAATACAAGGAAACCATTCTGCCGCGCATTGTGGAAATGGGTTACAACACCGTGCAGTTCATGGGTATCATGGAGCATCCCTACTACGGTTCGTTCGGCTACCATGTATCCAATTTTTTCGCGGCTTCATCGCGTTTCGGCACTCCTGAGGAGCTGAAGGAACTGATCGATGCCTGCCACGAAGCCGGCCTCGCGGTCATTATGGATCTGATCCACTCACACGCGGTCAAGAACGAGCAGGAAGGCCTCTCCCGGTTCGATGGCACCATGTACCAGTATTTCCATGACGGCGACCGCGGCGACCACGACGCATGGGATTCCCGTTGCTTTGATTACGGCAAGACGGAAGTCCTGCACTTCCTGCTCTCCAACGCGCGTTATTGGCTCGATGAATACAAGTTCGACGGCTACCGCTTCGACGGCGTCACCAGCATGCTCTATCACCACCGGGGGCTGGGAACGGGATTCGGCAGCTATGACAGCTATTTCGACGGATCGGTGGATGTGGATGCCCTCGCCTATCTGGCCCTGTCGAACAAACTGATTCATACGGTCCGGCCGGATGCCATTACCATCGCTGAAGATGTTTCCGGCATGCCCGGTCTGAGTTCCGATCAGAAGGAAGGCGGCTGCGGGTTCGACTACCGGCTGGCCATGGGTGCGCCCGATTGCTGGTTCAAACTATCCAACGATGTTCCGGACGAAGAATGGAACATGCACTGGCTCTACCACGAGCTGACCAGCCACCGTCCCGACGAACAGGTCATCAGCTATGTTGAATCGCATGACCAGGCGCTGGTGGGCGGAAAAACCTTCATTTTTGAATTAATCGACAAGGAAATGTACTTCAACATGCATGTCGAAGCGCAGAACCTGCAGGTAGATCGCGGCATTGCGTTGCACAAAATGGCGCGTCTGGCCACGCTGGGCGCGGCAGCTCACGGATATCTTAATTTCATGGGAAATGAGTTCGGGCATCCGGAATGGATCGACTTTCCGCGCGAGGGCAACAACTGGTCCTATCATTATGCCCACCGCCAATGGAGCCTGCGGGACGATCCGGGACTTAAATTCCACTTCCTCGCCGATTTTGACCGGGCCATGGTTAACCTGATCCGTGAAAAGAACGTTATTGGACACATCCCGGTGACCTTCCGTCTGATTCACGACGGCGATAAAATGATGGCATTTGAACGCGATGGATTGCTCTTCGCACTCAACTTCAATCCCAGCCAATCGTTTACAGACTATGCCATTGACGTTACTCCAGGAACCTACCGCCTTGCCCTGAATACCGACGACCCCGCATTTGGTGGATTTGATCTGGTTGACCCGGATCAGACTTACCAGAGCTTTGAGTTCAATGACGGAGCCAATACCCGCCATCAAATCATGGTCTACATTCCGGCGCGAACGGGATTTGTGCTCGAACGGGTTTAGACGGATCGCGGACCGGGAAAAACGGAGAGCAAAGGAACTTCTGCAGGGCAGCGTTCCGCAGCGTCGCATTTCATGGAATCATGTGACTTGCGCAACCTTGGATTCATCCGATAACGCGATTAAAAACCCCCATAAAGGGCACGGTTTATGCTACCTGAGATTGCAACGATGAAATTGTAATCAAGGATAGGCAATGGATACCGCAAACACGCAGCAAAATCAGCCCTTCAATGCTATCGAAGATCCCGTTCTCGTCCGTGCGCTCAATGAGCTCGGACGCTCTATCAATTTGGTGACCACCTATGGCAAAAGCCATCCAGCCGCAAAAAAGTCAATTTCGGGAACCGTAGAGGCCATGGAGGAGCTCTTTTCCGACCGGGAAAAGATAAGCATCGGCGCATTCAATGGCGTCATGACCATCGATGAAAAAACGGTCAATGCTGTCGGCACCCTTCAGAAATCGCTCGAACGTCGTTTGGTTCGTCTCCGTATCACAGGGCTTAAAATCACTCGCGGTACTTCACAGGAGGAACTGGTCCAATTAACGGAACTGCTCGCCGCGACGGATGCCGATAAGTTTGAACAAAACCTCAGCAGCAGCGGAATGTCCCATATTTTATCAGAACATACGCAATACGAAGCGGTCCGCGACGGCCAAACCGTTGCCAATGAAAGCGACCTGGCCGGGATGGGCGGAGACGGAGTCCTTGTTCTGGAAGACGAGGCCGATGACACCACTGATGCCAACGACGGGGCGTCAGCCAGCATTCATGTTGAACAAATCGTGGCATTCCTCAAAGGCGACATTGATGCAGAAACCGGAGATGTCGGGGACGAGTTGCAACAACTGGCCTCCGACCCGAATAAACTGGGCCGGATGATCATGGAAAGCGTGGCGATTCGCCAGTCCATGTCGGAACTGGCCGGCGAATCGCTGAACGATGTCATTCTCGGGTGTCTGCGCCGCACCTATGACGGACTCCACAAACAACCAGCCTTCCAGTCCACGAAAGGCAAAGCCGATCTGAAAAAAGCCCTTCTTCTTCTGGAAGAAAGCATTCTGGAGAAAATGCGAGGATTGACAGGCGATGACAATCCCGAACTGGATCGGCAAATTGTCCAGGCCATCCGCGAAATGGATGAAAACCTGAGCTTTGAAATGGCTGCAGCCCAGTACATGGAACAACGCGAAGCGATTGAACAAAGCAAGGAACAGCTCCAGCACTTTATTCAGGTCCAGGGATCCGATACCGCGGAAAACCTGTTGCATGGATTGGGGTTCCCGGGCAGCGATTGGCGCAAGATTGTCGTCGACAGCGGAAAAGCGGCCCGAAAAGCGGAAGGATCGCTGTCCGAGGGACTCAGTACTTTAACCACCGTATTCGAAAAACTCGAACAGTTGATGAAGTCGGAAACGGCCAGCGGAACGCAAGTCAAGGATCTGCTCGGCCAAGCCAACGACAACCTCGGCGACACCCTGGATAACACCAAGGAAAAGCTGGCCGCCCTCTCATCCACCATTGGCGGGCAGGCTCACACGATGTCGCGGCCGGAACTACTGGCCTCGCTGGCTGAAGTCGCGCAGGAGCTGATGCAACCTCTCACGGCAATAAACGCTTCTTTGGAAATGATGCTGCACGGCTATGTGGGCGGAATTTCCGAAGAACAGGAGGATTTGCTGACGCTGGCGTCCAACAGCGGAGAACACCTCAAGTTTCTGATGGATATGCTGATCGATATCGTCGGATGCCCTGTGAACAAAGGGATCGATGACCGGTTTCATACCACCAGCGAACAGGTCCAGCTGATGAAGGACGCGGAAGGCCAGGAACACCTTCCGCTGCACTATCAATAAACCGGGTTATGTAATTTCATTCCCGCGGCTCATGACCACCTTGCCGGTACGGACCAGCTCGATAACCTTGAATTTGGCAATCATCTCCTCAAGAGCATCGATCTTGTCCGGATTCCCGACCACCTGAAGAATCATCGAATCGGGAGTCAGGTCCACGGTCTTGCAGCCATAATGCTCAGCAATCTGGAGCGCCTCGGACCGACCTTCGCTATCGACCTCAATCTTGACCAGCCCCATCTCCTTAATGACCGATTCATCGAAGGTATGGTCGATGCAGTGCAAGACATCGATCAGCTTCAACAGTTGCTTGATGATCTGGTCCAGCCCTTCGGGATCACCGCTGCAACTGATGGTCATCCTTGAAAAATTCCCGTCGACCGCGGGCGAAACCACAAGCGATTCAATATTGAAACCGCGCCGCGAAAATACCTGTGCAATACGCGCAAGGACACCCGGCTTATTCGCAACATATACGCTCAACGTGTGCATGGATTTATTTGTATTCAACATCATTAGACTCCGTTATGGATATTGCCATTACATCTGGAACTCAGTCTGGCACGGCCTAGGTTGATCCAGTCGGCTTGTCCAGCTTCCGGTTCGGCGGTTCAATGAGCATGTCCTCGATCGCCGCACCCGCCGGGATCATCGGGAATACATTGTCGGTCTTCTCAACTTCGCAGTTGATCAGACACGGCCCCTCGTTGTAGTCCAGCGCCGTCTGCAAAACACGTTTGACGTCCCCCGGGCGGCGCAGGTTGAAACCCTTGATCCCAAACGACTCGGCCAGCTTCACAAAATCCGGATTTCCTTCCAGATCCACCCCGCTCTTGCGGTCTTCATAGAACAGTTCCTGCCATTGCCGGACCATGCCGAGGTAATGATTATTGAGAACCACGATCTTGATCGGAAGCTTGTACAGCGCCACCGTGGCCAGCTCGAAGAAGGTCATCTGGAAGCCGCCGTCGCCGACGAAGCAGATGTGGAGATCCTTGGGGCGACCGAATGCCGCGCCGATGCAAGCCGGCAGGCCGAAGCCCATGGTACCCGCCCCGCCCGAGCTGAGCCAGTTGTAGCGGCTGTCGTTCTTGTAGAACTGCGCCGCCCACATCTGATGCTGACCCACATCGGTGGCCACACAGGCCTTCCCTTCGGAAAGCTTGTAGAACTCGTCGATAATGTGCTGCATCTTCAGGCTGCCCTGGCGCTTGAACTTGAGCGGATACTTGGTTTTGTAGCCGTCCAGATGCTTGCGCCATTCCTTGGTTTCGAGAATCGGAACATGCTTGATCAGTTCTTCGAGCGCAATGCGGGCGTCAGCCACGCAGGCAATCTGCGGTTGGATCATCTTCCCTATTTCAGCAGCATCGATGTCGATGTGGATAATGGTAGCATCCTTGCAGAACTGGTCCGGCTTCCCGAGAATACGGTCATCGAACCGTGATCCAATGTTCAGCAGCAGGTCGCACTCGCAGATCGCCTTGTTTGCATAGGCTGTGCCGTGCATGCCCAGCATACCCAGCGCAAGATCATGCGTTTCGGGGAAAACCCCTTTGCCGAGCAACGTCGTGGTAACCGGAATCCGCGCCTTTTCCGCAAACGCCTTCAGCACATCATCGGCCCCCGAGATCATGGCACCGTGACCGGCCAGAATCAGCGGACGTTGCGATTTCGCCAATGCTTCGGCAATCTCGAGAACGACATCCTTGTCGACCGATGTATTCAGCGTGTACCCGGGCAGATCCATCTCTGCATGCAAATCGGCGGTACATGGACCGGCGCTGATATCCTTGGGAATATCGATTAAAACGGGTCCCGGGCGGCCGGTCGTGGAAATATGGAAAGCCTCGCGAACAACTCGGGGAATGTCGTTGCTGGACTTAATCAGATACGAATGCTTAATGATCGGCATGGTGATGCCGAAGATATCCGCCTCCTGAAAAGCGTCCTTGCCGAGCATCCAGGAAACCGATTGCCCGGTCAGGACAATCATAGGAACCGAATCCATGTGAGCCGTCATAATGCCGGTAATCGTGTTCGTTGCTCCCGGTCCGCTGGTCACCAGCACAACCGCGGGCTTACCCGTCGCACGCGCATAACCGTCGGCCATATGGGCCGCCCCCTGCTCATGCCGGGTTAGAATAAATTTTATTTTCGTATCCGTGGTGATAAGCGCATCGAAAATAGGAATCGCTGCTCCACCAGAATAACCGAAGATGTATTCAACACCCTCGTTTTCCAGACACTTGATGATCGCCTGCCCGCCTTCCAGCACTGTATTGGCCATAATTTACCTCCAAATATTAGGAGCAACCTATATTTACCCGCTATAACTGTCAAATATTAACCAGATAAAAACAAACGACCGATTTTTAGCTCGTCACATTGTCAGTTTTTACAGCAAAGACAGCCAATCAATCGATTACACGGAGTAATGCGCAAATCAAGAGGCGATTCACACCAAACAAAAACCGCCCTCACGGATAAAATACAAGATCAATCCACCCGAAGGCTATTATTTGACGATATTGGAGTGGGATACTTCCAAACAACCCAATACGTAGACGCAACAAAGCTCAACATAACCACAGTTTGTATCAAATATGATGCATCGACCGAAATATTACCCGATTTTTCAGCGGTATAGGCTACAAGCAGAGAAAACTCACTGGCCTGAGCGAGTCGAATCCCCAATTCCCTGGAAATCCCCGCTTCCTCCCGGATGGACTTAAAAGCCATGCGAAACAGCAGCGGCTTGGCTAAAATGATGGCGGCGGTCAAAACTACTCCAGGCAGAAACAGATTCTTGGTAACGAATAGGTCGAACCGGGCACCGATGGAAAAGAAAAACAGGATAAGAAAGAATTCACGAATGGGCTTCAGGCTTTCGGCAATAATGAGCGCGACCGGGAACGCCGCCATGGCGACTCCGGCGATAAAGGCCCCCATTTCATAGGACAGGCCAATCAGATGCGCAACCTCTGCCGAGAACAGGCACCACCCCAATGACACGAGGAAGAAATATTCCTTGATCACATCGAATCGCCGAAAGAGCGGTATGATGACGAATTTGACCACAGCAAAGGAAACCAGGCCAAGGCCCGCCAGCTTCAACATAACCAGCACGGCACCCAGCAGACCGCTTTGCCCACCCTTCCCTCCCCCAAGAAACAGGATCAGCAGGATGGCCAGAATATCCTGGAACAATAATACACTGATCATCATTTCGCCGGTATGCTTTTGGTGCAAGGTGGTGGTGGGTGTCAGCTTAAGGCTGACGATCGTACTGGAAAACATCATCGCAGCCCCGACCACCACGCTATCCATCCACCCAAATCCGAAGCCGATGGTGACAGCAAATCCAAGAACCATGAAGGCCGCACTGGTGCCCATGGTGACCACGGAGGTCTTCCGGAACAGCTGCAGTAACTTTTCAGGATGCAGGTTCAGTCCCAGCAGAAACAGGAGCAGGATAATCCCGACATGGGAAAGGTGTTCGATATGTTCCGCCGATCCCAGCACCTTCAGCCCCAGCGGACCAATGAGGGCCCCCCATGCAATATAGGCGAGAATGATCGGTTGCCGCAGATAGAGAAACAGCGTCCCCAGCAAGGCCGCACCGGAGAAAATGACCGCCAGCTCAAGAACTATGTTATCCAACCTCAATGATGTTCTCCCGCTTATGCTTTACCAGTTGCCCGCAGGCCGCCGCGATATCCGATCCGAGAGAATAGCGCAACGTGGTATCGAAGCCCGCAGCTTTCAAATGGTCGGCAAACCGCACCCGTTCCGATTGCGGGGTTCCCCGCAGGTTGCTTCCTGCATATTCATTAAACGGAATAATATTAATGTGCACGGGGATGCCGCTTAGATAGGTTTCCAGCGCAAGCAGATCTTCTTCGCTGTCATTGACGCCGGCCAGCATCAGGTATTCGATCATGACCTTTCCATTACGGGATGCGTTAAGCAGCGTTTCCCGCATTTCATCCAGCGGATATTTTCTGGCCTGGGGCATCAGGCGCTGCCGGACCTCTTGCCGCGCGCTGTGCAGGCTGAGCGCCAGCTGAACATCCGGAAACCGCTCGGTAAAGTGGTCCATGGCATCAGGAATGCCCACCGTGGAAACGGTGATGCGGGAACCGGACAGGTTGAAAAACGGTGCGGCCTTCAGGAATTCCACCGATTCAAATACGTGTTCCAGGTTCAGCAGCGGTTCTCCCATGCCCATGAACACCACATTTCGGATCGAACGCCCCTCCACCTTAACCATGCGGTTGGCCTGGGTAACCTGATCCAGAATCTCCGCCGTGGTCAGGTTGCGCGTAAACCCCATCTTCCCGGTAGCACAAAAACTGCAGTAGCAAGCGCACCCCACCTGCGAGGAGATGCAGATCGACGTCCGCCCCGTCCTGGGCCGCAGTACAACACTTTCAATCAGGTTGCCATCCCCTGTCTGAAAGATCAGCTTGCTGGCTCCGTCCGTGGCCGAATCATGGCGCTCCAGCAGCGTGAGCGTTTCAAACTGAATATGGTCGCGGAACACATCTCGGGCTTCAAGGGGAAGAACGGCCAACGCCTCGTCCCAGCCCTGTGCATTCTTGAACAACGCATTCCGGAAAAGCCTCATGCCATGCGGTTGCACCGCGTTGCGGCTTCGCAGCAGCTCAAGTTCATCTATGTCGTAGATCGTGGGCATGTCTGCTCCCTATATAAGGAAAAAGGCCGGCTTGGCCGACCTTTTTTCGACAGAAAGCACACGGCTTACTTGAAATTCTTCCGAGTCGCCTTGATCAGCGCCTTCCACAGCGCGTCTTCGGAATCGGCTGCCAGCAACGCTTCACTGGCTTCTTTCTCGCGGAAGGTCCGCGAAAGGCCCGAGATCAGCTTCAGGTAGAAGGCGCTGGTCGCTGTCGGAATCACCACAAAGAAGAAGATCCGTGTCAGGGTACGCCCCGGACCTCCGAATTTAATGCCCTTCTTGTGAATACCGACCACCATGGAAAGACCGCCGCCTTCGACGCCGCGCACATGAGGAAATGCCAAACCGTTATCCACGGCGGTACTGATAATCGCCTCGCGCTGCAAGGCCATATCGAGCAACTGCGCGCCATCTTCGACAAACCCCTCATCCGCCATGCGTGTGCACATCTCGCCAAGCACTTCCTCGGGCGTGCTTCCCTTGAGGGAAACCATCATCAGCTCCGGCGATGTAAAACGGGATATACCCACCTTGCGGGCTTCACCAATAGAACGGCTGACGCGCTCACGTGCCACCAGTTGCTCCGGATAATAGAGATAACGGGCGCAGTTCGGACAACGGTGCATACCATCCGCCTTGTGCACGCTGTTAACCAGACTCTTGGTCAGGGCCATTCCACAGCCGGCGCACTGTCCACTCGACACCGGCACAATGGCTTCCGGGTGCTTTTGCAGCAGACGGTTAAAATGCGATTTTACCTGTTGCGGAATATCCGCACCGAGAGCGGCAATTGATTTTTCCAGTACTTCAAGCCGCGCAGTAGGCATGGATGCACGTTTTTGAAGGTTAGCAACAATCAGCTCCTGAAGCTGTATCAATTGGTTTATTAGACTATGGGTTGTTGTCATTTAAATCCTCGGTTCAGTTGGAATTTCGATAGCAAAAGATACTAGAATTTATCCCAATGGGAAGCCTAACACTTACATTTTCCTACGCATTTGAGACCTTGCCCAAAGGAACGTTCAATCTTCCCTCTAAAGCTCGCCAACGGCTGAAATCAGGTCCCGCAAGACCGCCTTCGCATCGCCAAACAGCATGAGCGTGTTGTCGTTGATGAACAACTGGTTCGGGATCCCGGCAAATCCGGGACTCAGGCTGCGCTTGACGACAATCACGGTGCGGGACTTGTCGACCTCCAGAATCGGCATCCCGTAGATCGGACTTCCGGTATCGTCGCGTGCCGCCGGATTCGTTACATCGTTGGCGCCGAGCACAATGGTTACATCGGTCTGCGAAAACTCGGGATTGATATGCTCCATTTCGACGAGCTTTTCATACGGCACCTTGGCTTCGGCCAGCAATACGTTCATATGACCGGGCATACGGCCTGCCACCGGATGAATGGCATATTTAACGTCAACGCCGCGAGCCTCCAGCAAGGTCGCAAAGTCCTGCGTCGCGTATTGCGCCTGCGCCACAGCCAAACCATAGCCGGGCGCAATGACCACCTTCTGCGCATCTTCGAGCAGCATGGCCACTTCTTCCGCGCCGCAACTCTTCACCTTGCCCTCGTAGAACTCCTTGCCGGGAATCGAAGCCATCTGTTCATCGCTCACCATCGCCCCGCCAAACAGCACGGCACCCAGCGACCGGTTCATCGCCTTGCACATGATCTGGCTAAGAATAATGCCCGATGCCCCAACCAGTGATCCGCTGATGATCAATCCGTTGTTCATCAGGACAAATCCCGTGGCCGCCGCCGCAAGGCCGGAATAGGAATTGAGCAACGCAATGACCACCGGCATATCCGCACCGCCGATGGCAAGTACCAGCAGAACCCCAAGCGCAAGCGCAGCGACAACAAGCGCCACCAATAGAATGCCCCAACCCTGCCAGATAAACAGCGCCGCCAAAGTCAGTACACCCAACCCCAGCGCCACCCGAAGCAAACTTTGGTGCGGCAGTTTCATCGCCTTATCGGCAAACCCCTGTAATTTGGCCCAGGCCACGATGCTTCCCGTCAGCGTGACCGACCCAATCAGCGCGCTGAGCGACAGCGCCACCATCCATGCCGGCGTTTTGACCGCATCCGGCGAGATAATGAACTGGGAAAGCGCCACCAACAGGGAGGCCCCCCCGCCGAAACCGTTCAACAGGCCTACCATTTCCGGCATGGCCGTCATCTTGACCGTTCGTGCGATATAGGCCCCTATTCCGCCGCCCACCACCATGCCGGCGATGACCCAGCCAAAGCTCAAGACCTGCTTGTCGACCAGCGTCGCCACAATGGCAATCAGCATGCCCACAGCGCCGATCATGTTTCCCCGGACTGCGGTTTTGGGCGAACCCAGCCCCTTCAGACCCATAATAAAAAGGACGGCGGCAACGAGATAGGCAAGATTGATGAGATAGGGCATGGGTTAATCCTTCTTCTTCTTGAACATATGCAGCATACGGTCGGTAACCATGAAGCCGCCGACAATATTGATCATCGCAAGCACGACCGCGAGAAAACCAAGCAGTGCCGAAAAGAAATTGCCCGTATCCCCAGCTCCGGCACACAGAATCGCACCGATGATAGTGATGCCGGAAATGGCATTCGATCCACTCATCAACGGCGTATGCAACGTAGGCGGAACTTTCGTGATCACCTCGTAGCCAATGAAGACCGCGAGAACAAAAATGGTTAATGCTTCTATCAATGCATCCATAACTATACTCCTTCTTGTTCCATCAGCGGTTTGATCATTTCATGGACGACATGGCCTTCATGCACCAGCAGCGCGCCTTTCACAATATCATCCTCGAGATCGATCCTGAATTCGCCCTCCTTCACCATATTGAGCAGGAAGGTGGAAATATTTTTCGAGAACAGCTGAGAGGCATGCACGGCCGATCGCGAGGGATAGTCGATGTAGCCGACAATCTTTATGCCATGCTTTTCGACCACTTCGCCGGAAACCGCCCCTTCGGTGTTGCCGCCTCGTTCTGCGGCGAGATCAATGATCACCGACCCAGGCCGCATGGCCTGCAGCATGTCGTCGGTAATCAGTACGGGCGACTTCTTGCCGGGGATCGCCGCGGTCGTAATCACCACATCGACCGCCGCCACCTTGGCCTTCATCTGCTCCTGCTGTTTTTTGTAGAACTCGTCCGACTGCGCCTTGGCGTAACCGCCCTTGTCCTCAGCACTCTCTGTATCGAGGTCGAACTCGACAAACTTGGCCCCGACGCTCTCCACTTGTTCCTTCACCACCGGGCGCGTGTCGTAGGCGTCAACAACCGCACCTAGCCGCTTGGCCGTGGCGATGGCCATCAGTCCGGCCACGCCCGCACCGATTACGAACACCTTGGCCGGCGTAATCGTACCGGCGGAAGTCATCAGCATCGGGAAATATTTCGGTAGCAGGTCGGCCGCTTCGATAACGGCGCGGTAACCCGCAATCGCCGCCATGGAGCTCAGTACGTCCATGCTCTGTGCGCGGGTAATACGCGGCACAAACTCCAGCCCGAAACCGCTGATCTTTTTACCGGCCAGCTGTTCCATCAGATCGAGTTTGAAAAAGGCATCCATCAGGCAGATCAAGGTGCATCCCTCCCGCATCTTCCCCACCTCGGACGCCTCCGGCGGACGAACCTTGAAAATGATATCGGCCGACGCATAGAGCGCATCGGCATCCGGCGCGATTTTGGCCCCCGCCTCAACGTAGGCTTCGTCGGGAATATAGGCTCCGGCCCCCGCCCCGCTTTCCACCAGCACCTCCAGCCCCGCCTTGGTCAGAATAGCAATGGAATGGGGAATCAGCGCAACCCGGTTTTCACCCGGCAGGATCTCTTTCGCAACAGCAACTAGCATCGGCGGCACCTCGCATTGGATTATATCAGTAAAGCTGATTGAAGATTACTTCATTGAAAAATATCCGTCAAGGAATTGGGATGTCGGGCGCCAATGTGCACGTTGACCCGCATGAAATGACTCCATCGCATCCGGACGAAGGACAGCGGACTGGGTTCAATGATGCATGAAAAATGACACAGGGTGAAACGATAAGTTGTGGAAACAGGAAAAAGCACACATCACCGCATAGCGGCAGCTCTACCACTACCTATGCGCCCTGCTCCGCCAGCATTTTGTTGATGGCGGCGGCGGCCTTCCGGCCTTCGCCCATGGCGAGGATGACGGTGGCGGCGCCGAGGACGATGTCGCCGCCGGCATAGATGCGGTCGAGGGAGGACTTGCCGGCTTCGTCGACGACAATGTTGCCCCATCGATTGGTTTCCAGGCCCGGCGTGGTTTGCCGGATCAGCGGATTGGAGTCGTTGCCGATGGCGACGATGACGGTATCGAGGTCGATTTCGAATTCGCTGCCTTCAATGGCTATAGGACGGCGGCGGCCGGAGTCATCGGGTTCGCCCAGCTCGTAGCGCAGGCATTCGATCCCGCTGACCCAACCGCGTTCATCGGAGAGGATGCGCTTGGGGTTTTGCAACATATGGAAAATGACACCCTCTTCCCTGGCGTGATGGACCTCCTCGACACGCGCAGGCATTTCGACTTCGGTGCGGCGATAGATCAGGTGGACTTCCCTGGCTCCGAGACGCACGGCGGTACGCGCGGCATCCATCGCCACATTGCCGCCACCGAGCACGGCGACCTTTTCGGACTCAAAAATGGGCGTGAAGGAGCGCTCCTTGTCGTAGGCCTTCATCAAGTTGGAACGGGTCAGGTATTCGTTGGCGGAATAGACGCCGACAAGATTTTCGCCCTCAATATTCATAAAGCGCGGCAGGCCGGCTCCGGTTCCAATGAAGAGTGCATCGAAGCCGTCTTGTTCGAGCAGGTCGATAATTTTGCGGGTACGGCCGATCACGAAGTTGGTTTCCAGCGTGCAGCCCATCGCGGTCAGGGCATCGATTTCCTGCTGCACGATCTTCTTCGGCAGACGGAATTCGGGAATGCCGTAGACCATCACGCCACCGGGTTTGTGAAAGGCTTCGAACAGCACGACTTCGTGCCCCTCTCTTCGGATGTCGGCGGCTACGGTGAGTCCGGCGGGACCGGTGCCGATGATCCCCACTTTCTTTCCGGTCTCCGGCTTAACGTCCGGCACTTCGACCAGCCCGTTTTCGCGCTCCCAGTCGGCCACAAAGCGTTCGAGCCGGCCGATGCTGACCGCCTTGTCGACCGACTTGAGCGCCTTGCCCACGGTACAGGGGGCCTGGCACTGGGATTCCTGCGGGCATACGCGGCCGCAAACGGCGGGTAGCAGACTGCTTCCCTTAATAATATCCACGGCCTGCTTGTTGTCGCCCTTGGCAATGGCCTGGATAAAGCCGGGAATGTCAATGCTCACGGGACAGCCGGAAATGCACGGCGCATTTTTGCACTGCAGACAGCGTTCGGCTTCCAGAATCGCCTGTTCGTGCGAGTAGCCCAGTGCCACCTCTTCCATATTGCCGCGGCGCACCTGCGGATCCTGCTGCGGCATTTCCTGCACCGGAATCGCCAGCCGTTCCTTAGGGGTCAGTTCACGGTTCATTTCATGTTCTCCAGCCTGCAGACGTGGTCGCGCTCCTGCTTCTTGTAGGAAGCCAGACGGCTGATCATGTTATCGAAGTCGACGAGGTGTCCGTCGAATTCGGGCCCGTCGACGCACACAAATTTGGTTTCATCGCCGACCGTTACGCGGCAACCGCCGCACATGCCGGTACCGTCGACCATGATGGTGTTCAACGAGACTACGGTGTGCACACCGAACGGCCGCGTAGCCTCGGCGCAGAATTTCATCATCACGGGCGGACCGATGGCCACGGCCAGACCCGGCTTCGTTTCGCGCTGGCAGCATTCGACGAGCGGCGCGGTGACCAGCGCCTTGCGACCGTACGATCCATCGTCGGTGCAGATGATGAGTTCGTCGGCAATGGCGTCCATCTCCTCTTCAAAAATCAACAACTCCTTGTTGCGGGCGCCGAGAATAATGGTGACGTGGTTGCCGGCGGCCTTGAGCGCTTCGGCGATCGGAAGCAATGGTGCGGTACCGATACCGCCGCCAACGCATACCACCGATCCCACATTCTCGATGCGGGTCGGCGTTCCAAGCGGTCCCACAAGGGCCTCGATATGATCGTCGACTTCGAGCTGGGCCAGTAACCGGGTAGTCCTGCCGACCGTCTGGAAAACGATGGTAATCGAGCCTTCTTCAACATCCGCGTTGGCGATCGTAAGCGGAATTCGCTCCCCGTAGTGAACGTCGACCTGAAGAATGATAAACTGCCCCGGCTGTCGTTCCCGGGCGATTAAGGGTGCCTCCAACCGCATGAGCACCACGGTTTCCGAAAGCTGTTCCTTATAGAGAATCCTGTTCATACCCACCCCAATCCTGACCGGTAGCAACTACACTTAAGCAACCTAATACGGCCGAAGGATAATATGCAATAATAGAGCCCGTTTTTATCAGCATTCAGGTCGAAGAATTATCTGTTCAGCTTGCCGGTAACGCCTAAGGCATTCAGCGCCAGTTTGGGTTCGAATACTTCAACTGCAGACTTTCACAAGTAGAACCTCTATTGGCATTGAAGTGGAGTGTGGATTCAGGATCACCATCAGCATGAAAACACTTCACGAAGACCCCGATCAAAAAAAGACGGGATGAAAACATTCCGCCTGGGTTTGTTGATACCTGCCTATTTCCCGACGGCAGCTTCCAGCGGGCCGAAATAACTTTCGGAAAGCGGATTGCTGTACACAATCAATTTTTGCAGGACAACACCCGGGTCCACCATCGCTATCTTCAGCGTATGCCGGCCGGGTTTCTTGATTTCATGCGAGGATCGCAACGTACGGACATTGTCGCGCACCGCATCCGCCCAGCTGTTGTAGTCTTCCGGAATTTTCGGAAAAGCGTCAAGCACCTGCGGCGTTTGCCCATCGAAAGAAACGGCGAGCCGCAGCCCGCGTCCCGGAACAAAGTTGAGCGTCGGTCCAATGATCACATCAACGCCCACCGTACCGGTTTCGGCAATGTAGACCGGATATTCCAGGCAAGGCGCTCGATTCGGAGGAAGAATGCTTTCTGCGGTGGTCGGGAAGATTTCCATGCTGGCGGAGTAGCGGCCATAGTCTGGAATCTTCTCCCAGCGAATGCCATTCACAGGCTTGTTTTCGGTCGCCTCCGACGGAGCGATTGCAATGGGGCCCACCAAACCACCGAAACATCCTTGCGCGTTGGCGGCTTGCTCTTCGGTCGCACGATGCGCCACAACCTTTACCGCTACGGATGAGTGGCTGTTGGTAATGGTGACCTCACCGGACGCTTCCCCCACCGGAGCTTTCTCCCAATCGATACCCACCCAGAGCCGTTGGTCGGTAACATCGGAAGACTTGTCCGCCTTCACCAGAATCCAGGGGTCACTGACCTTGAGTTTGAAGTCGGCAGGCTGGCTCCCCCGCGGAAATACGACAATATAGGAATGCTGCCGGTTTATGGAATCGAATGGAGGCAGCGAAGCTTTCCCGCTACCGCCGGGCCAGGCTTCGGACGAACCGTCGATGGCAACGCCGAAGTCCGTAGTGTTGCCGATCTCCAGTTCCATCACTTCGGGCATAATGTTTTCCTGGGGATCTTTCCAGCTGGTGTAGCCGATGCGGGTCTGGCTCATCATGTGGTTCCACTTCCCATCGGCCAGTTCCGTATTGTAGTAGTCGCTCAGTTGCTGATCCTGCTGGAACAATGTTCGTACCTTTTCGGCCTCGGCATTCGCGCTGGCCCGCCCCTGCCGGGCGTAGAGATGGTTGCGGCCGGCGGCAATATACATATCGACCACGGTCGCCACGGCCTTGACCGGATAGAGCACCAGTTCGAAGTAGGCATCCTGCTGATCCGCGGGCAAAGCTTCGTTGACCTTTTCAGCCCGAACAACCAAGTCGTTCCAAGCGGTCGACACCCGTTCAGCCTCGCGATGGTTGACCAGACTGAAGGTATCGGGCTCCAGCAGCTCCGGCTTGCGCCAACCAGCTTGCTTTCCGTATTTTGAAACAATGTCTGCGATCTCCTCCGCCTGCTCCGGCCCAAATTCACGCGCCGCCCAACGATGGGTAAAATCGCCGATCTTCTCTTTCGGCATCGCTTCCGGATTCCAGGCCATGCGCAGAAAGAATTCGATGGGTAGCTCCATGGGCTTAAGGTCGCCTACGTTGACAATCCAGATGCGGTTGGCGTCGTATTCGTAGGCCAGATTCATCTGTTCCCAGATCTTGGGGAGAGGATTCGTGTTGAGCCACTTGTAGCTCCGCGGACCGCCGACATAGTCAAAGTGATAGTACACCCCCGCCCCGCCGCTCCGCTTGCGCTCCGCCGGCGTTGGCAAGCGGCGGATGTTTCCCCAGTTATCGTCGCACCACAACAGCGTCACGTCGTCCGGAACGCGCATACCATGCTCATAGTAGTCCATGACTTCCTTGTAGAGCGCCCACAGTTGGGGCACCTTGGTGACGTCCGGATTCATGTATTCCTTCAAAATCCCGCGTTGATCGGTCACGATTCTTTCCAGCAGCTTGACGTTGTCGTCCATGTTGCCGTCCTTGATCATTGCTTCGTCGCCGTCGCCGCGCATGCCGATGGTCACGATGCTTTCGTAGCCCTTGTTGCGCTTGATGCCGTCTACCCAGAACTCCGTGAGGCCCTTCTCGTTAGTGTAATAGTTCCACTCGCCGTTCCCCATCTCGCTCCGATGGTTGTGCCACTCCTGCTGGGCGCGGATCATTGGTTCGTGGTGCGAGGTGCCCATGACGATACCGTATTCATCGGCCAGCACGGGATTCATCGGATCGTCCTCATTGAAGGCCTTACCCCACATGGCCGGCCAGAGATAGTTGCCGCGCATGCGCAACAGGAGCTCGAACATGTGCGTGTACATCTTCGAATTGATCCCGCCGAACTTTTCTCGTGCCCAAGGTCCAAAGGCCGGCTCTTCGTCGTTGATGAAGATACCGCGATATTTCACCTTTGGCTCACCGGAGGCGTAGCGGCCGGGAAGGACGTAGGCTTCGTTGCGCTTCTTTGGCGGCACGTCTGCCCACCAGTACCACGGCGAAACGCCCAGCTGTTCGGACAGTTCATAGATACCATAGATCGTACCGCGCTTGTCGCTACCCGCAATCACCAGCGCCTGTTCCACGCCTGGTGTCGGATTGTTGATGGTTGATATGACAAAGCTTTCCCACTTTCCTATCAGGTCGGAGGCATCAAGCTTGCCGGTAGAGACCAGCGCATCAATCAGGAAACTATGGCCCAATGTTCCGATAATGATGGGTTTCGCGCAGGCGGTCTTGTTCGTGGCGATGGCCGGCTTTCGTTCCGTCACGCGTTCAATGTCCGCTTGAAGATCCCCAATCGCGCGGATCACACCCGTATAGTCTCCGGCATCGTGCCACAACTCGGTGGTCTTACCGTTGGCCACCACCGGAAATGCAATCGCCGGCTTCGCCGACTCCACAACGATGTTTTCCGGCAGACCCAGTCCGGCCCGGGCCGGCTCTGTTCCCGACACCATTACAGCCATCGCCGTCACCAGAACACCGAAATACCGTTGCACACTCAATTTAAGGGCTGTTTTAAGGTTCATCTCCATCCTTCTTTATAGCTCGTTGAAAAAAGCGGGCCGTCTCGGGTCTCCCATACTCAACAGCGCTAATCCCAGTCGGATAGCCTATCATACAGCACGCGTCAGCATCATCAATCCCATCGAATGAAATCAAAATACCCGTTTATGAAACCTGTCTGGATACGTCGGAGTGCCTGCGATCTCAGCGCCTCGGTCGACAACCCGCAGATAGGACATGAAACTAACTGGGTAGCATCCCTACGATCCCCATTCCGCGCTGATGCCATTTCATATTTTCAAACCGACCTTGGAGTTCATTTTTACAACGGATGAACTTGCATTCAGGACAACGCGGCCTAATGTAGCCCGCAAATGAGAAACGTAATGCACAACCTGAAGCAGGAATGCGCGATTGGAAATCCAGTCGTGATTACCTTTGCTTGGCTGCGCAGCAAAGCAGCTTAAGTGCTCGGCGTTTCTCGGTACCCCCTTTTTGTCTCCTCTTTATTTCGTGGTTTGACGGCTTAGTAGGTTCAGCAGAAACGCTGGCCTGCGGAGAACCGACCATGAAATATTCCATCATCAACAACCTGACGCCCGTCAAAGGACAGCCTTTGAAGGAGCAGGCTTCTACGCGTTCAAAAGGCATACTGCTGATGCTCGGAGCCGTTGCGGCTTTTACCGGAAGTGTTCTGACACTCCGGTCCGCCGGGATCATGGGCAGCATCTGGATGGCTACGTGCATGCGCTACGGCATCGGGCTGGCCATGGTGACGTTCATCTACTTGCCCTCGGGCCATTTCAAACCGTTGCAGCTGATCCGCAACCCCGACTTAATCATGCGGGGTGTACTCGGTTGCATGGGGGTGTATCTCTTTTATTCCACCATTCCAAAACTCGGCGCAGGGGTATCCACCTTCATCAGCACAACCTATATTGTGCTGGCCCCGCTCATCGCCTGCATCTATCTGAAAGAACAGCTGTCCCTGAAACAGGCTGGACTCATGATGCTGGCCATGACCGGCATGTTTATCATGACCGGGCTGACCGGTGCCTCCGCGCCGCCCGTGTTCTATGTTGTCATCGGGCTGATCGGGGCCGTGCTGGCGGCCATAGTCGTGGTCTATATCCGGAAACTGACGCGGACCGAACATAGTTCAACCATCTATGCCGCGCAGTGCTTCTTCGGATTATTGATCGGCTGTGGACCGGCGCTGCTTCAGCAGAATGGAGATCACAGTGGATCGATCAACGTTTCAGCGATGCTGCTCAGTGGAGTAATGGCTTCAATCGGTCAACTTCTGATGACGTTCGGGTATAAATACCTGCCCGTAACCGAAGGAGGGCTGATTGCACTCTGCGCACCGGTCTCCATCATGGCCGGCGGAATCATCTTTTTCGGTGAACCCTGCTCCGGCTCGCAGGTGGCCGGTGCCGGGCTGATTCTTTCGGCCAGCATGCTGATGACCCGTTCAAAGCCGGGCTCGCCCGGCGGGCAACCATCCGGATTTATTCAGGAGTCATCCGGGTAGCATTCCCTGTCCCCAGCCGCCTAAGGCGGCATGGGGACACATCCCGTGTCCGCCGAACCAGATGCTTTCGCCAACGTGGAGGACATGCTCGGGGGCATATGATCGCGCATGCGTTCGATCAGCATATCGCGTGAAACCGGAAAGAAGGAAGGGGGCGCGTAATGGGTTTGATCCTATATACGAATGCCGGTTAGTTTGATCTGTGGTATCACGTCTATTTCACCAAGGCCTCGTAGGCCGGCTTAGGTTGATAGTTGCGATCGAAGAGCAACGGGTAATCCGTGCGCCCCCGGACCGGGAAGCCGTTTTTCCACGAATCACCGTCGCAGATCCCCCAAAAGGTCACGCGCTCCACATCGCTCTTATGGGATTCGAAAATGTCGAAGATGGCCCGATAGCGTTGTGCCTGCTTTTCCGCCACGTCATCCGGAAGACCGTCACGATAGGGATTGAGTTCGTCCTGCAGTTCAAAGCGCTGGTTGATGTCCGCCCCCGTGTAACCGAAGGCCAATGGGAGAACACTCAAATCGAGTTCGGTGATATCCACCTTGACCTTGGCTGATGCCAGTTTTTCGATGGATTCCTCGATACTCTCCAGACTGGGATCCTCGACATGCCAATGCCCTTGCATGCCCACGGAATCGATGCGAACCCCCTTTTTCTTCAAGGGGCGAACAATGTTCTTGATCACAAAATCCCGCTTGATCGGGTCGGTCATGCTGTAGTCGTTGTATATGAGAATGGCACTGGGGTCGGCTTCGTGTGCAAACCGGAAGGCCATTTCGATGTAGTCCTCGCCAATAATTTTCAACCACGGGGAGTCGCGAAAAAAGGCTTCGTGAACATAGTTCGTCGAGCCGTCCGGTTTCAACGGGTTATCCTCATCGACCACCTGCCTGACATCCACGGCTTCGTTGACGACATCCCAGTATTTTACGTCTCCCTTGTACCGCCTGACCACGGTTTTGATATGTTTGTGCAAGGTTTTGATGAGTTCGTCGCGGGAAACGGGTTTCCCGTTTTCATCTTCGAAAAACCATTTGGGGGTCTGCGAGTGCCAGACGAGAACGTGGCCAACCACGTCCAGATCCAGCTTCATGGCCAGCTTCACAAACTGATCCGAGCGCTCGAAGTTAAACTTTCCCGGAGCGGGCCGCAGGGAAGCCGGCTTCATGAGATTCTCGGAGGTGACGCAGTTGAATTCGCGTTTCAGGAGTCTCAACGCATTTTCATTCTGTTCATAGGGCTGGAACAGGTAGCGTTCCCCGAGCGCGGCACCGATCTGGAAATCGTCTCTATAAACCTTCTTGAGCGGCTTGCTGTCGGCCACACATGCTGCGGTGACCAACAGCATCGTCAATCCTCCAACTAAAACAGCTCTCATCGAGATTCCTCCCTTATCAGGCTTCGGCTGATTTTTCATGTCTGGCCCGCCGGCGTTTGGCGAGTTCATCGCCAATCTGGTAATTCAGTTCCTTGGAAATCGGATAGAACAGCAGAATGGCAATCGCGACAACGATAAAGGCGGCCGGAGCCATGGACGAGGCCACCCGTACGCCCGTCATGGCGCGTTCGGTCAATACCACACCTTCGGCCCCGTCGTAGCCATACATGCCTAGAATCGAGCCCTGAATATAGCCTCCGATCCCTAGGCCGAATTTGAGAGCAAAGACCACGCCCGCGAAAGTGAATCCGGTAGCGCGGCGGCCAGTCTTCCATTCGGAAAAGTCGGCGGTGTCCGCAATCATGGACCACAACAACGGAACGGTGGGTCCGTAGGCCAAGCCCCAAAGCGCGCTTTGCCACATCATGGCGCGGACGCTCGTGGAAGGAATATAGAACAGCCAAACGGTCACGACCGTGGTTACCGCAAGCGATCCCACGAAAACCATCCGCTTGCCGAACAGCTTCGACAGGGGCTTGGAACATAATACCCCTAGAAACATGGTAAAGGTTCCCAGCATGCCGAAAATGCCGTAGGCAACGCCGGGCACGTTGGAATGATCGGGTTTGAGCAAATAGCCGAAGATATCCAGAAACCTCGCAAAACCGGTCGGGGCCACCCCGTCGACCCGCTGCAGCCCCATGCCGCCGATCAGGTCAGCCAACGATTGCTGGTCGGCAATGTGTTCCATGAACAGAGGCATCGACCCGCCACGAACCACCAGCATGATGAAGATCATGAGCGTGGCACAGAAAAGGATGACCCACGGACGGTTCTTGAAGGTATCAAGCATATCCTGCTTGGCGGAAGACTGCTGGTCCGGGTCCGGCGTTACGCGTTCCCGCACCGAGAAGAAGCAGATCACGAAAAAGAAAATAGTCACGACCGCAAAAATGCCCATCGTTATCGACCATCCCTTGGCATCATTTCCGTTTCCGAATTTATCCACCAGCGGCAACGTCAATCCCTGGACGATGAACGAAACGATCATCACAGTAACAAACCGGAATGTGGATAGGCTGGTGCGTTCGTCCACGTCACCGGTCATCACCCCGTTCAATGCGCAGTACGGTACATTATTTACCGTGTAGACCGCCATCAGCAGGAAATACATGAGGTAGGCATAGATCATCTGGCCGGTGGGCGACCATCCCGGACTGGTGAAGGTCAGCCAGAAAATGGCAGCAAAGGGCAGAGCCGACCAGATCAGCCAGGGACGAAAGCGGCCCCACCTGGTCTTGGTTCGGTCGGCAATGAATCCCATGGCGGGATCGGTAAAGGCATCAAAGAAACGTCCGATCAGGAACAGGAGTCCCGCCGCCTTGGGACTGAGCCCCAGTATCGTCGTAAAGAACATGAACTGGTACGCCATCAGCACCTGGAAAACCAGATTGGCGGCGCCGTCGCCCAGGCTGTACCCGACTTTTTCGCGAAACGACAATTTTTGATGAAAATGATCCATATTTACCCTTTATGCCTTCGCGACATCCTTTCAGATGCCATTGTGTTCCTCTGCCCGTCCCGCGGGTTCTCTTCCGCGCGTGCAGCCGGAAGGATTTTAGATTGTGGTTTTTTCCGCATGCGCCGGGCCCGTTGCGCCATGCGTCTTCAGGGGCTCTTTTCTGCCCCCGCCGTCCATGGTGCGGATCGTTCCGTCTTCATTGTATTCCAGCTCGCAAACCTTCAAACTGCGCAGCCAGGTCTTTCCCTCTGAAGGAACGCAGTCGTGATGGAACAGATACCACTTCCCGTTAAACTCTGCGATCGAATGGTGCGTAGTCCAACCCACCACCGGAGTCAGAATAACACCCGTGTAGGTGAAAGGCCCATAGGGATTGTCCCCCACGGCATAGCACAGCTTTTGCGAATTCCCGGTTGAATACGAGAAGTAATATTTTCCCTGGTAGGTATGCATCCATGCAGCTTCGAAAAAACGGCGTTCATGATCCCCGGCTTTCAACACCTCGCCGTGGTCATCGAGGATGACAACCTCCCGCGGCTCTTCGCCGAATTCGAGCATATCGTCGCGCAGGATCGCCACCCGTGCGGACAATGCCGGCTCATGGTCTTCAGGCTCCTTCCCGCAATCGATGGCCTTGTTGTCCCGGTAGCATTGCAACTGCCCGCCCCACAACCCCCCGAAGTACATATAATGCGAGCCGTCATTATCACGGAATACGCAGGGATCGATCGAGTAGCTGCCGTTGATCGGAGCCTCCTGCGCAACAAAAGGACCTTCGGGCTTATCGCTGATGGCTACGCCGATACGGAAAACCCCTTCCGGATCCTTGGCGGGAAAATAAAGATAGTATTTCCCATCCTTGCAGGCGCAGTCGCAGTCCCACATTTGACGATCCGCCCAGGGCACGTCCTCCACATCCAGGGCAACGCCGTGATCCGTCACCTCGCCCGCGAGGTCTTTCATCGAGAAAACGTGGTAATCGCGCATGGCGAAATGATCCCCGTTGTCGTTTTCGGGGATGCCCGCGTCGATGTCGTGCGACGGATAGATATACAGTTTTCCGTTGAAGATATGCACAGAGGGATCAGCCGTGTACATATGCGTTACGAGATATCGTTCCTTTTTCATTATTTGATCCGCTGTTTTTCACTATTCATGGTTAGTTAATATCACCCGGCATCGAAATTCTTCACCCGCGAATCTATCGCATTCAATCCATTTTAAACCCCATGCAGAATGCGGGTCAGATATTTTCATAGTACACTCCAAGGTGATGACTATCCCACATCCCGGAAATCATCACAATCGGGTCTCATGAATTCAAAATCCCGCATTATGAAACATGCAAAACCGTATGCCCTACCCTCTTGACAAGCTGGGCTTTCGCGCCTATAGCTGAACAAAATAGTAATAATTTCATGATCAAACGTAAACACATTATGCTGTTGCTCGAATGGTACGATTACCGTATCCATCGCGGAGTGGCCCAGATTGCCCGGGAATGTGGATGGCAGTTGAACTGCCCGAAAGATCCCGTAACCAATGAAGGCTATCTGAAAGACTGGAAAGGCGATGGATGCATTGCGTTGCTGCAGTGCCGCGAAACGCTTGAGTATTTCAGAACCCACCAAATCCCGCTGGTTGATCTGGGCCTCGGGGAACATGGGCTGCCCATTCCCCGGATCGTCACCGACAATCGTGAAATCGGCAGGATGGCGGCCGAGCATTTCCGCGATCACGGCTATCGCGAGGTATTCGCACTGGGCCCCGGCAATATCCCGATGTACAAGGAACGCTTCGACGCCTTGAAGGAATTCATGGAGGAAGACGGGGGAAGCGCAACCGCGTTGCAAACCGCGGAAACCATGCAACCGGACGTGATGCGGGAACTCACCCGGATTGCAAGGCAACGTGCGCATCGGCTGGAAGAACTCTCGATAGGCTTTTTTGCCTATCAGGACAACATGGCCGCCGAAATGATTTCCATGTGCCTACAGAACGAGTTGCGCGTTCCTGAGAACATTGCGGTGCTTGGCGTGGACAACGACGACCTGATAAACTCCGGACTCACCGTAAGCCTCAGCAGTATTGACAGTGATCAGGAAGGACTCGGCCGGCAGGCCGCCCAGCTATTACGCGAGATGCTGGATAACCCTTCATACCAGCCGAACGATACGATTATCCGACATCCGCCAAAAGATGTGGTGGTACGAAAAAGCACAGACTGCTACGCCGTGCGAAACCCCCTGGTATCAGAAGCGCTTCATTGGATTCAAAACAACTTTCACACAGGCATTCAGGCGGTGGACGTCGCCGACGCCATGGGCGTTACGCAGCAAGGATTGCAGAAAGCGTTTTCTGCAAACTACTCCCGTTCCCCCGGGCAGGAGATCCGGTATCAGCGCATACAGACGGTCGCACACCTGCTGAACAGCACCAATGCCCGGCTTGAGGATATTGCAGAAAACTGCGGCTTCACCTCCGTGGATACGCTTATCAGCAACTTCCGAAGGGAGTTCAGTACAACGCCGGGAAAATACCGGAAGCAAAAACGAAAATAGGATCCCGCTGACCGCCCCGACCTTGCCCGGCATCCGAACCATAAAACATGTCAACCAAGCTCTAAACGGTGCCCATCGACTACGCAATACACCAGACGCCAACGGGCAATACCATCGGCTTAAGATTCATGACGCCAGGCATTTAGCTCGCCAACAATGCCAAGGCCCTTGAGCGTCAGCTTGGGGTCGATTACGGCCTCAACGTCCCAGTCTTTGAAAATCCATCCGGCATAGCCACCGGTACAGCACACCGGGAGCATCGGTGCATCAAGGTCGTCTTTCAGGGCCGCCAGAATTTCTCGCACCATGCCGCGATAGCCCAACCGTGCGCCGATCTGCATCGCCTGTGCCGTATTGCGCCCGACAACCGCTTTGGTTCTGGATGGCTCAACATGCGGGAGCAAAGCAGTCTTTTCTGCCAGGTAATCGAACATGAGCGGCAGGCCGGGACAGATAATTCCGCCGATATAGCCGCGCGATGCGTGAACGATGTCAAACGTCAGCGCCGTTCCAAAATCACACACCACGGAAGGGGTTCCAAAAAGCTGCGCAGCGGCCGCGGCATTGGCCAGACGGTCGGCACCGATCCGATCGGGATTGGGATAATCGACGGGAACACCTAGTTCCATTTCATGCGAGACAAACAGCGGCGCCGGCAGGCCGGCACTCTTCAGCACCTTTTTCCAGCGTGTATTTACAGAAGGAACAACGGAAGCAATGACCACAGCATCAACAGACTTGATCGTGATAAGCGAAACGACTTCCTCCGTCGCCTTGAAACGCGATTTGCAGCGCCCTATTCCACTCACCTTACCATTGCGATAGTAACCTACCGAGGTGCTGGTATTGCCGATATCTATGACCAGCGTCGTCATACAAAATCGAGGGCGAGATCGATGGACGGTGCGGAATGGGTCAGGGCTCCGACGGAAAGTGCATCAACACCGGTATGAGCAATGGCATGGATGGTCGTCAGATTGATTCCGCCTGATGCCTCGGTCTTGCAGATGCCTTTGCAGAGGGCCACGCACTCGCGCAGCACGGGGGGCGGCATGTTGTCGAGCAGCACCCAGTCCGGCTTTGTTTCAAGGGCCTCTCTGAGCTGCTCGATGGTGTCGACCTCGACCTCGATCTTCAGGTCGGGATATCTTGCACGGGCAGCGGCAACCGCCTCGCCCACACCAATCCCGTGGGTACGTTCCCAGGACGCCAGGTGGTTGTCTTTAATCAACACGGCATCGAACAGACCGTAGCGATGATTTACCCCGCCGCCGCAACGGACGGCATACTTTTCGAAGGGACGGAGCAACGGCGTGGTCTTGCGGGTGCAGAGAATATCGACATCGGGATTGTCGGCGGCCTTGACGTACTCCGCCGTAATGGTGGCCACGCCGCACATACGCTGGATAAAGTTGAGCGCGGTCCGTTCCGCCGTCAGGATGCTCTTGGCCGAACCGCGGATGATCAACACATTGGTGCCGGCTTCCACTTGGGTTCCATCGGATACCTGTTCTTCGATTTCAAGATCGGGATTGGTTTGCAGGAAGACTTCCCTAGCCACCGCAATACCGGCGATCACGCATTTTTCGCGCGCAACGAGATGCGCTTCGGCAAGCGCCTCCGGCGAAACGAGCGATTCGGAGGTAACATCCACCCCGATGTCACCCAGGTCTTCCTGAAGCGCAAGCCGGATCGATGCGCGGACTTCTTTTCGTTCAAATATATTCGGTAGATACACCTCTATTCCCCCTGATTTCCTTGCATTTCCTTCATAAAACTTTTCCCCGACCCCATCAGAATGCTTATAGGCTTAAGCGCTTCGATGTTTTCGCAGAAAATTTTGATCGCGGCGGCGATCGGAACCGACAGCAGCGCACCGACAATGCCCCACATCCAACCGAAAAAGACCAGCGAGAGCAGAATGACGACGGGGCTGAGGTTCAAATGGTCGCCCATGATTTTCGGCTCAATGACATTCCCCATCGTCATCTGGATCAGCAGCAGGAGAATCGCCGTGAAAACCGGCATCCAAACGGAGGGATAGAACTGGACGACGGCCAACAGAATCGGCGGAATCGATGCGATGATTGAACCGATGCTGGGAATGAAGTTGAGAAAGAAAGCCAGCGCTCCCCAGGTGAGCGCAAACTCGACCCCGAGGAGGCTCAGACTCAGCCAGACCAAAACCCCGGTCGTGCCGCTGATCGCCACCTTGACGATCAGATATTGACCGATCTGTTTGGAGATGGAAGCCGTCATGGTGGAGAAGGTTTCCGCCCGGTCCGGCGGGAAGGCCCGTTCAACCTTGTACTTAAAGTAGGGTTTCCCCAGCAGCATAAAGACCAGGAAAATCAGGACCAGAAGCAGCTTTCCCAGAAAGTTCCCCATGTATATGGCGACCGACGCGGAAAGGCTGGCGAGCTTAGGCCCCAGTTTTTCCGCCCAGTTGAATCCGGCAAGATAGTCTTCGGGCAGATCCAGATTCGCGACGGCATCGTGATAGATGGTGTTCAGCTGGGTCACGTACTTGGGCGATTGGGCCAGCACATCGCTCACCCGGCCGCTCAGGAAGATGCCGAAGAAATAGCAGACAAACAGCACCAGCACGAGCACCGCGAAAACCGCCAGTCCCAGCGGTACTTTTTTATGCACCAGATAGTTCACCACCGGCCCGCAGATATATGAAAGCAGCCAGGCGATCATCAGCGGGATGACTACATTGTAGGCCACCTTAAACGCCGCCGCCACCGCGAACAGCACCAGCATACTCAGCAGGCCCACCATTAAATTTGATCTCTTCATCCAAATTCCCCTTAAAAACGCGTGTATTGATAAACCACCTCGGTGATTATTGAAACCCTAATCGTCACGTCCTTGACACTATTGACGGGCGTATCCGGTGGCACATCGGGCAGAAAGAGTTTGCGGGCAATGCGCCGGAACGTTAGTTTTTCCGCCACGACTATCATGGAGATCTATATGAAGTTTTTGAAGCGAACCGCCCTGTTATTCCTCGTCCTGCTGTTATCCGCTTCCCCGCTCACCGCCAAGGAATTCCTGTCCATCGAAAAGATCGTCGGGCAGGCCGCTCTGGCCACTCCCGAAAAATATCCCGATTCGGACGACGCCCTGATCGACGATTTCATCCAGGTGGAATACCAGACCGACGGAACCTCCGAAATGTGGGACGATACGGCGATCAAGATCCTGACAGAAAAAGGGAAGCGCGACAACCGGGTTCAAACGCTCTCCTTCAACACGTCGTACGGCACGAACTATTTCACTAGGGTCGAGATCATCAAGCCTGACGGCACAGTGGTTCCGGTCGATCTGAAAGCCAACACCAAGGTGATGGCCAACCCCGGACAGATGAGCGCAAATATCTACAACCCCAACTCGAAATTACTGCAGCTTTCCGTGCCCGGTCTGGAAGTGGGCGACACGTTGCACTACATCGCATGCGACCTCCAAAGCAAAACCGTCGTGCCGGACACATGGAGCGACTATCAGACCTTCGAGGGCAACACACCGATCGAGCATCTGACCTATCAGGTGATTGCCCCCACCAAACGGCCGTTGCAAAAGATTGCGCTGAAGGCCGAAATTCCCGACACGGTCTCCTTCGACAAGACCGTCAGCGATTCCGGCGATCAAATCGTCTACACATGGACGGTACACGACGTCCCGCGCATGTTTGCGGAGCCCAACATGCCCAAACCCTACACGGTTGTTCAACGGCTGCTGGTCAGCACGGTTGATTCGTGGGAGGAGCTTTCCACCTGGTATTGGGATCTGTGCAAGCCGCGACTCGAGGCCACCACCCCCGAAATGGAGGCCATGGCCCACGAACTGACGGCCGGCTGCACCAACACGATGGACAAGATCAAGGCCATCTTCAACTTCGTCTCTCAGGATATCCGCTACATGGGCATCACGCCCGAAGAAGAGGCCCCGGGTTACGAACCCCACGACGTTAACATCACCTTCGAAAACCGCTACGGGGTATGTCGCGACAAGGCCGCGCTGCTGGCTGCCATGCTTCGCTGCGTCGATATCGAGTCCTTTCCGGTCATCATCATGGCCGGCCCCAAGAAGGACGAGGAAGTTCCGCAGCCGTTCTTCAACCATGCCGTAACGGCCGCGCTGGGCGACGACGGTGAATATATCCTGATGGACTCCACCGACGAGAACACCAAGGATATCTTCCCCTCCTACCTGCAGAACATGAGCTATCTCGTTGCCCGCCCCGAAGGCGAAACCCTACGAACCTCGCCCGTCATCCCCGCCGAAGAAAATCTGCTCCGGATCTCCACCACCGGATCCCTCGATACATCAGGCACATTGAAAGCCAAAAGCACCCTGCGCTTCGAAGGAATCAACGACACGGTTTACCGGGGCTATTTTTCTCAAATCAAACCGGAGGAACGCCACCGTTTCTTTGAAGGCCACCTGAAGAAATCCATGCCGTCCGCCGTACTGGACTCGCTGGAGATCCTGCCCCGGGAGCTGCGCGACACCACCCAGCCATTGACGATCACGCTGACCTACTCCGCCGACAATCTCCTGATCAAGGGCCCCGCCAACAAGATGTTCAAACCGCCGCGCCTTGGCGGATCGCTGGGTTACGCCAATTTCCTGCTGGGCCAGACCGGACTCGAAAAAAGAAAGTACCCGCTCTATACGCGCATGACCGCAGGCATCCGGGAAACCTTGAAACTTGAGCTTCCCGACGATCTTGGATCAGTGAACATTCCCGACTATCAGGCGATCGACACCAAACCGCTTACGTGGAACGTGCAGGTCGCGCAGACCGGCAACTTGCTTTCCGCCACCAATACCTTCCTGCTCAACACCGTGGAGTTCAGCCCGGAGGAATATCTGGAGCTCAAGCAAAACCTGAAGGACATCGAATACAACCTGCGGAAGAGCCTGATCATCGATACGGTTCCAACCACCCTTTCGGGCGATGCCGATGTACGCGTTCTCGATCAGCAGACCGAAATCATATTGGAGAGCCCCGACCGCTGGACAGAAACCCAGCACTCGAAAATAAAAGTGCTCACCTATGCGGGAACGAAAGATTCCTCGGAAATCAAGATTCCCTACAATCCGGCATGGCAGGAGATCACACTGGCTTCCGCCACGGTAACCCTGCCTGATGGAACCGTGAAGAAAATCGTCGAGGATGAAATCAACCTGATGGATTCGTCCTGGGTGGCCACCGCCCCCCGCTACCCCGCCGAACGCATCCTGGTCGCCAGTCTGCCGGGCGTCGAGGTCGACAGCGTGCTTGAATATGAAATCGTATCCAAGGTCGATGGCAAGCCGTTCTTCTCGGCCGTGCAGACCTTCAACGGCCACGACCCCATCGACCGCAAATCCGTTTCTCTGACCGTACCCGGGTCGATGGATATCGAAATCCGGAACAATGGTGTAGCGGAAAGCAAAACCGTCAGCGACGGCACCATGACCTACACGTGGACGGCGACCAACCAACCGGCCGTGAACAAAGAGGAAGCGCTGCCGGCATGGTGGACGTTCAACCCGGCAGTCTTCATCTCAACCGGCACATGGAAGGAATACAGCGAGCAGATTCTCGACCTTCTAATGGCCGCCACCCAGCATCAATCGAATGCAGAAAACCTCGCCCGGAAGTTGACGGCCGGCATGGACAGCAAAAGAGACCAGGTCGTCGCCCTGCGAAACTGGGTGGCGGAAAACCTGCGCACTGCGGGCCCCAACCTCACCAGCCTGCCGCTGTCGTCCATCACACCGGCGGATCAAACCTTGGCCGACCGCTACGGCAACAACACGGACTGCATGGTCGTGCTCTATACCCTGCTCAAAGCTAGCCACTTCAAGCCTGAGTTCGTTCTTTCCGGCAACATCCCCCTCGTTCGCGAAGCCGCCAAGCCGTTGATCGACATCCCGTCGCGCACGGCGTTCAGCACCGTCCTGATCAAGGTTGATGTGGAAGGTGAAACGGTCTACCTCAACGGCTCTTCGCAGTACGCGGAACTCGGGACTTCCGCATACGACCACCGGGCCATGCTGAACCTTGGAAACGGAAACGTGGAACAGATTCGTGTCGCCCCGGGCAAGGACGACCAGACCCATGTCATCTATGAAATGAACATTGCCGCCAACGGCGAGATTGGACTGACCGAAACCGCCTCCGTACAAGGCACGCGTTTCGAAGCGTTCCAGCAAACCTATGCAGAGATGACGCCGGAAAACCGCCGTCGCCATTATCTTGAATTAGTGTCGTCGATTTCCCAATCCGCCAAGGCCGCCTCGGACCTGGTCACCGACTACAGCATCTATCCCGGCAAAATGGAATATTCGGTCTATGCTCCGCGCTACGGGGTGCGGGACGGCGATTATCTCTACTTCACCCTCCCCGACGACCTGCTTGGCGGATTGCTGAAATACCGGTCCAACGAACGTACCTTGCCATTGTCCTGGGAAAACTATGTCGACCGCGTGGCCGAGTTCATCATCATCCTGCCCGACGGCTACGAGCCGGCCATTATGCCGCGCAATTTTTCATGGCAGGCCCCCGAAGGGGCGGGCATGGTGGATGTCAGCGTGGAATACGACCCGCTCGCAAACGCTATTCGAATGGTCCAGATTGCCGACATCCAGCCGGCTTTGATCCCGGCGGACAAGTTCCCTGCGATTATTGCGGCCGGCCGAAGGCTCGCCCACCCCGACATGCACACGATCCTGCTGAAAAAAACCGCCACGAAGAAAAAACACAAGAAGCGGCATTGATGCACTTCGGTCAAGGGATCCACATGAAACTCCACTATCTACAGCATGTCCCCTTTGAAGGGCTCGGCTACATCGAAGAGTGGGCACAGGCCCGGAACGTTCAAATCAGTTGCACCCGGCTGTTTGCCAACGAATCGTTGCCGGACACCGAAGACTTCGACTGGCTCGTCGTTATGGGCGGTCCGATGGGCATTTTCGACTATGCCGAACACCCTTGGCTTACGGCTGAAAAAAAATGCATTGAACGGGCCATCCACGCAGACAAAACGGTGGTCGGAATCTGCCTGGGGGCCCAGCTGATGGCTGATGTGCTCGGAGCAATAGTTTACCCCGGCCCGGAAAAGGAAATCGGATGGTTCCCGATCCTGCGGTCGGAAGACGCGCCGGAGCTGATCCCATCCCCTCTGACCGTCTTCCACTGGCACGGCGATACGTTTGACATTCCGGAGGGCGCAGTCGGACTGGCCACCAGTGAAGCAGGAATCAACCAGGGGTTCGTCTACAACCACAAAGCGGTTGCTCTGCAATTTCATATGGAAACCACGCCCGCCAGCATGAACGCCTTGATTCAAAACTGCGGTCACGAACTGGTCAATGCGCCCTATATTCAATCCGCCGGAGAAATGCGCAGCGGGCTTTCGAATATTCCATCCGTCAATGCCGCCATGGCAACCCTGCTCAACAACCTGTTGCAAGTCCCCTGCTGATTCCATACGCTTCAACACATGTTAATCATCAACAGCATTGCCCCGATTTTCCTGCTGATCGCGCTCGGCAAGATTCTGCAGAAAACAGCCTTCCTCCCGGACAGTTTCTTCAAGGGCCTGAACCGCTTTGTCTTCTGGTTTGCCCTGCCCGCCCTGCTAATCAGCAGCATTAGCGAAGCGAAGCTGGAGCTGACCGCCATCTCCCGGATTGTATTGCTACTGGCATGCGGCACCCTGCTGTCCATGTTGCTGGCATGGCTGCTCTCACGTCGGCTTTCGCTGCCAGCCCCGAAAACCGGCTCCTTCATCCAGGGTTCATTCAGGGGCAACGGCGCCTTCATCGCACTGCCCGTTATCACCTATTCCCTCGGCACCATCGACCCGCAGGCCAAAACCCTCGCCACCGTCGTGCTCGCACCGGTCGTTGTCCTGTTCAATATGCTCGGAGTTCTCGTACTCACGCATTACAGCAGAAACAGAAAAAGTGCCGGCATATCGATCATTGCCGTGCTGACCGAACTGCTCAAGAATCCACTCATCATCGCCTGCGCGTCAGGCCTTGCTCTAAATCTGTTTCACCTGCATCTGCCGCAATTCCTGATCCGCCCCCTCGATGCGCTTGGGCACACGGCCCTTCCACTGGTACTCATGAGCATCGGGGCCTCCCTCGAATTTGAACGGTTGCGCGGCGCGGCATCACCCACACTGATCGCCTCGCTCATCAAAACCATGGCCGCACCGGCCTTCGGCTTCTTGCTGGCTGGGTGGTTCGGACTCAGTCCGACGGAAAAACTGATCGCCATCTTCTATCTCGCGGCCCCCGCCGCCGGCATGTCGTACGTCATGGCCGAAGTGATGGGTAACGATGGCCCATTGGCCGGTCGAATCGTCGCCTTCAGCACGTTGCTCTCCGCCGGCACCATCCCTATCATCATGGCCATTGGCTTATAGCCCACCGACCTCCACACCAACCCGATACATCTTTACAAGTCCCCAAAAGCATCCTATTTTCTGCCTAACACGGTAATTCGTGCGTTAGGTGGACTTTCTCTACCTAATTAACTGTTTATTTCAAAAAAAAGGATAAATCTATGTCCAATAACACAAAGAATATAAAAATTAGCATTAAATACTGTTTAGCAATTACAATTCTAATGGTCTGCAGCTCAGCCAACGCGTACCAACAAATCTTTGTAGATAGAGATGGATCAGATACAAATAGTGGCTTGAGTGCTGACTCTCCGCTTCGAACATTCACTCAAGCAGTAACTAATGCTAATTATGCGGTGTCAAATGATCACCCTGATGGTGTCGAAATTATTTTAGGACCAGGAAAATTTGATGAGACCACTCATAGTAAAACCAACACTTCGTGCGTAATCTGGAGACTAGCCAATAATGTTTCTGTCACGGGAGCAGGTTCTGGCAAGGGCACAAATTCAACACAAATTATAAATAACATCGTTCCAGATGGTTATTATTATTACATACTCCTATTGGAACCCGGAAATAATTCTAGAATTCAAGATCTCTCTATTATCAGCCATCCTCAAGAAATGATCAAAGGCGGAGTTATCTGCATAGGATCATTTAGAGGCTGGCTATCTCAATTTCCCACATTATCTGAGGACCGTGTTTGTTTGCTTAAAAACATCTACATGGAATCGAATGATGCCGGAATTGGTATTGCTGGATATTATCCAGATCCCTACAGCTTAACATTCAATTGTTTTGATATGGATATCAATGTCGGAACTGATGGCGTTATTACCACATACCGTGATAACACCCGTATAAACTTGTTTAATTCGAGTGTGAAGGTGACAAGTTGGACTAACTCCATTCACGACCCACGAACTATTGGCTTAACAGCTATTAATTCAAGTGCTGAAATATTTGCTTATAATACTTCTATTTGGGCAATTGATGATGCCCCCGACAATGGAGCAACGTATGCCGACAGTTACTGTGTCGCGGCCTTTGATGAAGGAGTAGTTCGCACTCATAACTGCAATTTCTATAAAAGCTCAGCAACCAATGCTGTTCAGAATTCTTCTCACCTTCATACTGATCACACAATTAGCGCCGAGTATTATACAAATGGTATAATTGAACATTCCCTTAGTCGTTTCTTTATAGGAGATACAAATTTTAATATCGTTGCTTCTAATATTCATCCTGTAGTGCGAGGCTCTAATGATTATGAAGTAGTTAATCTTTACATTGACAAAGCAGCTGCCGGAAATATGACTGGAGTCGACTGGAATAATGCATATACAGATATTTATGATGCATTATCAAAGGTTGAGACTGGAGATTATACCCATGGAGCAAATTTGATCTTTGCGGGTGGTGATACACATACAGTTACCAATGTGCTTAATCTTCCTTACGGAGTGTCCCTGATCGGTACTAACCCAACAAATTTAACAACAATATCGAATACCACTCCTACGTCCTGGACCTATCAGTTTTTGACACAATCCTCCAACTTCACAGTTCTTGCAAATCTAGATCTTCAAACTACAGGGTTGGGAAATCTTCTTATCGGAGGAGCAAACACCAATCAAGCTGCTACTGTAATTGATAATTGCCTAATGAGCTCTGACGACACAACAATTGGCTACATTGATGGTTATAAGCATGGCTCTATACTCTCCATTTTTAATTCGGGCATAATCAGTTCACTGAATGGCATCGCAACTTATGCTGAGCATTTAAATATTGTTTCACAGAACACTTACATTGCCGCAGAGGGTAACCATCCGAGTTATCCAGGATATTCGTGCGGAGTTTATGCATCACATGCCCGAATTCACTTTTATGGCACGTCCTCAAGCAATTCAACTATTGCAACCGCAAATACTCAAAAAAACACTCTCTATCCTTACAATGGGCCAGTCTTCTCGGATAATGCTCGGATCTATCTTGAGAACTACCACTTAGATACTTCTGAAATGAAGGATATTACTAACTATACGATGAGAGCCGTTGGATTAACGGGTCATATACTTTATCGCAATTTAGACTTCTCACCCTCGATTACAACAAATGCATCATCGAGTATAACGGAATTGGTTGATTTCGACTAAAAGCCGCAATCACACATCCAAAAAAATAGGAATAAATAGCAAGTCGAACCAGCTCATAGACCCTACTTGGACGACGCCCATCGATTCGGTCAAAGCCTGATTCCCAAGCGGATCATGAGTAACGTTGTGCACAGATAATTTATCGGAGATAAATAACGAGTGAAAAGAGAGGTTCAAACCGCACAATCTATAGTGTCAAACGTTTATGCCCGCTCAGGTCACACGTAACGTTGGAAATTAAAAGGAGAACAGATGAAAAAATTATTGATAGGACTATCGGCTATAGCGGCATCCACAGCTCTTGCATCCACAGTTGTACCCACAGAGCCTAAGGCCCAAGGAAAGAAACTGGCGGTACAGATAGTTAAAGTTGATTCAACCAAACATTACGACATGACATCTCCCGAATATCCCGACATTCTTCTAGCCCCAGATAAATTGCTAAGTGATGAATCCAATACGATAACACAATATCCAGTGTTATATGGAGAACCTGGAACATCAGTTACAAATGATCAAACTGAAGCGATTAGCTATGTTGATGGCTATTCCATTGTTGAGGGAAAGGTAGTTCCTGAAGAACACGTCCATAAGATTGGATTATTTATTTCTGCGGATATCTCCGAACTTAAAGGCAACGCAGTCAAACTAAACCTTAACATTCAAAATGAGCAGTTTTTTGGATATGACGAACAAACTGTGGACGGTAATCAGAAAGTGAAACTAGCCTTCTTCAACAGCCAAAGCCACAATACACCGATAACGTTGGCAATAGGAAACTGGCTAGTGCTCGGTGGCATATTGAATGAGACAACCAGTTCAAGTGCTATCTCACACACTTCTGTCTATCTGGTTCGCGTCATAGACCCATTGCAGGAATAAAATATTTCCAGCCAGCGCGTGGGGACCCTACGCGGCCGAAAGCGAAGCGACAGATAATTTATGAAAGAAATAACGAGAGAAACGAGTGGTTCAAAACGCAGAATTTTCATGCCTAACGCATAAGTCCCGCGCAGGTCACACGTAACCGTTCGGCATAAGGAAACAATGAAAATACTATCCATCGTAACAATAAGTTCTCTTTTTCTTTTTGGATGCAATCCATCCTCTCAAAACAGCAAATGCATAAAGAAGATAGAGGTTAGCTCTGTCACTATTGTTGATCCAACCATTCCTACGGGCGTATCTGGGTCAACCAATACAAAAGGAGGACTATCCGAGGAAAGAGAATCTCCATACAAAACCTATTATAAAACTGACTTCAGTCACATTTACATCGAGTCAGATGAGGAATGGTTAAGAATAACCCGAGTATTCAAAAAATCCGGAGTAAAAGAAACAACGGTCGATTATTATAAGCCAGATTCGGTGATAAAATTTACGACTAAAGATTAAACATAATGAGCCGAACCAGCGCGTGGACCTTACGCGGTAAAACGCACAGTTTTCATGCCCAACGCATAAGTCCCGCGCAGGTCACACGTAACGTTCTTGCGGACGCTGCGCTTGCCGCAGAACCAGGCCGCTGCACCAACATTCCGGCTGGCCGTCCGCAGGCTCCGCCTGCTACCGTCCACCCGGAAAGTTGGTGAGCGCCGCATTAGAAACGGAGATAATATGACGGAAGAAACAAAACAGAAGTTTATAGATCATCCTGCACCCAGCATCGGCTTGTTTACGCTTCTCGTTGTAATTATCTGCTTTCTGATTACCGTAATCCCAATGGCAATATCGGACATGCCCAAAGAAGAGCTTGGTTCACCTTCCGCAATCGGAATTTATGCTGTCCTTGGCTTTGCGATTGCCATCCTGTGTTTCTACCTGTGGCCACTCTACACCACATATTACATCGTTGATGATAATGGCATAACGATAAAATATGGTCCATGGACACGTGTATCCCAATGGAATGAATTCAAAATGGTATATTGGCAAAAGGGGATGTTTGTCTCAAAGATCGGGGTGCCTTCTATCACCCCATGTGTACGCCTCTCAAATGGTCTTGTCCTTCCAAGGAAACACAAGACATGGGGACTATACATTACCCCAAATGATCCGGAAGCATTCATCCGTAAGATCGAGTTGTTTGCTCCAGAATTAACCAAAGAGATGATAAAATAGGATTTCTAACCAGCGCGTGGACCTTACGGGACCGCATGCGCATCGCAGATAATTTATCGGAGATAAATAACGAGTGAAACGAGAGGTTCAAACCGCACAGTTTTCATGCCTGACGTTGGTAGTCCCGCGCAGGTCACACATAACGTTGGATGCAGAAAACAAGGAGAGTAAAGATGGAAGACAAAGTTTCAGAAGAGCAAGAATTTCATGCAGGGCAAGCATCAACTCCGGCTGTAGAGGTTGCGCCCACACCCGAATCGTCGCCGATTGCTGGATTTACTAATGAGCAAAGAACGCTTGCGCTCTGCGCATATCTGATCCCGTTAGTAACCAGTTCAAACTTCATTGCTCCCCTCATTATCTGGCTGTTAAAAAAAGGTGAAGACTCATACGTCGAAAATCATGCCAAGGAATCGCTCAACTTTCAGATTACGTTTGTGATCTTTGTCTTCGTTGCATGGCTGAGCATCTTTTTATTAATAGGTGCACTTTTGTTCCCTGCAGTCATAATCACTTATATAGTTTTTGGCATCATTGCCTGCGTCAAAGCGTACAAGGGTGAAGAATACAGAATCCCACTCTGCATCCGCTTCATCAAATAGTCAAAAAATACCATAAGAAGACCTCTTCAGATAAATAAGGACATCCAACCAGCGCGTGGACCTTACGCGGCCGCACGCGCAGCGCAGATAATTTATCGGAGATAAATAATGAGTGAAACGAGAGGCTCAAAACGCACAATCTATCGTGCCAAACGTTTATTTCGCGCAGGTCACACGTAGCGTTGGCTTTCATAAAATCCTAAAAGGAGCAAGCAATGGAAATTGAACAAATTATTATCACATTAGTTATAGGTGGTGTTGCGGGCTGGCTAGCTGGAATTCTCTTCAAGGGAGGGGGATTCGGCCTCGTTGGAAATATAATTGTAGGGTTGCTTGGAGCCGTGTTAGGAGGATGGTTATTTAGAGTTCTTAATATTTCAGTTGGTGGTGAATGGGTAGGCCCAATTGTTACATCGACGATAGGAGCAATCGTTCTCCTCTTTGCGATAAGCTTCGTGAAAAGGAAATAGCCAACCAGCGCCTGAACCTTACGCGGTAAAACGCACAATTTTCATGCCTAACGCATATGTCCCGCGCAGGTTACACGTAACGTTCGGTAAAAACATAAATGAAGCAACCCATATCAACCTCTGAAACTCGACCCAAACGGAATCGACTGTTGTTTATGTCCACACTAGTTGCTCTTACTGGATTTTTTGGAATTCCTCTCACGTTCCAAATAATCGCCAAGGCAGACTTCTTCAGTATTCTTTTCTTTCTGCCATGCATTCCTCTGATGTTCAACCTAATCGGACTAGGCTTAGTTGCTTGCGATAAACTCAAGACAAAGGGACTCATTATTTACCTAATTCCATGCTTCATTCTATCATTTTTCGTAATAGCAGGCACAGCCGGCATGCTCCACTTCTTTATTGTGTATGAATCAATGCCCTAGAAAGATGAACAAAACATCTCCAATAATAATGAAACCGAACCAGGGCATGGACCCGACAGAGTCCGGCAGTTAATTTAACGGCAAAGAACCACTCCCCCCATTTTTGCGGGTCACGCCTAACATTAGACAAAAATAGATGATTAATCTCCGTCCATTCCAATCCTCAGACATTTCCTGTTTTAATGAGTTCTCAGGGGATGATTGGACGGTTTTTAATTGGTTGGATGAGATCGGGCGGCCGATTATAAAGGAAAAGTTTTTGAAAGATCTAGAGAACCCTGAGTTGCATTCTTACATCGCGGTTGAATCGAACCAGCAAGAAGTCGTCGGGCATCTTCAAATAAAAGAAATGGAACCAGGAGTTGGTCGCTTTCACAGGTTTGTAGTAAGCAAAAAAGAGAAAAGAAGAAAAGGAATTGGAAGAGATATATTGTCCCAAGCGCTTAAAATCGCGTTCGAAGAATTTGAGTTCGACCTGATGACTCTGGGAGTTTTTGATATTAATACTCCAGCAATCAGTTTCTGCGAATCTATGGGCTTTCAACCACACTCCTCAAAGTTGATTGATTATCGCTTTAACGATAATCTCACCCACCCTTTGAATATGACGCTCCCGAAAGAAAATTGGGAGTCTAACAAGGCATGTGAGAGGAATGCCGAGATCGCTCCCGCTCCTCGCCATCTCTCCACTTGACGTTGGGCAAAGAAAAAATATGTACATACCTGATAGATTTAAGATGAATGACAGGGAGGTAGTTAATACCTTCATTCGTAAGCATAATTTCGGACTGCTTGTCACAACCGACGGAAAAACCATCGATGAGACCTTAACACCCTTCCTAATTTCAGAAACCGAAGAGTGTCTGTACGGCCATATTGCACGGGCAAACCCGCAATGGACGAAATGGGATGACTCAACAATAGCCAAAGTGATGTTCACCGGCCCTCATTCTTATATTTCCCCAAAGTTTTATGAGTCTGAATTGAACGTACCGACGTGGAATTATACGGCGGTTTCAATCAGCGGAGAAATTAAGACCCAAAATAACAGGCCTGAAATTATTGAATTTCTAGATGCCTTGGTTACCCAACATGAAGCACCGGAAGCTCCATGGAATCTAGATAAAGATGATGAACGCTATATGAAGCTACTCGACGGGATCGTTGTCTTCAGACTCCAAATTAAGGATGTCGAAGCATCGTATAAATTAAACCAAAATAAGAAAGTAGAGGATCAGTTGAGTGTTATAGCGGCTCTGGAAAGTTCAGATAATCCAATTGATAACGAAGTTGCTAAAATGATGAAGCAGAACATATAATAGCTCAACCAGCGCGTGGAGCTTACGCAGCCGCACGCGTAGCGCAGATAATTTATCGGAGATAAATAACGAGTGAAACGAGCGGTTCAAAACGCACAATTTTCATGCCCACAACACAGAAGCCCCGCGCAGGTCACACGTAACGTTTCAGGAGAGAAAATATGAACAAAATATGCATCTATGCTTCTTTGTTAATTCTACTGTTGAGCGGATGCACAACACCCGAAATACAAATAGAGAAAGCTTCAGCTTTATCCCAAGAAAAAATCGAAATTATGAGAGAGCAAGTTCAGGAAGATTTACAGCAATATCAAATGCAGCAGATCAGAGCTGGTCTGCCACCCCTCCCCATTCCTCTGACCGAAGAAAACATTGCTCGCATTCAATCTGAACTAAAAGCACATACAGAAAAACCAGAGGTTTATGTTGAGGCAAAAACAACCCCTGAACTACAAAAAATGATACACGACTCCATCGTTCGTGGAATGCAGCAAGCAGATTAAAAATTTTGCCAACCAGCGCGTGGACCTTACGAGGTAAAACGCACAATCTGTCGTGCCAAACGTTTATGTCCCGCGCAGGTCACACGTAACGTTCTGACATATATTATTGATTTTTTTACAGCATGTGTATTTGCCTGATAATAACAGTTTTTCTTAGAAATAAACATAGTTTCGATTCGGGTTTTGCAGATACCAACTCAATAGCTTAGCGAGCACAATATTTGCATCATAGACAGGCCAGCAAATATGTTTCCATTTAGGAAAATGCAGGTAAAACATTAGTATTAGGAGGTTTTGTGAAGAAATGTAAGTTCGTGGCGTTGTTGGCCTTCATGGCATTTGTGGGAATATCATCGGCTGATTTAGTAAGTATCACTGTCAGGGGGAAAGCTGACACAACTAAAATGGGATATTTATCTGGTCATAGTTACAGCTTTACTTGGGTTCTCAATGATACATATACCGGCAGTCCTTGGGATGAATATTCTGCTTCTAAAAATCAATGGTATGTTCAAGAATCCATTTACCCGGCACTGTGGGACTCAGTTCACGGAAGCGGGTTATCTGGAACGTACGTCCGTCCCTCACCATGGAATGAGGACTACTTGTCTATAAATTCTCAACTTGATACGGATCAAGTAAACTTAACCGCCGAAGCACCCGTTACCGACATCGGTCTTACCGTGAACGGCGTCAAAGTGGCATGGGTTGCGGCTATAAATCTTCGGTTTAGTGAATTTTCATTTCCGGAGACATTCTCTAACCCTGCAAATTATATGACAGGATATTTAGGGACATATACACCGAGTGATGGATTTATGCGCGTCGGAGACATAAATGGTAACAACATCTACTTTACTGCGACCAGTGTAGAAGTAGTTCCGGAGCCGTCGAGCGCGTTGCTGCTGGTGGTCGGTTCTGGCGGCATCCTGCTCTATCGCCGCACGAGGGAACGTCATCAAACCGAGATTCCCTCCCGCCGACATTTCTTCCAGTAGTTCATGGAGGGCTGATCTTGTATTGTCCTTAGGTCGTAATAGAGCCGTGGGGGTTATTATACATTGTCATGACGAGCAGGGATAACGTTTCAGAACCAGCCAAACCATAAAGATGTCCTCTATCTCCCCCACTCCCTTCAATTCACACCTAGTAAAATCTACTAAATAATCACCAATGGTGTATTTGATGACTCACAAAGAAATTGACTAAACTAATTGTATTTTATGGGGAGTAATGACTCAAACTTGCTCGACCAAAGACGTTAGTCTGAAAAAACAAATGAATCGAACCCGTGCGTGGACCTTACACGGCCTCACGCGCAGCGCAGATAATTGATCGGAGATAAATAACGAGTGAAACGAGAGGCTCAAAACGCACAATCTATCGTACCAAACGCTTATTTCCCGCGCAGGTTAAACGTAACGTCCGACGAAAGAAAAATTTAAGAAACCTGCCTAATGCAGAGATTTGAAAACATTAAAATTATAAGGAGATAGAATGAAAAAAATCGGCGGTACAATATTCTTTTTTGGAGCGGGATCCATAGTTCTATATTTTGTGCATATGGAATTTATCATCTTATCTTGGATTGACATGTGGGGCCCTTTAGTCGGTTGGATAATTCGAGGAGTGTTACTTGTGGTTGGTGGTGTTCTTTGGCTCATTGGAAGGCCTGATACGGAACAAAAACGACAGTCTGAATTTGCAGAATAATTTATATCGAACCAGCGCGTGGACCTTGCGCGGTCGCACGCGCTGCGCAGATAATTTATCTGCGATAAATAACGAATGAAATGAGAGGTTCAAACCGTACAATCTATCGTGCCAAATGCTTATTTCCCACGCGGGTCACGCCAAACGTTAGGCACCTATAAAAAAGGAACAAAAATGAAAAACAGATCAAACGAATATCAGTCGCCCAAACTAGTAAAATCATTGTGATTTTATACGTAGTATTCAGCCTGCTGTATTCTCTAATCGGTATTCCAATGATTATCTTTGGTGGTTCTGAAATGAAGATAATGGGCTTCATGTATCTCTTCATGCCAATTCTCGCAGGCATCTTTGGGTTTATCGGTTGCTGGGTTTACAACCTGGTTGCAGGGAAATTCGGTGGTGTTGAATTTGAAGTAAAAGACATTGGAGAAACAATGGCCTAACCAGGTCATTGACCCTACTTGGACAACGCCCGTTTTTGAAGGCAAAGTCTGAGTTCCAAGAAGGTCACACGTAACGTTCGACTGAGAGGAACATTATATGATCAAACCAAAAACATTCGTATCTTCAGTAATCCTAACCATGGTTGCGTTAATCTCTCAACATGCTGACGGACAGGTATTGTTTGGCAGCACCAACGATGGTTCCGGCTCTGGAACTCATTCAGCAGGGCATTTAACCGGACATATAATCTACGTTTCTGAAGAAGCCATCCTCACCCATATCGGCATCATTTTTGATCAGCCTGGAGGAACGTGCAGAGCAGGAATATACGCAGACTCGGAAGACCAGCCCGGGAAATTACTTGGCGAGATTCCTGCGCTTCGCATACGTGATCGCGGAGCTACGGAACTTCCCATTGCCGAACCACTGGTTTTATCCCCTGGTAACTACTGGGTTATGATTGCATGTAACCGAGATACGAAGATTTCAAAGTCACAATCAGCTTCAACCAAGGTTTGTTATCGTCCCTTTGTCTTTGACGAAACCATGCCGGATCCCATAGGTATAACAACTAATTATATGACGACCTCAACCGAAGACGTTTATCTCAAGTGCAACTATATTAAAGAAGACGTCTGCCCTTTCTCCTCGGCACCAGCAGGAGAGATTTACTTCCCAACAATCAAAGGGAAAGTATATCAGGTTCAGTTTACAGAAGATATAGAATCACCCAACTGGCAACCTTTTGCACCTCCCTTTACGGCAACCGGAGCAAACACCAATATATTTTTCTCAACACGCAATACACCAAAACGGCGGTACCGGGTTATTGTAAAATAGAATTAGTCGAACCAGCGTGTGGACCTTACGCGAGCGCAGATAATTTATCAGAGAAAAAACGAGTGAAGCGAGAGGCTCAAAACGCACTCTCCGTCGTGCCTGACGTTGATGGTCCCGCGCAGGTCACACCAGACGTTCGCTAACAGGAATATTATGATACAAAAATTAATCAAGAACACTCTGATCCCAACGCTGACCTTAATCGGATTAGCAGGATGCCAAGTTTACCATCATGCCGAAATTTCTGGGAACGTAATTCACGACCCACAGCTAGGTTGGAATGGTTATACTGTGAATATTCCAGACGGTTACTACATTATACCAAAAAAGGTCGCAGCCGCATCAGCTGGCCCCCTTGAGCATCCGGTTAACTGGTTGGTGAAGGAACGCGATATTTACACGCTCTCTCTAGCACTCAATTTTGATGAGCGCTTTCTATTTAAGAGCGATGATGAGCAATCATACATTTTATTTGCTTCTGAGCGGCTCGATTTTATCAAGAGCCTCAATCAATTCTCAACCGTAATAAAAAAGAGAGTAATGTATAATATAAGGGACTACCAAAAGGTCCGGTTAAATGACAGCGATGCATTGTTCGAGCAAATGACCATCAACGGCATGATGGCCTGCCGCGTAAGCGGACGGCTACGGCCCTATTTCAAAAAGAATTATCCCACGATTTTTTATGAAGGTTATTTTTTCCTAGGCCACTTAAACGAAACTTTTTGGGTTGAGGGGATTTCATCGGCAAAAGGTCGAACTGAGCTGCAACGCGGAGTAAAAGAGATGGCGGAAAGCCTGATGAATCCATTATAATTCAAGATAAGCGAATCAGCGCGTGGACCTTACGCGGGGCATACGCGCAGCGCAGATAATTTATCGGAGATAAATAACGAGTGAAACGAGAGGTTAAAAACGCATGATTTTCATGCCAGACGTTTATGAGCAGCGTCGGGTCACACGTAGCGTTGGGAGAATGTAAACATGAAAGTATATCATATTGATGCATTCACCGACGACCTGTTTAAGGGGAATCCTGCTGGAGTTATCATTCTGAACAATGACGACATCAGCGATGCTCTCAAACAGAGCATCGCAAGAGAATTGAAGCACTCAGAGACTGCGTTTGTCCTCATAAAAGAAGGACATGTAAATTTAAGGTGGTTTACACCGGAGCGGGAAGTTGACCTTTGTGGTCATGCAACCATTGCGTCAGCTCATATCTTATGGGAGTCTGGAGTATTTGATTCTCAGGAGAAAGTGGACTTCCAAACTAGATCAGGCACTCTTCGAGCTATTCACAATAGAGGGAAAATTGAATTGGATTTCCCTCAGCTGTTTGTAGATGAATGTGAGCAAAACATAATCCTAAACGAAGCTTTTAGGATAGAGCCAGTTTATACGGGAAAGAACTCCAAAAGATACCTGCTCCAAATAGAGAGTCCTGATGAGCTTAGAAAATTACAGCCTGATTTTGAGTTGCTGAAGAAAGCAGATCTTGGAGCATTCATGATAACCTGCAGATCAGATCGACCGGGTTATGATTTTCTTTCGCGATTCTTTGCCCCATGTGTTGGAATTCATGAAGACCCGGTTACCGGATCTGCACATTGTTACCTTGCTCCATACTGGGGTAGGATTCTCAATAAAAAAACCATGGTTGGTTTTCAGGAATCAAGCCGTACAGGAATCGTTGAATGTGAGCTCCAGGAAAAACATAGATTAAAAATATCAGGACAAGCTAAAACTGTATTTGAAGCTGAAATGAATATCACCTAACCAGAGCATTCACCCTATCGTTTTCTCCGCGCGCTCAGGGTGATGCTTAACGTTGGCCAGAAATAACAAATGAACATTACGAAACTAACAGAAGCTGATCTCCCAGCCCTTGCATCTCTCTACACGCAATTCTGGGGCGAAGAGTCATCAGTGGATAAAATGCAGTCCACATTTGCTAAACTCCAAGATAATCCTGACTACACCTTCTTAGCAGCACGTCTTGATGATCAAATTGTTGGCTCTGTAATGGGTGTAGTTTGTCATGAGCTATACGGGGACTGTAAACCATTCATGGTCGTTGAAGATATGATAATTGATAAGACTGTACGACGGCAAGGTATCGGTTCCCTTTTAATGAATTCAATTGAGGAAAAAGCGAAAGAGAGAGAGTGCTGTCATCTTATATTAGTGACCGATACAGACCGATATGATGCACGTCAGTTCTATGAGTCATTGGGATTTGATCCAGAGAAGAACAAAGGATTCAAAAAGAAACTATAACAGGGCCAACCAGTGCGTGGACCTTACGCGGCCGAAAGCGACACGTAGTGAGGCTGGAGTTCACAGCAATGAAGCGCGGAATGGCAACCGAAGATAATTTCCGCATGCGCGAAGCCATAATTTCCAGAAGGGAAATAGTGAACAGAGAGAACGGTTCAAGAACGAAGAGGTTCAAAACGCACAATTTTCTCATGCCCAACGCATATATCCCGTTCAGGTCACACGTAACGTTCGACAAAGATATCTAAACTAAACTATCTGGCTTTAACGTTATTAACGTTTATATGCGTCCAGCCATGCAACAGAAAGGGAACCTATGAAACACACGATCGTACTAATCGTTGCAATTCTGCCTGCACTTATTTGGGGTTGCACAACAAAGAGCATTCAAGCTCCTGCTATTGCGCTATCCCAAGATCAGGCGGAAAACAATGCAGATTTAAGAGCAATGTTACCTAGGGGTACATCGATTGAAGATGCTAAGCAGATTATATTGGCTCAAGGATATGACTGGGAGTTGAAAACAACACGTTCAAAGCTAGACGGGACTCCAACACCATCCAACCCTTATGCCATATGCACCAAGCCTAACACTGAACCTGTAACCATCGCATTTTCTTCTGACAATACAGTGGCTATAGTCAACATCCTCGAAACACCAAAAACTACTAAGATCGAAAACATTGTCTACAGTGCAATTGCTGACTATCCGAAGGAAAACGGAAGGAATCCGAACACCACCGAAGAGATCATAGAGTATATTTTGAAAAACAATCCGAATGTCGATAAGGCTGACTTAGGATCTATTTCCTTAATAACAAGACCCAACGGAAAGAAACAGCTACGGTTTAATCCTCGAGACTACGCGATAAGTTATGTTGACTTGCCTAAATTACAATAACAGGCCTAACCAGCGGGCTGAGCTTACCCGGCACAACGCCCGTCGATTAAGTGAAGTTGATTTCCCGGGTCAGTTCACCCGTAACGTTCGATTAATAAAGGAAAGAGTGAGATTATGATACCAACGCAATGGACCACCCAAAGCGGGCAGAAGGATCTTCCAGAACTTTTGAAGAAACTGGAACAAGAAGGTGGCTCAATTGTTGAGTATAGATCCGTGATCTCTGCAGTAATCTTCTATCGGATATCATCAAAGCTGTATTGGGTTTCCAGAGATAAAAGCCAATCATTCCAGGGACTCATTGTTTCCATACCAACCATGCTCCTTGGGTGGTGGTCTATACAGGGATTCTTTTGGACCTTTTCAGTTATAGTCAGCAACGTTTTGGGCGGTATTGATGTAACAGAGTTGTTCACGACTCCACCAGAGAATGGAGAGCTAAGTGATCGCATAATTAGAAGGATTGAACAGCAACGGAAAAATCAGCAATGGTCGTTTGTTGGTGGATTACTTCTCTTACTGGCAATCATCATTATTTTTTTCGTGATGCCCTGTTTAAAATAATAAATCGAACCAGCGCGTGGACCGTGAATCGCACCAAGGCGCTATTTCCCCTTAAGGGAAGTTATCTATCGCTGCGCTTTCGGCGCGGAACAACGCATTTTTGATTCGGTCAACGTTTAGCTCAACGCGGGTCACACGTAACGTTGGCAGTAAAAGGTAAAACATGAAGAAAAACATAATTGCAACGGTGATAATTTGTTTGCTGATGGAAATACACGTCACAGCGGCAAACGAGAATTTCCATACATTTACCGATACGAAAGGACGAAGCATTCGAGCTAAACTGCTTAAATTCGAGGCCTCAACCGGGCGGGTCTTCATCTTGACTGATAGCGGTAACAGGACATGGATGAATCCTTCTGCCTTATCGTATGAATCCGCAGCCTATGTCCGCAGATGGATACAGGCCAACCAGTTTCTTTCTGAGAATTATCTACGCGTATCAATCAATAAACGGTTCATTGGTGATGAAATTTGCTATGACTTGACGATGGAAAACCGCACGAAAAACCCGCTACCTTCTTTGAAGGTAGACTATGTTATTTATATCAACCGGAAGGGGTATAACGGGACGCCTGATGAGATGCGCTGTATTGGAGGGACAATCACGATAGACAATTTTGCCGCCCGCAAAAAGGTCGTAAAGACAACAAAAGAGGTATCCTTGGAGAAGCAGATGCGGGCCGCTTATACGACTGGCCTTAACGGCACTCTGACAACAGATAACATGAAGATTCGCGAGGATAAGCCCTTAGGGATATGGTTTAAGATCTATGGTCCCCCTCTGGATGGTGTTCGTTCGGTGCGTGATGCTTCCTTTCCAAATGCGTTAAAGGAGCATGTCGTGTGGGCAAAACATGTGTTTATTTCGCAAGATACGGATTTGAGTCCGGATGTGGATTCGATGTCAGGTCTGGATTCTCAGCTGGATAATCTGAATTCGATGATGTAGCAATGAACTAATTGTTCACCCAGCGCGAGGGGCCTTCCGCGGACGGAGCATCGCGGAGGAGGTTGCGCAAGGAACGAGAGTCCCCAAAATGCATTCGCCATCGCCGAAGGCTTCATCATTCGCTGAAGCTACGGCAGACGAGATGGCGGACAAGCCTGTTTTAATGCCTGATATGAATTGATTGGAGTAGGGACAAGATCGCACGTAAGATTCTCCTCCATGATTGAATACAAGAACATCATATTGCAGGTGCATGGCCAGACGCTCCTGAAGCAGGTGAGCCTGCATATTGCTGCGGGTGACAAGGTCGTACTGCGCGGAACATCCGGTTGCGGCAAAAGTTCGCTATTGAAATGTGCCATGGGGGCGATTCCTATCGCGGCGGGTTCGGTACGGGTCGATGGGATGGAACTCTCGGCAGAGACAGTGATGGATATCCGCAGCCGTATCGCCTTCATCGGACAGGAACCCGTACTGGGTGCCGGCTCTGTTCGCGATGCCCTCCTGCTGCCCTTCGGCTACAAGACCCATCGTCATAACCATCCGGACAAAGGAAAGATTGCCGATCTGCTCCAACGCCTGCATCTGGCGGTTGATATTCTCGAGAAACCCTGCGCCCGGATTTCCGGCGGCGAGAAACAGCGCATCGCCATCGCCCGCGCCCTGTTGCTCGATAAGACTGTTTTTCTAGCCGATGAAATCACATCGGCCCTCGACCCGGCAAGCAAGGCCGCGGTCATGGAGGAACTCTTCAATTCCGGCATTACGCTTTTATCGGTATCGCACGATCCGGAATGGATCAGAGCGGGAAACCGCATTATCGACATCGCAAACCAGGAGCTGAACGAGGTACGGCATGACCGCTGAACTTTCCCTGCTATCCATGCTATGGATGTACGCACTCATGCTAGTGCCGCTGGCGATTTTCTTCTACCTGCGGCTCGGCATTGCCCGCGACACGCTGCTGGCACTGGCACGCATGACCATCCAGTTGATTCTGGTCGGCCTCTATCTAAAGTTTGTCTTCCAGCTCAACAATGCTTTTATCAGCCTGCTGTGGGTGGTGACCATGCTGGTGGTGGCAAACATGAGCATCCTGAACAAGGCAGGCCTGAAACGCAGCCGTTTTTTCTGGCGGTCCCTGGCCGGCGTGGCAGGAAGCACGCTCCTAGCCAGCGGATGGTTCATCCTCGTGGCCATCCGCCCCGACCCCATCTACGACGCACGCTACCTGGTTCCGATCACGGGCATGATTCTGGGGAATTGCCTGCGGAGCAACGTACTGAGTCTGGAGCGGTTCTACAGCGGCATCCGGAAAAATGAAAACGAGTTCATGACCTATCTCATGCTCGGCGCCACGTTGCGAGAGGCCGTACAGCCCTACCTGCGCGATGCCATCAAAGCCGCCGTCAATCCCTCTGTCGCCACCATGGCCACCATGGGCATAGTTTCCCTGCCCGGCATGATGACCGGCCAGATTCTGGGAGGCGCGATGCCGATGGAAGCCATCAAATACCAGATCGGCATCATGATCTGCATCTTCACTTCGATGGTTGTAGCTGCGCTGGTCAACATCCTGCTCAGCCTGCCGGTCGCCTTCGACGACCACCAGCGGCTGAACGAGGGTATCTTCAGATCGTAAACGTAGAAGCGACTTCCTGTCGTTTCTGCGATATCGCAGCCAGCGTATCCATCCGTTTTACAACGCCGAGCCGCGCCAATGCAGCTTCTGCGTAAGAACGGAGAAGTAGCTGTGATCCTGGAGTTGCAGGAAGCGGGCTTCATGCGGGCTCTTGCGGATTTCGATGCGCCCGCCCTTTTCGATCTTGTATTCATCCTGTCCATCGATCGAAAGAATCAGTTCCTTGGTAGCGTTCACCACCTCGATTTCGATCCGGCTGGAGTCGGGCACCACCAGCGGACGCGTTCCGAGGGTGTGCGGACAGATGACATTAATCCCGAAACCGCCGATTCCCGGATGCAGAATCGGACCGCCAGCCGATAACGAATGGCCGGTGCTTCCGGTCGGGGTCGATACGATCAGGCCATCGCACATCAGCGAGCCGATCGGCTCGCCATCAATCGAAAGCTTTAAGGTGGAAATACGGGAAGACGCCCCCCAACCAAGCACAATGTCGTTCAGCGCGGATTCCTCGCCCACCGGATTGCCATTCTGGAAAATGCGGCATTCAGCAACGAGACGCCTGGACACCTTGTAGGTCCTGTGTGCGATGGCGTCGAGTGCTGCGGCGATTTCCGTATCGCCCACGCTGGTCAGAAAGCCGAGACTCCCGAGATTGATCCCCATGATCGGCACGTCGGAGCCATGCAGCGCGCGCGAGGTATACAGCACCGTACCATCGCCTCCCAGCGCCAGCACCACATCGACCTTTTTGTCGAACGAGTCGGCGGGAAGGTACTCCGCACCGAGCGCTTCAACCATGGAAGCATCTTCGGCATAGAGCGCAAACTTGTGCTTTTCCGCCAGTTGCCGCAGCTCTTTCAGTACATGCGATGCACGAGGCCGCTTCGTATTCACAATAACGCCAATCTTTTTCATGGCAAAAGTATAGATGGCCGGCGCCGGCTTTCCAAGAACACGGAAAGCCATTTTTAAACGGTCAGCAAGCCTGTTTCATCAACGATCTGGACCGCTCATCAATCAGTCTTCTGTGTCGCATGCAGGTAGGAGTCCAACGGAGAGGCGAACGACGTGCCCCGGTGTATTTCGCCATCATACAGGACGCTGCCAGGAAGGAAGTCATCCGCCTTGGTATTCGAGTAGCCGGCGACATTTCCATTTTCGTCCGTGGCACCCACTGAGATGGTGGCGGGACTGGCCGCCGGGTTGACGGCAACATTGAGTCCATCGTTCCCGGCAGCAACGAAAATGGTGATCCCCTGCTCCGCGGCATACTGTACCGCATACTCTAGAAAACCGAGATCCTCGTAGGTCCCGAAACTCAGGTTGATTATATCGATCTTTGATCCGATTGCATAATCGACCGCCCGCATGAGAATGTCGGATGAGGTCATTCCGTTTTCATCAAACACCCGCACCGCCAATACCGGAGCCCCGATCTCCGCAGGATTCGCGCCCAAAGGGGTTATCGCTCCGGAGGCAATCAGGGCAACCAGTGTGCCGTGACCGGAAGGATCCGTCATATCGGCAGCCGGATCAACGGCGTTATAGATGCCCCGGATATAGGGCAGGTCCGCGTATTTTGGATCCAGCCCCGAGTCAAATACAGCGATTGCCGTTTCGCCGGGAACCAGATTTAAATTCATGCCGGATCGCGTTCCGGAAATCGGAACCGCCGGATTGCCGTCGCCGGAAAAGGCGCGATTCGGTTCTGCCGCCTTCACCTTATCCTGCGCCGATGCGATAGCCATCGCATCTTCAACAGACAGCCCTTCCCTGAGCTTGATGCGGTAGATTCCGGGAGGATCGATGACTTCGATCACGGTGCCGCCAAGCTTATCCAGCAGCGCCTTGAGATCGTCCGTGGTCGAGCCCTCGGCAAAACCCACCATGATCTCGCCGCGGACATATTTAATACCGTTGGGCCCTTCAACGACATCCAGTACCCGCTCGCCTTTGCCCAACCTTTGAACAGACGACTCATGCCCATCGGAAAAGATGCGAATGGAGGAGACCTTGTAGAATTTTCCGAGCGGGCCATCGACCAGAGTCCATTCCAGGAGATAGCTGTGCGGACTCGCCAACTGAGAGATCACCCGGTCGACCTTGGCGTTTTCCCAGCTACCCGGAACGCGGGCGAGGTCGAGTGACGGGTCGATCAGAACCTCCACACCGCATTGTTCAAATAGTGCCAGCACCTTGGGCAGGGAGGCCCCCTCACCGTTCAGCCATACGCGATCGCCCTCCATGCGGAGCGACGCCCCCGTGGCCATCAGCGGCAATAAAAGAAACAGGATGGCAGTCTTAAATCTCATACCAGCAAAATAACGGCTTCCTTCAGGAAAACAATGCATACTTTCGCGCAGCGCAAAATCTCCGGCCTTGTCTTACGGGAAAGGACTGCATTAGAGTCCCGGCATGTATCCGGATATTCATGAGGCTAAACAGATCACAGTCGCAGGCATGGTGGCCAACCTGCTTCTATCCGCGGTCAAATTTACCCTGGGTATACTGGGACACTCCCATGCGGTAATCGCCGATGCCGTACACAGCCTGTCGGATATGGTGACGGACGTACTGGTATTGTTCGGATTGAAATTCTGGTCCGCACCGGCGGACGAGCAGCACCCGTATGGCCACCAGCGCTTCGAGACCATCATCACGCTGCTGATCAGTGTATTGCTGGCCGTTGTCGCTGTTGAAATCGGATGGGATGCCGTCGAACGCCTTGGCGGGAAAGCGAGCCGGCCCCCGCTGCTGTTTGCGGTGCTGGGCCCGGCGGTGTCGATTATCACCAAGGAGATTCTCTTCCGCAAAACCCGGGCCGTGGGCAAACGGATCCACTCGCCGGCGCTTATCGCCAATGCCTGGCACCATCGAAGCGATGCCATGAGTTCCATTCCGGCGCTCGTGACTGTGGGCATCGCCGCCATCGGCCCGCGCTGGGCGTTTCTCGATGCGCTCGGTGCCGTCCTCGTGGCCGGACTTATTCTCAAGGTAGCCTGGGAGATCGCAGCACCGGCCCTATCCGAGCTTTCCGAACGGGGAGCCGATGAACAAGATGTTCAGCAAATCGCAAATCTGGCCAAATCGGTTACGGGCGTTTGCTCGGTTCACCGGTTGCGGACCCGCCGTCTCGGAGCCGGCCTGTTTGTCGACCTGCATGTACTGGTAAACGGCGACCAGTCGGTGCGCGAAGGCCACGACATCGCCACCGCCGTCCAGAACCAGCTTCTCGAAAAAGGGCCGGCGGTTGCAGACGTCACCGTACACATCGAGCCGGATAACGACGATTGATCAGCGCTTGAGCGGAAGGAACAGCACGTCCAGTTTCTTCTCTCCGTTTTCCGGATCCTTCTCATAGCGGAACAGACGCCACATGAACGAAAGCTTGTAGTATCCGTTCTTATAGGAATCGACGGTGATCGCAGGGAAGATGTCCGTGCTCATGTCGCCATTGAGTTTTTCGTAGTGGAACAGATGCCACAGCACGCGCCGGCGGAAATAGTCGTGCCCCTCTTCTTTCGATTCCTGTTCGTGCCGGGTGTCGTACAGGATGCCCAGCAACGAAGAGGTTTCCAGCCGGCTTCCTGATATACGCCTGTCGTTGATGCGATGATGCCACAACGGGAAGAACGATTGTTGTTTTGTGTAGACATGCAATGTACGGGAACCCTCTTTCCGGCCCGCTTCGTAGTCCCAATATTCCGATGATTCTCCCAGGGAGAGCAGGTAGTGCAGTTTTTTGGTTTCCTGCACCGTCTGCGTGGTGCCGGCTTTTGCCCCCCGAGTCTTTCCCTTCCCGGTCCAGTGGTCATAGTCATAGATTCCCAAGAACCCGTGGTTCGAGCGGTTTTCGTTCTTTCTGTAATAGCCCAAAGGGAAATAATAGCCTTGGACCGCATCGGTCGAAAGGCTTCGCTTGTGCCAGTAAGCCGGGAAAACCCAACTCCCGGATTTACCGCTTCCGATTTCATAGCGGCCCACCAAAGGCGTGGCAAAATAGCTCCTCTGCCGGTTTTTGCCGTAGATGGCCGAATAGAAATATTTATCCTTCTCCCACAGATAGAACGGCAGGAGATGCGAACCTTCCGTGCCCGACAAGCCCTGCCGCCAATATCCCAGACCGCCCAGCAACAGATAATCCGTGGATTCGGGGGCCTGACTCCAGCCACTCAGCAAGAGCGGAATGGCATGGTTTCTTCGATTACCCGATATCCATGTGGCATAGGGGAGCGACAGAAATGACCCTTCCTCCGGAACGGCGTAGTAGAACGGGAGCACGTAGCTGTAGGAGTATGCTCCGCCCTTCCGGTAGCCGGCCAACCCGAGCGCAAACGTCCCGCCCGAACTGTCGCTGCCGGTATGCCATCCGCTCAACAGCGGAAGAACCAGATGGTTTTTCCGGTAGTCGTCGCCCCAGGTGGAATACGGGAGCGAATAGAAGCTTCCGTCCTGCGGGGCGGAATAATAGAACGGAAATACGTAGTGATAGGGATGCTCCGTACCTGATCGATATCCGGCCAGTCCGGCGGCGATGATTCCGCGGGACATCCCTTCTTCTGAATACCAGCCGCTCAGCAACGGCGGGAGGAGACGGTATTGCCGGTCGTCGCCGTTGCGCCATGCGCTGTATGGGAGCGAAATGAAAGATCCCTGTTTCGGGGACGCGTAGTAGAGCGGCGCAACATAGGAATAGTCATTGGGACCTCCCCGCTGGAAGCCGACCAGCCCCGCCGCCAATATGGCGCGGGTCTTTTCATCCCCGGTTTTCCAGCCGCTCAGCAACGGTGGAATCACGTGGTTCTGTTTTCCATCATCATCCCAGGTCGAATACGGCAATGAGACGAATGTACGATCCCGGGGAGCCCGGTAGTAGAACGGGAATACATAGTGCGAGCTTCCGGTTTCACTCCATCGCTGGGCAGCCAATCCGCCGAGGTAGATGTTGCGCCCGGAATCTGCATTCTTTGCCCCGCCGCTCAACAACGGCAATGCCATCCAGTTTTCCTGGTCGCCCAGCCGCCAGCGGCCGCCAAGCAACGTCATGAAATGCGCGTCATAATCTTCGTTCACATAGACCAACGGGATATAGCAGCGCCAGGCCAGCGATCCATCGTCATGCAGCTTACGGGCATAAAACGGAGTGACCAGGATCGAGCCATCGGCGGATCGGGCGCTGTAATAAAACGGGAAAGAAGCCTTCCACGCCGTTCCATCCGGATGTTTTTCCGCCATCCAAACCGGCGAATAGAACGAAGAAGAATTTGGCGTATAGTTCCGATAGTAGAGCGGAATGGTCGTGTCCCAGCCGGATCCATCAGCCTTTTTCCGGCTTAACCACGGTAGGGAATAGAACGACGAAGCCTCGGCCGAAAAGTCCCGGTAAAAGAGCGGAACCGAAGCCTGCCACCCGGAACCATCCGCACGCTTTTTTGAGAGCCACGGCAGCGAGTAGAAGGCCGATCCCTCGTCGGAATAGCTGCGGTAGTACAACGGAGCAAGTGCATGCCAGCCCGAACCATCGGCATACTTCTTCATCCACCAGGGCAATGTATACAGGGATGTTGATTGCGGGTTCGAGCTGTAGAAATAAAGCGGAAACGAGCTGTTCCAGCCGGTGCCATCGGCATACTTCTTGCGCATCCACGGCAGGGAATAAAACGAAGAATACTGGTCGGAATAGCCATGGTAATAGGCCGGCACAACAGCACTGAATCCGGAACCGTCAGCCCGCTTTTTCCACCACCACGGCAGGGTGTATAATGCCGTGGCTTCAGGATTGGAGCCGTAGTAGTAAACAGGCAGAAGATGGTGATGCCGGCTGTCCGGTGACGAGGCCAGCCCCCCCAATCCCAGGGCATACCAGCTACATGACCAGTCATCCCCCGTGCGTCCCCACGACAAAGCAGGGAACAGCGTCCAACTGGTGAGGCTCCCTTGCCAGGTTCGCTGCCACAGCGGCAAGGCCAGATCCCAGCTCCTGCCGCCCGGATTTTTCGCCAGGCTACGGCTGTAGGGCAACGATAGGAAAGTGGAACGTTGGCCGGTTTTTGCATAGGCGTAAGCCGGGATGACCCAGCTCCCCGAGCCGGCCCTATTCGTATAGGAGTGGATCAACGGCCATACAACATCGCGTTCAAGAGAACCCGGAGTCTGCTTCATCCCGTAAACCGGCCAGAGGTGCCAGGCATTCCAGGTGTCGTAGCGATGCCGTGCATAGAACGGCCATGCCAGATGCAGCGAGTTGCCGCGTTCCTTGTTCTGCCAGATCCACAGCGGAAACAAGGCATCGTGGCCGGTACCCGCCAGCGGGCGACCTTCATGCCAGTACAGGGGCAGCACATTGAAATAATCATCACCCCAATAAACCGGAAAGAAACGATAATCCTTTTCAGCGGGAGCGAAGCGCCCGAGCGGCCACAAGACGTTGTAGACCGGATGGTCCGTGTCCAGGTCGTACGCCGAATACACCGGCCGAACCGCCTGATGTTCCGGGCTGAATTCCATCAAAGGCCATAGAACAGCCAGTGCGGGATCGCGGTAGTAGACGATGGGCCAAAGATTAAACCGATCCGCAGCCGGACCTTCACGCTTCTCATATTCCCCGGAATAAAACGGCGTCCCTTTCATAGACGTCGTACTGCATCCGGCCGACAACAACACTCCAACTGCCAGCGGCAGAATCCATTTCTTCATTACACACCCTCCAATCAACGGTTGATGCCTCCCGCTCCGCCAACTCATCGCAAACTATCACGCTCTTATAGGGATTTTAACAGCCAAAAACGTCGCGAGCTGAATGCGTTTGACCTGCCATGACTAAATCCGCACAATCCCGCGCCGATATGAAACAAGAAAAAGCAACCGTACTCGAACACCATAACTTCCAGGGCGACTACCGCATCCTCCGCCTCGGCGCACCCGCCGTGGGACCGCTGGTCAAGCCCGGACAGTTTCTTCATCTTCAGGTTCCACAGCTGGGCGACCGCATTCTGCGCCGCCCCTTCAGCATCTACAAAGCCGGCGCCGAAGGCGTGAGCATTCTCTACAAGCCGGTGGGACGCGGCACAGAGTCCATGATCTCGCTGCAAGTCGGCCAGAAGCTCGACATCATCGGCCCGCTGGGCAACGGCTATCCGAAAATGGCCCCCGGCAAGCTACCGGTTCTGGTGGCAGGCGGCTACGGCAACGCCGCACTTTACCTGAAGGCCAAAGAACTCCCTGTCAAAGGCGTCGCCTTTTTTGGAGGACGTGCAGCGCAGGACATCCTTTGTGTCGATGAATTCAAGGAACTCGGGTGGGACGTCCGCCCCACGACCGACGATGGCTCGCTTGGGATCAAGGGTCTTGTGACCGATGCCTTCGATCCCTGGATGAAGGAGCAGGAAAACGCTACCGATCTAGAACTGTTCGTCTGCGGCCCCAATCCCATGCTCAAAGCCATGGGCGACCGGGCAATTGAAAACGACTTCACCGCGTGGCTTTCGCTCGACAAAAACATGGCCTGCGGAGTCGGCGCCTGCCTGACCTGCGTCATCAAGCGCAAAACCGACGATGGATGGGAATGGGCGCGTTGCTGCAAGGACGGCCCGATCTTCGAGTCCAGAGAGATTATATGGGAAGAATAGAAACCACGGAATACACAGAAAACACGGGGAACTCTCAAACCTACTTCCGTGTATGCAGTGGTTGGTAAAAACGGATTCTTAAATGAGTGTAGATTTGAAAATAAAAATCGGTGCGATGGAGATGAAGAATCCGGTGACGGTGGCTTCGGGAACATTTGGCTACGGACCGGAATATGCCGAACTGGTCGATCTGAACCGGTTGGGCGCCATCACCGTCAAGGGCATCTGCCCCGAAGAGCATATCGGAAACCAGACCCCGCGAACCTGCGAAACGCGCGGCGGCATGCTCAATGCCATCGGCCTGCCGGGTCCGGGGGCCAAGGGTTTCATCGAAAAATATGTTCCCTTCCTGAAACAATACGACACGCCGGTTATCGTCAATATCTGGGGCAAGGCCATGGGGGATTATGGCCGGGTTGTTGAATTGCTCGATGATGAAGATACTGTATCCGCCTATGAGATCAACCTCTCCTGCCCCAACGTAAAGGAAGGCGGCTCCGCCTTCGGAACGGATGTCGACATGTTCTCGCGGGTGATCGAACTGGTCCGTGGCAAAACGCAAAAACCGATCATCCCCAAGCTGGCACCGAACGTTTCCAATATCGGTGAGTTTGCGAAAGCGGCGGAGAACTGCGGAGCCGACGCGATCTCGATTATGAATTCGTATCCTGCCATGGCCATCAACATCGAAACCCTCGAGCCCGAGCTGGCCAACCGGACAGGCGGACTCAGTGGTCCGGCCATCAAACCGATTGCCATCAAGCTGGTATGGGATGCCGCCAAAGCCACGAAACTGCCGATCATCGGCATGGGTGGAATCTTCGAACCGGAGGATGCCATTGAATTTATGGTGGCCGGTGCAACCGCCGTCGCCGTGGGAACCGCGAACTTCATTGATCCCTCGACTGTCGACCGGGTTATCGACGGGATCGAGGCCTATCTCGTACACAAGGGCCATGCTTCGGTTCAAGACATCGTCGGAACTGTTCGGGCATGACGAAACTGCGTTTTAGCGGAACACTTGCATTGGGAGCGCTCTTTACCGCTCTCATACTGTATTATTCATTTTACCAGCCCTTCATCCCCGGTGCTGTTCAACAAGCCATTCCGTCGGAATCATCGTTTGTATACCACGCAGAGTCACTGGAAGACCTGCTGCAGAGCCCGGTCTGCGCACAGCTTGATAAAACCCTGGGTGCTGGCAACTCGCTTCGCGGGCTGCTGGAGTCGAATGAATGGACCGGACTGGCCGCGGCCTCGGAGATAGCCGTAGCCGACATCCCGTTCCAGCAAGTCGGCCAGTGCAAAAGCTGGGCGGTGGCGAGCTGGGTCGGGTGGCGCAGCCCCTGGCTACGCTGGAAGCTTGAAAATGCGTCCGACAAAAACCTCATTTTTCTTGGAAAGCATTCCGTCTGGCCAGTGTGGCGCTATGATGCACCCGACATCGCCAGAGGTATGAGCCTTACCTTCGCCTTGACGGACAATCTCTTCCTGGCTTGCCTTTCCGAGAGACCTGCGGATATTGTGTTTCTGCTGGATGCCTACGACAAAGACGTTCCGACAGCCACCCCCTAAAAAAGGACATCAACGATGACCCGAAAGATTATTGCCCTACTGGCCGCCTGCACCTTGATATCAGGTTGCAACAGCATAAAAAGCGATGGTAAATCCGAAGTTCTGCTCAACGAGGACCAGATTCAAGCGGCCCTCGCGAACGCCAAGCCTCCGCAGCAGTTCGGGTTTTCGGTCTATCCCACCGTAAACAACGGAATCGCCATGCGCGGCAGTGCCCGGTTGCATCCCAGACATGTGGCCAGCGCTAAATTTATCTCCAGCGATCTTCCGGTCATCCACATGAACGGATCCGCAGCCCGGATGACGATGAATGCACTCCTTGACCCAAGCTCAACGGAATCATGGTTTGACTTTGAAAAAGCACAGGAATTCAAGGCCAGTTTTCTGGGACTGGACGGACGAACCATTGCTTATCAGGGGAATAGCTATGTCGGCAACATCGCGGCCTATGCAGCTGTCATTCCTCAGATGCGTATCAACCAGCTCTTTATTGAAAATTCGCCTGTGTTTGTGCGTATGGCCCTGAACTCACTGGGCCCACTGAACCGCGGCATTCAGGATTGCAAGATCCACAGCCTGATCGGATATGATATTCTCAGCACCTTTGAATATGTCCAGTTTGACCTGGATCGGGGACGCGTAAACTTTTCAGCAACCATCGCCTACACGCCAAACGAAAACCGGCTGATCGGTGAAGCTGCAATCGTCCGGGCCAGGGGAATCGGGCTGGCCGTTGCCGGTGCCGTTGGCGGAAACAAAACCCCCATTATACTCGATGTGGCCGGCAACTATGATTTTGTCGTCAACAACGCAACCGCGTCGATCACCCCGATGATCGAGCTTGGCGAAGTGGTCTATGTGAACACCCCTACGATCCAAAGCGCCACATACGATGGACTGCCGCGCGCGGGAATCGGTATGCTCAGGAAATATGTGGTTACCGTCTGCCCCCGAAAAGGCGTGGTTTATTTCGAGCGTCCATAGGTGCTGGATCTTGAACGCACCAGATGCCGAAGCGCCAGAATGGGATGGTGCCGCATCATGCGCGGACCGGAAAAGCGCATGATTTCCTGAACCTGTTTGCGCATATCCGGTTTATAGCAATGCACCGAGCACTGGTTGCAAACCGGCTTTTTGATCCCGAATGGGCATTTTTCGATGCGCTGTTGCGCATACGTCAAAAGCCCGGAACAATTTTCGCAAAGATCCTTTGCCGCACCGTGGTGGGCGCGGCAATAGATGCGGATCATGGCTTGGATCGTCCGGGCTTCGAGATTCATGCCAGATGGTTTATTCGAAAACCCAGCCCCTGCCAAGGTTGAACCGCTGGTTCGTCGCCGGTCATTTGCTTCCAAGCCATGCGGATGTTCCGTGAATACGAGGCTTTGATTTGCAAAGCCAATACTTTTTCCATCTCAAAAAAAGCGGTTTTTAAAGGGATTTTCGGGCGCTGGAAATAAAAACAAAAATAAATGCGGTTTTCGGGTAACGATCTGAATTCCCACCTCGTATTCATAGTTGAACCCAACAACACCCTATTTGAAGCAAACGCAGCTCAAGTGAACCCAAACCCATTGCGTGCTTCCGATACTTACTCCGAACCCCGCCTAACCAGCGGGGTTTTATTTTGCCCGCAACACACGACAGTGCTACGCTTTCCTTTAACTTTTCATGGATGAAAATGGTATGGACGAGTCCGAAAACAAGGATCAGCAGCCGGAACAAAAAAACAGGCAACCCAACCGGGAGATCGGAAATCCCAACCTCTTTGCCGGCGACATCGTTTTTTCGGATACTGAAAAAATCCTTTTCGAAGAGGATTTGCAGGATCAGTCTAAATCCCACGACGATCTGATGGATGGGAATCCGGCCGACCGCTACTCGCCCAACAGAAAACTCAACCAAGGCGGAATGAAGGCCATCTGGGAAGTCGATGACCACCGTACGGCCCGCAAGGTGGCTATGGCGCTGATTCAGGACTCCAAGATAGCCGCGAAGGAGGACATAGATTCATTCCTTTACGAAGCCCGGTTAACGGCAAACCTGCAGCATCCAAACATTATTCCAATCTACGACATCGCCGTCGATGAAGACGGGAATCCCTATTTCACCATGAAGGCGCTCAAGGGCGAAACCCTCGGCGAGATCATCAGGAAACTGCACGAAGGCAATAGTGCCTACCGTAAACGCTACACCCGAACCCGCCTGATCGGCATCTTCCTGAAGGTCTGCAACGCCATTGACTATGCCCATACCAAAGGCGTCATCCATCTTGACCTAAAGCCATCCAATGTCATTGTCGGCGATTTCGGCGACGTACATGTACTCGATTGGGGCCTATCCACCTTGATCACCCATCTCAATGAATATGATGGAGAACCCGTTTCGTGGCATAGTATGGACGATGTGGCCTTGGAAAATGGTCAGACGCTCACCCGATATCTCGAAAGCACCGCCAAACGCCGCCATGTCGTGGGCGGCACCCCGGGCTACATGTCGCCGGAACAGGCCCAGGGATCGCCGGCGGATATCGACTTTCAAACCGATGTCTACATGCTCGGCTCAATGCTCTACGAAATCCTGACCTACCAGTGCCCTATCCTTGGCGACACGGTCAAAGAAGTCCTTCAAAAAACTGTGCGAGGCGATTTCCCAACACCAACCAAACGCGCTCCTGAACTCCGCATTCCGCAGGCGCTTGCCGCCATCGCCATGAAAGCCATGCGGACCGCGCCGGATGAACGCTACGCCAATGTCGCCGCACTGATCCGCGACATCCATCAATATCAGGACGGCTTCGCCACCATCGCCGAAAACCCAACCTTCTTTACCCACTTTGCCCTACTGGTGCGCCGGCACAAGATGGCGGTCAGCCTGATTGCAGCCTCGGCTGCGCTTATCACAGTTATTCTGGTGCAGAGCTTCAACGAGATCAAAGCGAGCGAACAGGTAGCGGTCAGCGCCCTGGCCGCGTTGCAGGAAAAAAACGACTATATCGCCGAAACGGCCAAGCAGGTGGCCCCGGATTACCTCACCCTCGCACAACGCGAGGAAAGGACCTTTGCTTTCGACGCCGCGGAACAGGATCTAGACCGGAGCCTGGCCTTCGATCCAAACAATCCGGCGGCATGGAAGCTGAAGCTCCGGATGCTGCTGGCGCAGCAACGTTTTACCGAAGCCCGGGAAATCCTTGAGGGGGAAACCGGACCGGATGATGACGACGCCCTGCGCAAGCTGGCGCGAAGCAGCGGCTATGCCGAGCCGGTGACGGATGCAGACCTCCCCCGGCTGGCCATCGATTTCCGTTCGCATGGTATGTCCAGCGGACTCCCGCGCCTGTTCCATCACCTCAACCAGCAACCATTTGATCCGGAAACCCGCTTTCCGGCCCTGGCCGAATCCCTCAAACAACTCAACCCCAATGTTCAGGAGCTCCATTTTAGCTGGCAGGCAGGCGAACCGAATGGCTGGAACATTGACATTGGAAACAACCCGGGGCTAGACGATATTACACCGCTGTGCGGATTAAACATCGTAAACCTCAAGGCCCATAACATCGGCACACCCAACCTTGCCCTGCTTACCGAAAACGGCATGCGCTCCCTCGACCTGTCAAAGACGCAGTTGAACCATCTGTTCGACCTGGACCAGCTTGCCGGCCTACGGGAACTCAATATCAACGGAACCCGAATCCGCAACATCTCCAATATCGTAAAGTATCCCCAACTCACCTCGCTCGACATCAGCCATATTGATGGCCTTTCGATTTCGCCACAGCTTGTTTGGTGCCGAAATCTCAAGTGGCTCACCGTTGCAGAAAGATTCCGCAATGATCCAACCATCCAGTCCCTGGCAAACCGCGGCGTCATTATCATCTACACCGACAACTGACATGGAATCAGAAAACTACAATCCAACGCGGGTTACCCTGCTCGCCAAACTGAAAAAGACCGAGAACGACCAGGCGTGGCTCGAGTTCGAAACCATCTACCGCGGCTTTATCCTCAGCCTGATCCTGCGCATGGGCATCAACTCCGAGGATGCCGAGGATATCAGCCAGGCGGTCCTGACCAAGGTATGGCAGAAGATCGAGGATTTCGAATACAACCAGAACAAAGGCAAATTCCACAACTGGCTCGCCGCCATGACCCGCAACACCGTCAAGGACTTCTTTCGGACCAAAAAGAATTTCATCACCGGCCGCGATTCGGTCGAATATCAGGAACAATACCTCGATATCGAGGAGCATGTGCTCCCCGGCATCGAAAACCTCGCGCGCGAAGAATGGGTGCTTCACATCACCAATCTGGCGTGGGACAACATCAAAGATGGCATCTACGAAAGCAAACGCGAGGTGTTCAAACTCGTATCACAGGATGTCTCTACCCGGGAAATTGCTGAAAAACTCGGTATTTCAGAGGCCAGCGTGCGTGTCTATAAGGCCGAGGTCTTTGAAAAAATGCGCACGGAGATCACCCGTCTCAACCGGGAACTAGGCTAAAAATACGGATTTTATGAAAAAATCATAAAAAAAGTCCGGTTTCGGGTAACGATCCCCCCTGCACCCTCGAATTACTTAATGAACCCAACAATTTCATAAGGCAAACGCAACGACTCAAGTGAACCCAAACCTGTTGCAGCCAATTACTCCGGCCCCGCCCTAACCCAGCGGGGCTTTTATTTTATCTGAATCAATACTCATTATTTATCCCTAGGTTTTGGGGGATCAAAAGGGAAAGGCCCCGGCTTGCGCCGGGGCCTTTCGAGATACCGGACCCCTTGTTTTAGGAGGGAGGACCTGTTCCAAACAGTCCGGATTTTATTTGGGAGATTGATTTCTAGTTTCTGACCTCCACCTTGTAGAATCGGCAACCGTCGCTATTCGGGTCAACAATCACCATAGGATTGCCATCGCCCGGTTCATCGACGATTAGTTGCTGCCATGTCCCGCCGATTTCGGTGCAATAGTAGACCGTGTAGTAACGACCTGCTACCGAATCAAAGACGATATCGCAACCACCTTCAGCAGACGGCTGGATGTCGGAGACATAGAAGTAGGAAGTCGGATCGGTGGCACTGGTGCCGGCAATCACTTCGTCTCCATCCGGACTGAGGTCACCATCGGTGTCGGAATTCGTTGGATCGTACCCGGCCATGAATTCCTGATAGCTCGTCAGTCCGTCTCCATCGGAATCCGTCTCGAAGGAAGTAAGCCCGTAATTAATAACGAAACTTTGCAGCGAAGCCGTCAGCGTTGTCCAGGTCTCCCTGGGATCCGTTCCATTGGCAATTTCGACGGTATCCAATACCCCGTCGCTATCCGTATCGGCTGACGGATTGACATACTCATAGGCACCAATATCCACCGTATAGTAGGTGTTTGTATCGGCATCCCCATCCAAGGGACGCGGCGTATCCTCAATGTCGTACAACGGTGCGCTGTAGTATGTGCCCTTATCCACACAAGGCGACCCAGGCAAGAGGTGATAATTTCCGCCACCGACATAATTAGGAGTCGCATCGGTGTTGAAACGGTCCACCACAAAACCATATCCGTCGCTGATATCGCAATACCAAGGATCAAACTGTTTGGAACCCTGACGGCAATGCAACGAATTGTAACGATCATCCCCGGGTTCATACCGAACCGGACTAAGCCACTCGGCATCATTGCAGTAGTTAGTCCAAATGATGGTATTGCGGATATATTCCACGAAGTTTCCGAGCGATGTAATGCCGCCTCCGCGCGTCATGGCCAGATTCTCTGCCAACGTGCAGTTAATGGTCCGTGCGGAGCAACGAGAGCCTACGTAGATGCCTCCCCCCAGACCAAAATCGGGATATTCCTTGTTCTCGGGATAATCCAGATCCAATGCGGATGTACGGTTACCGGCAATCACGCAATTCTGAACCAACGGCAAGCTTCCGTCCAACAACAGGATTCCACCGCCATTTTCATCATCGTGCGTTTCATCTACCATATCCTCGATCAGGTTCGCAAGTTCTGCGATATTGGTTGAGGCCATGCGCGATACACCATTATACGTGTAGTAATCTGGAGCATAGTTGCCGGTCACGGAGCACTGATCGATGGTTGGAGAGCTGTTCTCGCAGCGGATGCCGCCTTGGCAATCGGAAACCGTGCACCCTATGATCTGGGCAGAAGGATCGTTGACCAGCCAGATTCCCCGCCCAATGCCATAGATATTGCTGGCATGCTCGATGACCGTATTCCGAATTTCCAATCCGCTGCTGTCGAACACTATTATGCCACCTGCGGCATAGGAGATGGTGCAATCCAGGATACGGGGAGTCGATCCGTCTAAGGCACGGATCGCCACGCCTTCCACGATGTTTGTGATGACGCAGTTCGTTATAACCGGACTCGAATTGAATTCGCAGTAGATGGCATCGTCGCGGCAGGTTTGAACAATGCAATCGGCAATGGTTGGACTCGTCGCGTCACGACAGACAATACCATGTTCCTCGCCACATGAGCCATCTGAACAATCCGTATTTTCCAGCGAAGTTTGAATCGTTACTCCGCGCAATACTGTATCAAGCCCTTGTCCACCTTCAAAGATGAAGCCGGCACCCAGGCCATGGCTTTTCACAATCGTCCTGGAAACGTCGTTTGTGTTTTCAGCCAAAATGCGGAGCTGAAGAGTCCCGGGATTGATATCGCGGTTTCCAACACCGTAGTATTGCCCTTCCTGAATAAGAATAGTGTATCCATTGGAAGCGACATTGATGGCTTCCTGAATCGCATCGAACGGATGGTCGATAGAACCATTTTCGGAAGGATCACTCAATTGGGGGTCCTGTGGCTGGCCGCCAAACAGATACCAATCGTATGGGCCATCATCGTTTACAACAACCGGATCGGAGGCATTGGTGGCCTGCGTACCCCAGGCAAACTCCCAGTCATCGCTAAATCCGTCGCCGTCAGTATCCACGTTGTCGGGATCGCTTCCGTTGAGATATTCCTGATAGTTCGAGAGTCCGTCGCCATCATGATCGCCAAAAGCGCCATTATTGGTGTTGATGGTGCCATCATCGAGCGGATTCAAATAGTGGGTTTCCTCCCATCCATCAGGCAATAAATCGCCATCCGTGTCCGGATTGTTTGGATCCGTGATATACATGTTGGTAATCGGCATGCCGTTGAATGAGAGCGCCACCCGGAAGTCATTGGTGATTTCCCAGTTGTCACCCAGTAGATCGTCATCGCTATCGGCTTTATTCGGATTCGTCGCACCGGGATAGTTTACGGCATTGGTAAGTGCATATTCACCCAAATTTGATAAATCGAGTCCAGGAATCGAGTTGTCGCCATCAGGATCATCCTGAGCATCATCCACCAGCGGATTCAGGCCATTATCGATTTCCCAACCATCCGGCATAGCGTCGTTATCCGTATCGGGATTCGCCGGATCCGTCCCCGCCAGGCTTTCTTCCAGATTGGTGGCACCGTCGGAGTCGGGATCGTTGGCGGCATCGTCCACCAGCGGATTCAGTCCGTTGTCGATTTCCCACTGGTCGCTCATTCCATCGCCATCGGTATCGGCTTCGAGCGGATCGGTCAGATAGAGGTTGTCCACGCCATTGGTCGTCACTTCGTAGTGATCGGATAAGCCGTCGCCATCCGTATCGGATGTACGCGGATCGGTCAGATAGATCTGCACCTCCTGATAACCGTCCTCCAGCCCATCGGCGTCCTGATCGGGATTCGCGGGATCAAGATTGGCAAGATATTCGCCCCAGTTGATGATCCCGTCCGAGTCGAAGTCGTTCGTGTAGGACTGGTCGAGATTTCCAAAATTAACGATCTCCCAGTTATCGTACATACCGTCCTCATCGGAATCGATCGAACATCTGAAGACATGCAATCCCCTGCCCTTGCCGGCCACATAGGCATAGCCGTTGGCAATGGTGACCCCATAGGCCTCGATGTTGGCATAATGCGTATAGGGCGTGATATCGCTCAGGTCGGATGCATCCATGATACGCAACCCTTTCGCCCCATCGGCCATGTAGAGCAACCCATCGAAATAGGCCACGTCCTCGGCCGAACCGGGGGTATCAGTGCCACCCAGCTTGGTCTTGGCTGCGTTGTAAACCAGTGCGCCATATTCCTGCAGCGCCACATACAGCTTGTTGTTCTCTGCAAACACAGCCGCACAGTTCCTGTTGCCATCGCCATCCGCAATGGATTTAGCCGAATAGGTCGATGACTTGGCGGATGTCGCAATCTTTCCAAGGCCACCGTACATCGCCATGTAGACGGATCCTCCGACCAGCGCCACATCGTTGACCTTGAAATTCGGATCGCCGTTGCCGGAAAACGAAGCGGTCACGTAGGCACTGCTCGGGTTGGATATATCAACTACCGTCAGACCGTTGGAAACGGACGCCAGATAGGCAAACCCGCCACCCACATCCACTTTGGAAGCGGGAACCGAAACCGAGGACAGCAACACAGGATCCGTCGGGTCGGAAACATCCACGACGAAGAATCCGTTTTCAGCATCAGCCACATAGGCATAGTCGCCATCCACCCTCACGCCCCGGACCGAGCCGGAGGTGGAATAGGATCCCACCAACTCCGGATTTTCCGGTTGACTGAGACTTAGTATTTTGAGGCCGAATCCACCGTCGGCTACATAGGCATATCCGTTGGCAACCACGACATCGTACGTATCGAGGCACTGGCTGTTGAAGCCCAGATATTGCAGCTTCGGCAACGTACCCATAACATCGCGAGGATTGAATCCGTAGCGGATCTCCCAGCCATCAATCAAACTGTCGTCATCCGAATCCGGATCATTTGGAATACACGCGCTCTGGTATTCCTCAAGGTTCGTCAGAAAATCGTTGTCGCCGTCAAGCAGCGCATCGAGTGGATTGTTTGGATCCAGCCCATAGTTCTCTTCCCACGAATCGGGGATGCCGTCCTTGTCGGAGTCGCTGGCGCTGGCAAACATGGCAAAAACATTCATGCGTCCGCCCGAGACCACCTTTCCAGCCAGAACCGGAAGCTCATCAACACTATCCAGCAAGACCTGCTTGGCCTCCGCCGGAGAGATATCCGCATTCAGGCTGATCAACAGCGTCATCGCACCTGCTACATGGGGACAGGCCATGGAGGTGCCCTGAAGCGTTTCCGTCCCGCCATCGAGATAGGTACTGACAATATTCACACCCGGTGCGGCCAGGTCCACCGAATTGGCTCCGTAGTTTGAAAATGTCGCCAGATTGTCGTTTTCGTCGGTCGCGGCCACGGCAATGACATTGGGCAAATCATAGCTGGCCGGATACTGCGGGAGCGAATCGTTATCCGACGAATCATTGCCGGCGGCGGCCACAAAAATGCAACCCTGCTCATTGGCATATTCGACCGCATCATAGATCGTCTGGCTGTAGCCCGTACCCCCATAGGAATTCGATAGCACCTTGGCTCCATTGCGGGCCGCGTAGCGGATACCATCGACGATATCCGAATCCAGCAGGCCCTCTTCGGTTCCAACGCGCACCGGCATGATCGAAGCCGTCCAGCAAACCCCAACCACCTGGTTGGCATTGTTCCCGACTGCGCCGATGGTTCCGGCGCAATGCGTTCCATGGCCGTCGCTATCATTGGGGTCGTCGTCGTCGGACACAAAGTCCCAGCCATTGATATCGTCCACATATCCGTTTCCATCGTTGTCCTTACCGTCTCCGGGGATTTCGATGCTGTTGATCCACAGGTTGGCCTCCAGATCGGGATGATCCAGATCCATGCCGGTGTCGATGACGGCAACCACCGCATCACTGCTTCCGGTTGTGATATCCCATGCATCGGGCATGGAAATCTTGGGCATACCCCAAAGGTTTCCGTACATCGTATCGTTGGGAACAGCCGTAAGGTGGCGTACATAATCGGGCTCGGCATAAGCAATCGACCGGGCTTCGGCCGCAAAGTATTCAACGGCCTGTTCGACCGCATCAAGTCCGGGGGCTTCGAGCCGGACAATGAAGGTATCACCATCGGATAATGTGCGAACCACGGTTGCGTTGTATTGCGCAACCAGTTCCTTTAATTCGTCCGCCGAGCTCCCCTCGCGGAGATGAACCAGTACATGATCGGCAACCATTTCCATCCGGCCGACTGGAACTAACTTCCGCTGATCAGGATCCTGGCGCAATGTTTCCGTTACAATCCTGTTCGGATATTTTCCGGTGCGCTGTACCAGCCTCCGGGATTCCACATCCCCGTTGCTCAGCATGGTTTGACGTTCTGCAAGAACCTTGGATCCATCCACCATTGCGGTGCCATTGAATGCTGCACCACCCAATGTTTCAGCGTCCAAGCCCGCTGACGGGGCCGTTGCACTCACTGATTGGGGTTCGGAATCCGTTTGCCCGCTGATGATCGTGGTTCTCGGCCCCGCGAAGTAGTATATCGCAACCCCTGCCACGAGTAACGCAGCACCAGCCATCGGCCATCCAAAAAACTTCTTTTTCACAACTGCTCCCATCTTGCCGTATTCCGCCAACGCGGAATTCCGGGCAATATTTCAGATTAGTCCAGTTCCGCGAGCTCAGCGTTTGCCGAATCCTGCTTCTCTTGTTCTTTGCGGAGGATACGTTCCCGTTCCTCGATGCGCTGTTGCTCTTCGAGTTTCATCATCTTCAGCATGTCGTCAAGCTTGTCGTTTTCTTCCGACTCGTAATACTCGCGGCCATGTTCGCGAAGGATGCGGGAGTTGCGATCCTGAATAACCTGGCGACGAGCCAGCTCAGCATCGGACGGCATGCCGGTATCCGAATCAAGGTTCTGTGTATTCGCCAGTCCGACCGTAACGAAGATGATGGTCTCATCCTGTCCGCGTACAGTCTGCTCCCAAGAGAAAAGCCGTCCGAGCAATGGAATACTTCCCAGCAACGGAACCTTGTGTTCTTCTTCCGACTCGGTCACTTCCGTCAGACCGCCGATGGCCGCCGTCTGCCCGCTGGCCAGATTGAAAACGGTCTGAATACTTTTCTCGTCGATGATGGGATACGTATTGTCCCCGGCCTGTTTATCGGCAAACTTGCGGGTTAGCGAGGGCTGTATCCTCACCGTGATGTTGCTCGACGTGTTGATCGAAGGGACCACATCCAGCTTGATGCCGTATTCGAAGAAAGGCTCTTTCTCGTCTAGGGTGAAGGTGATGGTATCCGGCGTATCGTTCAGCGCCTGCTGACGTTCCTGCCTCAAGTTCGGCTCCTTACGGATGATCGAAATGTTGGCCGGTTCTTCATTGGCCACGATAATTTTCGGATTCGATACAATATTCACGCCTTTGTTTTGCTCCAGAGCGCTAAGTATCATTCGGAATTCGTCGGCACTCAGGACACTGGTAAACACCTCTTCCCGGCCCTTGACCGAGACATCCTGCAACGCAGGCGTCACGCCTTCGAGGGTAAAGATGCCGGATCCGGGATTACGCTGCCCCCCATTCGCATAGCCACCGGCATCCTCATAGGCATTTCCAGCGACGTCGCGGAACGTGTTTGCCGTAGTGGAATCCGTTTTAGTGCGACTAAAGCTTTTCGTGGTGGCACCCGAGGAACCGAGGCCATAGCCCTGCAGAACGGACCAGTCGACGCCAAGATCCTTCTGCGCGTCGTCGGTCAGCTCCATGAACTTGGATTCAATGTAGACCTGCTGGCGAACCGTATCAATGGAGGAAAGTACTTCGCGAACCTCGCCTAGGCTGGACTCGGTACTCTTCACCACCAGCATGTTGCGGGAGGCAAACTCGGAGATCGTGGCGTTTTTGGGCAAGAGCTGCCGGATGAGTTCGGCGACGTTGGGAACCGTGGCATATTTCAGGATAAACGTTTCAACAACCTGCGGCTCCGGCGCACCGGCCGGGCGGCGGCGGACGCTGTAGACATTAGATCCGGCAACGCGCTGGTAGAGTTCATAGTCGTACGTATCGAGGATCGACTGGAGAGCCGGGCGCCATTCAACATCCTTGAGATTTACTGAAATCTGGGAAGCTTCGGTGAGCTCGGGCACGATAATGTTTGCGCCGGAAAGCTGGGCGAAGAGGGTGATGGCTTCATCAAGTCCCACCTTATTCAGGCGAACGGAAATCAGGTTTTCCGTGGTCATGCCCATGCTGTTTTCAGAGTCGCTCGACATACTGAGGTTGTCCACCTGATCCGCGTCCTCCGGGTCGCTCGCATCGGAGTCATCCATAACCACATCGACCTCTTCGGCGCCCTCCTCGGCAACAACTGTTGCCTCTTCCGCCTGGCTTGAAGGTGTGGTGTCGGCAGGCGCAGCCTCTGCCGATTCAGCGGGTTGCTGATTCAACTTATTCAACAGGTTCAGCAGATCCTGGTCCTCAACCTTCTCTTGCTGTGCCTGAACCATCGTCACTGCCAGTACAACGACTGCAGTTGCGACCCAAAATCTGGCTATTGTGCATGTTCTCATCGTATTGCCTTCCTGTTTACCTCTGAATTAAAATCTAACGTACCGACACTCGGCGCAACTTTACGGATCCCGGGGGTTCGATGGAATCAACCGCCCATGTATAGACGGAGCCATCGAGGCGAACTGAAACCGTATCTCCCACACTCTTCAACTCACCGTTGATCACCGCGTAGTACTCGCTCTCTGCGCTACTGCTTACCCCATTGATAACGACGTTTTTCATAGCTTTCTGCCAACTGCCGCCGGTTGACGCCACGGAGCTCTCCTCCGATGAGTTCTGCGTACTTATCGGCATGTAGCCTACCGGCCAGAACGGATCGCGTTTTACAGCGGCATGGCCCTTTTTAGCATTATTAGTGCCAGTTTTTACATCGGTGCCTTCCCCGGAATATGCGATGCATGCAGCAAACGTGGTCAGAACTAAAAGTATACAGCGGTTCTTCATTACAGTGTGGCATTTCATGGTTGATCTCCAATTAAGCTGTCCAACAAGGAATTAAGAGATTCATTATTCTCAGTATTGCTTTGATCCATCAGAAGTGATTCGAGCTTTTCAGCACTTTTCCTGGTCGTGATGTAGTTGGAGTCCGTTGCGTCCGATGTACCGGATGGGCCGAGGTCCGGCTCGGGCTTCTCTTCACTTACGGTTTCCGGTTCAGCAACCTGGTCCGCGACAGGTTCCGTATCATTTAAAACAACCGGTTCATCGGTGGCATCCGGACCGGAACCTGATTGCAGATTTTCCAACAAGGAGTCGATCGCATCACCAGGTTCTTCCGGTTCAATGTTTTCTACTCCTGCTGAAGGCTCTTCAGGCTCAGGCACCACGTGTCCCTCAACATCCGGGGTTACAGTTTCCAGCACCGATTCCGGTTCGGCCAACTCGAGTGCTGCTGGAGTCTTTTCGATGGTTTCGGGCTCGGGTTCCGGCTCGATTGCTACTGCCTGTTCCGGCTCGGAAACCTGTACTTCCGGCTGGGGCTCCGGCTCTGGAGGTGTCGGTTCAAGATCAGGTTCCGTTGTTGGTTCAAGCGTCACTTCCGGTTCGGGTTGCGGCTCGATCGGTTCGATCTGCTTGGGCTCGGGCTTCGGCATAACACGCGGTTCGGGCGGTGTAGGTTCGGATTTGGGTCCTGGCTCAACCTTCACTACCGACTCAGGCCGGACGGAAGGTGGCGTCGTTGCGGATTTCGGAACTGTGCGTGGCGCGGGCGGTGTGGGCTCAGACTTGAGTTCGGGTTGGGGCTGGGCACGCGCTGCGGCCTCGTTTGATGCTGCTTCCGCATTGAGCGCATTTTCCCGTTCCTGCAGCGCCAACTCCTGTTGCTTGGATTCAACGGAGTCCCAGCTCTCGGAAATTTTTCCAAGATTAAACGGCCATTGCAACCAAAGCTGAACACTATGCTTATCCCGCGATGCGCCGCTCGCCATATCCAGTCCGGCAAACCGAACCAACGGATAACTTTCCTTCATGCTTTTGATGAATGCTTTAACATTGTTGTATCCACCATGGGCACTAACACGCAACGCATAGGATTCCAGTTTCAGCTCTTCGCCGGTCTCGTCTGGCGACTTGTTCTGGATGCTGGGGATTTCATCAATGGAATCAACTTCAAGCCCCGACATCCTGGCTTGCGAATAAACCACCTCGGTAGCCCATGAATAGTAGTTTCGTTCCGGCGGCGCATTTTTGATCTGTTCCTTCAGCTCCAGCATCGTCGCCTGGAAGTCGTCGCTCACCACGTTGCGTCTGGACAAGGTCCGATCGGCAGCATCAATCTTACCCTCCAACTCCGTCAGCTCCGCTTTGGCCTCCCTAACCGACGAAAGACTTAAGCGAATACCGATTACCACTACGATGAGCAGGATCACGGCCACAAGAGCGCCGAGCACCATATATTGTTTTTGCTCCTTGGTTAAGGTATTGAGGCTCATTTTGTGCCTCCTTCTTCGTTGGAGCCGATGATGCTGAATTCGCGCACGTTCAATCCTTCAGCGTTCTGCCGTTTACGCATATTGGTCAGCTCTACGTCCTTGAATGCTGCACCAATGCCCGCGGAGGAAAGAAGATCCCGATGAAACTGCCATACATCATCCTCGGCCCGTTCGCCCTGGGAGATCCCTTCGATCTGCAACTTGAAATTCAGCTGCATGTCCTCGGGAACTTCATAGACACCAGGGGTAACCGCTCCACGCAGCGCGAATCGAGTGAACTGAATATTCCGGGGAACGACTTCCTGAAGTTCATCCATCAGGTCGACCAGCGGCAGCTGGGAATCCCGCCAGCCTACAAACAGTGAGAGAACCTTCTGATTGGCCGCGAGGCTCCGGTTTTCTTCCTTGTACAAAGCAAGGGTGGGTTCAAGGTTCGTCCAGATTTCGCGGGTAGCTTTCAGATCAGCCTGAATTCCGTTGTACTGCACCAGTTTGATTCCGCTCAAAACGGCAATCAGAAGAATCGGCGTTACCACCACGCTGATCATCATGAACCGTCGGCTTACCGCACCTTGATAGCGTTGCTCGCTCTTCTTAAGCAGGTTGACTCGTGGGTAGCTCATTGATCCTCCAACCCGCCAATAGCGACGCCAATGGCTGCCGAAAAACGCGTGGCCTGCTCTTCGATCTCGGGCGGGATAACATCATCGTCGTATTGGATGTTTTCAAACGGGCTCCATTTCACGACATCGGCATGCAGCATCTGCCCCATTTCAGTGGTCCAACTGGACATAAGGCTGAGCCCGCCGGAAACGAAGATTTTGGTTACACGACAGTTCCGGTGCCGCTCAATGAAATCCTTCGAAATCGATATCTGTTTGGTCAAAGGCTCCAATACGCTGGCTAGCGATGATGAGATATTGATGGAGCGGTCGCTGAGAATCGACCGTGCCAGATCATCATCAACCCCCAGATCCGCAGCCAGCTTTTTACGCAACTGGCTACTTCCAAAATCTACTTTTCCGACCAATACAACCACACCTTGGTTCAAGAACACAAAATTACTGGTGGATTCTCCGGCTTCGATCAGGCAGACCGCTTCGCCGGCACATTCCTCCCCTCGTGCATGAAGAAAAGCCGATATGACTGCGAGGCCGGATACTTCGAGAGAGGCGGGTGCGGGAGGCCCTGCAGGGAACATGTTCAGCATGAAACCCACATCATCCTGAGGAATGGCCGCGGCAAGGAAGCTAGAATCCTGCCGGCCTTTGCCTTGATTAATCAGTCTGGCAGACGGCCGGTAGTCATCTGTCACATTGAGCAACTCGCGGATCTTGGAATCGGACAAGACAGAGTTGCCCTCCTGCAAAGGCGTATTCACCATGCGGATCACGGCCTCGGGGCACGTGTAGCATAGACAGCTGTAGTACGACAGCATGTTGCGTGGCAGTTCGATTCTGGTGGATGCAGAATGGAAGTCCACTGGAGGCAGCAGGTCGATGCCCGATAACGAAACGTTATCGCCCGATTGTTTAAGCCGCACTACCTTGGTTGCCGTTGTGGAAAAATCGATTCCGACCAGATCGCTATGATGGCGTTGAGCTTGTTTTTTCGAGAATGTTTTCTTAATCATTTTTCCCTTATGCTCTTATCTCAATACGGTTTCCCCTCTCCCTAGAGAACCCGCATATTTGCTGTGCGCAAACCAGTAAAGCAGTATCCATACCATGATGATCCGACAATTTCCCTCTTGCTAAAAACCAGCTCGGTATCAATGATGTACACCATAAGGTTTTTCATTAGACCCCGAATTAGCAGGAGTGATGTGTGAGCGAAGTGAGTGACAGCAACCTGATGCCCAGCGGGGATTTGACGGAAGAAGAAGAGGTGCACGCTCAGTGGACCATGTTGCTGACCATACTGTTGCTGATTGCCGGCTTCCTGTTTGCCAGCACCCTGCTCATGCACCAGGTTGTTCAAGCCCGATCCCCGGAGGATAAACCGATCTTTCAACTGTTTTCCCTGATTGAGAAGGGCAAGTCATTCGCAGCGCGCGCGCCCGCCCGGGAAACGCCCTCCGAGGAAATCAGGGAAACGCAATCCTCCCCGCTTGAAGGAATAAAGAAAATCGTCATCAGTCAGGTCTCCTCAGAAAAAGTAAGGTGGCCCCGGCTTAGAATGACAGGGTTCGGCAAAGCAGCAGACGGTTCCGAAGGATTTGCCATTATCAATGGAGAGCTTGTCCATCCCGGAGAACTTGCCGGAAAAGTCACGCTCGTGGAAGTACGCGCCCACGATGTAGTCGTTGAATACAAAGGAGAGCGCAAGAACCTTACGGTTGAACTGAAGGATTAGTCTTGGCCACCTGCGCGCGCAGTCGAGCGAGTGCCAGGTCGTAGTCTTCGGGCTCAACCAGATAGGTATGGCACCGGTGTCCACTCGCAGATTCCATCTTTTCCACCAAGGCATTGTTAAATGGATTTAATACGGCCACCAGCAAGTCGGTTCCCAAAAATGCAAATGGCAAGGCGCCATCGTGCGCGGCAAACTCCAGCGGCAATGCTTGGGCAACCTCTTCCGATATTTCGTAACATGACAGAATGATGCCCGGCACCCCCGAACGGGAGGACAAATAGTTCATGATCCGGTTCATTTGTGTAAATCCACGGTCATTTAAAACATGCAGTACGCTGACGGGGACATCCAATTCCTTGGACGACACCTCGGTCAGATCGTGCAACACGCTGGAATACTCTTCCTGAGACAACTGGTTTTCCTCGTACAACCGCCAGGCGAGCGCCAACTCCTCGCTGATATCGACTTCTTTCTTTCTGGAGCTGCTGAAATCCTGCGTTGAACGGCGCTCCGGTTCGGCTGCATTTCCAGAGACCGGTTCAGAATCAGCCACCATGCGCAACCGCGCCTTTTGGGCAGCAACCTCTGATGGATATTCGGTTTCGTGCAGCGCCAGTTGATCACGAATAAAAGGAAGCAGGCTCTTTTCGTCGTTATTCACATAAACATCGATGATGCGGTTGAGGTATTCGACGGCCTTAGCGCTCTCCCCCACCTTATTATAGGCACTGTATAGGGCCTTCAACGCATCGCTGTCATTGGGCATCACTTCCAGAATCTGCTCCAGCATCGCAATGCTGTCGGCCAGGTTCTGATCAATTGTCTCTTTGGAATCTTCCATGCTCGTCTCCGGATTACTAAACAACAATCCCCCTCAAAGCATGAAGCAGGCCATAAACAATCCATTCACAGCATAGCCCACTTTTTTATTATTGATAACTCCAACTCCATCCGAAAGCATCCCTCGCCTCACCCACGGAACACTTCTTCATGCAAAAAGCCAATGCAAGCGAATCCAATGCCACGGTTATGCACGTGCAGCCATGTTAGGCATGGGTTGTGCTTATTGAGTGCTGGTTAAATGAATCGGAAATGAAAATAAGATGAGCACAACACGAAAAAGCCTGATGGATTGCCTTAAGCAGATCCGCCCCATTGAAGCGGAGATCTTCGAGGAGGCGGAAAAAGAAGCGGAATCCACCCAAAAGCCGCTGGAGCAGCTGCTGATGGAGCAGGGTGTGGTTTCCGACGTCGACCTGGTGCTGGCCACTGCGGACTATCTCGACATCCGTCCCATTTCACTGGCTTCATTCACGCCGGAACCCACGCTGGTGGAGTTGATGACGAAAGAAAAGTGGCAGGAACTCAAGGCGCTGCCGATCTGCAAGATGGGATCGCAAATCACGGTCGCCATGGCCGACCCCTTTAATATTGTCGGGCGTGAGACGATTACATCCAGCACCCAACTGGAACTGGTACCGGTCGTGGCGTTGGAACAGGAAATTGACGAGGCCACCGCATCCCTGACTTCCGAGCCATCGCAGGCACTGGAAGATCTTCTCAAGGACATGGCCGATGAGAACGATGTCGAGATCGACCAGGATAGCCTCGACGAAGCCGGTCTGGATGAAGTCCTCGAAAACGCCGGAGAAGCCCCGGTGATCCGAATCACCAACTCCATTTTGATCGAAGCGCTTCGCAAACATGCGTCGGACATCCACATCGAACCGATGGAAAAAACCGTTCGGTTGCGAAACCGTATTGACGGCGTGCTCTACGAATCCCCCAGCCCGCCGAAAAACCTCCAGAATGCCATCATCTCACGTTTGAAAATCATGTCGCACCTCGATATTGCTGAGCGGCGTATTCCCCAGGACGGCCGTTTCAAGATCAAGGCCCTGGGCAAGGAAGTGGATGTGCGCGTCAGCATGCTTCCCACGGTCCATGGCGAAAAAGTGGTGATGCGTATCCTCGATAAAAGCGCCCTTGCCCCCAACCTTGATTCGCTCGGGCTCGACGAGGTTTCGCAGGATAACTTTACCTACGCCCTTGGACAACCCTACGGCATGATTCTGGTAACGGGTCCGACGGGTAGCGGTAAAACCACCACCCTTTATTCCGCCCTGCAGGAACTCAACGTCGTTGGCACCAATATTATCACCACTGAAAACCCGGTGGAATACCAGCTTCACGGCATCAATCAGGTACAGATTAACCCGCAGGTCGGACTGACCTTTGCGGCGGCGCTGCGTTCCATCCTGCGTCAGGACCCGGACGTGGTGATGGTCGGGGAAATCCGTGATGCCGAAACCGCCACGATTGCCGTCGAGGCGGCGTTGACCGGCCATATGGTGTTGAGCACGCTGCACACCAACGATGCCGCCGGCGCCATTGCCCGCCTGACCGACATGGGCATTGAACCCTTCATGCTAGCATCGTCCGTTCTACTGACCCAGGCGCAACGTCTTTATCGAAAGCTTTGCCCGGTCTGTAAAAAGGAAATGGATGTGCCGCTCGAAACCCTTAAGAAAAATCGAATTGATCCCTCCGTACTTGAAGGCACCCAGTTCTATCAGAAGTCGGGTTGCCCGAAATGCAACGGAATTGGCTACAAAGGCCGTGGAGCCTTGATGGAAATCCTGCTGGTCAATGATGCCATCCGACGCACCATCCTGACTAATCCGGATGCGGATGCCATCGCTAAAATTGCGATTGAGAATGGCATGCGCACACTGCGCGATGCCGGCATGGAAAGATTGCGTGATGGGCTGACGAGCATTGAGGAAATCATGCGTGTCACCAGTGAACATTAAGAGGAAACCCATGAACAAGAACAAATTGAAAGCAAAAGGAAGCCTTCCGGTCGTGCGGGGTGCACGAACAATAAGGCTCAAGGAACTTTCCATATTTACCCGGCAGGTTTCAGCCATGCTGTCGGCCGGCATGCCACTGGTGCAAACATTGTGCGCCATGGAAGAGCAGACTGACAACAAGAACTTCAGGCCCGTGATTGCCGGCATTCGCTCCCGTGTTGAAGGCGGCTCCATGTATTCCGAAGCCCTGACCTGCTATCCGACGGTTTTCGATGAACTGTATGTGAGTATGGTGCGCGCCGGTGAGGTGGGCGGCATCCTTCCCGAAACATGCTCCCGCGTGGCCGAGTTTCTCGAATCAAGCAACAAGCTTCGAGCCAAGGTGAAGTCCGCCATGATGTACCCCACCGTCGTCATTATCGTGGCGCTTGGCCTAGCCACTGCTCTGATCATGTTCGTGGTGCCTGTTTTTGCGAATATGTTTTCTGGTATGGGAGCCGACCTCCCTGGCCTGACCCAGGCCTTGCTCGACTTCAGCCACCTGTTGACGACCTATTGGTGGATCGTGCTTTTGCTAATGACTTCCTGCATCATGGGATTTCAACACTATTACAAAACCGACAAGGGGCAGTATAAGGTCGACGAACTGAAACTGCGCTTCCCCATCCTGGGGCAACTGGCCACCAAGTTGGCGGTCAGCCGCTTCGCCTCCACCTTTTCTCAGTTGCTGCACAGTGGGGTTCAGATCATGGAATCGCTGGAAATCGTGGGATTAGCCACCGGCAACCGCGTGATTGGCGATTCGCTCATCAAGGCGCGGAAGACCATCGAGGAAGGGCAGCCGCTCTCCTCCGCCCTGGAACCGAATAAATACTATCCGCGCATGCTCGTTCACATGCTTTCGGCGGGGGAAAAAACCGGACAGGTCGAAGAGATGATGGACAAGGTCTCGGAGTTCTATGAAACCGAAGTGGAAACCATGGTGAACGGTTTGACCTCCATGATCGAACCACTCCTGATGGTATTCATCGGCGGGGTGATCGGCACGATCGTCGTCGCAATGTTCCTGCCGATCTTCAAGATGAGCGAAGTCGTAATGTAGCCGAACACACGGATGATTAATGAGCGCGTTCAGAAAAATCACCACATGGCCGGAGCTGACAGCAATTTTGCTGGCCAGACTGCTGGTGCTGTGGCTGATCGTGTTCATTTCACTCCTGTTGCCTACGGATGACATCGCATTCTACGCCTTCATGGGCGTCGCATTCATTATCACCATCCCCTACTCGATATGGTTACGCAGCAAACTGCGCACCGTGGAGTTTGCCCCGCTTCAATTCATGGTCGACCTGATTATGGTGACCGGTCTGGTCTATTTTACCGGAGGCATTCATAGCGACTTCACACTACTCTACCCCTTGGTCATCCTTTCCGCCGGTATTGTGGGAACCCCGAAACAAGCCATGAGCATTACCGTGCTTTCCATTGTCGTCTATTCACTGATGGCGATAATGCTCCGCGATGGCGTGCTCACCGAAGTGATGCCCCCGTCCGTCATGCTGGGTATGAACTCAACCGCAACAGCCATCGTGATACGCGGATTCATTTTCGTCTTCTTCGGGGGAACCAGTATCTATATCGCAAAGCGTTGCGATTTCATCTATCGCCAGGAACAGGTTTTGGGAAACACCACCTCCACCTTGCTGGAAAACATCCCGGCTCCGGCCCTGTTGCTTTCAGATAATGGCAACATTCTTTTTGCCAACGAACCGGCATGTTTCACCTTGAATACCTCTCGGGAAATCCTGTGCGCCCACAAATTCCAGGAACTGCGGCAGGAATCGGGCAAGCCCATCCCGGAATCGTTCGGTCATGCCGCAACACTGACCCGAATGAATGCCATTCCCCTTCCGGTCTCTTACCGCACCCAGGACTTCCAACTGCCCCACTCGGCGTCGCTCGGGGGCCAAAATGCCGGCAAAAGCCCCATCAAGGTCACTTTGTTGGTTTTCAACGATATTTCGGAAGAACTGAAAACCCGGCGACAGCTCGCAAAGGTGGAGCGAATTACCAATGCCACCCGGATCGCCAGCGAAATGGCGCATGAAATCCATGCACCATTAGCATCCCTTTCCGCCTCCCTCCAGTTGCTCAAACACTACGAAGCGAAGGCCACAGCCGCCGATTGGCTACCGAACAGTCCGCGACGGAAGGATCGTAGTGAACTGTTCGGACTTATTGAGGATGCCTCGAACCAGATGGAAACGGTCATACGTAACTTCCTCGACTTCGCCGAATTCTCTCCGAAGGACCTTCTGTCAATCATTAAGCTTGACTCAACGGATGAAAAACAGGGTTATATAAGCCATCTGAATACCATAGGGAGAGGTTTAAGGGATGGCCAAGATTCTTATAGCGGATGACGATCCGACGATACTCAGCTTGCTGAATAAAATACTACTTTCAAAGGGATATGACGTCCAATTAGCCGAAAACGGCAGCGTAGCTGAAAAGGCCCTGAAGTCCGACCAGTTCGATCTGCTCATTTCAGATATCAAAATGGAACCGGTCGATGGCATGCAGCTGCTCAAGCGAACCCGGCAAATGCGGCCCCATGTGGGCGTGATCATGCTCACCGCCTATGCCACCGTCGCAACCGCAGTCGAAGCCATGAAGGAAGGCGCCTTCGACTATATCCCCAAACCGTTTAAGATCGATGAATTGCTCGAAACGGTTAAGCGGGCCCTCGACTACCAGAAGTCCCTGGCAGAACAGATCAGCGGCAATTCCGCCATAGAATCCAAGAAATATTTCGGAAACATCGTGGCGGTCAGCGACCAGATGGTCAATGTCTGCGAAATGATCAAGCGGGTCGCCCCCACCAAGACCACGATCATGATTACCGGCGAAAGCGGAACCGGCAAGGAATTGGTTGCCGAAGCCGTGCACAGCTTCAGCGCGCGTTCCGAAGGTCCGTTCATCCCGGTCAACTGCGCCGCACTGCCCGAAACCCTCATCGAATCGGAGCTGTTCGGACACGTCAAAGGCTCCTTTACCGGGGCCAATGCCACCAAGGAGGGCCTTTTCGAAGCCGCCAAGGGGGGGACGCTTTTCCTCGACGAAATCAACTCCATCCCCCACGGCCTTCAATCCAAACTATTGCGCGCCATCCAGAATAAGAAAATCCGCAAAGTGGGTGGAATCGAGGAATTCGATGTGGATGTGCGCATCCTCGCCGCATCGAACCGAAACCTGGAAACCATGGTAAAGGAAGGCACTTTCCGCGAAGACCTGTACTATCGCCTCAGTGTGATTTCCATTGATATCCCCCCGCTGAAGCAACGTCCGGAGGATGTCCTCCCCCTCGTTCAGCACTTTATTGCCCACGAAATGGAAGGAGCTGAATTCCCGACCATTGACAATGCCGTACTCTCCATTCTTCAGAACTATGTATGGCCGGGCAATGTTCGTGAGCTGCAGAATGTCATTCAGCACTGCCTGACCTTTCTGCACGACAATAAAATCACCAAGGAAACCCTGCCTTCCAAGTTGATTGTCTCCTACGAAGAAAACCCCGGCGCCCAGAATGCCGCGCTGACCGGTGAATTCGAAAAGGGAAAATCGCTTAAAGCCTTCCTCCGAGCCAAGGAAAAGGAATACCTAAAAACAGTAATCAACACCATGGGGGGCGACAAAGCCGCCGCCGCCAAAGAACTGGATATCAGTCTGGCCACCCTGTACCGCAAACTGCCGGAAGAGGGACAAGAGCCAGAATAGGGTCCATTTCCAGCGATATGCCCTATTTGTCCTAAACACCCTGTTCGCGCAGGGTGTTTTTTTGATTTATACCCCCTTGCCCTCAAATATCGTCTTTCCAGTATTTGCTACTCGGAAATTTCTCAAAAACTGGATAAATCGAAGTTTATTCAGATTCCATCCGAGTACCGGCCGTCCTTTATCGGCCGCCATGAAAAAACATAATTCGTTTGTATTATTTGAATTACGTATATTTAACAACATCTTCACAGTCTGAATAACTTTCCTCAAATAATAATTGGCACGGAATACGCTATATAGGTTCTCGTCTGACAGGAAACATGAGGCGAGCTCAATGCGGACAACTGAATGAAGTGCATTAAATAAACCAAATGGAGAAAAAAAATGAAGAAAATGAATAAAAAGTCGGGTTTCACCTTGGTAGAAATCATGATCGTAGTTGCCATCATCGGTCTGCTCGCAGCAATCGGTATTCCTTCCTTTCAGAAGGCACGTCAAAACTCGATAGATAAAGCCAAGGACAATAACGTTCGCATCGTTAATGCCGCGGTTGAACAGTATGCAATGGACAACGCCCTGACTGACGGTGCTACCGTTGCCGCGTCTGTGTATGATGCATATCTCGACGGCGGAACTGCCAGCCTGGCAGTGGGTAACACGACCTGCAAAAACCCGACTGTTACGGTCGGCACCCCGGCTACAACAACTGATATGTACTAACCAGTACACACTCAGCTAGAAAAAGGGATTTCTGATATCAGAAATCCCTTTTTTTTTCCATTGCAGACATGTTCGGTTACACCCTACCTTGCTTTCATGAAAAAGCCTGTTGAATCTCTGGTATTGACACTTTGCATGGGTTTGCTTATGGCCTCAGCGGCCTATATCACGCTGACCTCCTCTACCGCCGATGGCCATTTGGGCATAGTGGAATCCGATGAAGGCCTTTACATGCAATATGCCCGCAACATGGCTACGGGCCATCCTTACATTTTTTCCCCCGGAGACTCCCCTTCAACGGGAAGCACCTCCCATCTCTACCCCCTCGTTCTCGCAGTCCTCTATAAGCTGGGCGCAACCGGATCCGCGTTTTTCACTGCCGGTTTCATCCTGAACAGCCTGTTCTTTCTGGGTATCATTACGTGCGTGTGGTTGCTCGCCAGGAAGATGTGTCCGCGAATGATGCCCGCAGCGTTATTCCTGACCGTGATCAGCGGACATACCCTCTCCGCGGTATTTGGCCAAACAGATATCGGCCTATTTACGCTTCTCGCATTGGGCACGGTGGCAGCCATGTTCTACAACCGCTACAAGCTAACCGTTGTCTTGGCCCTGCTATGCGGCCTGACCCGTCCGGAGGGGTTCATTTTTTCCGTAGCTTTTTTCCTGACCGGCACAGGAACCATCCTGCTTAACCGGAAACATGAAAATGCGCCGGGAACTCCGAAACAAGGCCGTTTTTTTCTTTTGGCGGGCCTGGCGGGTGCCATGGCCTTTGCTCTCACACTGTATATCAACTACCGCATGACCGGACATCCGCAGTTCATGTCGGTGGTGAACAAAGGATACTTCAAAATATATCCGCTGTTCGGCGCAATCGAACATACCCTGTATGATGCCGGATCTATGATAAAAGGAGTATTTTTCGGGCTATCCACCACATCGAGACAGTTTTTCGTTTTCCCGGTCCTTGGAGGGCTGCTTAGCTTATGCGGCATCCTGCTGCATCCTCGCCAGTGTAAACAGATTCAACTCTGTGAAATGTGGATGGCGCTCAGCCTGGGAGCCGTTATCGTGACCGTGTCCTCCAGCGCATGGCAAGGCATCTCCAACGACCGCTATCTCGGATGGATCATGCCCATCTGGACCATCTACATGCTGATTGGAATCGACGAACTCGCCAAACGCGTCGACACTAAACGGTTCAAACCCGTCCTCATCGGTCTTCTTGCGGCCTACCAACTTGCATCCACCGCCTATTTTTTCGTCTATGCCTACTCGTCCAGCTGCTTTCATGAAAAAAGTGCGAATTTCTGCGACCAAATCAAGGAAACGATTCCCGAAACCGAAACGCTTGGATCCCTGCAGGGCGGCGGGTTGCAGTATTACCTGCCCAACCATCGGATACACAACCTCTTCGGCATCACCTCGCCGGAATTTTCCCAGCCGCATTTCGACACCCAGCTCCTGCGTATTGTCGATATCCTGAAACATCAACCCAACCTAAGGTTTGACAATTGGATGATGCTCAGCAGCGATTGGGAAAGCCAGAAATGGATAAAGCCATTCGTTGGAGACTTGGTTTTGCAGGATACCGACGCCGCCGTTACAACCGCCAATATATATTGTGTCTATAAAGCCAACTGGGCCGCACTGGACGGGGGCGACACCCCGGTACTGCTCAAATCCCGACTGGAAAACCTGAAGCTGATTGACCGGCTGGATATCGGATACCAGAAGGATGAAATCAGCCATGACTACCGTGCCATCCTTCGGTTCAAGAACACCGTTCTCCCGCTCACCTTGCTTACTGCCCCATTGGATAGCAGCGACTATTCCGATGTCGGTCGTATGGTCATGGGTCGCGAACAGTTTACCGTCCACTCCACGTTACCAGGAAAGCCGCTGTATATTGCATTGCGCACCTCAAACAAGATCCAAGGAACCACTTATTTCGGGCGCCAAAACTCAACCATCAGCAGCCTCGAAATGAACGATTCCCTTGCCCTTGAACTTTTCATTGATGGACAGGAAGTCGCCTGTCCTCCGCTGGACATCAGTAAGGAAGGCTTCAACGAAGTCCTGATTGAAGTACCAGGAACAGCCGTACGCAGCGAGCATCCACAGATTAAGGTGGTGGGCGACCATCTCTCCTTTTCCTATTGGTTCTATCAATAATGAAAGAAACACCCCACCCCACCTTCTCTCGCTGGATCAACAGGTTGCCCTATTTGCTCTTTCTCACCGTAGTTGTCTTTTATGCATCCAGTCCGTTCAGTCTGCTCGATTTTCCCTTGGATGATGCGTGGATTCACCGGGTCTATTCGCAATCCTTCGCCCACGGACATGGATTCGCCTACAATCCCGGCCAGCAGGAGGCCGGATCAACCAGCCCGTTGTGGAGCATCATCACCGCACCCACCCACTGGCTGGAGGCTCTGGGAACCGACGCCGTTGTACTCGCGGTGAAATTCATGGGGATCATATTGGCTCTGTTCGTAATTGAAGCGACAAGACGATGCGGTCGAAATCTCGGAAATTCTGCGATCGTGGGCATCATCGCTGCATCAATCGTCGCGCTTGATCCCCGCCTTGCATTCTCAGCATTGTCTGGGATGGAAACCAACCTCCTGCTGGCATTATGGATCGGATCGGCGCTCTGTTTAATCGAAGGCCGCTTTTTCCTGGCCACCATGCTGATCAGCCTGACTCCCGCTGCCCGCCCCGAAGCCTTGGTAATTTTCCCGTTTTTTGCCATCGCCGCCATCATTTCGGCGCTCCGCGGAAAACTGGCCATTCGCAGGCTTATGACGCTAGCCATACTTCCCGTACCCATGCTGATATGGAGTCTTTTCTGCAAATGCACCAATGGCCATTGGCTACCCACCACGTTCTACATGAAATCGAAATCGATGGCGCTGGATGTCAATCAGCTCGGCACTGCATGGTCCCTCCTCGGACTCCATGGACCGCTGCCTGCGCTGATCGTGATACTTCTTTCCAGCGTTGGCGCCTATTCACTGCTGCGCTGGCATAGACATGCTGAAATCCTGTTGCTTACGCTGACCGCACCACTCGTCTACCTGGTGGGTGTTTTGCTTTCCCGCAAATTTTTCATCGAAGGCTACTACTGGCTTCGCTGGAGCGACCCGGCCACGATACTCATCACGGCAACAGCCGCCATAGGCCTTGGAATTGCAGCAGTCCACAGTAAAGGATGGAAAACCCGTTCAGCGACGGTGCTGCTATTGCTGTTCACCCTGCCCCATCTCGCGAACGCGATGCTCTCGTGGCGCACGCGGCTGATCTCCGACTGCCGGGTCATAAACCTGATCACGATTCAGGCCGGCAAGTGGATGGATGCAAACCTGCCCGAAGATGCGGTGATCGCCGTGAACGATGCAGGCGCGACCCGCTACTTTGGTAAACGCAGGACGATTGATCTCATGGGCCTTAACTGCGCGGATATTGCATTTGGAACCATGACCCCGAATAATACCGGGATCATTGATTATCTCGCCATCACACCCACCTGGTTTGTAGGCAAAGGCCTATACGATGGGATGCCGGTTTGTACGAATTTCTCCGTTGCGGCAGAGGAATACACCATCACGCCCAACAAAGGTCAGCGCGAAATCGTCATTTTCAAATGCCGCTAGCGCACGCGCCCCTGCCACTTGATGTGATGGATGAGCCATTACTGGCATTGGTCGAAGGTATGGGCATACCAGCGGACCGGAGATGACCAGACATCCGCAATCGGCACGCATATGAATCGGGAGGCCTGCAACCCTAACGAATCCTTAACAAAAAGCGTTGGATCACAACGCTTTTTAGTGCAATTTCGCCGGATTTGAGGGGAAACACATTCGGTGAACCGGTTTATCAAAACATTCTATCTCTGGCTGGGCGTTGCAACGCTGTGCAACCTGCTCACGCTATTGGCCGACACCTTGTGGGGTGAGCTGCCGAACAGCAGGCTTTTGCTCTATCCCGCCGCGTGGATGATACAGTTGCCGCTCCTTGCCGGACTCACGCTGATGCACCACGGCGCAAACCAGTTGCTGCACCTGCTTCCGGATCGACATGCCCGGAAGGGCCAATGGCTGATCTGCTCGGTGGTGCTCTTCATGTTCACGGGGATTTACCTCGCCTCCCAGGTCATGCAGATCGAAGTGGACTCCTTCCTCTCGTGGGACATGCTGAAAGTGGGACTCAGCGACACAAAGCAGATCCTTCCCGATATCGGCCGCCGCATTGGACTTCACCTGTTCGTATTGGGCATTTTTTCACTCCTGCTCGGGCTGGCTTATGTCCGGCGCTACCACAATGCCCGCATTGAACATTCAGGAAGGGTGTTCACCATTCTTCTGGTGTTTTTTGCGTTCAGCGTTACCAGCTCGTATGCTTTCGCATTCAACTCGGTCAAGGAATCGGCGTGGCGCGCACGCAATGAGATTCTTCCGACCACCTATCTGGCCGCGGCTTTGGTCGAGGACATCCTGCTCGAAAACCGGATACACGAGGAAGCAATCAAAACCATCGTACTGCCGCAGCAGGTTGAACTCGGAGACTATCTGGAAGCCTCCCCGCCTCAATCGACACCCAACGTTTTCTTCATCATGCTGGAAGCCATCCCATGGGATCACTTTCCTTTCACCGGATACCCACGCTCCGGGGTCACGCCCAACCTCAATGCGCTCGCGCAGGACTGCATCATCTTCCCGCGCACCTACGCCACCGCCAATCACTCCAGCTATTCGCAGCCCAGCATCCACAGCTCGCAGTATCCGTTGCGGACCACCTCGCTGGATCAGTATGAAACGGTGGACTACCCCAAAACAATGCTGTTCGACATCCTCGCCGCCGCCCGCTACCAAACCGCCTTCATCTCGGCTCAGAACGAGGATTGGATGGGCATGAAGCGCTTCATCTTTGCCCACACCCATCTCCAGTATTTCCTGCACTCAAAGGATGAGCTTGGAAACAATATCGGCAAGGAATGCAAGATCGATGACCGCCTTGTCTGTACCAGGGCCATGGAACACCTGGACCGTCGCGATCCGGATGAACCGGTTTTCATGTATGTCGACTTTCAGCGTACCCACTTCCCCTACGACATCCCGAAGGATGCCCCGCACCCCTACCAGCCCTGCGATACCGATGACTTCAAGTTCACCTTCTACAGCTACGATCAGGACCATGCCGATGTCGTCATCAACAAGTTCGACAACGCCCTCCACTATGTGGACGAACAGGTAGGCGTGTTCATCGATAACCTGAAGCAAAACGGCCTATACGAAAACAGCCTGATCATCGTTTCCGCCGACCATGGAGAAGCGTTTTACCAGCATGGCTATCCCACCCACAGCACCACCCTCTACGACGATCAGATCCGCGTCTGCACCCTCATCAAGCAACCCGGCCAACACACCTCTTCCATACGCGACGACGCAATCTCGCTGATCGACATCAATCCCACCATCCTCGAAGTACTCGGCATGGAAAACCATCCCAATTTCCAAGGCCAGCAGGTGCTGGACAAACCGCGTAGCAATCCGATCTACCTCCTCTCGCACGGCGTGGTAAAGGCCATGGGCGTTGTCGATTTCCCCTGGAAGTATTTCCGCTCCGAAACCCAGCCGCCCCGGCTCATCAATCTCGCCACCGACCCATCGGAATCCACCGATCTCTCCAGCCAGTATCCAGACGAACTTCAGAAGTTGCGGGAAGAGGTGGAACGCTTCCGGCAGCAGCAACTCTACTACTATCGGGATATGACGCCCGAAGAGCGCGAAGAATATTACCCTCCCCGGCTTTGATCACGCCGAAGTGGAATGGATTGAACCGATGAAGACGGCATAATCCATGGTGGTCGCCCACTGCGAATCGATGATCCGGGACGGCTGGGTTTCGGAGCGTAGGGAGTGCTCTCCGAGCGCGCCGCACGACATGCCGAGGCTGGGTTTTCTCTCGTGGACCCGATCTATTCCGGATGGTCGTTTGCTTCAAATGCGGAGACGACTTCTTTCAGCAACCGGTTTAATGCATCCTGGTCCTTCGGGGATATTCCATCCGTCAGGGCATGCAGGGTTTCCACGTGGGCCTCCACCGCCTTGCTGATCAGCGCATGGCCTTTGTCGGTCAGGGAGACGTGACAGATGCGTTTATCATTCGGGCACTGTTTTCGGCGGACCAGTCCTTCTTCTTCCAGACGGTCGATGCGGTTGGTCATGGTGCCCGAAGTCACCATCGACGAATCCAGCAGCTGGCCCGGCGAGAGCGTGTAGGGAGGCCCGGAGCGCAGCAAGGTGGCCAGCAGGTCAAAACTCGAACAGTTGAGATCGAAACGCCGGAAGGTTTCCTGGATGGCTTCCCGATAATAGGTGCCAATGCGGGCAATCCGCCCGGTAATGGCCATCGGGCTGACATCCAGATCGGGCCGTTCCACCGCCCATTTTTCCAAAATTCTATCTACGTGATCTACTGACATGGGCGCATCATTCCATATTTTATCTTGACGTCAAACTAATAGGCACTTATCTCTACATCAAGATAACTGCTGAGGAATCCCGAAATGCCGAATTTTATAAACCTTTTTTTAACCATGCTGGCCCCCATGATCTGGGGATCCACCTATCTGGTGACCAGCGAATGGCTGCCCCAGGGATATCCCATTACGGTGGCCATGCTGCGCGCATTGCCGGCGGGCCTGCTTCTACTGGCGTTCCTGCGTCAATGGCCGAAAGGACGACAGCTGTTCCAGGTGATTATCCTGGGCGCACTGAACTTTACCGTGTTCTGGATCTGCCTGTTTATTTCAGCCTACCGGTTGCCGGGCGGGGTGGCCGCCACCTTGGGCGCCGTCCAGCCGCTGATCGTGATCGGCCTCACCTACGCCCTGTTTAACGAGGACTTTACCATCCGCTTCTTTTTTCCAGCGCTTGCCGGAATCGTTGGCGTGGCACTGCTTGTACTAAAATCAACGGTCGCCCTCGACGGCATCGGCATCTTCGCGGCCCTGCTTGGCGCCGCCTCGATGGCCGTGGGCACAGTACTGAGCAAGAAATGGCGCAACGACACCCCATTGCTGACTTTTACGGGCTGGCAGCTGACGGCAGGCGGCCTGTTGCTCCTCCCCTTGTCCCTGTTTTTTGAGCCGAACTTTCCGTCCTTGACCCTGCACAATGTTTTCGGGCTGGTCTGGCTTGGCCTCGTCGGCGCGCTCCTGTCCTATATCCTCTGGTTCCGCGGCGTCGCCCGGTTGGGTACGGTCCAGATTTCCTCCTTTGGCTTTTTAAGCCCGCTTACCGCGATTGTGCTGGGCTGGCTGGTCCTGGGGCAACGCCTGTCGCTCTTCCAGATCGCAGGCGCGATCATCATTCTCATCAGCATCATTACCATCAACAAAACAGGAGTAAAAAAACATGCAAACGCTAGAAGCCATTAAAGCCCGAAGGTCCGTTAAATACTATGATCCGGATTTTGAAATGCCGCAGCAGGATATCGATACCCTGCTGGAGCACATGCTTGAGGCCCCCACCTCGTTCAATATCCAGCACTGGCGCATTGTCAGGGTCGAGGATAAAGCCTTGCGCGCCCAAATCCGCGAAGCCGCCTGGGACCAGGCGCAGGTCACGGATGCCTCCCTGTTGGTTGTGCTGTGTGCCGATATCAAAGCATGGGAAAAAGATCCCGCGCAATACTGGAAAAACGCCGAGGCCGAAACACAGGAAATGATCCTGCCAATGATCCGGAATTTCTATGAAGGAAAAGAGCAGTTGCAACGGGACGAGGCCCTGCGCTCCGTCGGCATTATCGCGCAAACCGCCATGCTTGCCGCCAAATCAATGGGCTACGATTCCTGCCCGATGATCGGCTTTGACTCCCAAAAAGTCGCCGAACTCATCAACCTGCCGGAAAACCATGTCGTCGGCATGATGCTCACCATCGGAAAAGGGACCAAACCCGCCTGGCCGAAACCCGGACAGCTCCCCACCGAAAAAGTCCTGATCCGCAATACGTTCTAAAGGCACCGGCAGGAGACGGCCCAAAGCGGCTTCGCAACATTGTGATTAAACGTTCGCTTTAGGTCAGCTCATCCCGCTGCAAATCACGAATACGCTCCCGCTTCCCTCCGGGTAAGCGGGAGCTGCAATGTGGAGTACATATGGCGCGCAAACCGCTTCAAGTGCCTGCCATGCGCCTGCCATGCGCCTGCAATGTCATGCAGCAAACGTATTAAAATCCTCACCAGGTATGTTCGTGTTTTCGGCATCGGAACAGGAATCCAGAAATTCCAAAAGCGCATCCATGGCGGCGGCCGCATCATGTCCGACTACCGAGATCTCCACTAAATCCCCATGCTTGATGCCCAGAATCAGCAGTTCAAAAATACTGCATGCATCCGCCCGGTCCCCTGCCAGTGAAAACGTGACCTCCGACCCATAGGAGCGGGCGATCCCGGCCACGATGGAAGCAGGCCGCATATGCAACCCGAATGGTTTGTTGTATATGATTGTTTGTTCGATCCGCTTCATCTATGGCCTCCAATGGGTTCTTAGGGTGAACGCCTCCCGGCATCACAACGCCCCCACTTAAGCACTTCATTTTATCTTCAAAAGAGGGTTAATCAATAAACTTCTCTGTGGGGATTTTCCCCACAAGAAATCGCAAACAGGATCATCCCACTTGACGATGAAACGTGGTGACGCGCCGCTGAGTGAATTATTGTATCGGCTGCATCCTGCGGGCCTTGAATCTCACAGCCACAGCACCCGAGACGAAGTCGAGAGAGGCCGCCATCGGCAGTAATGACGCGGAACTAAATGGCAAACTTCGCCATTCCCGAATCCAAGTTAATAACGGAAATCGGCCATTTCCGGATTGAGGAGAATAAAAAAGACCCGGAATCCGTTATGGATCCGGGTCTTTGTTTTGCAATGCCATCGGCACGCAGGCGAACTATTCGCCAATGATGGCCTGAACGGCTGCCTTGATTTCATCATTCTGGCAGTTGGCGTAGAAGTATTCCTTGAACTTCGGGCCGGCGATGGCGCCCTTCAGCAGGTCCTGATCCAGGTTTTTCAGAATGGTCAGCATGTCGGTATGCGTGACTTTCTTTACCTCGCTCAGGATGTCGCGGTTCTTGGCCATAATGGCCGCGCGCTCTTTCGGGTAGCCCAGCCCCATTTCCATGCTGAACAGTTTTTCGAAGATATACTCCAGGTTCAGCTCGGCCGCCCAGCCAAAGCCCTTGGCATACGGCATGGCCAGCGCATTGCCGGCATTGATCTGGGCGAACGTAAAGGCATCCACCGGATCCTGGGCATGACCGCAAACCACGCCCGGAAACGAATTCAGCGCCAGCATGGCCCCCGCACCGGTACCGCATCCGGTAACCACAAAATCGGCCGCGCCGGAATTCAGCAGGATGGCTGCCAGGATCCCGTTCTGAACATACGTCAGCTGCTCCGCGTCCTCCGCCGAATACATGCCATAGTTGAACACTTCATGGCCCATTGGTTCGACGACTTTTTTAAGCGCCGCTTCAACAATACAGTTTTTAGCCGCCTGGCTGTTTTCGTTAATCAAAGCAATTTTCATGTTTTTCACCTCATTTTTGTATTACTTGTTCCAGAAAGCGCCACACCATGAATCAATGCCGCGGCGGTGTGCAACCCCGAATCCCGCTAAGTTGGGCTGGTTTAGGTTGCAGGGCGTGCCTCCCGAAGAGGGCGGGCTTGTCGGGTTGGTGAAAACGGCTTCACATAGTGCCATTCAGGACCGACCCTTTAGACGTCAAAAGCGGCGCCGGATGCTTCCGGTGCCGCTTCGCACGAATAGGCGGAATACCGCGGATTAGAGGTTGATTGTCACATCGGCCGTGACGCGGTAGTCCATCAAGCCTTGTTCCTTGTCGGTCAGCGGAAATTCATAGGCCGCACCCACGGAGATCTTTTTGTCGACAACGTAACGGCAGCCAAGCGCCAAGGTGGCAAAGTTGTTTCCATCCGCGTTGGCCGCGCCGAGGTTGATCAAGTCACCGCCCTCGAAATTGGCCACGGCAGGAACAGCGCCGCCCACGTGGTCGTCGAACCGATTGCCGCCATCGCCTGCATCCAGAGTGTAGAAATCGTTCAGTTCGATTACCGGATGAATGGCTTCGGTGAGGGCATAGCTGACATGGATGGCGTAGTAAAGCTCGTCCGATTGCTCGCTATCCAGCCCCACCTGGGCGCCGAACGTTCCGCCGAGCTGCCAGTTGTCAACAAGGGAGGCGCAGGTAACTGCCGGAGCAATCAACCCGTTGCCGTTCCCCTGGAAGGATTTGTCGTCGCCGATGGGGAGTTCGGCCACGGCACGGGCGGACACCACGGTTTTCTCGTTTTGCAGCAAAACATATTTCAATCCGGCGGCGAGGTCGGCCATCCCCTCGGTTTTGGCCAGCGTTGCATCGGGGTTGAGATCCACATACCCATCCTTGACCGCAATCAGTGAAAGGCGCTTGGCCAGCGGGATCTCGAATTGCAACGCATAGACTTCCACATCCCCGCCAGCGGGAACCTTGCCCAATTGCGTATCGAGCTTCTTGGGGAGGGCGTGGTACATGAAGATGGGATGCACGGACAGTTCCGTAGCCGCTGGCCCATGCCAGACCGGATTGCTGATCGGCCGGATGAAATCCTGTGCGGATGCAATGCTGGCTCCTGCGAGCAATGAGATGGCAATAATGGTGTTACGCATACGTATGGTCTCCTTAGTTTTGGTTTTCAGGCCCGGCACGGCTGTGAAGTCCCCCTTCTCAACCCCAACATGGCAAAGCCCTTACTAATAAGTTGCCGTAAATACGTACAACTCGTCAAGGGATTGTCGCATTTAAATACCTATTTATGATGCGTGTTTACTCGATGCGGTTGGCGCAAGGCTTTCCCTGGGTATTTTTAGAGGAATTGCCCCCTTTTTCCCCGGAAGGGAAGCCTGTTGGTTTTAGTCATTTATCCTTTGCTGACAGGCAGATACCTCGACAATACGCTCGTTATAACGTCTAAGACCCATAGAAAGCTCATCTATGCCTCTAACAAGTCGATTCAAGAACAGCTTATAAAGCGCCAGCGACAGATGCTGCTTGCCCGTACTATTCGCGACTTTAAGAATCTTTTTCCCATAGCGCGCTCCATGAAGCGGGAACAGTCCTGATTTTTAGGGTTCGCGTGTTGGGTATACACTGGCAGGCCGCTCCGACTAGGTCCCCTATCGCCACGCCAATGAATGCTCGATGCGCGCAGAAACCATGCATTCCGCATCCTGCCCGAAGCACGGTTGACCGCTTTTGGGATACTCGATTTCCGTCCGGTCGCCGTAGCAACAGATCTGCCCCATATCGACCACCGGATAGCTGACATTGACACCGTATGCGGCACATGCCGCCAGCCCCACGTCCCACTGATAACCATCGTTTTCATCCGCGACTCCTTTCTCTCAGGTACGGTAGTCACATAACAACCGGAACCTTAAGTGAGATGAACCTCGTGAATCATGTCCGAATTTCTGACAGGGTCACAGGACCGCCCCAGGATAACCCGATAAACTTCTGGATTATTGACGGGGATCAAGTTTTTTTCCCCATAGATCCTTAAACTGCACCTTCAAGTTAAAGGTAAGTCAGAGCCGCTGAGATGGATCATGGAAAGTCACATGCATGTATGCGCCTGCCGTTGTGAGGATAGGGAATGCCACCAAATAAGATTGTAATATTAGCCATTCTGCTAGGGCTGCTACTTGGAACCGGAGCCTTTACCTTCAGGTATGCCAAGGGCTTTTCCTACTTCAGCACCGATCCTAAAGCCTGCGCAAACTGTCATATCATGACCCCGCAGTATGATTCATGGCAGAAATCGAGCCATCACACCGTGGCCGGTTGCGTTGACTGTCACCTGCCGCATACCTTCTTCGCCAAATACATGGCGAAGGCCGAAAACGGCTACCACCACTCCAAGGGATTTACACTCCAGGATTTTCACGAACCGATCATGATCAAGGAGAAGAACAGTCGTATTCTCCAACACAACTGCGTGAGTTGCCATGAAGACATGGTCCATGAAGTGTTTAAGCGGGATATCACAGATCCAGATGCGGTGAGCTGCATTCATTGCCATGCCTCAGTCGGCCATGGCGGGCTGCCCACAGGCATCGGCGGAGCCGACAAAGGGATTGAAAACGAAAGGGAAGGCCATGAGTGACATCAAAAAGAGAACGGTGGGCAGCGGGATATTTGTTGCCGTAGTTATAATTACAGCCCTTGCGGCGGCTGGCATAAGTGCCCTCCTGGTAAATATTGCCGAGCGCAAAAGCGAGGCCGCAAACCCGTATGTTCGACTGGTTGAGGTTGATGAGGATACGACCGATCCGGCCATCTGGGGCAAGAACTGGCCCAAGCAGTATGATTCCTACAAACGCACAGCCATAACGACCCACACCCGTTTTGGAGGACACGGCGGAAGCGAGGCTCTACCGGAAGAGAAAATCGAACGGGACCCCTGGCTGAAACGCATGTTCCTCGGGTATGCCTTCTCCATCGATTACCGGGATCGCCGTGGACATGCATACATGCTGCAGGATCAGGAGCAGACCGAACGGCAGACGAAACCGCAGTCCGGATCCTGCATGCACTGCCATGCCTCGATCATGCCGGTATACCGTGAACTGGGCGATGGAGATGCCCTTGCGGGAATGAATAAAACCCATTCGATGGCGTATCAGGAACTCAACAAGATGGTGCACGACATGGATCATGCCCATCCGGTATCCTGCGTAGACTGCCATAGTCCGGAAGACATGCAGCTGAGGGTAACCCGTCCGGCCTTCATCGTCGGCATCCAGAAGCTGGCCGAATCGGATGCCCCCGTTCCTGCCATACCCTCCATTGATATCTGGAGGCAGGGTCCCCGCTCACAGCCATACGATCCGAATGTCGATGCCACCCGTGGAGAGATGCGGTCCTTCGTGTGTGGTCAGTGCCATGTGGAATATTACTGTTCCTCCAAATTTCCACTCACCTTCCCGTGGGGTAACGGGCTGAAGATGGAAGATGAAGAAAAGTTCTGGAATGAGCTCACGATGGATGATGGACATCGCTTCTACGACTACAAGCACAAGGAATCCGGTGCCGAAATACTGAAAACCCAGCATCCGGAGTTCGAGCTGTGGAGTCAGGGTATCCATGCCCGCAGCGGTGTTGCCTGTGCGGACTGCCACATGCCGTACCAACGCGACGGTGCTTCCAAAGTATCCGATCACTGGGTTCGCAGTCCGCTGCTGAATGTCAACCGGGCCTGCCAGCCATGTCATCACATCGCTGAATCGGAAATCCTTGCCCGGGTGGACTCCATACAAGAAAAGAACTTTGATCTGCTGCAGCGTGCCGGAACGGCCCTCATGGACCTGCTGGATGCAGTCAACGCGGCAAAAGCAGCCGGAGCGACCGATGAACAGCTCAAGCCTGCGTTGGAACTGCAGCGCAAGGCCCAGTGGCGGCTCGACTACATTGCCGCCGAAAATTCCATGGGTTTCCATGCGCCTCAGGAAGCCGCCCGCATTCTCGGCGAATCCGCTGATTATGCACGGCAAGGGCAGATTGAAGCGATGAAGTTGGTTAAGTAATCGTGCCCGCAATCCAGCAGGCACAACCTTAGACGAAGATTAAGGCCGGATTTTTTTCACGACAGAGAACATCGACGGATCAAAGCCACGGTTCAATAACGACCGTTGAGAGTGGTTCAAGCTCCCCAAGAAAACATCCGTTGCCGCGATTCACTTGTCCGCCCTAGCTTTGGCGGTGGCGGATGATCGTGTTGATCAGGCTCTGTGTTTCCACTCGCTGCACTCATTGCTTTGCTTTAGCAAAGCCCGTCTCCCTGCGGTCGGCTCGGACGGTCATAGGATCGTCCCCGCACCTTCAGATGGTACCATGTACGGGCCGACCCTTGTCCCGGGCAGACCCCTGTCCGGGAGTTTCATTTGGCACTGCTCATCGTTCAATATTGCCGATTGCTAAACATCTAATCACAAATAACATGGGTGTATGTGTACCATCTGGATCCATCGATGTTATCTGGATGGCAAAAAACAAAAAATGATGAGGCAAAAATGAAGAATAAAAAAATAATGGTTGTTGGCTTGATGGTTGTGTTGGCGTTGTCCCCCATGGCCCATGCCGTGTTGATGATCACCAACGGTGACTTTGAGTCGGGGACCCCCGATTCCGCCAATATCGACTCTTGGTTCGACCAAGACACATCCGCCGGCGCTGCCGGATCTGTGGACCAGCCGGTCGCTACGTATAATCGCTATTTGAGCGGCCCGGGGACCACGGCTGCGCTTTTGGGTGACGGCCTTGATGGCTTTGGTCTGGGAGGAGGGCCCGCGGGTGTCGGAAACCGCTATCTCTATCAGTCCATCGGAACGAAAGAAGACGGTGTCGATTACTCTGTTTCGTTTGATTACGCGCAGGATTTCACTGGCTTCAGCGGTCCAAACCGTGCGGTAGGTATCAAGGTGGACATTTATCAGGGGACGTTTGCCGGTGCGACTGATGATGTTGACATCGAAGGTCAAGGACTGACATTGATTACGTCGTTCCAGACACCAACCACGTCATTGGTTGATACATTTGTAAACTACAACAGCGGCGTGTTGGACCTTTCCTCTGCCAACACAACGGATGCACTGTGGATTCGCGTTTCCAACCTCCCGGGAGCAGGTTCCGATAATTTTTCGATGGCGACCGTCGATAACATCCAGATCATTCCGGAACCTGCCACGCTCGGCCTGGTTGGTTTGTTCGGCGCAGGCATTCTGTTTGTCCGTCGCCGCATCATGATGTGATACCGCGGCCGCATACTATCCGGTAAAGCAAGTTGGTCTATTGCTTGCCGGTCCGCTTGCCGCGGAAAACAGGAACGGGGTCAGTAAACATGAAAGGCGGAAAACCTCCAAGACGCGTTGATTAACCCGTCATATAATCAATGAGGCACC
>JBNKHE010000005.1:0-287320 GCA_050290185.1 Pontiella sp.
TATATCCTTAAAGGTTTTTCTTTCATCATCCGTTGCGTTGAATTCACGATATGTGCCGTATACGACATGATGACAAGCGCAGAATATTCCTACGGGCTTCCCGGTTTGGCCGTTGTATCGGGCTTGAATGCGTACGTATTTCTTTGCTTCCATAATATCTTATTTTTCTACAGATAACGTTTGGTGTGACCCGCCCGGCACAGAACCGAATGGAACGAAGAAAAACGCGCTTTACCGGGTAGGGTCCATGCCCTGGTTCGCTTTTTATTTATTAGGGTTTCTTTTTTTGATTTCACTCAGAGAAAGCTGAGGAGAGAGGGACTCTTTTGAATATTGATACCAATGATATTCCCTGATCTCAAATAATCCATCGTAATCATTATCGAGGAATCCATAATCTGCATCTTCGGTTAGTTCATATTCGTAAAAAATGTAATCAATTTTTCCATCACCATTCCGATCTTTCTCGGTAGTGATTACGGAAGTACAACCTGCCAGACAAAAGGCTGAGATGATGACCAATGATATTGATAGGTTTTTCATATTCAATTAGCGAACGTTACTCATGACCCGCTTGGGAATCAGATGTTGCCTTCAAAACGGGCGTTGTCCAAGTAGGGTCAATGAGCTGGTTAAGCATCCTTTGCTCTTTCTTCTTGGTCTTCTATTACAGATTCTAAAATCTTCCGATAAGCTGCTTCTGTGATGTTGGGTAGATGCGGAACCGCAACTCGGTTTAAAAAATCGGAAATGTCATCATCCAGCCAAATCTGTCGAACTTGACTATTTTCACTGCCGGCAGAGAAAATTCGTTCAACTTCTTTGAGTGAGAAGTAGGAATACTCATCCAGTTTTCCAATAATATTGTGCGTGGTGGCAAATGAACCTGAAGATGCTAGATCATCAATTAGTGCATCCTTATTCTTGTCAAAGGAAAATGCTACTCCATCAAAATGTTCGGCCATGAACTCGGACAGGGTGCGATAAACAAATAGCTTAGATGACTTTTTGTCGTGCCATTCTTCTGAAAGAAATGGATGGACAGAATGTTCATTTAGTACGGAATAAAAATCTCCATCTGCACTAATTACATGAAGGTCTTCTTCATTTGGAACGGATTCTAAAAGTTGAATCCAGTTGATTGCGTCTCCGATTGAATCATTTTTCCCTGGAGGATTCCCGATAGCCATTCTAATGGTTGATTTTTGATAAATATCCTCTGTCGTAGAGATCGTTTCGTATTTCGCGAAAATATCTCCAATCAAACGATCTGCCATCAAGTTTTTTTCTGCAATGTCTCCATTGACTACTTTTAGAATTGCTTTGTGTTTGGATTGTAGCTCAGAGCAAAGGCGACGTAGTTCAGCTGATTCACCATACTCCTTCATGAAAGAAGGAATCTGAGCGTTAAATTTTACATCCGTAAATCGTTTAAGGGCATCTTTGATTTTCGACTCACGGTTGCGCTTAAACTCATCGCAAACTTGCTCTGTAAGGTACACTGTTGCGGAACCATGCTCATGCGATGCAAACACATTGTTTAGTGCATCAAGCTCATCCTTTGAAAAGTGGTAGAAACTAAGAAGGATATTTGTGTCTATAAATACATGCATAATATTTTTTTGCTTAACGTTTGGTGTGACCCGCCCGGGAATAAACCGTCCGGCATGAAAATTGTGCGTTTTACCGGGTAGGGTCCATGCCCTGGTTCGCAATGTTTTATGATGATTCTCCAATGGCCTGACTGATCCCGTACAGACCTAACGAAATTCCCCCAATAAAGAGAATGGCGAAATCGAGTTTCAATATCGCTTTGAGCTTTCGGGATTGAGTATTCCCAATTTCATCACAGGTATCAAAGACTCGCTTAACAACTGTTCGATCACCCAAACGGAAAATCGTGCCTGCCGAAAATACCTCCCGATATTCATCGGAGAGTGTTGCCAGTTTCTTAAACAAAGCGAATACATTTGCCATTATGATCATGTGGAAAATGATCAGGACTACAGCTCCAATTATGATTGGTATCGGCATCTTATTTTTATCCTGCGAACGTTTGGTGTGACCCGCCTCGGGATTGACTATTGGCACGAAGATTGTGCGTTGGCCGAGGTAGGGTCCATACGCTGGTTGGAAGTTTCTTTGTTGCTAAGCATGAACCCCCATTTACTGATATATTCATCAATAGCGTCGCAATAATTAAAAGATATCAATGTCCATAGGTTGTTATATTTCTCAAATGTTAATGTAATGTATCTCGTGGGTTTGGTGTAAAAAGCGTACGAGGCAATGAATAGACGATCGGTTAACTGAAAAGTGCTTATTAATTCCCATCCTTCTGGTTCTGATATTCCCTGAATGTTAGTGCGCATTTTTGTCCAAAATGGATTCTCTTCCTCACTGTTGCTTTTAATTATGAGGCCAGCTTGTTCTGCAGTCATTTTAAAGGCATCAAAATCTTGGTTCTGCATTGCCGAAAAAATTCGCTCAGCTACAACGGTGTAATCGTTTGTTGCGCAGTGTTGTGCATGTGCAAGATTTACAACTAAGATTAAAATAATCGTTATAATGCTCAGATTCTTCATTTATTCATCCTTCCAACGAAATGGTGTGAGCTGCGCGGGACATAAACGTCTGGCACGATAGAAATTGCGATTTACCGCGTAAGCTCCATGCCCTGGTTGGAGTTATTTAATTGTTTATTGGGGGATATATTCATAGTTCCTGAGAGACTGTCAGATGGTGAATTACATTTGAATGTATATGCGACGAATAGAGTTCCGTCATCCTGTTCATGAAACTCAAGTTTCTCATACTTTTCGGGGTCAAATATGTTGCCAGCTTCTTCAGGAATAAAGGAATACAGAGTGTTTGCATCAGATGGCCAATGACCCTTAATGGATTGATAGCCCCAAAGAGCAACAGTGAGGTTCCAAAGTTGGCTTCCTGAATTGGTTATCTTTGTTGTAGCTTGCTGTAAATCATTTGGCTGATTTGTGGTCAGGTTGCTAGTGCCGCACCCGACTATGGTCAGCAAAAACAAACTCAGAATATAAATCATCCCATTCATTTACTACTCCAACAGTTGATTAGGTAGAAATGAATTCTGCCTAGTTATTTCCTTAACACAATGTTTTTTCTGTGTTAGGTAGAATTTATGAATAAAGAGTGTGATAAAAAATATAAAACAAAGAAAGAGTGTGAGTTTTGGACGGGATATGCTGAAAAGCTTAATGAAAAAGGGATTTTAGGGCATAATGCGGAGTGGCATGTCATCCGAGCTCAAGAGTTTGTATATGGTTTGGAAGGTCTTAAACTGTACGATGTCAATTCTGCCTATCTCGATTCCTATATCTCTGAATTAGGCAGAAAGCCTGAGTGGGTTAGTTGGCAGGTGCGGCAGGTGATTTCGGCTCTGCGGATTCTGTTTGTGGAAATGACACGGCTGGATTGGCCTAGGTCGTTTGACTGGAAAGGTCGAATGGCTGGCTGCCAGGATTTGGCGCCGACCCATGCAACTTTGGCGCGGGATATTCCGACAAGACCGTTGCAAGAGGCCAATATTAAGTTTGCGGAACCGACTGAGGAAGCTCTGCAGAAAGTGCAACGGTTGAGGGAGGTTATGCGGGTTCGCGGGATGTCGATCCGTACGGAGCAGACGTATGAGGAGTGGGTTCTTCGGTTTGTTTCTTTTTGTGGCGGCGGCTTTCCTGATGATCCGTTGAAGGTGCGTGATTTTCTGGAGTATCTGGCCCTTGTTCGTCTGGTTGCGCCGGCGACTCAGGCGCAGGCCTTGAATGCGTTGGTTTTCATGTATGGTCAGGTGTTGGAAGAGGACATGGGCGATTTGGGCTCGTATCGGCGTCCTGCGCGCAGGAAACGGTTGCCGGTGGTGTTGTCGAGGATGGAGGTCGATGCGTTGCTTAAGCAATTGAGCGGGAGGCAGGCTTTGATGGCTACGCTGTTGTACGGTGCAGGGTTGCGTTTGATGGAGTGCATCCGGTTGCGTGTACAGCATATCGATTTTGACAACCACTATATTACGGTGGTGGATGGCAAGGGAGGGAAGGATCGTCGTGTTCCGTTGCCGCAGCGTGTTGTTGAGCCTCTTCGGGCTCATCTTGTGGAAATGGAGCGGCAGCACGTGGAAGATTTGCGGGCAGGATTTGGGGCGGTGTATTTGCCGGAGTCGTTGAGGCGCAAGTCTCCGAATGCCTGCAGAGAATGGAAGTGGCAGTATGTGTTTGCCTCGTCGAGGATCAGTACGGATCCGCGAACAGATATGAAACGACGACATCATATTCATGAGAACAGTCTTCAGAAGGCGGTTAAGGCGGCTGCTGAAAAGGCCGGAATTGAGAAGCGGGTGACGTGCCATACGTTGCGGCATTCGTTTGCGACCCATTTGCTGGAGGGCGGCGCGGATATCCGGACGGTGCAGGAGTTGCTGGGGCATTCGGATGTTTCGACGACGATGATTTATACGCATGTGATGAATCGGCCTGGGGTTTCGGTGCGGAGCCCTTTGGATTTGTTGTAGCGACGGGGTTTGCGGATTGAGGTTTGCAGGGCTCGAGTGCCGTAACGAAACGATTGCTGTTGAGTGCGCTGAAGCCCTCTGTGGCTGGTTGCCGGTTACCTGAATTCGGGCAACGCCCATATTGACGGGCCAGCGTATGGGTAGTTCCTGCGCGTGGACTCTACAAGTAATTCCAGTTGTTTAGCACCTTGTGGTATTTCGATATGGATGGAAACCGTTTTGAAACCATATTCACGCAGAGGCTTGGAACAATAGACCTGCTTTCCATCAATATTGATCATATAGCGCCATCTGCCGCTAAAGTTGCCACTCGGAGCAACCCCCCAAGCGGAAAATGTTTCGGCCCACGAGGGAATTGCATAGGCCACTTTGCTTGGAGCGGGCGCGTAAATGTAATCGGCCACTTCTTTTCCGTTCACTTTAACCTGCGAGCCTGGATTTCGGCATTTTCCGTAGAAGACTCCTTCGCCAACGTATTTCGGGTTGCCCGCCGAATGCTCCAGCGCAGCATCCTGCCCAAAAACAGTTGGTCCGTATCCTAACCGTGTTTCATCGCCAGATCCTAACCGAGTCTCTGATGAACCGTCCTGATCGCCGGAGTCCTGTTGTGCTGTTAATTTTGGCCGCGGAGCTTTATTTGTTCCTGAAAATTCAAACAAGGGCAAAAGCCACTGCGTTCCTCCCTTGGCATTTACTACAGGGGTTGTCCAATCGCGAATCAGTAGTCTCGAGTTGGATAGTTCCGGAGCCTCCCAACCATGTGAACCAATGCGTTGCACAAGCAATTTTCTCTTCGATTTAGGTGATTTACGGATAAACAGATAATCGGTAACTCCCTCATTGTCCGTTTGCGGAATAAGAATTGCAGGCACACGTTCCATGGCAAGATCAATGAATATCCGGCTCTCACGCCTAGCGAGTCGCTCTGTTTTCTTGGCGTCATCCATGAGATCCATGCGGTTACATTCAGTCAACTCAAAGGCAATACTGGAGTTGTTCAGGGCTTCCTTTAATTCAATGACATTTTGCGCATTGCTTGGTAGTAGTTGCTGAAGCGTCTCAATCAGAGCGGTGCAATCGATGATTTTGTCCCCAAGAGGTTTGGGTGGAGTAAATGCGATAGCTGAACGCGTGTACTTTTCAACCTCTCTGTATGGAGCAGAATACTCAACTCCCCATGGGTTGTAAAAATACATTTCTTTACGCGTGTCGCTATAACCGATCACCACTAAAGCATGGCCGCCACCACTACCTCCAAAATTATCCCCAGCCCATGTGATATACATCGGACCCTCATGCACCAGTGCTTCCTTAAACCGAGGCAATGTTTTCTTTATAAACTCATCTACATTTCCGGGAGTATGCTTGTTTTCAATTTGATGATACCGGAAACCAAAATTCTCCATAGCGCGCGCCATATCCATGGGATTTGTCCCATAATCATCCATAGAAGCTTGCGATGAGAGTTCGGCCATTTGCTGCTGATCCGTCTTAATGCCATGATATTTTGCAATCCACGCCCCTGCAGCAGGTACACAATATCCTTTTCCCACCTGAACAATCTCAGGCAGGTCGTGAAGCTTGAAGTTGAGCGGTAAATCATCCGGCTTCGCCGTTTTTTCCTCCTGTGCTAACGAACACAGGGTCAAACCGATAGTTGTGAGTATAATGAAAATTCCGGGGTGCTTTTTCATATCTGTTTACTCTTTGCTTATACGTACGGGCTGCGCGGGGCTTATGCGTGGGGCATGAAATATGAAACGGGGCCGGCAGGATGCCGGCGGTACGAATACGGGCGGATTTTCGATGAACCCAAGACGGGCTCGGCCGCCCTTCGACTTGGCTCAGGGCAAGCTGCCGCCCTTGGTCTTGCTTCTACCTTCCTGGTGATACGTGCCGCGGCGCATAATCATTTGCTACATACTAATAATGATTCGATCCGATGTTCAAATTATAAACCCAACGATTCTTTGTGTTCATGAATGAAAAGTGAAAGGGGGATTTGTTGTTGGGTTGTTGAATGGAGGTTGTTTGGGGAGGGAGAGAAGACGGAGGGCAGAAGACGGAGGACGGAGGGGGGAATTGGACTGATCGGACATATTGGACGGATTGTTTGGGAGGAAGGTCGAAAACGACAGAGCGGACTGACCGGGGTTGGGGGGCCTTCGATGGGACTCAGGGTAGGCCCTTCGACTTTGCTCAGGGCAGGCGGGGGCATCCGCCTTCGCTAAAGCTATGGCGGACAAGGGGGGATTTGTTGTTGGGTTGTTGAATGAGGGTTGTTTGGGGGGATGACGCTTGAAACGGGGCCGGCGAGACGCCGGCGGTACGGGCAAGGGGGGCAGAGGGGGGATTTAAATCGGGCTTTTTTTATCTGCCTTCTCTGCTGGTGCTTCAAACTGGGCGCAGGTGTCGGTGGCCTGGACTTCTTTTTTGTGCCGGGCGCAGAATTGGGTGAAGGGATTGACGATGTAGTTGGCGCAATAGCGGCATAGCCGGCGGTTTTCGTTGTCGTCGAATATTTCGATGGCGGCTGAGCGGTCGGCTTCGGTGAAAATGACCGGGTCGGATTTTTTTTCTTTGAACGGCACATCGCTTTCGGAGGCATATTCAAAGCCGCAAGCGGTGCAGGTCAGTTTTTCGCCGACTTTTGAAAAGCCTTCGTAGATGGCCTCGCGTTTGATCAGGGTATCTGCTCCGCATTTTCTGCATATGATTTCCACAGCCTTCATGATGTGTATTGCGTAATGTCTACCCGGTAAAGAATCAATCTGAATCGTTCGCGAGACTGTATTTTGTGCGCCGAGTGGATGTGGTGCATGTCTCCCGGCCGGGGCGTGCGTTCCGCATGTGGAGCAACCCGCACTATAACTTTGAGGAAGAGCAGGAGATTATTCAGGAGACTTAAGACCCATGTGCCTTTCGGGTAGAAAATGGAGGTGGTTTCCTGTAGACCTAACGAACAACTATAACAATCAACCTCGGAGAGGTTTTAATGCGCAAGATTTCTGATTGGGGGAATTTCCCGGTTATCGAGGCCGAGGTAAACGGCTTTGATACAACGGACCAGCTACGAAAACAGTTGGATACGCCGGGAGAAGTCATAGCGTTCGGCAACGGGCGCTCGTATGGCGATGCATCGCTGCAAAACCGGGTTCTGCTGACCCGCCGGTTCAGCAAGTTTCTATCTTTCGACGATACCTGTGGAGAGCTGAGCTGCCAGGCCGGTGTGCTGTTGTCGGAAATCCTGGATGTTTTCGTGCCACGCGGATGGTTTCTGCCGGTTACACCGGGAACGAAGCTGATTACGGTGGGCGGTGCGATTGCCGCCGATGTGCATGGGAAAAACCATCATGTGGACGGCTCGTTTGGCCAGCATATCATTTCGATGGATGTGATGCGTAATGACGGTACTGTGATCACTTGCTCGCCAACGGAGAATGCCGAGTTCTTCAAGGTTACGGTGGGGGGCATGGGGCTCAGCGGGATTATACTGAATGCCACCTTCCGCCTGCGGAAGATAGAAACCGCCTTTATCAAGGAGGAAACGGTACGGGCTGAGAATCTCGGGGAGATCATGGATTGCTTCGAGGCATCAAGTGATTGGACCTATTCCGTGGCGTGGATCGACTGTCTGGCCAAAGGGGATTCCCTGGGGCGCAGCATTATGATGCGCGGCGAGCATGCCCGTCCGGAAGAGCTGCTCAATGCGACGCATAAGCATGCTCCGCTGGTTCCGAAAAGGGGATTGAAACTGGATATTCCATTCCAGTTTCCCAACTTTGCCCTTAACCATTGGACGATGCAGGCATTCAATTTTGCGTATTATAACAAGTGCAGGCCCGGAACCCATAAAGGCGTGGTCGACTATAACAGCTTTTTCTATCCTCTCGATGCGATTGACAACTGGAACCGGATCTACGGGAAGCGGGGGTTTACGCAATACCAGTTTGTCATTCCCAAGGAAGCGGGGCGCGAAGGCATGACGAAGATTCTAACGCGGATCACAGCAAGCGGGCTGGGGTCGTTCCTGGCCGTACTCAAACTGTTCGGCAGGCAGGAGAGTTTCATGTCATTTCCGATGGAGGGCTATACGCTGGCTCTTGATTTTCCGATTTCCCATAAGGCGATGGATTTGTTCAAGGAGCTGGATGCGATGGTGGCAGATTATGGTGGTCGGCTTTATCTGGCGAAGGATTCCCGTATGGATGCGGCCTTGTTTGAGAAAACCTATCCGCATGCGGATGAGTTCCGGCAGGCTATTTCCATGCTCAATGAGGGAACCACCAAGTTTGCTTCGTTGCAGTCCAAGCGCATTGGGATCACGAATTAGGGAATCACGGAATACACCGAATACACGGAAAAGGCGATAAATGAAGAATGTATTGATATTAGGGGCAACGTCGGACATGGCGCAGGCGATCGCAAAGAAATATGCCGCGGAGGGATGGAGCCTGACGCTTGCCGCGCTGGAGCCGGAGCTACTCGAACCGATTGCGGGTGATCTGCGGGTGCGAACCAAGACGCCGGTTGAAACCGTGGAATTCGATGCGACGGATTTTGAATTGCACCGTGCATTCTACGATGGTTTGGAAACCAAGCCGGATGCCGTGATTTGCGTGTTCGGCTATATGGGCGATCAGATGGCGGCACGAATCGATTTTGAGGAAGTGCGGCGTACCATCGACATCAATTTTACCGGGGCGGTATCGATCCTCAATATCGTGGCGGATGATTTTGAGAAACGGGGTCATGGGGCCATTGCCGGAATCAGTTCCGTGGCAGGAGACCGCGGCCGCCAGAGCAACTATATCTACGGGTGCGCCAAGGCCGGTTTTTCGGCCTATCTGTCGGGGCTTCGCAACCGTCTGGCCAAGGCTGACGTACATGTTATGACGGTGAAACCGGGTTTTTGCCGCACCAAGATGACGGAGCATTTGGAGCTGCCTGCTGCGCTTACGGCCGAGCCGGAACAGATTGCAAATGCTGTTTTCGTCGGCCTGGAAAAGAAGCGCAACGTGGTCTATACGCTCTGGATGTGGCGCTGGATCATGCTTGTCATTTGCCATATTCCTGAATTTATCTTCAAGAAGATGGGGATGTGATGGGTGTGATGAGTGAGGCGTGATGAGTGAGACGTGATGGGTGAGACGTGATGGGTGAGGCGTGATGGGTGAGGCGTGATGAGTGAGGCGTGACTGATCTGCCACACTCGTTACGAGTTAAACATCACTCCCCGTGTCTGGATGAAAAGCGGCACAGAAGTGCCGCACTTTCAGGATGACCCTACGCTTCCTTAAGCAGTCCGTCGAAGTACTCGATGGTTTTTGCCAAGCCTTCGCGCAGGGGCACTTTGGGTTCCCACCCGAGCTTTTCTCTGGCCAAGGTAATATCGGGCTTGCGCTGTTTGGGATCGTCGGCGGGAAGCGGCTCAAATACGAGTTTGGAGCTGGAGCCTGTGAGATCGATCACGTTCTCGGCCAGTTCCAACATGGTGAATTCGCCGGGGTTGCCGATGTTAATCGGGCCGGTGACATCATCGGATGTCGCCATGAGGCGGATCCAGCCTTCAATCAGGTCGGAGACGTAGCAGAACGAACGCGTTTGTTGTCCGTCGCCGTAGATGGTGATGTCCTCGCCCTTGAGCGCCTGCATGATGAAATTGGAAACGACGCGGCCATCGTGCGGATGCATCCGCGGCCCGTAGGTGTTGAAGATACGGACCACCTTGATGCGCAGGTTGTTCTGGCGCCAGTAATCGAAGAAGAGGGTTTCGGCGCAACGTTTGCCTTCGTCGTAGCATGAACGAATGCCGATGGGGTTGACGTTACCCCAGTAGGATTCCGGCTGCGGATGAATCGAGGGGTCGCCGTACACTTCCGAGGTGGAAGCCTGGAATACCTTGGCTTTTACCCGTTTGGCCAGACCAAGCACGTTGATGGCGCCGTGGACACTGGTTTTCGTGGTTTGCACGGGGTCGAACTGGTAGTGAACGGGAGAGGCCGGGCAGGCCAGGTTATAGATTTCATCAACCTCGACGTAGAATGGGAAGGTGACATCGTGGCGCATCAGCTCAAAGTAGGGATTGTCAATCAAATGGACTATGTTGGCTTTTCGTCCCGTAAAAAAATTGTCCATGCAGATGACGTCGCAACCTTCGGCCAGCAGGCGTTCGCATAAAAATGAGCCGAGAAATCCCGCACCACCGGTCACCAAAACACGTTTCTTGATCAAATCCTTCATGACAATATTCCCTTATGGGTTACGGATTAGCATAATATTCTCGTTTCGACTGCTGGAATTAATTCCATTAAAGAGGAAAATAAGCAATAGTCATCTGTTTAGAAAGCAAGGAGCGCGATGTCAGTAGAAATTACAAAGAACGTGGTGGGGCGTGATGAATGGCTGGCCCGTTTGCCGAAAACGGACAAAAAACTTTTTGCGATGTATTCCTCGGTCACGGATTGCATCGTAACCGATCAGTCCATCATGGCCGTACCGGTGGATGATCATATGGTGCACCGTGGCGATGGTGTGTTTGAGTCGTTCAAATGCATCGATGGAAGCATCTACAATCTTGAAGACCATTTGGATCGTTTGGAGCGCTCGTGCACGGCGCTTGGCATAGAGCTTCTGCATTCCCACGCAGAATTGTCCAATATCATTGTGCAGACGGTGCGCGCAGGCGATCGGCGCGATGCGCTGGTCCGGTTGCTTGTTTCGCGCGGGCAGGGGACGATGGGCATTAATCCCTACGCATGTTTCCATCCCGAGCTATATATCATCGTCTATGAGTTGCCGGACGCAAAATTCGATCGTCTGCCCGAAGGGGTAAGCATGGCCGTGAGCAAGATTCCAATCAAGCCGGGTATGTTCGCCACGGTGAAAACCTGCAACTATCTGCCGAATGTGCTCATGAAGAAGGAGGCGGTCGATCTTGGTGTCGATTTCATGGTTTCTCTGGATGAACAGCGAAATCTCGGCGAAGGGGCGACGGAAAACATCGGGATTGTTACCCGCGGCAAGGAACTGTTCATGCCGCCGCCGGAACGGGTTTTGGCCGGAACGACCGCAAAGCGGGCGTTGGAGTTTGCCCAGCAGCTGAAAAAAGAACGCGTGCTTACCACGGCTGAGTTCCGGCCGATCAACCTGGGACTGGTACGCTCAGCGGCGGAAGTACATGTCTATGGGACTACACCCAATATCACACCCGTCACTGTTTTTGACGGGAATCCGGTGGGTGATGGCAAGCCGGGCCCCATTGCAAAGCTGCTGTTTGACATGCTCAAGCAGGAAATGATTCCAGACAGCTCGCGCCTCACCAACGTGTTTTGACACGGTTCTTCGGCTGATTTTTGAATGATGAATCTGGATTTACGGTTTATAGGCCCGCGACCACCTTTCTTATGGAAAGGCCAGCGGCGCCTAGGTTCCAGCAATCGAAAATCAAACATCGAAAATCGAAAATGAACAGGGGAACTTCCATCCACATTAGCGGGGTTGTACAAGGGGTCGGCTTTCGCCCCTGGGTGTGGAGGACCGCCCTGCATCTTGGGCTCTCAGGATTTGTCCGCAATGACTTCGATGGCGTACGGATCGAGCTGTATGGCGATGCCGCCGAATTTCTCAGCGCGTTAGAATCCGATGCCCCTCCGCTTGCACGGATTGACTCCATAACGGTGTCGGAGATTGAATACCGCCCCGTGGAGGGTTTTTCGATTCGGGAAAGCGAGGATTCCGGAGAGGCATTGCTTCGTATTTCTCCGGACATCTCCATCTGCGACGACTGCCGGCGGGAACTGTTTGATCCGAAAGATCGCCGCCATCGCTATCCGTTTATCAACTGTGTTAATTGCGGCCCCCGTTTTTCGATTATAGAAAGCCTTCCCTATGATCGGCCTCGAACGAGTATGCGAGCGTTTAACATGTGTGCGGCCTGTGCCTCCGAATATGCGGATCCCGCGTGTCGCCGCTATCATGCCCAGCCGATATCCTGCCCGGAGTGCGGTCCAAAAATGGAGCCCGAAAACTGGGAGTCGGTCTGGCAGGAGTCGATGGAGCAGGGCTGTATTGCCGCGGTGAAGGGCATCGGCGGCTTTCATCTGGCGTGCGACGCGCTGAATCCGCATGCCGTCGCAAAACTGAGGCGTCGAAAACGTCGTGAATCCAAGCCCTTTGCCTTGATGGTTCCAAATCTGGATTGGGTACGAACGGTGTGTGAAATTTCCCCGCATGAAGAAAAACTCCTCATGGCGGTAGAGCGGCCGATTGTCGTACTTAAGCTCAAGCAGGAATTTCCCACCTCCGGGCTGATCGCCCCCGGGCTCGATACCCTAGGCGTCATGCTGCCCTACAGCCCGATGCATGAAGTCATGTTCAATCTGTTTCCGCATCCTGTGGTCATGACCAGTGCCAACTATTCTTCAGAGCCCATGATCCATACCAACGAGAACGCGCATGGAAAACTGAATGCCATTGCCGATGTTTTTCTGGTACACGATCGGGAAATCATTAACCGGTGCGATGATCCGGTTTGCGCAGTCTTCGACGAACAGACCATCGTCCTACGCCCCGGACGGGGTGTTGCACCGGTTTCCATGCCCATTGAAGAATCACGGTGTCTGTTAGCCTGCGGCGCAGACATGAAAAACACCTTTGCGCTAGCGCATCATGGTCATATCACCTTGCATCCCTATATCGGGGATCTGGAGCATCCGGAAACGCAGGAGATTCTTGGAAAGGCCGTTCAGCGAGAGCTCTCCTGCTTTAAGCAGACCCCGGAATTGATTGTCCATGATTTGCACCCGGACTATTTTTCGACCCAGTTCGCCCGGAAAATGGCATCTCATTTCCATGTTCCAACCATAGCCGTGCAGCATCATCATGCCCATTTAGCAGGAGCGCATGCCGGCCGGGCGATCGGTTTTGCATTCGATGGAACCGGATACGGAACGGACGGGACCATCTGGGGTGGAGAGGTGCTTGTTTATGATGCCTCCGGGTTTTCGCGCGCATTCAATCTGCGGCCTTTCGCGTTGCCGGGCGGCGATGCCGCGGTGAAGAATCCCCGTCGCGTGCTCGATGCTTTGCTCTTCCAGTGCCGCCCTGCGAAGCTGGAAGCCTCGTCTACGCTGGAGCAACTTGAATCAGGGATAAACTGTCCGATGACGTCGAGCATGGGAAGACTCTTTGATGCGGTTTCATGCCTGCTGGGCCTATGCGAAAAACCCCGCTACGACGGGGAAGCCGCGATGATGCTTGAGGCGGCGGCCGATCCGGACGACTGCGGCGATCTGGCGTTCCAAATCAACGGCGGGGAAATTGATTGGCGTCCATTGATTCTGGATTTGCTCGATGAGCTGGATCGTGGTGTGTCAGTCCCGGTATTGGCTGCCCGCTTCCATAATACGCTGGCGGAAATCGTCTATTGCTGCGGGAAAGAACTTGCGGAATCGCATGGGCCTTTACCGTGGGTTTTTGCCGGTGGTGTATTTCAAAACCGGTTGTTGGTGGAACGCATACGGAGCGTCGTCGGTGAAGAGTTTAAACTGCTGTTCTCTTCCTATCCCAACGATAGTGGAATAGCCATAGGGCAAGCTGTAATCGGAGCGAAGCAATGGGCATTGAAATAGAACGTAAATTTTTGGTCACAGATGATTCGTGGAAGGCCACCGCCGGGGAGGGTTTGGTCTGCCGGCAGGGCTATCTTTGTTCCGGGGACGGAAAAACGGTTCGTGTGCGAGTCATCGGGGAAAAGGCGTTTCTGACGATCAAGGGGCCGACCAACGGGATTTCCCGCAGCGAGTTCGAATATGATATCCCTGCGGGCGACGCCGAAGCCCTGTTGGCCTTGTGCGGCGATCCGGTTGAGAAGGTCCGCTATTTTATTCCATACGCGGGCATGGTCTGGGAGCTGGATGTGTTTTCCGGAGCAAACGAAGGTCTGGTCATGGCGGAGATTGAACTGGAATCTGAAGGCCAGTCCTTCGCGTTACCCGCCTGGGCGGGCGAAGAGGTGTCGGGCGACTTCCGCTACTACAACGCCTATCTGGCGAAGCATCCCTTTACCGGCTGGCCGTAAGCCGGGCCAGAATTTCGCGGGCGGCGAGTTCCGCACCTCCGGTTGCCATTTGTTCCCTGGGAGCCGGCGCTGATTCGATTTCCTCCAATGCGCGGGCAAGCTGGCCGGCGTAAAGCTCGGCGTTGGGAATGAAGGCCTGGCGGCAGTATTTCTCGATGCATTCAACCAGGACCCCATATTCCCGAAAGTTGGACCGGTCGGAATAGATGATCGGTTTTTCGTTGGCGATGCATTCGGAAAGGATGCCGAAGCCGGGCTTGGTCACCACAACATCAACCGAGGCCATGATATCGGCAAAACAAGCGGTGGACCGGGCGATGCAGTGAATCGGGGAGTCCGGCCATTCCAGAGGTTCGACGGTGAAGAGTTCGCATCCGTCCAATTGCGATAAACGATCAATGGCGGGGTGCTTCAGGTTGAGCGAGGTGAAGGAGAGAAGCACCCAGCGTTTTCCGGGATCGGCCCCGGTGACCTCCGCGAGCCGCATCCAGCGGGATCGCCGGCACATCGGCCACGATGACGCCAATGTCTTCCTTTTGGATAAATTCCATCTCCTGCCGGATCAAATCCTCTTCATGTTCATAGAGCGCCTGAATTGTTTCCAGCGAGGCTTCGAGATCCACCTGAATGGAGTCTTTCTGAATGAGTCCGATGTCGAATGCTCCGGGGCGAATTCCGATGGTTTCCGGAATGCGGTTCCGCATGAAATCGACGGGCAGGTCTGTTTTTACCATGATTGGAACGTCTGGGGCCGCGGAGCGCAATGCGTTTAGAATGTCGCAGGAGCGGGTGCCGTGTCCGTATCCATGGGCGGTAATGTAATATGCGATCTTTTTCATGTTACGGCGACGCCTATCGCCAGAATGAAGGCCATGGCGAGGGTTGCGCCAACCTTAAGAAAAATGACGGCCAAACGCGCCAGAACGGCCCCGGTTGCGACATGCGCCGCATGGGTCGCCTTCTTCATTTTTGCGTGTTCAACCAGAAAGGCACAGCCAAAGCTTCCTGCGATCATGCCGATCAAACTTCCGATGACTGGAACAGGAATAAAGCCGCCCAGCAGCATACCCAGAAACCCGCCGCCGAGCGCGGCCCAGCCGGTGGCCCTGGATCCACCGCGCCGTTGCACGCCCCAAGATGCGGCGAATGCTTCCGCGACTTCCACGGCAATACATAGAACGAAGAAGATCGCGAGGGTGGGGATACCCGGGAAATCAGGCCAGCGTTTCCATGCCACGATTGCCGAAGCTACGAAAACGACCCATGTACCGGACAAGGAGAGGCAGGATAGAAAAAAACCGATGCAGCACAGCAGGGCGGCTAACGAATAGATGCCCAGCGAACCAAGGGCCTGCCAGTCGAATTCCATGGGTTATTTCTGGTCTGCAATCCACTGGGTCAGCAGACGTGCCCCAACGAGGGTGGCTCCCGGCGCCTGATAGGGTTTTGCGGATTCAACCCACGCCGTTCCTGCAATATCGAGGTGCGCCCACGGAATATCCTCCGGAACAAATTCCTGAAGGAACGCTGCCGCGGTGGCGGTTCCGGCTCCGCCGGATTTTCCGAGGTTGGAGAGATCGGCAAAGTCGGATTGCATCTCGTCGGAATAGTCCTTGTAGAGCGGAAGCTGCCATAAGCGTTCGCCGGCCAGTTCGCCGGAATGAATGAGATCCTTGATCAATCCCACATCATTGCCCAATACCGCCGATGCGGCGGAACCGAGCGCGACAATAACCGCCCCGGTCAGGGTCGCCAGATCGACGATGGCTCGCGGCTTCATGTCGGCAGCCAGGCCCAGTGCGTCTGCCAGAACGAGGCGGCCTTCGGCGTCGGTGTTCAGCACTTCGATGGTCTTGCCGTTATAGGCTTTGACGATGTCACCGGGCCGGGTGGCTTTCGAGCCGGGCATGTTTTCGGCGGCACCGAGAATGCCGACGACCGGCACTTTGACATTCATGCGCGCGATCATCTGCATGGCGGTTAATACGGCCATGCCGCCGCATTTGTCGTAGCGCATCCATCCCATGCCTTTGCCCGGCTTGAGCGAAATGCCGCCGCTGTCGAACGTGACCGTTTTCCCCACGAGGACAATGGGCTTGGCCTTGGGGTCGCTTCCGGCGTGTTTGAGAATGATCATTTTTGCATCCTGAGCACTGCCCTGAGCCACGGAGAGGATTGCGCCGCATCCTTTTTTCTCCAGTTCGTTTTTGCCGAGCACCTGGCATGTCAGACCATTTTTGCCGGCCATGCTTTTGGCCCACGAGGCGATCTTTGCCGGGTGCGCTTCGTTGCCGGGCAGGTTGGCGAGGTCCGCAGTGTCGAGGAGGGCGATGCCCTGGGCTTCCGCCATTTTGATGGCGGAACGGTTCTTCACCTTACCGGAAAAAACGACCGAAACGGATTTCTCCTTCTTGCTGCCGGACTTGAATTGGGAGAACGTATAGGTGCCCCATGCCGCTCCGCGACCTACGAGAAGCTGATAGTCGGATTCGCTGACTCCGTCAAGCTGGATGCCGGCCGCCATGGCAAAGGATGCTGCGCCCGCGTCCTTGCCCGCCCGGACGGCTGCCGCAGCGGCCTGTTCCAGCAGTCCATTGTGGAAATGTTTTTCATCGCCGACCCCCGCCACAATGAGGCGTCCGGCAGCCATTTTACCCGAGGCGGGGAACACGGCAACCTGACCGGATTTTCCTTTGAACGATGAGGCTTTGATCAGTTGTCCGGCATGGGTCGCCAATGCCGAATCTTCCTTTTTCAGCAAGGGTGTTTCGCCCATAAAAAAAACAATGACGGCATCTTTTTTCTGATCCGTCAACGGCGTTGAGGTGGTGGTGAACTTCATCTATTTTACTCCTTCCGGGATTTTGGCCCGGGGATTGGCGGGGCGGCCGTTCACGGAAAAACCGGAGAGCGCAATGGCTTCTTCGAAATTCATTTTTCGCGTCGTGCTGCTTTGGTAGCTGACCGTCAGGGTGTGGTTTTCCAGATCGCATCGGCTGCGCTCAAAGCCCGGAATTGTTTTCAGGCGGTTTTGCAGGTATGCCGCTTCGGCCGGGGTGGTCATATCGGGCACATGGAGATCCGAGGATACCACTTCTTCCCGGAAGCACCAGAACATGAATGCGGGACTCTTGTTTTCAGCGGTCTGTTTGCTGCATCCCGTGACAGCCATCATTAAACCAGCGATTGCGATTAGGAGTGTAGTCTTCATGGTATTCCTTGCCTGGGTAGATTCAAAACGCGCGCACTATAGTTCATGCATAAACTGATATCGATAAATTTCCTGCCACTTTGGTGGTGTGCGAAATCCCTCCTGCATGAGGTAGCGGTATCCGTTCACTTCCTCGACGACCTCCGGGAAGATTTCGTCGAACAGATAACAGAACTCATAGTAGTTTGTTTCCGCCTCCTTGAAGTGGCCGTCCAGCTGCTGGGATAGTCCCAGGGAAATCATAGCGCCCGGGCTGTCGGGATATTCCCTGCGGACCTGCTTATACAGTTCGGCAGCATCGCCGACCCCCCCATTCATCATGAACATATTGGCCGCAAGCAAGCGGGCACGCGCCGCTTCATCCGGGTAGTTTTCGATGATCTCAGTGCAGACGTGCAGGGTCTGGTTGGCATTGCGGTCTGCGTATGCCGTGTTCATTTGGGTTTCAAGTGCTTCAAGCGGAGGGGGAGCCGCTCGCATTTCATAATATGTATGCACACAAAAGAGGACCAGCAGAGTGGCTGCAATCACCATGAGATCGGTGCGGTCTGCGCGAGCTTTGCGCAGTATCCTGAAGACGCGGCCGCTGACCGCGCCGTTGGCGTGGTAGCGATATTTATGCATGGTCTGCACGTTCATAATGAATGCGGCAATGGCCGGATTGATCTGCAGGGCATTGTGCGATTCCAGCGAAACGGTATGCCATTCCACGAAGCCCTGTATGGTCAGACGTGCAAAATCGTTCAGAACGGATCCATGAGGGTCGGCGGTCTTCAACGCCTGAAAGACCAGGAACTGCTGCAGCAGGGGGAAGGAATTGTCATCGAGAGATGATTGGCTCCAGCTTAGTACGCTGGTCTGTCCCGGGAGTGATTCCGCTTCCCTCATATGTTCAAGGATGGATGCTTTCCGGGTCTGCGGGAGATCTTTCCAGAGCAAAGGCATCAGTTCCGGCAAGCCGCGAAGCGTGGTCATGGTGTCGCGGTGAACCGCATTGCAGAAAGACGTAGCGCTTTCGTTCCAGAACTGGTCGGAAATGCTGAGCTTCAGGTTGGTTTTTTCGTCTTCGAAGTAGGGGGCGTGGGACGCATGCTGGGGGGATTGTTCCTTTAAGCGATTGAGAGCTTCAATTTCGGTTAGCAGCAATACCGCCAGATCAACGGTCACCAGGTCGCTTTTGTATAATCCGGGAGCGACCGGTTCACTTTGATTTTTCCAACTGTATGTTCCCCGGCGTTTGGGGTCAAAGTGATGCAACAACCATTGAAGGTGGCGGCGGAGCAGCGGTAATATCGCGCTCAGGAAGTCGGGATCCTGGCGAACGGCCCACACCTTTTCTGCGGTTTTTGCGATTAATGGTTTGGGGGCCTCCAGGACCGAGTAGGTGGTGTGAGGGGCGAAATGAACCGGTAATGCACCGGCGCTGGTCTGGATTTTAAGGGCGCAAAGAATCAGCTCTTCCGCGGTTTCGGGCTGGATCAGACTCCACGCCAAGGCCAGCGGGGAGAGCTCATTGATTTCAAAGCGGGGTTTGTCGGTGACCGAAGATTGGCTCCAGATGTGGGGGATTCTTCCTTCGGCAGGCCGCAGGGCTTTCATCATGGATTCAACGCTGATCGCGGCCAGCGAGTCGTGGTGAGCCATGTCCTCAAACAGCGCAACCGCGCCGGAACGCCGGTCCAGTTCCCGGTTCAAGGCGTCTTCCAGATCCTCTTCAAGGTAGTTTTCCGCTATCTGTATGGCGTCGGCGTAGATCGGTGCTTTGGTTACCAGACAGAACGTATTTCCCCGCGTATAGAGCAAGGCGTTTAAGGTGTCGCTTTCAATCCATTGGTTGCAGTCGTTTTTTTCGATGGGTTGTTCGGAGGCGAGTACCGGTGCCGGGATGTTTAAAAAACGACCCCAAAGCACCCCCGGCTCCGGCACGATAACTTCTGCGCCACAACGGGTTTTCCGTTGTTCGAAATAGGCACAAAACCCATTGGAAAGCAGGTTGATACGACTATTCTGGGGGACCGGAATCTGCAATGCCCATTGCGGTTGTTCAGCATTGGGGACTACCTGTCCCACCGTATGCCGGGAGCGGAAAAAATGATCGCTGCAGTTTTCGCGGAAGGAGGTGTTGCATCCAGCGGGTTCGAAGGTCCAGTCCTGGATCCACGGATGGTTAGGGTACGGTCGAAAAACAAAATTCATTTAAAAATAGTGTTTATTCACCGTTCGTACTGCAAGCGAAATCCCTTATGGAACGCCGATTTGATTTTTTCCCAAACAAGCGTTGACGTGGAGGACGAAGTTGATATTAATTCAACGTTTTCACCGCTATAATGGGTGAATTGTGCACTTTGACCACTTAAGGAATCTTATGGCTGTTTCAAAAAAGAAGGCAACTGCGAAGAAAACAGTAGCCAAAAAAACCTCTAAAACCTCGAAAAAAAGCACAACAGCGCAAAAGGAAAGCAAGGCTTCTGCAAAGAACACAGCCACGAAAAAAGCCGCGGACCCCGGAAAAAAAGCAAGCCCTGCGAAAAAAGCCCCGGCCAAAAAAGCCGTTTCCAAGAAGGCTCCTGCCAAGAAAAAAGCTGCATCAAAAGCTCCTGTTAAGAATAAGGAAACAAAGGCGGCGGAGAAGGCCAGCAAGGAAGCTCCAGTTCGACTCAGCTCGAAAACCACCGTGGCCGAAGCCGTTGCCGCAGTTGATCAGGCCACCGCCGGCGGGGTGTCGCTGATGGACCGCGAGGAGCGCAATGATCGCATCAAAGAGCTGATGGCGCTCGCATCGGATCATGGATTTCTTACTTTTGAGGATATTAACGAAGCCTTTCCCGAAGATTTGGTTGTTGTCGAGGATATCGACAAGATCGTAGGTCTGCTGCAAAGCATGGAAATCGATATTATCCGTCAGGACGATGTCGAGGAGTACCAGGCCCGTCTGGAAAAGGAACAGGCCGACAAACAAAGTGCACGCAGTGACGTTCTCGACGATCCGGTTCGCATGTATCTGAAGCAGATGGGCCAGGTACCGCTCCTGACCCGCGAGCAGGAAGTGGAAATTTCCATGCGCATCGAAGAGGCTGAAATCGCCACGACCAAAATGTTCAATCGCCTGGGATGCGCTACGGATGCGTACCTCGGTGTGATCGAACGTCTGGAGCAGGGTAAGGAGCGCTTTGACCGCATCATCTCCGATAAACACGTCGAATGCCGCGAAGATTACTTTAACGATCTGCCCAAAGTATTGAAGGGAATTGAGCGCAATAGCGAGCTCAAGCTTAAATACTACCTGGAAGCCTCGAAGACCAAAAAGGGGAGTGCCGAGGAAAAGAAAGTTCTGAAGCTTTTCGACAAGGCGCAGGACCGGCTTTCCGAATATTTCAAGGAATTGCATTTCAAGCAGAAAGCCATCGAGGACATTGTTCCCGAGGTCGATAAGCACTATCACCGCATGGAGCACTTCCTGGAGGAGGTAGAACGCCTCAAGCGGAGCCGGGCAAAAAGTGCCAATTCGGATCTGCGCAATGTCCGCAAGGAGATCAAGGAGCTGGAATCCTATCTGCAGATGGACCAGAAAGAGTTCGTGGCGCACTTTGCCGACCTGCGCGTCTGGCTGCGCAAGGGCTTGAAGGCCAAAACCGAGATGATCGAGGCCAACCTACGCCTGGTGATCAGCATCGCCAAAAAATACACGAATCGCGGCCTTTCGTTCCTCGACCTGATTCAGGAAGGCAACATGGGGCTGATGAAAGCGGTCGAAAAATTTGAATACCGCCGCGGCTACAAATTCAGCACCTATGCAACATGGTGGATCCGCCAGGCGATTACCCGCTCCATTGCCGACCAGGCTCGTACCATCCGCATTCCGGTGCACATGATCGAAACGATCAACAAACTGATGCGCATCCAGAAGCAGCTGCTTCAGGAGTTTGGCCGCGAAGCCACGCCGGAAGAACTGGCCGACGAAATGGAGCTGCCGGTCGAACGTGTCCGCGCCATCCTTAAAATCGCCCAGCAACCGATTTCATTGCAGAGTCCGATTGGTGACAGCGATGACACGCATTTCGGAGATTTCATTGAAGACAAGTCGGCCGAAAAACCGGATGAAATGACTGCCTTCAGCCTGCTGAAGGAAAAGATCGGTGATGTGCTCCAGACCTTGACCGAACGCGAACAGGAAGTGCTGACCCTTCGGTTCGGATTGACGGACGGCTACCCCCGCACTCTGGAGGAGGTCGGACGCAAGTTTAACGTGACCCGCGAGCGTATCCGTCAGATCGAGGCCAAGGCCCTGAGAAAAATGCGTCATCCGACCCGTATCCGCAAACTCGAGGGCTTCCTTGACGGCGAATAGCCATGAGTAAGGGCATCAAGACCATCATCAAGCGCGACGGCCAAATCGTACCTTACGACCGCAGCCGTATTACGAACGCCATCTTCAAAGCCGCCGCATCCACCGGCGGCTTTGGCTTTGAAGAAGCGGACCGCTTATCCAGATTGGTGGAACAGCGTACATCGGAAAGTTATGCTGAACAGATCCCGACGGTCGAAGATCTTCAGGATATCGTCGAAGCGGTTCTGATGCAGAACGGGCATTTGAAAACCGCCCGCGAATACATCATCTACCGCCAGAAGCGCACCGAGGTGCGCGAAGCCCGGCAAGGCGCCGTCGAGGCCACCGACAATATCCCCTACAAACTCATCTACGAAGTGCTCCGCTGGAACATGGAACACGGCTGTGAATCGATAGAGGGCATCAACCGGATCATCGAGTCCGGCGGCTACCCCGATCTGGTTGCGGCGTGCGAAGAACGTTATGCCAATGAATGCCGGGCCGCCGGGAAACGTATGCTCGATCAGGGTGACGATGTTCGGCTTGTTATTGTGGCCGGTCCTTCGTCTTCCGGAAAAACGACGACCACGATCAAGCTTGAGGAGCAATTGGGGGAACACGGTAAAAAACTCAAGGCCATCAATGTCGACAACTATTTCTTCGATCTCGAGATGCATCCCAAGGATGAGTTCGGTGACTACGACTATGAGACCCCGCAGGCGCTGGATATCGATCTGATCAATGAGCATTTGGAACAGTTGCTGGCAGGAAGAGCGGTCAAGACCCCGCACTACGATTTCCATAGCGGGAAACGGACGCTGAATGTTCACGAGATGCATCTGGATGATGACGAAGTGCTGCTGATGGATTGCCTACACGGACTCTACTCGGATATGACCAAAAGTGTGCCCGACAATCACAAGTTCCGGTTATACATTGAAACACTGGGGCAGTTGAGGAACGGGAATGACGAATTCATGCGCTGGGCCGATCACCGGATGATGCGTCGAATGATCCGCGATAGCTGGCACCGCAGCCACGATCCCATGCTCACGATCACCCACTGGCATTATGTACGCAAGAGCGAGCTGCAATACATCATCCCTTTTATCGGCAACGTTGATTTCGTGGTCAACAGCGCCATGCCGTACGAATTTCCCGTCTTAAAGGATAAGCTCTTCCACTTTTTCCCCCATGCCATTGATATGTACCGCAATGACTTCAAACGTCAGGATGCGTATTTGCGGGCTCAGCGGGTTATGCAGTTTCTGGAGCCGTTGTCTACGGATTTTGATGAATCGTGCATTCCCTCCAAATCCCTTTTCCGTGAATTCATTGGGGGCAGTGAATACGGATATTGAAAAAGTTAGAACAGCACAGTTTGTTGATCAGTCACATCCTAACCCTGATCGTGGTGTTGTTTACGGCATGGCCGATTCTGCAACGACCCCGGCTTGAAGACGACGACTACCGCTACCTCCACCTCATTCAGCAAGTGGAAGCGGGGAACGTGGGGGCGGTCAAGTCGATGACCATAGAAAACCGCTGGGATCATCTATGGTTTCTGAACGAGGACGGCAAGATCCGCTTTTTCCGGCCGACGGTCGTCATGTCGTATGCGCTGGATCATAAAATCTGGAGCGATCAGATGGCCTTGGGTTTGACGATTTCCAATGTGTGCTTTCATTTGCTTTGCTGCTGGCTGGTCGGCTTCATCATTCACCGGTTGCTTGGTGCCGGGCTTCCGGCGATCGTCAGTTCACTGCTTTTTGCGGGACTGGCCACGCACGCGGAATGCATCTGGTATATTGCCGGCCGTACCGATACGCTGGCCGCGCTTGGTTTTCTGGGAGCGTTCGCCTTGCATGTCGCCAGCCGTCGCTGGAGGGCTCTGCCGCTATTTGTTTTCGGTTTTATGACGAAGGAGCTGGTACTTGTGGCGCCGGTTATTTTCCTGGCCTACGATGTTTGGATTGAAAAGCGCAGGATCAAAGGGAAACTTTTTGCGGCCTATGGCGGTGCGATTGTCTGCGTGCTTGTCCTAAAAGGGATCGCACTGGGCGGCGAAGGAAGCGATCTGGTCTATCCCTATCTGGTCAAACCGTTCAGCCATGAGTTTTTCGGTCACCTCTGGCTGGAGTTCCGAAGCTATACCGGAAACCTGCTTGCCGCAGAGCCGACGATGCCGTTTGCCGATGCCCGCATCGTATCGCTGGTTCATCGGCCGGTTTACCCGATCATCGCTGTGCTGCTGTTTCTAGTGGCGGGCTGGTTCCTACGCAAAGACCGGCGTTTCTGGCTGTTTACACTGCTGGGCATACTGGCCTGGCTGCCGACGAGTTTCGTCTATCTGAGCGAACGCTATCTCTATCTACCGTCGGTGGCATATGCCGGCCTACTTGGCCTGATGATTACGGCATTTCCGAGGCGTTGGTATGTGCCGCTCAGTATGCTGTTGCTGGCTTACACCGCGTTCCATGCGTTTGAGTTGCGCAACCGGCACGAGGACGTGGCCCAAAAGCCCGGGTCGGTGCAGGAGATGATGGAACAGCTGAAGCCGGTACGGGCGAAGATCGAAAATGCCAACCGGGTGATGCTGGTCAACTTTCCCGGGTATTTTGTGCGGGCGCAGTTTGCGCAGGATATTTTCCGGGTCGCTTTTGATCGCCCGGACCTGTCTGTGGATGTGCTGACCATGATGCCGGGGCAAAGCGGCACGATGTGGAAGCCGGGCGATGCCTGGCCCGTCATGGGCGCTGGAATCAGGGTGACTAGAACCGGGGAGCGGAAATTGCTGCTCACGGGTAGCGTGCTGGCCGAAGGTCAACCGCCGTTCACCATTCAGGAACAGCCCGCTATAGCCTTTAACTGGGCTCCGTTAACAGCCGGAGAATGTTTTAAGACGCAGCGCCTTGAGGCGAGCATTGTCGGGAACGCACCGGCTGGAGCGACGGTAATATCGTTTCGATTTTCTCAAGCCCTGGAGGGTGGTGTTGTATTGGTTTGGTCTGCTGATTGCTCCGATTTGAACGGGCACCCGTGGATCCGGCGGCAGAAGGCAACCGTTTATGCGGAGCGTCTTTAATCCAGGCTCAAGTCACCGTGAATGCGGAGGTGATTTCGTTCCCTCTCAACATGCAGATCCTTTCCAGGAAAGGCTGATGGTAGTTTGTTGCTCAGCAATACCGCCACCTGATCCAGCAGCTTCTTTTTCAGGGTGCGCGGAACGCGGGCCAGGGTGGCCATGCGGATCTCGACGACGTAACCGGGCCCGAACCGGGATCCAAATCCTGCGGAATACGAAGCGCCGACATTAAACAACCCATCCGATTCAGGATTTGAGGTTTTCCCTTCCGCGGCACGGGACGGGTGCAGGGGAAACATATCGCCGTAATCGTGTTCCAACTCGGCGTCGATTTCATCAAAAACGGTTTTTAAGCGTTTTTCCCATTCGATGGCTTTTTGGTGACGCATGTTGCGACCCAAGGAAGTATATCAGGCGGAGGAACTCAAGCAGGATGTTGCAGTTTATGAAAAAAGACCGCTTCCATAGATTGAGCAATGGGTATAGGCAGATATTCCTGATCGGAAAATAAGTAATTTCCGTGCACGATTCTCACCTATTTTATGGGCGTCAATGTTTGACATGCGTCTGCATTTCCCTATCCTTTCGCGAAATTTCGTAAGGATTGTGTCTAATAAACTAATGGAGGTTTAAGCATAATGAGTGCTCCCACAAACAACAAGAAGCTGCTGGATTGGGTAGCTGAAATCGAAACAATGTGCACTCCGGACCAGGTGGTTTGGTGTGACGGTTCTACCGAAGAATACGATCGTCTTATGGCAGAAATGGTCGAAAGCGGAATGGCGATCAAGCTGAACGAAGAAAAACGTCCGAACAGCTATGCCTTTAACTCCGATCCGTCCGACGTGGCCCGTGTTGAAGCCCGCACCTACATTGCTTCCGTCAAGGAAGAGGATGCCGGCCCGACCAACAACTGGATCGATCCGGTCGAGCTGAAGAAGACCATGACCGGTCTGTTCACCGGCTGCATGAAGGGCCGTACAATGTACGTGATCCCGTTCTCCATGGGCCCGATCGGTTCCCCGATCGCCAAAATCGGCGTCGAAATCACCGACTCTCCTTACGTTGTAGTCAATATGCACATCATGGCCCGCGTATCCAACAAGGTACTCGAAGTACTCGGCGACGAAGGCGAATTCATTCCCTGCCTGCACTCCGTCGGAGCTCCGCTCGAAGAAGGTCAGGAAGACAGCCGCTGGCCCTGCGCTCCGATCGAAAAGAAATATATTGCCCACTTCCCGGAAGAAAACCTCATCTGGTCCTTCGGTTCCGGATACGGCGGCAACGCGTTGCTCGGCAAGAAGTGCCTGGCGCTGCGTATCGCTTCCAACATGGCTCGCCATGAAGGTTGGATGGCGGAACACATGCTCATCCTTCGCTTTACCAATCCGGAAGGCAAACAGTTCCACGTTGCTGCGGCATTCCCGTCCGCTTGCGGAAAAACCAACCTGGCCATGCTGCAATCCACCGTTCCCGGCTGGAAGGTCGAAACCATCGGCGACGACATCGCCTGGATGAAGCCCGGTCCCGATGGTCGCCTGTATGCCATCAACCCGGAAGCCGGTTTCTTCGGTGTTGCCCCGGGCACAGCCGAATACTCCAACCCGATGGCTCTGGCCAGCTGCTCCAAGGATACCATCTTCACCAACGTGGTTGTCACCAACGACGGCGACGTCTGGTGGGAAGACATGGGTGTTGAGTGCGAAGGCGGAACCGACTGGAAGAACAACCCCTGGAAGCCGGGCATGGTTGATGCAGACGGTAACAAGATCAAGGGAGCACATCCGAACAGCCGCTTCACTGCACGTGCAGCCAACTGCCCGGTAATTTGTCCTGATTGGGAAAACCCCGCCGGTGTTCCGATCGATATCTTTGTATTCGGCGGACGTCGCGCAACCACCATGCCGCTCGTGCACGAAGCATTCGACTTCGAACAGGGTGTCTACATGGGTGCAACCGCTTCCTCCGAGCCTACCGCTGCCGCGCTCGACGTTGCTGCAAAGCTTCGCTTCGACCCCTTCGCGATGACTCCGTTCATCGGCTACCATGCCGGCGACTACATGCAGCATTGGTTCGACATGGGCGAAAAGCTCGGCGACAAGGCTCCCCGTTGCTTCTATGTCAACTGGTTCCGCAAGGACGACAACGGCAAGTGGCTCTGGCCCGGCTTTGGCGAAAACAGCCGCGTCCTCAAGTGGATGTGCGACCGTGTCGAAGGCAAGGTTGAAGCCCGCGAAACCCCGATTGGTCTTATGCCTATCGACGGCGACCTGACCCTCGACGGTCTGGATGTTCCGGCCGAAGATTGGGAAGAGCTGATGAAGGTTGATACCGACCTCTTCAAGGCGACCCTGGCTGATGCCAAGGAATATCTGGCCAAGCTCGGCGACAAGATGCCGGCCAAGATGACTGAACAGCTTGCCAAGCTCGAAGCTCGTCTGAATGCTTAGTTCGATTTAAGTATCGAATGATAAAAGCGTCCCGTTCGCGGGGCGCTTTTTTGTATTCGAGAGTGGCTGTCCTCAGCGTCCGTGGACAACGAGGACGTTGTCCCTCCATAATAATAAAAGGCGCCCTAAAACAGGACGCCCCTTTTAGTTGATAGCAAATACCAACAGCTTAGTTGATCAGGACCGACTTTCCGGAACCTGCCACGACTTCGCCGACAATGATTGCGCGTTGCTTGCTGGCTTTAAGGATCTTCATCGTTTCCTCAACATCCTTTTTGGCGATCATCAGGACGTAGCCGATGCCCATATTGAAGACCCGGTACATTTCCTCGTGGTCGACGTTGCCCTGCTCTTCGATAAATTCGTAGATAGCCGGTGTCTTCCAGGTTGAACGGTCGAACTGTGCATCAACGTTGTCGGGCAGAACACGCGGTACATTGTCGTACAAACCACCCCCGGTAATATGAGCCATGCCATGGATATCGACCTTCTTCATTACCGCGCTAACCGGATTCAGGTAGCTTTTGTGAATGGCCAACAGCGTCTTTTCAAAAGTCTGTTTGGTTCCGGGTACGAGATCGGAAAGTTTCTTTCCGGCCTTCTCGAAAATTACTTTGCGGGCGAGCGAATAGCCATTGGTCTGAAGACCGGTGGAAGGCAACCCGATCAGGACATCACCCTTCTTGATTTTCTTGCCGGTGATTAGCTTTTTGCGTTCCACGGTTCCAACTATGGTTCCCACGAGATCATATTCGCCGTTGGGGTAGAGACCCGGCATTTCGGCGGTTTCTCCGCCCAGTAGCGCGGCGCCGTTTTCCTTGCAGGCCTTGCAGAAGCCGGAGACGACCGCCTCGAACACCTTGGGGTCCAGCGCTGCTGCACCCAGGTAATCGAGGAAGAAGAGGGGGCGGGCTCCCTGCACCAGGATGTCGTTCACGCAATGGTTGACCAGATCCTGACCCACCGTGTTGTGCTTGTTGGCCATATTGGCGACCTTGAGCTTCGTGCCGACGCCGTCAACGCTGCTGACCAGCAGGCTTTCCTTGCCGGGCGACTTGAACAGGCCTCCGAACGAACCCAGTTCGCTCACGACGCCTGGGGTATTGGTCGCTTTGACCTTCTTGCCAATTCGCTTAAGCGAACCCATCATTACATCAATATCCACGCCGGCTTCGGCGTAGGCGGATTTTTTCTTCTTAGCCATAGGGTGCATCCTTTTTTTGAAATCAATGAGCGCGATTAAACTAGGGTCGACTGGTTGAAACAAGCCTGTTGCTGGAAATATTCCAGAATTTATCCTTCGCAGAGGCGCGGAGTCTCATCGTTTTTTCATTCCTTGCTCTGCTGTCTCTGCGAGGAAAAGAAACATCAGTTGAATTGTATAGGATCGGAATCAACGGAAGAAATGGCAATGTCCACTCCGTTACCCAACGCTTTACCAAGAATCTTGGCAAAAACGGACAGGTAGCCGCGCTCGGTGTTGGTGTGCTCGCAAAGAATCACATGGGAGCCGTTCAGGGTGGCTGCCAGGATGTTGTGATGGCTCATTTCTCCGGTAAGATAGCAGTCGGCCTGAACCCCCTCAAACGCACTGGTGCCGGCTCCGGCACAAAGGGCGACCGTGGTTACGGGTATATCTTCGGGGGCGAATGCCAGACGCACGGTTTTGAGGCCCAGGTGGGCTTTGATACGCTGGGTAAGCGTTCTCAGTTTTACCGGCCTGTTCAGCTGTACAAGCCGTCCTTGCCCGGCATCAGAGTTTTCGATGGGATGCAGCACGGAGACTTCACCGTCACCAACGCCATCGGCCAGCCAGTCGTTGACGCCTCCAATTACCGCATCCAGTGCGGTATGGGGCGAATAGACCGCGATGTTTTTCTGCACCAGCTTCATGACCGTCCGGTCATAGGCATTGCCGGAGTCCAGTCGGTTTGCCGGACGGAAGAGAATAGGGTGGTAGGACATGATCAGATCCGCCTTGTGCTCGATTGCCTCATCGGCTACGGCTTCGGTCAGGTCGATGGTCAGCAGGATCTTTTTTGCGGTCCGGGGGCGAAGTGGATTGATCAGCAGCCCGACATTATCCCATTCCTCCGCCAGATCGAGCGGTGCGATTTCCTGCAGGGTTTGAATCACGTCTTGAAGTTTCATGGTTGGCATTATGCATATCGGCACAAGGTCGGAAAGTGAAATATCCAGAGGGAAACCTTGAATGCCGGCCGTTTACTTTTAAAATTCTTGAGTCAAACCAAGGAGGACATGATGAAGAAGTGGAAATGCGGAGTGTGCGGCTATATCCATGACGGAGATGAGGTTTGTGATTATTGTCCGAAGTGCGGCGCGGCGGCCGAAAAGTTTGAACAACTGGACCAGGCCAAAGCGGATTTGATCGAGCGTTCCCGGCATACCAATGCGCTGCATGCGCAGTTGATTGACCTGGCAAGGCAGATCGAGCGGGTATGCGAAGACGGTATTCGCGATGCGTTGGACCCGGCCTGCGTGACTGTATTCGAGAAGAGCCTGAAGGCCTCCTACATCCAGATGAAGCTTTCCATGACCGAGATGGAAGGCCACATGAACAAGGGAAAGTGGGGGTAAAGAGCAAGTTAGCAGTTTCGCCTTCAGGTGGTATTTCGGACGAACCGCTTCAAACCGTGCAAAGCAAAAAGCCTCTCCGCAAAAGCGAAGAGGCTTTTTTCGTTCCCGTGATGGAGGCGAGAGCTACAGTGCCTTCTGGATGAAGATCATCACGAAGAGCGCTACAGTTTCCACGATACCGAGAACGGTTAGGTAGTTACCGAAACCTTGACCGGTTTCTGCCAGCGCGTCAGAACCTGCTGCACCCGCTTTGCCCTGATACCAGGCAGACATGCCCATGGCGATACCGCCGATGATGCCAGCGCCGAGTTGGGCAATGCTGGGATCCGCTTTTAAAATGAAGTTCATGAGCAGCATGCCGTAAATGGTTTGCGACAGCGGGGCACCGATGAACACGAGCAGGATGAAAGGAGCAGCCTTGCCCTGCAGGTAACATTTTTTCCATGCACCGATACCAGCCATGCCGGCAGTACCTGTTCCAAGTGCAGATCCGATTGCACCGAATCCCAATGCCATAGCGGCACCCATTTTTGCCAGAGCTTCTACTGTTGTTGCGTCCATTTTTTTATCTCCTGTTGTCGATTCTAATTAATTTAAAGTTTCGGTGTGTTTTTTGAATGGATTGAAGTGGCGCCCCCCCCATTCAACCCCTGCATGACCGGAAAATTCCAGTGTATTCAAGCGGATGCCGTGAACCAGAATTCCCATCGCACAAAGTATGATGTTCAATCCATGACCCAGGAACAAGATCACCGCCGCGCCAAGCGAGGCAAGTCCCTTAAATCCTACACCCGTGGCCATTTCGTTGAAGGCTACCGCGATCGCCAATGATGCCGCACCTACTGCATAGAGGCGAACATAGGAAATGATATCAACGAAGTTATTGATCAGGTCGAGGGCCAGCGTAACCACGCCGAAGTAATCCTTCTGAGTAAGAATGCTGATAAGAATCAAGCCGGCTCCGGTTCCCAGGACACCGTAAAGAATATTTGAAGGCATCATCGGAATAACAATGTTATCTGCTCCAATAACCAGATCCAGTACCAGGAAGAACAAGGACCAGGTTGACATAATCCATCCTAAATCAGCGAGGCAGGCTGCACTGTTGATCTTGCGGATGAAATTCCAGACATGCGCAATGGTAATGTGGACCGCACCGAGAACGAAGCAGATGAACATTACATTGTTTGCCGCTGTATTCGCATCCCGCAGACCTGATTCGGCAGATAATCCGGTCATGAAGTCGCTTGTTATGCTCTGTAGAGGCGCCGGGAGGCTTTCAATCGGAATTCCAAAGTAGTTGCCGGTCAGCGCCCCGAAAATCACACAACAGCCACTCATAATAAGCAACAGGTTCAATCCCGGCTGGGCGCCTGCATTTCCTTTGGTTTTTACTTTCCCGAACAGGGAGAGACCAATGAACAGAAGACCATAGCCTGCATCCCCGATCAGAAACGCAAAGAAGATACTCAGGAAAATCAGGAACAAGGCGCTCACGTCCAGCTCCTTGTATCCCGGTACAACGCCAATTATATCCAGGACCGCTTTGATGGGAGAAACCCACTTGGGATTGCGAAGCAGGGTGGGGGGCTCGTCGTCCGAGGAAACCTCTTCGAGCTGGTAGCCCCATCCGTTTTCTTCGGCTGCGACGACAATATCGCTCTCTCTGTCGATGGGGTAGAATCCCTTCAGATAGACGATAGCATCATCGGCCCCCATTCCAGCGCTTACTTCGAGGAAGGTGACCCCGTCTGCAGCATTGCCGGCGATTTTTTCGGCCATTTCCTTGTGACCCGCGTAGATCTGGAATTCGGCTTCGGTTTCTTCCATCGCCTGCCGGGTCTTTTCGATGTGGTGTTCGATTTTGGAAAGCGAACGGTCGGGTAGTTTTACCTCATGGGCCGGGATGGAAAAATCTTCGCGACCCACCGCCAACACATAGATGATATTCTTGTCGCGGCTGATTTCGCTGATGGCGACGCTTTCGGGCGCTGCAGGGGTATCCTTAACGGGAAGCTCGTAAAGCTTTGCAAAAAGACCGCACTTGTTCAGCCGGGTGATTTCGCGCGGATCAAATTCTCCAAAGGGAGTTATACGGTTTTTTTCGTGTTCCAGCGCCTGCAGGGTTTCCTTCAGTTCCTTTTCCTTGTGGATGAGCTTCCACACCGTATCGACCAGATCGTGGGGATCTTTACCGGTGGCGGGGTCGGCATCGGGTCTGGATTGAAGCACTTCCTTGGCGCGTTGCACGTAAAGCAGATGGTTACGGGCCTGTTCCAGTTCGTGACCTTCAGGGGCTTGCACGTGTTCAACGTGAAGCACTTCAAGATCGCGCAGCTTCTTCAGCGTCTCCTCCTGTTGCGCAGGGGTACACAGGAGCGTCAGTTTTTTCATCTTAACGATCATGCGCTTTTTCCTTTGGCAATTTTGGAACGGGCCACGGCGGCGGTCTGCTGGTCGCCCATAAAGATACGGATGACGCGAATGTTTTCCTTGGCTTCCGGGATCTTAACTTTTTCAAAGAGGTTGACGCGCTGCGTAGTGGTGCGGAGCTCTTCCGCCAGCAGTCGATGCTGCTCTTCGAGGATTTGCCGCTCAACACGTAACCGGGTGAGCTGCTTGAGTACGCGGATACCCTCATCGATCCACGCCGGCGTTTCAAACAGGTCGGGAACGGATTCCTTGAAAACCAATGACTCCAGTACAGGAATGTTTACTCCGGCAATGTTTCCCGAGGAGGTGACCAACGATTCAAGCTCGGCATGCGGGGCCAGGTCAACCGGCTCGGAATATAGCTGGATCCATGAGCTGAGCGTTGCGCGTGCTTCCTGTTCCTCATCGCGTTTTTCCAGGATTTCCTGATCCAGCCGGCGCATCTCCATCTGCAACTGCTGTTTTTTAAGCTGCAGTGTCGGCAGATAGCGATTGAACCGCGCCAGCGAGTCGCGTTGGGTCTTTAGCTCATTTTTCGTTAACTTGATTTTTGCCATTTCTTCGATCCGTACTATCTAACTGATTCGACTGATCTATGCGTTGCTTTTTGGCCAGAACTTGTCCGTCAACTTCGATGCAATACCGGTTTCGGCGGGTTCGAAACAATCGGCGAGCAATTTCCATCCGCTGTCCAGAGCTTCTTCGAGCGGGAGGTTGACGGTGATGTCCATCATTTCGGCTTCGAAGCGCTCTCCATACTTAAGCAGCTTGCTGTCCCAATCGCTCATGCGGAAGCCCATCGACTGCTTTTCCGTCGTTTCCTTGTAGGACGAATAAAGCTGAATCATGGTGTCCATGATCGCGCGATGGTCGTCGCGGGTTCGGTCGTTCACCTGCTGTTTCAAGCGACTGAGCGAGCCGAAAGGTTCAATACGCCCGTTTTTGAGGTAGAACTGACCTTCGGTGATGTAGCCGGTGTTGTCCGGAACCGGGTGCGTCACGTCGTCGCCCGGCATCGTGGTGACGGCCAGAATGGTGATCGAGCCACTCCCTTCGAAGTCGACGGCCTTTTCGTAGCGGGCGGCCAGCTGGGAATAGAGGTCGCCGGGATAACCGCGGTTCGACGGAATCTGCTCCATGGTAATGGCCACTTCTTTCATGGAGTCGGCAAAGTTGGTCATGTCCGTCAGCAGTACGAGCACGCGCTTGTCTTCCAAGGCATATTTTTCGGCGACCGCCAACGAAACGTCGGGAACGAGCAGGCACTCGACGGTCGGGTCGGAGGCGGTATGGACAAACATGACCGAGCGGGAAAGGGCGCCGCTCTGATCCAGCGTGTCGCGGAAGTAAAGATAGTCGTCGTGCTTCAGGCCCATGCCGCCAAGAATGATGACATCGACTTCGGCCTGCAGGGCAATCTGCGCGAGCAGTTCGTTGTAGGGTTCGCCGGCTACGGAGAAGATCGGCAGCTTCTGCGATTCCACCAACGTGTTGAACACGTCGATCATCGGAATGCCGGTGCGCACCATGTTGCGTGGAATAATGCGCTTGGCTGGGTTGACGGAAGGACCACCGATTTCAATCATGTTTTCGGTGATGGCCGGGCCTTTATCGCGTGGCTCGCCGGAGCCGGTGAATACGCGGCCCAGCAGGTTTTCCGAGAAAGGGATCTGCATGGTGCGGCCGAGGAAGCGTACTTTGGCATCGGTGCTGATGCCGCGTCCGCCCGCAAAAACCTGCAGGAATACCGATTCGTTTTCCAGGCGGATCACCTGTGCCAGCGAGGTGCCATGCGCGGCGGCGACGTGTGCAAGTTCCCCAGCAATAATGCCATCGGCTTTCACGACGATGACGTTGCCGGTGATCTGTTCAATCCGGTGGTAGACTTTATTCTGCATAATCAGAAACCTCCGTGAGCGATTTAGTCATGCGCTCTTCAATTTGTTTAAATTCATCCGATTGAAATTCGCTGTTGTTCCAGTCCCGGCAGGTCTGTGTGAGCTGCTGGAAGAAGCTGCGGGCCACGTTCTTGTCCGCAAACTTCATTTTGGTATCCATGATCTTGAGGAGCTTCGTGAATACATATTCCTGCCGTTCGACAGAGTTGGCGGAATCGGTTTCGCTGAATGCGTTCTGCTGGAGGTAGGTGGCGTCGATGTATTCCGACTTCAAATAGAGCACAAAGTCGTCGATCGAGGTGCCTTCTTCGCCGACCACCTTCATCATCTGTCCGACTTCGCTGCCGTTGCGCAGTACCCGGCGGGCCTTGGCGACTTTCTCTTCATCCACCACGCTCGGATACTTGCTCCAGCTGTCGAGCGGGTCGATGGCCGGATAGCGGCGGGCATCGGAGCGGGCGCGGGAAAGACCGTGGAATGCGCCGACCACCTTCAAGGTAGCCTGCGTTACCGGTTCCTCGAAGTTTCCGCCGGCGGGGGAAACCGTACCGCCGATGGTGACCGTTCCCGTATCTCCGTTATTGAGGCGAACCGCTCCGCCGCGTTCGTAGAACGAGGCAATTACGGATTCGAGGTAGGCCGGGAAGGCTTCTTCGCCCGGGATTTCTTCCAGACGTCCCGACATTTCGCGCAACGCCTGCGCCCAGCGGGAGGTGGAGTCGGCCAGCAGCAGGACATCAAGTCCCATTTGGCGATAGTACTCAGCCAGCGTTACCCCCGTATAAACCGAGGCTTCACGGGCGGCTACCGGCATCGAACTGGTGTTGCAGATGATCAGGGTACGCTCCATCAGGCTCTTACCGGTGCGCGGGTCGGTCAGTTCCGGGAATTCGCGGAGGGTTTCCACCACTTCACCGGCACGTTCGCCGCAGGCTGCGATGATCACGATGTCCACTTCGGCGTTGCGCGACATAATCTGCTGCAGCACCGTTTTACCCGCTCCAAACGGACCTGGCACACAGAAGGTGCCGCCCTTGGCTACGGGGAAGAACGTATCAATCGTACGAAGCTTGGTCGCCATTGATTCGGTCGGACGCAGGCGCTCGGAGTAGCACTTGATCGGCATCTTGATCGGCCAGATCTGCATGATCTTGCATTCCTTGGTGTTGCCCTTGTCATCCTTCAACACGGCGACCACTTCATCAACCGTGTATTCGCCGGCCGGAGTAACCTTATCAACGGTCCATTTTCCGTTCAGCCCGAAAGGAACCATTACACGATGTTCGAACATGCCCTCGGGAATGGTGCCGATGGTGTCGCCGGCCACAACGGTGTCGCCAATGTTCAGCTTTGGCGTGTAGGCCCACTTCGTATCGCGGGGAAGGGATGGGAGATATTTACCGCGCTGCAGGAAGAATCCGCATTCTTCGGCCAGGGCGGGCAGAGGATTTTGCAGGCCGTCGAAAACCTGGGTGAGCAGTCCCGGTCCGAGTTCTACGGAAAGAAGGGAACCCGTGAATTCGACAGGGTCGCCTATTTTGAGTCCTACCGTATCTTCAAACACCTGCAGCTCGGCATTGTTGTCGCGAACACGAATCACTTCCGCTTTCAGTTTAAGGTCGCCCGTACCAAGGCTGGCGTAGGCCACTTCGTTTTGGATCACGGGTTTCTCGAACTCAACCTTCAGCAGGTTGCCGTTGACCCCGACAATTTTTCCTATGTTTTTGCTCATAATCTCAATCCTCTATCCCAATAAAAACATAGACTGCGGCACTACTCGGTTTCCGCGGTCTCTTCCTGTTCCGTATTCGCCGTAATAACAGCTTCGAGTTTTTCCTTGCCGGCATGTACATCCATGCGACTCCAGCGTTCGACAATCTTCAGCTGGATGCCATATGCGAGTACCTTTTCAAAGCAGAAGGGATCCTGACCGATCAGTTGTTCGGCCAACTGCCAGCGCGCACGATCCAGTTCTTCTTCGATTTCCAGCGGATCCGTGCGCGTAAAGGCGTCGGTTACCAGTTGTTCGACTTCCCCGCTGAATCCATCATGGGGTTGAAGGTATTCCTTGAAATCGATGCCTAGCTTCTGGCCGCGATGCCGGGCCACCGCGTTCCGCAACTGGGTTTCGATATCGAACCAGGTCTTGCAGATCGGGCAGGAGCCGCCATGGTCTTTTCCCTGAAGGATGTGTTTCAGGATCCGGGCTTCGTGCCCGGTAATCCATTGCGCACAGTTGTCGATATAGTCCTCCGTAGAGAACGGGGGCTCGTCCCCGATCTTGAGGTTCGACAGGCTGGCTACGAGTGAATAGTAGGCCATCGTATCTTCCGGTTAGGCGTTCGAGAGCTGATCTTGGGCGATGGCGCTGACAGTCTTGGCGAGCTCCGGGCGAAGGAAGGCGCTCAGCGCTTCCGCAATGGCCTCGCCGGTATAATCGAGGTAAACGTTCTCATCCTTGAAGCCAACTTTGAAACCGCTGAGAATTTCGGCATCGGAAACCAGTTCGATTTCCCGACCTGATTTCTTGGCCTGTTCTGCGCAGAAGGAGGCGAGGGCAGCTTTGTCGGTGTCGTTGACATTCAGCACGATGTTGGAACCCTTGCTTAGTTCAATTACGCCTTTGATCATCTGTTGGAGAAAATCAGCGGATAGGGTGGTGTCCACCGCCTGTCCCAGCGTGCCGGAAATAACTTTTTCACAGCCCTGTCCTACGGTAATGAGCAAGTCACGTGCCGCCTGTTCAAGGGTCTTTACGGATCGTTCTGCGAAGGCTTCAGATTCGGTCTGGGCTTTCTTAAGCAGGGAGTGCGCCTTCTCTTCGGCTTCCGCGACAATCTTCGCGGCCTTTTCTTTTGCCTGGGAGATGATGGTGTCAGCCTGTTCGTTGGCTTTCTCAACTCCTTCTCTATGAATCTGTTCTATCAAATGCTTTAGTTCTTCAGCCATGATGGTCTCCGGTTTTTTTCACAAAAGAGGTATCGATATAAATGGAATGAACCGTTGAGGCAAGTCCCTTTGCGTATGAATCTATAAAATATAAGTGGATTAGTCCTCATTCGGCTCAGCCACGAGGGTCTTCAACATCTCAAGAACCACCGATCCGGTAATCCCCAGACTTTCTGCGGAAATATGGTCCATATTGTCCAAATCGGTATGCCAATACTCATTTTTTCCCGGGCCGGAACCGTATTTAAAGTCAATGAGGTCAATGGCCGGAATGCCGACCCGCATGAAGGGAACGTGGTCATCCGTAATGACAGAGCTGCTTGAAATAGAAAAATAATCCCGAAGTCCCGTCGAGCGCGCCGCTTCGAAAAGGGCTTTGGTCAGCGATTGCGAGCTGTTGGTCGGCAGCACGAAATGCAGGTCTTTGTCGCCCACCATGTCGAGCAGGATCATGGCCGTTGTTTTTTTATGTTGTCCGCTTTGGGCCAGCTGGGCGGCCAGATGCCGGCTCCCGTGCAATCCATCGCCCGGAATATAGTGGGCAACACCTTCTTCGCCGTCGAAAAATGCAAAGATTATACCCGATTCGGGTTTGCATCCGGCAAGTACACGGGCCAGCTCCAGCAAAACCCCGGTGCTCGATCCGCCATCATTGGCTCCCTGGAAGTTAGCAATGCCCGGCATGGTGTCGAAGTGCGACCCGACGATAATCCATCGGTCGCTCTTTCCGGGGATGCGCCCGATGACATTGTGCATGGTTTTTTTTCCCTCCGGCGTCTGATCGGTAAAGGTATCGATCTCGGCGTAAATACAGAAAGTCTTCAGTCGCTTTAGGATATGCCCGGCGGCCTTGAATCCGTTCGGTGTTCCTGCATCACGCGGGGTAAATTCAACCAATGCCTCAACTTCGGAATACGCCCGCTGCCCATCGAACGCCTCCTGTGCAGGAGTATTGTCCCGGCAACCACAAAGTAGCAATACCGCAATCAACATGCACGGGTGTATGGCAAAAGATCGGCCCATTGGATTACTTGTCGAGCGCTTCTTCACGGGCCTTATGGATGCGTGCGATGACCGAGTCGCACATTTCCTGATCTTCTTTGAGGGCGCGGACGGCGGCGTCGCGGCCCTGCCCAAGCTGGGTGCCGTCCATGGAGAGCCATGAGCCCTTTTTGTCGATGATGCCCGCGTCAATGGCCGCATCGATGACTGATCCGGTGTAGGAAATGCCTTCAGCATAAAGAATATCGAATTCCGCCTGGGTAAAGGGCGCGGCGACCTTGTTTTTGACGACCTTGACGCGGGTGCGGTTGCCGTAGACGCCGCCGGCCGAATCCTTCAGCTGGCCGATTCGGCGGATGTCCAGACGGACGGAGGAATAGAACTTGAGTGCGCGCCCCCCCGGCGTGGTTTCCGGACTGCCGAACATGACGCCCACTTTTTCTCGGATTTGGTTGGTGAAGATGCAGATGCAGCTTGAGTGGTTGATGGCGGAGACCAGCTTGCGCAACGCTTGCGACATCAGGCGCGCCTGCAGGCCGACGTGCGACTGACCCATTTCTCCATCGAGTTCGGCACGGGGGGCGAGAGCTGCAACGGAGTCGACCACAACGACGTCGAGCGAGTTGCTCTTGACCAAGGCTTCGCAGATATTGAGCGCTTCCTCGCCGGAGTCCGGCTGGGAGACCAGCAGATCATCGATGTTGACGCCGATTTTCTTGGCGTATCCCGGATCCAGGGCGTGTTCGGTATCAATGAAGGCCGCCGAGCCGCCTGCTTTTTGGGCATTGGCAATCACATGGGAGACGAGGGTGGTCTTGCCCGATGATTCGGGGCCGTAGATTTCGACGATGCGTCCGCGGGGTAGGCCGCCAATTCCAAGCGCGAGGTCCAGGGTCAGGGCGCCGGTTGAAATGGATTCGACATGGCGGTTTGCACTGGCATCGCCCAGTTTGACAATTGCTCCTTCGCCATATTGTTTCTGGATCTGTGCGATTACCGCGCTGAGGGCAGCGGAGCTGTCGGTGGGAGTGTCTTTTTTAGCGGCCATTTCGTATTCTCCTTCGTCGAATGATATTGGTTGAAAAAAATAATAGCGCATTCTTATGAATCACCGTTCCGATGTCAACGGCACCCGGTTTTAATGAGAGGGTTTTTTCGGACGCCCCTGTAGCGACCCTGTTATAACGCCAAAAAAACCTTAAAAAGGCTGGTATTGGCCCATGTGTCTGGGATAGTGCGCCGCGATTTACCCCGTTCTCCGCAAGGTTCGGACGGGGTTTTTTATTTTATCGGCAAGGAGATAGGACTGATGGGCAAGACTAACCGACTTTTTAAACTGAATATCGAGCGTCCCCGAAACGTGAAAAACGACATTCTCTCGGGGCTGACCGTGGCTTTGGCTCTGGTTCCCGAGGCAGTGGCTTTTTCGTTTGTGGCCAAGGTTGATCCCGTGATCGGGCTTTACGCCGCATTCATGATGGGCTTGATCACGGCCATTTTCGGCGGCCGGCCGGGCATGATTTCCGGCGCCACCGGTGCCGTGGCGGTTATTTTTGCGCCCCTGATGCTGGGGCTGTATGAACAAGGCATGGATACCGAAACCGCGACGGGATACCTCTTCGCTTCCGTAATTCTTATGGGGATCATCCAGATGCTGTTTGGTGCGCTTAAACTGGGTAAGTTTATCCGACTGGTCCCGCACCCGGTCATGCTCGGGTTTGTGAATGGATTGGCGATTATCATCTTCAAGGCGCAGTTTGAAATGTTCTATGTCGGTCATGGCGAAGAATCCCATCTGCTGGAAACGGGGCCCTTGGCCATCATGTGCGGCATGGTTGCGTTGACCATGCTGATCAGTGCCTTGCTGCCTAAGCTGACCAAGGCCGTTCCGGCGACGCTGGTTGCGATTATTTCCGTCACGCTTCTTTCGGTTCTGCTGAAGAAGACCGGCCTGTATGAGGCACGGGACGTACTGGACTTTGTTCAGAGCATGGATCCAACCAAAGAAACCATTAAAGCCGGCCTCCCTCACTTCGCTATTCCGAAAGTGCCGTTCGTCTGGGCAAACATTAAAATGATTTTGCCCTATGCAACGCTCGCGGCGGCAGTCGGTTTGATTGAGTCACTCATGACCCTTACGCTGGTGGATGAAATCACCGAAACCCGTGGCCGCGGAAATAAGGAATGCAGGGGACAGGGACTGGCCAATATCGTAAACGGCTTTTTTGGCGGCATGGGCGGTTGCGCCATGATCGGACAGAGCATGATCAATATTCGCGGCGGGGGGCGCGGTCGTCTGTCCGGTATTTCCGCCGCACTGTTTTTGCTGACGTTCCTCCTCTTTGCCGCGCCGCTGGTGGAGATCATTCCGTTGGCCGCACTGGTGGGTGTCATGTTCATGGTGGTGATCGGAACCTTCGAGTGGTCCAGCTTCCGCATCATTCCGAGCATTCCGAAAATGGATGCCTTCATCATTATTCTGGTTTCGGCCGTCACGGTCTTTCAAAACCTCGCCATCGCCGTGCTAGTCGGCATTATCGTTTCGGCGCTGGCCTTTGCCTGGGAACACGGGAAAAAGATACACGCCAATATCATGATCGATGAGCATGGCACGAAGGTTTATAAGCTTGAAAGCGCCTTGTTCTTTGGTTCTGCCCAGTCGTTCAAGGATCTGTTCGATCCGCTGAACGATCCTCAGGATGTCGTCATTGATTTCGCGAAGGCGCGCGTCTACGACCATTCGGGGATCGAGGCGATCAACAACATTACCCAGCGCTACGCCGACCAAGGGAAGTTCCTGCACCTACTCAATCTGAGCAAGGAATGCCAGGAGTTGATGGACAAGGCCGACAACATTGTCGAGGTCAGTTTGATCGAAGACCTGGATTGGCATATCGCCGACGACCGGCTGGATTAATAGATATTCGGCACGAAGTTTTGTTCGGCGCGGGGAGGGCGTTTGTCGCTGCTCTCATCCGGGCAGGTGGGCAACTCGATAGAGTCGGGTGTTAAATCCTTATAGGGGATCCGGCTGAGCAGGTGCGAGGTGCAGTTCAGGCAGGCCTTCTTCTTGTTGTCGGCCTCGACCACCCACCAGGGGCTGTCCGGAAGATCGGTATGCTCGAGCATTTCGTCCTTGGCCTTTGAATACTCCGCCCACTTTTCGCGCGACTTCAGATCCGTGGGGCTGAGCTTCTAGCGTTTGGCGGGAGTCGATGTGCGCCTTGGAAACGCTTCTTCTGTTCGTCGTCGCTGACCGAAAACCAGTACTTGATCAAGATGATTCGCGCGCGGATAAGCATGCGCTCAAACTTGGGACAGGTAGTGAAAAACTCGCGCAGCTCCGCGTCGTTGCAGAAACCCATACCCGGTCGACACCGGCGCGGTTGTTCCACGATCGATCGAACAGCACCATTTCACCGGCGGCGGGGAGGGCGGGCACATAGCGCCGGAAGAACCACTGGGTTTCTTCGGATCGGTAGGCTTTTCCTGGGCGACCACGAGGGCGATGCGGAGACGGCGTCTCCGCATTCCAAGACTGACTTTGCCTGTAAACGAAAAAAGCCCGGCGGGTTGCCGGGCTTTGAACTTTGAGTCCGGATTAATTAAATGCCGAAATCGTCGGCCATGATCATTTCGGGTTCGACCCCAAGATCGTCGGCCATGTCCTTCACGCACTTGAGCATGATCGGCGGTCCGCAGAGATAGAACTCGATTTCCGTCGGATCGGGATGCTTATCGAGATATTCGTTGAGCACGACCTGGTGGATGAATCCGGTCGGTCCTTCCCAGTTGTCTTCCGGCAGCGGATCGCTGAGTGCGATGTGGAAGGTGAAGTTCGGGAAATCTTTTGCCAACTGTTCGAACTCCTCGACATAGAACAGTTCGCGAACGGAGCGGCCGCCGTACCAGAAGGTAATCTTGCGGTCGGTACCGATGCGCTTAAGCTGGTCGTAGATGTGCGAACGCATGGGCGCCATGCCGGCCCCCCCACCGATAAAGCACATTTCGCGCTTGGTGTCCTTTGCGAAAAATTCGCCGTATGGGCCGGAGATAGTGATCTTGTCGCCCGGCTTGAGATCGAATACATAGCTGGAGCAGACGCCCGGCGGGTAGGAGGTGCCCGGCGGGGGAGACGCAATACGGATATTGAGCATGATGATGTCATCTTCCAGCGGAAAGTTCGCCATGGAGTAGGCGCGGAAGCAGGGTTCGGGATTATTAGCCACAAGATCCCACTGATTGAACTTGTCCCAGTCGCCGCGGTATTCCTCTTCGACATCGAAGGACTTGTAGGACAGATCCTTGTAGGCCGGGACGTCGATCTGGATGTAGCCGCCGGCACGGAAGTCGAGCTTTTCGCCCTTGGGCAGCTCCACCACCAGTTCCTTGATGAAAGTGGCTACGTTGTGGTTGGAGCGGACGGTACATTCGTACTTCTTGATCTCGAGAATCTCTGGCTCGATATCGAGTTTCATGTCTTCCTTGACCTTCAGCTGGCAGGCGAGGCGGACGCCTTCCTTCGCTTCGGCTTTGGTGACCTGTCCGGCTTCGGTCGGAAGCAGTTCTCCACCGCCTTCAAGCACCTTGCACTTGCACATGGCACAGGTTCCGCCGCCGCCGCAGGCGGATGGCAAGAATATCTTCTGTCCCGCCAGGGCGGTCAGTAGCGAGCTGCCGGGTTTGACTTCCAATTCGCGGTTGCCATCGTTGATGTTCAGTTTGGCGAGGCCCTGGGGAACCAGCTTTTTCGAGGCGACCATCAGCAGAGTCACCAACAGCATGATGACGAACGTGAAGACGGCGACACTGGATACAATATAGGTTACATTTTCCATAATGTTCGTTTCCTGGTTACAGGTTGATGCCCGCGAAGCACATGAAGGCCATGGCCATCAGGCCGGTCATGATCATCGTTATGCCCAGGCCCTTGAGGCCGTTCGGCAGGTGCGAATAGCGCAGCTTCTTGCGGATGGCCGCCATGGATGCGATGGCCAGGAACCAGCCCAATCCAGAGCTGAACCCGAATACCGTCGACTCGGCGAGGCCATAGTTGCGTTCAACCATGAACAGTGACGCACCCAGAATCGCGCAGTTCACGGTGATCAACGGCAGGAAGATGCCGAGTGCGTGGTAGAGTTTAGGGAAAAATTTATCGAGGACCATTTCCACGAGCTGAACCATTGAAGCAATGGTTGCGATGAAGCAGATAAAGGTCAGGAAGCTTAGGTCTACGTCGCCCAGATTCAGACCCGGAACCCATGCCAGTGCACCCGGGCCCAGCAGGAAGTGGCGGATCAGCCAGTTCACGGGTACCGTGATGGTCAGAACGAATACCACTGCGAATCCGAGGCCAATGGCGGTGTCTACCTTCTTGGAACAGGCCAGGAAGGAGCACATGCCCAGGAAGTAGGCCAGCAGGATGTTTTCAACAAAAATGGCCTTAACGGCTATGCTTAAAAGTTCCATGGTAGATTAGTCCTCCACATACTTGTTGATGGTGCGCTGCAACCAGATGAGCAGCCCCAGAATGATGAATGCGCCCGGTGCCAGCAGGGCCAGACCGTTACCCATATAATGTTCCGGCAGAATCTTGAAACCAAGCCATGAGCCAAATCCAAGAAATTCGCGGATGGAGGCCACGGCAATCAGGATGATGCCATAGCCCAATCCGTTGCCCAGTCCGTCGAGCAGCGATGCCCCCGGCGGATTCTGAAGCGCAAAGGCTTCGGCGCGGCCCATTACGATGCAGTTGGTGATAATCAGGCCAACGAACACGCTGAGCTGTTTGCTGATGTCGAACAGGTAGGCCTGCAGCAGCTGGTCGGCAATAATTACCAGCGTTGCGATGACCGCCATTTCAACAATCATGCGGATACCGCCCGGGATGACGTTGCGCAACAGCGAAATTACAAAGTTCGAAAGGGTGACCACCGATGTGAGCGCAAGCGTCATCACGATGGCCGTATCGACCTTCACGGTTACCGCAAGTGCAGAGCAGATGCCGAGCACCTGCACGGTAATCGGATTGTTGTCCGAAAATGGATCCATCAAGAGTTTTTTTGCAGAAGCCATGATTAGTTCCCCTTAATCTGGTTGAAATAGTCAGCGTAAGCCGCGGCATCCTTGCGGAGCAGGGCCTGTACACCTTTTCCGGTGAGGGTCGCGCCGGAGATCCCGTCAACAGCATGGTCTCCCTTGGCCGCACCGGGCTTGGCGATTTGGAATTCGGTCGGTGTGCCGTCCGCATAGAGTTTCTTTCCGGCAAACTGCTTCTGGAACCAACTCTTTTCGATTTCGGCACCCAGTCCCGGGGTTTCTCCGTGCTTGTAGAACGTCAGGCCCGCGATGGTTTCGAGATCCGATTCCAGGGCGATGTAGCCATAGAGCGTGCTCCACAATCCTTTACCGGAAATCGGAAAGGCATACTTGGATGGTTTGTCGGAGCCGGTTTCAGTCCATGTGTAAATGGGCAGACTATCCTCTCCGGAACCGGCGGAAACCGCATTGACATGGTCTTCGAATGATTTCTCGATCTCCGGCCGCGATATCGTGGAGATATCAATGCCAAACGCCTTGACGATGTTCCGGTGCTGGTCAAATTCCTTGTTGGCTTCCTGTAGGCCCTTGAGGCCCGCCGCCGCACCGGACAGCAGGAGGCTGCAGGTCACGCAGACGATCGCTGCAAACACCAATGTTTTAGTATCTTCACGCATTGTTTAAAGCCCTCGCATAAGCAGTTCTTTTCTTGATGTGAGCCTGTACGACAAAATGGTCGATCAGCGGTGCCATGACATTCATGAACAGGATCGCGAGCATGGCCCCTTCCGGATAGGCCGGATTGGCTACGCGGATCAGCACGGTCAGCGCACCAATAAGGAACCCGTAAATCCATTTTCCTGTGTTTGTGGCGGCGCAGGAAACCGGATCGGTGGCCATGAAAACAATCCCGAACAGGAATCCGCCCATGACCAGGTGGTACACAAACGGCAGCGCCGCGTATGAATTATCCAGCGGAAGGGAATTGAAAAGCAGCCCCATGGCCGCGCAACCGATAATACCACTGGCCATTACGCGCCATGAGGCGATTCCGGTCAGGATCAGGAAGCCCATTCCAAGCAGAATGGCGATAACGGAAGTCGAGCCGATACAGCCGGGAATCGTTCCCGCGGTCATCTGCCAGAGGCTGAAGCCCGCATGATTGAGCGCATCAACCGCGCTTGCACCTTTCTCGGTTGCCGCAGCGATGGCCAAGGGGGTTGCCTGAGTTACCGCATCGACTTTATCGGAAACGGTACCGAGCAGCTTGTCAACCAACGGGGAAGCATTAAGAGAACCGACCCAAACCGAGTCGCCGGAGATCTGCGCCGGATAGGCGAAGAAAAGGAACGCACGGGCGGTCAGTGCGGGGTTCAGAATATTGTAGCCGACGCCACCGAATATTTCCTTCCCGATCACAACGCCAAACGAGATGCCGACCGCGACCTGCCAGAGGGGAATGGTCGGGGGAAGTACCAGCGGAAACAGCATGCCGGTTACCAGGAACCCTTCGTTGATTTCGTGACGGCGGACAATCGCGAAGAGCACTTCCCAGAGGCCGCCGACCAGATACGAAACAAAGATGATCGGAAGGACCATGGCTGCTCCGCGCAGTAGATCGGCCATCAGGGTTGGCTCAATGCCGTTGGCATTGTTGAACTGGTTTCCCGCATTCCATATACCAAACAAGATGCAGGGAATGAGTGCGTAAATGACAAAGATCATCAACCGTTTCTGGTCGATCGAGTCGCGCACGTGCGGCGCACTCGGGGTTACATCGGCCGGGGTACGGTTAAATGTATCACCTGCTTCGAACAGCGGATAAAGCCGCTCGAATTTTCCGCCCTTTTCGAAGAGAGGGGCGATTTTTTTATCCATAAAGTCGAACAGAAATTTCATTAGATTCCTTCCTCCTCGATTTCTTCCAGACCTTGCTTGATGATGCCGCAGACGTCGGTCTTGTGCGGATCAACAAAGGAGGCCAGGGCGAAATCTTCCGGATCGGTTTCAAGGATGCCAAGCTGGACCATCTCTTCGGTGTCGTGGGCCAGTGCGGCGCGCACTAGATAATCGGTCATTATATTGAGTGGTTGATATTTGTCCATCCAGCCGGTAACTACCATGGCCCGATGGCTGCCATGCATGCTGGTTCCAAGCTTCCACTCGTGGCTTAAGTCCAGGAAGGAAGACAGATTGACCCGATGCGAGCTGTATTGGAACAGTCCGGGCATCGTCCAGCCAAGAAGATGGCGGGAGCGGTCTTCTTCGAGGACAAAGAATTCAGAACCATAGTAGGGGACGCATGATTCCACCTTGATCGCGTTACCCCATAGGATATTACCCGAAACAATGCGTTTTTCACCGTCCTCCAGAGCTCCTTCGAAGAGCGGCTGCAGGTTTGCACCGATCTGTACGCGATAGTACTTGCGGGACTCCGGCTTGACGGCTGGCCCCGACAGAGCGACGACCTTGGTGCGCGGCAGCTCACCCGTCTGGAGCAGCTTGCCAATCAGGATTACATCCTGCGCGGTAACGGTATAAACGGTATCATTGGGCAAAATCGGGTTGATGCGGTTGATGTGGACACTGGTGTTGCCCGACGGATGTTTACCGCTGAAGGTGTGGCTTTCAGCGTTCTCAAAATCACCGACATCCGATCCGGCCGACTTGCAGAGATGTACTTTGCCTTCCGTTAGCCTGGACAGTGCATCAATACCCAGCTGAAATGCCGCTTCATCGCCTTTTAGCACCAGACCGAAGTCGGCTTGGAACGGAGCGGAATTTGCCGCATTGATGAATACGGCCTTGGGGACCGTGTCCGGGTCGGCAATCTTCGAAAACGGGCGCTGTTTGATCAAGGGCCACATTCCGCAGTCCAGCAAGTGGCCGGCCACTTGTTCGCGGGAAAGCGTCTTGATGGAATCCCTTGTAAAGGAGTCGAACGTAACGTTCTCTTCCTGAGCCGAGCGCTCGATCAGAATTTCGACCGGGAAGCGTCGGGCTCCGAGATTGACCGCCTTGACCGTTCCGCCGCAAGGGGCGCGGAACTGCATGCGTTCATCCTTCTTGTTTTCAAACAGCACGTCGCCGCGTTTCACAGTGTCACCCGCCTGAACTTTAAGGCGAGGCTTTATTCCCTCGAATTCCGTGGGATAAACCGCGAAAAGCTGCTGATTCGCATACTCTTCAATATCAGCCTTAGGTTTCCCTAAAACCTTGATATCAAAGCCTTTTTTAATCTTGAAGTTAGCCAAGACGGGCTCCTCGTTAGGTTGTTGTTTGCATTAATTGGGTATGTCTATACCGATTCATATGTATCGTTAAAAGCATAATTAATTATAAATTGAGTCATGTTTGTTTCCCCGGAGAGGGACTGGCGAATCTATCCCGCAGAAAGATGTTTTTTCAATACCGGCTTCATGGTTTTGGTCAAAAAACGATCCCATGCCATTTGAAGATCCGGCCAGGATTTCAACTGGTCTGTAGATTCATCAAGCAGCTTGTAGATCGCATCGGCGGGATTGGCCGGGGCCTTTTTTGTGGCCGTAATGGCCGTGGTTTTGCCTCTTTGATTGTCTGTGCCAAGGGTTTTTCCTGAAACGGCTTCGTTGCCTGATGCATCGAGTACGTCGTCAGTCAACTGGTAGGCCGTTCCCAAAATGAAGCCGGCTTCGCGCAGGGCATCGGCCTGTTCCGGTGATCCATCTCCGCCGGCGACGGCCGCAAAGGCGAACAGGGACCCGGTCTTGGCGCGGGCAATCTGTTCGCACTCTTTCCAGGTTCCCGGGGTTCCGCGAAGTACGAGTTCCTGCTCAACCTCGGAGCGGCAGACGTTGGACGACATATCGATCAACTCCTGCAGCAGATCCTGGCGGTCCACTGCAATCAGCAGGTCCAGCGCTTTGAATACCAGCAGGTCTCCAAACAGAATGGCACCGTTCACCCCGTACTTTTTCCAGAACGTCGGAGCACCCCGCCGCAGGATTCCGCCATCGATCACATCATCGTGAAGCAGGCTGGCTCCATGGATGATGTCAACGGCCGCGGCAGCATGGATCAAAACACGTTCATCGACTCCGTTGGCGGAGCCGACCGACAACGTCAGGCGCGACCGCAGCATTTTCCCGTTGCCGAGTAGATTCTTGTTGGCAGGAAGCAACTTCGTGAGGTTGGTGTTTCGCAGGCAGCCGACCATAGTTGACTGCACCTTTTTCAATTGCTTTTCAATGTGATTATGATCCGTAGACATCCGCATAATAAACCCGACCATTTTTATCATGTCAACTTTGCGCGTAAGCGGAGTTTGTATTTTAGCGGAAACCTATGGATCTCGGCCCCGGGGCGATTTGCGTCCGGCACACCGCGGCATGAATTACATAAAAATTTCTTATTTCTGGTGTCATCTCGCAGGCATCTTGGTAAAGCTGTCCGCCTTTCAAAAGCTATGAACAATTCAGCGCCATCAAAAAACTGGAAATGGCAGATCGCCAACCGCATCAGTACGCTTGAGCAACTTGAGGAATACATCGAGTTGAGCGATGACGAGCGGGCCGCATTCGACACGGGCATTCCGCTCTCCTTTGCCGTAACCCCGCATTATGCAGGATTGCTGGGCAATGAAGCGCTTCGCCGAACCGTTATCCCCACCGGGCATGAGTCCCGCGTCAATACCGGGGAACTGGACGACCCGCTGGGAGAGGAAACCCATCGTGCCACGCCGCACCTGATCCATACGTATCCCGACAAGGTACTTTTTCTGGCCACAACCTTTTGCTCGACCTATTGCCGTTATTGTACCCGGTCGCGCCTGGTCGGGAAGCAACCTGCCGATTTTCATTCGCTGGAAGAAAGCTTTGTTTATATTGAACAGCATCCGGAAATACGTGATGTGCTTATTTCCGGTGGCGATCCATTGACCATGACGGATTCCGTGCTTGATGAACTGCTCTCCCGGATTCGGCAGATTCCACACGTACGCATGGTGCGCATTGGCTCTAAAGTGCCTGTGGTCCTGCCCATGCGAGTCACCGATGAACTCTGCAGCATCCTGAGAAAGCATCGAGTCTGGCTCAGTCTTCATTTCATCCATGCCGCCGAGCTGTCGGCTGAAACGGTACGTGCCTGCCGAACGCTTTCCGATTACGGAATCGGCATGGTCAGCCAAACCGTTCTCCTCAAGGGAATCAACGACGACCGCCAGACCTTGATCGATTTGTTCTATGGTCTGCTGGAGATCAATGTGAAACCCTACTATCTTTTACAGTGCGATCCCGTCCGCGGCTCGGCTCATTTTCGTACGCCGGTGGAGAAGGGGATCGAGTTGATCCGATCCCTGCATGGCCATATTTCCGGCCTCGCCGTCCCGCAATATGTTATCGATGCTCCCGGTGGTGGGGGAAAGGTGCCGCTGCTTGGAAATGAACAAATCCGCCGCGAAGGGGGCGATGTCTTTTTCAAAAATTATGAGGGGAAAGAGTACAGTTACCCTGATTCAGCGGAGTAGTTGACCGGGGAAATAGATGCGCGTCAAAAAGCCCCCTTTTTTTTTATTCAAGATTTACATAGATAAATCGTTCAAAACCCGTTATACAGACAGCTCATTCAATTAAGGAAGTAAAGATATGGATACTGGTACAGTAAAATGGTTCAGCTCGGAAAAAGGTTTTGGCTTCATCACACCCGATGACGGTGGAACCGATATGTTTGTTCATCACTCCGAAATTAAGATGGATGGCTATGCCTCTCTTAATGAAGGTCAGAAGGTCTCGTACACCGTTGGTCAGGGCCAGAAGGGCCCATGCGCAACGAATGTCATTCCGCTCTAATTTTTAGATTAAGCTGATAGATGAAAAGCGCTCTACGGGGCGCTTTTTTCGTGCCTGCATTTCGTGGCATCCCTCAAATAAACGGGATTGCGACTGGAATGAGCACTATCTCAGTACTATTAATGGCGGTGTGAAATTGACCGCCGCAGTTTTAATATCGCTTCTCGCTGGGATGCACGGATGCGGCTGAAATTGAAAAGGATCGGAACATGCATACTTTCACCAATCGCTTGTCGACGGAAAAGAGCCCCTATCTGCTGCAGCACGCGCATAATCCGGTGGATTGGTATCCGTGGGGCGAGGAGGCCTTTGAGAAGGCCAAGCGGGAAGACAAACCTATTTTCCTGTCGATTGGCTATGCCACCTGCCACTGGTGCCACGTGATGGAGCGCGAATCGTTCGAGAACGTGGAAATTGCAAAGCTACTGAACGAGGCGTTTGTTTGCATCAAGGTCGATCGCGAGGAGCGGCCGGATATCGACAACATCTACATGACCGTATGCCAGATGATGACTGGTCAGGGGGGATGGCCGTTGACGATTATCATGACGCCCGACAAGAAGCCGTTCCACGCCGCCACCTATATCCCGCCGGATGCGCAGTTTGAGCGGATCGGCATGAAACAGTTGATCCCGCGAATTTCCGAGGCTTGGAAATCGAAGCGCGGCGAAGTAACGGCATCGGCCAATCAGATTACCGATGTGCTGGCCTCGCAAAACGCGCCATCAACCGGAGCCAAGTTCAATGCAAAGGTATTGGATGAAGGCTATCAAGCGTTGATGAAGCAATATGATCCCCGTAAGGGCGGCTTTGGTTCGCCGCCCAAGTTTCCGACTCCGCATCGGTTGTTTTTTCTGTTGCAACATGGCGAGCCCGATGGAGTAAACGCCGTAGAGCATACGCTTGAGGAAATGCGAAAAGGAGGAATATTCGATCACATCGGGTTTGGCTTCCACCGATACTCTACCGACAACGATTGGCTGGTTCCGCACTTTGAAAAGATGCTCTACGACCAGGCTTTGCTGGCGATCGCCTACACGGAAGCCTACGAGCTGACCCGCGACCCTTTCCATCGGCAGGTGGCCGAAGAAATCCTGACCTATGTTCTGCGGTACATGACTTCGCCGGACGGTGGGTTCTATTCGGCCGAGGATGCCGATTCCGAGGGCAAGGAGGGGTTGTTCTACGTCTGGGATGCCAAAGAGATGGAGGCCATTCTGGGCGATGATTATGCATTTGCCGCGAAACTATGGAATATCGTTCCTGCGGGAAATTTCCGGGATGAGGCCAGCGGACGACTGACCGGGAAAAACATTCCGCACCTATCCTGTGTGCCGGATGAACAGGATTCGAAACGGTTGGAGCCGCTCCGCCGAAAACTGTTCGACGTGCGGGAAAAGCGCGTCCACCCGTTAAAGGATACGAAGATTCTGGCGGATTGGAATGGGTTGATGATTGCCGCTCTGGCGCAGGCAGGCCGGGCGTTCGAGGAGCAGAAATACACGGATGCGGCAAGCAAGGCCAATGCGTTTATTGCAGATCGGATGCAACGTAAAAACGGAGAGCTTTGGCATCGTTTCCGCGACGGGCACACTGCGGTTTCTGGCCAGCTGGAAGATTATGCCTTCATGATATTCGGACTGCTGGCGCTCTATGAGGCCACCTGGGATGCCCAATATTTGGAAAGCGCTCTGAAGTACAATGAAATTCTGTCCGTATCGTTTACTGATGCGGATGGCGGCGGGTACTACATGACTTCCAGTGCTGCGGAGCAACTGATTGTTAGGCCGAAGAGTATTTACGACGGGGCCATTCCTTCGGGGAATTCAATCCAGATGTACAACCTGTTACGTTTGGCTCGCCTGACCGGTCGATTTGAACTGGAACAGGAAGCAGGAGATACGGGGCGGGCGTTTGGCGGTGCCATCCTGCGCTCGCCGTCGGCTTTTGCTCAGGCGCTGGTGGCCTTTCAGTTTGGTGCGGGCAAGACGATGGAGATCGTCGTGATAGGAGAGCGTGAAGCGCTGGAAACTCGTCAGATGTTTGACTATCTGAGCCATATTTACAATCCGGGAAAAACAGTGCTTTTCAAGGATGTGTCTGATGGCGGCCGAATGGCGAACATCGCCCCCTTTACCCGGGATCAGGCGATGGTGGACGGGAAAACCACGGTATACATTTGCGAGAACTTTTCCTGCGATCAGCCGCTCGATTCATTGGAGGCGCTGAAAGAACGCCTGCAATAGCATGGGACCATCCTGCGATCTATCCCTCGTTGGTCATCAGGAAGTTGAAGGCCAGATCGTCCTCGGACAAGCCGTCGTACATGACGCTGACCACCTGGTCTTCCGCATTCATGAACTGAGCATCGGTTACCATAAGCTCCATGCCGACCCGGTTCGCATTGTAATTACCCAGCACCAATCCCAAAAGAATTACGACCGAAGCCGCCATGGCCAGTGCCGGTTTCCATCCGAACACGGGCAGATGCTTCCGCTCTGGAGCGTTTGTGTGGGCTGCTCGCAATACATCCTGAACGACCTTGATGGACGGTTCATGCCCAGCTCCAAACGAGGTTTCCGTTGCCCGTAAAACCTGATTAAACTGCCGGCAGGACTCGCATCCGGCCAGATGCGCCTCCAGCTCGAGGGCTTTATTGGCTCCCAGTTCGCCGGAATCCTGCAAAAGGATGAATTTTTCAGCTATGATGCATTTCATGACAGCGCCTCCAGCAACTCGTCATATTCTTCTTTTAATATAGAACGCAGTTTAGTCAATGCATATTGCATGCGGGCCAAACATGTATTGATCGAACATTTCTGGATTTTGGCAATTTCCTTGAACGAAACATTGCCGTACATCCTGAGCATGAAGACCTCTTTCTGTTCAGCGGAAAGCGTTTCAACCGCTTCCGAGATCTGTTTGCCCAATGAATTCCCGCCGGCTTCCTCTGCGGGTGTAATGCCCGGAGCCGACAGATGGTCTTCCAGGGTGGAGTCGCCGTCTTCCCCTCCGAAGCTGCTTTGCATCGAGATATTCTTGCGGTTCCGTCGGGCGCGGTCGATCACGAGATTGTGGGCAATTCTGAACAGCCAGTTCAGAAAATTCTTATGCTTGAACTTGTGAATGTTCTTCAGCGCGCGGAACCACGTTTCCTGAAAAATTTCCTCCGAATCTTCACGGCCTTCGGTCATTTTAAGGATAAACGAATAGAGGGGACGTTTGTATTTTTCCACCAGCGGCTCCAACGCGTTGGAATCGCCGCCGAGATACTTATTTATGCACTCAATATCCGTTTTATCCATGGAGGTAATTCGTAAAGCGCATGATGTAATGCGCCGTACAAACCTATCAAAAGTTCATCTATCCGTTGAAAAACGGCCGCCATCCGAATCTATTGCAGAAATTCAGACCAGACTTTCCCGGTAATGGGATCATTTTCAAGTTTTATACCGTGGCCACGGTTATCTTCGAGTTCCATCTCGAACTGTTCGCAAAAGCCGTTGGGGAAGAAGCGGATCATGTATAGATCCTCATATTGGTCATCCTCTTCGGACCAATCCTTCTTGAAGTCGCGAACGACAAGATCATCAGATAAAAAACGGTGGATTTCCTTGTCGATCCCTCCATTTTCATCTCTGGCGTCATCGACGTATCCCAGCCGTTTCAGCACGTCCTGATCTAGCTCTCCGTCCGCCTGGTTGGTGGTCGTCTGAAATTCGGCACCCATGTACAGTTCCATGGTATCCGGATTCAGTACCATAGTCAGCGTTTCCTCCCGCATTATCGCCATGCTATGGCCGTAGCGGGACATCCGCTCGATGGTGCGTGCCGCAGACTTGAGCTTGGTTCCCCGTAAGGTGCCGGCAAAGTAGGGAACCGAGATGCCGGAAATGATCAGCAGAAGGACCATTACCAGCACCACTTCAATTAGCGTAAAACCGCTGCGTTTGGAGCCGGGAGCACCGCGGAATACAGAACAAGGAGTTTTTAGTGCCGACGGCCTTTTCATGCATGGCTCTTGGTTCACAATTCATGGATACTGGCGAAGGGCCGCACTATTCCCAGTTGTTCACCACGGTTCCCTTGGCCGATGTGCAGGAGATGTCAAACGTGTGCGTGTTGTGGGAACCCGGAACCTGATACTGGTAGGGATTTCCCCACGGATCGGTCGGGATCACTTTTTTCATTAGGAAGGGCCCGCCTTTGGACTCGTCCAGCAGACCGTCCAGCGAATCGGGGTAGGTTCCGTTGATGATTTCATATTCCTGAATGGCGGCCGAGAGGGTGGCAATGGTCGCCTGGGCTTTGGTCGTATTTGCCTGCTCTGTTCGTCCGCCGATATTAAGACCGCCCAGGAAGATGCCTGAAAGAATACCGATAATTACAACCACGAGAATGATTTCAATCAGGGTAAAGCCTGAGCGTTTGCTTAAATGTTTGTCCTTGTTTTTCTGTTCCATGGATTTCACCTTCCGGGTTTCTGTTTTAAACATGCAAAGTATCAGTCAGTTTAAGAATGGGTAGTAGCAGGCAAACGGCAATGCCGCCGACGAATACAGCCACGAGCAAGATCAGTAAAGGTTCCAGCACCGTGGTGCAGGTTTTGACCAGACGGTCCAATTCGGAATCATACCGGCGTGTAATATGTTTCAGGGCGCTGGCCATGTCGCCGGTTTCTTCGCCCACCGCTATCATATCGATGAGCAGGCGCGGGAATATTTTCCCTTGAGCAAGCGGTTTCGAAATGCTCGCGCCATCGGTAACGCGGTCGCGCGCTTTTCCGACTTCATCGGAAATGACGACGTTTTGAATGGTTTTCTGAACAATGCCCATGGCCGGCAATACAGCAACACCATTCTGAAGCAACGTCCCAAAGGTTCTCGCAAAATGGGCGTAGGCGTTGGTCGAAATAATCGATCCCATGATCGGAATTTTTAGCTGAAACTTATGCCACATTACCTTTCCGGGCCCCCCGCGGGTCCAGCGCTTTATGGCAATCGATCCGGCGATGATTAAGATGAGCACAATCAATCCATAGTGGATCAGGAAGTCGCTGCCGCTCATAAGCATCTGGGTGGGTCGGGGCAGGGTGGCCCCCATTTCCTCGAAGGTGGCGACGAATCGGGGAACGATGCCGATCATCAGGCCGATAACCGCCAAGCCACCGATGATTACCACGATTGCGGGATAGACCAGCGCACCGATCACCTTGCCGCGGGCTTCGTGGACGCGTTCATAATGGATGCAGACATTTTCCAGCGCATCGGGCAGGTGTCCGCTGGCCTCGCCGGCCCGCACGAGGTTTATGTAGAGCGACGAGAAGGTTTCCGGATAGAGTTCCAGCGCGTCGGACAGCGAGGTGCCTTGTACAATCTCATCGCGCAGGGTGGCGGTAATCTGTCCAACGGCGCTGGTGTCCTTGCGCGCCGAAAGGGTATGCAATGCGCGGCCGATGGTCATCCCGGAGGCCACGAGGTCGGAAAGCTCGCGCGAAAACAACAACAGGTCCTGCAGTTTCATGCGCGGTTTACGATGGAAGCCCAGCTCGAATTTGAAGCGTTTTTTTTCGCCGGAATCCTGCGACACGGTCTTGGTGGTTTCAGTGATGGAGATGGGAATGTGTCCCATGGACTCGATATGCCGCGCCGCGGTGGCGCGGTCGCCCGCTTCAACGACCCCTTCGATCCGTTCGCCCTGTTTTGTCCGTCCTATGTATTTAAAATGAGCCATACCAACCTGTGATAAACGTAACCAGTCCCTAAATATTTCCCATGTTCCGCAAGAATATATGGATTGTCCGAAGATTGGAAGAATGGATTAACGAATCTCATCATCCCCTGGGATGGAACTGTTGATGAACCGACTTAAGACGGTTGGGATCAACGTGGGTGTAGATCTGGGTGGTGGCGATGTCGGCGTGGCCGAGCATTTCCTGGATAACCCGCAGCGGGGCGCCGTTTTGCAACAGGTGGCTGGCGAAGGAGTGGCGCAGGGTGTGTGGCGTTACGTTTTTCATGATGCCCGCCTCCTTTGTGTATTTCTTGATGATCTGCCACAGGCGTTGGCGGCAGAGCGAGGTTTCGCGATTGGAGACGAATACATTCTGTAACTTGGGATTTTCGCACAGCATGGGACGAATCTCGTCGAGATAGCATTCCAGAATATTGGATGAATCCCGGGCAACCGGTATGACGCGCTCTTTCCGGCCTTTTCCGATCACCCGGATATAACCATCGTCGATATGCAGATCGGAGAGTTTCAGGTTGGCCAGTTCCGAAACCCGCAGCCCGGAGGCATAGAAGATTTCAAGGATGGCGCGGTCGCGCACTCCCAGCGGCTTGCGCATGTCGGGGGCCCGAAGCAGTCGTTCAACCTCACTTTCGGAGAGGGTGTCCGGCAGGATTTTCCACAGCTTCGGGGAATCCATCGTGTCGGTGACGTTCCGGTCGAGCAGTCCTTCCTGCTGAAGGAAGCGGAAGAATACCTTGATGGAAACCAAATGGCGCGAAATCGAGTTGGTCGACATTCCCCGGGCCTTCATAGCCATGAGGTGGTCCAGGATCTGTTTGCGACTGACCTGATTCAGCGAGGTTACACCCTTCTGGTCGAGCCAGCCGAGAAATTGCCCCAGATCATCCGCATACGCCTTGCGCGTGTTGATGCTCAACCCGCGTTCCAGCGAAATATGATCCAGAAAGCTCTCTAAGAATGCATTCATAAGGTGGTTATCAGTTTACGGTTATTGGTCGTCAGGGAGAAGGCCTAACAACCAACAACTGACAACCTGGCTGCGCTAGCAGCTCAAATTCTCGCCGGTAAGCAGTCGATAGGCTTCGAGATATTTATCGCGGGTTTTCATGACGATTTCCTCGGGCAGCTCGGGGGCGGGAGGGGTCTTGTCCCAATCGAGCGTTTCGAGGTAGTCACGGACATACTGCTTGTCGAACGAGAAGGGCGAGGAGCCCGGCTGGTAGGTATCGGCCGGCCAGAAGCGCGAGCTGTCGGGGGTCAACACTTCGTCGATCAGGATTAATTCGTCACCGACCATGCCGAATTCAAATTTGGTGTCTGCCATAATAATGCCCTTGGTCAGCGCATAGTTGGCCGCGGTTTTGTAGAGATTCAGGCTGACATCAATCAGTTTCTGTCCCAGTTCCTCGCCAACGATTTCCTTCATCTGGTCGATGGAAATGTTTTCGTCGTGGCCCTCGTCGGCTTTGGTGGAGGGGGTGAAGATGGGCTCGTCAAGCTTGCCTGCCATTTCGTAGCCCGCACGCAGGGGCATACCGCCGATGGTGCCGGACTTTTGGTATTCCTTCCATCCGGAGCCGATCAGATAGCCGCGCACGATGCATTCGACCGGCAGTAGTTCCGCTTTTTTCACCAGCATGGAACGGCCTTTCAGCAGTTCGGCGTGTTCCTGAAGTTCCGCAGGAAAGTCGTTCACATCAGTGGAGATCATATGGTTCTTTACGATGTCACCGGTGCGGTCGAACCAGAACTTCGAAATCATATTGAGCACCTGCCCCTTGTTGGGAATGCCGTTGGGCATGACACAGTCGAAGGCCGATATGCGGTCGGACGCAACAAAAAGGTATTGGTCGCCAAGGTCGTACACCTCGCGCACCTTGCCGGATTTAAACTTTTCAATGCCCGGAAGCTCGATTTTCGTGGCAGCGTTCATTTCATCTCCTGAGTGTTAAGTTCCTGAATGCGGCGGAGTGTACGAATCAGATGCGCCGTACGCAACCCCAAACGAATATACGCGGCCTTTTCACAGGAAAGAGCCGCATCCTGCAACGCACAACGCAGTTCAACGCGCAGAGTGAAATCGCGAACTTTGCAGGATTTGACTCTCCAGAGGGAGGGCGTGCAGGTGCAAAGTCTTACGGTTTTAGGACGCGGTTCCCGAAGGAACCGCGTGGTGCGGGACACGCGCCCTTCCGCCAGGAGGATACATGAGTCTGAGTTCTCTGGAATTGCTCGGACTTCGCTGGGTTAGAACAAAAAACGCCCCGGAATTTCCGGGGCGCATCTCTTGCGGATCCATCATCCAGCTTCACGGCCGTGAAGCTGGATGATAGATTTCGCGGGGGTTATCCAAGCAGTTCCTTGGCTTTCGCGTAGATGTTTTCGGAGGTGAAGCCGAATTTTTCCTGCAGAACCTTGAACGGTCCGGAGGCGCCGAAGTCGTCCTTGCTCACTTTTACGCCGCAGCGGCCGACGTAGCGATCCCAGCCGAAGCTGGTGCCGGCTTCCACGGACATGCGTTTTTTGCAGGCATCGGGAATGACCGATTCCTGATAGGCTTCGTCCTGTTTTTCGAACAGTTCCCATGAGGGCATGCTAACGACACGGACTTTCTTTCCTTCTTCGCCGAGCTTCTGGGCGGCGGCCAGCGTCATTTCGACTTCCGAACCGGTAGCGAGCATCAGCAGTTCCGGTTCGCCTTCGCCACTCTGCCAGAGGGTGTAGGCCCCCTTCTTGACGTTTTCGGCGGAAGGATAAACCGTGCGGTCGAGGGTCGACAGGTTCTGGCGGGTAAGGGCCAGAGCGGTCGGACCGGACTTGTTTTCCAGTGCGGCGACCCAAGCGGCGGCGACTTCCGTGGCGTCAGCCGGGCGGATCACCGTCATGTTGTGGATCATGCGCAGGCTGGCAATCGTTTCGATCGGCTGATGGGTCGGGCCGTCTTCGCCGACGCAGAAGCTGTCGTGCGTAAAGACATAAATGACCGGCACACCCATAATGGCTGCCAGACGAGCGGCGGGGCGGACATAATCGGCGAAGACCAGGAAGGTTCCGCCAAAGATGCGGAATCCACCGTGCAGTTGAATGCCGTTCATGATGGCGGCCATGCCCAGTTCGCGCACGCCGAAATGGAAGTTACGTCCTTCAAAGGCATCCTTGCCGATGTCGCCGAGTCCGGCCATGTAGGTGTTGTTGGACGGGGCGAGGTCGGCAGAGCCGCCGACAAGGTAGGGGATTTCCTTGGCCAGCGCATTGATTACCTTGCCGGAGGAGGAACGGGTAGCCATCGAAGAGCCGGCTTCGAAGAGGTCCAGCTTCCCTTCGAGGTTCGGTAGATCACCATTGATCGAAGCGGTCCATTCCTTTGCCAGATCGGTGTTGGCGGCGCACCATGCATCGAATGTAGAGTTCCACCCGGCTTCAACCTGTTTCATTTCCTCAAGGCGAGTTGCGAAAACATCGCGTACTTCCTGCGGAACGAAGAACTTTTCTTCGGGCATGCCGAGATTCTTCTTCGTCAGTGCGACTTCCTCTTCTCCCAGCGGAGCGCCGTGTACTTCGTGTCCGCCTTCCTTGTTCGGGGAGCCGAAGCCGATCTTGGTGTTGCAGATGATCACGGACGGCTTTTCGGTTTCTGCCTGGGCGGCTTCGATGGCGGCGCCGATTTCGGCATGGTTGTGACCGTCGACTTCCTGCACCTGCCAGCCGTAGGCTTCCATGCGCATGCGGACATCGTCGCTGTAGGTAATGTGGGTGTCGCCTTCGATGGAGATAAAGTTCTGGTCGTAGAACAGGATCAGTTTGCCGAGGCCGTGGTTGCCGGCCAGCGAGAAGACTTCGTGAGAGACGCCTTCTTCAAACTCGCCTTCGGAGGCGATTACGTAGGTGTAGTGGTCCACAATCTTCTGGGCTTCGGTGTTGAAGCGGGCGGACAGCATGCGCTCGGCGATGGTCATGCCGACGGCGTTGGAGCATCCCTGTCCCAGCGGTCCGGTGGTGGTTTCGACGCCATCGGTGTGACCGTATTCCGGATGGCCTGCGGTCTTGGAGCCCCATTGGCGGAATTGCTTAAGTTCGTCCAGCGGCAGGTCGTAGCCGGCGAGGTGCAACAGGCTGTAGATGAGCATTGAGCCATGGCCGGCCGAAAGGACGAAGCGGTCGCGGTCGGGCCAATTTGGGTTTTCAGGGTTGTGCTTGAGGTATTTCGTCCACAGTACGGCAGCTACATCAGCCATGCCCATCGGCATGCCTGGATGACCTGAGTTTGCGGCCTGGACACCGTCCATGGCCAATCCACGAATCGTATTTGCAACGAGGTTAAGATCCATAATGATTTCTCCGTTTATTGACGTTGAGGTTCGTAAAATGAACGGCCTAAGATAGTTTGCATCTTTGGTATTACAAGCCATTTTCGTTTTAGAATGGCTCAATTCCGGTAATCGGTGTTTGGCCAATGCAGATTCTTTCCCTATACTGTGTTAATTGTTTTTTGGAGTTCTTGTGATCGATCTGCATACACATTCAGTATTTTCCGACGGCACCAATACCCCGGCCGAATTGATCGGCATGGCGACCGAGCGGGGGCTTTCGGCGATGGCCTTGACCGACCACGACACCGTGGGGGGAATCGAGCCATTGTTCGAAGCTGCAAAGGAGTCATCGGTAGAGGCCGTACCCGGAATCGAGTTAAGCGCCGAATGCGCGCGCGGAACCATGCATATTTTAGGGTATTTCATCGATCATACCTGCGACGCGCTACTTGAAAAGATCTCGAAGGTCCGGGAGGGGCGCGAAGAGCGAAATCAGGAAATCCTCAAGAAGCTCAATAAGCTGGGCTACATCCTGATGTGGAGCGATGTCGAGAAACAGGCCGGATGCGATGTCGTTGGACGCCCGCATTTTGCAGAAGCCTTGCTGGAACGGGGCCATGTAAAATCGAAAAAGGCAGCCTTTGACCTGCTTCTGGGAAAGGGGCGCCCGGCCTACGTGGAGCGCTATCGTTATACGGCTGCGGAATGTATTGACCTGATTCATGCCGCCGGGGGCGTATCGGTGCTGGCGCATCCGGCGACGATCTATCTTCCCGACGATCAACTTCGAGGCTTGATCAAGGGGCTAAAGGAACGCGGTCTTGGCGGTATTGAAGCCTACTATGCCGAACACAAACCAGAGAATATAGAGAAGTTCTGCCATTGGGCAGCGGAGTTTGGCCTGATCTGTACCGGCGGTACCGATTATCACGGAGCCAATACGCCGGATATCAGGTTGGGTACAGGATTTGGTCAGCTGAGGGTTCCTGACGAAGCTCTCGATCAACTCAAGGCGGCCAGTCCCCGTTGTTGAAAAGCGGGATGTTTCTATAGAAGTTTGGTGAGCTGATCCAGCGACGTGATCACAGCGTCCGGTTTAAGGTCGACACAGCGCTCATCATTTTGACGCAGGCGCAGGGAGCGTTGGTCGCCGGCAAAAAGCACGGTTTTGCAACCGGCCTGGCTAGCCGAATAAATATCGTTGAGCATGTCGTTTCCGACGTAGACCGTTTCTTCCAGCCTGACCCCATGGTTTCTTTTCAGGTATTTCTCCGCCATAGGGAATAGCGCGGCCGACGGCTTGGCCTTGAGTTCCTTGTAAGACCAGATGCAGCAGGCCGGATCAAAACCGATTTCCTCAAGCGTCCGTTCAAAAAAGGCGGAAAACAGCAGGGGGGTGTAGAACTGGGCGTTGGAGACGATGCCTAAGGTAAGGCCCTTTTCCTTCAGGTCACGCAGTGTTTCCAAACAACCGGGCATAGGCCAGACCGGGTTAACGCGGCATTCGTATTCCAGCGCAAGCTGGCGGATCGGTTCCAGGTCGATCGATGCGGGTTCAAGAATGCTTTTCTTTCGTAGTTTGCCGATCACCTTTTTCCAGATCTTGGTAATAGCCACCTCCGGAAAATCGACCCCGGCGGCGCGGCTTGCGGCATGCCATTCCAGTATTTCGGTTTTCAGGATGTCCTTGCCGATCTCTCCTGCTTTTTTCAGGTTTCCTTTATAGTGCGCGGCCTCGAGCGCCTGGATCAGCGCTTCTGCTGTATCTGTTTCCGCAGCCGTTCCGACATCCCCGGAGCCGGAAACAAACAAGGTTCCATATACGTCGAACAGTACGGCTTTGACGTCGGAAAACTTTTCGAGCCGTTCTTTCGTTGCGGTAGGCAACGGCGCCAAAGGCGGACAGAGTTGGCGGACGATTTCTTCGAGTGGTTTCATGAATGATATTCTTTGGGAGTCATGTATTGCTTCCGGGCCTGAATGAGACGTATCGCTTAATGCGCCTTGCCGTTGGAGAAATAGGAATGGGTTCCCTTGGCTTCCATGGTTTCGCCGATGCGCTTGACGGCGTGGACATAGGCCGCGGTGCGCAGATCGGTTTCGATTTCACGGGCAAGCTCGTAAATGGTTTCAAACTCGCGTGCCATGATGGCTTGCAGTCTTTGGTGGACTTCCTGCAGTTCCCAATAGAGACCGGAACGGTTTTGGAGCCATTCGAAATAGCTCACGGTTACGCCGCCGGCGTTGGCCAGAATGTCGGGCATCACTTCAATCCCCTTTTTAAAAAGGATCTCATCGGCATCCGAGGTGACGGGGCCGTTGGCGACTTCAACGATGCGGGGGGCTTTGATGCGTGGCGCATTCTCGGCGGTTATCTGGTTTTCAAGGGCGGCGGGAATGAGAATGTCGACATCAAGTTCGAGCAGTTCGTCGTTGGTCAGGTTGGTGGCATCGATGTGGTGACAGAGCGCTCCGTCACAGTAGACCGCCTGTACATGGCGGGTTTCCTCCTTGATACGGATGAGGCTGGGGATATCGAATCCCTCCGGACGGTATATTGCGCCCTGCGAGTCGCTCACGGCAACAATTCGGTATCCGTCCTTATGGAGCAGGCGGGCGATGCTTTGTCCTGCATTGCCAAAGCCCTGGATGGCGACTCGGGTGTTCGCGGGGGCGAGACCCTGTTTTTTTGCCAGTTCGCGGATGCAGTAGAAAGCGCCGCGTCCGGTGGCATCGGCGCGACCTACGCTTCCACCCATGCTGACGGGTTTCCCGGTAATCACGGAGGGGCAGTGTATGCGGCGGATCGTGGAAAATTCATCCATCATCCAACCCATGATGCGCTCATTGGTGTACATGTCGGGCGCGGGAATGTCGACATCGGGACCGATGAAGTCGGCGATGAGCCGGATAAAGCCCCGGCTGAGGCGTTCCAGTTCCATCGGGCTGAGCGACTTGGCATCAACCGATATACCACCTTTCGCTCCGCCAAACGGAATGCCCACGACGGCGCATTTGAAGGTCATCCAGAAGGCCAGGGATTGAACTTCGTCTCGATTGACGGAGGGGTGGTAGCGCAGTCCTCCTTTTGTGGGTCCGCGGGTATCGTCGTGCCGGACTCGGTAGCCGGTGAAAAAATCGAGAGTGCCGTTGTCGCGCCGCACGGGTATGGAAACTTCGAGACAGGATTTCGGGGTGCCGATGCGCAGGGCGACTTCGTCGCTGAGGTCGGTGTGTTTCAATGCGCTTTCAAGGCGTCGCATCGCATCTTCGAACAGACTTGTTTTCATGGCATTCTCCTTATCGTAAGTAATTCTAGATCATGCAACTTGTTGCGTCAAATGGAATGGTTTTAGCATATGGCTTCATGTTTCGTTCAAACCCTTGTAAACTATGCGAGTTTGCGTAGAATGGAACTATGTTGAAACAATATGGCGCGATTCCATTCGTGCACGAAGATGGCGAACTCAAGGTGGTGCTTGTTACGAGCGCCAGTGGTTATTGGATTTTTCCAAAGGGCTGGCACGAGGAGGATCTTGGCAAGCAGGGAACCGCCGAGCTGGAGGCCTACGAAGAGGCCGGCGTTAAGGGGAAGATCTTCAATAAGAACGTCTATCGCACCAAAGTCGTCATCAAAAGTGGCGAGCGGGTGCATTTAACACTCTACGCTTTGGAGGTGAAAAAACTGCTCAATGAGTGGCCCGAAGAAGATCGCCGGAAACGGAAGGTGGTTCCGGTTGCCGAAGCCATAAAGATCATCAGCTCCGATTCGTTGCGTTCGTGCCTTCAGCATTTTGAACGGGACTTTCTTGCTTAGTCCTGTTTGATCAACGTTGGTTATCTGGAATTAATCCTGCTTGTTGGGAGGCCGTGTTCCCCGTATTATCCATCTATTGGAAAGAGAGGCTGGTTTGAGATTGTATTTCAAGTTTTTCACATTCGTTTGCCTTTGCGCCATGACCGCGAATTTCGCTGTGGCTGATCAACAGGTACTGAAGGCGTCTAAGGACCTGTTTGCCCGGAGCAATAGCCGAAACAGAAACAGCGGAGGCAGCGAAACCCTGCTGGTGGCTCATGCTTCCAATATCCGCTCGCTCATTGCGTTCGACCTCTCCGGCGTTACCAACCAGATTGCCGAAGCCACGTTTCGTTTTCAGCAGCAAAACAACATGCGGGATGCGATTGATTTGACCGTCGCGCCGTTGGTCCAGACAGAACACAATAGTGCGTGGAGAGAAGGTTCGGGTGCCTTGGGAACTAAAGGTCAAAATGCCAGGCCCGGCGATGCATGCTATGGGTGGAGTGCTTTTCCCAATGTGCCGTGGGAAACCATGTCTGGTGATGCCGTGACGGCGCTGAGCGATTCACGGCTCTGGGGTGCTCCGGTTGCATCGCTGGACAATCTCGAATGGAAAGAGAACAACTGGGTTGAAATCAAAATCAGCAACATATCGTTGCTTGAGAAAATCCGGGAGTCGGAGCATCAGACGGTTACCTTCGGATTGTGGGGGACATCGGGAAACGGCCTCTATGCCATCAGTTCGAAGGAGTCGGGGAATGCACCTGAACTGATTCTCACGCTTAAGGGTAAACGGTGAACAGGTTGGGAATACGTCACGCGGAGAATGGTTCTGTTGACGGAGCACGACTTGTGCCTGAAGGTCGTAAAATCTATTTCCAGAATTAATATTCTGGAGGTTTTCTCGATGAAGCGATCATGCACAACGATCCGTAAAAGAATTTCCACCGGATATATTGCGGCAAGGTCACTCGGGGTTTGCGTGCCGCATAGAGGCCTGCGAGCTCAATTGGAGAGGGGACCTAGCTTAATACTCGCGTCTCATCAGAAATTGTGCGATTGCACTCAATGCCGTTGTGTCGCACGTAAGCATGTCGATGGCGGCGACGGCTTCATCGGTCAAAACCCTGACTTTTTGACGGGCTGCGTCCATGCCGTGAACCGCCTGGTAGGTCATTTTTTGGTGTTCGATATCTGCCCCCGCATGCTTGCCTAGAATTTCATCGGTTGAGATTTCGTCGAGGATGTCGTCTTCTATTTGAAAGGCGAGGCCGATTTTCTCGCCAAAAATGCTTATATTTTCCAACTCATCGTCCGCCGCTCCTGCTGCAATGGCTCCCATGCAAACAGCGGCGCGGATGAGAATAGCGGTCTTGTTGTAGTGAATGAAATCCACAAGGTTGGCATTCGGCGTTTTTCCTTCGGCTTCGAGATCCTCAACCTGTCCGGCAATAACGCCCTGCGAACCGGCAGCTTTCGCCAATTCTAACGAAAGTGCGGGGTTGCCGTGTTCGGCCAAGACCTGGAAGGCGCGAATCATCAGTGCATCGCCGGCGAGCACGGCGTTGGCCTCACCATATTTTACATGGCAGGTAGGCATGCCGCGCCGCAGGTCGTCATCATCCATGCAAGGGAGATCGTCATGAATCAATGTGGAGCAATGAAACAGTTCCACAGCGATGGCCGGCATAATGGTTTCTGTTCCCGGTCTTCCAAACGCTTCGGCCGCTGCGATGCATAGGATTGGACGGATGCGTTTTCCTCCGTTTAGCACGCAGTAGCGCATGGCTTCGTGCAGAACCCCGGGGCGTGTGCTCTCCGGAGGAAGGCAATCCTTCAAGGCAAGGTCAACCATCGACTGCCGTTCCTTGAGATAGCGGGAAATATCAAACATTGAAATCATCTTTGGTTTTTGTATGAAAAGGGGTAATTCCCCTACATGCGTGCGGTGTGTATAGGGGAATTTTTCTGGATTGAAAACAGGAAAGAATATCCAACTTTGCGCAGCGCAGGTTTGTGCCGCGGCTTATCTTTGCTGTGAAAACAAACCGCCGGTGTAGCCATCGAGCGTGGCGGTGAGTTCATACAGCCGGAGTTGCTTGAGTGTGGTATCTTCTGTTCCAGGCATCACCAGAGCGATTTCATGTTTCAATCGCAATCGCTCGAAATAGAGCCGGTTGACTTCATCCAGAATATCCAGACGCAATTGGGTGGTCAGCTTGGTGCGGTTGTCAACGTCGTCTTCGTATGAGTTCCATATCAGGTTGCCCATATCCCATGTCAGGGATACGCCCCAATCGTTGGGACCTTCAGCATAATAATAGCCTGAACTGGTAAAACTGGATCCGATGGTCTTGTCATAGTCCACGTCAAGTTTGGGGAGAAGGGCCCTGTATTTAAGCCGTCTTTTCCATGCGCCCGTTTTTTCGGGATCAACCGAGTTGTAGCGCATGGCAGCTTCCTGTACCTCGTGGATGGAAGGCTCTCCTTCCAATATATCCGCAAGTCCGTTCCGCGATACCCTGGGGGCTGGATCTGCATCTCCCTGTTTGAACAATCCCTGATCGGTTGCCAAATAGATTTCACCCGAATCCGATATGTCCGTCCACCGGATTTTTGATGTAGGAAGGCCACTGAAAAGGGATTGGGATTCGCCGGTAGTGATATCGACTTTGAAAAATCCGGCCTCGCTGCACAGATAGAAATGATTCCCGTCCAGCGGGAACTGTGCGAGACACGTGGCCGTGGCATTTCCGGTTCCAACGGTATAGAACTTTTGCCACGTAGTGCCGCGGTCGACAGAGAAATAGACCCCGTTGCTGGTGCAGAGCCAAAGCCTCGATGGCGTCATGGTATCGACTCTGATCTGATAGGGGATGGTTCTTTCGGTTCCGGCGCGCCGCGCAATGAACAGGCGCTTCAAGGTTCCATCCGTGCGATACAGATAAACGCCGCTGTCACAGGCCAGATACAGGTCATTGCCTGAGATTTCCATGGAGTAGACCGCCTCTTCCCGCAAGGCGGACACAGCCTTCCAGTTCACCTGCATGTCGTCGGTTACATACAACCCTTTGCTTGTTCCGGCAAAAAGAGCGCCTTTGTGCTGGAGGATAAAATGGAGTTCTTCATCTTCCCCTGTCGTGAAAATTCTCTTGGGCGAAGAAGACTTTTGCACCACATAACCGTTTCGGGATCCAGCGAGGTAGACCGATTCGACCGAGCCATTCGGGATGAAAATATAATTAATGGTTTCGTTTTTTAGACTGGCCGATTTTACAAAATTGGACCCGGCGTCCATGCTTAGGTAGAGGGCATTGTCCGAGGCCGCCGCCATGAAATTCGGATGCTCTTTGGATCGTTCAATTTGGCGGACTCTTGAATTTTCGATGCCGAGGACCTTGTGAAAGGTCCCGTTAGCATGGACCGAAAGAGCAACCGAGACGGTCGCCATGGCGACCGCGCGTAACAGGTTTGATCTATTTTTTCCCAGCCCGGCTGGCAGAAATACGCTCATGAGACCCCCAACGTGATTGTAAAATTGTAAGTATAACGAAAAACTGAAACATATAATAAGTTCAGGACTGGGAAAAATTTCAAGCATTAATGTTAATATATAAATATATCATAGTAAATAAGACTAGATGATCCGGGCATTGGTGGTTTTCATGGGGGATTTAACGGGTGTTCTGCATGGGAATTTGCGCCCGGCGACTGAGAAACCTGTACTTGACCTAAACAGGCCGGCCCCATAGACTACGCCCTCATTTTTGAAAACAGCTGTTTAAAGGAGCAATCATTATATGAGCAACGATGCAAGTACGGAGAAACAAGCCCGCGCAACCCACGCACTGATTTTTGAGCTGGAGTATGTGGCCGCCAAGACGCGCGCTGTGGAATTCGAGGCGATCAAGAGTGCGGTTTCAAACAAGGGCGTGGAGCTTACCCCGGTCATGTTTTCACGTTCGGGGATGTCGCCGGTGCATCGGACCGCGATTACGAATGTGCTGACCCTGGCCGGCAAGAAATCGGACGCGATCGAAAAGGCCGTGAATGAATTGGACAAGACCGTGACCAATTACTGCGAAAATGAAGCAACACTGGACGCAGGGCTTGAAAAGCTTATCAAGGCAACACAAAAACGCGGTATCCCCGTCATTACTTTCACGGCGCTACCCAAGGATTTGGCTAAAAAACTGATGTCGAAGCTCGGTCTGGATGCTCTTGGCGTGGAACTCGTGATACCCGATGAGGTCAAGGATTCTTTCCCGCGTGCCGATGATTGGCTTAAGATGCTAAAACAGTGCAACAAGGAATTCGTTACTTTGGTTGCCGTAGTATCCTCGCTCGTCGCCTGCAAGGGAGCCCTCACAGCGGGCGCGGCCTGTATTGTGGTGCCTGATGAATACACAGCGTTCCAGGATTTTGGCGGCGCGAAGCTTGTTCTCGAATCGTTGGGTGACGAGAAGCCCGATACGATTCTGGATATGACGTTGCGCATGTAGTGCGTGGGTCTCAATGATAAAGCGTCCCGGGCGGGGCGCTTTTTTTGTGATTTGAATGGGAGGATTAAAATGGCTAAAGCTGGCGAAGCGATGGAGCGGTTGCTTGAAGTAATGCGCAGATTGCGTGCACCCGATGGTTGCCCATGGGATCGGGAGCAAACCCACGAAACGCTCAAGTCCGATCTGGTCGAAGAGGCGTACGAAGTCATTGATGCCATTGAAAGCGGCGAGGTATCCCAGCTCGAAGAAGAATTGGGAGATCTCTTGCTGCAAGTCGTCTTTCATTCTCAAATCAGCACAGAGAACGGGCATTTCGAATTTTCTGATGTAGCCGATGCCATTATCGAGAAGCTGGAACGCCGCCATCCTCATGTTTTTGGCAACGTAGAGGTTTCGGGTTCCGGCGAAGTGCTTCAGAATTGGGATGCCATAAAAAAGGCAGAGAAACAGGGTGATGGGAAACCGGCATCCATTGTATCCGGGATTCCGAAACACCTGCCGGCGTTGCAAAAGGCCCATCAGATCCAGAAGCGTGCCGCACGGGCGGGTTTTGACTGGGCGCATATCGACGATGTGTTTGCCAAGTTGCACGAAGAGATTGATGAACTGAAAGAAGCCATTAGCCGCGAGCACGAACCGGATATCCGGGACGAACTCGGCGATCTTCTTTTCTCCGTGGTCAACGTCAGCCGTTTTCTAGGGCATAATCCCGAGGAGTTGCTTAACCACAATGTGAAAAAATTTGTCCGGCGATTCGAACGGGTGGAAGATCAGGTGCACGCGACAGGCAAAGGATTCAAGGAGTTTTCACTCGAAGAGCTGGACGCGTTCTGGGAAGAGGCTAAAAGCGAAGAGTAATGTCGGATAAGTGACGAGTAACCCGCACATTTTTGAGGAGAACCATCATCGCCTCACAGCTCCCATCACTGCCTCCAGATTTTCAAGGCACTGATCGCACCAAAAAAACCGGTGGACTGCACCTCCGGTATGTTTTTCATGATGGCCGGGATCTGGTGATGATTCCCTAGCCGTATCGGCATGTTTTCCCCGTTAAGAGGAGCATCGAGCGTGACCAATGCCACGCGCTTGCGGTTTATGGTCAAATAAGCCATGTCCTGCTTGATTCGCAGTTCTATTGTCGCCAGTTGTTTGCGGCTGTCTGTGATGCCGGTTTGCTGATTTTCCTTGAGCACCATAGAGCAGTTTCCGGTGCGAACGACCACGTGGGGCGCGCCATTTTTAAGATAGATGGCGTATCCGGTTTCATCGTTGCATTGGGAAAGCACGATGCCATTTCCTCCCTCTGGATATGAGCCCAGCTGCACCATGACAATCCATTCGCTGCCATCGGGCTGGATCAGGGTGCTGTGCGGAATGTCCAACCCTTCGTCCGGCAGGAAAACCAGCATGTTTTCGCCGAGCAAGGGTTCAATATTCAGCGGACCTTGAGGCACATGCAACGGATAAAAAGCCTTGTTCGGGATCAGCCCATTGGCAGCGTGTTGAAAATCCAGATTGAGCATCAGGCCCATCGGATGGCTGATGGGTTTGTTTGCTGCATGGAGCATCGGCTGGGCCGCGAGAAGCGAAGCGACAATCAACAGTATTCCTGTTCGGGTTCTATTCATTGCTGCAATATAACAGCGAGCTAGCTCCGATGGAATACGAAAGATTCGATGCATGAGCGCTTGATGAAATTGGATCTTCCTTTTCTTTCATCATATACGCATAGTAAATACCGTTTTTTTTCAAAGGAGTTCTGTATGCTTATTAGTATTTTAGGTCTGGGTTATGTGGGGCTTCCGCTATGCCGTGAATTTGTCCGTGGCGGCGCCGAGGTGCTTGGGTTTGATGTGGATCCTGCTAAAATCGAGGCCATTGAAGCCGGACGGACCTATATCGAACATATTCCCGATGAAACCATTGTGGAAATGGTTGGCTCCGGCCGATTTTCGGCTACGTGCGATCTGTCGCGTTTGTCTGAGCCGGATGCTATATTGATTGCCGTTCCCACGCCGCTCAACAAGATGCGCGAACCGGACTTGAGCTATGTCGAAAAATCGTGCGAAGCCATTGCCAAACACTTACGCAAGGGGCAGTTGATCGTACTCGAATCGACCACCTATCCCGGAACGACGCGTGAAGTTATGAAGCCCATTCTGGAGGCTGGCAGTGGGCTGGTGGCTGGAGAAGATTTCCTGCTCGCCTATTCCCCCGAACGTGAGGATCCCGGTCGTAAGGATTTTTCCACCAAGACCATTCCCAAGGTGGTGGGCGGGCTGGACCGTCAATCACTGGACAGGGCCGTTGAGGTTTACCAGATCGCGATCGATACGGTGGTGCCGGTGAGCAGCTGTGATGCTGCCGAAGCCTGCAAGATTCTGGAGAACACCTACCGCGGAGTGAATATTGCGCTCGTCAACGAGCTGAAGATGCTGTTCGACCGCATGGGCATCGATGTGTGGGAAGTGATCGAAGCCGCCAAAACAAAACCATTTGGTTTTACGGCCTTCTACCCAGGGCCTGGGCTGGGCGGACACTGTATTCCGATCGATCCGTTTTATCTTACCTGGAAGGCCCGAGAGTTCGAGCAACCGACCCGCTTCATCGAACTGGCCGGAGAAATCAACACCGCCATGCCGGAATGGGTGGTCAGCAAGGTCATGCATGCGCTGAACGATCACAGGAAATCCCTCAACGGTTCAAGGATTCTACTTTTGGGGATGGCCTACAAGCCGGATGTAGATGATGACCGCGAATCTCCGAGCTATAAACTGATGGATCTGCTGACAAAGCGGGGAGGCGAAGTTGATTACCACGACCCGCATGTGCCGATGATTGGACATAAGCGGGAATACCCGCAGTACACCGGGAAGCAAAGCATTGTCCTAACGGCGGAGAACATCGCTCGATACGACTGTGTTCTGGTAGCAACCCATCATCGGAATGTTGACTATGCATTGGTGGTGTCAGCGGCGCAACTGATCGTCGATACCCGCAATATTGTCGGTGCAGCAGACCATGTGGTAAAGGCTTAGATGCCGGTGGATATGATCATGGACGATGTAAAACAGATTCTTTGTATTAAGTGGGGAACCATGTACGGCCCTGAGTATGTCAACTGCCTGCATGGCATGATTTCCCGCAATCTCTCCTCTCCGTTCAAGCTCTATTGCATGACCGACGACCCGGAGGGGATCCGACCGGAAGTGGAATGTCTGCCGTTGCCGGAACTGGGATTCGAGGTTCCGCCGGGAGCCCCTGGAAAATGGCCGAAGCAGGCCCTGTGGAACCGCGAGCTGTTCGGCTTGCGAGGCGTTGCCCTTTTTCTGGATCTCGATTCGGTGATAGTCGATTCCCTTGATCCCTATTTTGAATACGGGGAACAAACGGATGTAATCACGGCCCGAAACTGGGTCAAGCCGTGGTTGCGCGGTGCCCAGACATCGGTGTTCCGCTTTCCGATTGGCGCTCATCCGTACATGCTGGAGGATCTGCAGGAAAATCCCGGGCTTTGCGTTAAGTACCAGTTTGAGCAAAACTATGTAACCCATAACCTCAAGGGAGGGGTCAAGCTCTGGCCCAGCGCGTGGACCAGGCATTTTCGCCGGCACTGCATGGGGCAGTGGCCGATGCGTTACCTCCGACCACCCCGACTCCCTAAGAAATGCCGAATCGTTACGTTTCCGGGAAGTCCGAAACCGCCTGACGCCATCGATGGTCGCTGGTCGGGAAAACAGATATCGCGAAAACCGATGGAGCAGTTGCGCTGGGCGTTTTCGCAGCCGTCACGCAAGCAACGCCGTAAAGAGCTGCACCGCTACGTCCAGCCTTGTGCCTGGGTGGGAGAGCACTGGAGGCCCTAGTGCTTAGAGGGGAAAGATAATTAAGATGGAAGAGAATAAGACCATGTCTGCGCTGGAATTTGACGATCAAGCTTCTTGGGGAACACACGCTTTAGAGGGGGATTTGAACAAGCGACTGGGGATATGCCAGCGCGTATCGTATTGGAGCGGATTCGGCCGTGTCGCCTTTTGGTTGCGCCATCCGCTCAAACATAGGCTGACCGGGCCGGTAGATACCGATATCTGGGGCTTGAAAATGCGGTTGATGCCGCGGGGAAATCTCTCAGAATCGCGCATGCTCTTTCTTCCCGGCTTGTTCGACCGGCGTGAACGGAAGTTCATGAGCAATCGCCTGAAGCCGGGATCCGTTTTTTTCGATATCGGGGCAAATGCCGGTGCATACAGTTTCTGGGCGTTCAGCTGCCTAAAGACCAACGGCTCCATCTATTCCGTCGAGCCCGATCCCGAGTTGCAGAAAAGAATCAAATTCAATGCCGCTACAAATGGAGCATCTTCCCTGACGGTGATTCCCGATGCCCTGAGTGACGAGGCCGGCGAAATGAAACTGGTTTTCGGGAAGGGAAATCGCGGGCAGAATAGTTTGGAGATAAAGAGCGACGAATCAGATGCAATTTCCGTTCGTGTACGCACGCTCGATACCCTCGTTAAGGATCTGGGGCTATCCAAAATCGATGCCATGAAGATCGATATTGAAGGCCATGAATTCCGGGTCATGAATCACTATTTCTCCAATGCCGATAAGGCGCTGTGGCCAAAATGGATTATCTGCGAAACCTGTACGGAGCAACAGGCCGAGGGAATGGGTGACCTGCTTGATTCCGTTGGTTACAAGCGGGTTTGCAAAGGCAAGATGAACGATATTTTCGAACTTCCCTGATCATGAAAACCATCTGGATTGTAAGTGAAGGAAGCCCGGGACATGTGAGTCAGTCGCTCGGCTTGGCCGAAGGCCTTTCCGAACTGGAACCGATTCAGACAGTGACCGTAAACGGCCGGGTCAGAATTCGGGGTTGGCTTCGGCCTCTGGTGCGCCGCCTGATGGGGCCGACTGGCCGGCCGCTATCCGATACGCTGTTGCGATGGGTTGCAAAGGTCGAAATTCCAGAGAACAGTCCTGCGCCGGATCTCATAATTTCCAGTGGTGGAAAAAGTGTCTTTGCGGCGCGCACGTTGGCGAGTCGCTACGATGTGCCCTATGTCTACATCGGTGAACGCAAACCTTTCCCCGCCGAATGGTTCCATACGGTGATCAGCCCCGTTCAGCGAGAATCATGTGCTAATTCGATTGATGTTGAACTGATTCCCACGCCGGTGACGCCGGAGATGATCAAACAGAAGGGGGAGGTCGAACCCGGTATTTGGTGCATGGTGATCGGCGGGGCGTCGCGCAGTCACCGGTTTGCTGAATCCGACTGGGTCGAATTGGCCGAAGGGATGAACGCTCTGGCTGCGCGCGAAAATATCCGTTGGTTGATGACCACCTCACGCCGAACCGGGGACGCCGCCGAATCGGTGTTAAAGAAGCATCTCGACCCCGATATACTTAAGGACGCCATCTGGTGGGCGGAGCAACCGCGCAAGGAGCTCTACACCTTCATGGCACGTTCCGAGGTGCTGTTCGTTACGCAGGACAGCGTGACCATGGTAACTGAAACGGTTTCCGTGGGTAAGCCCGTAATCACGGTCTTTCCAAGCAATGTGGCATTCCCTACCGACAGTTTCATGCAAGCCTATCTGAATCGTCTGGAAGCGAATGGGCGCATTGTCCGGGTGGAGGCAGGAACCTTGGAAGACGCAGATATCGGAGCAATGGAATTCAAATGCATGCAGGGCGATCTATTGTCGTCCATATCCAAGGAGCTGTGCCAACGCATCGGTTGGTGAGTGGCGCAACCATTTAGTGGACCCTCTTACTTTTCTGAGCGTCCGATTATGCGTCTTCTATATTTTCTGGATCTGCGGCGCAGGATTTTCCATTTTCGGTTTCCGGCCTTGTTGACATGAGGAAAATCGATTTTGGGAATGTCGCAGCCGAGAAAGGGACACAGCTTTTCCCATCCGTCTCCGTTGGAAAAGTCCATGATCAGAAAATCATTGGGGCGATCCTTGAAGTATTCCACGACCTCCTTGTTGTGGTCATTGTACCGTTTGAGGTAGATCTTTTCATTCCCCTCCAGACACCCGATGCCATAAATCCATTTCCGCATCGGTGTTTCCTTGAGTCCGAAATGCTTAACTTGGCTCTTGATCAATGATTCCGGGGTTCGCATGGTTCATAATGAACTTACTGCCGGGATACTCTGCAATCAGTTCCTTGTAGATAATAGGCCATGGATTGTCTTGGAAGGCATCTTATTCTTCGCCAGTTCATAGGCCATGGGACGCACGTTGGTTGCAATATCTGGATCATGCCTGCCCGCTGCTCCGGCGACCCGATAGCCCAATGTCTTCAATGCAAGCGCCAGGCTTGATGTTCCGGTCTTATGGAATCCTATGCAGAATACTTTTTGTTTCATCGTTCTCCTTGCATCGCGTGTTCGCCGGGCCATTGATCGCTGGAGAGCCATTTCTGAGGCGACTGTGGTACATGTTTTGTTTGGCCTCGACATACTTCATGGTTATATTATTAAGCATTTGTGGAATTCAACGTTCACATATACCTCGTTGATTTGAGCCCGCGTTGAAGAAACAAAGCTTTTATTGGGAGAACTACATTGGGAATACGACGGAAACTACTTCGTGAAGAGAAGCCAATACGAAATACCTGGGGCTATATCAAGGGACGGATGGCCCACCACAAGGTGGATGCGCCGCCTGTTTTTGTGCTGGGATGCGGGCATAGTGGAACGTCGATCATGCTGCGCTTGCTGGGCGCCCACAGCAGAATTTATGGCGTATCCTATGAGAGCCGGATCTTCTTCCGGTCCAAGTTCCAGCGGCGCCTGGCATTCTGGCTTTGGAACCGGAATGCCGTTGCACGCGGAAAACACCGGTGGGTTGAAAAGACCCCTATGCACGTGCAGGTGATTGACCGGATCTTCGAGCGTTTTCCCAATGCCAGAATCATTTTTGTCGTGCGGGACGGCCGTGACGCCGTGGTTTCGATGCGCAAACGGTACGGCAATTACGAGCGAGGCCTGAAACGCTGGCTGGATGACAACCGGGATGGGTTGAAATGGATCAACGATGACCGGGTCATGATGCTGAAGTACGAGGATCTGGTGCGAAACTATGAAGAATTCATGCCGCGCGTTTGCGAGTTTATCGGCGAGGAGTTCGAAGAGGACATGCTTTCCTTCCACGAGCAGCCTGCCTATGTTTTCTCGAAAGAACTGAGCCATCCCGGTTCCCGGGCTGGAAGAGATCATCAGCAATTCCGCAACTGGCAGATCAACCAGAAACTATTCGATGGTTCCGGAACGTGGAAAAAGGATATGACCGAGGAGGAAAAAGTCCTCTTCAAGGAGCAGGCTTCGGATCTGCTGATGCAGTTTGGATATGCTGATAACAGCGATTGGTAGAGTCTGTATGCGATTGCATCGAGTCGGAACAGGACTTTTGGGATAGGAGATTATGACTCAGCAAGTAACGAAAAACCGGAAGGGGCTTCGGAAGTTCATCTATAAAGTACGCCATTTCCGGTCGGGCAAGCTGTACAAGACCTGTCGCCGAAACTGGGCACGGTTGCGTGGACGGCCGGTTGTCCACTTCCTGCATGTGCGCAAGGCGGGCGGATCGGCCATAAAAACGGCGTTGGTCCCGCATGCGAAAACCGGCCCCTTCCTTGTTGAATGCCACCCTCATCGCATAGCGATCAACGATATTCCCGTCGGTGAAAAGGTATTTTTCGTGGTCCGCGATCCGGTCAAACGCTTTGTGAGCGGGTTCAATTCACGACTCAACCAAGGAGCGCCTGCGCACAGTGTGCCGTGGAGCAAGACCGAGGCCGAAGTCTTTGAACGCTTCCAGACCCCGAACGAACTTGCGCTGGCCCTGGCCAGCGATGATCCGGGGCTTCGTGCGCAAGCCAACCAGGCGATGCAGTCGATAAGCCATGTGCGTTCGTCCTACTGGGATTGGTTTGTCGATGAAGAAACGCTGCGCCGCCGGGCGGACGATGTGCTCTGCGTGATGAGGCAGAAAAACCTGAATGAAGATTTCAAGCAGTTGGTTGCAAAGCTTCAGCTTCCGGATTCGTTGGACCTGTCCGCCGATCCCATGACCAGCAACCGTAGCCCCCGGTCCATGAGCCAGGGTCTTGATCCAACTGCGGAGAAGGCGGTTCGGGAATACTATGCCCGCGATTATGCCTTCCTGACGCTTTGCCGCAAACTGTTCGGGCTCGAAGGGGATGTATAGCGTAGGGGTCGGTCCGGTTGGGCTCTACGACTTGCCGCCTTTGGTCTGTAGTAGATAAATCCAACGCCGGATGATCCTTGGCGGCGCTTTTACCAGCTCGAGAAACAAGTATTTATACGCGGCTAGTTTCCCGGGGCGTAGCCGGATCACGTGCCAGTGCTTCGAGAAGGTGTAGCGGATATCCGCTAGGGTCATTGGGCGCTTGATCGCCTTTGTGATGCCGCCTTCCATATAGCGCTTTTGGATCGAATTATGCGGGAATGCCCAGATTTTTGTCCGTTGAGCGATATCCGTAAAAAAAGGCCAGCGGTGCGATGCGCGAAAACGTCCGTCAAAGCGCAGATCTTTCAAAATCCATGCCGCGATCAAGCGACCCTTGTCGCCGCGAAACTTTCCATAGATGTAGTCATCGACGTAGTCGAGCTCGCCTTCTTTCGTGATCGTTGTGCTGGATTTCTTTTTATCCCCGAAGTTGTTGGACATGAACCAGCCGTAATCCGGATGCTCCCGCATCTTTTCAACGGCGGCCTCGAAAAAGTCCGGCGCATAGATGTCGTCGTCGTCCATGATGGCAATGAAGTCGATGTCGTCTTCCTGGGCCAGCAGGTCCAAACCTGTGTTGCACGCCTGATTCACACCGCCATTCACTTCGCGCCGCACAAAGCGAACGCGGGGATCGTCCGCATAGCGCTGTTCAACTTCGGTGTAGTCAACGGTTGAGACATCGTTCACTACCACGACCCGCCAGTGGGGATAGGTTTGTTCTTGTAGGGAGGTCAACGCCTCTACCAGCAGATCGGGGCGGTTGTAGCTCGGAAGAACTACCGCGATCTGATACTGCTTCTGCGTCGGATCAGTATTCATCATTTTACTTTGGTAAACGTGCCCATGCACTCTCCAGGGGATGGTAGACCTTTATCTGCTAATCTTCCTTCCAGATGTCTTCGAGCCACGGGGTGGGGCGGACATGCTTGTAAAGCTTCTTCCACGCCTTGGGGGTCGGCCATTCGCCGGCAATGACATCCTCGAGGTCGGGTTTTCCGGTAAAGGCAACGGCTTTGACCTGCTTGGCCGGAGGTTTCGGCACGACAAAAAAGTTTAACGGCCACTTGGGGATTAACGATTGCTTAAAGCCCATGCACCATTCGATCGGGTACATGGCGAATTCGCCAAGTGTGCGGCTGCAGAAGGTTTGGCTGTTGACATACTTTTCCAGCATGCCGAGTGGATCGGCGCTGAAGCGGTCCCAAATCTTGGTCAATGCGCCGATTTCATAGCGGAAGACCGACATGTTGCCGATGCCGGCACCGGGCTGGGTCCAGTTTTCGGCAACGATGTAAGGCTCATCCGGTTTATAGTCAAAAAAGTCATCAATGGATCCCGTCAGAATCAGATCGAGGTCGAGGTGCAGCACTTTGCCTTTCAGGTCGTAGAGCGATTCCTGAAATAGAAACATGCGGCGGAAACCTTTGAACCGGAAGGTTTCAGGAAGATCGAAAGGAGGCATGGGTCGCGTTTCAACTTCGGAGCGGAGGCCTGTGGTGTCGTCGGTGATGCAGACAAATCGCAACTCGCGCGATGTATTGCGGCGCACCATGGAATAGAGCCGATTCACATATTCCGGGCCGTAGCGTTCGCCCCATTTCAGGCATATAACCGTTGCTGGTTGTTGGCTCATTTAAATCCCCTTGTTCTAATGGATGGTTCCCGGTCGGCTTGCATCCCGTTTTAAGTTACGCTGGGATTGACGAGCCGCTCGTAGACACCGATTGTCTTGTCGACCATTTGATCCAGCAGGAAACGGCTGAGAACATAGTCGCGCAGACCGGTGGATTCAATGTCTTTTTGCCGACGAAGCGCGGTCGCCAGCTCGTTCGGATTTCCGGGAGAGACCAGAAACCCTGTTTGTCCTTCCTCGATGATATCGAGGGCTCCGCCGTGCCGTGTTGCGATGATGGGCGTATTCATGGCCATTGCTTCGATCATGGTGCGGCCAAAGCTTTCCGGCTTCTTTGAACAAGAGATCAGGACATCGGATAGTGCATAGATTTCGGGCATGCGGCTATGGCTGCCGGCAAAAACCATGCATTTCTCTACGTGAAGTTCCTTGATGAGTGCCTGAAGCCGTTCGTAGTAGGCCTGCTTATCGTGCCGCACCCCTCCGACGATGAGTCCGCAAATATGCGGTATGTCGCGTGCGCAATCGGCGACGGCGCGGATAAGTGTTTCATAGTCCTTCAACTCGGTAATTCGCCCGACGGCAGTTACGACGTATTTGTCGTTCAGGTTGTATTCATCGCTGAACGATTCCATCCATTCGTGATCCAGCTGGCCGGGATCGAACTCATTGGGGTCTATGCCGCGATGCACCACTGTGATCTTTTCATCAGGGGTGCCGTAGTGGGTCTGAATGTACTCCTTCAACGGGTGGCTGACACAAATGATGGTATCTCCCTTGGTCATGACGGCGCTGTATTTGCTGACGCTGTTGAAACCATGCACGGTTGTTACGAACGGGAGTTTCAGCGTCTTATTGGCGAACCAGCAGAGCCACGCGGGTATCCGGCTGCGGACGTGGAGGATGCTCGGTGCCGGCCGCATGGAGCATAGCGCACGGCGCAGGGCGAGAGCGCGAAAGGGAAAGGAGAATGGATTCTTGGAGCAAACGTCGAGGGTGATATGCCGGCCGCCATCCTTTTCGATCTGTGCAACCTGGGTACCTCCAGCGGAAATAACGGTCGATGTGTGGCCGCGGAGAACCAGCTCCCGGCTAAATTCCACGGTGCCGCGTTCGACGCCGCCCTGATTAAGTTCAGGTAGTATTTGAACAATGTGCATGGGAGAAAAAGTACCAGTTTAAAGTTTGGGGTTAGAAGTCTGTAGTTGGGATTTCCTTCGTCATGGAAGTCGGGCCAGGTCGAAAAGTCCTGCGCAAATCCCTCACCCGCTTTTTTGCTTTTCGTTCGGGGTGGGTTTAGTGGACTATGCCCCGATGACTTCAGACAAAAATAAATCCGCTTCCATTGCGGAGGTCTACAGGCGGCTGGGGCCGTATATCCGTCCGTATTGGATACGGTTGGCACTTGGCGTTGTTTGCGGACTGTTCTACGGCGCCGCAACCTTCGGGTTGCTGGCGGCTCTTCGCTTTGCCCTGGGTGGCGTTACCGGTGACAGCTTGAACTTTTCCTCAATGACCGAGGCGGAAGGGAATGCCGGGGAACTCAGCATGCAACGGCTGATTTTTACGGTTTCGTTTCTTCCCCTGGTTGCCCTGGCGCAGGGGCTTCTTTTCTTCCTAGGAAAATTTCTGGTCGAATGGGTGGGCAACCGGGTGGTTGCCGATCTGCGGAAACGGATGTTTGAACATATCCACGCCCTGCCGATGCAGTTTTTTTCCAGCAACCGGGTTGGGGATCTCATTTCGCGGGTGACGAGCGATACGAGCCTGCTGACCCAACTGGTATCCAATGTGGTTGGGGATCTGATCCGCGAGCCGTTTACCCTGATCGGCTGTATCGCCTTCATGATTACATTGGACTGGCGTCTGTCGATTATTGCCCTCGTTGTACTACCGCTGTGCATCCTTCCGGTTACCGTATTCGGGAGACGTATTCGGAAGGCATCGAAAAAAGGCCAGCGCGGTACCGGCGATATGCTTTCCGTTGTGCAGGAATCCGTCGGAGGAGCCCTGGTGGTGAAGGCTTTCCAGATGGAAGCGGAGGAGGTGTCGCGCTTCAAGCAGTTCAATGAAAAGGTATTCAAGATGCAGGTGCGCCAGTCGCGCGCCCGGTCCATGATGGATCCGGTCATGGTATTTCTCTCGGCGATCGGTCTATCCGGTGTGGTTCTGTTTTCCCATAAGTATAATATTCCCCTCACGGACTTGCTGGTGTTCGGAGGCGCCATGGTTTCCATGTACAAGCCGGCGAAAAAGCTGAGCCAGATCCATATGCGTATCCAAAAGGGTACGCCGGGGGTCGAACGTATTTTCGAGGTGCTCGACGAAACCAATACGATTGACGACAAAGCCGATGCCATCCCGTTTGAAGGCCTGGTGGATTCCGTTGAATTTCGTGATGTGTCCTTCGCTTATGACCAGAAAATGATTCTGGATGGCATCGATCTAAACGTCCGTTCCGGCCAATGTGTTGCCTTTGTCGGCAGTTCCGGTGCCGGGAAAACCACGCTGGTAAACCTGATTCCGCGCTTCTTCGATGTGACGGATGGACGGGTCAAGATCAATGGCCGCGATGTACGCAACTATACCTTGCACTCGTTGCGGGCACAGATTGCCGTCGTGACCCAGCAAACCGTGTTGTTCAACCGCAGTGTGGCGGAAAACATTGCCTATGGATCTCTGGAAGCAACCCGGGAGCAGATTGAACAGGCCGCCCGTCGTGCCAACGCCCACAAGTTCATCATGGAACTGGATAACGGCTACGATACGGTCATCGGCGAGCGAGGTTCGCTGCTGTCGGGCGGCATGGCCCAGCGTATGGCGATCGCCCGTGCGTTGCTGAAGAATCCGCCGATTCTGATTCTTGATGAAGCGACCAGTGCCCTCGATACCGAATCCGAACGGCTCGTGCAGGGCGCGCTCGACGAGCTGATGAAAGACCGCACCGTATTCGTCATCGCGCACCGGCTTTCCACCATTGCCCATGCCGACTCCATCGTCGTGCTCGACAAGGGAAAGATCATCGAGCAGGGCACCCACGCCGAACTGCTCGCCAAGGGCGGGAAATACAAATACCTTTATGACATCCAGTTTTCGGATGCAGAGGGGTGAGATCGCGATTTGCCCATATATAGCCGAGATCCATGACCTTGATCCACCGTTGTCAATGCGAGCGGTTACACCTTGATGTTGAGGCGCGGTAAGTAGAGGCGGCGGCGGGCGGTTTCGCCGGGCAGCAGATTCAGCTTGCGCCATGGCAGCTCGGTGCGGTCGTTGGCGGGTACATCGGCAATACCGAGCGATGCGCCTGAAAAAACCGTATGCTTTCCGAAGTGCGCATTGATTTCATCGATCGTCTTGGCCAGCCGCTCATACTTCTCGATCTTCAGCCGGTCGTCGAACAAATCGAACTGGACGCTTTCGGCGGTTTCAAGGCGGGTGAGCCAGATCTGGGTGGTGCGGTATTCCATGCCCGGACGGAACAGTTTTTCGAACAGCTCCTGCACGACCGGCAGCACCTCTTGCGTGGAGTCGGTGGCGCGGTTGAGCCGTGCGCCGAAACCGAATTGCTGGTAGTCCTTGAAGCGCAAAGCTACGTAAATCTCCTTCGAGCGCTGCTTGTGACGGCGCAACCGGATAAAGGCCGATTCCACGTTGCGCACTAGCTTGGCGTAGACGAAGGTCTTATCGGACGAGGGCGTTGTGAAGGTCTTGCCCTTGCCAATGGAGACGTTGGCCGGCTTGGGGTGGGGCGTGACGGGCAGGAGGTTGACGCCGCGCAGCTCGTGCCAGATTTCCTTCCCCGGTTTGCCGAGCAGTTTGTGCGCCCATTTTTCGGGGCGCTGGACAAAGTCCCACGCCGTCTGCAGGCCATGCTTGCGCAGCAGCTCAAAGGTGTTGGGGCCGAATCCCCAGACTTCGTTTAACGGGATGCGTTGCAGAAAGAGGTGGATATGCTTGCCTCGAACTGCGGTGATGCCCTCCGGCTTACGGTAGTCGGACGCAATCTTGCACAGTCCCTTGGAGAGGCTCAGCCCGACCGATACGGTCAGGTCGAGTTCCTTGTGAATATCGGACTGGATGCGGGCGGCGATGTCGGGGTAGGACATGTGGTGCAGGCGGCGCAGGCCGGTGATGTCGGCGAAGCCTTCATCGATCGAATATTCCTCCACGACGGGGGTGTAGCGCCGCATAATCTCGAACATGCGCTTGGAATAGATGCTGTAGCTTTCGTAGTCGCTCGGCAACACCACCAGATCGGGACACTTTTTGCGTGCCTCCCACAAGCCGAGCCCGCGCTTGATGCCCTGCGCCTTCGCCTCGTAGCTCGCGCAGGCAATAATCCCGCGCTCCTTGCCGCTCACCACCGGCCGTCCCTTCAGCGACGGATGCATCGCCTGCTCAACCGACGTAAAAAACGCGTCGCCGTCCACATGCAGAATTGCCTGAGGAAACGAACGCTGCATAATGGGCTGTTCCTGTTTCATGATTGATTGGACTCACACAAAGCCGCAAAGCTTTGTATTACTACCCCTAGACTCCTTCGTGCCGTGGTGCCTTTGTGTGAGAATATTCGGCTGTCCGGGGTTGTTTTCGTGTTCTTCGTTTCTTCGTGGTTAACCCTAATCGCGGCCGTATTTCCGGACGACGGCGCGGACGATGCCTCCGATGCTCAGGGAACGCTCGGGGCGTATGCGGGTATATTTCGCGTTGGCAGGGTCGAGATAGACGCCGGTTTTGTCCTTTCCGAAATATTTCATCGTCCATTCTCCGTCGATCTGGGCGATGACAATGTCGTTCTGCTTCGGCGCGCCGCCTTTTTCCACGAGAACAAGGTCGCCGGGCTGGATGCCGGCTTCGATCATGGAGTCTCCGCTGACGGTCAGCAGATAAGTCGCCTCCGGGCGGCGCACGAGATACTGGTCGAGATTGATGGTGTCGACCAGCTCCTCCTCGGCGGGTGAGGGGAATCCCGCCTGAACTGCGCCGAGCAGCTTGATTGCGCCGGTGATTTTCTTGGTCAGCACCACGCTGCCGTTGCTGTTCCGTTCAAGGTAGCCCAGTTCGACCAGCTTGTTGACGGGACCGTAGACGGCGTTTTTCGACTTGTAGCCGAACAGCTTCGCCATTTCGGCATAGCTCGGCGCGCGGCCCTCCTCCTGATGGAAGGCCCGTAGCTGCTCGATCTTTTCAGTGATATTTATTTTCTTAGGCAAGGTAAACGTACTCCGTAGTTCGTACTGCTTATTGCTTGCTACGGAGGGTTTATATTCATCACGTAGATGCCGCGGGAAAAAGCCTCTCCGCCCTCTCTAATTAAGCAGTACTTTCAATTAGACCTTCATAACTGAACGATCGTTCAGTTTCAATTGCAAAGTGCAGGAAGGGGTTGTTTTTTGATGGACGGAGGCGAAGTACCCTTAATGTAGATTCCGCTTTCCCGCACGCAGGGAACGCGGCCATCCTTCACCAGGGCTTCGGCATGGCAGGCAGAGGGCGTCGCGATGCGTTTGTGGAACCGGCCCGTGTCTATCCGGGGACAATGATCGGTTATATCTTCAATGCGTCCAAAATGGGCGACAGGTCGATCTTGGTGCTGGCGTTTCCGAGGGTGCCGTCGAACACATGAACGGCGTTGCGGGCCGCCAGTCCCTGGATGAGTTCCTCGAACTTGTTGGGGGATTGGGTTTGGCGGTTCATGAGGACTTCGACCTTGGCGGATCCGAAGCTGGCGCACTCACTGACCATGGAGGCGGAGTCGGAGGTGACGAAGAGCCGGTCGCACAGCTGGATAAAGGCGGGAATGGGGTTGTAGGAATCGCGTGAGTTGATGAGCTTGTAGTCAAACTCGAACCCGTCGATTACGCTTTCGATCTGTTTTGGTGTGCGACGCGATGTGGTGATCCAGTGTTCCATTCCGGCGGTCGTTTCAAAGATCCGTTCCAGCTGTTGTTCCATTTCGACCGGATCGATTTCGGAAACGGCGTTGGGGCCGCCGATAATAATGCCAACGGCGGTTTTTTGCTGAACATGCCGAGTCTTGAATCCGGCGGTTTTTTCTTCGAAGAAGGCGGGGGCGGCGGCGCATAAATTGAGAGGGAGTTCGGTGATGTTGCTGCGTTTAGGCGGATGGTCGTAGGACGGACAGAGGATCCGGTCGAAGTCGAGCCGGTAGCCTTTCGGATAGAGAATAGCGATATTTGGAACGCCAAGCTTTCGGGCCAGCAGTTTGTTGGCATAGTAGGTGGTGGAGCCGGTGGAGATGATCACTTCAGCGGTTGGATCTGAGCTGTCAGCCGTTAGTTCCATGATGCGTTCCGTGTAGATGCCGAGGCGGTCGAGGAGATAGGAGATCGCCTTGGCGGCACGGCTTTTGTAAGCCATTTCGGCGATTTCATAATCCAGTCCGAGGTGTTTGCAGAGCGCAATCGACTGGTTCACATGCCCCGGCTTGCCATCGCTGATGATCAATGCGGCTTTCATGATTTTTTCTTCTTTTTTTTCTGTCGCTTTTTTTGCTGCTCCAGTCCCCAACGATCGTGAACCCAGAACCATTGTTCAGGATATTGGCGAATCATATTTTCAATGATCTTCTGGTGGATGCAGGTCAGTTCCCGCACCTGCTCCTCCATGGGCTTACCGTTGTCGTTCCACCGCATCGGCTCGCCGACGATGAAGCGGTATTTGCGCGGCCCGGTTCTCACCATGAATGAGGGGGTCACGGTAAACCCAAAGCGGATCTGGAGTACGGCCGGTGTTGTCGTAGTTCCGGTGTCCCTGCTGAAAAACCTGACGGGGATCCCTTCCCGTGCATTCAGGCGCTGGTCGATCATCAATCCCGTGATTCCGCCGCCTTTGATGGCCTTCACCAGTTTCATGACTGCATTTTTTTTGTAGAAGATATTCACGCCGAAGCGTTCGCGGAGGGGGCGTACGATCCGCTCTTCCAGCAGGGCATTGCTGGTCTTCCGCGCAATGACATGTATCGGGCGGTTGGTCTGCAGGGCCATATATTGCGGCATCAGCTCCCAGTTGCCGATATGGGCCGAGACTCCAAGTATGCCCAGACTCGTTTTTTCAATCTCCCGCTCGATCTGCTCCCATCCCTCTGCGACGACCATGTCCTGTAGCCGCTCGTTCGAGATCCTGCCGCTCATGATCAGCATGTTGAGGGCCATGGATTCGGCCATAATCGCAAAGTTTTTCCGGATGATGCGTTTTCGTTCAGTCTGGGCCATGTCCGGAAATGCAATCGCTATGTTTTGCAGCGCCAGCGTGCGGCGCCCCGCCAGCAGGGCATAGGAAAGCCTGCCTAATGCGTTGAATAGGCCATAGATGCAGGTTTCCGGCAGCATCCGGCAAAAACTCAGCAGGCCAGCCACCGCTGCGTATTCAATTTGATCGCGTATTTTCATATCGGTTTTAGTGGGATGGCCGACAGTTAAGCCGGATTTTCGAAAGACTGCAACTGGATTGCCTCTTAACTTGAGCTGACGGGGTTTCGTCAATACAGTATGCGCTTCGATGGGGGATCAATTTGGCAAAACTAAGTAAATATCTGGTAAGGGATTGGTTGACGACCTTCTCCGTGGCGATGCTGCTGATTACTTTTGGCTTCAGCGTTCCGTTGATCTACGAAGCCGTCGGGTTTATGGCCAAAGGTTTGCCGGCGGGAACGGTCGGACGGTTTTTCCTTTACAACCTGCCGTATTCATTTGCCTACACGATTCCGATCAGTGCCCTGTTTTCGACCCTGCTGTTGTTCGGGCGGTTGTCGGCCGATAGCGAAATCAGCGCCATGAAGAGTGGAGGATTGAGTCTTTGGCAGATCGCCTCCCCGATCGTTTTGATTTCCTGTGTGCTCGTTTTAATCTGCCTCTACAACAACTGCGTTGTATACCCGCAGACCACCTACGCAAAGCGCAAGATCGTCAAGTCCATGGGGGTCGAGGATCCGATCAAGCTGCTGGAGGAAGGACGATTCATACGGGATATCCCCGGCTATATGATCTATGTCGGAAAGAAGAACCGCAATCGGGTCAAGGATCTGATTATCTATGATATCGATGATGAGGGCAAGGTGGTCAGGACGTTGCGCGCAGAGGCCGGTGTGCTTAGCACCGATGAGGAAAATGCGCTGCTCAAAATTGATCTGTTCGATGTACGCATCGAGGATTACAAAAGTGCCGACTCGGCCGGAAATCCCACTTACGTAAACATGAAGAAGCTGCCACGCCGCTTCAACATCAAGAAACTGATGGGTAGCGGAAGAGTGTCTCCAAAGCGCAAGAACCTGACGTTGTCTGAACTCGCGTGGCGCATTCGTAATCCCGACCGCGAATACAATCTGCTGGATGCGGATAGCCGCGCGAAGCAGCGGGGCCGTGATCTGGTTGAACTGAACCAGCGAATCTGTCTGGCGCTATCGCCTGTCATGTTTGTACTGATTGCGATTCCAATGGGCATCAAGTCGCACCGGAAGGAATCCTCGGCGGGCATGCTGGTCAGTCTGGTGGTCATGTTTGTCTACTATGTTTTCATCATTCTGTCCGACACGTTTGCGGATGAGTTGTTTCTCCTTCCATGGCTGTTTCCGTGGGTGCCGATCATCGGCGGGCAAATCGCCGGTTTAACGTTGCTGCGCCGCGCAAATTAGGCCTTTTCGCCAGAATCCTTTTGGACGGGCTTGCCATGCTGGCGGCACCTCTGTATCTTCGCGGCTTCTTACTGAAACCGGGAAGATACCGATACGATTCCCGGCGTGTGTGTTGAAGGTTGGTCTCTGGGCGACGGACGCTGGGGAATCCCGTCAGGGTCGGAAGGCAGCAGCGGTAAACCATGTTTTCCGGGTGTCCGGAAGCGCCGGCCGGAGCACATGCCGGGGATCCTTTCGGTCGCTTGCCGGAAAAGGTTTTTGTGCTGGATACGCAGCCTGAGGGCTGTGCAAGGGCAATACGATATACGTAGTACGAGATAATATGGCATACGAAGTACTAGCAAGAAAATGGCGGCCGCAGCAGTTTGCGGATGTGGTTGGGCAGGAGCACGTCACCCGGACGTTGGCGAATGCCATCGAAACCGACCGCGTTGCCCATGCCTATATCTTTGTCGGCTCGCGCGGAACCGGCAAAACAACCTCCGCCCGTATTCTTGCCAAGGCCCTCAACTGCATGGAAGGGCCCACCCCCGTACCGTGCGACCAATGCGACTCCTGCCGTGAAATCATGGCCGGCAACAGCCTGGATGTGATCGAGATCGACGGGGCCTCGAACAACGGGGTCGACCAGGTGCGCGATCTGCGCGACAATGTCCGGTATTCCCCGGCACGCGGACCCTATAAAATCTACATCATCGACGAAGTGCACATGCTCTCGACGCAGGCTTTCAATGCCTTGCTGAAGACGCTTGAAGAACCGCCTTCGCACGTAAAATTTATTTTTGCCACCACGGATGTTCACAAGGTATTGCCCACCATTCTGTCCCGGTGCCAGCGCTTTGATCTGCGCCGGATTACCGTGCAGGACATCGTTGATCGTCTGCGCACGGGATGTGCCGAAGAGGGAATCAAGATTTCCGAAGATGCCTTGCTCGCCATCGCCCGAGGTGCGGAAGGCGGTCTGCGCGATGCCGAATCCGCCCTCGACCAGATCATATCTTTCCGCGGCAAGGCGATCGAAGAGGAGGACGTGCTGTCCGTCTTCGGTCTTGTTTCACGTTCCATTCTCGAAAACATGACGATGGCGATCCTCGGATCCGATGTGCCCAAAATCATTGATATTGTTTCGTCCATGGATCAGTCCGGCAAGGATCTGCAACGGGTGGTGATGGAGCTGCTCGAGAACTTCCGGAATCTGCTGGTGGTGCTCTATGCCGGCGATGGCGCGGCGGCGTTGGAGCTGCCGGAATCGCAATTGGAGTTCTACAAGGCCCAGGCCCCCGGTACGGAAGCCGGACGGGTTATACGGATCATTGACGCCCTGATTGAAACCGACAGCCGCATGCGCTATGCGCTCTCCAAGAAAACCATACTGGAAACGGGCCTGATTCGTTGTTCACGCGCGGCCGAAACCGCCACCATCAATGAACTGCTCAAACAGGTCGCCGAACTAAAAAAAAACTTTAAATCCGGCGGGCCAGCCATCGGTGCAGTAACGGAAGCCGCCTCGCCGGACTACGGCACCAGTCAGCAAAAAAAAAAGATAGGTGAGGCCGGGGAACTGGAAATTCTCCTGAAAAACTGGCACTCCATTGTCGATCACGTCGGCAAGGCCGACCCGCTCTCCCACCGCTATTTTCTCGATACCGCCCCCCTTCGTACCGACGATACCCATCTGACAGTGGGTTATGACCCTGAATTCAAGGAAGACCTGGCGCGTTTTGATGATTCACGAACCAGGCTTGCACTGGCCCGTGCCGTGGAAAAATATATGGGCCGATTGCCTGCGATCTTGTTCGAACCATTAAAGCCCGACGACCACCGTCCATTACCGGCGGACCACGGCGTTGAAGATACGGGCAACCAGGGTTCCCGGGCGCTGACTGGACCGGCGAAATGGTATGCAAATCCCGTTGTGAAAACCGTGGTTGAGGCTTTTAATGGGGAGATTGAAGACGTGCGGGAATGATTGCTGCTACGTACTGCGCATTTCAGTCCTCTGCAGGACAGGAGCCTCAAAGCAGCACAAACCTCGCTATTTTTAATTAAACTGAAACAAGAGAAGGAACCAACGCTATGAACATGATGAAAATGATGAAGCAGGCAGCCGATCTGCAGAAAAACATGAAAAAGAAGCAGGATGAGCTCGCCAAGACCGAGGTGCAGTTTACCGCAGGCGGCGGCATGGTTACCGCCACGGCGAGCTGCGACATGAAGATCAAGAGCATCAAGATCAATCCAGATGCCGTGGATCCCGAAGATGTCGAAATGCTGGAAGACCTGGTTTTTGCCGCCGTTGACGGTGTGTTGAGTTCTGCTCAGGAAACCATGTCGAAGGAAATGGGCAAGCTGACACAAGGCATGGGTTTGCCCGCGGGAACGGGGCTGCCGTTCTAAGGATTTATGAACCACCTGATTCCTCTCGATAACCTTGTGGCGGCGCTCAGCCGGTTGCCCGGCATCGGCCGGCGAACCGCCGAGCGTATGGCTATGGCACTGGTGCAGGATCAAAAGGGACTGATGCGCATCCTGGCGAACGCCCTGCTCGAAGCCGATGAAACCATCGTGACCTGCGAGCGATGTGGAAGCATCACCGAGTCATCCAGGAATCCCTGCGAGTTATGCGCCCGTCCGCGCAAGGATGCGCAGATCCTCTGTGTGGTTGAGAGTCCCGGCGATATCATCAAGATAGAGGAATCAGGAGGTTTCCAGGGCCGCTACCATGCCTTGATGGGGCGGCTTTCTCCCATGCACGGAGTCGGTGCGGCCGACCTGCGCGTCGACAAGCTCCTGCAGCGCATTGCCGATGAAAATATCGAGGAGGTTCTGATCGCACTCGGAACCGATGTCGAAAGCGATGCCACCGCCAGCTATCTCAAGGAAGTGCTTGCCACCCGCAACGTGAAGGTGTCGCGCATCGCCTTTGGCTTGCCGGCCGGCGGCGCCATCGAATATTCCGATTCGGCTACACTCTCGCGGGCTATAAAAGGCCGCCAGGAAGTCGAGTGACCGGTGCTTTTGCGGCGGATCAATAAGCGCAAGTTATTGTCAATAAACAGCTGATATAAATGCTGTAAAAAAGTTGTTTTCGGGGTGTTGACAAGATCGGTTATTCCTGTACCTTGTCCACCTCTTTTGAGCATTCCTGCGTAGCTCAGCGGTAGAGTAGGTGGCTGTTAACCACTTGGTCGTTGGTTCGAATCCAACCGCAGGAGCCATTTTTTAAGCCGACACTTCTGTGTCGGCTTTTTTTTGTTCCAACAGGCTCCATGGGTTACCCGCCGGGAAGCGGCGGCCATAAAAAAGGGCAGGCTTGAAAGCCCGCCCCCGACACCGAACGCAGGTGTCCGGCTTTATTATGGAACTACTTCGCGTAGTTTTCAGCGACCTTGGCCCAGTTGATCACGTTAAAGAATGACGAGACGTAATCGGGACGGCGGTTCTGGTAGTTCAGGTAGTAGGCGTGTTCCCAGACATCGAGACCGAGAATCGGTACGCCGCCACAGCCAATATCTTTCATGAGCGGACTGTCCTGATTTGGCGTGGAGCAGATCTTCAACTCGCCGCCATCATGCTTGCACAGCCATGCCCAGCCCGATCCAAACCGCGTGGCGGCGGCCTTGCTGAACTGATCCTTGAAACCGTCATACCCGCCAAACGCATCGGTGATCGCCGCGGCGAGGTCGCCATCGGGCTGTCCTCCGGCATTCGGGCCCATGATTTCCCAGAAGAGTGAATGGTTGGCATGTCCTCCGCCGTTGTTGCGTACGGCGGTCTGCTTTTCGGCAGGCAATTCATCCAACCGGGTGATCAGTTCATTCACGGCCACCCCTTCGAGGTCGGTACCTTCCAGCGCCGCATTGACGTTGTTGATGTAGGCCTGATGATGCTTCGTGTGATGGATTTCCATCGTCCGGGCATCAATGTACGGTTCCAGCGCATCATATGCGTAGGGTAGTGCAGGTAGTTCGTAAGCCATAGTAAGCCTCCTGTAACGTTTTTGGTTTCAACTAAACCTATAATGTTCGGTTTGATATCTAAGTCAAATTAATATAGTACTATATAGGTATTAAATAAGACGGCGCAATCCGCTGCGGGCTTTTAGGTTGAATTAATTTCTAATCCTTGGAGAATAGCGCACTTGTTTTTAAACCAATGGAATCCGGCATGGATAAACCTCAAAAAATCGCAATACTTGGATTGGGCCTGATGGGCGCCTCGCTGGCGCTTGCCCTGAAAAAACGCGGCTTTTCGGGACAGCTCGTTGGCTATGCCCGACGCGAAGAAACATGCACCCAGGCCACCGGATCAGGCATCTTCGACGCCGTTTTCTCTGATGCAGTCGAGGCCGTTGGCGAGGCCGATATTGTGGTGATCTGCGTGCCGATCTGGACCATCGCCCAGCTGGCGGAACAGATTGTCGGATCACTGAAGCCGGGCGCGGTCGTGACCGATGTCGGCAGCACCAAATCGGAATTGTTGAAAATTATGAAGCCGCTGTTCGTAGACAGCCATGCATGCTTTGTGGGGTCGCATCCGATAGCGGGTTCGGAAAAAACCGGTATCGAGGCGGGCGATCCGGATCTGTATGAAGGCCGTTTGACGGTAGTCTGTCCTTCGGACGACACTCCAGCCGCGGCGGAACAGGCTGTGGTTGATCTGTGGAAGTCGGCTGGATCAGAGGTCGAGGAAATGTCGCCGGCTGCCCACGATGCCATGCTGGCATCCACCAGCCATCTGCCGCACATGGTGGCAGCTGCCCTGTCGCGTTCGGTGGCCAATGGCAATCCGGCGAAAAAAGCCGACTTTTGCGGGACGGGTTTCAAAGATACCACGCGGGTGGCGTCCGGCTCCGCCAACATGTGGGTGGATATCATCGACACCAACCGTTCTGCACTGGAAGCCGAGCTGGGTCGCTTCCACGAAGAACTGCAGGGATTGATCAAAATTTTGCGCAGCGGTCACGGAGACGATATCCGCCAGTGGCTCGAAGACGCCGCCGATGCCCGCAACCAGATTCTTAAACTAAACAGATTTTTAAAGAGGTAAGATTTGAAACCTGAATCGGGAAACTTGAACCCAGAGACGTCGCAGACCGACAACTCGGAAACCGGAAACCGGAAATCAAAAGTAGTCCATCCAGCGCGGCTGGGCGGCAGCGTAAACGTTCCCGGCGATAAGAGCATTTCCCAGCGGGTGGCCATGCTTGCTTCTCTGGCGGAAGGCACTTCGAAGGTAACAGGTTATCTCAACGGCGAAGATGCGCGCAGTACGCTGTCTGCCATGGAACAGATGGGAGCCAAGGCGGAATTCCGCGATAATGCGCTCTATATCACCGGCGTTAATGGCCAGCTGCAGCAACCGGCCGAGCCACTCAATATGGGCAATTCCGGAACGGGCACGCGCCTGCTGGCGGGACTGGTCGCCGGCGCAGGCATTGAAGTCACGATGATCGGCGATGACTCGCTTTCTTCCCGCCCGATGGGCCGCATCCGCCAGCCGTTGGAACTGATGGGCGCGCACATCGGACTATCCGGCCAACCCGGCACCTTGCCGATGGTGATCTGCGGCGGAAAATTGAAGGGCACCGGCTACCTGTTGCCGATGGCGTCGGCGCAGGTCAAATCGTGTGTGCTTCTGGCCGGTCTGTATGCCGAAGGAAAAACCACGGTGATTGAGCCGCGCCCAACGCGCGACCATACCGAAAAGCTGTTCGAAGCACTGGGCATTCCGGTACAGATCGACGGACTGCAAATATCCATTGAGGGTTACGGCCAGGAAGGCCCTCGATTCAAGGCGCGCGATTTCGTAGTTCCCGGCGACTTTTCTTCCGCCGCGTTCTGGATTGTGGCGATCGCCGCCCGGCCGGGTGCGGAACTGGTCATGGAAAACGTGGGACTGAATCCGCGCCGCACGGCGCTGCTGGATGTGATGAAGCGAATGGGAGCGGAGATCGAAGTCACCGTTACGGAAGAGCAGGGCGATCCCTACGGCACTCTCCGGGTGAAAGGGGCGCAGCTCAAGGGCACGGTGATTGAAGGGGATGAAATCCCGAATCTGATCGACGAACTGCCGATCATTGCCGTCGCCGGTGCTTTGGCGGAAGGACTGACGGAAATCCGCGATGCCGCCGAGCTGCGCGTGAAAGAGTCGGACCGTATTGCCGAGATGGTGAAAAACCTGCGGCAGTTTGGCGTCGAAGTCGAAGAGCTGGACGACGGGATGATTGTGACGGGGCCCGCCGACTTGAAAACCCCGAACGTAGCGATCGATAGCCACGGCGACCATCGGATTGCCATGTCGATAGCTATATTGAATACATTTAGTGACGCGCCGGTAACCATTGAAAATGTGGGATGCGTGAACACCTCGTATCCCGAATTCTGGGAGCACATGGAGCAACTCGGCGGAAAGGTTGAATAGTTCGTGGAAAATGTAAAAACAATTGCGATAGACGGGCCGTCGGCCTCTGGGAAGTCTACGGTTTCAAAAGGCGTGGCCACAGAGCTCGGATTCATTTACGTGGATTCAGGAGCATTGTATCGCGGAGTGACATGGCAGGCCTTGCTCAAGGGCGTGGATCCGAAGAATGCTGAAGCGGTGATTGATGCCATGCACAATGCCGAATGGGATTTCTTTGTACAGGATGGGGCCGCTGTCTTTTCGGTTGATGGCAATGTTCCTGTGCAGGAGTTGCGCGAAAAGGATGTCCGCGAGTCGGTCGCTGATGTCGCGGCCATTCCAGAGGTACGTAAGTTTGTGGTCGGCAGTCTCCAGTCGCTGGCCAACTTTGGCTCTCTGGTAATGGAAGGGCGCGATATCGGAACCGTCGTTTTTCCGGATTCGCCCTACAAGTTTTATCTTGATGCCGATCCCGAAGAACGGGCGATGCGGCGCTACCGGGAACTGGTTGCGGCCGGCGAGGATGAAAAGGCGCACGAAGTCATGGAAAGCCTCAAGAAGCGCGACCAGATCGACTCGACCCGCAAAACGGATCCCCTGGTGGTGGCGCCGGGAGCGCATGTGATCGACAGTACATCGATGACGCTTGAAGAAGTGATCCAGACCGTAACCAAGGCCGTGAAAGGGGAATCATGATTGATCCGGTAAAGCACGAAGTCATGGCCGACATGCGCGTATATCAGTTTTCCACACGCCTGTTTAAGCTGTTCTTGCTGATCTGGCATCGGCTGCGTATCCGCGGTGTGGAAAATATTCCCGAGCGGGGCGGCGTGCTGGTGGCCTCGAACCATGCCAGTTTTCTTGACCCGCCGGTCGTCGGCGTGGGCTATCGCGGCCGGCCGATCCACTTCATGGCGCGCGACACTCTCTGGAATTCAAAATTCGGGAAGTGGTGGATGGATCGGGTTGGATGTATTCCTGTTTCCCGCGGAACGGGTGACGTGAAAGCGCTGAAGCTGACGATCAAGGCCCTGAAGGAAGGGAAAGCCGTATCCATGTTTCCGGAAGGAACCCGTACCGAGACCGGCGAATTACAGGAAGCCAAAGGCGGCATCGGGTTCATTATCGAAAAGTCCGGTTGCGTGGTCGTTCCGGCCTACATCAACGGCACCTACAAAGCCCACCCCAAAGGCACTAAATTCATCAAGCCCTGCAAAGTAACCATTACCTATGGAAAGCCCATCACCCAGGAGGATTTCCAGGCTTTGGGTAGCGGTCGTGACGCCTATGATAAGCACGCCGCACTGATCATGCAGCGCATTGCCGATCTTAAGGAAGGTTGATGGATCATCAACTTGACCAACTTGGCCAACCAGTATGCTTGCGGAGGTTGGGCATGAAAAAACGAATCAACATATACGAAGCCAGGACGCATCGTTCCGGGGTGATCAAGCAGGTCAAGGTGGTTTCGGAATGAAGCAGGCACACGACGCGCTCCATCGTATTTTCGGGTTCCGCAGCTTCCGTCCAAATCAGGAGGCGATCGTCTCGAACATTCTGGCCGGGCATGATGTCTTTGCGGTGATGCCGACCGGCGGTGGAAAGTCGCTCTGCTACCAGTTGCCGGCCCATTTGCTCGACGGACTGTGCGTGGTGATCAGTCCGCTGATTTCGCTGATGAAGGACCAGGTCGATGCGGCCAAGGCCAATGGGCTTGATGCGGAATTCCTGAACAGTTCACTCGCACCAAAGGATCGGGTGCGCGTGTATCAGGCGCTGGAAAACCATCAGCTCGATCTGCTCTACGTTTCTCCGGAGCGTTTTGCGATGCCCGACTTCATGATTACGCTCAAGCAGGCGAAGGTCTCTTTTTTTGCGATCGACGAAGCGCACTGTATCTCGGAGTGGGGGCACGATTTCCGTCCGGATTATCTCTTGCTCTCCAATATCGTTGAGCATTTCCCAAAAGCAACCATTGCCGCCTTTACGGCTACGGCGACGCATAAGGTTTCGGACGATATCATTAAAAAACTCGGTCTGCGCAATCCGCATCTGACGCGCGCCTCGTTCGATCGTCCAAACCTGTTCTACCAGGTGGTTCCGAAAGAAAATCTGGATCTGCAAATCCTGCATTTCCTGCACGAGCACAAGAATGAATCAGGCATCATCTACCGGACCACGCGCAAAAACGTCGAATCGACGGCGGAATTCCTACAGGAGCAGGGTATACAGGCCCTGGCGTATCACGCCGGGCTGACGCCGAAACAGCGCAAGGAAAACCAGGACCGCTTCAACCGCGATGAAGTCGAGGTGGTGGTGGCCACAATCGCATTCGGCATGGGGATTGATAAATCCAACGTCCGCTTCGTGCTGCACGGTGACCTGCCGAAGAACATGGAAGGCTACTATCAGGAAACGGGGCGGGCCGGCCGCGATGGCGAACCTTCGCACTGCCGCCTCTTTTTCAACCGCAGCGACATGGTTCGTCTTCGCTACTTTATCGAACAGACTGACGATCCTCGCGAACGGAAAATGGCCGAGCAGCAGCTGTTCGATATGGTCCGGTTTGCCGAAGCCAACGTCTGCCGTCGCAAGAGTATCCTAGGCTACTTTGGGGAAACCTACGAAAAGGACAACTGCAAGACCTGCGATGTTTGCATGGGCGAGGTGGAACGCGTCGACGCCACCATTCCAGCGCAGAAGGTCATGTCGGCCATTTACCGTTCCGGACAAAAGTTCGGTGCGGCGCATATTGCTGATATTGTGGCCGGCGCCAAAACGAAAAGGATTCGGGAGCTGGGCCATGACCAGCTTCAGACCTACGGCGCCGGGAAGGATATGGACAAGAAATATTGGCGGCGGGTCATCGACGATCTGCTGGCGCAGGATTGCATTCGCCAGAATGCCGAACAGTTTTCTGCGCTCGAACTGACCACCAGGGGCCGGGAGGTGCTGCTCGGGAAGAAGACGTTCGAGGTGATCCGGCAGAAGGATGTGAAGCGGACCGATCTTTCCGGCTTTACCGGCGACTATTCGGCCAAACTCTTTGCCCAGCTACGCACCGAACGCCAACGCCTTGCCCAGCAGGAAGGCGTTCCGCCCTTCGTGGTGTTCTCCGACCGCACCCTGCGCGAAATGGCGCTCTATTTTCCCGACACGCCGGAAGAAATGGCGGGAATTTCCGGCGTTGGCGATGCCAAGCTCGAAAAATATGGCGATACCTTCATGACCATTATTGAGATGTATAAATACGCGCATCCTGAAGAGGCGCAACAACGTTCGATTCTCCAAGTGCCCGTGAAGGTCAAAAAGACCCGGAAAAAGAAAAACGGCCAAACGGTAAAAGAAACCCTAAGGATGGCGAAACAGGGATTTTCGATAGAGGCCATTGCTGCGGTGCGTGATCTTTCCGAGAGCACCATCAGCCAGCACCTTGAAACGCTACTGGAGGAGGGAAACCTTGAAGGCGTTGATATTGACTGCCTGATTGCCCCCGAAAAGCGCCTGTTATGCGAGGAACTGTTCAATCGTCTCTCCGGCGCATCCATGCGATCCATCATCGAAGCCTCCGGCAATAAGGTGACCTATGCGGATCTTCGTCTGGTCAGGGCCTTTATGCAGGCGAAAAAATAGGCAGTGGAATAAACTGGTGTCTCCGCTCACTTCGGTTCAGGTTCCCCCGTTTCCAAAATAAAACCCACAGGATCCATCAACGTGAATACATTTAAAGATTTAGGCATAGCCGAAGGCTATCTGAAGGGCTTGGCGGAGCTGGGCATTGAAACCCCGACCGAAGTGCAGGCCAAATCCATTCCGATGCTGCTGGGAAAAACCACCGATTTTATCGGACAGGCGCAGACCGGCACCGGGAAAACCGCCGCATTTGGACTCCCGTTGCTCGCTGGAATCAATCCGACCCAGCCGCAGATCCAGGCGGTGGTTCTGGCACCCACCCGTGAACTGGCCAAGCAGGTGCAGAAACAGCTGTTCCGCTTCACCAAGTATTCCGCACGTATCTTTTCCGAGGTCGTTTGCGGCGGCGATAAGATTGACCGGCAGATCGAGTCGCTGAAGCGTCCGACGCAGGTGCTGGTAGCCACGCCCGGCCGCCTGATGGATCTGATCCGTCGCAAGGCCGTCGACCTTTCGGCCGTTCGCACGCTCGTGCTCGACGAAGCAGATGAAATGCTCAAGCTGGGCTTTCGGGAAGACCTTGAACAGATCATGAAGATTACCGCCGGCAATCGGCATATCTGGCTCTTCTCGGCCACCATGCCGACCGGGATCAAGAAGATGATCAGCACGCATCTTGCATCCGATGCCCCGTTCCTCAAGATCGACAAAAAACACATCGTCAATCCCAACATACGCCACCAGTACATGGTGTGCAAAGAGGGGGAAAAGCTGGATAAAATCGTCGGGTTTCTAAGTGACCGCGGCCAGCAGCGCGGCCTGATTTTCTGCCGGACAAGGGCGGATACGATTGCCTTCGCGAAGGAGCTGGAACCGCACGGATTCTCGGCATTGGTGCTGCATGGGGATCTGATGCAGACGGAACGCGACAAAATCATGCGGATGTTCAAGAAGGAACGCGCGCGCATCCTGATTGCCACCGATATCGCGGCGCGCGGAATCGACATCGATGATCTTTCCTTTGTGATCCACCACCAGCTGCCCGAGAAGAACGAATACTATACGCATCGCAGTGGCCGTACCGCCCGCGCTGGCAAGTCGGGAATATCGCTGGCGCTGATCCACCGCCTCGAAGCCAAGCGCATTGTCCGGCTTGAAAAGGAACTCGGCATCCGCTTCCAGGAAATTGACTAAAACGGCAGAATGTCCCAGGGACGTACAGTGCGTGCATAAAGCTTAATCACTTGAAACTCATGAAGGATGACATCCAGATTTTTACGGACGGCGCCTGCAAGGGAAATCCCGGACCGGGCGGTTATGGCGTGGTACTGATTGCTGGGAACCGCAAGCGCGAGCTTTCCGGCGGCTTCCGGAAAACCACCAACAACCGCATGGAACTGATAGCCTGTATCGAAGGGCTTCGTTCCCTGAAGCGCCCCTGCAGGGTCGTGCTGACAAGCGACTCGAAATATGTCGTTAACGCAATGGTCAAGGGCTGGGCGAAAAAGTGGCGTTCCAAAGGATGGAAATTGTCGCCTTCCAAGCCTGCCAAGAACCCCGATCTATGGGCGCAGCTGCTGGATCTATGCGATGAACATAAGGTCGACTTCCAGTGGGTTAAAGGCCATAACGAGCATCCGGAAAACGAGCGTTGCGACGAACTGGCCGTCGCGGCATCCAATGGGAAAGATCTCCCGGCCGATGCCGCCTTCGAATCACCGGCACTTCCCGAAGGCGATCTGTTCAGCCTTTAGCAACTGGAGTACAGAATATGAAAAAAACATTCGACCTGACCCACGAGAAGATCAAATACCCGCGCATGGTGGATGCGGTAAAAAACGAGATCCGTAAATACATCAAGCGCGAGCGTCGGAAGACACTGCCGGAATGGGCGGATTTCTGGGACTTCGATTGCAAATTCGGCGATGCCGAGCCCGAAGCTAAAACTATTCATCTTGCAGAAATTGACGCCTGCATCAACGATGCCGCGAAACGTGAATTAAAGTCGTTCTACGTGGAAATCATGGCCAAGCCGGGCTGTCGCACCAAAAAGCCCAAGCAGGGTGAAGAACGGCCCAAACCGGAACTCCCTAAAATAAAAACCTTTGGCGAAGATTAATCCGCTTTCCCTGAATGGTCCTCGCAGAGCCACTGGGTTTGCGGAGTCATATATTTTCTCTGCCCGCTCTGCGGCACGGCAAAAAAATGTCTGATGGAGTACGTCATATGCAACAGAAGAAAGCTTTCAAGCAACCTCCCAGAAAGTTCCATCCAAAAGGGCTGACCATCCTGTATGAGGATTGGGATATTCTCGTGGTAGACAAAGCCTGTGGCCTGCTTTCGGTGAGTAGCGAGACGGTTCGCGAGAATGCCGCGCACTATCTGCTCAACGAATATGTGCGCAAGGGAAATTCCAAGTCACAGAACCGGGTCTATATCGTGCACCGGCTGGGTCGCGACACGTCCGGCGTGCTGGTCTTTGCCAAGAGCGAACAGGCCAAGAAATATCTGCAGGATGAATGGACAAACTTTAAAATGGCATACTATGCGGTTGTCCGGGGCTCATTGCCCGAAAAGAAGGGAATGATCACCTCGTTTCTTGCGGAAAACAGCATTCATAACATGTATTCCGTATCCGATCCGGAAAAAGGAAAGTTTGCCAGGACGGCTTACACGGTGTTGAAAGAATCAGCACAATACAGCTTGGTGGAGGTCGATCCGATGACCGACCGTAAAAACCAAATCCGTGTCCATCTGGCCGATCTGGGTTGCTCGGTAGTGGGAGATAAAAAGTACGGAACCAAGGAAAAGGGCGACAAGCGACTGTGCCTTCATTCCGCCAAACTAACGATCAAGCATCCTTTCACCAAGGAAACGATGACCTTCGAAGCGCCCGTGCCCACCTATTTCAATACGGTTTTATCCCGGAATTAGCGCGGGGCTTAAAACTCTATGTCCGTGATCTGTGATCGCGCCGACTAGATCTAACTTTTTAAAACACTCGCTGCGCATAAAACACGCTAAGTATGCATAACGCATCATCCGGGTCTTCGTGTTGAAACGATCGCCGGAGATAGAGCTTTGCGCTACCGATGACATCGGACAGGGCTTCATGGTGCATTTCCGCCGGTCAGCCAGTTCAAGTTCGCTATAGTCGAGATCATAATGTTCCATGGTGCGACGCAGGACGGATCTCTGTTCCGTTTCTGTTGGTATTGAAACCACGATATGCTAATGAAATATTGATTATAAATCGCTATGATGCGCGCTTTTGAAGGGGAAAATACAATGTTGAGAACATGGACTCAGAATTTACTGCTGTCACTCGGGGTGCCGCAGGACACAGCCGACGAACTGACCGTGGTGGTACTTACGATATTTATAGTTGCCGGGGCTTACCTGCTCTACTGGGTATTGAAAAACTATTTGCTGAAACTGATTCACCAGGTCACCCTGAAAACCTCGAACGTCTGGGATGACAAACTGATGGAGTCGCGTGTTTTCCATCGCGCCCTCCGCTTGATTCCGCTGACCTTTATTCTTCTCTGTGTAGAACGGTTGGCTCCCGGTCAGCTGGTCATGGTTAAACGCATTGTATTTGCGTTGATCATTCTGGTCGGGGCGAGATCGATCGAGGCCTTCCTGAATGCATTTTCCGATATTTACCACATGGACTCGGATGCACAACGCAAACCCATCCGGCCTTTTTTCCAGGCCCTGCTGATTGTTCTCTATCTGTTCGCCTCGATTTTCATCATCTCGGTGCTGCTGGACAAGGAACCCTGGGGGCTGTTCAGTTTGCTGGGCGGGTTGACCGCCGTCACCATGCTGGTGTTTAAAGATACCATCCTCGGGTTTGTGGCCGGCATTCAGCTTAGCGCCAATGACATGGTTCGTGAAGGCGACTGGATTGAAATGCCGAAATACGGGGCTGATGGCGACGTTATCGAAGTGGCCGTCAATACCGTCAAGGTTCGCAACTGGGACAAGACCATCTCCACCATTCCTACCTATGCTCTCATCTCCGACTCGTTCAAAAACTGGCGTGGTATGAGCGAGTCCGGTGGACGACGCATTAAGCGCAACATCTGCATCGATATGAACACGGTTCGGTTTGCCGACGAAGAAATGCTCAAAAAGTTTCAAGCCATGGACCTGCTGAAGGACTATGTTACGGAAACGCAGCAGAAGATCGATGCCGCTAACGCCGAACGCAACATTGATCTGTCTGCCACGGTGGTCAATGGCCGCCGCCAGACCAACTTGGGCATTTTCCGCGCTTATCTCGTACACTATCTTCACGACAATCCGAAGATCCACAAGGGCATGACCTTCCTCGTTCGTCATCTTCAACCGACCCCGCAGGGACTGCCGATTGAGATCTATGTCTTCAGCTCCGATAAAATCTGGGCGAACTACGAAAGCATTCAGGCCGATATTTTCGACCACATTCTTGCGGCGCTCCCCGAGTTCGGACTCCGGGTCTATCAGCAACCATCCGGCGCCGATATCGCGGGGCTGAGGATCGGGTAGGGGGGCGCCCGGTTCACCGACCAACGCTTCTGGGAAGCGCCACTGCAGGTCGGGTCGGAATGGTCGTGTCGGTGCTTGGAAGCGCTTCCCGCGAATAGGGCTTTATGCCTGTCAAACTAGCTGGCGCTGATGATTCGGACCGCGTCGAGCCGCAGGCGGGCTTCCGCCAGCTTTTTGTCGAGCTTGGTCATGGCCTTGCGTGCGTGGCGAAGTTCCTCGTCCCGTATGTTGTCGTTGACCTGCTTGAGATATTCGAGCCGCTGGTAGTCCGTTCCAAGGGTTTCCCGCATACACTGACGTGCGCCGGCGATGGTGGATTCCGCGGCCTTTTCCGCAAGCTCGCGCGTGGCTTCAATCATGGCGGGAATCATCTGCGTTCGAATCGATTCATGCTCCAGCAGCTTCCATGGTTCGCCGTCTTTCAGATGCGTCGCGAGGGGTTCATCAATAGCGCTGCCCGCATGGTCGACCGTGATGATGACCGGAGTGGGGGGAAGGAAGCGGTCGGCGTTGAGTGCCGGTGGCGCGATCGTTTCCAGCACATAGATGGCCTGGAGTTTCAGCGGGGTTTCCTGCGAAGGATCCACGGCGATCGCGCAGCTGCCCCGTTCGGATCCGAGAATCAGTTCGGCGGCGCCGGTCACCATCGGGTGGTCCCAGCTCATCAGGATGGCATCGGGGCGGATCAGCGCTTCGTCCCGGCTGAAAGTGATTCGGATACCTTCGGCGGACAGCGGAAACCAGTCGTCGAACATTTGGTCGGGGCGGATATGATAGGTCGTCGTGTCCAGCGTCTCGGCGTGTACACCATACTGGTCGAACATCTGCAGTAGATAGGTTTCCAGCTCCGCTGATTGTTCCACTTCGTGGATTTGACGGGCGACGGCGTCACCGATGTCGGGGCGAAACGAGGAGAGCTCCAGCAGACGGTCGCGCCCTTCAGTAATCTGTTTGCGCAGTTTCTTGTAGAAGGTTTTGGTGTCGGCAATGACCTTATCCGTGACTTTGTCCAGCCGCGCGTCAAAACGTTCCAGCAACTCAAAACCCCCAACCACCGGTTCGGCGAACGCGTTCAGTCCTTCATGCAGCCAGCGTACAACATGTTCCTCCGTCGTTCCCTTCAGGTAGGGCACATGGATGTGGATATCACCGCGCTGGCCGATTCGGTCGAGTCTGCCGATTCGCTGCTCCAGCAGTTCCGGATCGCGCGGCAGATCGATCAGGACCAGGTGCGATGCCATCTGGAAATTGCGGCCTTCGCCGCCCATTTCCGAAACCACCATCACACGCGCGCCCTCCGGTTCGGTGAACCATGCAGCCTGCCGATCGCATTGAACCAGCGGCATCTGTTCATGGAAATGGGCCACATCCACGCCCGAGCGGGTTTTGATGGCTTCGACGATCGCGGCGACCTCGGTACGGGTCCGGCCAATGACCAGGACCTTTTCCTTTGGATGGCCGGTCAGGAACGCGAGCAGCCAGTTGATGCGAGGGTCGTCCGGGCCCAGCAACGCAGCTTCATCCGGAAGGTCCAGCGGTACGGGGTGGGCATGGCGTTTGGGAAATCCGCTTACGCATTTTCGGGTGTTGCGGAAAATGACGCGTCCGGGGCCGTGACGATCCAGCGCCTCGGCCAGTGCTGCATCATCCATGGACTCCAGACGATTTCCCAGATCCGCGGCAACTTCGGCATAGCGATCATGTTCTTCCTGATAGCTGGCAAAGTCGGGATAACGCTGCGGGTCGAGCAACCGAAGCCGCGCAAAATGGCTTTCGAGCCCCATCTGTTCGGGACTGGCCGTGAGCAGCAGGAGCCGGGGGGTACTTTTGGCGAGGCTTTCCACGATGTCATATTCGGGGCTGGTCTGTTCCGGCGACCAATGGAGATGGTGGGCTTCGTCGACAATCAGCAGATCCCAGTTACAGGCGCGGGCCTGTTCGGCGCGGTTTGGATGACCCGTAAGGAACTCAATGTTGGTCAGGATCAACTGGTCATCAAGAAAGGGGTTGGACTCGGGATCGTTGGCTTCGATGCTTGCGCAGCGTTCTTCGTCAAAGATGCTGAACGTGCAATTGAAGCGGCGTAGCAGTTCGACGAACCACTGATGAACGAGCGCATTGGGAAGCAGGATTAACACCCGCTGAACCAACCCGCAGACCATCAGGCGATGAAGGATAAGGCATGCCTCGATGGTTTTCCCAAGTCCCACTTCATCGGCCAGCAGAACGCGCGGCAGCGGCCGGTTGCTGACTTCCTGAGCGATGTAAAGCTGGTGGGGCAGCAGATCAACACGTCCACCCAGCAGGCCACGCACCGGCAGACGGCCATAGCGGTGTCGGGCATTCAGTGCGGCGACCCGGAGATCGAACAGCGCATTGGCATCCACATGACCTCCCAGCAGCCGGGTTTCCGGCCGATCGAAGCTCGTGGTGTCGCAAAGGTCGGTTTCGCTCAGCCGCGATCCATCGGCGGCCCCATAGAAAATCAGTCCGGTCGCACTATCTTCTTCGATCGTTTCCACAGTCAGACGATCGCCCTCGCGCGACGCGATTTCGTCACCCTCCGCGAAGCGCACGCGTTTGAGCGGCGCGTTGCCGATCGCGTAGTGCCGCGTCTCGTTGGCGGCATGATAGAGCACCTGCACGGTTCGGGGTGTAACTTCGATGACCAATCCCAATCCGAGTTCGGGTTCGGTCTCACTGATCCAGCGTTGTCCGGTAAAGTAAGTATTCATAAGCGGGCGGAGACTACGTCATTCCCGCCATCGTGGAAACCATAGAAAGCGACGGATATTGTTTAGGCGGAATTGCCCCGATGAACGGGATGTTGAGGCAGGGTATACTCGCCTTTTCTGACTTAATAGGCGCACCTCGAATACATAAGCGGCGACCAAAAGTGATGAGTCGAACGGCCACCGGTCGTATGGAACGTTGAAGTAGCATAGCTCCAGTCAGGTTGTGATGGGTTTGTATAAAACGGTAGGCAACTGGCCATGCGCGCAATCGCCATATTCGACAGCTATACCATCACTGCCCAGAGCTATTCGGGGTGGTTCGATATTCTTATGTTATTGGACCTCTGCCGTGGGCTGTAGATTTCTTCTGTTAATGAGGTATTGCTCTCTATGGGTCACACAATTATACCTGTTTCTCAGGAGATTATTATGAAGCGCTTTAAACACATGGTACGACGACCCACAGCTTATCTCATCCTCTCTATGGTACTTTCGCTATGTGGTGCCTTTGGTGCACTTGCACAACAAACGCATCTGGACATTGCGGTGCCCAGCCGGGTGGAAAGCGACTTGTTTGGTCCCGTAAAACACATGAAAATCAAGACAAAGGAAATGTCCACGCTGAAGCGCAGTGAAGAGCGCTTCTATGACAAAGCCGGAAATCTGCTGACCAAAACAAAATGGGACAAGGACAATAAGGTTACCTATACCGTCACGAATACCTTCAACGAAGCGGGCTGCTTGGTTCATCAACGCGTAAAGGACATCGAGGATGAAAAACTGGAAGACCTGGAGGTGATCATCAACGTGAAAGCGCGAAAAATCGCATACAGGGATCTCAATACCGGGGAGGTTGAAATATGCGCTTATTCTACTCAAAAATTCCATATGACATCAAACAAGAGAACCCGCGACAAGAAACCCATATCGTCGTTTCGTTATTTTCGCGGCTCAGATAATAAAGAAACCAGATGGATCTCTTCCGATGAAAAAGGGCACGCGGTTACCGAAGCCCGGATCAACTGGCATCCCAAGGGATACCCACGAACAACGCGCTATATATACCACAATAAAGACAATGAGATTTTAATAACGTACGAATATCTTACCTTTGATGACTACGGAAACTGGACACAGCGGATAGAAAAATCTGTAGCCGACTGGAATGGTAAAGAACTCAAGTATGACCAGATTGTTACTCGCGAAATAGAGTATTTCGAACTTTAACACCAACCGTTCAACGGTTGCCAATAGAGGAATTTATGATGTCGGTTGAAGAATTGAAAAACAGTCCGTTGCATGGCTTGTCGGCGGAGACCATGTTGACGGAGCTCGTTGAATTTTATGGTTGGGCGGTTCTGGACGCGGCGATCGATCTGAAGTGTTTTCGGATTCAACCGACGATTCCCAGTTGCCTGACGTTCCTGAAAAAGGCGGAATGGGCCCGGAACCGCGTGGAGGATTTTTATCTCTACTGCTTTAAGGGGATGCCGAAACCCAGCGAAGAGGAAGCGGAGTTAAAACCGCGCGAGCGTGGTTTCCCTAACGGCGTGGTTCCCAAAAAGCCACTGGCTTTGACGGTTGAGAAGGCGCGGGTGGAACGAGCGAAGATAGAACGGGCGAAGGTGGAAAGCGAACAACCGGAGAGCAGTTTCAGATCCAAGTTTTCGAGACCCCGGAATTAGCCGGGAGCGAAGAAAAAGAAAGTGCTTCTCCTCGAGAGATTTAGTAAAAAGCAAAATCCTAATCACAAGTAATCATGGAGATGAACACGATGAAAAAGCATATCATTATGGCAGTGGTAGTGGCGATGGCAGTGTCGACCGTTCATGCCGGAATCAAGCTTTCAGAGCTTACGGATCGAAATGCAACCAAGCGTCGCAAGGCGTTTACGGAGTGGGTCACTCCGGAAACGATGAAAGAAGAGTACGAGCGCTATGAACGGAAGGGGAAATTTCCCATCTATCATGAATCGTCCGAAAAAGGGGAGCGGCGCATCTATGCGGACTGCCCGGATGGATTTGCGTTCCAGATCTGGAGCATTTTCGGGGAAAAGGATTTTTGCGGGAAAGACAAGGAATTGCGCAAAGACAACAATGTCCTGCTGACAGCCTCGAGCTATACCGACCCACAAGGCCACACCCTTTATCGAGGGGTCTGGGTGTCAACCGATATCGAGAAGCGAATGCAGCGAGTAATCCGCCGCTATAGCATATCGCAGGCGGTCATTACGGATGACGATGCGACAGAATAGTACTTTGTCGGACACGGATGAACCCAGATCCAACACAGTTTGATGGAAAGAGAGGGGGCCTGTACTTACTTGCGACGGTGCTTCTGATGGGGGGCATTGTCGGTTGCGGTAAGGCATCTCCCCCAAAGTCGGAATGTGTACTGGTCATTGATGAAACAACCTGGTCGATGCCGAACGGTGATCCGCCATATACCGTTGGGGAGGTAAAGGAGCGATACGGCGAGCCGGAGGAAGTCGTGAAAAGGGAGTATTCCACGGAACTGGTATATTCCAAAGCCGGCGTCTCGTTCATCTGTCATGGGTTGACACCTGATACGGCTATCAGTGAGATGATTCTGTATGCTCCGTTTTCGGTGCGAACCTCGGACGGGATCGTGCTGGGTAAAAGCACGGCGCAGGATACCCAAAACCTATGGGGCAAGCTAGATTGGTACGGCCGGACGGATCTTCCAGGATATGCATTATTTAGCCATGGCGGGGTCCGGTTTCTGGTGAGCGCGAATCCCGCAGATGAAGGGGGGCAGGACCATCTATCGCAAACCATCGAACGCATGATGTTGTTTTATTCTGACCTAAAGCGTCTGGAATATGTTCCCCCGACGCCGGTAACCATTCTCGCGGATTCGACGGCGTTCACCAACCGGATCACCTCGATTGATCTGCTTCTGGAGCAGGTGGTTGTCGAAGTACTGGATCTGGATCTAGATGCGCACATAGATCCGGACTGGGGGCCGTTGTGGGATAACTTTGCCAACCGTCCGTATGAAAAGCAGTTCAATGGCTTGTCGACTCAGGGATGGTGCGAGACCTGGGAGCGATTTGAAAAGGCGCTGGTGAATAAGGCCCGCAAACAAAAGCTGGATGCCGCAAGTCTAGATCGAATCCTCAAAGCCGCGAAGCCTGCCGCCGACCACCGTAATGCAGTGGTTCCGGTTGCTACATTTTTAGCTCGAAAAGGGGGTGATCCTGTATGGATCGTGGTCACAAAATGGGAATGGGCGGGGCCAGATGAGCATAATGGTCGCAAGGAATGGATGACACTGGGCCATATCATTATTCAGGCTTTTCGCGTCAGTGATGGTGAATTGCTGGATGGAATCTCGTGCGGCTAACCATATCGACCCAAATTTCCAGTATTTACCCGAATAAAGACGGGAATAGATTCGATTTTGACTATTACCGAAACCGGCACATGGCATTGTCTTCGGCGCCTTTGCCCCCAAACCACCATCTATCCCGTCGGAGAGGGGAAAATGCGGAAACCCTATCTTCGCCGCCGGGGTCTCCCGTTCTTCTTTTTTCGCGAGGGTTCGGGGTGCTGTTCCTTTTCCCGTAGCTCACGTTCGCGGAGTCTCCGCAGGCGTTCCTGGTTTTCCCGTGCGGCAAATTCGACCTCATTCAACACGCCCTTAACATCGGCTGTTTTTGTGCATTCCTTAAAGCGGCCGGTGAGTGGGGTGTCGGGGGTGAGCGTGCCGGCTTCATAGTGCGCCCAGATTTCTTTGGCGTGTTTGCTTTTCAGCAGATCTGGAGCAAAGCGGCCATAGTAATTGGTCATATTATTCACGTCACGGGCCAGCATGGCCCGGGCGTTGTTGTTGCCGGCGGCATTGACCGCCTGCGGCAAATCGATAATGACGGGGCCGGCTTCGTCGACCAGCACATTGAATTCCGACAAGTCGCCGTGCACGATTCCGGCGCTGAGCATGCATACAATGTGTTTCATGACGGTGGCATGGTCTTTCCGTGCCTGCTCCGCCGTCATGGCGACGTCGTTCAGGCGGGGGGCAACGCCGCCTTCGGCGTCGGTGATCAGTTCCATCAGCAATACGCCATCGATGCATCCGTAAGGCTGCGGTACACGGACGCCGGCCTGTGACAGCAGGCAGAGCGCATCCACCTCGGTATGTTGCCAGATTTCTTCCTGTTCCTTTTTCCCATAGCGGGATCTTTTTGCCATGGCCCGGCCCCGACGGCTATTGCGCACATGGCGGCCTTCCCGGTAATGAACGGCGTTTTTAAAACTGCGTTTGGATGCGTCCTTATACACTTTGGCACAACGAATATCCGTGCCGCAGCGGACGATAAAAATGGTCGCTTCTTTGCCGCTCATTAACTGCCGCTGAACTTCGTCCACGAGGCCATCTTCAATCAGGGCTTTGAGTTGTTTCGGAACTTTCATTGCGGACTTATACCTTGAAGAAATTCAATTGCAACGGGTATCCGAGCGCAGCGCCTGACGGGAAGCACGGTCAACGAGAGTAAAAAGGTGGTCGATGTCGGTTTTTTGACGGGAAACCCGGTGTCCTTTCACCTTCAACAACGTGCAGTCGATTTGATCGGTTAAACAGAAAAATTCCCGGTAAAGCGCGGCGTGTTTAACCGGTTTGTTTTGTCTGGTGCGATAATCGCTCGATTCCAGCCTACTTCGACGCCCGGGTAAACCGATGATGGTCTGGGAATCCGTGTAGATGGTTACGGTATTCGGTTTAAGCGTCTGGAGAGCCCAGATCAGGGTTTCAACCTCCAGCTGCGAGGAGTTGGTGTTCTCAAAGCGCTTTACGCTAACCTCGGGGGCGGAGTTATCATCGCTCACCGCCAAAAACGCCCCATATCCGATGCGGGAGGGCGGGTGCACACTACCATCTGTAAAAAGCATCATAATAATTGATTCATTCGTAAGGTTGATATTCTGCGAATATGGGCTCAGTCCATCAGCCGACCAGTAAGTCGAGAATCAGGGCGAGCAGACTCAGGAAGCAGATAAACGCATAGTTGAACAGCTCCTTGGAACGGATGATTGATCGAAGGATATACAAGGTGGCTTCACGCGTGGTTGGGTCGAGGTCCTTACTCTGTCCGATTTGCTCGATCAATGCATGGTTGACCACGACGCGCCGTCTTCGGCGGGTGATAATGTAGCGGTATCCAAAAAAGATTGTGTAGCTGAACATGGCAAAGCGCCAAAGCCAGATCGCGGCTTCCGGGTTGTAGCGGTTGAGCAGCATCAACAAGCGCACGGCGATTCCCGCCGTCAATCCGATCCAGAGAAAGAGATGGATGATCCAGCGGGGGAGTACTTTAAATTCGTTGTTCATGGGCGTTCTACTCCTTAAGTTCTGGAATAAGTATAGCCGTTTCCCTGACGATTTAAACTGGATTGGTCGGGCGGATGATCTCACGCAGAGATTGCAGAATTAGCGGAGTTTGAAAGCAACCTCAGCCTGATCCGTATGAAAGACATATGATGTATTGGAAAGAAGGGAGGGGCCGTCTGTCCCAATCATCATCCGGGGCGCCGGAAGCGCGCGCCCCGCGATGAGGGATGGATATGACTATATTGTGTGATCCTTGCTTCTGGCGGCTTCCTTTTTGACCTGCCGCTTTTCCTTGAGGCTCAATTTTGGTTCTTTCTTTTTTTCCCGGTTGCCTTTGTCTTTCTTCCCTTTTTCGCCCATGGCTCTACCTCCGTAGTTTTTATGCGGTTGCTGTAATCCAGCGGATTTGGTTTGGCATCTTGTGGGGACGCCGGCGGTGTAAGTTCGATTCTAATCTGGTTGCAAAGCACCCGGCAGATCATCCAGTTGTATGCTGGTGATGGTGGGTAAACAGGTATTGCCATTGATGAAGGCAATGCGGTGTGGCAGGAGACTCACTATGTTCTTCTCTCGTTGATGCCGGCAAGGATACAACCAATCCTTAAATACGCAACTTATTCTTTTCTAGCTCCAGCCACAGGGGAAGATTGCTACACATGTCGGCGGCGCAGAGGACTGCGGTGCGGTGTTTTCCGCCGTCGAAGACTTTCACCCTGCGTCAAGTAGTCCTGCAAGGCAAACGCACCTTGTCCTGAGTGCGGACGACTGGGGACAGTCGTCCCTACCTTTTCGTCCCTGCCCGTTGAGGCAAAGCCGGGATTCTTTTTTGCGTGAGTTCGGGCGTTTCAGCCTGTAGATTCCGCCTCCTATTTCCCAACAACCAATAACGATTAACCGATAACGGAACAGATTTTATGGCAAAGCAGAAAAAGACGGCGATTACGCCGACGCGGGACGAGAACTATCCGGAGTGGTACCAGCAAGTGGTGCGGGCGGCGGAACTGGCGGAAAACAGCGATGTTCGCGGATGCATGGTGATCAAGCCGTGGGGCTACGCCCTGTGGGAAAACATTCAGCGTGGCCTTGATAAAATGTTCAAGGATACCGGCCATGTGAATGCCTATTTCCCGTTATTCATCCCGTTGAGCTATCTGGAAAAGGAAGCCGAACACGTTGATGGTTTTGCCAAGGAGTGCGCAGTGGTGACGCATCACCGCCTGGAACAGGGCGACGATGGCAAGCTGCATCCGGCGGGTGAGCTGGAGGAACCGCTGATTGTTCGTCCGACGTCGGAAACAATTATTGGTGCGACCTTTGCCAAATGGGTAGAGAGTTATCGTGACCTGCCGTTGCTGATCAACCAGTGGGCCAACGTGGTGCGTTGGGAAATGCGTACGCGCCTGTTTCTACGTACGGCGGAGTTTCTGTGGCAGGAAGGACATACAGCCCACGAAACCGAAGCCGAGGCGTGGGAGGAAACCCGCAAGATGCTGCAGGTCTACAAGACCTTTGCCGAAGAGTATATGGCCATGCCGGTGCTGACAGGAGAAAAGACGGCTGGCGAGCGTTTCCCCGGTGCGGTGAGCACATTGTGCATTGAGGCGATGATGCAAGATCGCAAGGCCCTGCAGGCGGGTACGAGCCATTTTCTCGGGCAGAATTTCGCCAAGGCTTCCGGCATTCAATACAGTAGCCGCGACGGCGCTAAAGAATTTGCATGGACCACTTCGTGGGGCGTTTCAACCCGTTTGATCGGCGGGATGATCATGACACATGGCGACGACGATGGCATGATCATGCCACCTCGTCTGGCTCCGTCGCATGTGGTGCTCCTTCCGATCATCCGCAACGAGGAGGATCGCGAATCAATTCTGGCCTATTGCAACGAGATTGCCGCCGGATTACGGAAGCAACGGTTCCACGAGCGGGATGTAGAGGTCGTTGTCGACGCCCGCGATATCAATGCCGGTGAAAAAGGTTGGGGCTGGGTCAAGAAGGGCATTCCGGTACGGGCTGAAGTCGGACCGCGCGACATGGCCAACAATGCGGTCTTCATGGCGCGCCGTGACACGAATGAGAAGAAGGGCATTGGCAAGGATGAGTTTGTGGCCGGGATCGTCGATCTTCTGGAGGATATTCAGCAAAGCCTGCTGCAGCGGGCGTTGGACTATCGGTCGTCATACTCGAAGGAAATCGACTCCTACGACGAGTTTGTGAAGTTTTTTACGCCGGAAAACAAGGAACGCCCCGAGGCCCACGGTGGTTTTGCGATGAGCCATTGGTGCGAAGCATCGGAATGCGAGGAAAAGATCAACGAGGATCTTTCGGTAACGATCCGCTGTATTCCCTTTGATCGTGAAAGCAGTGGTGCCGGGCAATGCATCTGCTGCGGAAAGCCGAGTCCGGGCCGTGTGGTTTTTGCCAAAAGTTACTAATTGAATGACCACTGATGAGTGAGCCGTGATTTTTTCACGACTCAATCGTCACGAATCACGTCTTTGGAATTGCCCATGGGGCCATGCTGCTCTAGATTGTTCAGATTATGCAAATTACATCAAAAATACTTACGTTTTCATTGATCGGCTTATGTCTGGCAGGAGCTGTGCCGAATACCCGGGGGGATGCGGCCTACGTTCTTGAAGAGCAGGGACAGGGAACCTGGCGGGCAGTCTTCGACCGGAAAAAGGATACTTCCGCCGAGCAGTGGGAGTATGCCCGTGCCACTCAAAACAAGGGGTGGCTGCGCAAAGCAGACCGGCGGATGCTCTATCTGGTGCGGCGTTGGCCGAACAGCAAGGAGGCGCCATGGGCGGCTCGGGCACGCGCCGACATGTTGCTGGCCCGAGGAAAGCTTGATGATGCGTTCGAGGCCTACCAGTTTTTGATCGATAACTATTCCAGCCGCATGGCGGATTACGACTCCGTACTCGAAAGCCAATTTGAAATTGCCAGCCGGATTATGAACCGTCGACGAATGCGTTGGATTTTTGGTGGATACCGTGCGCCGGAATATGCGGTGGATTATTTTGAATCGATTATCAAAAACGGGCCAAAGTGGTCGCGAGCGGCGGAGGCCCAGTACATGATCGGCCAATGCCATCAGGAAAACGATGATTACGAACTGGCAATTGCGGCATATGGACTGCTGGGATACCGTTATCCGGACAGCCGGTTCGCGGAAGCGGCGGCATGGCGCCAGATTGAATGCCTGAAGGCGTTGCAGATGGAATATCCACACAGTCCGGAAATGCTTGAGCGTCTGCTGACAGCTACCACGGTATTTCTATCCACGTTCCCATCCTCTGATCATCAGACGCAAGTGGTCCAGATGCGCAACGGACTGTACGAAGTGAAAGCGGGAGCGGTATTCGACATGGCCTCATTCTATGCCAACGTGCCTAAGAAACCGAAGGCGGCCATCCTGTACGACAAGGTACTGATTGAAGAGTATCCGAAGAGCAAGCTGGTTCCCCGCGCCGAGGAACGTATGACGGACCTGGAAGAGTTGCTGGGCAAGCCTGAAGAGGAAAAAGCTCCTGTGGCGCCGCACTCCAAGCCCCTTCCTTTCGGATAAAGGAATTCTCGTATGTTGAAGGTTGGAATTTTAAAGTTCATTTTGCCGGGACTCTTTCTGGTTTCCGCAGCCTATGCGGTTGACTCGACGCTTCCGACAACGATTCCCGGTGGCCCCATTGATATACGGGCTCCGAGTCTGGCGCGTACAAACGATACGGTTTTTGCCAGTGGTGGAGTAACCGGACGATACGAGAATGTGACACTCAGAGCTGATGCAGCTTCGGCTAATCTGGAGTCCGGAGATCTTCATCTCGAGGGGGATATCCATTTTGAGCGTGATAATGTGATCTGGAATGGAACCGTTCTGGACTACAACTACCTGACCAAGGTTGGAAATTTCGGACCGTCCTCGCTCGATTATGATCCGATCTTAATGAGCGTCGAACATATTGAACGGGTGTCAACCAATGAATACCTGCTTCGAGGGGCCACCTTTACCACATGTGCACTGGACCATCCCCACTATCAGATTAAGGTCAAGGAAGCACGGTTGATTGACGACAAGTACCTCAGAGCCAAAGGGGCTACGTTTTATGTCCGGGGTGTTCCCGTTTTTTATTTTCCATATTGGCATCAGACGCTGAGCCGTAGCATTTTTACATTCCGCGCCGGTTTCAGCAGCGAGTGGGGGGCCTTTGGCTTGATTAAGGCCACCGTACCTTTGACCGATGATCTTACATCGATCTCCGATATCAACCTTTACAGCAAACGCGGAGTCGGCCTTGGGCAAGGGGTTGCCTGGAATTATCCCTCCGCGGCCGGAACGGTTGAATCATTCTATCTGGCGGACCAGGATCCGAATGCCAAATATACGATTCCGGAGATTGGTTCGGACCGATACCGGCTGAAGCTAGAACACCTTCAGCACTTTTCGGACACTCAGTATATCAATACGAAATGGAACTACCTGAGTGATCCAGTCGTGACGAAGGAGTTCTTCAAAGCTGAATACCGGAGATACGCCCAGCCGGAAAACTATGCGTCATGGGTATATGGAAATAATTTCGTGGGAAGCGAAGTCTTTGCGAATTATCGGCTGAATGACTTCTACGACAATACCGACCGGATCGAGTACTCCGCGGATATCTATCGTACCCGCATTGGCAACACACCATTCTATTTCCAAAGCGAGAACAGCATTGCCCATCTTGAACGGGTTTATGCCGCTACCAATGCGCTGGACAGCATCGATGCCGTGCGTATTGATTCGGCCAATACCATTTTCATGCCGCAGCGATACGGGTTCCTAAACGTGATTCCCCGCGCAGGGTACCGCGCGACCTATTATTCCACGAGTCCAACGGTTGGATCCGATGAGTTCAGGGAAATTCCCGAGGGCGGGGTTGAGGTGTCGCTGCAGGCATCGCGGGTGCTGTCCGAACGGGAACGGTGGTACGGTAAGGGCCTTCGCCATAAAATAGAACCTTATCTCGATTATATGTATGCCGACGCATCAATCGGAACCAACCGATTGTACCAGTTTGATGCGGTGGATGCACTGGACGATCAGAACCAGGTCAAGGTGGGATTACGCAATGTATTGCAGACCCGGCGTGACAACCGGGTCTCCCGCTTTATCGATGTGGATCTCTATACCCACTATCTCGCCGATAGAAACGGCGCTGCGGATAACATTGATTCATTGTTTGTCAATGCCCGGATGCCACTGACGCGCCGCACTATGGTGGATGTAGACGGAGAAGTGGATTGGAACCATGGCATCGTGCCATTTTTCAATACCCGGTTTTCCTACAGGAAAAGCCGCGAGTTGATGCTTTCCCTGGAACATCTTTACTGGGAAGCGAAAAGAAAATCGCTCTGGACTCCAAGGTTTGATCTCTATCCCGAAGGGCGGTATTCACTGTTCGGATATGCCCGCTATGAAGACCGGGCGAACGATATCGAAGAAGTGGCAATCGGCGGATACATGAACTGGTGCTGCATGCGTTACGGGATCGGGTATCATCTATTTGATGAGAACGAGCATGCCATCATGTTTTCCATCGGCTTGTCGGCCTTCCCGGAAGCCAGCATCTCAAGCAGCTTCTAGAGATTATCAACTCCTACCTCGACCCGGTAGTATAGTTTACGTGCGGTTTGATGCACGGTATCCGTATAGGAACCAGATAGCAGATTGCTGACCTGCGTGTCGAAACCTGCGTTCAGGTTGGTCGGGCTGGTGACGGTGTAGTAGCGTCCCGGGACCACATTCCATGAAAGGACCGGATATTCCAGATGGATGGTGAAGACCGATTGTCCATTGGTTGGGTCGGTGCCGACGACATACTCTTCCCATGTAGTTGCACCGTCCGCGTCCTGATCCAGTGCGACATCGGCGGCATAATTAGTCAGCCCATACCGTACCATCCAAGTTTCCGGTACAGCATATTGCTTGAGATATATGAGCTTTTCGTAAACCAGTTCGTACAGTACACTGTAGCCTGCGGTTACGGGATGGCCGTTGAACTGGTCGAGTGGCAGTTTTAGATAGACATGCTGTGCTGCGCGTCGCCGAGTTCTCCGCCATAGCCATGATGTAGAAAGGTTGAACGGGTTCCCTCTATGAGGTAGCAGTTTTGCTCTATGGCGACATTCCGAATGACTTGGTTAGCGGCCGGCGTGGTCGGCGTCGCATTCGTCAGGTAGTCCAGTGATCCTGCGAGGTTTGCACTGAAGCCGTCAAACGGATCGAAGTAGGTCATCATTACGATATCCGGAATGGGGATGTTGTTTTGCAGGTTTGTTACGATCCCGGTCAGGTTGGTGTAGTATTGATCAATGTCCGAGAGCGAAATAAATCCATCCTGGATACTTCCGAGCAGGTCGTTTCCGCCGATGAGGATGATTACGAGGTCCGGATTCCGGTTCTTCACGGCGCTCAAGTGCCCTTGCCAGTCGCTCGCCGTGGAGCCGGACACCGCGGCAATGCCGGGCCAGAGTGTCTAAATCGTATTGCTCTTGGCCGGAATGGAATCCTTCGCCAAACCGAAGAGCATGTCGGCCCAACCATAGTCGCCGTTGGTTTCTGGGTTTACTCCAACGGAGATACTGTCGCCGACAATGTCGAAAACCGCATATTCCTTAGGCGATGCCGATTGTATTCCGGCGATCATCATGCAGACAGCAGCGAGTGCGAGCTTACCCCATTCTAGAACCCTGAGTAGGGGGTGCCATTATTTCCCAATAAGCTTCAGGAACTCGTTTCGGGTGGAGGATTCACGCCGGAAACTCCCCAGCATGGCTGATGTGACCATGCAGGAGTTCTGTTTCTCTACTCCGCGCATCATCATGCATAAGTGTTGCGCTTCAATAACGACTCCAACGCCCTCCGGAGCGATGGTGTCCATGAGCGAGTTGGCCACTTCGTTCGTCAGCCGTTCCTGTATCTGCAGGCGACGGGCGAAAAGGTCCACAATACGCGCGAGCTTGCTGACCCCAAGGACTTTGCCTTCGGGGATGTAGCCGATATGGCATTTGCCAAAGAAGGGGAGCATGTGATGTTCGCACAGGCTGTAGAGTTCAATATCCTTAACGATGATCATGTGGTTGTCCTCAACCGTGAACACCGCATCGTTAATAACATCCTCCAGCCGCTGCCGGTATCCACGCGTGAGGAATTCCATTGCTTTTGCCGCCCTTTCGGGGGTGTCGAGGAGTCCTTCGCGATTGGGGTCTTCGCCGAGGTTGGATAATAGTTCCTTGTAAAGTTCTTTCATGACAATCTCCGTTAACTGGCAAGAAACTATGGTTTCCGCCGGAGCCGTGCAAGTACGATCACACCTTCAACAACCATCCAGATTTGAAGAATGGTAATCATCGTGCCGATTCCGAATAAAAGCCATTTCTCCTGATGTGCAAATGTAACCAGATTGATTCCCATGGCCCAACCGGTCATGACGATCATGAATACCATCGGAATGGCTGTGTAGATGGTGGGGATGTTCTTGCGGGCAAGCCATACTGTGATGACCAGTAGAGCCAAGCCGCCCAGTAACTGGTTGACGGCGCCGAACAACGGCCAAAGGGCCAGGGCGCCTTTGCCCCCACCGCTGGAAAATGCGAGTAGCAGCGCGGTAAACACCGCGACAAACGTGGCGGGATGCTTTTTGCCAAAGGCCGGCAGCTTGCAGCTGTCCGCAATTTCGGAGATGATATAGCGCTGAAGGCGGGTGGCCGTGTCGAGCGTTGTCGCGGCAAACGAGGCAACGAATACGCCCATTAACGTGGTCACAAGGGAAGGGGGAAGCTTGAGTCCCGCAATCAAATTGCCGGAGCCGGTGACGAATGCCGCGATTTTTGCACCCAGCCCCTGTGCGGATTGCCAGCTGGGATACTGTTGATTAAATGCGTCCGCGCCCGTGTAGAGTACACCGTCTTTTACAAGCCCGAGTCCAATTCCTGCGCCACAGGCTATGATTACGAGAACGGCCAACATTCCTTCAAGGAGCATGCCACCGTAGCTGATTGGCTGAGCACTGCTTTCATTGTCACATTGTTTGGATGAGGTGCCGGACGAGACCAGACAGTGAAATCCGGAGATTGCGCCGCATGCCACCGTGATGAACAGGAGGGGGATCATGGAGGGTACTCCGTCGGCATGGAGATTGGCGGCAGGAGCTACCATGGGGGGGTGAACCGCTACGACGCCAAGCATTAGCAGGGCCATCGCAATGCAAAGCTGAAAGGCGTTGATGTAGTCCCGGGGTTGCAACAGGGTGGTCACGGGAAGAGTGGAGGCCACATAGGCATAGATAAGAAGGAGTATTACCCAGATTCCTACCGAGGACAGCCCGCCCAAGTCGGGAAGATTGACAGGAAAGTAGCTTCCCATGACAATCGTCGAATACATAAGTATGCTGGCAATAATGCCGTAGGTGAGGTGCGACTTGCCCTTCTTGTAAACCATGAATCCCAGCCAGATTGCAATGGGTAGTTGGAACCATACAGGAATTACTGATTCCGGGAAAATGCTGAATACTGCGGCGATGACCACGCCGAAAATGGCTATGACGATCCAGAGCGCAAAGAAAATGATTAACATAAAAAGGAATTTTACGCGCTTCCCGATGATGCTTCCTGCCAGATCGCCAATTGTTCGGCCTTCATGGCGAAGAGAAATAACCATCGATCCAAAGTCGTGCACGGCCCCCATGAAAATTGATCCGACAAGTATCCAGATCAATGCGGGCAACCATCCCCAGATGATGGCGATGGCGGGGCCAACGATGGGGCCGGTCCCAGCAATCGATGTAAAGTGGTGACCAAATAGCACCGTTTTATTAGTTGCGACAAAATCCACGCCATCATGGTGCGTCTCGCTCGGGCACTTTGCCGTCTTATCAATCTTAAAGATACGACGGGCGAGGAATCGACCATAGGTATTATAGGCGATGATGTATAAAACAAATGCAAATGCTGCAATAATCAGTGAGTTCATTTATGACCTTTAATTTCGCGTTTTTATCGCTTCTTTATGAACTATAAAAGCGGATTCTGGCTCAATCAAATGGACGGCGGATCATACATTGCAGATGGGTTTTCCCATTGGAGGTGGATTCAACGTCCAAGGTTCCGCCGAGTTGCTCGGTGCGGTGTTGCATCAGCCTTATTCCCAATCCCTTTTCGACCTTGGCAGGCAAGGGACGGCCATCATTGATCACGGATAATTCATAGGCAGTCGGAGTCGCTGCAAGAGATATGTCGACATTAAACGCTCTCCCGTGCCGGACTGCATTCGTTATGGCTTCCTGGGTAATTCGATAGAGTTGATGTTGGATGTGCTTCGGTATTTCATTGTCCTCGACTTTAAAATCAAGGTTAAACTTGGTGCCTGCGGTTTCTGCAAAATGTTCAGCTACGGCAGCTACGGCATTCATGTAGCTGGTATTCTGGTTCGCGAAGAAGTGATCAACAAACTCAAGGTTCTCAATCGTGGCTATGCACTCGTCTATCATTCTATTCAATTTAGCCGCTTGAAGATGTGCGGGGTTCCCCTCAAACACCAAGTGATTAACAAGCACATCGCATCTTTTAAGCATCCTGGATAAGGAATCTCCAATATCCCCAAGAAGCATGTGGCTCAGCAATACTTGAGAGGTCTCATGGCTCTGAACAATATAATGCTGTAATCGTCTGAGTTCCTCGGTTCGTTCCCCAACTTTTTGCTCTAAAATCGAATTGAGGCGCTCGAATTTACTTTTCGTATAACCTAGAAAAGCAATAGCGGCAGAAGTCGCCAACTGTGTGGATATTCCGAAGGGATTAAATGCCTCGTCCCACAAACCCGGATCATTGGAATAGTAATGCAATAGAAAGTAGTGATACGGGATGGTGAGAGCGGTTGTGACCACGCAACCTGTGAAGCCATATAGCCATGCTCCAACCATTGCGAGAGCGATCGAAAACAACATTACGGATATGTTGAGCGCCGGGAATGCCAGAAAAGAAAAAAGTACGTAGGCCAACCATGCACACAAATAGAGCATCTGTTTTGTTTGTCTTATATCAAATAAGTTAAACATTATCTTTTCGCATTTTAAGTCGGCTTAACTGAAGAAATGCCATTGGGTACAGAGCACCTAATGATAATATCATCGGTTGGTGAAATTTCTGTGCTTAACTCACCGTGAATAAGCTTTGCTCTGTAACGCATCAGTTCCACAAACATGTTGTTCGAGATATTCTCTGGGCTATTGCATCCCTCCACTTTCGTGAGTAGGCAGTATTTGTCTGATTCAGAGTAAAGATGAATTCTAATCCATGATGGATTGTCATCGTGTTGAGTATTAAGAATGCATTCGTATACAATTCGGTAAAAGTGAGTTACGATGAAATCTGGAATATCTTGGATGGAAAAGTCCAATTTCGTCTCGAACTGGATGTTAGCTTTTTCAGAAAAGTAGGATGTCAGCTCATCAAATGCTGCATCCAAGCCAGCCTCCATCATTTTAAACGGAAATAAGGTTCGAGATATCTTTCTGGCAAGATAAAGGTTTCGTTGGGCCGATCGAACTAAGTCCACAACCCGATCCAACTCTCTGAAGGAGCTTTTTTCAAGATCGGCCTGCAGTGTGCTGCTGTAAAGCAACAAACCTGTTAAGGTTTGGCCTAGGCCATCGTGGATGTCCTGACCAAGGTTGCGCCGAACATGTTCGTCATCCGTGATCAACTGTTCGATCAGGCGGTTGAGTTCTTCGGTGCGCTCAGCAACCCTTCGGTCCAATTCGATAGAGAGATCTTTTACCCGATCTTTCTGATTCTTTAGCGTTCCCATGAGCGGAGCTATTAATACTGGTACGAAAGTGCCGAGCGCTTTCGCCTGATAAATCTCGATAACGTCCCCATAATAACCGAGAAGAAAAGCGTTGTATGGCAAGGATAGAAGAACAATTAATAATCCATTTCTTGTTCCAAACAGCCAGGCACCAAGCCCATAAAGACCAAGTGAGGGGATTGCTGCGTTTATGTTGACGAGAGGGAAATAGTGAAAACTGGCCCATATATAGATGATCCATAGAAGACCGTAAGCGATATGTTTTATCTTTCCCATACTCTAAAGATAGCAGAGGCATGGAGAGTAACAACCTCTTTATTGTAGCTAGAAACAGCCGATTATTCGCTCCTTTGACAACTGGGACTAAATTCGATTTGCCGCGTGTAGGGGGATTCCCTAAAGTGCGCGGATTATGAAAAAAACAATACTGCACGCACAGCATCTTGAACTTGGGGCCCGCATGGGGGAATTCGGTGGATGGGATATGCCGATTCAATATGCCGGAATTCTGCAGGAGCACCATCATACACGATCTAAGGCATCCGTATTCGATATTTGCCATATGGGTGAATTCGAACTTTCAGGCCTGACGGCGTGTGGGGATCTTGAAATGCTCCTTACCTGCAATATTTCATCATTACAGATTGGGCAGGTCCGTTATGGATTTATGCTCAATGAGAAAGGGGGAACCATCGACGATCTGACCTGCTACCGGTTGGAGTCGGAGCGCTACATGCTCGTAGTAAATGCCGGAACGGCCGAAAAAGATGCGGAGTGGATTAAGGCGCACCTTTCTAAGGAAACCATTTTTGAGGACCGATCCGATTCTTTGGCCAAACTCGACATACAAGGTCCGGAATCACGTCATGCACTCGAAGACGTCTTGGGGTGCACATTGCCGGAATTGGGCTACTTTCGATTCAAGGAATTTGATACAGGGGGAGCCTCATGCATCCTGAGCAGAACCGGATACACCGGTGATTTTGGATATGAAATCTATTTACCAACTACGGCGGCACAGCAATTGTGGACAAAACTACTTACTCATGAATTGATAGAGCCCGCCGGATTGGGAGCGCGTGACACCCTTCGTTTGGAAATGGGATACCCATTATACGGGCATGAGCTGTCAGAAACCCGAACGCCGGTGGAAACATCGCGCGGCGCATTTATCAACACGGATAAAAGGTTCATTGGACGAGAGCAAGTTTCCTCTGACCTGGATAACCCACCGGCCTATCTGGTTGGCCTGATGTTCGATTCCAAGAGGGCGGCTCGGGAGCATGACAAGGTCTTTGTTAATGACCTGGAGATTGGTGAAGTGACCAGCGGATCCGTGGCACCTAGTCTGGGTACTGCGGTGGCCATGGCATTTGTTAAGCCGGAATGCGCGGAAGTCGGAAAGACGCTCCTCGTCGATATTCGCGGAAAAAAGTTTCCGGCCGAAATTGTCGAACTTCCATTTTACAAGCACGGGACTGCCCGTAACTGATTAAAAACGAAAGAAAACAACATGAAGAAAACTCCGTTTTGTGCGACCAGTGAGCAGGATCAGGTCGCCATGTTCCAGACTTTGGGCATTGCTGATTTTGATGATCTTTTTGCTGCCATACCCGATGATCTGCGCTCCGATGAGCTTAATATTCCCGAAGGGCTTTCCGAGATGGAAATGATGCAACACGTCCGCAAGATTGCCCGGAAAAATTCAACCAACCTGGTCAATTTCTGTGGCGCCGGATTTTACGATCATTACATCCCGGCGGCAGTCAGCGCGTTGTCGAGTCGCGGCGAATTCTACACCGCGTATACGCCTTATCAGCCGGAAGCATCGCAGGGAACGTTGCAAGCCGCCTTCGAATACCAGACGGCCATCTGTCGGCTTACAGGAATGGAAGTGGCCAACGCCTCGCTGTTTGATGGAGGAACGGCGTTGTTCGAGGGCATCATGATGGCTTTACGTCATACGCGTAGAAACAAGGTTTTAGTCGATGAAGGCGTTAATCCGATCTACCGGGCTATGCTGCGTTGCTATACCCAAAATCTGTCGGTCGACTATCAGGAAATCCAGCTATCGAAGAATGGCGTGGCGGATCGATCGGCCTATTCTTCTGCATTGGATGAGACGGTGGGTGCCGTCGTATTACAGAATCCCAATTTCTTCGGTTGTCTCGATAATCTCAGCGAACTGATCGAGCGTGTTCACGCCGTCAAGGCCCTGGCCATCATGTCGGTCTATCCCATTGCCCTTTCCCATGTAGAAACTCCCGGGGCCATGGGCGCGGATATTGTGACCGGCGAAGGTCAAAGTCTTGGGCTTCCACTTAACTTTGGAGGCCCCTATCTTGGCTTTATGGCGACCAGTAAAAAGCTGGTCCGCAAGATGCCGGGACGCATCGTAGGGGAAACCACAGATGCGCAAGGTCGCAGAGGATATGTGTTGACCCTGCAGGCACGGGAGCAGCATATCCGCCGGGAAAAGGCGACGTCGAACATTTGCTCGAATGTACAGCTCTGTGCGCTCAGAGCTATTATTTATCTGTCGCTTGTCGGCCGGGAAGGTTTCCTGGAGGTCGGACGTGATTGCATGGACCGGGCCAGCTATGCGTGGCATAAGATCACCCGGATTCCCGGAGTCGAACCCGCGTTCAATCGCCGTTTTTTCAACGAATTTGCCGTACGCCTGCCGAGAGATGCGTCGGATGTAGTGAGTGCCATGGTTGACCAGGGTATCGCTGCCGGATTCCCGGTAGGTCGCTACTACGAAGGTATGGACAATATCCTGTTGCTGTCTTTCACAGAAAAGCGAACGAAGGAAGAAATCGATATCATGGTCGCCAAGTTGGAAAGCGCGCTGGGCGCATAAAGGATTTTTGCTATGAAACTCATCTACGAAAAATCATCTCCGGGCCGTCCCGGGGTTCAAATGTCTTCGATCAAGATTTCACCGTCGGAGGAAATCCCTTCGAAATATCTCCGAGGCAAACCGGCTGAACTTCCGGAGGTATCAGAAGCGGAAGTCGTCCGTCATTTTACGGCTCTGTCGCGCCTCAACTTTTCGGTGGATACCCACTTTTATCCGTTGGGATCCTGCACCATGAAATACAATCCCAAGGCGTGCGAGGCGGCTGCCAACATGCCGGAGCTAACCGATGTTCATCCTCTATGGCCGCAGCTTCGCGGCGGAGGATTGCTGACCCAGGGCTCGCTAGCCGTTTTGTACAATACCGAGCGATTGCTATCCGAAGCTACGGGGCTGGACGAATTCACCCTTCAGCCCATGGCCGGCGCGCATGGCGAACTGACCGGCGTGATGATTATGGCGGCCTATCACAAGGACCGTGGAAACGAGAAGGACCACATTATTATTCCGGACTCGGCGCATGGGACCAATCCCGCGAGTGCTCAGCTGGCGGGTTATAAAGTTGTGACGATTCCCTCTGATGAAAAAGGCATGATGGATTTCGACCTTTTCATGGAAGCGCTGAACGAAAAAACCGCAGGCGTAATGCTTACCTGTCCGAATACACTAGGCGTGTTCAATACGCGAATACGCGAAATCTGCGACGCGGTGCACGAGGTGGATGGGTTGATGTATTATGACGGCGCAAACTTCAACGCCATCATGGGGCGCTACAAACCCGGCGATATGGGCTTCGATATCTGCCACCTCAACCTGCATAAATCTTTCGCGACGCCTCATGGCGGTGGTGGCCCGGGCGCCGGGCCCGTGGGTGTCGTGGACAAACTTCGGCCCTATCTTCCTGTTTCGCGCGTAGTAAAAACCAATGACGGCATTTTTGCGCTCAACTATGATGAGCCGAAAAGCATTGGCTATATCGCTCCGTTCTACGGAAACTTCGGGATCATTGCCCGGGCTTATGCCTACATGTTATCACTGGGACGCGATGGCATGCTGGGAACCAGCAACCGCGCGGTGCTGAATGCCAATTACCTGCAGGAAAAGCTGCGTCCCTTGTTCGGCGAGGAATATAAGGGACGATGCATGCACGAGTTTGTCTTTTCCGGGAAGTGCCTTGCGGAATATGGCGTACATACGCTTGATCTGGCCAAAGGCATGATCGACCGGGGGATTCATCCGCCAACCGTCTATTTCCCTCTCAATGTCCCCGAGGCCTTCATGGTTGAACCGACGGAAACCGAGGATCGGGATACGCTGGATCACTTCGTTGAGGTGGTGGAAGAGTTGTTCACTCTAGCTAAAACCGATGCGGACAAGCTGCATGAGGCCCCTGTTTCAACCCCTGTTGGACGATTGGACGAGGTCAAGGCGGCCCGGGATATGCAGCTCAGTTTTTCGTGACAATTTAAAATACGCGGTTATTCTTCTGAACAAAAGACGACCATATTGGTCATTTATTCATAAGTTAGTAATAGTAACCTAGGAGTTCCAACATGAAGAAAACGATGAGTATTGCAATTGTTGCACTGATGATGGCTGGTTCCATGGCGTTTGCCTGCGATACCTGCGGGTGTAAAGAGAAGAAAGCCGAGAAGAAGGCATGTTGTACCGCAGAAAAAAAGTGCGACAAGTGCACTGCGGAAAAAGCTTGTGATTCTTGCGCCAAGAAAGCCGCTGAAGCGAAGAAGGCTGCGGAAGCTGACACAGCCGAATAGTACGTCAGCATCTCTGAAAAATTCAAAGACCTCCCCGGCCGGGGAGGTCTTTTTCCGTTTCAACACGGTTTATACTGAAAAAGCAAAATGAGGGTTTGCCGCAAAAAGGGGCGCGCGGTATTCTCCATTCAGCTTTTGCAGTTTGGGAGGAGTTATGGGGATCGATAAGGTGAATGATACCGGGGATCAAGGGACCGCCCCTTCAAAGTCCCAAAGAAACTGGGCCATGGGCTGCCACTTGGTTGGTTTGTGCGGCCTGCTTATTCCAAATATGGTGCTTGGATTGATTGGAACGTTGGTGTTGTGGCTTTTGAAACGGGATGAAGGAGCGTTTATAGACGACCAGGGCAAGGAAGCGTTGAACTTCCAAATCAGTCTGCTTATCTACACCGTTGCCTGTTTTATGTTGGCATTTATTGCTATCGGTCTGCTGCTACTGGTTCCACTGTTCATATTTGGATTTGTTTGCATCATTATAGCCGCAATCAAGGCGAGTGAAGGTGTGGAATTCAGATATCCAGCCTGTCTACGTTTTATTAAATAACCGAAATTGAGGATAATTATTACATGACCGCAAAAATTATTGATGGAAAACAGGTTGCAGCTGAAATCCGGGCGGAGCTGAAGGAGGAGGTTTCCGTTCTCAAGGGCAAAGGCATCGTGCCGGGACTGGGAGTTATTCTGGTAGGAGACGATCCAGCATCCAGATCCTATGTCACAGCCAAAGAGCGGGCGTGTGAGGATATCGGTCTGTTCTCCGATGATAACCGGCTTTCAGCCGAAACGACGCAGGAGGAACTGCTGGCGTTGGTGGAGCGCATGAATCAGGATCCCAAGATTAACGGTATTCTGGTGCAGTTGCCGTTGCCTAAGCACATTGATGAAGCCGCCGTACTGCTGGCGATCGATCCCGACAAGGATGTGGACGGATTTCATCCAATGAATGTTGGCAAGATGGTTGTGGGCGAGAAAGCCTATCTACCTTGCACGCCCCATGGCGTGCTGCAATTGCTGAAGAGAAGCGGTGTCGAAACGAGCGGAGCACATGTGGTTGTGGTAGGCCGAAGCAATATTGTCGGTAAGCCTGTCGCCAACATGCTGTTGCAAAAGAAGGATGGTGCCAATGCGACTGTTACACTTTGCCATACGCGCACCAAGGATCTGGGCTATCATACCCGTCAGGCCGACATTATCATCGCCGCTTCAGGTTGGCCCAACACGATCACTGCGGATATGGTTAAAGAGGGTGCCGTGATCATAGATGTCGGTGTAAATCGGGTTGAGGATCCAAGCCGTGAGCGAGGCTATCGTTTGGTCGGCGATGTGGATTTTGACGCCGTGAAAGAAAAAGCCTCGCTGATCACGCCGGTTCCAGGAGGCGTCGGACCAATGACAATCACCATGCTGCTTTACAATACCGTGGAGTCGGCCAAACGGGCCAACGGAATAGACTAAATCGATTATAGTTGGGGTAACTGAACGCAAAGAGGAGGACGTTATGATCTCTAAGGAAATGGAGCACGCTTTAAACGAACAGGTGAATAAAGAATTTTATTCCGCCTACCTATATTTGGCCATGTCCGCTTATTGTACGAAAATCGGCTTGCCCGGATTCGCGCACTGGATGCGTCTTCAATATGAAGAAGAGAATCTGCATGTTACCAAGATGTATGACTACATTCTGGATCAAGGTGGAGAGGTGCACTTGAAGGCGATCGAGGAACCTCAGAAAGAATATGGACCCCCCCTGGAGGTTTTCGAAAAAACGTTAGAGCACGAACAGTTCGTGACTCGTTCGATCCATAATCTGATGAGTCTGGCGATCGATGAAAAAGACTATGCCACCCAAGCGTTCCTGCAATGGTACGTCACTGAACAGGTGGAAGAGGAATCCAATGTCCAGGATATCCTGAATCCGCTTAGGATGGTTGGGAGCGACAAAGGCGGTTTAATGATGATTGACCAGAAGCTGGCCGGAAGACCCGCTCCGGTTGTTGCACCGTAATAAAGGAGTCTTGCCATGAAACTAAGAACTCTTGCCATCCTGTTTCTTTTAATCGGAATGTTCTCTCCTTCATTCGCGACTGCGGCGAAGGATATCACACTCTTAATGATTCCCCGCGAGGACGCGCCCGTACGATTGGGAATGGATGTCGGAAATCGATACCCGACATTGTTGTTGAGCTACAAGGTGGCGTCCGACGGGGCGGTATCGCTCCATGGTTGGAGTGGTACAGAATGGGTGAAAGTTACGCTCGAAGCTTACGAGGAGGGCTCGTTTTTCCCGGCCGCACCCTCTTCCGCATTGATAGTTGAAGTGGAAGGTGAGGAAGTGCCCGAGACACTGATTCCCAGCCCGGCATGGTGCCCCGCAGTCTTCAAGATAACCACTTCGGAAACTCGACCGTTGCTGCACCTGGTTGGGCATCATTACGACTTCAAATACAAGGACTGGAAATGGTTCGCAGAGAATTACCACGTTGCCATTAATGATATTAATCCGGAAGGGCTGAATATCCATTGGTATCATCAACGTCTCGGAGACAACCTGAAAAAGAAAGAGAGTTTGGGAAACTCGGATTTGCAGTATTTTATGGTCATCCGAAGTACTCAACTGAATATGGATGCGGAACCGGATGTGCTGCCGGAGGAGACCGTCGATACCGACTCATCAACTGAAGAAGAGCATGCTGATGTGATCGAGGAGAATCCGTTGACAAATGAAGTCCCGGAGGCCGTTGTTGACACAGGGGATGCAGATGAATCCGTCAAGGCGGAAGCTGCTCCCGCTGATGGCGAACCCGAAGAGCAGGAGTAGAAATACCATGACCAAAAGATTTCTAGCTGTTTTGTTGGCGAGTGCTTCTCTGACTTTGGCAGGTTGCGTATCCAAAACAATCGAACCCATGTACATCCCCAACGTGGCGGCATCACAAAACCACGATGGTCTGGTTACGATTAGTTGGCCCTCACGTACAGGATACAACTACCGCCTGGTTGCGCGTGATCAGGGAAAGACAATTCTGGATAAGAAGGTCTACCGGGGTACCGGCCAGACCATTACGGTTCAGTTTATGCGCAAGTCGGACAGGCCTTTGCCTAACTACACCGTCAAACCGGAAAAAACCGGGGGTGAGAGGTAGGTGTCTGCGTTCAAAAGAACGCTATAGAACCGGAGTCATCAGGGCGCAAAGGTTTTCCGCAAGTTTCTGGATTGAAGGTCGTTTAATCCATTCATTCAGCGAGATCTCCGTGCTGCGATCCATATCTTCATGAATCATGCCTTTCAATTTATTGATGGCCGACTCATCTTCAATCAACGATAAGGTCTCGTAGTTCAATTCCAGACTGCGCACATCCAGATTGGCTGTTCCAACCAGTGCAACGGAATCGTCGACCACCATGGCTTTGGCATGGATAAATGGAGGCTTGCGCAGGTAGATACGTCCTCCGGCAGCAAGCAACTCCTCGTATAGTGCTTTTGATGCCAAACCGGCGTATCTGTGGTTGTTCTTTTCGGGAACAACAATGCGGACATCCACTCCCCGGCGGGCGGCTGAGCGTAAAGCGCGCATGATATCGTTGGTTGGCACAAAATAGGGGGTAACAATCAATACCTGCCGCTGGGCAAGGATGATTGCATTGAATACCGTTTCGCTTGCCAGATCCGGGGGTTCGGAGGGGCCACTGTCGATCAGGCGGGCGCGAGCGTTTCCGATGGACAGCATCTGTGGAAAATGATTGGCATTGATCAGATTGTCCGTCGGTTCGGCGGTCATAAAATACCAGTCGCGCAGAAAAGAAAACTGCAACTCATGAACCATGGGGCCTTCCACTTTAAAATGATAATCCCGTATGGCATCGTGATCTTCGGTAGTGATATTTTCATCGGAAATATTGACCCCGCCGAAAAAGGCAATACATCCGTCAACGATTAAATTCTTGCGATGGTTCCGTAGATTAATCTGGAATTGCCGTTTAAATGGATTGGCCTGGGTCCACCCGCAGATTTTAAGGTTTTCCACTTTCCCGTACTGATGGAACATACCGGTCAGATAAGCATACGCGGAACCGAAACGGTCGAACATGAGCCGGATATCGACCCCTTCCCTTGCTTTCTTTTCGAGCTCTTCGAGAAATTGCCGGCCTACGGCACCACGATGAATAATGTAGCTTTGTAGATGGATATGGTTTTTTGCATTCCGTATGGCTTCCAGCATGAGCGGATAGGTTTCATCGCCGCACTCCAATGGAGTGATGAAGTTTCCATCAAGAAGAGGATGATCAGGGTTGAGTGCATCTAGGGCACGATTGAGTTTTTGGCAACACGCGCTTTCGATATCCGCGAGGGAAGTGCTGAAATTGTAATGCCAGGCCACGAAGGGCGTCTCATCCTTATGGCGGGCCCGCCGTTGCTCCATCATCTCCTGATTCTTGGCTTTTTTTAGCAGGCCCTTGCGGGGAATGCGGTCGATGCCAAATGCCAGATAGAGCAGGGGGCCGATGAAGGGAATGGACCAGGCAACGAATATCCACAGAATGGTGGCACTTGCGTTGCGGCGCCTTTTCAGGGCGTGGAGGCACACGCCCACAAACGCCACTAAATGCAGGGCGGTGCTTAAGACAACCCAGTATCTGACATCAAGTAGGCCTTCTTGCATGTATTCATGCTAGCGGGATGTGCGATCGAAGCATAGTTAAAAGTGAACGTGAAGTGTTGTCATCGGAGGGAAAGAGACTAGATTTGTACCCATGAGATTTCTGCTCTACAACATTTGCTATGGAACCCATGGTAATCAACGAAAACTTCCGTTACTTGGATTGCTCGGACGAACGCACAACCATCTCGGTGAAATCACGAATTTTATCAAAAAACAAAACCCTGACGTAGTGGGTTTGATTGAGGTGGACAGTGGCTCTTATCGTTCAGGGAAAAAAAGTCAGGTTGAAACCATGGCGGCAGAACTCGGACACTTTCATGCCTACTGTTCCAAATATGCCACGAATTCCCGGTGGCAACGCATCCCCATCTACAACAAACAAGGCAATGCCTTTCTTGCCAAGGATACCATTCATGGGGAACGGTTCCATTATTTTGAGCGTGGCATGAAAAAGCTGGTGATCGAGCTGGAGCTCGAAAAAGTGACCTTCTTTCTGGTCCACCTTGCGCTCAGCTACAAAGCCCGGCAGGCACAGATACTTCATCTGTATAACATGATCAAGCAGACGGGACGGCCCTATATTGTAGCCGGTGATTTCAATGCATTCATGGGAGAGGATGAAATCCAGCTGCTGATGTCTGCCAGCGGGTTGAAAAATGCCGATGTGAACATGCAGCCTTCCTACCCGAGCCGTAAGCCCAAACGGCATCTCGATTTCATTCTGCACAGTCCCGAAATCGTGATAAAACACTTTGAAATGCCACAGGTTGAATTATCGGATCATCTTCCCTTGGTGGTTGATTTTGACGTCAAGTGATGTTGCGTTGGATGAACAGGAAAACCGTTGGTTTCAAGGCATGAAACCTTCTGTTGATCTGGATATTGAAGGAGGATCTAATGAATGAATTTTTGATAGGTATGCTGGTTGCTTTAATCATTGGTATTGTTGTCTGGATAGCGTTAATGAAAAAAAGAAAGCCAGGGAAAGAACTTCGGGTTTTTTCAAGCATCGAGCAGCTGCGTTCGATTGGCCAGCTGTCGGTCTATAAAGTGCTGACCAAGGAAATTGTGACTGAAACCGATCACTCTTGGGGAGAGGTTGGATCGCGCTATCTGAGCTGGGTGCTCAGCAACAAGAAGATGGCGATGATATTCGAATTCGCAATAGACTTCCGCTACAACCTTCAAAGTCCGCAGTTCAAGATCAGGGAGTCCGGCGCAGATCAGTATTCAATTCTTATGCCGCCATGCGACTATGAAGTCCATATCCGAGATATTCGTTTTTATGATGAGCAGGGTTCAAAACTATTTCCCTGGTTGCTGCCCGATCTTCTGAACGGATTCCTTGGCGGTGGTTTTTCAGAGGAAGACAAGAACAAGCTGGTTAATGCGGCCAAGAATCATGCCGAACAGCAGGCCCTGGAGTTAATCAATAATATTCAATCCGAAGTGCAGAAATCAGCCAAAACCACGCTGGAGTCCATTAGTCGGGCCTTTGGAGCTGTCGATATTGAGTTTGAATTTTCCTCCAAGCGCGCTACCGAGGTTGAGGTGGAAGTGTCGGATCAAATCGCATCCTAATAGTCAGCGGTTGAAAGGCCGCCTTCAAGTACGGCCTGGGTTGCTCCTATTCCCAATCGCGTTGCGCCTTGCTCAAGATAGCCGACGGCCTGCTCCCAGGTTCGGATTCCTCCAGACGCCTTGATGCCCATTTTCCCTCCCACTGTCTTCACCATGACATCGATGATTTCTGGCGAGGCTGAAGCGGGTCCGAATCCGGTTGAGGTTTTAACAAAATCCGCGCCCGCCTTGAATGCGATCTCGCAGGCAACGGCAACCTGATCTAGGGTGAGATAGCAACTTTCCTGTATAACCTTAACTATCACGCCATTGGCATGGCATTCATCGACAACTGATGTGATGTCGTTGAGGACATAGTCCTGCTTCCCGCTCAGAAATTGTCCGATATTCATCACCATATCGATCTCATGCACCCCGTCTTTTATCGCTTGTCGGGCCTGAAAAACCTTGGTCTCTGTCGTGTCGTCCCCGTGGGGAAAGCTCAATACGGACGAGACCTTTACGCAGGAATCCTTCAAGAGCACCGCTGCAAGGCGTATATCGCATGGACGTACACACATGCTGGCGACACTAAAACCACGGCACATGTCTGCATTGGATCGAATGTCGCCTTCCGTCAGGTTGGCTTTCAGGACGGCATGGTCGATCGTCGCAGCTAATTCTTTGATACTGAGTTTCATCCGGCTTCCTTTCCGCAAAGAAAAGGCCGCCATGACTGACGGCCTTGCGGGCATATGATTAGACGGTTATTTAGCCAGCTTTTTTAGATAGGCTTGATCCTCAGGGGAAAAATCGCGAAAGGGGATGGTTGCGTTATTTCCGTTCTTTGCGTTCTTAAGAGTAACCTGTCCCCTCTCGTAGCTTACAAAGATTGCGGATTCCACGGTGATCATCCTGCCGCCATAGTTGATGTGCCATGACCGGTATTCCGGTTTAAGCTTCGGGGAAGCCGCACGTTCGCTGGGACTCGAACTGGCTTCTTCCGCCGCCTCTTCCCTTTCAGCCTTAATCTTGGCCTCTACCTCTTCCATGGACGGTGCTTCAACAAATTCCGAAGGGGTTCCTTTCGGAGATGGCAAGCTAAGACGTTTGGTCGGTCCGGCCTCGGTCAGGCTGATCGACTTGGTGTCCATCCGTCCGGTAATAGGATCTTCAATGCCAACATCTTCAACCTGCATTGCTATATACCCTTTCCCACATTCAACAGGTCTGTTTTTGAGCGGATAGTACCCGAGATAGTGCGGCTCCGGGGAGTTGTCGCAGATGATCAGGTGATAGCCCCCGTCATCCGGCAATTCACCTACGAAGATCCAATAGTATGCAAGGATCTCGTCTTTATCATTGATATCGTCCTCATAGTCGGTATCAACCCCGCCCAGATCATCCACCTCTATCCCTTCCGGATAGTGTTCGCCTCCGATCTTGGCCATGATCTTTTCAACGTCCCTCCGATCCGGCTCACGCTTTCTAACAGCGTTTGCTGTCAAAGCAAACCCTATCCCGAAAACCGCTACCAGAATCCAAGTAAGTGTTTTTCTCATACCTCTGCCTTTCTCTCCTGCCTAATCAAAACAACGGTTCGACTGCTTGAAGTAGTTATTGCTAAAGCTACATGTAGATTGCGAATCATGCCATGTTTTTCACTCAAAAAAAGAGGCCTGAGCAGACGGGAAAGACAAAATACGCACTTGGCAGCAACATCTCTTTTCTGCATAGTGTGCGGCCTTTTTGGAGCTTATAACAAATACGAGGACAACCATATGTACAATGCATCCGATCTGAAAAAAGGGCTGAAAATCGAGATCGATGGTGATCCCTGCATGATTACCCAGTTCGAGTTTTCCAAGCCCGGCAAGGGACAGGCACTCTACCGGTGCAAAATCAAAAATCTGGTGACGGGAAACCAATTTGATAAAACCTATCGCTCTGTCGAAAAGGTTAAACGTTGCGCGCTGATTTCCCGCGACTACACCTTTTCCTACATCGATGGAGACAACTATGTCTTTTCCGATAATGAAACCTTCGAGGAGGCACATCTGAACGAAGAGCTGCTTAGTGACTTGAAATATTTCATTGTCGACGACATGCCGGTTGAAATCCTATTCCACAACGATCGCGCCTTGGACATTACCCTGCCTAACTTTGTGGAAATGGTGGTTGCCGAAACCGAGCCGGGCGCTCGCGGCGATACCGCCACGAACGTAATGAAGCCCGCCAAACTCGAAAACGGTTACGAAATCAACGTGCCAATTTTCATCAACGAAGGCGATACCATCCGCATTGATACCCGTACGGGGACCTATGCGGACCGCGTCTCCAAGGGGTAGCATGGCATACGATAGCTTAAAGCTGAGAGACGTCCTGATGCGCGGCATCCGGACGTTTTTTTATGAGCGCGGCTTCACCGAAGTGGAAACGCCGATCCGTCTGGAAACGCCCTGCATGGAGTTGCATATCGATGCAGAGCCGAGCGGGGACCACTATCTACGCACCTCGCCTGAAATCTGCCACAAGAAGCTGCTGGCAGCCGGATATGAACGGATCTTCGAGCTGGGAAAATGCTTCCGGCATGGGGAATGCGGGCCGTTGCACAATCCCGAATACACGATGCTGGAATGGTACAGGACGCATGCCGATTATATGGACGTGCTCGACGACACGCGCACGCTGGTCGAATCCGTATGGGACAACGGGCCGACGGATTGGACGATATTACCGGTTTCCGAAGCGTTCTCCAACTTTGCGGGCTGGGATCCGGCGGGCAACTATGACGCGGACCGTTTTGATCTCGATCTGGTTGAAAAAGTCGAGCCCTCCTTGAAACGGATGGGCGGGGCCGTCGTACTCAAGGATTATCCGGTTGAAGCGGCGGCGCTCTCACGTCGCAAGCCGGACAATCCCCTGGTAGCAGAACGGTGGGAGCTTTATATAGATGGTATCGAAATAGCCAATGCCTATTCCGAGTTGACCGATCCAGAGGAACAGAGACTTCGGTTCGAGGAATGCGCCGAACAACGCAAAGCCCTCGGCAAGCTGGTCTACGGGATTGATGAGGAGTTTATTCAGGCGCTGGGCCAAATGCCTCGATCCGGCGGGGTGGCGTTGGGGGTCGATCGCCTGCTTATGTTGATGATGGGTCAATCTTCGCTGGATCAATCTCTTCCATTTCGGTGATGGCCGGGATAATCGGCTGTTCCATCGCTTCACGACGCGTCCCGTCGCTGTGGTAGTCGATGACCGTTTTCTCGAGATTGCGTAGTTGCTTGGCAACATCATTTAAGCGGAATTCGATCGAATTCAGAATCCAGAACTGGAAATGCTCCACCTTGGTCGACTTGTGCATCATCCAGATAATCTTAATCGAAACCAATAGGATGGCGATCACCAGCGAAAATTCCGTATCAAGGGGGACATGAATATCCCACAGCTGGTGCAACAAGTCGTTTATGCCGAGTAATGTGATGGCAATAATGAACCCCGTATTGACCCACTTGTCCCGTTCCGCCTGCTCCTTGCCGCCGATTTGGCCCATCAATTTGCGGATCTTCTCTTTTTCTTTTTTGAAGTTATCGAGTTCGGCCTTCAGCTTGATCGGGTCTAGGTCTTCCATATTGAACACTCCGTCTTTAATTATGTATAAGCTTAGAGCCGGATCCAGCTTTCATCAACAAATTAGCGTGTCAATCGATGATGGTGCGTGCTAGAAATTCCTTCCTTTGAAGGGCAGGTTACATGGGACGAAAATTAAATATAGGTGTAGCGTGCGGGGGGACCGGCGGGCATATTTTTCCGGGCCTTGCCACCGCCAATGTGCTACTGAAACGCGGTCATGATGTCACCTTATGGATGGCGGGCAAGGATGTTGAGCACGATGCCGTAAAAAGCTGGCCCGGCAATGTTATAACCATTCCTTCGGAGGGGTTTCAGTTCGGTATTTCCATGCGTAGCCTGCTGACGGTACAGAAGTTGTTCAAAGCCTATCGCCTGGCACTGGCACCCATGCGTAAAAACCGGCCCGATGCGATGCTGGCCATGGGCAGTTATGCTTCGTTCGGACCGGTGAAAGCTGCGGATAAGCTGAAGGTTCCTTATGTTCTCCACGAAGCCAACCTCGTTCCCGGTCGAGCAGTTTCTTTGCTCGCCCGGAAAGCGCATACGGTGGCGGTGAGCTTTGAGAAAACACGATACTACCTCAAGCACTCCAATATCGAAACAACCGGCATGCCTTTGCGTAAGGAACTTCAGGAGGCCAGCGCCCATCCGCGCGGCGAGCGGAAATCAGGAGAACCGCTTCGCATATTGATCGTTGGCGGCAGCCGCGGCGCCCGGATTCTCAATGAGATTGTCCCCTTGGCAATTTCTTCGGTCCAAGGCAAGGGGGTAAATGTTGAGGTAGAACACATTGCGGGGCTTCAGGATAGTAGCGATGTAGAGCGGATGTATGCCGAAGCCGGCATCAAGGCAAACGTTTCCCACTTTGTGCAGGACATGGCTAAGGTTTATTTGAAAAGTGATCTGGCCATCTGCCGCTCGGGAGCAGCAACATGTGCCGAGCTTGCGGCGTTCGCGGTGCCGGCGCTTCTGATTCCATATCCGTTCGCCGTTCGGGATCATCAGATGAGTAATGCGCGGATTCTGCAGGATTCCGGGGCCGCGGATGTGGTCGCGCAGGAAGACCTTACGGCGACATGGCTGTGCGACTATCTGGTTAATGTTTCCGAAAATACGGAACGACTGGAGCGCATGGCAGTCGCCATGAAAAAACGGGCGCAGACCAACGCCGCCGAACAGCTGGCCGACTTGCTTGAGCGTGTAGCGGGAGAATAGCCATGACTCCGGTCGATCAAGCCGAACAATTGATCCAGCGCGGCGGCCACGTTCACCTTATGGGGATCGGCGGCATCGGCATGGCGGGGGTGGCCTGGCTCCTCAAGGAATGCGGCTTGAAGGTCTCGGGTTGTGATCTGCAATTCAACCGCCAAACGGAATGGCTGGCAAGAAACGGCATTTCAATTTCATTGAATCATGATCCAACACATGTTGCCGAAAAGGTTGACTGGCTGGTTCGTTCAACCGCTGTGCCGGATTCCCATCCTGAAGTTCAGCAGGCAAAAGCACGGGGCATACCCGTTTCCCGGCGGGGCGAGGTTCTCCCCGCGCTTATGCGCGATCGTATCTGCATCGCCGTCAGCGGCACCCACGGAAAAACCACCACCACCGCCATAATTGCACAGGTGCTGGATTGTGGGTATTGTGTCGGGGGAGAGATCGCCGGCATCGAAGGTGTTGCCCGCGATGGTGAAATCATGGTGGTGGAAGCCGATGAATCCGATGGAACCGTGTCCGGCTACACGCCAGACTATGCCGTTATTACCAATATCGAATACGACCACATGGAACATCATGCTTCCGAAACCGCATTCATTTCGTGTTTCGAGACGCTGATCCATAGCACCAAGCAAAAAGTCTATTACCGTGCCGACGACCCTATCTCCAGCCGCATCTGCTCCGGCAATGACAAGTGCACCTTGTTTGAGTATCCGCCCGCCCCCCTCCAGTTGCCCTTGCCAGGCAGGCATAATCAATGGAATGCCGCGGCCGCCAAGGCGGTTGCGAGGAACTGGAAGAACGATGATGAGATCATCCGAGCGTTAAAAAACATCCATCCGGTCTGTCGACGGTTTGAGAGCGTTCACAAGGGTGGGGGAATCCACATTATCTCCGACTACGCACACCATCCGACAGAAATCGCAGCGCTAATCCAAACGGCGCAGGAGCTTGAACCTAAACGTCTGCTCGCGGTCTTTCAGCCACATCGCTATACAAGAACGCTCGCGCTAGGCCCCGATTTTCCTCCCAGCTTCGAAGGTTTGGATAAGCTCTGGTTAGTACCGGTCTATGCGGCATCTGAACCATCCATCCAAGGCGGCACCACCAAGGACTTGCTTGATCGCTTCCCTGATCGCTGGGGGGGCAATTTAACATACTGCGAATCCCTGCCGGAAGTCTGGGTCGAAATCCAAACCCATCTGCAGCCTGGCGACCTGCTGCTTATCATCGGCGCCGGCGACATCGAGCAACTAGCCGAATGGGCAAAGACTATGCACTAAGAGATGACTGCGAGTAATGGCTTATAGAATCCCGGCCGCTGCACCTCGACGATGGCGGAACGCTGGAATTGCGCATGCTGTTATTATACAGTCTGGTGCAGTGGAAGGCATTAAACATCATGCGCACAATATACCCATCCAGACTGACGGCACTGCCGGAAACCTTCCGGTAACCGTTGATAATCTCCGCCACGGAATCCGCTTCCAACAATGATCCAGTCTCCCGGCTGAAGGCGGTCCTTTGATCTATCTTCATATTGCGATCAGAGCCTCTTGCAGGACACCGGCACTCACAGTACCATTCTTTCAAATCGTGCTAATAAGGGTGTGACCTATGAAGTTTATTTATTCATGGCGGTGGTTTGGTCCGAACGACCGGATTCGGCTGGAGGAGATCCGGCAGGCGGGTGCGACGGGCGTTGTTTCGGCGCTGCATCAGATTCCGGTGGGCGAGGTATGGTCCAAGGACGCCATTCTTGAGCGGAAACAAATGATCGAAGCCGCCGGATTGGAATGGGTGGTGGTTGAAAGCCTGCCGGTCAGTGAAGATATCAAGAAATGCAGCGGCGACTACCAACGGCATATCGAGAACTACAAGGTGTCGATCCGGAATCTGGCCGAATGCGGTCTCACGACCATCTGCTACAATTTCATGCCCATCCTGGATTGGTCGCGCACCAACCTGAAGCTCGACTTTAAAGACGGCTCCTATACTTCGGAATTCCAACTGCATGTCTTTGCCGCTTTCGATCTATTCATGCTTAAACGAAGTGGGGCGGAGAAGGATTATCCACTCGAAGTGCTCGAGGAGGCACAGACGTTTTTTGAGCAACTCGATGCCGGAGGAAAAACAAAACTTCAGGAAACCATTCTCTATGGATTGCCGGGCTCCATGCAGACCTACACACCGGAAGAATTCCAGCAACTACTGGATTCCTATGCCGGTATTGATCGCACGAAACTTAAAAGCCACTTGAGCTTGTTCTTAAACGAGGTGGTACCCGTAGCTGAGGCGTACAGCATAAAAATGGCGGTCCATCCCGACGATCCGCCATGGAACCTGCTGGGGCTTCCGCGCATTGTCAGTAACGTTGACGATTTGATGGAGATCGTCGAAATGGTGGATTCGCCTTCAAACGGTGTGACCTTGTGCACCGGTTCGCTGGGGGGCGGACACTTCAACGATCTGCCCCGCATTGTCGAAGCCGTTGCACCGTCGATCCATTTCGTACATCTGCGTAACGTGGTCCGTGATGCGGGATTGAACTTCCAGGAAGAAGTCTTCTTCGAGGGCGATATTGATATGATCGCCGTGGTGAAGGCGTTGCTGAACGAAGGCAAGCGCCGGGGTGAAGCCGAAGGCCACGAATGGATCGTGCCTATTCGCCCTGATCACGGCCACCAGATACTGGATGACGTGGGTAGAGAAAACTATCCAGGCTACAGTCTATTCGGTCGAATGAAAAATCTGGCCGAGATTAAGGGGCTTACGCTGGGCCTGATGAGTTCAATCGATTAGCCCGCTTGTCAGATCCTGTCCACCGGAACCAATGCTTCCGGATATTGTCGATGGATCAAGTTCGGGATTGCAATTCCGTCTGCATTTTTGAATTCTATGCAACTTTCTTTGGCGCCCCGGTAGCTCAGCTGGACAGAGCGACAGATTCCTAATCTGTAGGTCGGAGGTTCGAACCCTCTCCGGGGCACCACTTTTCTTTTCCCATCCCCAATGACTTTCGTTGGGGATTTTTTGTTTTCGGCTCCCAACAGCATTTTCCTGCCTGTGTTCTGGGCCTTTCTGTCAAAAAACAGCAATAAACAGTTTGTAAAAAGGAATATGGATAGCTAAAAGAAAGCAATCAGAAAGCAATAAGAAACCCACAGGGCTAGTATAGACCATGACTGTAAATGTTTCAGAACGCAGGGGAATGATACTCGAAGTGCTGGCGGAGGATGGAAATGTCAGTGTTTCCGAGCTTGCCAAGCGCCTTGGGGTCACGGTGGTTACGGCCCGTGCCGATCTGGCGTCGCTGGAAGAAGAAGGTTATCTGGTTCGCACGCATGGCGGCGCGATGCCGGCTTATCATCCCAAGATTCTCGAGCGCATCCGCAAGGATAAGGATCTTAAATCCGCGATTGCCAAGGCCGCTGCCCATGAAATCCAGAGCGGCGATACGGTGATCATCAGTGCGGGAACCACCACCGCACTCATTGCCAAATACCTGCTGGGCAAGCGCGATATCCACATCGTAACCAATAACACCCTGCTGCTTACCTACGCCCGCACCAATCCGCAGTTGCGCGTTACGCTGGTCGGTGGCGAATTCCGCGCGGCGGAAGAGGGCAACATTGGACCCATGGCTTTGGCGGCGTTGGATCAGTTTCATGTGTCCAAGGCCTTCATCGGAATCGACGGGGCTTCCGTAAAGCAGGGCTTTACCGCCCACTTTGTCGAAACCGCCGACCTCGTTCGCAAGATGGCCGAGCAGGCGGACGAGGTCATCGTTATTTCCGATTCATGCAAGTTCGGCAAGCCGGGCTTTGCCCGCATTCTGCCATTCGATGGCGTTGATTCGCTTGTTACCGACAAGGAACTCACGACCGAATTTGAAACCGAATTAACCAATGCCGATGTACGTATCATCAAGTCGTAAAGGAGAACGTTATGGCGACAGAAGTATTAATGCCGAGACAGGGACAATCCGTTGAGTCCTGCATCATCATTGAATGGAAAGTGAACGAAGGCGACGTCGTCTCTGAGGGACAGGCACTCTGCGAGGTCGAAACCGACAAGGCCACCTTCGAAGTCGAAGCGACTGCTTCCGGAACCGTGCTCGGCATCTTTTACCCCGCCGAAGCCGACGTTGAAGTGTTGAAAGTCATCGCCGCCATCGGTGAACCGGATGAAGACATTTCGGGACTGCGGCCCGAAATGACAGAGGTCAGCGAGCAGAAGTCTGAGGTTAGTGAAGCAGTAGAAGCGCCGAAACCGGAACCGGCTCCGGCCGCTGTCACGCCTCAATCATCAATCGTCACGTCTTCCGGCGCATCACCCCGCGCCAAGAGTTTGGCGGACAAGAAAGGCGTCGACCTTTCCTCCATCGCGGGCTCCGGTCCGGGCGGACGCGTGATTGAACGCGATGTGGATGCCGCTCCCGCCGTAACCCCGGCAGCCGCGGCCAAGGCCGCTGCCACAGGTCTTTCCATTCCTGCGGTCGGAACCGGAATGGGCGGCCGCGTTGTGCCCGCCGATTTGGTTGCCGTTGCTTCCTTGGAATTTCCCGGCGCCGTCACCGAAATCCCGATCAAGGGAGTTCGCAAGGTTGTTGCCAGCCGCATGCTCGATTCCCTTCAGAACACCGCACAGCTCACTCTTAATTCTTCAGCCGATGCCCGTTCGATCCTGGAATACCGGGAAAAGTGCAAGGCTGCTCCGGAGGAATATGGGGTGGGTGGTATCAGCATCAATGATGCAGTTCTCTACGCCACGGTCAAAACACTGGCCGAGTTCCCCGAACTCAATACGCACTGGAAGGGCGACAAGATGGTTCAGTTCGGTAACGTCCATCTTGGGTTTGCCGTCGACACGCCGCGCGGTCTGATGGTTCCCGTCATCCGCTTTGCCAACTTGATGAGTCTCAAACAGCTGTCCGTCGAAGCCAAGCGACTGGCCAAAGCCTGCCTCGATGGCACCATTGATCCGGACTCCCTGACGGGAGGAACTTTCACGGTCACCAATCTCGGGGCCATGGGCATCGAAAGCTTTACCCCGGTACTGAACAAGCCGGAGGTCGGTATTCTCGGTGTTTGCACCATCCAGCCGAAACCGGTGATGAAAGGTTCCGAGGTCGAGTTCGTGCCGCACATGGGCCTCTCGTTGACCTTCGATCACTGCGCTGTAGACGGCGCGCCCGCCGCACGTTTCCTGTCCGTATTGCGGCAGAAACTCGCGAATTTCATGTTTGAACTCACATCGGAAAAATAAACCATGGTTTACGATATTATCATTATTGGAGCGGGGCCTGGCGGCTATGAAATGGCCGAGCGGGCAGGGCATAAGGGGCTGAAGGTGCTGCTGATTGAAAAGCAGTATCTCGGCGGCGTTTGTCTTAACTGGGGCTGCATCCCGACCAAGACCCTGCTCAATTCCGCTAAACACTATGTTCATGCCAAGGAGGCGCCGGAGTTCGGGGTCAATGTTGGCGATGTCCAGTTCGACCTCGATAAGACGATGGCTTGGAAGCAGGACGTGATCGAAACCTTGCGTGGCGGGGTTGCGGCCATGATGAAGAAAAACAAGGTCGAAGTCCTTTACGGCACGGCCAAGCTGATTGATTCACGCAAGATCGAAGTCGACGGCACGGTATACGAAGGCAACAACGTCGTAATCGCCACCGGCGGCTCCCCGTTTATTCCGCCGATTCCCGGTGCCGACCAGCCGCACGTCATGACCAGCAAGGAAATCCTGAGCGTTGATACGATGCCGAAGTCGTTGGCCGTGATCGGCGGCGGCGTGATCGGGATTGAATTCGCCAGCTTCTTTAGCAGTCTGGGCGTCAAGGTCGACGTGATTGAAATGCTGGATGAAATCATTCCGTTCATGGACAACGATCAGGCGGCCCAGTTCCGCAAGGCACTCAAGGGCAAGGTCGATTTCAATCTCGGATGTCGCGTTACAGCCATCGACGGCCATGACGTGAAGTTCACCACCAAATCGGGTGAGGAAAAGTCGATCAATGCCGACATTGTGCTGATGTCCGTTGGCCGCTCGCCGAACCTGTCCGGTATGGGCGTCGAAGAAGCCGGGCTTGATTTTGATCGTCGCGGCATCAAGACCGACGACCAGCAACGCACCAATCTACCGAACGTCTACGCCATCGGCGACGTTACCGGAAAATCACAGCTGGCTCACTCGGCCACCCGCATGGGCGAGGTGGCGCTCAATACGATTCTCGGCAAGAAGGATCGTTTCCGCACCAACGCCATTCCGTGGGCGGTGTATTCGATGCCGGAAATCGCGGGCTGCGGCCTGACTGAAAAACAAGCGAAGGAGGCAGGGCATAATGTCAAGGCCGCCTCGTTGCCGCTCATCATGAGCGGACGCTTCCTTGCTGAAAACGGCAAGCGCGGTCCGGGTTCCGTCAAGGTGGTTGTCGATGCCGATACCCAGGCGCTGCTCGGCGTGCACATGTTCGGGGCCTATAGCTCGGAAATCATTTGGGGCGTCGCCGCCATGATCGAGTCCGGACTCCGTGTCGAGGATGTCCAGGAAATCGTCTTCCCGCACCCGACGGTCGGGGAAGTTATTCGCAGTACGATGTTTCAGTTTTAATCAATCAGTCTGATCAGACGAACCCGACCGATCTGTCTGATCATTTTTTAAAGGAGCCAACCATGCCAAAAGATCAAGTTATATGCCCAGAGGAAACCCGCAAGGCGGGGGAAATAACCTTTAAGCCGATTCCGATCAACCAGTACAAATCGGACTACAAGAAGGAAGAGAAGAAGTACGGCAAGGAGCGTCTCGTCAAGATGTACTACGACATGCTCATGATCCGCGAATTCGAAACCATGCTGAACCAGATCAAGGTTCAAGGATCCTATGAAGGCATGGAATACAATCATCCGGGGCCGGCCCACTTGTCGATTGGCCAGGAGGCCGCGGCGGTTGGTCAATCGGTCAATCTGGACACCGATGACTACATCTTCGGCTCGCACCGTTCGCATGGTGAAATTCTGGCCAAGTGCCTGTCCGCGATCTACCAACTCGACGACGCCAAGCTGAACAGCATCATGGAAGGGTTCTTTGATGGCGCTACGTTGAAGGTCGTAAAGGATGGCTCACACGAGAGTGCCAAGGATTTGGCGGAAGACTTCATCCTTTACGGCACTCTGGCGGAAATCTTCGCCCGCGACACCGGCATCAACCGTGGCCTTGGCGGCTCAATGCATGCCTTCTTCATTCCGTTCGGATCCATGCCGAACAACGCACTGGTGGGCGGTTCCGCGGACATTTCCGTCGGTTCGGCTATGAACAAGCTGATCAACCGCAAGCCCGGCATCGTGATTGCAAACATCGGCGACGCCTCCATGGGCTGCGGCCCGGTCTATGAAGGCATCTGGATGGCGGCGATGGACCAATATGTCGAGCTGTGGGACAAAGAATTCGGCCATCCCCCGGTACTGATCAATATCATGAACAACCAGTATGGCATGGGGGGGCAGACGGTTGGCGAAACCATGAGCTACAAATACGCGGCGCGTATCGGCGCGGGCATCAACTCCCATCAGATGCATGCGGAACGTGTCGACGGATACAATCCGCTGGCGGTGGCCGATGCCACCGAACGCAAGAAAAAAGTTCTTCTCGAAGGTAAGGGGCCGGCTCTACTCGACATCGTTACCTACCGTATTTCCGGACACTCTCCATCCGATGCTTCGTCCTATCGTTCCAAGGAAGAGATGGAGCTTTGGGAAGCACAGGATTGCGTTCGCACCTTCGGCGAATACCTCATCGAAAACGGCGCTCTCTCCGAAACGGATGCCGAAGCCTTGAAGGCCAAGGTTGTTGCCAAGGTCAGCAAAGCCATGAAGCTGGCGATCGATGAATCGGTTTCCCCGTATTCTGATGTCGGTCTGATCGAAAAGGTCATGTACTCCAACGGCAAGGTTGAGAAATTCGATGACCGCGAGCCGGAACTGCTGCAGAAGCTCGAAGACAACGATCGCGTTAAGCAGCTGAAGCGCAAAAAACGGTATGCGTTTGACGAAACCGGCCAGCCCTACAAGCCCAACCAGCTTTACACCTTCCGCGACGGCATTTTCGAAGCCATGGCCCACCGCTTTACCGTGGACCCCTCCATGATTGCCTACGGCGAGGAAAACCGCGACTGGGGCGGGGCATTCGCCTGCTACCGCGGTTTGACGGAATTGCTGCCGTACCATCGCCTGTTCAACTCGCCGATTTCGGAAGGCGCGATTGTTGGAACCGCCTGCGGTTATGCCCTGAGCGGCGGCCGAGTGTGCGCCGAGCTGATGTATTGCGATTTCATGGGCCGCGCCGGCGATGAAATCTTCAACCAGATCGCCAAGTGGCAGTCGATGTCCGCCGGCATCCTGAAAATGCCGCTGGTGCTCCGCGTTTCCGTGGGCAACAAGTATGGCGCGCAGCATTCGCAGGACTGGACCGCAATGGTCAACCATATCCCGGGCCTGAAGGTTTACTATCCGGCGACGACCTACGATGCCAAGGGCATGCTCAACCTGGCGCTGGCCGGAACCGATCCGGTGATCTTCTTCGAATCGCAGAAGACCTACGGCGTGGGCGAGCTGTTCGAAAAGGGCGGGGTGCCGGAAGGCTACTATGAAACGGAAGAGGGAGAGCCAGCGGTTCGTGTTCAGGGCAAAGACCTGACGCTCGTAACGCTCGGTCCGGTGCTCTACAGCGGCATGAAGGTGGTTGATGAAATGAAGGAAAAGTACGGCATGGAAGTCGAACTTATCGACCTGCGTTTCGTCGCGCCGCTCAACTACGACAAGATCGTCGAATCCGTCAAGAAGACCGGTCGCATCGTGCTGGTCTCCGATGCGGTAGAGCGTGGTTCCGCGCTGCACAATATTGCATCGAACATCACGAACCTGTGCTTCGACTATCTCGATGCTCCGCCGGTGGTGATCGGTGCCAAGAACTGGATCTCTCCGGCCGCTGAAATGGAGAAGGATTACTTCCCGCAGTCCGAGTGGATCATCGACGCGATCCACGAGCGCATCGTTCCGCTTCCAGGTCATGTGGTGAAGCACAACTATACCACTGGCGAAATGTTGCGCATTGCGCGGAAGGGTGTGTAAAACTGACAAGTGACGATTGAGTCGTGACTCACGTTTTACGGCTCACTCGTCACGAAACCAGAGGTTTTATATGGCACTAGAAGTAAACAACCACGTTCACTCGACCTATTCGTTCAGCCCCTACACGCCGTCGGACATTCCGGAAAAGGCCAAACAGGCTGGACTTGGGACCGTTGGCATCATGGACCACGATTCGGTTTCTGGCTGCGAGGAGTTTCTTGAAGCCAGCAAAAAGATGGACATCGCGGCGACTATTGGTTTCGAGATGCGCGTCAATATGAACGGCACGTCGGTGGAAGGTCGCAAGACCAATAATCCCGACGAGCCTAACGTCAGTTACATCGCAATCCACGGTATTCCACGTAACCAGATTGCCAAGGTAAAGGACTTCCTGAAGCCGATCCACGAGGCGCGGATTGCGCGCGACCGGAAAGAAGTTGAAAAATTGAATGCGGTCCTGAACGAGCGTGGGGCCCCAACGCTTGATTTCGACGCCGACGTTCTAGCCATCTCCAATGCGGCTGATGGAGGATCGGTCACCGAACGCCACATTCTCTATGCGCTGTCGCTTAAGCTGATCGAGGAGCATGGCAAGGGTGAGTGGCTGGTTGGATTTGTCGAAAATCAGATGAAGATTCCATTGGCCGGCAAGCTCAAGGAACTGTTGCTTGATACGGGCAATCCGCACTATGCCTACGATTTGCTGGGGGCGTTTAAGTCGGAATTGGTTCCCGAGTTTTTCATTGTTTCGGACTACGACGAATGCATCTCCGTCCATGACGCCGTCAAATTTGGAAACGAAATCGGCGCGATCCCGGCCTATGCCTACCTCGGCGATGTCGGCGAATCACCGACCGGAGACAAGAAGGCAGAAAAGTTCGAGGATGATTTCCTCGATGAGCTGGTGCCCGAGCTGAAGCAGCTCGGCTTCAAGGCGATCACCTACATGCCGCCGCGCAACACCCTTGAACAACTAATGCGGTTGCAAAAGCTTTGCCAGGAAAACGGCCTGATGGAAATCAGCGGTGTGGACATCAACAGTTCGCGGCAGTCGTTCAACTGCCCGATCCTGCTGGAGCCGGAATTCAAGCATCTGGCCGATGCGGCTTGGGCGCTGATTGCGCATGAAAAGCTCGCTGACGCCGATCCGAAACTGGCACTGTTTAGTGATAAAAACCCGCTGGCCAGCAAGCCGCTGGAAGAGCGTGTTGCCCGTTATGCAGAGATTGGAAAACGGATTGATCATTCCCGTCCTGAAGAGGCGATCAATCTGAAGGGAGATTTGAAATGAAAAAGAAAGCACTCGAAATCGCGCCAATGCTACGCGGACTGAGCTTTGATGGAGAAAAGGGTGACGTTGTCGTATTCAAGGATCGGATCGACTATGCCGAACTCACGTGCAAGGCGGATGAGTTGGCCGAAAAATACGAGAAGGGTATGCACTCGGTCTATGTTGAAGGTGTCGGCGGCTTCCTGCTTGGCGAGGACTACGACGATGCCATGAACGGAACCTCTGCCGCACCGATCTCGACCGGTCGTGCCGCGGTGGTACACAACAAGGTTTGCGTGGTGACCGGCGGGGCGCAGGGATTCGGCGAAGGCATCGTGCGCGAACTCATCAAAAACGGAGCGACCGTGTTCATTGCGGACATGAACGTGGGTGGAGCCAAAAAGCTGGCACTGGAGCTCAATGAAGAGGCCGGGCGTACCGTGGCCTTTGGCATTTCCGTCAACGTGACCGATGAAAAGTCGGTCGAGAAGATGGTGGTGGAAATCGTTAAGACCGTGGGCGGAATCGACCTGTTTGTCAGCAACGCCGGAGTGCTCAAGGCCGGCAGCGTAAAGGAAATGACGCTTAAGGATTTCGAGTTCGTGACCGACGTCAACTATATCGGCTTCTTCCTATGCACGAAACATGTTGCGCCGGTGATGGAGCGTATGAACAAGCCGCACGGAAACTACTACACCGACATCATCAGCATCAGCTCCAAGTCGGCGTTGGAAGGTTCCAATAAGAACGGTGCCTATGCCGGCTCAAAGTTCGGTTCTGTTGGTCTGGTGCAGAGTTTTGCCAAGGAACTGGTGGTGGATAACACCAAGGTCAACACCGTCTGCCCTGGAAACTTTTTCGACGGGCCGCTGTGGTCCGACCCCGAGAAGGGGCTGTTTACGCAGTACCTCAATACCGGGAAGGTGCCGGGAGCCAAAACCGTCGAGGATGTCCGCCATTACTACGAATCGCAAATCCCGATGGGCCGCGGATGCGATGGAGAAGACGTCACGAAGGCCATTCTCTACACGGTCGAACAGAAATATGAAACCGGCCAAGCCATCCCCGTCACTGGCGGCCAGGTGATGCTGAACTAATGACCGACAACGAATAACCAATAACAATTTACGATTAACTATTACCCGGAGGGTAACCATGAAAACCAAGGCAGTCAGACTTTACGGCGAGAAAGATTTGCGGTTGGAGGAGTTCGAACTTCCGGCCATCGGTGAAAACGAAATCCTTGCCAAGATCGTATCCGATTCCATCTGCATGTCGTCCTACAAGGCGGCGTCGCAGGGCATCAAGCACAAGCGCATTCCTGACAATGTGGCGGACGAGCCGATCATTATCGGGCACGAGTTCTGCGGCGAGATCGTGGAGGTCGGCAGCAAATGGGCGGATCAGTTCACGGCAGGCGACAAGTTTTCGATCCAGCCCGCGATCAACTATAAAAATGGCCCCGTAGGCATTCTTTCGGCGCCGGGCTATTCGTACCAATACATCGGCGGCGATTCGCAATATGTCATCATTCCCGCCGAGGTCATGGCGCAGGATTGCCTGTTGCCGTTCAACGGCGAAGCCTACTATCACGGTTCGCTGGCCGAACCGATGTCCTGCATCGTGGGCGGCTTCCACGCCAACTACCACACCAAGCCCGGCAGCTATGTCCACGAAATGGGCATCGTTGAGGGCGGTGCGATGGCGTTGCTCGCCGGCGTTGGCCCAATGGGGCTGGGCGCGATCGACTATGCGATCCACTGCGACCGCAAGCCGGGGCTGCTGGTGGTCACCGATATCGACAATGCCCGACTGGAACGTGCCGCATCGATCTACACGGTTGAAGAAGCCAGGGCCAACGGCGTTGAGCTGATCTATGTCAATACGGCGGAAGAAAGCCATGGCGTGGACTACCTGAAGTCGCTTACTCCTAAGGGTGAGGGCTTCAACGACGTCTTCGTGTATGCTCCGGTTCGCCCCGTGATCGAGCAGGCTGATAAGCTGCTGGCGTTCGATGGCTGTCTGAATTTCTTTGCCGGCCCGACCGATCCCGCTTTTTCGGCCGAGTTCAACTTCTACAACGTTCATTATGCTGCCACGCACGTGGTCGGTACAAGCGGCGGCAACACCGATGATATGATCGAGTCGCTGAAAATGATGGAAGAGGGGCGCCTGAACCCGTCCACCATGATCACGCACGTTGGCGGTCTCGATGCGGTAATCGATACCACCCTGAATCTGCCGAATATTCCGGGTGGCAAGAAGCTGGTCTATAACAATGTCAGCATGCCGCTGGTGGCGCTGAATGATCTGAAGGGCTTGGCCGGCGAATTCTATCAGGGCCTGGCCGCGATCGTTGAAAAACACAATGGCCTGTGGAGCCCGGAAGCCGAGCAATACCTATTGGCCAACGCGCCGGCGATTTAAAAGGGGATTGTAGGGCTGGAACGGTCACAGACCTTCAAGCCGCGGCGGGAAGGCCTTCAGCCATTCCCGCCCAACAATGTTAGCGGAAAAATCATTGAGAGGGGTTGGGACAATGGCGAAGCATTATCTGGCAGTGGATCTAGGGGCATCAAGCGGACGCACCATTGTAGGAACCTTAGATGAAGGAAAGCTGACGCTCAAGGAGATGAACCGGTTCTGGAACGGTCCGACGGAAATCCGTGGCACGCTCCATTGGGATTTTGTCCATCTGTTTCGCTGTATCCAGGAAGGCATTGCTCTCGCCAAAAAGGAGTTCGGGGACGGTCTTGTTTCGATGGGAATCGATACCTGGGGCGTCGATTTTGGTTTGTTCGATGCCGACGGGAAGCTGCTTCGCAATCCGGTCAACTATCGTGACAGCCGGACCAACGGCATGTTCGAAAAGGTGTTCGAACGCGTGCCTAAGGAAGAAGTATTTGCCCAGACCGGCATCCAGTTTATGGAGATCAATACCCTCTATCAGCTGATGGCACTTTCCTTGTCGGATTCAGCCCAATACCGAATGGCCGACAAGCTGCTCTTCTCACCGGATCTGCTGGGGTATTGGCTGACCGGCAACATGGTAGCTGAACGAAGCATCGCCAGCACCTCCCAGTTCTACAATCCGGTGACGAAAGACTGGGCATACGACCTGCTGGAAAAGTTGGGCATTCGGACCGATCTGTTTGCCGAACTAGTCGATCCCGGAACCGTGATCGGCGAAACCGATGGATTGCCGGTGGTAGCGGTCGGCGGACACGACACCGCCAGCGCCTTTGCGGCCGTGCCGGTTTCCGAGGGGGAACATTGCGCCTTTCTTAGTTCCGGCACCTGGTCTCTGCTTGGAACGGAGCTGACCGAGCCTGTCATTAACGAAGGATCACTAGCGGCCAACTTTACCAACGAGGTCGGCGTATGCGGTACCATCCGTTTCCTGAAGAACCTTTCCGGCCTGTGGATTATCCAGGAGCTGCGCCGGGTTTGGAACGAACAGGACTGCGACTATTCGTGGGCAGCCATGGAACACATGGCGCTGGAGGCCCAACCATTTGAGTTCTTCATTGATCCGAGCGATGAGGGATTCCTTGCCCCGGGCGATATGCCATCACGGATCCAGGACTACTGCGAACACACGGGGCAGGGGCGTCCTGAAACCCATGCACAGATCCTGCGCGCCGCCTATGAAGGGCTGGCCTTGCTTTATGCGGATGTCTACGAATCGCTCGAAACCCTGTCAGGCCGCAAACTGGACATATTGCGCATCGTAGGCGGCGGATGCAAGGATACCTTGCTCAATCAGCTGGCTGCCAACGCCACCGGTCGCAAGGTCGTAACCGGCCCGACCGAGGCCACGGCAACGGGCAATCTGATTGTCCAGATGTTGGCGATGGGGGACATCCAATCGCTCGATGACGGGCGTGAAATCATCCGTAACTCCTTCGCCGGGGAAACGAAGGAGTTCATCCCTCAGAATACCGATGCATGGCAAGCCGCACGGGTGAACTGGCGGGCATTGGTCGGAAAGTAGCCAAGTATGATCCAATTCGTCCTGGAAATATGGAGCTCAACGCTTCTTGTGTGGAACTACGGGGGACAATATCCATGCAAATGAGCCGAGTAATTTGATCGTTACGGGGAACGAACTCATGCGCTCCACTCAAAGGTTTTAAAGGACCATCGACCGCAATTAGAAAGTGCCCATCGGTTTTTTGTCTGCATTAATTGCTGTTCCGAATACAGGCCCGTCCAGCGTCATCTCCCTAGGGTCAAGTTCCATCTTCGATACAAGTTTCTCGTCCACCGGAGTGGTTTTGAATATGGGGAGAACCGGGCGAGGGCCCGCATCGGATTCAACCATTTTATAGCTTACTCCCTGCTTTTCGATGAGCAGTCGGCTAGCGAAGAATCCGCCCGGAAATTCTCCAATTAGGATGTCAACATCCACGGGTTGACCTTTTCTCAGTCTTACCCAGTCACCAATAACCAAACGCGATGCCAAAGACATGTAGCTGCCTTTAGGGTCGAAATTCTCGCCATCGATTTTAACCTGGCCCAAGGTATAACCCCAGCTAACATCGCTGTCATAGCCACCTAGGTCTTCAATCTGCGAGAAGATGTCCATGAAGTCAGCACCCTTTACGCTCCCATAATTTTTCTGATTAATAGGAAACCTATAGCTGTCGTCATTGTCGCTTTTCCAGAATGACACTTGTCCGATTAGCTCTGGCCAGCTGGCATCCAGTACCACCCGTTTTCCAACGCGGACGATCAGAATATCATCTCCGATTCCGCAGAAACGATAGCTTCCGGTTTCCGGGGCGGCAATCTGTCCCTTGTAATGGCAAATCCAATATTTACCCTGAACCTTGTCATCAACACCGAAGGCCTCGGGAGCAGCTTCAGCGGCCATAGGCGGCATTATAAACGAGGTTGAGTATTTCAGTTTGGGTGCCTTGAAGAAGTCCTTGAGACGCCTTTCGCTAAAACCGGAACCGACGAATCCCTTGATGACCTTGCACGCAAGAACTTGAGTATCAGGACTGTATGAATTTTCCTCGGCCAATTCCCCGATCTTAGTCAGTTCACCATCTTGGTCTTGTTTTAGGTCGTAAAAGGTACCGATGAATTCGTTACCTGTGCCTCTGCTGCTCCCAAAGAGGTCCAAATCAAATCCGAATCCCAGTCCTCCAAGTCCATCACCTTGTCCATATCCCGTGCCTCCGGGTACGCCGATGATTTCCGGCATCTGGATGTTTACGTCCTTGTATTTTGGCTTCGTTACAATGGTGTGGCGCAACTTTGGGGCCTGGGCTTTTTTCTCCTTAACGGGCACCTGCAGTTTCTTAAGCTTCATCTTGGGACGTTTGACTGCCGTGGCCTCAAAGATCTGCTCGGGTTTGACATATACCTGTACAGCGACAAAGGTGAGCGCAACGACAATAAACACAATATGTATAATGACGCTCACCACCAAAGCACTCGATTTTTTGTGGTTCAGGAAAAAAAACTTTTTCTTTTGTTCGCTCATGTTCTATCGCCCCGGATTGTTCTTTATTCGTTTAGTAATTCAACTTTGCATTCCACATATGAAGGGTACTTTCATATATAGCAGACTCCTTACGCGCTTAAAACTAAAAAAGGTTAATGGCTATCGGGTATTTGGACTTCACCATCAATCGATGGCGACCTCTTTAAGAGACAAAGGATCGGCTATTTATTAGAATGCGCCCAAGGCCTTTTTCTTGCCATTAATACCTACGCCGAAGACAGGACCGTCCAGCGTTGCATGGTTTGAATCAATTTTCATTTGTCCGGCCAGTTTTTCATCAATCTCGGTTGTTTTGAATACCGGCAGGACCGGTCGGGGACCGGCATCGGATGGCACCATCTTATAGTGTTTGCCTTCCTGCTCGATCATGAGCCGGCACATGAAACTTCCACCTGGGATTTCGCCGATCAGAATATCAATATCGACCGCTTGCCCTTTCCTCAGGGTGAACCAGTCTCCATACACCATGCGGCAGGCCAGTTTCCACGAGTCGACGGCAAAGGGCTCACCATTTACACGGATATCCTTGATCGCCTCATAAAACTGTCTGGAGCCATTCCATCCACCGAGATCCTCAATCTGTGAATAGATGTCCTTGAAATTGATGCCATCGATCAAAGCACGATCCAAAGGAAACAAGCGGTTCTGGTCTGATTTGCTCAGCCAATCGGACATTAGCTTGATATGTTCCGCCCAGCAGGCATCGAGAACCATTCGACGTCCCACTCGTACGAACAGCACATCGTCGCCCAATCCGCAAAAACGGTAGCGGCCACTTTCCGGCGCAGCAATTTGGCCTTTGTAGTGACATACCCAGTAACTGGGTTTCACCTGATCTTCTACGCCAAAGGCTTCCGGGGCCGCGTTGGCATCAATTGGCGGCATCATCAGTGCCGTAGCATACTTTAGTTTGGGGCCTTTGAAGTAACCGTTGAGTCGCCCTTCATTAAAGCCGGAGCCGACGAAGCCCTTGATAACCTTATACAAGGCCTCTTTCGCATGGTTCTTGTTCTTATCCTGCACCGCCTTCCCGATATCCGTCAGGTCTCCATCCGGCTCCTGCTTAAGGTCATAGAAGGTTCCGATCAGCTCGTTTCCCGAGCCCCGGCTACCACCGAACAGATCCAGATCAAAATTGAAACCCAACCCTCCAAGTCCATCACCTTTTCCGTATCCCGTGCCTCCGGGTACGCCGATGATTTCCGGCATCTGGATGTTTACGTCCTTGTATTTGGGTTTCGTTACAATGGTGTGGCGCAACTTGGGGGCCTGGACTTTTTTCTCCTTAACGGGCACCTGAAGTTTCTTAAGCTTCATCTTGGGACGTTTGACATCCGTGGCCTCAAAGGTCTGCTCGGGTTTGACATACACCTGTACCGCAACAAAGGTGAGCGCTACGACAATGAACACAATATGTATAACGACGCTCACCACCAAAGCGCTCGACTTTTTGTGGTTCAGGAAAAAAAATCTCTTCTTTCGTTCGCTCATGCTCAATCAACCTTTAATTTTCTTTTCATGTAGTCGACATCAACTACACCTTCTGAATCCATATAGTAAACCGCACATATATAGCGGAATAATAGCGAAGTAGAAGTCCAAACTACTTAATCTATACACCAATAGGGATAGAATTCCCTAGGTAGCCTTTTGTAGTCCGACCCCATGACCTCTTTGGGGAAATCGCGGGAATTGAGTGTATTCCAGAAGAGAACGGATTGTCCTTCGAGCCTGCCATCAGACAGGTCCTGAAGAAGGGCCGCTGCCGTTTTCCCGGTATAGGTGTTTTCGAGATATACATTTTCGGCAACTTCGAACCGGCGGACGGCTTCCTGACTCTCGGGTGTGGGAATGCCATAGTCCAGCCCGAAGAACTCGTCTCGTATGCCAATGTCGGAATCAGAGAAGTTCATTGCGATACCCAGCTTGGCGCATAGTTCGCCGCATAGCTGGCGAATATGCTTCCGGTTCCGGAAATCCGGATCGACGACACGCACGGCTTCTATGCGCGTCGTAAGTCCTGCCAGCCTCAACCCAACCAATAGCCCCGCCAATGTTCCTCCGGTTCCCATGGGGAGATAGATGACGTCCGGCGTCATTTGCCGGGCTAATTCAAAAGCAGCGTTAACAAATCCAAGGGCACCGGTGGCATTGGTCCCTCCTGCGGGGATGATATAGGGCGAGTGGCCGTCGGCGGCTTCCCGTTCTCTCGATAGCCGTCTCGTAACCTTGGGAAACTCCCGGTAATGCCCGCACAAGTGAAGCTCGGCACCGGCTGCCATCCCCATCAGTATGTTTTTCCGGACATGGTCGTTCGGTTCCTGTGGCGCGAGGATGGAGATGGGGTGCAGGCCAACCTGCCGACAGCAGATTGCCGTAGCCAAAGCGTGGTTGGAGCCTGCAGCTCCGTAGGTGATAACGCTTTTGCATCCCTGATCGAGAGCCTCTCCTAGCAGGAATTCGAGTTTGCGGATCTTGTTCCCTCCGTATTCAGTGCCGGAAATGTCGTCTTCCTTTATAAATAGTTCAGGGTGATGATATTGGTCAGCAATACATGCCAGCGGACTTACGGGGGTGGGTAGTTGGGCCAGCGGGACCCTGGGGAATTGGGATAGCAGTTCGTTCATGTTTAGAAAAGTAGCAAAACTGGTCTCAACCGGAAGAAGAATCGACCGGTTCAAATATCCGTAAGTCCGTTTATTTTCGGCGTTTAAAATACCGACCAAACGGTTGCGTTTCTATTTTTATAATTTTTTTCTTCACTTCCCATGCTGGCAATATATTGTGCGATAGTTCTCGGGAGGGCACTACATATTGTGCTTTCAGGTTATTCGTCATAACATCTCCCTCTGATTGTGAATTCGCAAAAAGCTTTAAATGAAAGGGATAAACGCATGGTAATCAAGGTAAAAAAAAGGGATGCCGCGACAGTCGACTACGATGAAACAAAAATCTTCAGCGCCATTGAAAAGGCGGTAAAAAGTGCAACTCAAACGGACGAGAATGTACCGACGCATCTTCTGACCATCGTCAAGGACATTACCTCCAAGCTCGATAATATCATCAAGGGCTACGAACAGCGCGGCATGGATGAAGTGGATGTCGAACAGATTCAGGATCTGGTAGAGCAGCAATTGATGGGAGCCGGCCTCTATGATGTGGCCCGTGCCTACATTCTCTATCGCGAAGAGCACAAGAAGGCCCGTAATCAGCGTCTCCGTCCCGATGCCTCCGCCATCCAGGACTACATGCTGGCCAGCCGCTATGCCCGATTCCTCCCCGATCTGGGCCGCCGTGAAACCTTTCCCGAAGCGGTGGGCCGCGTTCGCGACATGCACCTGCGAACCTTCCCCGCTGCCGAAGAGGATATTCGCTGGGCTTTCGATCAGGTCATTGACAAGCGTTGCCTTCCTTCCATGCGCTCCATGCAGTTTGGCGGTCCCGCCATCGAGAAGAACCATGCCCGCATGTATAACTGCACCTTTGGTATCTGTGACCGCGTCGAGTTTTTCCGCGAAGGCCTCTACCTTTTACTTTGCGGTACCGGGGTAGGATTCAGCGTTGAGTTCGAGCATGTGGAAAAGCTTCCTGAACTCGCGCAGTCTATTGACGAGAGCAATGTCGTTCACTTTTCCATCCCCGATACGATTGAAGGGTGGGCGGATGCCATGCACGAACTGATGGTCAGCTACATTGAAGGCTATCTGGTCGAGTTCAACTATTCGAAGATCCGTTCGCGGGGCAGCTCCCTGAAAACCTCCGGCGGCCGTGCACCGGGCCACGTGCCGCTGCGTCGCGCACTCGAACGTTGCCGTCATATTCTGGATACGTCGCTGGGGCGCAAGCTTAAGCCGATTGAATGCTACGACCTGATGATGCACGCCGCCGATGCGGTTATTGCCGGCGGGGTTCGCCGCAGTGCAACCATCTGTCTTTTCTCGCCGGACGACGGTGAAATGATGAACGCCAAGCGGGGCAACTGGTTTAACGAAAATCCGCAACGCGGGCGCTCCAACAACTCTGTAAAACTGATTCGAAATGAAACCTCCAAGGCCCAGTTCCTGCGAATCTTCCAGAAACAAAAGGAGTGGGGCGAACCTGGATTCTATTTCTCCAACGATCTATCGCATGGCTGCAATCCCTGCTGCGAGATCGGATTGAATCCGCACCTTGAAGTCAAGGATGCCGATGGAAACATCACCATCGAGTCCGGCTGGCAGTTCTGCAACCTGACCGAGATCAACGGCGCAAAACTGCTTACTGAAGAAGACTTCCGGACCGCCGTGCGCGCCGCGACGATCATCGGCACGTTACAGGCCGGCTACACCACCTTCCCGTACCTTGGTGAAACCACAGAAAAGCTTTGCTGCCGCGAAGCGCTACTGGGGGTTTCCATCACGGGTATGATGGACTCGCCAACCGTTACACTTGATCCGATCATGCAGCAGAAGATGGCTAAGTATGCCATTGAGGTGAACCGCGAGATTTCGCTCAAGATCGGCACCGAGCCGGGAGCGCGACTGACCTGTGTCAAGCCTGCGGGCTCCACCTCGCTGCTGCTGGGTACCGCCTCCGGAATTCACCCGCGTCATGCCCGCCGGTACTTCCGCCGTGTACAGGCCAACAAGACGGACCCGGTATACAAGTTTTTCAATGCACAGAACCCACACATGTGCAACGAATCCGTCTGGAGCGCCAACAAGACCGACGACGTGATTACCTTCTGTGTTGAAGCACCGGAAGAAGCGATTATCCGCAACGAAATGTCTGCCATGGACTTGCTGAAGTATGTGCACTCCACCCAACAGAACTGGGTCATTCCCGGCACGGCCCGCCCGGAATCGAATCCCGGTCTCTATCACAACGTTTCCAACACCCTTACGGTGCAGGATGGCGAGTGGGATGATGTCGCGGAATATATCTGGGAAAATCGTGCCGATTTTACCGGAATCAGCATGCTGGCGGCTTCGGGAGACAAGGCCTATGCCCAGGCTCCGCACGAAGAGGTCGTGTCTGCACAGGATGAGACGCTATGGAACGAGCTGATCTCCAAATTCCAACAAGTCGACTACACCCAGATGCATGAGAAAGACGATGCTACCAACCTGCAGGGTGAAATCGCCTGTGCCGGCGGGGCCTGCGAGTTGGTGTAGGCACACAGCTCCGCAGGATAAACGCGCTTCTTCGAAATGAGGAGGCGCGTTTTCTTGCTATGGAACACCAAACGTGTTTCCTATCCGTGAAAATTTGGAGTGGCCATTCTGGTAAATCTATACCAAATTAGTGCCAATTTAATCGGGAGGCCGAATTTAGATGAATGAATTTGTTCAACAACGCATAACGGATGCCGAAGCACTGGATATGCTGCAGAATATGTCCACGGCTGAGCTAATGGGCCGCGCCGATGCGATTCGACGCGCTCGCCACGGCAATAAAACCTACTATGTCCACAGTCACAACCTCAATCCGACCAACCTGTGCGTGGTCGAATGCAACCTGTGCTCCTTCTGGCGTCCGGAAGGGGCCAAAGATGCCTACATTACCACCCTCGAAGATGCCCGTAAAAACCTGGAACGCGCCCAGAACTGGAACCTGACCGACCTGCATATCGTCGGCGGGATGATTCCCGAGCTGGATATTGAATATTACGAAAAGCTGTTTGCGCTCTCCCGAGAAATGCTTCCAGGGGTATTGCTGCAAGGCATGACCGCTGTGGAAATCCATTGGATTGCCGGCAATGCCGGCATCTCGATCAAGGAATGTCTGCAACGCTTGCAGGCTTGTGGTTTTGGTTCCATTTCCGGTGGCGGGGCGGAAATCTTCCATCCGGACATCCGCAAAAAGATCGCGACCACCAAAATTCTTGCCCAGCATTGGCTCGATGTACACCGCGAAGCCCATGGACTGGGTATCCCGACGAACGCCACCATGCTCTTCGGGCATATCGAAGAAGACTGGCATCTGATCGATCACCTTTCCCGACTGCGTGAACTGCAGGATGAGACCGGAGGATTCCAGGCCGCCATTCCCTTGCCGTTCCAGACCAATGGAACCGCGCTCGGCCTAAAATACGGGCCGTCCGGGGATCGGCAGATCCGTGTTGCAGCCATGACCCGCATCTACCTCGATAACTTTCCGCATGTCCGCATGCTGGTGAACTACATGGATCGCAAACTGCTCGGAGTTCTGACGCATAGCGGCGTCGACGATATCGGAGGAACGAGCCTCGAAGAGCGCATCGCCAAGGAAGGTGGCGCACCGCAGAGCCAGAAATTCTTCACCGCACAGGAAATGGAGGATTTTCTTTCCAACCTTGGACACACCCCGGTTTTGACCAACAGCGTTTATGCACAGGTGGAAGGTCAGCCCGATGTTAGTGCGCTTCCTGCGGCGCCCGTGGTCTCCAGCCGCTGGAAAACGATTCTCGATCGCGTTGAAGCCGGTGACCGGATCAATGCGGAAGACGCCGCGATTCTTTACCACGACGCTCCATTTCAGGAACTTGGCCGCGTAGCCGATATCTGCCGTCGCCGAACGGTTCCAGGCGATCTGGCCACCTATGTGTTCGACAAGAACCTGAACACGACCAATGTGTGCGTGGTGGATTGCAAGTTCTGCGCATTCTACACCAAGCAGGAAAAAGACAATGCCTACGTCAAGAGTCCGGAGGAGATTGTCGAACAAGTCAAGGCGGCGGCCGAAGCGGGTGCCACCCAGATTCTGATTCAGGGCGGGCTGCATCCTGATTTGAAACTCGACTATTACGAAGCGTGCCTGTCGGGTATCCGCGACAACGTCGATATCTGGATCCATTCCCTTTCGCCGACCGAAATTGAATTCATGGCCAAGATGGAACACATCTCCATCAAGGAATGTCTGCAACGCCTGAAGGATGCCGGATTGCAGTCCTTGCCGGGCGGTGGGGCGGAAATCCTCAATGATGAGGTCCGAAAACGGATCAGCCCGAAAAAGACGCGCTCCAAGGCGTGGCTGGATTTAATGGAAGATGCGCATTCCATTGGGCTCAAGACGACCGCCACCATGGTTTATGGCTTTGGCGAAACCTATGAACAGCGCATTGAACATTTGATGAAGGTGCGCGACCTGCAGGATAAGACCGGTGGGTTTACGGCCTTCATTCCGTGGAGCTTTTCCCCGGACCATACCGATCTGGAATGTCCCCGCTTGCAGAACGGCGTGGATTATTTAAGGCTTATCGCGATGGCACGCATCATTCTCGACAATGTGCCGCATCTTCAGGCGGGATGGGTGACCGAAGGCCCCGACGTTTCCCAGCTGGCGCTTCAGTTTGGTGCCGACGACTATGGCGGAGTGCTGATGACCGAAGAGGTGGTAAGTGCCACGGGCGTGGACTACAAGGTAGACGAAGCGTTGGTCATACATCTCATTCGCGAGGCCGGTTGGGTGCCGGCCCAGCGGACGACGCAATATGATTTGATCAAGATTCACAGCGAAGAAATGATAGGAGCGTGATTGGTGACGATTGATTTCTGATCTTTCCTGCTTATCGAAAAAGGTCACGACTCATAAATCACACATCACGAAAAACATGGCAAAAAACGTTTTAGGAACAGCATTGATTACTTGCAGCGAGGATCCGATGACCGGGTTCTTCCGCAATGGAAAGTGCGATACTCGCGCAGAGGATCAGGGCATGCACACCATATGCGTCCTCATGACGGACGAGTTTCTGGAGTTTTCGCGTGAGCAAGGAAATGATCTTTCCACGCCCATTCCAGAATTTGGTTTTCCCGGACTATCAGGTGGCGACTATTGGTGCCTCTGCCTGTCCCGCTGGATTCAAGCCTATGAAAAAGGAATGGCGCCTAAGGTAAAGTTGGAATCCACCCACGCCTCCGTCCTTGAATTCATTGAGTTGCACCGGTTGCAGGAATACGCCGTCCGTTGATTGCCTTTTTGAGTGCGGCGGAAATCGAAGGGCCACGCCGCTTTCTAAACGGAAGGCCGATGCCGAGAAAATCGGTGTCGCACGGCGTTTGCCGCCGCAGTCCAAATTTTATTTTTAAAACAACCCGGTTACCTTGCCCGTTTCCACATCCACATCGATGCGGCGGAAGCCGGGATTCGAGCCGGTTCCAGGCATCAGTTTAATGTCTCCGGCCACAGGCACGACAAATCCGGCTCCCTTGTAGATCAATACATCACGAATCGGCAAACGCCATCCTTTCGGAGCGCCTTTAAAGTCCGGATCGTGCGAGAGGCTCAGATGCGTCTTGACCATACAGATGCCCATGCGGGCCGCCTCGGGGTCGCCTTGGTACTGCGCGATCTTTCTTTCAGCTTCGGGGGACCAATCGACGCCGCTGGCGCCATAAAGCTCATCGGCAATTAGCGAAACCCGTTGCTTGAGCGGAAGGTCCAGATCGTAGAGGTAGTCGAACTGATTTTCCTCTTCACAGGCCTCCACAACGGCTTCGGCCAATTCGATCGCCCCTTCGCCGCCTTTTAACCAGTGCTCGGAAACCGCACATCGCGCACCCTGCTCTTCGGAAATGCGACGGATCAGATCATGTTCGGCATCGGTATCGGTATGGAATCCGTTAATGCAGACGACAGGAATGGAACCACTGCGTTGAACGGTGCGGATGTGGGCAACGAGGTTACTGCATCCCTTTTCCAGCAGGCCGAGATTTTCTTCAAGATAGGCGGGATCGAGCGGCTTGCCCGGTTTGACGATTGGGCCACCTCCGTGCATCTTGAGCGCGCGCACGGTGGCCACGATCACGACGGCGTCGGGTTTGAGACCCGAACAGCGGCATTTAAGGTTCCAGAATTTTTCGAACCCGATATCCGCGCCGAAGCCGCTTTCGGTGACGAGATAGTCGCCCATGCGGACGCCAAGCAGGTCGGCGATGACCGAACTTTGGCCGATGGCGATATTGGCAAACGGACCGGCGTGTACAAGGACAGGATTTCCTTCAATGGTCTGCACCAGATTCGGATTGATCGCTTCGAGCATGAGTGCCGTCATGGCGCCGTCTACCTCAAGATCGGCAGTCGTCACTTCGTCTCCGTTGCGACTGTAGGCCACCACCATTTTCCCAATGCGTTCGCGCATATCTTTCAAACTGTTGGAAACCGCCAGAATGGCCATTAGCTCGCTGGAAACGGAAATCTGGAAGCCGGAGTCCATCTCGTAGCCATCCATCTTCCCGCCTTTTCCAATGGTAATGTTGCGCAGCGACTGAGCACAAAAATCAATGCTCCATTTGATTTGAACGCGTTCCGGATCAATGTCCAAACGTTTGATCCCAATGGAGTCGAGCCGCTCGTCGTCATAGTTGTTTTCGTGCTGCATACGGGCTGTCAGGGCCACCATGCAGAGGTTATGCGCATTAGTAATGGCATCGATATCCCCGGTCAATCCGAGCGAAAATGGAGCAAGCGGTATACATTGGGCCAGGCCGCCACCGGCGGCAGAACCCTTGATATTGAAGGTCGGCCCACCGCTGGGCTGACGGATAGCGCCGACCGGTTTTTTGCCGATTCTGCCCAGTCCCTCGACAAGTCCCATGGTGGTGGTCGTCTTCCCTTCGCCTAGCGGGGTGGGGGTTATCGCGGTGACATCGACATACTTCCCAACGGGCAGATCCTTCACGCGCTGCCAGGTTTTGGTGTAGTCGATTTTGGCGACATTTCGTCCACGCGGGATCAGTTCTCCGGGCATTAAACCGAGCTTTTCGGCAATCTGTTCGATGGGAAGAATATTCTGTTCGGCGGCTTCGGCAATCTGCCAGTCCGCCATCTGGGTTGGATCAAGATTCATACGGTCATGCCCTTATGTTTATACATGGTAATATACCTTTCAAATCTACAGCCGAATGGCTGATTAACCAACGAAAATCATGTCCATGAAACTCTTCCAGAAAATGGAGATCCAGCGGGCGAGTCTCATCTACAAAAAAAAGTGCGGCGAACCGCACCTTGTACTTGCCCCGGGGAGGCTTTAATTTCGATTTAGTAGTTGATGATTGCCGGCGCGAGACTCGCGGAATGGAGGCTGCCGCGCAATCCGTCCACAACACTGAATCGACTGATTTCAACTAGGTGGCCCAGATGGGGCCGAGTTCGGGGAATCGGCAGGGAATAGCGTTAGTCGTGGATACGTAGAGGGAGAAAAGATCGATTCAGCTTTTCATGCGTCCTCATTTGTAAGGATCGTAGAAATCGGCAAAAAACCGAAAAGAATTAATTCATCAAAAGGAGTTCTGCTTATGTTCAAGGATCCGTTCCTGCCGATCGCGCAGTATTTCCTTGTTGGTCCAGACGCCGTAGGGATCGCAATAGGGCAGGCCGCGCGTGGTTTCGCGGATCGTTTTCAGTTCATCATCGGGTAGGGGAATTTCGATGTCTTCCGCCCGCATAGCTGCAATTGTTCCGCCACGTTGCCGGCCAACCGGCGTGGTTTCTCCCACGAAAAAGCCGGCTTCCAGCAATCCCGCCCGCACCGGGATTGCGGCGCAATAGGTCAGCAACACGGCATCGGGTTTCATCACGCATTTTAGTTTGCGGAAAAAATCCACGGTCCAAAGTTCACTGTTGCGCTGGGTGGAAAAGGCGTCGAGGAAGACGAGGTCGAAATTGGACGTGGCTAGTTTGGTGATGGTGTGGCGCGCATCGCCCCAGTGAAGCATTGCCGATTGCCGATTGCTGATTTCCGATTGGCCATACAGATAAAGTTCTTCAAGAAACCGTTTCCAGTCGAAGGTGTCGGTTTTCAGCGTTTGGATGTTTTTAGCAGCGGCTCCCACCACGCGCCGATCCATTTCGAGAGCGGTGATTGATAGTCCTGGAGGGACGACGTCCTCGTCGTCCGCGGACAGCGGGGACGTTGTCGCTCCGGTTTTTCTCCCTCCAACCGCAAGGTTCATCGCGCAAAGGCTGTTGTAGCCCAATCCGAAACAGACATCCAGCAACTGGACATCGCCTTGCGCCAACCGCTCCTTGAGCTGGCTCGGCACGATATATTTTTCCTCTGCCTCCATTCGCGCGCCGGCCGGCGTGTGGTAGTGCTCCTTGTACTCCTCGTTCCAGAAGGTCACAGAGCCATCTTCGGTTTCGACGGATTTGAGCGATGTGCAAGGCCGGCAAGATGCCGGCGATACGTTCCGCAGGCTTCCAGCCTGTAAATCCCCTTGCCGCCATTCCCTGCAGATCATCTGCTGGATGACATAGTCCTTGAACTGTCCCTTGGCCATGTGCCATTTCGGGGCGATGAGTTCTTCGTCGAGGGTGTCGGTCGTGAGCCGCATGATCGGAATGTGAGGCGGCATCCGGCGGATGAAATCTATCAGGTGTTCGGCGAAATCGTATTCCATCAGAACAGGCAGGGGCGATAGCGCATGTTCCAGCGCCAACGTGGTTCCTTTTTCAATATGGAGATTGTGAATCTTGACCGCGTCGATCGGTAGCGCGGCCAACGTGACGGCCGTTTTTTGGAAATCCTCCGCAGTTTCCCCCGGCAGACCGAGGATGGCGTGGACGGCGACTTTGATTCCTAGTTCATGTAGTTTCTGGATCGCTAGTTCGCTCGAAGCCCAATCGTGGCCGCGATTGACGCGTTCCAAGGTTTTGTCGTGTACGGTCTGGACGCCCAGCTCGACCCACACCTCGATATGCTTGTTGAGCTCGACGAGAAAATCGTATGCCTGCGGCGTAAGGCAATCGGGGCGCGTGCCGATGCTCACGGCAGTGAAGTCGAACGCATCGAGCAGGTCGAGATACATGGGTTGCTGGCTCTCGCCGAACGTGGCTGAAAACGCCTGGATGTAGGCCATGAATTTTTTCGCGCCGTAGCGCTCGCGCGCAAAGCGAATCGCTTCGGCCATTTGTTCCTCAACGGTGTTCTTTCCGATGGTTTGCACCGCCGCCGACCCGCGTACATTGCAGAAGGTGCAACCGCCGGAACCATCGAGTTCCCGGTTGGGACAGCCTAGGTTGAAATCGATTGGAACGCGAAAGAGCGGCTCGCCGTAACGCTCTCGCATGAATTCTTTGTATTGGAGGTAAGGGGATTGCATGGCGGGAATGTGCCGTAGTCCGTCGCACCGATCAATTCCCAATAACCGCCGAAAAGCAAATCCGGCCATCGTCGGTTTCACGGGCCGTGACGCTGAGTTCTAGGTTTGGACTAAGCTGTCGGGCCCACCCCTCATCGCGGGCCGTCCATCGTCCGTTTTCCAGTTGACCCGGACGGGCCGTCCACGATTTCCCAAACTCCCGCTGGTTCGTCATGGACAGTCTCCAATGCGCCCTGGGATCATCGGCAGAAAAACCAGTGGTTGGCCCTGATGTTGCCTCCTCGAAGACCCTGAACACGCACGTGCGAAGCGAATTTCCGGAATCAGCTTCGCGGTCGTCTCCCCCATACTCGTAAAAGCCGAAGGACTCGTTGAGAGCGACTGTGCACGTGATATTGGTGGATTGAAGGGCGATGGGAATCAAGCCGATCGACTGCAGCACCGAGTCCGTGAGTGGTAGATCTTCCAACTTGTCTACACCCAGATCCTTCCCGAGTTTGTTCAAATTCTGCTGATTATCGTTTGGGTTCTGCAACAGGCGGTCCATGGCCACGGCCCGGGCCAGCATATCAATGGCCCGCACTTGGTCATCTCTGCTTTTCCAGATCCGTGCCATTTCCATACAGGCTCTGACCGAGCATGGCTTGGCCTCGATCAAGTGGTTTTCGTATCGTTTTCGGAAGTCGTCGGTGTTTGGCCGGTTAAGGTATTGTTGCGAAAACGCCAACAGCAGTTCGACCGCTGTGGATTTAGTATTCAGCAGCGACTCGGCGGCCTGCAGAATTTCATCCTCGTTGAATGGCCGGAAATAGCAGGCCGTCATGACATCCGATTCCTTCCGTTCATACATGCCGGTGCTGGGTGGCTTGGTCTGGCGTATTAGCAGCAGATGTTCTCCATCATGGTTGAGTTCCAACGGGGTGGGGTAGCTGGAATCGAGATAGTCGTCGCTCCCGTTCCAACCTTCTTTTTCAAGGGCATTTTGAACGGCCTGCATGGCTTCATGCATGGGGCGCTCGTCGCGGTAGCTCCAGATCGTCATGTTATGGAACAGGAAGCCGCATCCGCTTAGCTTGCTGATCACTTCCCGGTTCGCCTCAAAGGGCATCGTCGGCGCCGGTGAATAATTACCGTAGAATGCGTCGGGCATGCGTGGAAGAAGGCCGTTTTCATCGGCGGTTTGCGTGAGTGGTTTCAAGAGCTGATCACAGATGCTTTTACCGATGGCCTTGGCTTCGTCATCATGCACGGCCGATCCGGATTCGATGCCGGAGATCACACCTTTGTAGTTCACCGTGATGTTCTGGCTCAAGTCGACGAGCGGAATGTGGAAATTGTACGGAAAGTCCAGATGATCGACCCCGCCGAATGCATTGCCGGAACAGGTGATGACGGCTTCCACGGCCCGGCCCGCCGGTCGTATGGATTGAGCATATGAAGGCATGTCGAGCCGCAGGTAATAGGAGGGAAGCAGGGCGCCGGGTTCGGGCGCAGAGCCCGCTGGATAGTACACCACTTCATCCACCATGGGCAGTCCGATCAGGGCCTGCTGGAGGAGATGCGCCGTTTTGATCATGAGGGGGTGGTCGCTGTCGTTCAGAATCGCGATGCGGCGGATATCCAACAATGCATTGGCCGGCACCGCCTTGCTGCTGGTTGCCGACGTATTGATCTGCGATTCACACGTGGTGGTCTTGAAGCCGGTCGGGCTTTGCTGCACAGGATCGCCTTTTCTGGCGGTAACGATATGGTCCGATGGTTTGGTTAGATGCAGTTCAAGAAACGTCACGATGACGGCGGACATGCCGAATACGATAATGCGGGAGCGAATCAGGTGTTTAGGTTTGTGTCCGGTCGGGCGAAGGAATACCCCAAACACGACATAGAGCAGTGTCATGAGCGGGTTGAACAGCAGGAAGGTCAGCCCCCACCACACCTTGGTCCCAAAATGGTTGTTCAGCACGGGGTAGAACGCCTTGCAACGGACCCAGTGAACAAGCAGGGCTATCCAGATCAGCAGGTAGGCTCCTCCGAGAAGTTTAATGAATGACATGAGACTTTTCCTGTTTTGCGAACAGATCGCTGGATGCACTTACAATTTCAACAGGTCGGGGATCGTCGGGACCTGTCTTTTCAAGGGAGTTACCGTAAACTCAAATTTCTCGGTGCCGACCTGGGTTACCTCAACCTGGATGCGATCCAGTGGTTCGGGCACTTGTTCGCTGATGGCAGCATGCCATAGCCCCTTACTCGTTTGGCCTTCGGTAAAAGACCAGGAATGCATACCGATGGAATTATTTCCGTTGTATACCAGCGCCCAGTAATTATTCGGTAATGTTTTCCACCCCAGGACCGGTGTAATTTTGAAGGGATCCTGAACAATTTTAAAAACATAGGTGCGTAGGCTGGCTCCCTTATCGACTCGATCATCGACATGATCTTGAAACAGATAGAAGCCCACGGGTTCTTCCGCCGAGACGGTCAGTGTCAGGTTAGTGGTTATCCTGGCCAGCGGGATCAAACCGTATTGCTGGATCATTTTTTCTGTCGGCAGCGCGTCGGCAAGTTCGGGGACGCCCAGATCCTCGGCCAACCTCCTCAGTTCGATGCGGGAACTTCCATCCTGTCTCAGGCTGAGGCCGCCGACGGCAGAGGTCAGTTCCTCGCTCGCTTTGTCTTTTTCCCCCTGGCTTGCCCAGAAACGGGCCAGTTCGAGGTGACCCTGCATGGATTTCGGCTCCTCCGACGCTATCCGTTCCCTGAACTGTCCCATGATATCAGTCGATTGCGTTTCCCTGAACTGTCGCCCAAAGAACAACAGGGTGTACAACGGGTAGTCTGCATTCAGCAACCCGGCGAGAACTGCATCCGTCTCTTCTGCCGAAAAGGGATTGCGGTAACGGGCGATCATGGGGAGGTAGGAGCCTTTTTTAAGCGGGTTGTCGGATCGATAAACCCGCAGTTCCTCCTGCCCGCGGTGCATGCGAAGAAAGGTATCCCTGTCGGAATCGTCCACCCATCCGTCCTCCTCAAGCGCTTTCCGATAGAGGGCCAGGGCATCATCCGTTGATCGCACCTCCTCGACCCACCAGGTGGTGTGGTTGTGTGTGAGCAGGTCGGTACCGCTGATCATTTCCCGGATGGTGTCGTCGTCAAACGGCATGGGCGGAGTAGGCGTGCAGGTGCCTAGGGCGTTGTCCGGGACCGGTGGCTGGGGGAGACTGGCATACCAGGTTGTGCCAATCATCGATTTGAGATGGACGAACAAGGTTTTCACGATGTCCTCGGCCGCCGTCGAATATTTGGCCGCATATGATTCGTAGCCGAGCGTGGTGGATTCATGGTTGATGCTGATGGCCGTATCTTGTTTTCCCATAGGAAGAGGTAGCCAGGGGGCAGCAAGAGCTTGCGCAGCCTTGATCTTGAAATCCACCTTGGCACTGGTCATGTGCATCATCGGAAGCACCGGGGCGCTGACACGCTCAACGTCCATGATAATGTAGATTCCGGGAAGGCGCGCGCCATCACGGGGGCTAGTTCCGGCGGGATAGTACGATACCTCATCGACGGCAGGGGACTTCAATAGATACTGCTGAAGAATCTGAGCGGTTTTGACCGCGAGCGGATCCCTGCTTTTATTGAGGATCGCGATACGGCGCGCATCCAGAAAGGTAATGTTTTCAAAGCCGAATCCGCCGCTTACGGTGGTCGCATTGGAGGAGATCCGTATCGTTGCCTTGGATGACAGGTCGTATGCCTTGCGGGGGGTATCACTGACGACGATGCGGGGTTTGTCGGGAAGCCTGCCGATAGGCAGGGCCAGCAGAAGCGAAAGCCCAAAAAAAGGAAACACGATTACCCGGGAACGTTTAAGATGCCGTGGTGGAGTTTCGCTCGGGCGCATTTTAACGCCATAGATAAAATAGAGCAGGGCCATTGCTGGATTCAGTGTCAGCAAGCCCACGCCCCAGAAGATCTTGGTGCGCCAACCCTTCCCCGCAATCGGATAAAACTCGGTTTTACCCATCCAGTGAATCAAAAGCCCAAGCCACACGAGAGCCGGGATTACGCCCATCACCAAGCCCATAACACATCCCCCTTTCAATAAAGTTTAAAGGGTATGTTTAAATCAGCGAGGTGGCAAGCGGTTACCAAGAATTGCGGTCGAATAATAGGCGCTGGCCGCGGATGGCATCGTTGATCTGTCCGTTTTGATAGGCAAGCTGGCCATTGACGAGGGTGGCTGCAATGGAGGTTTTGAAGGTGACACCTTCGAAGGGCGACCAGCCGCATTTATATTCGATGTTCTCTTTGGTGACCGTGGACGGGGTTTCCGTGTCTATCAGCACGAGGTCGGCCCAATAGCCCTCTCGGATAAAGCCACGGTCCAGACATTGGAAAATCCGGGCCGGATTATGTGCCGTCTTTTCGGCGACCATTTCCAACGGGAAGAATTCCAGTGCGGTGGTCATGGCGCTTTGGATCAGGGGAAGACCGGAAGGTGCCGAGCCGTAGGGGTTTTGCTTTTCTTCCCATAGATGCGGCGCATGGTCGGTTCCGATGGTGTCGATGACTCCATCGATGACGGCTTGACGGAGTGCGGTGCGGTCGGCTGGCGTTTTAATGGATGGGTTGCATTTGATGAGCGCGCCTTTTTCTTCGTAGTCGTCCGAAGAAAACCAGAGCATGTGCGGGCAGGCTTCGGCCGTGATTTTTTTTCCGGTAACCGGGCCCGCTTTAAAGAACTCGAGCTCCTTGGCGGTCGTCAGGTGCAGCACGTGAATCTGCGAGTTGTATTTGGTGGCCAGTTCAACGGCAAGAGCGGTGGAGCGGTAGCACGCTTCTTCGGAGCGGATTTTCCAGTGCTCGGAGAAGGGGATGTTCTCGCCATATTTTGCGCGGGCGGCTTTTTCGTTTTCGCGGATGGTATTGGTGTCTTCGCAGTGCAGGGAAATGGGCACTTTGATCTGTCCGAAAATGTTCTCCAACTGCTCGGTGCGGTCGACCAGCAGTCCGCCGGTGGAAGCTCCCATGAACAGCTTGACGCCACAGACGGTTTTCGGGTCCATCGCAAGCAGTTCGTCGATATTGTTGTTGGAGGCGCCGAGATGGAAGGAATAGTTCGTGATGCATTTTGTGGCGGCAAGCGCAAATTTATCTTCAAGCACGGCGTTTGTGATGGCCGCCGGCTTGGTGTTGGGCATTTCCATGATGGACGTGACGCCGCCTGCCGCGGCGGCCCGGCTTTCGGAATGCATGTCTGCCTTGATTTCCAGGCCGGGCTCGCGGAAATGGACGTGGCAGTCGATCATCCCTGGCAACAAAGCCTTTCCGGCGGCGTCGATGACCGTATCGGCGGACTGGTTCGTCAGGCCGGGGGCGATTTTCTCAATCCGTCCGTTCTTGATGAAAACGTCGGCGTCGGAGGTTTTGCCCTCGTTTACAAGCTTGGCGTTGGTAATCAGTGTCGTTTGCATGCGGGGCAAGATAGTGGAGCAGCGAATGCAGGAAAAGCAACGATTACGGATTATTGCAAGGTTAGCTGATTATCAGCAATACCAGCCAGGGCACGAACACGAATACGATGAATACAATCTTGTAGACCCCGAGAAAACCGTAGAGCGTGGCTTTGATCGCATCTGGAGACAACCCGAACAGCTTGCCATGCACCCGTACGATAAAATCCTTAAGCACTATGCACATGACCGCCGAGAATATAAGCATCCCCAGATTGATCACCGTCATCCACATGAAGAAATCCTTAAGCAGTAAAACATTCATACACCCTCCGTATTTATAGGACACCACTCCAGCGTTTTTGTTGACTCAATCATGGTTCTTAATCGAATTGATCAGTACGGTCCAATATGGGTCTAATTACTTGTTATACAACGGGATTTAACATGGAATAAGTCGAAATGCTTTACTTTTCACGGGCTTTCCGGCATATATGAAAGGCTATTTCATAACATAAGGAAAAACATGCATAAAACCACGTTTACCATTTTGGCTACACTACTTTCCGTGGCTGCTGCAAGAGCGGCGGTAGACCCGATCACATCGTTCAACAACCTTGATTTTGATAATTCGACGTCAGGAACAAGCGGTGGATTTGATACGGGCGGTTATGACGTTCCCGGTTGGACGGATTACGATGCCCCCCTTGCCGACGCAGGAATTGGTGGAGTGCCTGGCGATTGGTGGAGTGCCCAGGATGGTTACGCCGCTTTTATGGCATCTGGCGACGCAGCCTACACGATGAGCACGTATACCATCCAGTCGGGGGATCGATTTGCCATCGACTTTTATGCCATGCACTGGGAATGGGAGGGGACGGGTGAATGGACCGTCACTTTGTTTTATGACAATCCTGCCAATGTAATCGGTACCTTTGTACAGGGAGGTCTTCCCAACAGCGGTACATGGACCCGCTACACCAGCCCTGCAATTGCAGCAACACCCGCCTCGGTCGGCCATACGCTCGGTGTCCTGTTTACAAGCACGGGCACGGGCATCTCGCAAGTGGACGAAATTACGGTGGGTTGGCCATTGGACCTGCAGTATTACTGGGGCGATGACTTTTCCGGCACCTTGGTTAATGAAGACAAATGGCAAGTTAACGGGCCCGATTGGGGCATGTCCACTGCGTCTCCCACTGCGGCGTCGGCCAGCAAGGTGCATGTGGGTGATGGTAGTCTGTCGCTTGAGGCCACCCGGACGAAAGTCAACGGATCCAATAATGCTGGTGATGAAATATTTGATGGAGGTCTGATTTCGACCGACGGGAAACCCCGTTTCAGTGGAGATTGCTACATCGAGGCCCGCATCCTGCTCCCCGATACCATAGGCTCATGGCCCGCATTCTGGGCGCTGCACAACGGCTGGCCGCCGGAGATGGACATCATGGAATATCCATACGGAGCCTACGGCAATGACCAGTATCATACGGCATTTCACTACACGAATCCCAGTGGCGGGCAATCCGCCGGCGCCGGTGCGGTGAATCCGGGTTCGGCAGGCGACCTGCGAGGCTCGTACCATATCTTTGGTGTCGATTGGGACTATAACAACTCGGTCAGGTTTTATTTTGACGGAGCCGAGGTCAGCTCGTTCTATAGCACGACAGAAGTCTCTGAAATGGCGGACCTTTACCTGATCCTCAACTACGCCGTCGGCGGCTGGCCTGCCGTGCCAAGCACCACCGACTGGCCGGTGGGTTTCACGGATGAGACATTGGTAGACTGGGTCCGCGTCTGGAAATACGGCGCAACCAAGGCGACGGCATGGCAGGGCGACGGTGCTGGATCAAATGCGGCTTGGAACAATGCCGGCCACTGGTCGAACGGGGAGCCTACCCTCAGCGGCGTGACGGCAAACTTCGATACAATTTCCCCGGAGACATCGCAAACCGTCGATATTCCCGGAACGCGCAGGGCATCGGTCATCAATCTCGACGGCAGCACCCGCTACCGATTCGGAAACGACACGGATCGACTCATTCTCGGCTTCGGCAATCTGGGCGCGATTCAGCCCGCCATCAATATGGCCGCCACCACGACCACCGAGCAGGAATTCTGGTCTATACTCGAATGGTCCGGCACCCTCGGCATCAACAACGACTCGTCTTATCCCTTGCTGCTAACCGGGGGGCTTGTGGGTGGTGACGGGATCAATATCGACGGTCCCGGTGTGGTCAGTTTTGATGGCAGCGGCAACAATTTCATTGGAACGGTCAAGATTGGTGTCGGGCAGGGCCCCGGCATCGTCCGTGCGCGCGGGCAGCATGCGCTGGGTCATGGGGACACCGTGATTATCGGTGACACCGGCAATGCGACAACCGCCCGACTGGAACTCGAGAACGATAGCCTTGTATCCAATCCGATCAATCTAAGTGGGCGTAGCAACGCCTCGGCCGGAATCGTCAACAACAGCGGCAGCAATACGATCTCCGGAACGGTCCGTGCCCAAACCGGCGGCGCCAACTACTGGGTCCAATCGGACGCCGGCCAACTTAACCTGACAGGTCCTGTGGCTATGAGCAGTATCGCAACCGGCACGCGAACCTTCACTCTGCGAGGAGCCGGAGACGGCATGGTCGACGGAGCCATCGAAAACGGAAGCGCCGGAACAATGAATATCGTCAAAGACGGTACTGGCACCTGGACGCTCACGGACGGAATCGGCTCATTGTACTTCGAAGGTGCGAATACCTATTCCGGTACGACCACGGTTTCAGACGGCACCCTGGTTGTAAACGGAACCACCGGCTCCGGCGCAACCACCGTGGCCAGCGGCGCGACACTGGCAGGTCGGGGCTTGGTTCACAACAATCTGGTTGCCCAGTCCGGAGCCACGATCCGTATCGGTGAAGATGGAATTCCCCATCTATCGAACCCGACATTTGCTCTGATCGACAATTTCGATAGCTACAACAACAGTGGCACCACCACGATCGGCTCCAGCGGTAGCGGCGACTGCACCGCCGGTGTTTGGGACGGGGTGTTCGACGGAACCGGAAATGCAAGGGTTCTTGATGTCTCCGGGGCTGGCCAGGTGTTGGACGTTTACGGGATCCCCGCCAATGGGGCCACGGGGTGGCGCGGAGCAAAGACAGACCTGGCCAACAATTTCGGAGCGGACTTCACCGTGCCCGATAGTTCGGTTACCACACTCTTTTTCCGGTTCCGGGCCCGGAGCGGCGGCGGCAACTTCGACTGCATGTTCGGGTTGACCGACCAGGTCTACAATCTTGACAACACGGATTCATGGCAGGATTTCGCGGTCATGCCGTTTCTGGCCGGCGGCGGCGTTGGCGCGGCTGATTTCCAGGTTGCTGAAACAACCATTATCAATAACGTCGCGGCGGACACGTGGTACAATGTCTGGCTCGTAGTGGACACCACCGCCAATGATTTCGATGTCTATACCTCGACGGGAACCGCGGCCGGGACACTTAAGTATGCCGGCTCCGCGTTCAGGAACGGTCTGGGCAAGGGATCGCTCACGACCTTTGGCGTGGCACAGCGGGAAGCAGGTCATGTCCAGATTGACAACATCCACATTTCCAGCGGGGTGGATATTTCTAATCCACTGAACGTGGCGTCCCCCGCGCTGACGGCGGAAACGTTGTCGGTTGAAAACGATTGTTTCCTCGCGGCCAGCACGGCACTTGAGTTTGACCTCTTTGACACCAGCACATACGACCGCTTGGCCGTTGGCGGAAACCTCTCGGCAGGAGGAACCCTGCGAGTTGCTCAAGATGCCGCAGGAACCCCTCCGGCTCTGGGTGATACGTATGATCTGTTCGATGCCACGGGCTTCTCCGGAAACTTCGCGAGCTATGATCTGCCCTCGTTGGCTGCCGGATTGAAATGGAACACCGATTCCATCGGCAACGGTGTGATCAGCGTGGAAGCTGATCCGTCCGTCTTTGCCGGCTACATGCTCAACTATGGCATTCCGGGTGCGCTGTTCGAGGATGATGCAAACTCCAATGGAATTCCGAACGGCATGGAGTATTATCTGGGCTGGAATCCAACCAATCCATTGACCACGAACCGTGTTCTGTCCTTTACCAGCAACTATCTTTCCGTGGTGCACCCGTACAATTCTTCGGCATCCGGTGTGACGGGGTCCGTGGAATGGACAACGGACCTGTTGTCCAGCAATTGGTTCACAACCGGCATCACCTATGCGACAAATAGTTCGCCGGATGAAATCGAAGCAACACTGGGAAGCACAACGACCAATCAGCTTTTCATTCGCTTGAAAGTGGAGCAGTAGGAATGAAGCGAAACCGGCGAGGTAGGGCGTATCAGCGGGCCAGCACTTACGCCGGGAAAATGGACCCATGTTGGAGTGAGTGCGTCTGAACTATATCGGCAAGGGACAATCCGCTGAATCACCCTTCTTTCAAGGGCAGATCTTTCAACTGCGCCTGATGTCGAATGAACTGACGGATATGAATGTAAGGAAGCTCGCGGAGCACGTGTCCGTTTATTTTAACGCCGGAGAGTTAAAGTTCGGGGTCTCTTCAGGCATGAAATTTTCAAAATCACTGGCAGGCACAGCCCAGGGAGGAAGCGGGAAGCTGCGATATGCAAAGACTGCCGGATCAGAATGGCTTACCATCCATCCGGATGGCAGCATGGAAGGGCGGTCGTCAAAATCCGACAAAGGTCTCAACATATTCATCATTACCGTGCAGGATGAAGAGGGCCGTATCGACGCAAAGAAGATGATGGTCGAGGTTCGGGGACGCTGACGGTTCAGCATCTAAGCAGGTTAAACCGATGGGGTTGAAGAAAACAGTCCAGTAGCTTTCCGGCCTTCACCGAAGTCACATCGCGCGGCTGTGTTTCCGCCAGTTGCTGGTACAGGTTAAGCAGCCGGTTTCCATAGGCTTCGATGCCGTAGTGCTCCTGCACGATCCGGCGGTTATGTCCGATGCATTCCGAGTCGATTAACGACGCGAAGGGGGGCATCTTGCTATGATCCTCCGGATGGTCAACGAGATGTTCAAGAACCCGACGTTGCAACGGCTCATCAAGAATCCCGAAGTCCACCATGCCGTTGCTCATGAGAGTTGATATAGCCTCTTCAAGATATATCGGATTCCAGTCTCTTCCATACGATTGATAACTCTGCTTCATCGCCCGTTCCAAGGTGCTCATGAACGCCGATTCTCCGACCCACTCGATCGGTACGGGAAGGGTGTCGTAGAGCGCGGACAGATCCAGTCCTTCTTCTTCGAAATCGGTGGTGATCTCGGGGAGCTTGCGACCCATGATCGATTTGCCTTCGAGCCACGGTTCAAGAAAGGCGAGCCCAAAACCTTCGGCAATACTGGTTGTGATCAACGCGTCTGCGTGTTGCACCAATTGTGAAAAATCGTGCTTTCGTCCAGCATCGAACTCAACGGGAAGGTCCAGCTCCTGAGCAAAGACGACCCATTCGTTGTAGTACTTCTGCCATTGGGGGTTTTGAGGTGCGAGTGTGCTTTGGAACCGGTAGTCGTCCGGCGCCAACACGCTCCATAATAAAAACTCGCCCAGATTCTTCCGGCGAATTGCACGAGCAGGGTAGACAATCGTTTTAGTCCCCGTTGGATCCCGGACGACTTCCTGTTGGCTATGAGCCGCAATGGCGTTAGGGAGTTCGTGCACATGCGATAGCCCGATGTCGGCAAGGAAGGACTTGTCGCGATAGTTGATGGGGGCATACCAAACGTGTTCGGCCAACGGGTAGAGTATTCGGTTAAGGGCATCCCCAAGATGCCCCCGCAGGAGCTGGTAGTTCTTCGGACGGCCGTCTTCTGCAAAATCGTGCGGTTGAAGCAACAGGCGGCAGCCGGCATTGGCCAGATGCCAGACCAGTTGTGGCATGAAGTTGTTTTTACCAAGTGCGTGGTTGTGGATGTGCCATATGTCGGGATCGCGCCCCAGCAGACTGCGGGCGGTAAAACGCAGATCCTCCGCCACCTGTTCGAAATCGTTGTGATGGTCTTCCGAATAACCAAGTGCTTCAAACGGTTCCGTGATCGGTGTCAATGCGTCGTCGGGAGCAGGGGCCTCTCCCGTAAGAACCAGAAAATCAACCTGGTCGCCAACCGCCTCGACCGCGCGTTCGATCACCCGCGTGACTCCTCCGGGGCGCAAGTGATAGTGAAGGATTGCAACTGCGAGTTTTCCGACCATTACTCAATGCCGAATTTTTCGCGGTACTCAGAGATTTCAATCATGGGCGGGCGCTCTTCCTCGACAATTTCATAGGCGATCTGTTCGAAGGTTTCGTCCTTGGCCTGAAACTGACGCAGCAGGGTGCTGAGATCGGGCAACTTACCAATGACGCCGAGTGCTTCGGCTCTGAACAGAAACGCACGGAGAATACCGAAAGCCATTTTCCCGAGGTCGCGGGTTTCCTGGTTTCGGTGGACCCGCTGGTCGAGATCAACCTGGGCAATCGCATCCATGCCCCATTTTTCATAGACATCTATCAGGTGCGAGGTTTCAACTCCGTAGCCGATGGGGAAGGGGATTTTGTCCAGGACTTCGCGCCGGACGGCATATTCGCCGGAGAGCGGCTGGATCAGCCCGGTCAGGTCGGGGAAGAAAAGCGAAAACAACGGCCGCACAAGAATCTCGGTCACCCGTCCGCCGCCGGATGGCCGCACCCCCTGGGAGAAAGCCAGCGGCCGGTCGTAGAAGGCTTTGACGTAGTGGACTTCCGGGCGGTAGATCAGAGGCGCAACGAGCCCGTATACAAAACGCGGATGAATGTTCTTAATGTCGGCGTCGACATAGACGATGATGTCGCCCGTCAGCTCGTATACCGCTTTCCATAGGTTTTCTCCCTTGCCCTTCTTTTCTCCGTATTGCGGAAGGATATCCTTGGAAAGATAGACGTCGGCACCAAAGGTCGATGCAATTTCCCGTGTGCTGTCGGAGGAGCCGGAATCGATTACGGCAATTTCATCAAGCAAAGGATAGCGGTCCATCAATTCAGATTTGAATATGACGATTTCTTTGCCAATCGTCTTCTCCTCGTTGAGGGTCGGCAGGCACAGGGAAATTTTAAGGCCCTGTTTCTCCTTTTCCTGTACAAGCTTCTTGAGGTCCCAGAATTGGGAGTGGTGGATGGTGTTGTTCTTGATCCAGTTATTCAGGCTCATTGCAAAATCCTCCGTCGATGGCGAGTAGCACGGCAAGCAGCTGTGCAAGACCGGTATAGATGGGTTTGATGAGAATCGTTTCGTTAAGATCGTGCAGATTGCTGGCCTCGGTGATGCCCAGGGTGACTGATGGAAGTCCCCGGCTGATAAGTTCCGAAACCTCGGACATGCTTGGACGTATAGTGGGTTTGAGCTCCAGCTTTTCCATGATCCGTCGACAGTTCTTCACCAACGGATGGCCAACTTCGATACCGCCTGGTTCACGACTGGAAACCACGGTAAATTCAAAATCAGCCTTATGCGACGCTGTGGCATGGGCAATGATATCGTCGATCCGTTCGCGGATCGATTCCACCAGCTCGGCACTTTCGCTACGCACTTCGAAGCGCAGGCTCGACTGCGTGGCCATGATGTTATAGCTCTTTCCTCCTCGGATGGCACCAAGCACAATCGTGGTTCGGGGGCGGCGCGGTATCGGTATTTCCAGTATGCGGTTAATAATATCATTCAATGCAATGATGGCACTGTTTTGGCCCGCCTTTTTCCAATCCAGCTCCTCGGGTAGTTTACAGGTAATGACACCGCGGAACATCCCTTCGGCGCTGTAGCTGAGTCGGCCGATCTGCGCCCCCTCGACACAGATGCCGGCATCAAAGGGGATGCTGTTGTTTTCCATAAAAAAACGGAGCCCGTCTAGATTGCCGCTGCCCAATCCCTTGGTGCTGCTCAACAACACGAGGTTTGCATTCAGCTGTATATCCAGCAACTCGAAGATACTGGGCAACGTGGCAAGAACGGCCATGCCCAGGCTGTTGTCGGCTACGCCGGGGCCGATAATTTCATCCGAGCGCACCGAGAGGGTGTGATCGGCCTTTTCCGTGTAGACCGAATCCGCATGCGCCACCAGCAGAATGTTGCGATCAGGATCCGTACCGCGAATAATGCCGACTCCATTCCCTTCTTCGTCGGAGGAAACGTTTTCAAGTCCGCATTCGACCATGCGTTGTAAAAGCAGTTTCACGCGGGCTTCTTCTTCAAAGGTCGGGGAGGGGATTTCGCTGAGCATGATCAGGTTGGCGATCAAAGTTTCCTGGATGCCTTCAAGTTGGTGAGGCAACTCAGGAACCCATGCCATGAGGTCATCGATGTCCTTGAATTTTGTTTTCATATAAATCCTTGGTTGATGCTGCTACGCCTAAACATTAGCAGAGCACTGAAATATGGCAAAGGGACATGATGTTAATCTTCGATTATGTATTGCTCTGCAAAAAGGCTTCACATGAACCATGGGGCGGCTATGCTTCCTTCTAGAACGAAAAGGTGGCCATGAGCGAAAATATCGGATTTGTTTCAACGCGATTTGCAGGCACCGACGGCGTTTCGCTCGAGAGCGCGAAATGGGCCAAGGTTCTGTGGGATTTTGAACACCACAGCTTCTGGTATGCCGGCCGGCTGGACCGGGCATCAGAAGTGAGCTATTGCATTCCAGAAGCCCACTTCGAGCATCCGGAAAATGTGTGGCTCAATGAGCGGATCTGGGGAAAATCCTGTCGCGATCCGATTGTCAGCCGGCGCATCCGGGACATGGCCGAGTATCTGAAAACAACGCTCTATGAATTCGTCAAACGGTTCGACCTGCAGATTCTAGTCTTTCAGAACGCGCTCACCATTCCTATGCATGTTCCACTGGGTGTGGCCATCACCGAATTTCTGGCGGAAACACGCCTGCCTGCAATCGCACACCATCACGACTTTTACTGGGAGCGCGTACGCTTTTCCGTCAATGCCGTACCGGATTATCTCGATCTTGCGTTCCCTGCGCGCGACGACATGCTTCAGCACGTGGTCATCAACCAGGCCGCCCGGGAAGAGTTGTCGTGGCGAAAGGGACTGTCTTCGGAGCTGATTCCCAACGTCTTTGATTTCGAGATGCCCGCCCCCCAGCCGGACAACTACACGAAGAACCTGCGGGAAGATCTCGGTTTTGCGGAAGACGACATCCTGATTCTTCAGCCCACGCGCATCGTACCCCGCAAGGGCATCGAGCATTCCATCAAGCTGGTAGAATCGCTGAACGATCCGCGGGTCAAACTGGTGATATCACACTCTGCGGGCGACGAAGGGTATGAATACCAGTACATGCTGCAGGAACTGGCACACGATTCCGGGGTTGACCTGCGGCTCATCGACGACCGCATCGGCGAACTGCGCCAGATGAATTCGCTTGGACAGAAGATGTATACGCTTTGGGATCTATATCCGTTCGTGGATTTCGTCACCTATCCGAGCCTGTATGAAGGATTCGGCAATGCCTTTCTGGAAGCGATCTATTTCAAGTTGCCGATCCTGATCAACCGCTACTCCATTTTCGCGCGAGACATCGAACCCAAGGGATTTCGCGTCCCCCTCATGGACGGCTACCTGACCAAACAAGTGATCGATGATGTCCGGCGTCTGCTGCAAGACGAAAACTATCGACGCGCCACCGTAGAACACAACTACGTCGTGGCCACCCGTTTCTATAGCTATGCCGTATTACGTCGCAGCCTGCGCACACTCATCACCAATATACGGGGACTGGAATCATGATCAAAAACCTGGATATTCACGTGTTGGAACGCATGCGCACGCGCTTTAACCGGTTGTATGGCCCAAACGAAGTGGAGCACCTGCTCGAACGCATGGTGGCCTTGATCGGACGTTATGGAATCGGGCTGGAAGGGTACAGCTCAGATGAGCTTTGGAACGAAAAAACGGCAGTTCTGATCACCTACGGCGACATGGTGCAGAATGAGGGTGAACCGCCCTTGCAAGTGCTGAAGCGGTTTGTAGACCGGCATTTGGCCGGTTCCATCAACACCATTCATATCCTGCCGTTTTATCCATACTCGTCGGATGACGGGTTTTCGGTGATCGATTATCGGGTCGTTGATCCAGCGCTGGGCGTTTGGAAAGATGTGCAGGAAACCGGACGGGAGTTTCGCTTGATGTTCGATCTGGTGCTCAACCATTGCTCGCGGAAGAGCAAATGGTTTGTCGACTACATCGGGAATATCGCGCCATACCGGGATTATTTTATCGAAGCCGATCCGAAGACCGACTTGTCCGCGGTAGCGCGGCCACGCGCGCTCCCGTTGCTGACACCGGTCCACACCCGGCACGGAGACACCCACATATGGACGACCTTCAGCGACGACCAGATGGATCTCGATTTTTCCAACCCGGATGTCCTCTTCGATTTTCTCGATATCCTCCTGTTCTATATCTCAAAGGGCGCCACCATCATCCGCCTGGATGCCATTGCCTATCTTTGGAAGCAGGTCGGGACGAGCTGCATTCATCTCGAACAGACACACGAAGTGGTCAAGATGATGCACGACCTGCTCGATATGGTTGCGCCGGAAGTCGTGCTGCTCACGGAAACGAATGTCCCTCATGAGGAAAACATTTCCTATTTCGGTTCAGGCGACGAGGCGCACATGGTTTATCAATTCAGCCTGCCTCCGCTTCTGCTGCATGGCCTGATCAACAATAATGCATCCTATCTCACCCATTGGGCCGCTTCACTAGGCAAACTTCCGAAGCACTGCACCTTTTTTAATTTCACGGCGTCGCATGATGGCATCGGGGTGCGACCTCTGCAGGGAATCATCCCCGATGATGCACTGGGAAAACTGGCTGATCACGTTCGCTCGCTCGGTGGACACGTGTCAACGAAGTCCAACAGCGATGGCACCGAAAGCCCCTATGAGCTGAATATTACCTATTTCGATGCGCTGGGCGACGGTTCCGAATCCGTGACGGATCTGCACATAGCCCGCTTCCTCTGCTCGCAAACCGTGGCGATGGAGCTGCGCGGCGTGCCGGCTCTATATTTCCACAGCCTCACGGCAACGCGCAACTACGCGGAAGGGGTGGAAGAAACGGGCAGGGCACGTACCATCAATCGCCGCAAATGGAACGAAGAGGAACTCAATGCTTTATTGAGCGATCCAAAGTCGTCGGCCGCCCGCGTGCTGAAAATCTGCAAGCAACGGCTTCAACTGCGCTCCCAGCACAAGGAATTCCATCCGGATGCTGACCAGGAGATTATCGACCTCGGATCAGACTGGTTTATCGTGGTGCGAAAATGGAAAAACAAACTGGTAGTCTGTATCAGCAACTTCACTGCTGAATACCGGGAGTTGAAAATTGATGACCGGCTCGATCTTCTGAATCGTGCCGATGCGTGCTCGGATATACTAACGGGAAACCGCTATATGGGTGAGGGGAAAGTCATTGCCTTCGACCCCTACCAGACCGTCTGGCTGCAGTTTTGAGCCCCGATCCGTAAATTTGCTCCGTAAAAAGTTCCAGCCCATCATTTTTTTCTGCTAGATTTACAGCCTTTCGAACGCAGAAAGGATTTTGTAATGAACAAGGCGGAATTGATCGTGGCGCTGGATGTGCCGAATACGGAAGCTATGGAGCAAAAACTCCAGCAAATGCCTGATTTTATTGAATGGTACAAGGTGGGATTGGAGCTGTTTTGCGCGGAAGGGCCGGCGGTGCTCGAACCGCTTAAAAAGCGCAACAAGAAGATTTTCCTCGACCTCAAGCTGCACGACATTCCGCGTACCGTTGGCAATGCCGTGAAAACCGCTGCCGAACACGGCGTCAACCTGATGACCGTCCACGCCATTGGCGGGCGCGCCATGCTCGAAGAAGCCGCCAAAGCGGCCACCGAATGTGCAAATCCGCCGAAGCTGGTCGCCGTTACAACACTGACCAGCCTAAGCCAGGACGATTTCAAGGATCTCGGAATTCAACGAACCGTTTCGGAGCAGGCGCTGGAACTGGGACGGCTGGCCATTTCATCGGGCATTGACGGCATGGTTACCAGTGCACACGAGGCGAAAGTACTTCGCGATGCCTTCCCGGATGCTATTCTTGTTACGCCGGGCATTCGCATGCCGGAAGGTGACATTGGCGACCAGAAACGTGTGGCATCACCGTCTTATGCCGTGGAGCAGGGCGCGACGCACCTGGTAATAGGACGCCCGATCATGCAAGCCGATGATCCGGCCGCAGCCGCGACAGCAATGCTGAACGATATGAACAAATAGAATTTAGATTTTTGAATGCCGAATTGTGGGTCTGCGACCGCTTTGCTTTACGGACATGGCCAGAACCCATCCACAAATCAAAATTCGAAAATCGAAAATAAGGAAAATACATCATGAGCAAACCGAAGGTTTTGATTATTACGGGATATGGGGTGAACTGCGAGGCAGAGTCGGCCCATGCGTGGAAGCGGGCCGGTGCCAAGCCCAAACTGGTGCACCTTAACGATCTGCTGGATAATCCGTCACAGCTCGAAGAATTTCAGGCCATGATGTTTATCGGCGGATTTTCCTATGGCGATCATATGACCAGCGGCCATGTTTTTGCCATGCGCGTGAAACATCACATGCAGTCCGAGCTGCAAAAGTTCATCGATGACGGCAAGCTCATCATGGGCATTTGCAATGGCTTCCAGGTGATGACCAAGATGGGCCTTTTGCCCGGTCTCAACAGCAACTATTTCGAGCCAACGGTTTCGTTGATGCAGAACGACTGCGGCACCTTCCAGAACTTCTGGGTGGATATCCGCTTCGAGGATAGCTCACCTTGCGTATTTACCAAGGAAATCGGCACCCTTCCGCTTCCAATCCGGCACGGTGAAGGCAAGATCTTCACCCTCGACAACGAACTGCTCGAACGCATTGAAGCGGAAGGCTGTGTGGCCGCTCGGTATGTCGACAAGAGTAATAACCCCACGCAGGACTTTCCGGCCAATCCAAACGGCTCGCTCAACGCCATTGCCGGGCTGTGTGACCCGACTGGACGCATATTCGGCATGATGCCGCATCCGGAAGCCTACCTCTTCCCCGAAAACCATCCCAGCTGGGACAAACAAAAGCTGGATGGCACGCTTCCTGAACAGGGCCTCGGCTTGAAGCTGTTTAAAAACGCGGTGCATCACATCACCGGATAAGCAGGTCTTAGTCTGGAGCTGCTTTTTTAAGGACCGAAGAGCTATCTTCCGTCTTCTTCGGAACAGAACTATCACCGCGACGTTCGACAATGTGATGTTCGGGCGTTTGGTGATGAGGTGTATGAATCGACAAATGTTCCTCGTTCCGATCCCATGCCTTCGGCCCCATGCCGCTCATGCTTGACCATTTAATATCGATTCGTTTTTTCATCGAACCCTCCCTTATACAGCCCAAAACGCTGATTTGATTGGGCAGTAGACTCCATTGCTTAATCACCATGAATTTGATGAGAAATCCACTGACCTCCTCCATTACAGTAAGACACACGCATCGTGGAAACCGTGCAAAAATACATCGCGTTTTTTGCTTTAGTCCACTCAAGGAATGGTGGTGCGCAGGATCGTGGCATTTCCGGAAAGGGTGTAGGCCGGCAGGGCGGAAGGAACGAGAATCGAGGTACCTGCCGTAGCACAAAGGCTCTCTTCCTCCCAGCCGATGACCACGTCTCCTTCGGACACGAACAGGGCGTGGAAGGTGCTGCCATCCAGCGGGACTTCCAGCGGTGCGGTGAAGACCAGTTTTTCCAGTCTGAAATATTCACACTTCAGAACGTCCCAGCACTTGAAAGTGCCCGTATCAACAAGGATCTTGGGTTCGACAAGTGGGTTGGCGCTGTCATCCCAGTTGATGACGTCGATGGCTTTTTCGATATGCAGCTCACGGGGCTTGCCGTCGTTACCCATACGGCCCCAGTCGTAGATGCGGTAGGTGGTGTTGGAATTCTGCTGGATTTCCAAAATCAGACATCCGTCATCGATAGCATGCACGCGTCCGCCACGTACAAAAACCGCGTCGCCTTTGGAGACGGGTACGGGGCGCATGGTTTCGCCGCTGGTTCCATCGGCCACCGCCTGCAGGAAACTTTCTTTGGTGACACCTTCATTCAGACCGCAATAGACCTGCGTATCATTTTTACCAAGCATATACCACATTTCCGTCTTGGCTTCTCCGCCGAACCTGACGGCGGTTTCGTCATTGGGATGAACCTGGACGCTGAGCTTTTGCTTGGCATCGATCAGCTTAATCAACAAGGGGAACTTGGATCCCTGCACCTTGCTCCCCATGATCTCTTGAGCATTGTTTTGCAGGATTTCCCGGAGGGCTTTTCCGGCTAACGGGCCATTGGCGATGATGCTCATGCCGTCATCGTGGTCGGCAATCTCCCAGGATTCAGCGTAGATACCGGGAGGTACATCACGGTTGAAGGTTTCAGGAATGCGGGATCCGCCCCAGGGATAATCCTTGTAGACGGGTTTGAAGGTCATGGGATAACATGGTGTTTTCATGCGCGAATTAAAGGGATGAATGGGTTGTGAATCAACCCTTCTTTGTGGCTCAATGAGCCCATGGAAGACCCGCGGAACAGCAAGCGCAACGATGCGAGATGGTATATCGACAAGATTCGATACCATCTTGCCAAGCCCGTTGCTCCCAATCGCGAAATCCGTCGCATCGACAGCGTTCTCAAGGATGTGCTGGACGGTCTTGAAGAGCCCCCCTGTGAAAACATACTAGTCCTGCGGAATGCGTGGCCGGAACTGGTGGGCAAACAAATCGCGAAGCACAGCCAACCTGTCTCATTGGAATACAATACGTTGCGAATCAGCGTAGATCATCCTGGGTGGCTTCCCGAGCTGGAGCGGTCAAAACGAATCCTGTTGCAGAAGTTGCAGGCGCAATACCCAGATCTGCGTATCCGGAAACTGTATCTGAAACTCATCCATCGATAGGTGGAGGGTCGGGCAATGCCGTACCGGCTACAGCAGGCTGCCCGCCAGATCGGCCAGTTCCGAACGTTCCCCCTTGGTCAAGTTGATATGGGCATACAGCCGTTGTCCCTTCATGCGTTCGATGAGGTAGCTGAGCCCGGTTGAATGACTGTCCAGATAGGGATGGTCGATCTGGAAGATGTCACCGGTAAAAACGATTTTGGTTCCTTCGCCGGCCCGGGTAATGATCGTCTTGACTTCATGCGGCGTCAGGTTCTGGGCTTCGTCGACAATGAAAAACGTGTTTACGAGGCTTCGTCCGCGAATGTAGGAAAGCGGTTCGATAACGAGCTTCTTCTCTTCCAGCAGCTTGCCCATCTGGCTTCGCTTGGAGTCACCTTGCCCCTGCGCATGTTCGATCACCCCCAGATTGTCGAAGAGCGGTTTCATGTAGGGATCCAGTTTGGATTGGATGTCGCCAGGAAGGAAGCCGATGTCCTTGTTGCTCAGCGCAACAATGGGACGTGCCATCAGGATTTGGCGGTAGCTCTTCTTGCGCTTCAGCGCACCGGCGAGGGCGAGTAACGTTTTTCCGGTGCCCGCCTTGCCGGTCAGGCTCACCAACCGGATCTTATCGTCAAGCACGGCGTCAAGCGCAAAGGTCTGCTCCGCGTTGCGCGGCGTGATGCCGTAGGCTGGAACCTTGTCGACATGCTTTATCAGGTTCAGTTCGTCATCATACACCGCCAATGCCGACTTATGCTCGCCTCGGAGAATAAGGTATTCGTTCGGGATCAGCGGAAAATCGACATCGAGCTCTCTGGCGTCGAATTCGTATGGCGGCGTATACATCAATGAGATCAATTCCGGAGACACATTTTCTTTAATTCGGGTTCCGGTGTAGAGTTGCTGAACATCCTGCACATGATCGTTCTTGTAGTCCTGTGCGAGCAAGCCCACGGCTTTGGCTTTCATCCGGAGGTTAACATCTTTGGTTACCAGGCAGACGATACGGTCCGGATTGTCATGCGCGACCTGATAGCCAATGTTGAGAATATGATGATCCGGTTTCTGTTGTGAAAAGTTTGCCGCAATGCTGGCGTCGAACTCCCGCTCCAGCTTAATGCTGATTTTTCCACGACCGGATCCGATGGGAACCCCCCCGTTGAACAGTTTGTCCCCGCTGAGGATATCGAGTCTTCGGGCAAACTCGCGGGCGTGAAAATTCAGGGAGTCGTTACCTTTTTTGAAATTATCAAGTTCTTCGAGAACGGTAATAGGGATCACTATGTCGTGTTCGCCAAATTGATTAATACAACTGCTGTCGTGGAGGATTACGTTGGTATCTAGGACGAATATTTTGCTTTGGCTTGTGGTCATGGAGAGAAAGACCCTTTCATGTTTTATTACTTACAATATTTGTGTCCCGGTGTAGCGCGATAAGACAAACCTCCTTTCATTTTTCTTAATACGAATGCTCACGATCTACCAAGTACAACACGCTTATACAACGAAGCAATTTTGCTGGAACCCGCCGGCATGGTCAATGGGTAAATTGTGCAACAAGCTGCATCGATGCACAAAATGTTGTGGTTGAGACGCCTGTGTTTCAAAATATTTTGCTTCCCGCGCGTCTACCATCCAGTGCACCGGATTGCCTAAACTCGTATCTGCCAAACATTGACGGGATCTTTCGAATGTTGTAATTTCCTGTTAGTCAGGAAGTTGGTTAAGATTGAAGGCTTGGAGGGGATTATGAATACGATAGCCATTGTAATTGCATGCGGCAGGGAAGAAGAAGTTTCTACAGAAACAGAAGCCGGCTTCCTTACCCTAGGGGATACCCCCGTGATAGCCCACTCCCTAAAAACCCTCGAAAAAACACCTTCCATTGAGGGCATTATCATCGCGGTATCCAAGAACCGCGTAGATTCAGCAATGCACGTAATCAAACGCTTTGGCATCCAGAAAGTATTCGGCGTTGTCGTGGGCGGAGTAAATCGTCATAGCACGCTGAAGACGGTTCTAGCCAAACTTCCCCATCAGCCCTCTATCATTGTTATACACGAAGCATCGCGCCCTTTTACTACCCGGGAAGTATTCGAAGAAACGGTGAAGGCTGGCAGGCGATACGGATGCGCCATTGCCGCACACAAGTTGCCGGATGCTGTAAAACTGGCTCCCAAAGGGCTGAAGGCAACGGGTACATTGGAGAGGAATACGGCCTGGTCCGCACAAACCCCACAGGTGTTTAAAACGGATGTGCTTGAAAAAATCGCAGGAAACAAGAGTGCTAAAATCGTCGATGATGAATCGGAGTTTGTCAAAAAACCGACTGAGGTTCACATGGTTGAGGCCGGCGGGGTTAACATGAAAATCCGCACATCGGATGATTTGGCCATAGCAACGGCACTGATCAATGCCAAAATTACCTGAACGCTAGCGTCCGTAATCCAACCGTAGGGCATTCCTGAAGGGCAGACCGGCGTTTCTTATTTTTTTCTGCGTGGCGGAAATCTCATATTCTACCCGGCGCAGCTCAATCGTTTCCTGCTCCAGGTCGTAGATGGCGTAGGCCGACTTTGGATTGCGGTCGCGCGGCTGGCCGACACTGCCGACATTAACTAGGTATTTGAAGCCGGGTTTGAGCTTCAAGGTTTCGTAGAATCCCTTTTCAATGCTGTCGCCATCGCTTACAAATGCAAGCGGTACATGGGTGTGGCCAAAGAAGCAAACGTTTGAAAACTGATTGAGGAAACTGGACTCGGCAGCGGTGCGCTTGAATATATAATTCCAACGGTTTGGATTGCTCAGGGAACTATGGACGATCGTGAAACTTTCGATGTCCTTGAGCATGGGAAGCTCACGCAGGTATTTTCGATCAAGCAGCGAGAGCTGCTTGCGGGTCCAGTAGATGCTCCGCTGAGCCATCGTGGTGAAAAGTTCCATGGATTCATTGCACCCGGCATAATAGTCGTGGTTGCCCTGAACCACTTCGCAACCAAGCCCGCGAACCAATTTTAAACAAGCCTTGGGGTCTGCATTATAGCCCACCACATCACCCGTACAGGCATAATGCGTTACACCCTGTTTTTCAGCATCCTGCAGGACGGCCTGCAGCGCCTCAAGATTGGCATGTATGTCGCCTAAAATTGCATACTTCATTAAAATGAGATCCCAAATCGGTTGTATTTTCCTGTGGCGGTTTCCCAGCCAACCCGATCCTGCATGATATACGGCCTCAATGGCGAGTTCCGGATATCATAAATAAAATCGGAAAGTTCGGCCTCTTCGCCCTCGGCGACCAGCTCCACATCGCCATTGTCCAGATTCCGCACAAAACCAGTGACCGCAAATTTCTCGGCAATGCGGCAGACGGTGAACCTGAAGCCGACGCCCTGTACCCGACCGGAAAAGAGGGCGTGGAGACGCTTCTGCTCTGCATCGGAATTCATCGGTTTCTTATAGCCCAACATGGACTGAGCAGCAAAGTTTCAATAGGTTAAAATAAAGGTATTTAAATTCGGTAAACCATGCACAATCAAAACGCTGAACGAAGGAGATCCGTATGACTGAAAATCAATTCGAAGGACGCTACCAGTCGGGAGATACCCCTTGGGATCATGGCATGGTGGATGACAATCTTATCGAAGTCGTCTCCAGGCATACGATAAATCCATGCCGTGTTCTGGATGTGGGTTGCGGAACCGGCGAAAACGCCATCTGGCTTGCACAGCAGGGTTTTGATGTCGTCGCATGTGATTTGTCGTCAACAGCGATACAGCGGGCCAAAGCAAAGCTTTCTTCGATAACCACAGACATATGCTTTCTCGTTGCCGACTTTCTGGTCGACTCCATTTCTGATGCACCTTTTTCCTTTATATTTGACCGTGGCTGCCTGCATTGCATGTCGGGAGATTCCGACCGAAAATCCTTTGTACAAAAAATCGCCAAGCTTCTGGATGAAGAGGGCTATTGGCTATCACTTGTCGGCAATGCCGATGAAGGGGAGCGGGGGGTTGGACCACCCCAGCTCACGGCAAGCGAACTGACTTCGGTCGTGGAACCGTATTTCGAAATCCTGTCGCTCACCGCCGGCCATTTTGGTTCGGACCAGGAGATTCCTCCCCGAGCGTGGATCTGCCTGATGCGCAAACGAAGGTCACGACGATCGTTCGGACCGGGTAAAAACCGGTTCTCCAGGCGTTGAAAGTTCAGGCATGTATTCGTAGCCGTCTTCGGAAAATCCAAGAATCCCATCGGCATCGGTCACCCGGTTTTCAATAAGAAAGCGCGCCATGGTCCCGCGCGCTTTCTTGGCATAGAAGCTGATGATCTTGAATTTTCCGTTTTTCTCGTCCTTGAATACGGGGGAGATAATTTTCTTTTCCAGTTTCCTGCAGTCGATGGCCTTGAAGTATTCCTGAGAGGCCAGATTCACAAGCAACGTTCCTTTTTCGGAATTAAGGCTATCAGTAACCGTACCCCGCCAGAATTCATACAGGTTTTTCGCTCCGCGGGTTTCCAGAGGCCGGCCCATTTCGAGCCGGTAGGGCTGGATCAGATCGAGCGGGCGAAGCAATCCGTAAAGACCGGAGAGAATGCGCAGGTGGTTCTGGGCATACTGTAGGTCGCGCTTCTTCAAGTTGGATGCATCCAGGCCTTCGTAGACATCGCCGGTAAATGCAAGCAGGGCCTGCTTGGCGTTCTCAAGCGAGAAGGGCGGATTCCAATCCGCGAAGCGTTGGTGGTTGAGCTGGGCCAGCTTTTCGCTGATGGCCATGAATTCCATCAGTTCAGAAGTAGAAAACCTGCGGGCTTTTTCAACAAGCTTTTTGGATTGTTCAAGGAACGCCGGTTGCGTGGCACCGGCCACTTCTGCGGGTTCCATATCCATGCTTTTCGAAGGTGAGAGTACAATAATCATTTTTCAAGCATCTTACGAATTACGAATGGGTTCGAGCAGGAATAAATCGCGCCCTTTGTCTGAAGGTTCCCGGCAATTCGGGATTGAATCCGCAGATGTGTTGGGAGCCGGACAGCGCGTGAAAAATAAGGATGGCGTTATCCTTGTTTTCATTCTGTGTACCCTAGGTTTCGTAGGTCAGAGAGACCGGATCAAATTCCTGTCCATCGTGCAGCATAAGGCGGGATTCTGAATTTTCATCATAGGTGTAGAATTGAGTGCCTACTTCCGCCGCATCCAATAAGGCCATCCCCGTAAAAAGGGATGGCCTTATTGCATTACTTAAACATTCGACAAAGCCTGATCAATATCAGACAGGATGTCGTCGATATGCTCAAGTCCTACCGAGAGACGAACCAGATCCGGAGTGATGCGTGCTCCGGCCTGTTGCTCTTCGGAGAGTTGCGAGTGCGTCGTTGTCGCCGGATGGATCGCCAGACTGCGCGCATCGCCGACGTTGGCGAGATGAGAGAACAACTCGAGGTTCTCAATGAACTTCTTGCCGGCTTCCGCACCGCCTTTGATGCCGAAGACCACCATGCCGCCAGCGCCATCGGGGAGGTATTTCTGGGCCAGCTCGTAGGACGGGTCGCCTTCGAGTGCCGGATGGCGGACCCAGGTCACCTTGTCATGATTCTTCAGATGCTTTGCAACAGCAAGACCGTTCTGGGAATGCCGCTCCATGCGCAAGCCCAGGGTTTCAATGCCCTGTAAGGCCATCCAGGCGTTGTCCGGCGATATGCAGGCACCGAGATTACGTAATGGAATCAGTCGCATGCGAAGAATGTAGGCAAGCGGTGCTAGATCTCCGAGATCGTTGGCAAAGCTGACGTTCCAATAGCTCGGTTCGGGATCGGAGAGCAGGGGATGCTTGCCGGTGGTCCAGTCGAACTTTCCGGAGTCGACCACAACCCCGCCGATGCCGGTGCCGTGTCCGCCCAGCCACTTGGTGAGCGAGTGAACAACAATGTCAGCGCCGTGTTCCAGCGGACGACAAAGTGCCGGGGTGGTGAAGGTGCTGTCGACGATCAGTGGAAGACCATGCGCGTGAGCGATATCGGCAATGGCCTGAATATCAACCACGTCTAGCAGCGGGTTCCCGACGGTTTCAGCGTAGAGCGCCTTGGTCTTGCTGGTAATGGCCGCTTCATAGTTTTTCGGATCGGTGGGATCAACGAAATTGACCTTAATCCCCATCGACGGAAGAATATTGTTAAACTGCGTGTAGGTGCCGCCATACAGATTGTTGGCCGATACGATTTCATCGCCGGATTTAGCCAGATTGATGATACTGTAGAAAATGGCACTCGTACCGGATGCAAGCCCCAAACCGGCCGCGCCGCCTTCGAGCGCGGCAATGCGCTGCTCAAGCACATCTGTCGTCGGGTTCATGAGCCGGGTATAGATATTTCCAAGCTCTTTCAGTGTAAAGAGGTTCGCGGCATGTTCGGTGCTGTCGAAGCGATAGGATGCAGTACGGTACAACGGTACGGCATGTGATTTTGTCGTGGCTTCCACGGACTCGTAGCCTGCATGGAGGCATTTTGTTTCCAGTTTGCTCATGGTTTTTCCCTTTCTGTGTTTAACTGCACGTAATGCGAACATGCAATAGAGAGAGAGGAACTTTGAGGAAAGTCGCCGACTATTTTCCCTTCCCGGGAACACATCGTTCTTTGCTCAGCAAAGCCTGGCCTTGGCACCTTAACTTTTCAGGTTGCCGGGCGATCAATGGGCCAGTTCCCTCACGCCACTCTCAATGCATAAATATGATTAACAAGGTAGTATATTGGGTGATTTAGTCAAGTGCTCTAGGTGACAATTTTTACCCCATGAACACCAACCAATTACACCACCTGCGCATGAGTTGCAATAGGGTTCGCAGGCTAGGTGTCCATCGATTTTTTATCCGCGATGGCTTTGCGCAACAGTTTTAATTCGGCCGGTTTTGCATATCGCCATTCGCCTGGCTTGAGGTCTTCCATGCGAATCGGTCCGATGGCAATACGCATCAACCGGAACACCTTTTTTTCAAAGTGCTCCATCAGGCGACGGATATGACGGTTTCGCCCCTCGCCAAGAACGATCGTGTATTCGACACCCTTGCGGGTGGAGTGCCCGTCATCGATATCAAGCACACGCAACGTTTCGCCCTTATTGGGGATTCCGCGTTTCATCTTTTGCAACTGATAATGCCCAAGCGGGGTATCGACCCAGACCTTGTAGATTTTTTCCACGTGGTATTTTGGATGCATTAGAGCATGGGCAAGTTCGCCGTCGTTGGTGACGATGATCAATCCCTCACTCATGAAGTCGAGGCGGCCCACGGTATAGACACGTTCAGGAAGATCATCCAGCAGGTCGAGCACGGTGGTCCGTCCGTTGGGGTCATCGGATGTGCAAATGACCTGCGGGGGTTTGTTCATCAGAATAGTAACCGATGCTTCCTTCGCGACCCGCTTCCCGTTACAAAGGACCTTTTGAGAGGGAACCACCTTGGTACCCAATTCGGTCACAACCATTCCATCCACTGAAACCCGGCCGGCCGTGATCAGTTTTTCGCAAAACCGCCGGGAGCCCAGACCGCAATCGGCCAGGTATTTCTGCAAACGAACTGGTTCGTGACAGGTCATTACATTCCGTCAAAGAAAAAGCACCCCAGAGACACGCCCGGAGTGCTTTTAATATAAATCCTGTTCGGCGATTAATCTTCGGACTTGGTCTTTGGAAGGTTGAACGCGCGATCGCCGTCTTTCCATTTGCCGTCCTTCTTGAGGACTTCAATTCGTTCAAACCGCTTCAAAACGTTTCGTTTCGTGCGGATCTTGGCCGCGCCCTTCAGGCTGCTGTGCATGGACATAGTGTTTCTCCGTCGTTGATTTCCCAAAAAATGATCGCGGAAATTAACCCCTTGGATAGGCGATGTCAAAGCCTAACCTCGGCTTTTTTTGCCGATAATCGATCAAAATCCAGACGACTCATTCAGGCTAAAAAAAAGGCCTCCTTAAATGGAAGCCTTTTGAAAAATCAGGAATTACTGATTATTTCTTTTCCTGCAAGGTGAGTTTTTTTCCGGAACTTAACCATTCCGTCAAAATAACCTTGCAGTATTTACTGGTTGAAAGATGCATTGAGTTTGCACGCTTTTCCAGTTCATCAGCCATTTCTTTGGACATATTGATTCCGATAGTTTTTGTATTCTTGCCGATAGGATTTGTTGCCATGTAATATACCTCGTTATTTGTTAAAGATAAACATGGTATAAGCCATGCGCATTTTGAGGTCTAGTAAATATTACTAAAAAAAACCATTCGCGCATCTTTACTCGGAAGCTAGTCTTTGAAAGTATCCATATTATCGTAAATATATGTTATATTTAGCAGGGAGTAACGATGTGGTGGCCATTTCAAAATAAACGCGCAGAAGCCAGCGAAGAATATCAATCTTTTTGGAAAGAAGACTTTTCCGACTGCGTTGCCATCAAATACCTGCCGGATTATTCCGTGTGTAAATGCAAAAACAACCGCCGATGCCGCTACGTGGCTATGTATGCAGGCCTGACTCTTTGCTGTAATCCGAAACACAGAATATTCGTGCCCGAAGGTTCGGCACCCTACGACCCTCATGAAGGGCCATTCTTTTAATTGCCAGCCCACTCTTGCCTTCCACGCAGGACTGCGTCTATCTTCCGCGCATGTCCACTCCTGAAAAACCAATCAAAAAAGGTCGCGTAGCTGTCGGCATGAGCGGGGGAACCGACAGTTCTGCCGCCGCCGCGCTCCTCGTTGATCAAGGGTATGAAGTGATCGGCCTCACCGCCCACATGTGGAAAGACGGATCACGATGTTGCTCGCTGGAGGACGTCGAAAGAGCCCGCAGGGTCTGCACTTATCTGGATATACGGCACTACGTGGTCAACGCGCAGGAAATCTTCACCGACAAAATCGTAAATCCTTTCGTCGACGCCTACGCATCCGGCCGTACTCCCTCACCCTGCATCTACTGCAATTCGTTCGTGAAGTTCGGTTTTCTAATGGATCGCGCGCTGCAGCTCAATTGCGACCATCTGGCGACGGGACACTACGCCCATGTTGAGAAACAGGAAGACGGAAACTACCACTTGTTCTGTGCCAAGGACCCCACCAAGGATCAATCCTATTTCCTGCACAGGTTAAATCAGCAGCAACTGGGCTTCCTGTTATTCCCGCTGGCCGACATGCCGAAGACGGTGGTGAAGGCCTATTCGAAAGAGCGCGGCCTGCCCATCGTTCCTCGCGGGGACAGTCAGGACTTGTGTTTCGTGGAAGAGGGGCGGTTGCCGGAGTTTGTTGAGCAACGCGACCCTTCAGTCATCAAACGCGGCGAGATCCACGACCAGAACGGTAATGTGGTCGGTCATCACGATGGGCTGCATCGTTTCACGGTCGGCCAGCGCGGCAAGCTGGGCATCGCCTTGGGTGAGCGCATGTATGTGAAACGGCTCGACAGGGAAAACAATGTCGTGGAAGTTGCCCCCCGCCCAGGTGTCATGAAGTCGGAATGCATGCTCAGCGACATCCACTGGATTTCCGGGAAGCCCCCGGAAAATGATCTGCAGTGCGAAGTACGCCCCCGATATCGAAGCAACGGTGCCATAGCATCGGTAAAACTGTCGACGGATAATACGGGACGTGCGGTCTTCGACAAACCCCAGTTTGCACTTACACCCGGTCAGGCCGCTGTCTTCTATCGGGATGGAGAGGTGCTGGGTGGCGGATGGATCGATCAGGTTCTGTAGAGCCGCTCTAAATACAGATGCAAGATCTGTTAGAGTTTGGTGAGAGCTGATTATCTTGTCGAGTTCAACCCATGAACCTTGGTATAGCAAATCCACAGGAGGATTTACGTGCAGGCAAAAAATGCCATTTTGGGCCTTGGAGAACGTTTCGGAATAGAAGCGCCGCATACAAAACACGTTACCCGGTTGGCGCTGGATCTCTTTGACGAATTTTCCCCTTTCGAGGGTTTTTAAAAGAAAGATCGTCGTCTTCTCTTTGCCGCCTCCCAGCTCCATGACATCGCATACGCCACCGCCCCGAAAAACCATGTCATCAAGGGAGCCCGCATTCTGAAGGATCATCCGATCAAGGGATTTCCGCCCGACGACTGGCTTGAGGTCATTGGAATTGTGATGCTCCATAAATACGACTGGCGCTCCAAGCTGGATCATGACCTTTTTCCAAAGGTCGGCGAAAAGGAATTGGTGCGCATCAAAAAACTGGCCGCCATTCTTCGCGTTGCCGACGGACTCGACCATGACCATATTCAGGACGCAAGGATCCAGTTTTTCCGGCGTGGCAGGAAGGTCGACAAGCTTGGAGTGGAATGGAGGTGGTATGCGGGAAACATTCCATGGGCCGAGGCCAAAGCAGACCTCTGGGAAGCGGTTTTCAAACGCAGCTTTCGGATTGATGGAAAACTCAAGCAGAGTAAGAAGATGTTCAAGGAGGTTGTTCACAAAAAGGATTCCGTTGCATCGGCCGCCCTCCGACTTCTCTATTCCCAATTGGTGCATCATGCGCGACAACGTTCCGGACATGATGGAGGGGAGCGACCTTGAATGCCTCCATAGCTACCGGGTGGCCAGCCGGATTGCGCGCGAAATCCAGAAAGCGGCCGGCATCGAGGTGCGCTACACCTCGCTGGGCCGCGTCCAGCGCGGCGGCACGCAGACGGCCACGGACCGGCTGCTTTGCACTCGCATGGGCACCAAGGCCGACGAATTGCTGGCCGAGGGAGTCTACAACGTCATGGTGGGCGTCCGGAGCGATACGTGCGAGGCCGTCCCGCTTGCCGAAGTCGCCGGCCGTCCCAAGTTGGTTCCCGCGGGTCACCGCTGGCTCAAGACCGCGGCATTGGTTGATACCTGCCTCGGTGATGAACTAAACTTAGGATAATCCGTCCAAAACGGCGGAACGGAGGTGCTCCATGAGTTGCCGAAGGGAAAATCCAAGCATAAGCGCAAACCGGGTCTTTACGAATGCAAGAAATGCGGTGCGGTCGTAAAGAAGAAGGACAAGGTTTGCAGCGGCAAGAAAATCAAAGACGAATAAGGCCTTCGACGGAGTGTTGATTTTTTCGACGAAAACTACCGTGTCATGCCGACTTGTTACATTCATGTAACATCGATCGGGCTCAATGCGGCCAATCCATTATCCTTTTTGTTTTGTTTTTCCGGGGGAGGTCGTTTTATATACGCGCCTTTTTGAGGGAAAACCATGACGACTATTGAAGAACGGATCCAACAACTGAAACGCGAACGTGGCGCGATTATCATTGCCCACAACTACCAGCCCGACGAGGTACAGGCCATCGCCGATTTTACCGGCGACTCGCTCGAACTAAGCCGGAAAGCCGCCGAGCTTGACGAGGATGTCATTGTCTTCTGCGGCGTCCATTTCATGGCCGAAACCGCGGCGATCCTAAGTCCCGAAAAAACCATCCTGCTACCCGACCGCTTTGCCGGATGCCCCATGGCGGACATGATTACCGCCGAGCAACTTAGAGCGAAGAAGGCCGAGCATCCGGGTGCCGTGGTGATCTGCTATGTAAACAGCTCCGCCGCTGTCAAGGCCGAGTGCGATTTATGCTGCACATCCTCGAATGCCATGAAGATTGTCAGCTCGGTTCCGGCCGACAAGGAAATCATTTTTGTGCCCGACACCCATCTCGGTCACTACATACAGGAAGAGCTCGGTCGGGAGATGATCATCTGGGACGGATACTGTCCAACCCACTCGCGTATTCGCGATGTTGATATCCGCCGTGAGCTGGAGGATCACCCCGACGCCAAGGTCATGGCACATCCCGAATGCCCACTCCCGATCCGCGACTTGGCAGACTACCTGCTATCTACCGGCCAGATGTGCACGCATGCCAAGGAGTCAGATGAAAAGGAATTTATTGTCGCTACGGAAATGGGATTACTCTACCGCCTGCGAAACGAAAACCCGGATAAGAAGTTTTACTCCGTCAGCGATCGCGCGCTGTGCCCGAACATGAAAAAGATTGATTTGGAAAAGGTACTCTGGTCGCTCGAGGACACGCAGCATCGGATCACGGTACCGAAGGAGATTGCCGACAAGGCCCGCCTGTCGATCGAGCGCATGCTGGAACTGAGCTAGTGAAACCGGGAATTTTAAACCTGAAACTTAAATGTGCGATTACCGCATACGGAATACACGCAATACGCGGTAAGCAATGCGAAATTTCGCAATAGGGGAACCATGTGGGAATATACGGATAAGGTTACGGATCACTTCAAGAATCCGCGTAATGTCGGGGCGGTCGAAAACCCGGACGGTGAGGGAACTGTCGGCTCGCTGGCGTGCGGAGATGCCCTGCGACTTACCTTCAAGCTCGATGAAAACAAGCGTATCTGCGAGGCCCGGTTCCAGACCTTTGGTTGTGCCAGCGCGATTGCCTCCTCCTCCGCGTTGACGGAAATGGTTCTCGGCAAGACCATCGAGGAAGCCGAGAAGATTACCAATAACGATATCGTCGAATATCTCGGCGCGTTGCCGAAGCAGAAGATTCATTGCTCGGTCATGGGCCGCGAAGCACTCGAAGCGGCGATCTACAACTACCGCACCGGAAAGACGCTCGACAAGAAGCTGGACGGCGAAGTGATCTGCCACTGCTTTGGCGCTACCGACAAGGAAATCGAAAAGCTGGCCCGCGAGCAAAACCTGACCACGGCCGAAGATATAACCAACGCCTGCAAGGCCGGCGGCGGATGCGGCCAGTGCATCCCGGAGATCGAAACGATCATCAATCGCGTCATCGACGAGGGACAGGCCAAAACGGAAATAAAGCCGAAACTGACCCAGCTGCAGAAAATCAAGCTGATCGAGGAAACCATCGACCGCCAGGTCCGCCCGATCCTGCGGCGCGACAATGGCGACCTCGAGTTGCACGACGTCGACGGCGACAAGGTCTTCGTTAAGTTTGTCGGCGCCTGCGTGAGTTGTCCCGTCTCGACCGTCACCCTCAAGGATGTTGTCGAAACCCAGCTCCGCGAAGCCATCTCCGACGACATCGTCGTGGAGGCCGTCTAGATTTAACAAAATGATTTAGGGCAGAAAAATTTCAACCGGCAGCATGGAATCATTTTCCACAATAATTTTGTCAGATAACAATTCCGGGGACAGGAAATGAACAAGTCAGTGTATGTCGACAACAACGCCACGACTGCGGTAGCGCCCGAAGTCACGGAAGCCATGTTGCCTTTCTTTCACGAGCATTGGGGTAATCCTTCGAGTATGCACGCCTTCGGCGGAAACGTTAAGAAGCACATTGATACTGCCCGCGAAAAGGTGGCGGCACTCATCGGAGCGGAACATCCGAGCGAAATTATTTTCACGAGTTGCGGCTCCGAAAGCGACAACATGGCCATCCGGGGAACGGTCGATGCCATGGGAGGCCATCCGCACATCATTACGACGCGCGTCGAGCATGCGGCGGTACTTGGACCGTGCCATCATCTCGAAGACCGCGGCTACCGTGTGACCACCCTCGATGTGGACGCCATGGGCAACCTCGATCTCGACCAGGTTCGCGATGCCTCTGCGAGCGGCAAGAAAACCGTCGCTTCCATCATGTGGGCCAACAACGAAACCGGCGTAATTTTCCCGATTCCAGAACTTGCAGCACTTGTCAAGGAGGGCGGGGGTATCGTCCATACCGACGCCGTCCAGATTGCCGGCAAACTGCCTTTCGCGGTGAAGGATCTTCCCATCGACCTTTTATCCATATCCGGCCACAAGCTGCATGCGCCCAAGGGAATCGGAATGCTATACGTCCGGCGTGGCACCAAAATCACGCCACACATCATGGGCGGACACCAGGAGCGTGGACGTCGTGCCGGAACGGAAAACGTGCCGTATATTGTCGGCCTCGGAAAAGCCTGTGAACTGGCCATGGAACGCATGGATCAGGACGCAGAACACGAACGCAAACTGCGCGACCGACTTGAACTGGGCATTCTCGAAACCTGCAAGGGCGCGCGCATAAACGGTGATGTCTCGCACCGCCTGCCCAACACCACTAACATCAGCTTTGAGTATGTAGAAGGAGAAGCCATCCTGCTCATGCTCGACGACGTCGGTATCTGCGCCTCCACCGGCTCGGCCTGCGCATCCGGCTCGCTGGAACCGTCGCATGTACTGCGCGCCATGGATGTACCGCGCTCGATGGTTCACGGATCCATCCGTTTCAGCCTCAGCCGATACAATACCGAGCAGGACGTCGACTATGTTCTGGAAAAGATGCCCGTCATCATCAACCGCCTCCGCGAACTTTCTCCGTTTGTGAAAGACTAGAGAACATCAAGAGGAATTTGAACAGAAGGACGCAAATAGCGCATAACGCTCAACATACGAGTCCAACAATTTGTGGCGACCGTTAAAATCTGTTCTGATATTAGCAAAATCTATGGATTCCAGTCATGGCGCCTGCTATGTTTCTTCGTCTTGAAACTGGAGAAACTACATGATTCCGAAAGACTATATTTCCGACCTGAAAGTATATGAGCCGGGCAAGCCGATTGAAGAGGTCGCACGCGAACTGGGATTTGATGACATCGCCGAAATCGTAAAAGTCGCATCGAATGAAAACGAACTGGGGCCGTCGCCCATGGCGGTCGAAGCGATGCAGGAAGCCATTTCGGAGATGCACCGATATCCCGACGGCGGCGCGTTTTATCTAAAGCAAAAACTGGCCGGCAACCTGGATGTCTTGACCAACCAACTGCTTTTCGGCGCCGGCAGCAACGAACTGATTGTATTCCTCGGACACGTCTTTCTGGAGGAGGGAACCAACTTGATCATGGGCGCCGAAGCCTTCGCCGTCTATTTTCTCGTGGCTGCCATGTACAACGCCGAAACCATTCGGGTTCCAATGCCCGCACATGTCCACGACCTCGACGGCATGCTCGCTGCTATCACGCCCGAAACGCGACTGGTGGTCATTTGCAACCCGAACAATCCCTCAGGAACGATAGTTACGCCGGAAGCCATCGACACCTTCATTGAAAAGCTTCCCGACCACGTGGTGGCCGTTTTCGACGAAGCCTATTTCGAAGTCATGCCTGAAAAGATGAAACCCGATGTGCTCAAGCATATCCGGGCCGGCAAGCGGAATATTATCCTGCTGCGCACCTTCTCCAAGGCTTATGGACTGGCCGGCCTGCGCATAGGCTATGCGATAGGGCATCCCGAGCAGATCGGACTGCTCAATAAAGTGCGCCAGCCGTTCAACGTCAACGGCATGGCCCAGGCCGCCGCCATGGCAGCATTAGACGATATTACCCATCTGGTAGAAACCAAGGAAATGGTGGAGCAGGGGATTCAATACTTCGAACGGGAACTGACCGCGCTCGGCCTGGAAACCGTACCCACCGCCGCCAATTTCATCATGGTCAAGACGGGCAACGGCCGCTCCGTATTCCAGGAACTTCAGAAGCGCAAGGTCATCGTGCGCCCGATGGACCCCTACGGCCTGCCGGAACATATCCGTATCACGATCGGCACCCCTGAACAAAACCAGAAAGTTCTCTCGGCACTCCAGGAGGTATTGGCATGAGCACGCCCTTCGAGGCAAACGATTTAATCCTTTTCACCGGCGATAGCATTACCGACTGCAACCGAAACAGGAAAGTCCCCGACTCCCTCGGCATGGGCTACGTCGCAATGATTTGCGGACGGCTGGGGCTCGATCATCCGGAATTGAATCTCAGGTTTCGCAACACCGGCATCAGCGCGGATCGCACCTGCGACCTGCTGAAACGCTGGGACCGGGACTGCATCGATCTGCAGCCAAACTGGGTTTCGATTCTGGCTGGCGTAAACAATGTCTACTACCGCTATGACCGGAACGATCCGACGCCGGCTGATGTCTTTGAGTCTGAATACCGCGAGTTGCTGCAACAGATCAAGGACAAGACATCCGCCCGGCTGATCCTCTGTGCACCGTTCCAGTTGCCGATCAACGATTTTGTAGCCGGCATGCGCGAGGACCTCGAACCAAAGATTGAAGTGATCAAGAAGCTGGCTGGAGAATTCGACGCCATTTGGGTCGATTTCGACGCGGCCTTTGTCTCCGCCGAGCAGCGCCATATTCCGTCCTACTGGGCCGAAGACGGAGTCCATCCTTCCATCGCCGGCCACGCCCTCATGGCCGAAACCTGGCTCGGCGTCGTCGGGAAATAACGAACCTCAAAAGCGCAAAGATCGTTAAGAAAGGGGAATCCCGATTTGCGGATTTGAACCATTCGTTGCGCTTATTGCCTGCTCCGAAAATTATCTATTCGGGAAATTCTGGCGTCCAAAGTCTCCTATTCCACATCCCGACGATCCAATAATCCGGTCAAAATATGATTATGCTCTTCTTTTTTAAGCATCCCCGCTTGACTCAAAATGTGGAATAAGTACGATGTCGGCTCCTTTGAACAAATGGGCGTTTAGCTCAGTTGGCTAGAGCATCTCGTTTACACCGAGAGGGTCGGCGGTTCGAGCCCGTCAACGCCCACCATTCTTTGAGGCTGGAACTTCGGTTTCAGCTTTTTTATTTCCAGCATAATGGACATTCCAGTTTCGACGAGTTAACCATCATCTCATAAAAAACATCTTGTTCATTTGCAGCCGTAACAAGTTGCGGAGCCCGACGGCGGAGAAGGTCTTCTATGAGCGGGAAGGGTGGGATGTGCGGTCGGCAGGACTGGCGAGCAAAGCCCCCAATGACCGTGTTTACTGGCTGGCCAACAGTCTCATGGCAGGCAGTGACTGGATCACCCTGGAACCGGGGGTTCCGCTGGATTTCGAAGCGATCGTTGGCGAAGGTCCGGGGGGCGAGTTTCACGCTGGACTGCTGGTTGAGGTAAAAGACGAGGAGTACCCGTTGAACGATCGGGGAACACCGATCTTCCCCATATTTGCGATGAAAAAACCCTCGTGGGAACTGGAGGACACCATATTGGAATATCTCTGGGATGGGGATGCCAATGTAACGAAGGTCACGACTATTTTCAGAGACTATTGAGGTATGGAAAAATGAGCGAGTTACACTGGCTTAAAATAAAAAAATGCCTATGGAACGGAATCGCTTTTGTTGCGGCAGCCGTTGTGCTGACGGGCACTTGCGCCTACGGCGAGTCGCGGATATGGACCAGCGCTTCCGGTAAAACCATCGAAGGCGAATATCTTTCAAAAGCCTTCGATACCGTATATATATAAAGGATGCCGAAGGCAATGAGATCAAGCTTCCGTTTGAGATGCTCTCCAGAGAGGATCAGTGCTATGTCGAGCTCGCCAATCCACCCACCCTCAAAGTGGATTTTCTCGTGTCGGAGAAGCAGGTTTTCTACAAGCCATCACCGCTCTGGGCCGACAACAGCCCCATTGCCATCCTAGATTACTGCTTTGGGGCGCGCGTCAAACAGGTAAGCACGACTGATTACCCCCATGAGCTTACCGTCGAAGGGTATGAGTTTTCCCAACAGGTCTGGGAGATGGACAACTACCGACTCATCTTCAAGTTTAAGAGCAAGCCGTTCATCCTTACGAAAAAGAAAAACGAATTCGAGTATCAGCATCCTACCACCGTGCGTCTCTACAAGATTACGATCGACCAGGTCACAGGCGCCGCGCTCCCCCGTGGCCAGAAGTTTGCGAACAGTCTGGTTATCGTGCGGGACGAACGCGGGCAGGTTGTTGCCTACCGGTCTACCGCCAAATGGCTGTACACGTATCTGGAGCGACTTGAAAAGCTTCCGGTAGGAGCCTGATTGAATAATAAATGCGTTCGGATTCATCCTGCCAGCCCGCCCCCCTACAGACTCGGTTATATGCCGTCGGAATATTGATTCATGCCGAGGAATCCCTCCTTCAGCAGCTCAATTATTGAGCCGCGCCGGATTTCATAGACTTCCCAGTAATCCACATATTAAAACGCGATTAATTTGCCCGTGTGATCTGAAACATGCAGATGCTACCGGCGATGGCGGCGTTGAGGGATTCGCATTCTTTAGCGAGGGGGATGGTGATTTTCTTTGTGGCAAGCTGCATTAGTTCCCTGCAGATACCATGGGCTTCAGAGCCAATGACGAGGATGGTTTTTTTGCCGAAGATCGTTTCGTAGAGACCGTCACCATCGTGGCCTGTGGTGGCACAGATGTCGTAGCCATGTTCCCGCAGTTCGCTGATTTCCACATCACCAACATTCCATATGTTGATAAAGGCAAAGGTACCCATGGTGGAGCGGATTACTTTTGGATTAAACGGTTCCACGCAGTCGCCATAGAGCAGGATGCCGTCGAAGCCGGCGCCGACAGCCGAGCGAATCAGTGTGCCGAGATTGCCGGGATCGCGCAGGTTGTCGAGCAGCAGATAGCGGCCAGTGTCGGGATAGAACTCGAAGGGGCAGGGCGTGTGGCGAACGACGCCAAGAATGCCCTGGGCGTTTTTGACATCAGAGATCTTTTCAAAGATATGGTCGGGCAGAACAACAAGATCCAATCCCTCAGATCCGCCGGACGAGGACTCCCGGCCTATATCGTCTGTAGACGGTGACACCGACCGAAGGCGCGAATCGTTGCTCCAATCAGGAGAGACAACCAGTGTTTCGAGCGTATATTGCCGGCTTTCATGACGAAGCAGGGTATCGATTCCTCGCCACCCTTCGATCAGAAAGGTGCCGCTTTCTTGACGCGCTTTCTTGGAGGTGGCCAGCGCACGCAGCTGTTTGACGAAGGGGTTGGTGGCCGAGGTGATTTCGCGAATCATGTATAACTCCATCGGATTGGGTAAACTTGATGATGTCGAGGGCTTGGAAATTAGCCGAGGGACAATTAGCATGGCGAGAATTTAACGGAAGAAACCATGATCGATGATGTCCTGTTGACCCGCCTGCCCGAATCCGCCGTTGTGGTGCCGAATGCTTTCCTGCGCAACTATACCACGTTCAATCTGGGAGGTGCCTGTCCCGCGTTGATTCAATGTCCAACCGCTGCGGTCTTGTCGGAAACCGCCGCTGTGCTGCTGCATGAAGCAATCGAATTCATTGTGATCGGTCAAGGCTCCAACCTGTTGGTATCAGACGAGGGCATTCGCAGGGTGGTGCTACGCTATTGTGCCGAAGAGCATCCACAAATTGCCTTTGATGGATGTCGTGTATCTGTATCCGGGAATACCCTGCTTGACGATTTGGCGCGCCTTACGATCGATCAAGGGGTGGGGGATGTTTCCTTCTGCAGCGGCATACCGGGAACCGTGGGGGGAGCGATTGCCGGGAATGCCGGCGCTTTCGGACGGCAGATTGGCGATGTGGTCAAATCGGTTAGGTTGATGGAGCTGGATGGATCGATCAGAGAGGTCAATTCCGACGAACTGATCTTCGAGTATCGCTCATCTATGCTGAAGCAAACCGGTGCTGTAGTCCTCGATGCCGAGCTGAAACTGAAACCCTGTGATCGCGAAACCATGCTGAAGGAGCGCGAACGGATTCTGGAGCTTCGCAACGTAAAGCATCCGGACTGGAAAACGACACCGTGTGCGGGAAGTGTGTTTCGTAATATCGAACCGACCTCTGCGGCGGAGCGGCGGCAGGCGGCCGGCTGGTTTTTGGAGCAGGCGGGCGCCAAGGGTTTCCATGTCGGAGGAGCTCGTCTTTTCGAGAAACACGCGAATATCATTATTGCCGGTCCGGAGGCGACCGCTTCCGATGTTTTAAAGCTCTCGGAAAAGATGATTGCAGCAGTCAGGGATAAATTTGGTTTTGAACTGGTTCGGGAGATCAAGCTGCTGGGAAATTTTTAAACCGTAGAAGACTCGGAACCGAAACGCCGGAATTTTTAAACGAAAACCGCAACGCTCGCAAAGCAGGTCTTTTTTCCGTCCGTTGCGATCTTGGTATCAATCCATGAGACAGCCTTGTATGGAGGTGAATAATGGAAAAAATACGCATAGGGGTTAGCTCCTGTCTGTTGGGCGAGAAGGTACGCTACGACGGTCAACACAAGCACGACAGCTATATTACGGGCATTCTGTCGCAGTGGTTCGAGTTTGTGCCGGTCTGCCCTGAATTCGAACTGGGGCTGGGAGTGCCGCGCGAACCGATGCGTCTGGAGGGCGATTTCGAAAAGCCCAGACTGATGACAAGCAAAACCCGTCGAGACCTCACCGACGCAATGCAGACCTGGTGCGACAAGCGGGTTCAGGCGCTGGAACTGGAAAACCTGTGCGGTTTTATCTTCAAGAGCAAATCGCCGAGCAGCGGCATGGAGCGGGTGAAGGTCTATCCGTCCGACGGTGGAATGGCAGCTAATAAAGGCCGGGGTCTTTTTGCCGCCGCTTTCATGGATCATTTTCCCAACCTGCCGGTGGAAGAGGAGGGGCGGTTGCATGATCCGGCGCTCCGGGAAAACTTTATCGAATGTATTTTTACCCTGAAGCGTTGGCGGGAAATGCTGACCAACGAGTCCACGCGGCGTGGATTGGTGAAGTTTCACGAGCAGCACAAATACATCCTCATGGCCCACAGCAATCCCTCGTATCGCGAACTGGGCCGGATTGTTTCCGATATGAAGGGGCACCGGCTTGGACAGGTTCAGGAGGACTATCACGCGCGGCTGATGCAGGCCCTGAAACTGCGGGCCACCGTAAAAAAGCATGTGAATGTACTGCAGCACATGGCCGGTTACTTCAAGAAACAGCTGGATGCGGATGAGAAGCAGGAACTGCAGGATGTCATCGGGAATTATGCGCGCTGCCATGTTCCGCTTATCGTGCCTGTGACCATCATCAACCACTACGTACGCAAGTATAAGGAACCGTATTTGAAGAACCAACATTACCTAAAACCGCATCCCATTGAACTTCAGTTGCGCAACCATGTCTATTGAACCACGACAACGGAGTGCTGGGCTTGATGGTTGATTTGCCCGGATACCTCAATTAGACTTTTGGTGATGGCACACGAAGCAAACATCCAAGGATCCGGCGATGCCCTTCCAGAGCGACGGAGGAGGGCCAGGGAAGTGCGGCCATTGACGACGGACGAACGGGCGTCGTTTGTCATTCTGGCGCTATACATGACCGCATTCTGTATCGCAACCTTCGTCTACTGGGACTCGATGGTGCTGATGATTCTTGGGGCTACGGTCGCCTCGGCGGGGCTCTTTCTTTTTTTTGCAGCCTTTTTCAACACGGAGGCCCCGGAGCAAAGCAATTCAATACACCCATTGCGTTCGTACCTGATCAGTTTTTTCCTGGTGCTGCTTACCCTTTTTCTACTTCGGTTTATCGGAGGACTGATCACCAACTTCATCCTATCGGTCGCGGTGACGTATATTGGATTGCTGGCGGCCCTGATTATCTTTCGCAAAGCCATGGTGCAGGTGAGTTCGGCCATGCTGGCCCTGGTATTTCTTTTTGTAACCTTTCATAATCTGAACGATATTCTCGCCAAACAAATGGGTTTCAGGGATGCAATCCAGCAATGCGGGCATGCCATTTTTCAAATCGGGCCCATTCAGGATGTCGCCAATATGCTGCTCGCCGGATCCTATGTGACATACCTGAACCGCATAGACTATCGGAATGAACAGATCAACAACCTGGCCGCAAAGAAAGTGGCCTTGCAAAATGACGATGACCGGCGCAAAGCCACCGTCCTGCTCAAATTTGTGAGCAATGAAATTCACTATGTGTCCGACCCGGACGATGGGTTTGAATATGCCAAGAATCCCATAGACACCCTGATTGCAGGCGCAGGGGATTGCGAGGATCAGGCCCTGCTTCTCTGTTCCTTGCTGGAGTCGGTCGGTGTCAAAACCTACATGGCGTTTACCGATGATCATGTCTTTATTCTGGTCCGGTTGTCCAAGCCCTATCCCGACCTCAAGGTTACCCCCTATGTATACATCGATGACTCGCCCTGCTATGCGCTCGACCCGGCCGATCCGCAGGCGGTCTTCGGAGTTTCCCTGGCATTGCCGCCCCAGATCAAGCGGATCTTTGACGTGCGTAAAAAAACACTGACGCATTTTTCCGCTATAACGGATGAACAAGAGTGACTTGGCGCTCCCGAGCGCTTTGCTTGTGCTTCAGGAGCTGTTACATTACCTGCATTGATATAGGAGAAAGCCATGCCGATACGTGAATATGCCGCCACCGATGTTAAGAACTGCTGCGATCATTGCAGAAACGGTTTCGAGCATGTGGAGTCGATTGATGCAGCGGCCCTTAAAACCTGCCCGCGTTGCGGTGGAAAGGTGGAACGGCAGATGTCCGCGCCAAGCATCGGGCGCTCGGAAAGCGGATTACATGACCGGGCCAAAAGTGCCGGCTTTACCACCTACAAGAAATTGAGCAAGGGTGAGTACGAAAAAAAGTATTAGCGGATTGAATGGACAAGCTGGACGGTCAGATTGAGCGGGTCGTTTTCCGGAATGAGGAAAACGGCTTTTGCGTATTGCGCGTGAAGGTGCGGGGCCACAAGGATCTGGTCACCGTTACCGGCACAACCCCCACCATCAGCGCCGGCGAATGGCTGGCCGCCGACGGCGAGTGGCTGATGGACCCGCGCCACGGACGCCAGTTCAAGGCGGATAAGATGCGCATGTCGCAACCCGACACCATGGACGGCATCGAAAAATATCTGGCCTCCGGCATGGTCAAAGGTATCGGCAAGGAATATGCAAAGCGTCTGGTCAAAACCTTCGGACGCGAGGTATTCGACGTTATCGAAAACTCTTCCGGAAAGCTCCTGAAAGTCGAAGGTATCGGTCGGCAGCGGAAGGATAATATAAAAAAGGCATGGGACGAACAGAAAAACGTCAGAACCATCATGTCGTTCCTCTTCAGCCACGGAATCAGCACCACGCGCGCGTTCCGCATCCACAAGATCTATGGCGATAAGGCCATTGAATTGGTTCAACGCGATCCCTATTGCTTGGCGCGCGACATCCGCGGTATCGGGTTCGTGATTGCCGATCAGATTGCCATGAAGCTCGGTATCGCAAAAGACTCGGATCTGCGGGCCCGGGCTGGACTGGAATACATGCTGGGCGAACTGACGGCCAGCGGGCATTGTGCGTACGTTCGCAATGACTTGCTATCACGCACAGCCGAGTTGCTGGACATCGATCTGGCGATCATCGAGCGCGCGTTGAACCATTCCATTGAAAACGATCGGTTGATTCTGCGGACGGATTTTCAGGGCAGGGATCTGGTCTACCTGCCCAAACTTTATTTTTCGGAAATCGAACTGGCTAAGAAACTGAAGATCCTTTCCGAGGAACGCCATCCATGTCCAGCCATCGATTTCCAGAAAGCGCTGGAGTGGGTACAGAACAAGTCAGGAATTGCCCTGGCCACCGCACAGCGGGAAGCGCTTAAAACAGCCATCGAATCCAAGGTGATGGTCATCACCGGCGGGCCGGGTGTGGGCAAAACCACGCTGGTCAATTCGGTACTGATGGTACTGAAAGCCAAGAAGATGCGGGTTGCCCTGTGTGCGCCGACAGGCCGGGCAGCCAAACGGATGGCGGAAACCACCGGCATGGAGGCAAAAACCATACATCGCCTGCTTCAATACAATCCCGGCACCGGCGGTTTTGTCCATAAAAGCGATAATCCGTTGGAATGCGATGTGCTGATCGTGGATGAATCCAGCATGATCGATATCGTGTTGGCCTCGCAGTTGATCGACGCGGTTCCATTGCATGCCGCCGTCGTGATTGTGGGCGATGCGGACCAGTTGCCATCCGTTGGTCCCGGCCGCGTACTGCAGGATATCATTCGTTCGAAAACAATTCCTGTCGGCCATTTGAGTGAGGTTTTTCGTCAGGCGTCCTCCAGCCGCATCATTACCAATGCACACCGGATCAATCAGGGGCAGATGCCTGAATTCCCGGACGACGGGGAAACCAGCGATTGCTATTTCGTTGAAGCCGAAGATCCGGAAAAAGCCCTCCAGCTCATCGGGAAAATGATCAAGCAGTCAATTCCCGAAAAGTTCCGGTTTGACCCGAAAACCGACATCCAGATCCTGACGCCCATGCAAAAAGGGGAACTTGGCGCCCGCAATCTGAACCAGACACTCCAGCAACTGCTTAATCCAAACGGTAGCGAGGTTGAACGGTTCGGCGTGGTATACAGGGAGGGCGACAAGGTCATGCAGACCGAAAACGACTATGACAAGGATGTTTACAACGGAGATATCGGGCGCATTGCCCGCGTTGACACGGAGGCGTGCGAACTGGCGGTGGATTATGATGGGCGCATCGTGATCTACGATTTCCGGGAGCTGGATGAACTAGTGCTCTCCTACGCCATTACCATTCACAAGAGCCAGGGCAGCGAATATCCCTGTATCGTCATCCCTCTGCATACCCAGCACTTTGTACTGCTGCAGCGAAGCCTCATCTATACGGCGATTACCCGCGCCAGACAACTGGTGATTGTGGTCGGCACCAAGAAGGCACTCAATCTGGCCGTTACCCGGTCCGAATCGCGCGAGCGTGTCACCACGTTGGCCGAACGCCTCAGGGAATATTCATGACAAAAAAAAGCGCCCTCTATAAGAAGGCGCTTTTTACAGGAATCCTATTCCTTCTTCTATTCTTCAGGCATGTCAACGGAACAAGGCTCCAGATGCCAAATATCATCGCAGTAGTCCTGAATCGACCGGTCTGACGAGAACCACCCCATACGAGCAACATTGAGAATGGCCTTTTCTGCCCACTTTGAGGACGTGGAATACAGTTTGTCTACTTCGTCATTGCACTTCACATAGTCGGCAAAGTCGGCGAGATAGAAGTAGAAGTCGCCATGTTCCGTGAGATCATTGTAGATATCCTTGAATAGATCGGGCATCGAGGGATCGAAGATGTTGTCGCGGATGGCTTCCAGCACCTTGGTCAGATCCTTGGATTTATCCATGTAGGAGCGCGGGTTGTATCCCTTGCGGCGGAGCTCCTCCAGATCCTCGGTGCGGTTTCCGAAGATGAAGATGTTATCCTCGCCTACATGCTGTGCAATTTCGACATTTGCGCCGTCCCAGGTACCCACGGTCAGCGCACCGTTGAGGGAAAGCTTCATGTTGCCGGTCCCCGAAGCTTCGAGTCCTGCGGTGGAAATCTGCTCGGAAATATCCGCCGCCGGAATGATTTTTTCGGCGAGAGAGACATTGTAGTCCGGAAGGAAGATTACCTTCAGGCGTCCGGCCACATCAACGTCATGATTGATCACGTCCGCCATCGAGTTAATCAGCTTAATCACCGACTTGGCGATGAGATAGGCCGGCGCGGCCTTCGCCGCAAAGATGAAGGTACGCGGCTGGATCTTGACCTTCGGGTTTTCCTTTATCTTGTTGTAGAGATAGATGATATGCATCGCTTTCAACAACTGGCGCTTGTACATATGCAAGCGCTTGATCTGAACATCGAAAATCGAATCAGGACTGACGTTATGCCCGGTAAGGTCAAGGATCGTTTTGCATAGTTCGGCCTTATTGGCGCGTTTGATCTCCATAAAGCGCTTCTGGATGCCACGGCTCTTGGCCGATTCCTCAAAGGCCTTCAGCAGCGAGAGATCCTTTTTCCACTCAACTCCAATCTGCCCGGAGATCAGATCCGTCAGTGCCGGATTAGCCTTGAGCAACCATCGCCGGTGCGTAATGCCGTTGGTGATATTGCAGAACTTGCCTGGATAGAGTTTGTCGAACTCGGGCATGGTCTTAGTGCGAAGCAATTCGGAATGCAATGCGGATACGCCGTTGACCTTGCTGCTGCCAACCACACATAGATTGGCCATGCGAACCTGTTGGTGCGGACCTTCTTCGATCAGAGAAACATTGCGCATCAATTCGCCGGCACCGGGGCTGGAAATTTCCACTTTTTCCAGGAAGCGGTGGTTGATCTCGTAGATGATCTGCATGTGGCGCGGAAGCACGCGCTGCAACAGGTCGACCGTCCATTTTTCCAGCGCCTCAGCCAGCAGGGTGTGGTTCGTATAGCAGAAGGTGTTGGACGTAATTTCCCAGGCCTTGTCCCACGGAATCCGTTCTTCGTCGTGGAGCACACGCATCAGTTCTGGAATCGCGAGGGTGGGATGGGTGTCGTTGAGCTGAATCACATTTTTTTCAGCAAACCGGGTGAAATCGTTATGGTTCTTCTTGTAGCGGCGGATAATGTCCCGTACGGAGCAGGATGCGAGGAAGTATTCCTGAATCAGCCGCAACTCCTTGCCGGCATAGGTAAAGTCCGAGGGATAAAGTACCTTGGATACGTTTTCCGCCCAGTTCTTTTCTTCAACCGCACGGACATAATCGCCTTGGTTGAAAACATCCAGCCGGAAGCCTTCGGCCGCCTGTGATTTCCAAAGTCGGAGCATATTTACCGAATTTACGCCATAGCCAATGATCGGCACATCGTAGGGAACAGCTTCGAAGACCTGGAAATCCTCCCAGATATCGGCATCTCCTTTTCCGGGCGCAAAGTTTTTCTTTACCCGGCCGTATACGCAAACCGGCAATGTGTATTCCGGTCGGATCAATTCCCATGGATAACCGAGCGCAAGCCATTCATCGGGACGTTCACACTGCCAGCCGTTATCGAATTCCTGACGAAAAATCCCGTGTTCATAACGGATGCCATAGCCATAGGCCGGCAGCTGCATGGTTGCGAGGGAATCCAGATAGCAGGCCGCAAGACGACCGAGGCCGCCATTGCCGAGACCGGCTTCAACATCGAGATCGAGAACCTCTTCGACCGTGGTATCCAGGGCCTTGAGTGCTTCGGGAACAATCTTTTCTATGCCAAGGGCGTACATGTTGTTCTCGAGCATCTTGCCGATGAGATACTCCATGGACAGATAATTTACACGCCGCACATCCTGTTCCAGATACTGCTTCTGGGTGGCAATAAATCCGTCGACGGCCATGTCGCGTACAGCATGCGAAAAGCAGCTCATCTTATCGAATGTGGTCGCGGCTCCGAGATCCTTGCCCCGGCTGTACTTGAGATGAAACAGAGCCCGCTTGCTCAACCGCTCCGCCGTGATGCTATCTTTAAAATGTTTTGACATATATTAACCCCATTTAAAGTACTGCTTCTCAACTGACCTTTAATTAGCTTAGAGGGTGGGGGGATGCAAGTTCCGTTGGGATTAATTGTAGTTACGCTGTTCAATCGCGAGCAACAGACGCTTCCAGGCAATCCCGCAGGAGAATCCTCCCGGATTGCCATCGGAACAGATAACGCGATGGCAGGGTATAAAGAGAGGGACAGGATTACGTCCGCATGCATTTGCGACAGCACGGCATGCAGAGTTGTTTCCCAGCATTTCAGCCAGCTCTTTATAGGAACGTGTTTCTCCATGGGGGATTGTAAGCATTGCATTCCAGACGTTCTGCTGAAAGATGGTCCCCCGTAATTTCCCAACAAGAGGACGTTCGGGATTTCCTCCCTCCAACAGTTCCTTAACGTAGCGCGAGAACGGGTCGGTTACGGATTCCAAAACACCAAAGGAGTCTCGCGGGACATCGGTTAAATGCGGCAGGCTGCATTCCACCACGCCATCACGATCGTTCACTATCCGGATGGAACCCCAGCTGGAGAGGACGGTGCACACCTGGCTTTCATCCCTTATGGCGCAGGTGTTCATCGTGACTAATCTCCCAGCGAAGGAATCACCAGCGTCTGTCCAACGCGCAGTGAATTCGGATTGGAAAGCGAATCCCTGTTTGCATCGAATATGATATCTGAATGGGAAGAGTCACCGTAAAATTTTGTGGCGATTTTCGTAAGGTTGTCGCCGGCTACGACCGTATAGATCGAATGGCTACGTGCCGGCTTGGCCGCAGGTTTCACCGTTGTCGGGGCCGGCTCCGGCTTGGGTTCCGTTTTAACAACCGCTGCCGCCTGGGGGGCTTGCCTGGAAGACGGGCCACTGGAGGCCAACTGCTTCCTGAGGGACTCGTTTTCCTGCTGCAGTCGTTTCAGTTCGACGGCCACCTTTTGAATCTCCGGTGATTGCTGGATTGCCTGAATTGCGAGCGCTCGCGATACCTTGTCGCGTTGCTCACGAATGAATGTCGCTTTTTCGGACTCGGGGCGAAGTTCAAGATAACGATCATAATGATAGATGGCGTAGATATAGTTCGGCTTGTACTGCTGATAGATCAGGGCGAGATTCAGGTGGGGTTTCGCCATGAGCGGATCGTTGTCCAGCGCCTCTTTGAAAGCCTGTTCCGCTTCATCCCATTGACTTTGCTCCATGTAGGCTACACCGGTTTTTACCAGTGGATCTCGTTCCTCCTTCTCGTCGGCAGACAGTCCGTTGTCATTGCAACCCGTCATGGCGAGAACGGCGATACAGAGCGGGATAGAGTATAGTTTACGCATAATTCCAATCCTTTTTTATTAACCAAATCCTTTATGGATGATTCGCATCAACCGAGGAAATATATCCCGTCGCCCTCACGAATCCCGAACTAAATTTCTCGATTATTGAGCCGTCCGTTTCCCGTAGCAGGAACATGGCCTCGACACCCGGCCTGTTCTCAACCCACACCAGCCCTTCCTCCGGTCCCATTACATACAGGGCGGTCGCCATGCCATCGGCATCGGTGCAGTTATCTGCGAAAACCGAGACGCTCGCGGTATGGGAGAGCACGGTTCGTCCAGTTCGCGGATCTAGAATATGGGTATAGATGACTCCGTCCTTTTCCAGGTAGTTTCGATAGTCGCCCGATGTTGCAACGGCTCCGGAAGAAAAATTGAGAATCCCCTGCAGCGCGTCGTCCAAGGGGTTGGTGTCCGGATACTGGATGCCGATTTTCCAAGGGACTCCGGCAGGATTCAATCCCTTAACCACAACCTCACCGCCGATTTCAACGAACCAGTTTTCGAATCCCGCTTTTTCCAGGATATGGGCAACGGCATCGACTCCATACCCCTTTGCAATGGCCCCCAGCGCCAATGATACTTCCGGTTCGCTCTTGCGCAGACCGGTCGGCGATGGCACCGAGACTTTCTCCCAGCCGGTCATCGCTTTGGCTTCGGCGATGGCTACATCGGATGGAACCGCACTGGTGACACCTTCGCTTCCGAATCCCCACAGATTAAGCAAGGGTTGCAGTGTGGGGTCGAACGCTCCGTCCGTAGTTTCACTGAAATCCAAAGCCCGGGAGACCACCTTTGCAAAACCTTCCGACACCGTGATGGGATTCGTTGAGATCGAATGGTTGAACATGGAGATTTCGCTATCCATATCCCAGGTGGACATCTGACGATTGACCTCCTGTAATTCAAGGATGATGTCGTTGATTAGCTTTTCGGCACCGGCGGGTTGCAGATGGTCGGCTATCCGGATGCTGTATGTGGTCCCCATGGTCCGCCCCCAAATGGACGGTTGCAGCAATGAAACCTCCGGATTCCATTTATCCAACGGCAACTGGATGGCGACTGCGCCGATTCCGCTGGTGTGCGGCATTTTCTTCAAGTCGGCACGTTGCATTCCGCAAGTCATCGCAACCTGCCCGGGATCAATTTCAATCGAAACAGCCACAGGAAGCCGGTTCCAACGATAGTACCCCCCTGAAAAAAGCGCGATGACAAGCCCAAGGCCAATGAGATTGCGTTTCCAGGAATAGTTTATCATCAGGCCTTGGCCACCAGTTCGATTTCCACCAGCGAAGCTTTGGGCAAGGCGGCCACCTGCACGGTTGACCGGGCAGGTGCGTTTTCTTCGCCAATGTATTCCGCATAAACGGTGTTGAGTTCAGGAAAGTCATTCATATCTGCCAAGAATACCGTGGTCTTGATGACATCATCCAGCGTGCACCCGGCGGCCTCGAGAACGGCCTTTAGGTTTTCAAACACCTGGATGGTTTGTTCGCGGATTCCACCGTCCACGAGAACGCCGGTTGCCGGGTCAATGGGAATCTGTCCCGATGTATAGATGAGATGTCCACACTTGACGGCCTGATTGTACGGCCCGATCGGAGCGGGAGCCTGGTCGGTATTTATGATGTGCTTCATAATGCTATCCTTTCTTTAAGACGGTTTTTCAAGTTCCTCGATGATTTTCAAGTCGGCTTTGGAGTAGGGGTAGTCCCTTAGGTTCGAAATCCTGAGCCACTTGTAGTCCTGGCAGTGAATAGGGCGGGGACGGCCGGAGCGTATCCGCGCGTGGTACGCATGCATATCCATGGTAAAATGGCTATAGGCGTGTTTTACCGTGACCAGAAAATCGCCGACTTCGATGTTTACGCCCAGCTCCTCCTTCAACTCTCGCGCAATACACTGCTGAATGGTTTCACCGGTTTCTTGCTTGCCACCCGGGAATTCCCACAGGCCTCCAAGCATATCCTCGTTCCTCCGCTGGGCAATCAGAACTTCGCCTTTGCGGTTGGAGACAATCGCCGCACCCACAACCATGTGAGGCACCTTCTTTTTGGTCGCTTTTATCGGATAGTCAGTGGGGCGTTCGGACTTTTGAGCCAGACAGACGGATGAAACCGGGCAGATACCGCACTGGGGGTTCCTGGGGAGGCAGATGGTTGCTCCAAGCTCCATCATGGCTTCGTTATAGTTTCCCGCGTCACCGGCGACCAGCAGCTGATCGGTCATTTGCTGCAGTTCCTTTCGTGCGGCGCTTCCCGCCGTATCCTTGGTGTAGGCATACAGCCGAGAAAGCACCCGAATCACGTTTCCATCGAGCACGGCAAGATCCAGATTGAAGGCCAGCGATCCAATGGCGGCAGCGGTATAGCTGCCGATCCCCGGCAGTTGCTGGATTTCCTCGGCCGTCCGGGGAAAGCGCCCCTTATGTTCGTCTGCAATAATCCGAGCCGCCTTGTGCAGATTTCTCGCCCTCGAATAATAGCCGAGACCTTCCCACATTTTCAGCACGTCTTCCTGAGATGCGGCAGCCAGGGATTTCAGCGACGGAAACCGTTTCATGAAACGGTGGAAATAGGGCGTGGCCTGGTCCACACGGGTCTGCTGCAGCATCAACTCCGAAATCCAGACGCGATAAGGAGTCCGGTTGCTTCGCCATGGCATACTGCGCCGGTTGGCGGAAAACCATGGAAGCAGTTTGGTTTTGATGGCCTGTTTGGTGTCCATTGTCATTTGCGCAGAACCTCATCGGGGTATCATATGAATGATCTGGATCCGGCGATGGGTTGCCGAATGGATGCGGAGCGTGTATCCAGGGACCTCCAGACTTTCGCCAACCTTGGGAATGCGCCCCAGTTCTGCAAAAACATATCCACCGAGCGAGTCATATTCCTCGCTTTCCGGAAGATTCGTGGACAGTATTTCATTCATTTCGTAAATAGGCATGCGCGCCTTGATCATAACGCTGCCATCGGGTCGACGGTGGAACTCCTTTTCTTCGAGGTCGTATTCATCCTCGATCTCACCCACCAATTCCTCAATCACATCCTCCATGGTCACAAGCCCCTCGGTGCCGCCGTATTCGTCGACGACCAACACCATCTGGGAACGCGACGTCTTCATCAGTTGAAGAAGGTCGTTCAACGGCATCGTCTCCGGCACGAAATCAATGCGTTTGACCAGCTGACTGATTGAGGTTTCGGATTCAATGGCCGTGACCGACAGCCGAAGCAGATCCTTCACGTGCACCATCCCGACAACATCATCGATGTTTTCATGATAGACGGGAAAACGGGAGTGCCTTGATTCCTTGACCTGCTCAATGCATTCGCCAACCGTCAAGGTGTCCTTTATTCCGCTGATATCGATACGCGGCGTCATGATCTCGCGGGCAATGGTGTCGCCAAACTCGAAAACACTGCGAATAATTTCCCGTTCCTCTTCCTCGAGATTCTGTTCATCCGTATCCTCCAGAAGACTGATGACTTCATCTTCCGTCGAGGGACGGTCCTCCTCATCGGACGCGGACATCGCATGGGACAACAACCGATCCTCGATTCGCTGCAACGGCCAGACAAAGATGTACAAAGCCAGCGTGACCGGCTCAACAATCGGAAGCGCAGACAATGAAATCCGATCCGCATAACTTTCGGATAAGATGTGGGGAATGATCCGCGCGATTAGCATATAGGCCAGTGAGTAGACAAACAGCGCCGCAAATAGCACCGGCGCCGCACAATCCCTGATTGATAGATAAAACAACACAAACGTCGCGATGGCGCACAGCGTCAGCAGCAGCCGGGTAGTTTTACAAAGCAGGTTCCATCGGTCCTTCCAACGCTCCAGGAGCTTTAATCTTCGGCCGGCACGCTCAATTAAGCGGGGGAGGCCAACATCACCGGTATATCTTAAGGAGTCGAAAACGGAGGCAAGCAGACCTGCAAAAAAAAGAGCAATAAGGCTGTAGGCGAATAAATTCGTATGTATGTACATCAACGCTTTCAATTATGGATTCAGTAATTTCTTTTCTGCCTGTACTAAAGCGCATGCTTCGTTTTCTTTCCAGTCAAACCCTCTGCCAAAGTGAAGTACGTTAAACCTGAATGAGTACCGAATCCGCGACGCTTCAGAAGAATGCATCCAAATAGTAATCAATCAATTCCTCATGAATTTGTCCGTCCAGTCCCGAATCTCCTCATAGTAGTCCGAATAGCCCGCAAACCAGCAAAACCACCATATTTAGAGCAAATCACAAACCATATATAGACATAAGATTTATTATGCGACGTTCTAATTGTAAGTAACTCTGTTAATAGTTTTTGCATAAGTACCGAGGCCAAAAACTGGCCTGAAAAAAAGTGAAAATATTTTCATGCGATCCCCTCTAAAAATCGAATTTCGGATTTTGCGCAGTACGAATTACGATTTTTCTTTGTTCTCGATGGCCTTCGTGATCAACAAGGCAAGCTTTCCTTGTTCGATGGCAGAAAGCTTTTCTAGTCCGTTGATCGTCGTGCGCAACATGGCATCTCTTATTAGCTTTGCGCGCTTTCGTTTCGTTGCTGGAAGAAATGGATTCATTATTCTTTAGAAGAAATTTCAGAGGCCCGATACCAAACCATCGTACCAGGAATGAGAAGCATCCGACCTTGACGCTTTCCTGTCTTGTGGTCGATCAAGCCTTCCGTCCACATTCCGGAAGCCGGCACACGGTAGACGGCATCAGGATTGAATGTTGTTGTCAGCTTCGTACTGGCGCAGCTCGTCATTAAGAGAGTCACGCAAGCTATCGTTATCATCGGCGGGGCTTTCTTCATATTTCATAGCCTCTGATTTTTGATCATGCCTGGACAATAGAACCTTGAGCACGGAAACCGCGATTGCGGCCAGAATCGTGCCCAAGGTTGCGGCGAGAGATTCCACCGGCTATTTACCGGCCTTGCTGCTCAAGTTAATGGCCAGCGTGTTGATGATCCGTTTTACGAATGCCCAGGCGGGCGGATCGGTTGGCTTGACCTCGAAGAAATTGGCAATGATTGAGCTGGCGGCCACCAGCAACGGCAGCACAACGGTCAACGCCATATCCCACCCTGCCGACCCCGTCGTTCCATCAACCGGCGCAACATCCGTCTGGGCCATTCCGATTGCGGGAAACATCAATACGACGAGCATCGCCAGCATTATAATCATTTCAGACATGTTCATTTTCATTTTGATCTCCTTTGGGTTAATGAAATGCGTGGATTGCGCGATCCTCGATATGGCGATCCAGTCGAGCATGGGCTTTGCTGATAGAGTTGTCCTGGTGATCGAGTCGGTTGAGCAAAAGCTTTATGGCAATCCCCGAAATGATCGTTTGAGCACCAAGCAACATTGCAATCACAACCCCTAGCGTTCCGTCCATTACGTCCCTACCTTCTTAAAAACTTGCGTGATCGGTTTCCGGTATGCAATGAGCGTCGTTAGGCCAAGGGCCACCAGCGTTGATATTGCTGCCTTGGCGATAGTTTTCCCGGTGGCCGTGGCAGCGGTGGCGATTTGATCTCTGTATCCCCCAACCGTTTCGGCCACGGCCCCAGGAAGTTGAGCAATCAGTGAATCGTTTTGAAGTCCCCCATGGAATGCCACAAGTTCAGCGGTGCGCTGTTTTGGCCTGGAATCGTTCCATGTTGTCGCATTCCACCCGCGGGAAATCAGGAAGTGCTTATAGGCTGGATTCGAATCGAGGGCATCCCATAGCGTCATGGCGTTGCTCCATACAGTTCGGATCTACGACGCCACTCGGGCGAAACCGTAAAGATCACAACGTTTCCGGCTGCATCGCGGTATGGTTCGTGCGTCTTGTCGTAAAGAACCATATGCCAAGTAATGTTACGGGAATACTCGTTGACCTTGGCAGCGGCCAGCGTTGAGCGTGTCAACCAGGTTTCCGCCGAAAGCGGATTTGCATTTGGCGTCTCCAGTGCGAGACTATTGGCCGACATCAGCGCGTTGCTATTTCCGGTTGCTGCTGTTCGGTAATACACTTGCGCTTGTGTATCGACCTGAACACCAGTCTCGAAATTCTGGACATATTCAGTTCCCACATTAAAAACGAATGTGTAGTACCCGTCGCCGTCGTAGGAAACGGGGCTCGGGCTTGCAAGTTCCGATAGCCCTCCCGACCATCCATAGGAAATTACGGACGCCTGCAATGTTCCGTTGTACGAGTATGGAGTCGTAGAAATCGACGTAACCGTTTCGCCCGGATTGCCCGTCACAGTGGTGCTCCAAATTCCTAGCAGGACATTATCAACATGAACATTTAACACCGTGTTACTTGGTACGGTGCTGCCAAAATTGACAACGAGTTTATACCGCAATAAAACGGCGTTAGACTCCGATGCAGCAAGCAACCCAATGAGAGATAATAGAAATATTTTTTTCATGCTTAAGACTCCTATTGTAGAACCGTCGACGACCAATTTTTTCCCTGCAAGCTTGGGTAGTTGTCCCATTCCGCGGTTGATATTGAACTTGCATAAAATACCGGCGTCCCTGGAGCCGACTGGTCGATCGCGAACAATTCAAAATCACAATACGGGAATGTATTTGTGTTGATTCCCGAGGTGACGTTCGTTGTCACCAGATCCATAGCGGCAAAGGTTGGCGACACATTGGTCGTAATGGTTGCGACTGGCGCGAACGTCGGTGTCATGTTGGTAACGCTCACAAGTCCATTGCTAACGGTCGTGAATGACACAACATTTGTCACCCAGCCAGATAGAGCCTGAACGGTGTTCGTTGAAACATTGGTCACGCTCCCCGAATACGCCTGAACGGTGTTCGTTGAAATATTGGTCGCGGCAGCGGTGAATTCCGGTTGCAACTGCACAGGAATCACAAACCTCGCATACGGTTTATAGATTGGATTGTTTATTGAGCTTTGGCCGAATGCTGCCGAAGCGCACACGGCAAAAATCATTAGTGCTGCAAAAAGTGTCCGCATAATTACCCCTTCATGATTTCATTGATCGAAAGTGTGCTGTCGGCATCTTGCGCCACGAAATAGATTACACCGTGACAACTGAGGGACACCGAACCGCTCGGGAAGATCGGGGTTCCCCTGCCCGCAGCCGGATTGACAGAGGAATCGCCCCACCATATTGTATAGTCGCCCGTGTTCACAACCAGGCGTTCTTTGACCAGAGCATTCGCGGCCAGGACTGAGGGGTTTGCCGGATCTGTTCCAACGGCAAGCGGAGCGGGTGTGCTGACTGAAGACCCCGACAAATCGACTTGCAGAAATCCTTCAATGACCGCCCGCGTGTCAGTGATCGGCCCCAGGGAAAGGACATATTCAATCGTCATAGATTCATCACTGGTATTATGAAACCGAACCTTGTTGAAGGTCGCCGGTTCGTAGGTCTTCTTATCGGGAGACAAACGGACAACCGGATAGCCGGTTCCGGCCTTGATGAAATTTGAAATTCCATTGTCCATGGAAATTAGCACGTCAGTCGAAGCGGTGTTCGAAAAAATAGCGACGTATGATCCAAGGAATGGAACTTCCTTCTCTGACTGGGCTGAAACTGTAACTTTCCCGAATTTCTGATTATTGGAAATCGGCATATCCGAGTAAGGAACCTTTTGACTCTGTGCGGCCATCACGGCGGCAACAATGGCCTGGATGTCTTCCGGGGTCAGATTCATCTTTTCTTACGTCCTTTCACGACCATTCCAACCAGGATCAATCCCCCTAGCCCAAGGCCTAGATTTGCTTTGGTGAAAATTGTTTTTTGTTTGGCCCCTGGTGTCGTTGGCTTGGAAATTCCGCCCCCTGACACAGTAGACCCACTTAGGAATGCCGGAGCTGCCGACAACTGCCCCGGTGAAAAATTATCAAGCACCTTGTTCGTGTTTTCGTAGGTGAGCTGCAAAGCCTGGTCGATGATCTCTTGTGTACGTTCATCGAGCGCATGGTTCACGTAGCTCGACCCCTCGCCCACAGTGACACCGTAATTGACGCTCGAACCGTCGCCGATGATTTGCCCCTGGTTATTATCCATTGAGGTTTGGTTCACGGTGTATTCAGACCCGACGCCTTGCTGAATGCCATTGTTGACCGCAGACCTGTCGCCATATATGACGCCTTGGTTTCCATCGATCTGACTTGCATTATCGCCGAGAACGGTCGCCCCGATTCCGACATCAGTACGGACGTTAGATGCCCCCTCCCCCAGCACAACGGCGTTATCAGACGCCATCATATTATTGTTCGTCGTTTGCTGCCGGTTAGATTGTTTGGATCCGCCGCCCATTAGACAATCCTCTTGTAATAGGTTTCGACCTTAACGAACCCATGTTGCTCCAACCGGCGATCCATGCCTTGGCGCATACTTCTAACGCTCCATGATTCGATTCGGCTTTTTTCGGCGAGTCCGTGTAGCAATGGATAAAGGGTGCAGATGAACGGAATTTCCTGTTGAACTACCGACACCGCGTGCAAAACGAGGAAATTGCAGGGTTTCCCATATTCACATTCAACCTGGCCGGTAACGATCCCGATCAGCTCGCCTTCCCGCTCAACTCGATAAAGCAGAATTCCCCCGCTTCGAATCTGATTTTCGATCCAGTCCAGACGATCAACCAACCCGACCCGGGCGGTCGTATTGTTTCTCTCCGATCTGGCAATCAGATTGCGAACGCCCGGAAACATATCCGAACGTTCGCACCGAACCACCGCTAGATCTATGACTTGTGAATCAGCCATGCCGAAATTCCGCCAATTGCAGCCATTCCGAGCAGCCCGAACGCGATGGATTTACCAACCCCTCCACCGATCAAGGTCTGGCGGGCACCAGCAATAGCACCGAAGTCATTGCTCGTTGGCCCGTTAGACCCGCCCGTAAAGGAGGGATTGACAGTTACACCGCCGCCGCCCACTACTTGCCATCCTTTGATTTCATCCAAAGGCCCATCCCCAGCAGAAGCGAAGTCCCGCCGCCAAACCAAACCCACTTAGAAATCTTTTTGGGTTTGGCCGGTTCGGCAGGTGCGTTCATTGGAGCGGCAGCAACGGGGGCGGTCGGACTTCCGACCTGTTGACCGTCCCCATTGAATCCGGTGGCATCGTAGATCCTGCTTGCGGCAGCGTCCGCCCCCGCCGTGACCAGTCGCTGACCAACGTTCGAGTTTAGACCGCTGTTTAATAGATCCCGAAGAGCCATGGCTACGCCGCCTTTCGATCCTTGAAGATCTGTTCGTACCACAGGCGACCGTTCGAGGTTACGCCAGCACCGTCATCCGCGAAATTCGGAGTGACCAGGAGCGACCCCAGGCCGGTTTCGAAGAAATACGCCGGAACGTCTTCCTTGTTGAAATCGACCGTCGCAAATCCAGCCTGCGGCGAACGATAGCGGTACTCCAGCCATCTGTTGATGATGACCTGGGGAACATCCCGATAGGGATACTGCTTGGAGTTGATTGCGACTGTCCAATCGGCAACCGACAAGTGCGCGGGCTCCTCGAAGTGAAGGGCATTCAGGCACAGGTTCGGATTGTCGAACGGAATCGTCGAGATTTCAACCTGTCCGCCACCGGCAGGAACCGTCACCGACTGACTGCCGATACGAACGTGGTCGCCCAGTTCCTGTTTCAGGTTGAAGTCCACGTCTGCCCAGATGTCGATCCGGGTGCATCCGGTCGTATCGGCAGAATATTGGAACTCCGCCGTCATGGCCTTAAGATCCGCGGTTCCGATCGTCAACTGGTTGCGACGGCCTTCGTCCTTGCCAACACCGGCAGCAGGATCAAAGTTGATCTGCGACGCACTTGCGGCCACGCCGATCGTTTCATAATGAAACGCATCGCGATAATTCAGGAACGAGGGAGTCACCTTATTGAGCAGCGCGAATCCGTCGCCGTTCTGGTGGTCGACACTCAGTGTCAAATTGGCGAGTGCATCAGCAAGCGCCGTGCCCGCACATAACGTGCCGCCATTCCACCCCTGGAAAATGAACTTCCCGAAAGTGCCCTGGTGCTTGATGTCGATTTCAATCGGTTCATTGCCGCCATCTGAGACATTCACCGATCCGATTTTGAGAGGATTCCGAATCATTACGCGGCCGCCTTTCCTGTTGCGCCTGCGACGGTCGACTTGACCCTCGCTTCGGCTTTCATCATCGCACCGTGCAGACGGTTCGCGATCATTGACCCGACCACAACCAGGGCAACTAAGCCCAAAGGGTTGGCCGGTAGCATTTTTTTCTTCGCACTCATGTTGGCTTTTCTCCTTGGTTGTGATTTCCAACTTTCAGAAATAATTGTTTCACGGAAAAAAGCCGTTGGTCAGTTCGAGCGGAATTTCGCGGGAAAAAAGAAAGGGAACCCCTGAAATAAAGGGATTCCCTTGCGAAATTTTACTAATTTTGTGCGGTCAGTTAATGCATTTTCGAGCGCATTTCAATCCAGTCATTGAAAAGATACCTTTCCGCTGTCCGCTCAAACGCAGTTGATTCGTTCCACATTACTTCTGTCCAACCTCTACGGATAAGGAACCGCTTATATGGCAAATCAAGCTTCAGGCACTCCCAAAAACTCATTATTCTCCACCTCTGCTAAGTTGTTGTTCTACCTTTTCGATCCAGATACTTTGTGCCAAACATAAGAACCAATTCCAGCATTCGGGTATTTGTTTCTGAACACTTTATAGTCAATGGTTGTGCATCCTCCAATCACCCCAAATACAATCAGAATGAACCCGAAAATTACCCAGTAGTCTTTGAATTTTCTCATAGCTTTATTCATGTGCATCTCCATTTATTTCCCGCCCCTCACCAACTTCCACCAGTGCCGCCGTGCCGTGCGTTCTGAGCAGCCGACGGTCTTGGCCACCTGCGCCGGTGTAACATCGGCCAACCCGCGCGGATCAGCGACAATCAGTAAATTCCAAAGTGCGACAACTTGAGGAAAAAAGCCACGCTTTGGTTTTTTACTGGACCCCGACCCAACTACTTGTCCCCGGTTCCCCGTACCATGCTGTTCCATAAAAAAAACTCCCCAAACCACGTTTTCCGATATATCTACCCAGCGGAAGTTCACTGCATTCACCGAATTTCGTCCCCAGGCATTTTTTTACCCAATCGATTGCGGATGGTTCGTCCAAGGTGAACACGTATCGATTTCGGCAATTCGCCCGGACCGTTGGAGCCATATGTGTTGGAAACTGGCTCTGCACCCATAACTCGATTCCGTATGACCGCCCCGAGTTCGGAATCATTTCCAGGCCGTTCACGCCTTTCCATTTCCAGTTCCAGGCTTCATCCACAATGGCCATTGTGTCCACAAATCCACGCTTCGGAGCACGGCACTTATTGATGACGGCCATAAAACGATCCTGCCGCATCGTTTTGTACAACCTGGGATGATTTGGCAGATCCTCGTATTCATCCAGCTTGCTTCCCAACCAAACAACCTTCATCCCGTTGTTTAAGAAGAACCGCATCCGCGCATTAGTTAGAACCCCCTTCCCTGCCCCGGTGGCTCCCAACACCATATTGTGTTCAAGGAATTTAATCATCGGCTGTTTCATCGTCGCACCCCGGAATTTCCTCTTCGTCGCCATGCACGATATGCGAAATGAACTCTCGATTGATTTTTTCATTTCGCGCCTCACGAAGTTCCTCAAAAAGCCTGATTAGAGAAATTCCAAGCAGCAATCCACCAAACGTCACTAACACCCCACGAATATATGCAGCGTCAGCTATCAATATCTCTCGCTCTGTTAGCTTAAGATTTTCCATCAAGATGCCTCCTGTTCATGCTCAGAGTCCACAGCAACCGGGACGGGAGATCCTTCGCCAAGAATAACCTTCAGAACCGGGAATTTCTCACCGAGAGCCCCAAGCACATTCTGGCGGATCATCACGGCAGCGGCATCCATCCTGGACTTGCATTGGGGTTCGTTTTTCGCCATGGCCGAAATAGAAGCAAAGACCGCAACCGGAAAAGCAAGGTTCGGGTGAAGGTCGAACTTATGTCCAGTCTCCCCCTCCCACTCCTCGCAGGCGTCAACCAGATCACCGTATTCTTCGCTTTTTTTCTGCCGATGAATTTCCGGCCCGACAACAAGTCCCGCTCCTAGAATTATTCCATTCGCAGTTTTTTCCGCGCTCTTGCGTTTCTTCCGTTCCTGTCTGGAAGTTTCCACTACACGCTCTTCTTCAACGGCCTTTTCTTCCTGCAATTCATCGTCATTCGGCGGAAATACACGTTTTTCCTGAATTTCCTCCTGTGCAATTTCCGGCTCGGAAATTTCCTCCTCAACCTCTTCTTTGTGGCTGAAAAAGTTTTTTACCGAGTCGGTAATTTTCTGCTTGGCCGACTTTTTAAATTCCTTTTTCAGCAGCAGCTGATTCTTGCTGCCAAGAACCGGTTGTCCGTTCGGGTGCGTCTTGTGCCGAACGGCATCGAAGATTTCACCTTTAATTTCATCGCCCGGTTGATAGTCCGTTTTTGGGCTGTCCAAATCTGGTGAAATGGCGTCGCCAGATTCAACGGGCGAAAAGTCCAGACCACCTTCGTTTACGATATCAAGAGTAGCCTGCATTTCCTCATCAAGCATACGAACCTCCTCATATTCAGCAGGGGCCGGAAGCAACATTTGAGTCCGTTCCATCTCTAGGACTCCACCACTTTGACAGTAACGTCATCATTTGCATAAATTGATATCTTATACCCAGCCGGTTGATTCCTGTTCAGCGGTTGCTTTTTCAGGACTTTCGCACCACTCGCTTTTTTCGCCGCCTCGAAAGCGTTCTTCGCGTCAACGAATTGATGACCACCACCGTTTACATGTACTTTGAACCGTCTCATTCTCTATGCTCCTTTGTTGTCTTCTATTGCTGAACTCACTTTCAATTTCACGAACGCCGTTGCGTCCGCGATTGCCTTTTTCGCCTCCTTGGGCGAGTCCTTTGTTCCCATCGGAATCCACTGTTCGAAAAGTTCCAGTGAACTTTTGATAATTTTCGCTTCATCCTCGGAAATTTGTAGTGAGATGATTTTCATGGTTAGAACGGAATATCATCTTCGTACTCAACCGCGCCACCTGGAGCCCGGGATTCATCAGGAATTGGCGCGCCCTTTTTTCCCGATCCAAGGAACTGCACGCGATCCGCCCGGACGCGCAGCTTTTGCCGCTTCTCGCCGCCATCGGTTTCCCATTGGTCGAGCTGCAACCGGCCTTCGACAAACACGGGCGATCCCTTGGTCAGATATTCCGCCGAGGTTTCCGCCTGGCGGCCCCAAACAATCACATCCACGAAACAGACCTGCTCCACCTTCTCGCCTGCCTTGTTCTTGAATGTCTCATTCATCGCCAATCCGATTTCAGCCACCGCCGTTCCCGTCGCCGTATGCCTCAAATCCACATCGCGTGTCAGATTTCCCATCACTAGCACTCTGTTATAGCTCGCCATCGTCGTATCCTTTCTTTATGTCGTTCCACTCTTGCCACACGGCATGAGCTTCCTCGTGTTTCCCTTCATCATGGAGCCGTCTATATTTTTTCCGGAACTCGCGTTCTTGGGCCTCCATATATTTCTGCTCCATTGATTTCTTCCGTTCCCGTTCTGCAAACCGCTCCGCCTTGTCCTTCATAATTTGCTCAAACACTTCATCGACGGTTCGTGGGTCGCCCCATTTTAAATCGAATTTCCACCCATCTTTTCCAAGTGCTACAACACGCAGCATCCCGAGAACCCACGATTCAAATTGGTCATAATTCCGAAACGAATATTTCGATTCATTCGTCACCGGACGTTTTGGAATCACGAATCCCTTATTCCATGCAGCGGCTTCAAGAACTCCAAATGCCTGCTTTATCAAGGCTTCCACGTCTGCATTATCCGGCTCAACTATGACAAGAGGCTCAGGAGCCCCGAAATTCCGGCTAAATGTATCCTGTACGATTTTCCATTTTACCGATGTCCTGTCTTTTTCCGGATGTTTGACATTGCGGCGCTTCGTTAAAAAACGGAACCAACGCATAATTTTCATACGCTTGCTTTTCTGGCAAAACATCGGGTCATCACGAGCGCCAGTTAGATACCCCAAAACAGCGCCTCCCTTGGCCTTCCAGTCGGCATACGAATCAATCCCCCACTCTCGCAGTTTGTCGCGTGAGATTTGATATTCGACACGCACCGCGCTTTCTGGCCGTTCACCGCCCCACCGCTTTTTAATCATGTGTTCAAAGCGGATAGGCTCACCTCTCAGAGCCTTGGCTTCCATTTCCCCAAGTTTGTCGTATATACGCAGTCGAAGAGGATTATTCCCCCAATAGAGCGTCATTGAGTTCGATTTCTGGAAGTCCAGCGAGTTAGCCCTACATCGCCACTTACGGCCTACGAATGCTGAAACGAAATAATCCATCGACCACCCCGGAAAATCCGCGCACGCATCCACGCGGGAAATCATTTCCTTATCGATTTGAACATCCAGCGATTCCAACCACTTGATCGCGTCATTGTACGCTTCATCCGCCCCACCTCGATAAACCAGACAAATTTCCCCCGGTATATGGATTTGGACGTTCGGCCATGTCCCGGCATAGGTTTCGTTCTCCGCGATTAACACAGTTCCAAAATCAAGCGTCATGCGGTATTTGCAGTATTTGCCGGACTTCCCTGCCCCCTTCCCGATGCTGCCGCCACCCGGCTGCATTACCGCGCCACCAAGATCAGCGCAATCAATAGGCTTCCGCTGCTCCAAAGCGGCCATTGCGGGGGTGTCAAAAAGCGGGTGAATTTTGGTCCACTCCAAAAATTTCACTTGAAAATTCAATGTTAGCCAATCAGAGCCGCACCAATACGGATTCTGCGGGGTGTTTCCTTGAGGCTTACGAGGGGGCATGTTATCTGTCATGCCCCCGGACGCTGACGCGGACACAGCGGGCGCGGAAATACCAATTTTGGCATCAAATTTCCGAGATGCTTCTAACGCCTTCATAGCGCCATCAAAATCGCTCACAGTGCCTTCATCGAACAACTTGGCAACCATGACCGCCTCTTCGGACGACACCTCAACTCCGTTAATTTCAGGCACGGTAAAGGCCTCCTGCTGTGAGAACATCGTCATTATCTAGCGGATCCAATAGACGACTATGCTCGATGATAGACGAAAGTAACTCTGGTCCACCGATTTTGTCTATGAGTCCGGATAAAATCGCATTGCGTTCCACGGGATCCAGCACAGCCAATTTTGACTGTAGGCGATCGATCTTGCGGCGGATGCGTTGCCGCTCCGTGAAATTGCGGCCGACATAGCTATAATCGTGCAGAACTTCCGGCACCCGATAGTTGAACCAGATAATTTCCCGCCGGATGGTGCGGCCCCTGGTTATTGCATCGTACTCAAAATGATTCCAATCCCATAGCGCATCGCGGTACAAGCTGCTGTCATAGCCTGAGATGGCCACCATAGCCGATGCCGACGTTATGAGATCCAGCAACCGAATATGATCATCCCGGCTCATTTCGGCGGAATACATACTCTTCTTAACCCGCGTTTCTGGGAGATATGGCGGATCGCAATAAACGAAAACATCCTCTCGATCCAAAACGCTTGGAAGATAATCGAAAGCATCCCTGTGAAGCACCGTCGCGTCTTTACTGCGATCAAGATCATCGTAGACCATGGACATAAGCGACTCTGCTGCAGCCAAGTCCTTTTCGACTAGCACGGATCCGTGAGACGGTAATTTGTTACGCCACACAGCCGCCGAACCAGCGAACGCTTCCACGTAAAGGCAATGCGGCGGAATCAGATTGATTATGTGCTGATACGCACCGCCTGCGTTTTTTCCGCCTGGATACCTCATCTATTCACCTCGGAAATTGCTGCGTGATAAAGTAGCCATTTTGCTAGTAATGGCGGCGTTGCTTCGCGTTGGGCTGCTGATAGGTGGTGAATCTGCTTTAATGGTGAAAAGTGCAGCACAGGACGAATTGGAACGATTTTGGCATAGTCCAATCCCGAGAAAAAAAACCATGTAGGCTTCATCATGGCGTGACCGAAAATCCGTTGAGGAAATTCAAGCGTGAATCCTTTTTCGTTCGCGTATCCGCCGAATGGCAGCCCTTGATCGGCGAATAGATCCGACGCTGCCGGATGTTCCAGCACTCCACCATTTTCAAGAACCATTCGAACGCAATGCCGCCCGAGATTGATTTCGCGCCGCTTTGCATCGGGTGCCATGTCGGGCATTCCCTTGAGACTTCCCCATAGGCGACATGGTGGATGTGCCACAACCGGCATTCCGCCCGTGAATCTAAATGCATCGCGCCGGATATCCCAAATATCGGCTTCGACTATCTGGCTAAAGTCCTGGTCCTGCTGGCTGTTGCGATCGAGGAACTGGCTAGAACGCCCGGGCAACTGGCTTTGCTCCTGGTCCTCCTGGCTGCGACTGCCAGATGGCTGGCTTGAATGCCGGCCTAACTGGCTGCTTCCCTCGATCTGCTGGCCACAACATCCGGAGGACTGGCTATAGACACCTTTTTTTTGGGCACACAGCACTGCAACGCGTCGGAAGTGATAGCTCATACGAACACCCCCGGCGATGGATTGGCGATGCTGCACGCCGGAAGGTGTCGGGGCCATTGGCCGCCGCAATTCGAACAAAAATAATCTTCCGGTGCGGACGGGTTCCGGCTTCGCCGGGGGTTTCCGCTTTGGGAGGCAAAGCAGTTGGAATCAGGAATGGCCGGGGTGGACTGCTTCACCTCCGGCAAGGCGCTCGGGACGCTCCCCAGCGTTGCCCTATCCTCCTTACCGATTAATTTGTCCACCCCGGCCAATGACATTAGAAAAGCTCTTTCTGGACTGGTTTTGGTTTGTCTGACGGTATTTCCGACAAGCGGAATCGAGGCACTCTGGCGTATGGCGATCCCTCTTTTTTCGGGTCGATGATTTTGCACCAGCCTTTTCCGGCCCATGCCAAAAACGTCACCTTGCGAGGGGTGCCGTTGGTCGGCGTGTAGTGGTAATCATGATGAGCTTTAAGCTTGGGCATATCCTGGCCTCCGTTCGTTTTCCTTGGGCACGTGCAGACCGGCCGCACGGCGCAAAAACACTATTCGCCTGGCAGACTCTAAACCGCTATCGCGGAGGTATCGGTATTCGAGGCTTCTGAGTGTTCGGATGTCCATAGTCCCAGCTCCAGTTGATGTTTCTCTTTCCAAAATCCGCACCCCGGGACCGACATGCAGGCGCGGGCCGATGATTCAAGAACGCATGACCCTGATTTGTGGCAGTTATTGCACGAGTTCACCGTAGCTCCGTTCGTTTGTTGTAAAGGTTGGTGGCCCAGGCCATGAGCACGAGAGCGGCAGGATCGCCCGCGACGTGGGCACAGAATTGGGCGTAGGATTGATCGATAACACGTTGCGGCAATGAACGCTTAAGCATGGCCGCCTCGAAATATTCGACATACTTTTCCATGCGGTTCTTGGCGTCCTGGAGCTGCATGAATTGCTCGGCTTCCCTATCGGACTCCAGGCGCAACGCTTCGCGGGCAATCTCCGCCTCGTAAATTTCATCGGTCTTGCTCGATCTCATTACGAGTGACACTGCGGCAATGCAGTTTTCTTTGATGTGGTGGCCGGTCATGGGCGGCAGCGTGGCTAATTCCTTGTTTAACAGATCCACCAAACCGAGATGTAAGGACCGGGGAAGCGCGGGAAGCCGCATTGATCCGGTCAGCCGTTCAATCTGTTTATCGGTGTTCGTGCTCACAGCGTCACCCTCGCCGCTGCCTCGACCTGCTTTGTTTTTTCAACGGCACACCCTTTTATTGTTGCGCATCCGAATAGGATGAAAACAACCGCGACTACTGCGCTTAAAATATTCACAAACCTCTGCTCCGTCATTAGATCGCCCCCAAATAAACAACCACGTTTAGAATTATTATTACGGCCAATGCGGTCATGAATGAGAGTTTCACAGCGTCACCCCCGCGGCCTTGAGTTCTGATTTCATTTCGTCGATATGCTCTTGAGCCGAGCGAATGATTTCTTCCTCTTTGTCGATGCAGAATTTAATCTGGTCGATTTCTTTCGCGCTCATTGCCAGCCCTCATCATTCATTCCCTGCTCGACCCGGCCGCGAACGTCCTCAAGTGCGATGATCTCTTCCGATTTCGTCGGATACTCACGGAAGAAAAGCAGTTGAAATAATGCAGATGCCTCTGTCTTGGATAACTCAATCGGAATTCTCGTTTCCATCGGTTCGGCTCCTTAATCCTGTGCGTAGTATTCGAGAAATACGGCGAGTTGCAGACAGAGTGCTGCGGTGTGCCGCGCTTGCTCCAGGAGTTGACCAGGCGTGTATTTTTCCGGCTCGAATTCGCTATGAAGAAACGACTGCGACATCTTGCCGGTCTGCTCGTTGATGGCCAGGATCAGCGTTTCCGCGTTCTGCAATCCCCACTTGCACACGTTCTGGTGAGATTGGGCGCGGTGCTCCGCCTGTTCCCGATCGATAACGGCCTTTGTTTCGGCGGATAGTGCTATCAGTGCATTTGCGTCGCTCATCGGTTCGGCTCCTTTTGGTGTTGGCATTGTCGCGTCATCGAAATCATGCCCTTCGATCATTTCAATCATCATCGGGGCTACTTGCTGGAGGCACCCGTACATTTGTTTCAGCAGGTCTTGGATCGTCGGTGTATCGGTCTTCATCGGTTCGGCTCCTTACTTGTCCTGGTTCTCCAGGGCGATTGCTACCTGCATACAGAGTGCGGCCGTTTGTCTGGCTTGATGTAGGATTTGGCCCTTCTTGTATTTCTCCGGCTCAAATTCTGAATGTAAAAAGGCCTGTGAAATCTTTCCGGATTGCTCAGAGATACCGAGGCAAAGTGTTTCAACTTCCTGTTCTCCCCACCTGGCAAGATTTGAGGAAACCTGATTTCCGATACGGAACATTTCGGAATCAATAATTTCGATTGCCTTGCGGAATTTCGTTTCGTTAATCGGCATATCTGGCGGTGCTCCGGTCATTGGTTCGGCTCCTATTCTGATTCTTCTTCGTCTGCCCCGTAGGTGGGCGGAGTGGTTGCGGCTTCGATGGCTTGTTGTAGCTGCATGAAAAATTCGATCATGCTTTGGTTGTCGATTTCGTAGGTGACGGTAATTTTCATCGGTCCGGCTCCATTTGGTTGCGTTACGGTTACGTGACCAAGCAAAACAAAAAGCCGCAATAGTATTTTTTACTACTATTACGACTGAATGTGCTTAGGTTCTTTTTCTTCGCGAATCAAAACGGCAGCCGCCCAGGATGAGAACGATGGGAAACCACATTGCTTTGCACGTGCTTCCAATTTCTCGTAATCACCCTTCGTGACCAGAACCTGAGCGTATTTCTTATCATCAGAAATGCTCATGCCCCGTTTTTTGACATTAGCGGTACGTTTTGTCGATCTCATAATCCTTACCTCTCGGTTAAGTGTCGGTTACGTAACGCTAAAAACCTAAACACGTCAACACTTCGTTCTATGACGGTCACGTGACTCTCGGTATATTATGCGACGTAATGGTTGTTGACGAAATTGTTAATAAATGTGGATAACTCATTTTGAAATCACGCTCGAAACCACATGGATCGCGGATATGCCACCCCTGTTATGTCCGACAGAAAAAGTTAACTTAAACGACGTAAATGAGAGCTCTTGATCGCGCCCCGCACAAACTAGAGAGTCACGAAAAGAAAATCATTTATAGGACAAAATCAAATCCATTTAGCACCGCCGGATTTTTTCGACAAATCCGATTCGTATAAAAACAAGCCATACGTAATCGATCATCAGGACGCAAGGACTCGCCGGACAGATTCACCCATCTGGAGGGCTTTCCCTGAAGGCTTGCGTTTTTTTGATTCTCAGGGAGTTATTTTTACTCCCAAGAAAATCCTTAAGACAAAACGGTCACAAACCGATCAGATTCGCTCTCTGGTCTCGATACCCAGCAACGACAACCCTTGTTTAAGAATTTTAGCTGTGACCGAACAAAGGCGGATCCGACTTTCGCGAACTCCTTCCTCTGCCTTGAGAAATGGTACGTTCTGATAGAAGCTACTGTAAAGCTGTGCCAGATCATAAAGATAGTCCGCTAGAATGTTGGGACGATAGTTTTCTGCAGCTCCATTAACCGCAGCAGAAAACCTGGACAGCTTAATTGCAAGCCTGCGCTCTATGTCGTGTTCAATATTGACTGAACATTCACCAAGATCGGTCCCCGGAAATTTTGCATGGTATTTGTCATACACCGAAGATATTCGAGCGTATGCATACTGTAGATACGGAGCGGAATTACCTTCCATATTCAGCGCTTTCTCCCAGGTAAATGTTACCAGGCTCTGCGGGTTCTGGCTGAGGTCTGTATATTTTATAGCGCCGATACCAATGGCCTTGGCAAGGTCCTTCTGCTGCTCTTCAGACATTTCCGGGCTGCTGGATTTTACCATTTCCAGAGCCCTGGCTTCGGCTTCATCAAGCAATGCAGCCAACTTGATTACATTCCCTTCGCGGGTGGAAAAGGTTGCTTCCGGTAAGCGCATCAACCCAAACCAGACATGCACCAGATTGGCATCCATCCCGAGCTTTTTTGAGATGGTGAAAAACTGTTTAAAGTGAAGCTGCTGGCGCTCATCGGTGACATAGACGATACGTTCGGGACTAAATTCCTCGATACGCGACTCGACCGTTGCCAGATCGGTAGTGGCATAATTGTAGCCTCCATCGCTCTTTCGCACGATGCAGACGGGCATTCCATCCTCTTCGAGATCGACGATTAAAGCGCCCTCGCTTTCTTCAGCCAGCCCCCTCTCCTCAAGCGCCTCGATCATTTTCGGGAGACGATCATTATAGAAGCTTTCGCCGCGATAGAGATCGAACTTAACGTCGAGCCGATCATAGATCGTATCAAACTCTTCTATGGAAAGCTGGATGAATTTTTCCCAGAGCGCCCGGTTTTCCGCATCGCCCTGCTGCAGTTTAACGAGCTCGGCCTTGGCCTTATCCCGCCATGAATCATCTTCCTTCGACTTGTTATAGCTCTGCACATAGATGCGTTCCAGCTCCTCAACCGGAGCGGCTTTCAAGGCATCCTCATCCACAAAACTACGGAAGCCGACCAGCATCAACCCAAACTGGGTACCCCAGTCACCGAGATGGTTGTCGGCAATCACATTGTATCCACGGAAACGGAAAAGCCGATCAATGGCATTCCCGATTACCGTCGAACGAATGTGTCCAATATGCATCGGCTTGGCGACATTCGGGCTGGAATAGTCGACAATAACCGTCTTCCCCTCCCCGACCTGTTCCACGCCGAAGTGAGGATCGGATTCAAGGGACTGAATATATTCAGACAGGGCTGCATTACTGATGAAAAAATTGATAAAGCCCGGCCCGGCAATTTCGATCTTCTCGATAAAATCCGGCAACTCGGCTGCATCGACGAATTCCTGCGCGATCTGCCGGGGGGCTTTCTTTAACGTGCGGGCCAGCTCCATGGCGGCATTGCACTGGTAGTCCCCAAACTTTTCGTTATTAGTTGGTGAAACGCCCAGATGGACCTCTGTATCCGTCAAATCGAAAACCGATACCATGGCACCGGTGGTCCAGGCTGAAAGACGTTCTTCAAATGTGGCAAACTCACGCATAGCTTATCTCTCCGTTCGGCATGCCCACGGCGGGCCGTAAAAAGGGCGAAGGTTATTTTCACCCCCTAAAAAAATCAACCCCCGAATTCCATGGCATGGAAACCGGGGGCGACTGACTGAAGGTGGTGATCAGGAATCAATCGTCCGTTGCCTTTTCTTTAACGACCACGGGTACGCCTTTAAAGATCAGTCCATCCTTTGCTTTATTGGTATCGACCTTCACCACCGAGTTATTGTGAATATTGCCGCGCAGGATATCCTCCGCCAGCGGATCTTCCAGGAAACGTTCCACGGTGCGTCGCAACTGACGAGCCCCATACGCCTTGTCGTATCCCTTTTCCAGCAACAGCTCGCGTGCGGACTTCAAAACCTTGAGTTCGATATTGCGCCCCAATACACGGTTCTGGATGTTGGCGAGCTCGAGATCGATGATGGTTTCGAGATCCTTCCTAGAGAGCTCGCGGAACACAATCATGTCGTCCAGCCGGTTCAGCAGCTCAGGCTTAAAGGTTTTCTTCGCCGTCTGCATCATCATGTCTTTCAGCTTCTGGTAGTCGACCTCCTCGTTGGATGGGGAGAATCCGAGAGCACCGGCTTTCTTAACTTCCTGTGCGCCAAGGTTGGAAGTCATGATGACCACTGTGTTCCGGAAATCCACACTGCGACCAAGGCTATCGGTCAACCGTCCTTCTTCCATGATTTGCAACAACATGTGCATCACATCCGGATGGGCCTTTTCCACCTCGTCGAACAGAACCACTGAATAAGGGCGTCGTCGTACGCGTTCGGTCAACTGCCCGCCTTCTTCATGGCCGACATATCCCGGAGGGGATCCGACCAGACGGGACGCATTAAACTTTTCCATGTATTCCGACATGTCGATCTGGATGAACGACTCGGGATCGTCGAACATGAATTCGGCCAGCGTTTTTGCCAGCAGGGTTTTTCCAACGCCGGTAGGACCAAGAAAAATAAAGGAGCCAATGGGGCGTTTCGGATCCTTGAGATCGGCCCGTGAACGACGTAAAGCGCGTGCGATGGCAGCAACAGCCTCAGCTTGTCCGACCACCTGCTGACCAACCACTTCTTCGATCCTAAGGAGGCGCGCCATTTCCTTTTCGCCCATCTTCATAACCGGGATACCCGTCCACTTGGAAACCACGACCATGATGTCTTCATCCGTGACCACCGTGCGATTTTCATCCCGTTCCTTGCGCCATGCGTCCAGCAGGTTGTCCAGCTTTTCCTTGGCCTGACGCTCCTGATCGCGGAAGTTGGCCGCATCTTCAAACTTTTGCTGGTGAATCGCGTCGTTTTTCTTTTTTTCGAACTCGTGGATATCCTCTTCCAGCTTTTTGAGCTCAGGCGGCCGACTCATACTGCCGATACGAGCGCGGGCTCCGGCTTCGTCAATAAGGTCAATGGCCTTGTCGGGAAGAAAACGATCAGGCAGATAGCGCGCCGAGCACTCGACGGAAGCCTTCAGCGCTGCATCGGTAAACTGTGCATGATGATGCTCCTCGTATTTCGCACGAAGGCCGCGCATGATTTCGACCGCATCCTCGACCGATGGCTCTTTCACGTTGACAGTCTGGAAGCGACGCTCCAGCGCAGCATCTTTCTCAATGTATTTTCGGTATTCCTTAAGGGTAGTTGCCCCGATACACTGCAACTCCCCGCGCGACAGCGCAGGTTTGATGATGTTGGCGGCATCCATGGTACCTTCGGCCGAGCCGGCGCCAACGATCGTGTGGAGCTCGTCCAGGAACAGAATGATGTTCTTTTCCTTCCGGATTTCGTCCATGACCGCCTTAATGCGTTCCTCGAACTGACCGCGGTATTTCGTACCGGCTACCATCAATGCCAGGTCGAGCGTAATGACCTTTTTGTCGATCAGCAGATCCGGCACGTTTCCTTCGACGACCGCTTGTGCGAGCCCCTCCACAATCGCGGTTTTTCCCACACCTGCCTCACCAAGCAGCACAGGATTGTTCTTGGTCCGGCGGCAGAGGATCTGAATCACGCGTTCGATCTCATCTTTTCGACCAATCACCGGATCCAGCACGCCATCTTTGGCCAGCTTATTCAGGTCGCGTCCAAACGTGTTGAGAGCCGGCGTTTTGGAGGTCCCTTTTCCGCGTTGCTGCGGCCCAAGCGAGGGCGCATCGCGATCATCCTCGCCGTCAAAGTCTCCTTCGGCGGAAGGATCATAATCCGGATCGAGCGTTTTCATGATCTCGTATCGGGTTTCGTCGAGATCGACCCCGAGGTTTTCCAGCACGCGGGCGGCGATCCCCTCCCCTTCCCTCAGCAAGCCAAGAAGAATATGTTCGGTGCCGACATAGCTGTGGCCAAGCCCCCGCGCCTCGCTGGCGGATAGTGCGAGCACCTTTTTGGCTCGCGGCGTGAAAGGAATGTTTCCAATGGTCTTGGTCTCAGGACCCGTGCCCACCGCCTTTTCCACCTCCAAACGAACGGTGGCGAGATCGATACCCAGGGCCTGGAGCGCATTGACCGCCACGCCATGCCCCAGCGCAATCAATCCCAGCAGGATATGCTCCGTACCAACATAGCCGTGATTGAACCGATCCGCTTCCTTTCGGGCCAGCTGAAGAACCTGCTGAGCTCTTGGTGTAAAATTATCCATAAAAAAATTCCCTTATTCATTACTGTCGTCATGGGTAGCATTTTCCATGAACTCGCGCAACATTTCGGCGCGAACAACATCACGCGCGTCCGCATCCAGATCCTTGCTTTCCAATTTCTGAAGATGGGCCGGCTGGATTGAGATGAGCAGGGTGTCGAGCTGGCGCGGGGAAAATTGATCCAGGATGCCAAGATCAACCCCGAGGCGCAGGGTTGAGAGCAGGTTCAAGGCCTCCCCGCTGGTGATCAACCGGGCATTGGACAGGATTCCGAATGCGCGCGAAACATGGTCTTCAACCAGCAGTGACTTCTCACTCATCAGCCGTATACGGGCGTTGCTTTCGTGCTCAATGAGCTCCATCACGATTTGCTCGAGATGTGCGATGATTTCGGATTCCTTGCGGCCGAGGGTAAACTGGTTCGAGATCTGGAACATGTTTCCGGCGGCTTCGGTGCCTTCGCCCCACATGCCCCGAACCGCCAGACCGATTTTTGAAATCCCGTTGATGACCGGATCCATTTCGTCCATCAGTACCAGCCCCGGAAGATGCAGCATGACAGACGCACGCAAGCCGGTTCCAACATTGGACGGGCAGGAGGTAAGATAGCCCAGTTTCGAAGAAAAGGCGTAAGACAGCTTGGCTTCCAGCATGTCATCAATTTCGTCGGCCATATGCCATGCCTGTTGCAGGTTAAGGCCTGACTGAAGCGACTGGATACGGATATGATCCTCTTCGTTCACCATGACCGAAAGGCATTCATCCGGCGTCACGAAAACGCCGCAGCTGTCGTCCTGCCTAGCCAGTTCCTGACTGATGAGATGACGCTCAAACAGGATCTCCTTGTCCAGCATTGGAATATCGGACATCCCCCACGACATAAACGAAATATCCAGGGATTGAAAGATCGAGGAAATCTCTTTCCAGACCTCACGGTTCTCTTCCTCACTCGCCCAGCCGGGGAAGCAATGATCCTCCAAATTACGGGCCAGCCGTATTCTGCTGCTAACCACCGGACCTTCGGAAACCCCGGCTTCCAGCCAGCTGCCGTGGCGTCTGACCATATCGTCAAGCGTCATGGGATTCTCCATCATTCGAAAGCTTGCTTTCATCCTTCAGTGCGCGGATTTTATCGCGAAGATTGGCGGCAACCTCGTACTCTTCTTTGGCGATAGCGGTTTCAATATCTTTTTGCAAGGAAGCGATCTGCGCCGTTATCCGCGCTTCGACGCCCTGGCGGGCAGGAATCTTCCCGACATGCTGCCTGCTATGGTGCATCGCCTGCATCAGGGCACTCAATTCGCCCATGAATGCATTATAGCACTCCGGACATCCAAGACGCGCATTGCTCTTGAATTCAGCCCGGGTCATCTGGCATCGGCTACAGCTCAAGTCGAGCTCGGACATCATGGATTGCCCTTTTTTCATATTGGCCTGCGATCCTAGTCCGAGCAATACGTCGGTAATCGATATGGGCGAATTGAGATCGATACCATTCTCAAGCGCACAAGCCTGACAAAGGTTAAGTTTCTTAACCGCACCTTCGATGACCTGTGTCAGATGGATCGTCGCCTCCGCTTCATGACAACATTCACATTTCATGGGAGCACCCGTTTTCCTTTTCAGACCACTGAAAAGATAATTGGTTCGGATATTGTCACGCAATCTTTTTAGCGCGGTGAGTGGTGGTGCAACGCTTATTGAATAGGCGTTCCTTCGGAATTGGCGCAAGCGACATAAAGCTTCGAAAGCGCGTCCGTAGTTTTTCCGGGCTTCCCATCGCCGATAATCCGTTTGTCTATGTCGACCACCGATATGATTTCAGCGGCGGTTCCGGTAAGAAACACTTCGTCCGCCACATATAGATCATAGCGGGCCATCGGTTCTTCACGCACTTCATACCCCGCCTCGCGCGCAAGCTGGATCACCTTGTTGCGGGTAAGTCCCTCCAGGGCCCCGCAGGTACTCGGCGGCGTTTTGATGATGCCGTTTTTTATGGCAAAGACATTGTCGCCCGATGCTTCCGCAACCTCGCCCTTGTGATTTAGCATGAGACACTCCATGCAACCGGCATTGATGGCTTCGATCTTGGCCAGAACGTTGTTCAGATAGTTCAGACTCTTAATACGCGGATTGATGGCTTCAGGATGATTGCGGATGGTGCCCACGGTGACAATCTTCAGACCGTTGTCGTAGAGCTCCTGCGGATAGAGTTGGATTTTGGCTGCAATTACAATGACCTCTGCCTTCTCACACAGATAAGGATTGAGCCCCAGCGTGCCCGTGCCTCTCGTCACGACCAGGCGAATGTAGCCATCCTTGATTTCATTGGCCTTGCATGTGTCCACGACAGCCTTTGACATCTCGGCCTTGCTCATCGGAATATCAAGAGCTATCGCCTGGGCCGAGTCGTACAGGCGGTCAATGTGTTCATCCAACAGAAAAACACGCCCGTTGTACGCACGAATACCTTCAAAAACACCGTCTCCGTAGAGTAAGCCATGGTCAAAAACCGAAACCACGGCGTCTTTTTCATCTACCAGCTTTCCACTTATAAAAATCTTCATTTAAAACGATCCTTGATTCACTAAACTTCCATCTTTCAGGTAAAGATCGCGCGAGCAACGCGCAGCGACTTCCCCGCTATGGGTAACGAGCACGAGAGTATGCCGTCTCGCTCCGACCAGTTGAAACAAATAATGCAAAACTTTATCGCCCGTTTTCGAGTCCAGATTTCCCGTGGGCTCGTCGGCAAAAATGATGTCCGGATCATTCATGAGTGCACGGGCAATAGCCACCCGCTGCTGCTCACCGCCCGACAATTCCTGGGGCCGGTGGCCGATGCGATCGCCCAGCCCAACCTCCCCGAGAAGCTCCTTTGCGCGCGCCCGGGCCGTATTCTTGCCGACCCGCTTTGCCATGGCCGGCAAAGCGACATTTTCCACGATATCGAGCTCGGGAAGCAGATGGAACGACTGAAAAACAAACCCGACGTTTTCCGCGCGGAAACGGGCCCGGCGAATCGGCGACATGCGGTAAACATCCTGTCCTTTGAAATGAACCTTCCCCGCCTTCGGGTTGTCCAGCCCTCCAAGCACATGCAATAGCGTGCTCTTCCCCGATCCGCTTTCGCCCATGATGGAAACCGTCTCGCCTTCGAAGATTTCCAGCGAGACCCCTTTCAGCACATCCAGGGTCGTTTTTCCAATCGTATAGGAGCGAGAGATGTCTTTGGTTTTAAGAATGGTTTCCATATCAACCAATGCACTCCTTAACCACCGCGACCAGGCGTTCGGCAATGGAACGGGTCTGCTCTTCCGTGGGGCCCTCTACCATCACGCGGCACATGGGCTGGGTGCCTGAATAACGAATTAAAACACGCCCCTGATCGCCCAGTTCCAGCTCCGCTTGCTTGATTGCATCCTGTAGTGCGTCGATGTCTTCGAGCGGAGGTTTTTCGGCAACATCCATATTGATCAGCACCTGGGGATAAACCTGCATTACCTGAGCAAGCGAGGAAAGTCGTTCGCCGCTCTTGCGCATGATCGCCAGCAACTGCAGTGCGGAAACAATCCCATCTCCAGTTGTGTGGAAATTATGGAAAATAAGATGTCCGGAATCCTCGCCACCCAGCACGGCTCCCCGCTTGCGCATAAGTTCCAGCACATATCGGTCGCCCACATCCGCGAAGTCGCTTTCGATTCCCATTTCCTGCATGGCGACATGGAAACCGATGTTGCTCATAACGGTACCAACGACCAGGTTGTTCTTGAGCAATCCAGCCTGCTTATAGTCCTTCGCACATATGGCTATGATCTGATCGCCGGTAAGCTCGACACCGTTTTCATCGACAGCAATTAACCGGTCGCCATCTCCATCGAAAGCCAATCCGACATCCGCGTTCAGCTCCTTGAGCATGGCCTGCAGATCCTGGGTGTGCTGCGAACCGCAATTATCGTTGATGTTCATGCCGTTGGGGTCGGCGTGAATCGTGGTGACCTCGGCGCCGAGTTCGGAAAATATGAGCGGTGCGCATTTGTAGGTAGCTCCATTAGAGCAGTCCAGCACGACCTTCATTCCATCAAGGGTCATATTTTCGGGAAACGTATTTTTACAGAATTCAATGTACCGGCCCATGGCGTCGTCAATACGCTTCGCCTTGCCGACCTCCTGCGCAACGGCGCGGATATTATTGATGCGCCCGCTGAGCACCAGATCTTCTATTTCCGCCTCCATGGCATCGGGCAATTTGTAGCCGGTGCGTCCGAAAATCTTTATTCCGTTGTCGAAGTACGGGTTGTGCGAAGCCGAGATCACCAATCCGGCATCAGCGCGCATACTGTGCGTAATGAAAGCCACTGCCGGCGTAGGGATCGGGCCGAGTAAAAGCACGTCAACACCCATGGAGGTAATCCCTGCGGTCAGCGCATTCTCAAGCATGTATCCGCTCAGACGGGTATCCTTGCCGATGATGATCCGTGGCCGCGTACCTTTTTCCTTGTGATATTCCTTGCAGGTATATGCCGTGGCTCGCCCGATCTGCAGGGCCATCTCCGCGGTCATATTGCCTTCGTTCGCCATGCCGCGAACGCCGTCGGTTCCAAAAAGCCTTCCCATCATTATCTCCAAAGTTGTTCTGCATGCTTCACAATCGACCATAGCCATGCCCGACCGGCTGCACGCGTCGGGGCATCCAGGGACTTGATCGTATCAATATAGCTTCCGCTGTGTTCCTGCTGGACCGATTTAATAAAATTAATTTCGGGCGCATGTGCATTGCAGCAAAGCTCACGCTCCATTTCCGGCCAGATCGACATGAATTGTTTTTGCGCCTCAAGTTCTTCAAGAGAGGCGGCACCTTTCTCTTCCAGTCGCTGGATCGAGAATCCCATCTTGCCGGCCACGGCTCCCAATCTCTTTATGCGTTCCGCCTGCACCGTGTTCAGATTATTAATGGCACCATCCAATACCGCCTGATCGAACTCATCCCGAACAAAGAGGCTTCGGATATGGCTGTACCACTCGCGCAGTGCCTCGACGTTGCCGATATAGACAAGATTGTTCTTCACGATGCGGTTTATATTTCGGTAGACGCCGGTTTCATAATCGACCGTCACAGCATTGGGTGTTGCGGGAACATGCAACTGGTTTTCTTCAAGCACATCCTTTCTGCAGGTCCCGCCTGCCGCCACAATGGTGCCGAAGGCAATGCGGGACGGCCCCACCAAGCCCCCCTGCCCGCCCAGAAAGATCGGTTTGTTGTCCACAAAAACGCCGTTGGGCACGTCCCCGAGCAACGAAGCCGTCGCCTTGTCCTGATGCGGGGTAAAGTTGAAGTGGACATAGGACGAGCCGATTTCGCTGTGATCCTTCCGGCTCGTGCCTCCAGCCATCAGCGCATCACAAAAATTAATCAGGCTTCCTGCGGTAACGAATGGCAGGAAGATCGTTTGTTTCAACCCGACAGAGTGAGCCCCGCTGGCCTCCTCTTCCAAAATGGTCCCGGCCCGTACATGCGCACCACTTCCCATATTGGAGCCATCAAGAAATACCGCTTTGGAAAAGTAGCCGCCTTTGAGTTGAACATGGCGTCCCAGCTGGCAGTTTTCGATAGTGGCGGGAGCTTCCGATCCGATTATGCATCCGGCTCCGATGGAGATTTCCGAGCCGAGAATCCTGCAACCGGGATAGATCACGACATCGGATGCAATCCTTGCGCAATCAACGTCTTCACCAACGGTTACGCCGGCCGCCAACCATTCCTCTTTCGAGCGATATGTCATTTGTTGAGCCCCACTAAATTTCCAACACTTGCAAACAGAGGTGGGAATCTAGCAAATTACTGGGGAATGTCGCCCTGTTTTTGCATGCATTGCGGAACTCATTCCTCTTCGCGGCATGCCGAATAGAGCCAGCTCAAGAGCGATTCGAAGCGTGGATCCTTGTGGAGACTGTTCAGATCCGGATCGCTCTTCATCCAATCATAATCGCCGTAGCCCAGCTCGACCGCATTGGTCAGTGCTTCGAAGGCTTCGTCGGGATGACTGGTCAAGGCATATGAACAACCGAGGTTATACCAGACCAGATCATCATTGGGCAGCTGATGGCTCAGTTGAATATCTATGGCAAGTCCTTCTTCATACTTGCCGGCTTTGGTGTAGAGCTCAGCAAGCGCCTGAAGCACCTCCACATCACCGGGAAGACGTTCCGCCACTTTTTGAAGAAACTGGAGCTCGACCGCATCATGCCCCTTGCGATCGTTGGTTCTATTTTTGCTCATGATACCTCTTGTTAGCTCATCGGCCGGTGCGTGGGCCCGGTATAAACCTGGCGCGGGCGGCCAATGCGGCCATGCGGATCATCGCGCATTTCAAGCCACTGGGCAATCCAGCCCGGCATCCGGCCGATGGCGAACATCACGGTAAACATATTGGTTGGGATACCCATGGCACGATAGGTAAGTCCCGTGTAGAAATCGATGTTGGGATAGAGGTTCCGGCTTACGAAATAGTCATCCGCAATCACCGCCTCTTCGAGCTCCTGGGCCAGATCGACCAACGGATCCGACTTGCCCATTTTGGCCAGCACATCCTTACACATCTGCTTAGCTACTTTTGCACGGGGATCGTATGACTTGTACACGCGATGCCCGACACCCATGACCCGGAACGGATCGTTTTTGTCCTTGGCACGCTCGATGACGCGTTTTACATCGCCTTTGTCTTCGATGATAATGCGTTCGAGCATTTCGATGACATGCTGGTTAGCTCCACCATGCAGCGGCCCCCACAGCGCGCAGATACCTGCCGAAATGGAGGCATAGAGGTTGGCCCCGGCACTTCCAACCATCTTCACAACGGAGGCCGAGCAGTTCTGTTCATGGTCCGCGTGCAGGATCAGCAGTTTGTTCAGCGCCTTGGACATAACAGGATCGACCTGGAAATCGTTTACCGGCGTCCAAAACATCATGTTAAGGAAGTTTTCGCAATACTTCATCGTGTGCTTGGGATAGACAATCGGATGGCCGATCGACTTCTTGTAGGAAAAGGCCGCCGCCGTACGGAGCTTGGAAAGCAGACGGGTTACCTTGAAGTCGATATTCTCCTGATTGCTTGCATCCTCCAGCTCGGGATAGAAGGTTGAAAGAGATACCGCCATCGCCGAAAGCGTGGCCATAGGGTGGGCATGATCCGGATAGGCATCGAAAAAGTGCCGCATGTCCTCGTGCATCAGGGAATGATGGTTGAGTGACCGAGAAAACTCATCATGCTGGTCCTTGTTTGGCAGGGTGCCGTGGATCAAAAGATAGGCCACATCGATGAACTCGCAGTTTTCGGCCAGATCGTTGATATCATATCCCCGATAGCGAAGAATACCTTGCTCACCGTCAATGAAGGTAATGTCACTTTGACAGCAACCGGTATTCACAAATCCCGGGTCATAGGTGATCATTCCGGTATCTTTTCTCAATGCGCGAATATCAATGGCCTTCTCGTGTTCCGTTCCCTCAATAAGGGGAAGATCGATCGACGTGTCTCCATAGGTTAGTTTTGCGGTACCCAAATCCTTGATTTCTGACATATTGAATCTCCTTGCAAAGCTGGTTGCTTACTCTAAGTGCGCTAAAAAATACGGGTTGACGGTCATCATTCAAGACTAAAAGCTGCGGGGGCAGCCACTATTGTTCGGGGATGGACGAAGAAAGCTCCCGTTTTTTTAAACATTTAGTATTGCGCGGCCTACTCCATTTATGTTTTATCCACGGGTCTTTCAACAAAAGGAACCTGTAATTTATGGCTAAGAAAAGCAAAATCGTTAAGAACCAGAAGCGCATCGCATGTGCCGCCAAATACTATGAGCGCCGCGTGGAGCTGAAGAAAATCATCAACAATCCCGAATCCGCTCCGGAAGACCGCATCGCAGCCATCCGCAAGCTGCGCAGCCTCCCGCTTGATGCCAACCCCAACCGCATCATGAACCGCTGTTCGCTAACCGGTCGTCCGCACGCTGTATACCGCAAGTTTGGACTATCCCGCATCACCCTGCGAGAAATGGCTTCCACCGGCCAGATCCCGGGTATGACCAAGGCCAGCTGGTAAGCATCCCCTTCTTTGCTGGAAGATATTCGCCCCGTCACTCGACGGGGTTTTTTTGTGCCTGCCTGCGGCGGAGGAGCTCAACCACTTGAGTAGAGACGTGGCCCCAGGGTCGTCGCCGCTACCATACCCCAGTAGGTTTCGGCATCTCTCAGAAGCGTCGCGTATATTGCCGGGGAGTCGCGAAGGTAAGCACCCCCAAGTGCACCTACAAAAAAAAACCGCCCCAGAGCTGGGACGGCTTTTGCGTTCCTTTGTAGCGGAAAAACTAGGCCTTGTTTACCTTGCCGGAGCGGATTGCCTTCGCAGAAACCCAAACCCGTTTAACGGTTCCGTTTTCATCGCGAACGCGAACACGCTGCAGGTTCGGCTTAAACGTACGCTTGGTTGCGCTGGTCACGTGAAGACCGATGCCGCCTTTTTTCTTCGACAAACCCTTGCGGACAATACGGCGTCCGGTGATGGTTTTCTTTCCAGTTACTGCACATTCTCTAGCCATCGTAAATACCTCGGTAATGTTTCAATCAAAATTGTTCGGCTCAACAAGAGCTTGGGAATCTAAGCATTCCCGCCTGCTTTGCAAGTACATTTACGTATTTTTTCGTCTATTTACTACACCAGCTCCGAGAAGACTGCATTGCAGACAAACAGCGCATCGGAGGTCAGGGCAAGCCGCGTCCCTCTCCGGTGCAGCAAGCCTTCTTCAATCATCGACTCGATGGCGGAACCGCACAGATCCCCCACATCCTGTCCGGTCACCTGCCTAAAGGACTCGACATCGACTCCATCAAGCATCCGCAGCCACATAACGAGGGTTTCGCGCGCCTTGTCCTCAGCCGAAAGCACTTCCACCTCTTCAAAGGGACGTGCCCCGCTTTTCATTCGTTCGCACCAGGCTGGCAGATCGGGTAAGTTGCCAAAACGTCGTCCCTGCCAGTGAGAATGCGCCGAAGGCCCGCAGCCAAAATACTCGCCCCCCTGCCAATAGAGTACATTGTGCCGACATTCCCGCCCGGGTTTTGAAAAGTTGGAAATTTCGTAATGGTCATAGCCCGCATTTTCCAACAAGGCCTTGACGGCATAATAGTTGTCCGCCTCTTCGTCGTCACCCGGCGGAACGAGCCGTCCGGCATCGCGATCGCGGGTCATTGGAGTTCCCGGCTCATAAATGAGGTTGTAGTAGGAAACGTGCTCAGGGCCCAGCTCAATGACTTTGCGGGCATCGCCCAGCACATCATCCGGCGTCATGCCCGGAATGCTTTGGATCAGGTCGATATTCACGTTATCAAAACCGGCCTCGCGCAGCATGTGGTAGCCTTCCACCGCCTGCTCCGCCGAATGGATGCGGCCGAGAAGCTTCAGTGCCTTTGGATTGAACGACTGCACGCCGATCGAGATACGGTTGATCCCCCCCGCCTTCATGGCGGCCAGTTTTTCATCGGTCAAGGTGCCGGGATTGGCTTCGCTTGTGAACTCGACCACATTGGACAGATCTATCTGCCGATGAATGGCGGCCAGCATGGCGGCATAGTGATCCGCCGGCAGGGCTGTTGGCGTTCCTCCGCCGATGAACAGGGTGTCCGGCGCAAAGTCCTTCGGCAACCGGCCCAACTCAATTTCCAGACATTCCAGAAAGAGCGACAGGTTATCCCACTCGTTCGGTGTCATTTTATAGAAGTCACAATAGCGGCATCGCGACATGCAAAGCGGGATATGGATATAGAGACCGGTCATTACTACAGCTTTAGGGGTTGGGTTTTATGAGATTAAGAAGCGACAACGATGCGGGAATTGGACGGCCCTGCCAACCGCAAACTACATATAAGACCAATTTGGTAAATATTCACACAATCCGTTCGACACCGGATAACCGTCCTGATAAGGATACGCGCTCTTGTTGATCGTATTTCAGGGTTTTGCTATGAATATTGAAAAGAAAAAGCATGTTGTCGTAATCGGAAACGGGATGGCCAGTTTCCGATTCTGCGAAAAGCTTTTGGAATACGATGCGTTTCATGAATTCACGGTAACGGTAGTTGGCGATGAATTGCTTCCGGCCTACGACCGGGTTTCGCTGTCTTCGCTTTTCACGGGAAAACCGGAAAAGGATCTCATTTTTGCCGAAGCCCGCTGGTACGACTATCAAAAGATCAAACTGTTGCAAGGCACGCGCGTCGCCGGCATCAATCGGGCGGAAAAATACATCACAACCCAGTCCGGGCGCAGAATAGAATACGACAAACTGGTGATGGCCACCGGAGCCCACCCGCATATCCCTAAAATACCGGGCACGGAACTAAGCGGCATACAGGTCTACCGGACCATCGACGATGTCGATGCAATCCGGCGGGATGCCGAAGAGGCTTCCCGAGCAGTCGTGGTCGGCGGAGGGCTTCTCGGCCTGGAAGCTGCGGCCGCGTGCAAAAGCATGGGACTGGAAACCACGGTTATCGAGCGCGCTACGCACCTGATGGCCTGCCAGCTTGATTCCGCTGGAGGACGACTGTTGCAGAACAAAGTGGAAGCGCTCGATATTACCGTTCGCACCGCCGAAAACATCATTGCCCTAGAAGGTCGGAAGAAGGTCGAGCAAGTGCGTCTTGAAAAAGGAGAACTGCTTCCGGCCGATCTGGTGATTCTGACTACCGGCATCCAGCCGAACGATGAGCTTGGGCGGGATGCCAAACTCAATATCGGAAAAAAAGGTGGTATCGCAGTCAACAAAACCATGCGCACCTCGGATGACGATATCTATGCCATTGGCGAATGCGCGTCTTTCAATGACACGACCTTTGGTCTGGTTGCCCCCTGCTACGCCATGGCCGAAGCCGCGGCAGCCCACCTCGGAGGAATCAATAAAACATTCCAATCCAGTGCCCCGACCTCGCAACTCAAACTACTCGACCTGCAGGTTGCCAGCATCGGCCAGCCGTCGCTTGAATCAACCGACACCCGTTGCATCATCGACCGCGACGACGACCGTGGCGTGTATAAGAAATTGATCACCGACCCCGAAGGAAAACAGTTGCTTGGATCCATCCTGATGGGTGAAACATCCGAATTCAGCCGCTTGCAGAAAATAATCGAGGACGGGACCGAACTCCCCGAGCACCCCGAAAGCCTGCTGGCTCCCATCGGCTCCCCCTTTGAACCCGAGCTCGATCTGGAAGACGACGATGTCGTCTGCTTCTGCAACTACGTCACCAAAGGCGATATCTGCAAAGCCATCGACCGCGACAACCTGAAAACCACGGGCGATGTTATGGGTACCACCTATGCCGCCAGTTTGTGCGGTAGCTGCCTGGATACGCTCAACACGGTTACCAAGCAGCATATCTCCCGGAAATAAGGCGCTATTCTTTAAAAAATAGAACTTGCGCTACCCCATCCGCCTACGTATATTCCGCCGCTTAATTGACCGGATGTTCCGGTCAGAAGCGAAGGCCACCTGACCTCGTGGTGTGTCAAAGCGGATTGTTTATAAATAGAGTAAACTATAAGGAGAGGTATCATGGCGGAGTCATTCACCAAGACTATCGGTATTCAGGATCTGCTTGACGCAGGTCTGCATTTCGGTCACCAGACCAAACGTTGGAACCCCAAAATGAAGCGCTACATTCATGGCGCGAAAAACGGGATCTACATCATCGACCTGAACAAAACCCTTTCGCAGCTTGAGCTGGCAAAAACCTTCCTCAACGACGTAGTAATGCGCGGCGAAAAGATTCTTTTCGTAGGCACCAAGAAACAGGCTCGCGAAATCTTCCAGAACACGGCCTCAGACACCAACCAGCCCTATGTCATCCATCGCTGGCTCGGCGGCATGCTGACCAACAACCAGACCATCCGTTCTTCCGTGGCCCGCATGCGCGAGCTCCAGAAAATGGAAAAAGACGGCACCATGGAAAAGATGCCCAAGAAGGAGGTTTCCGTGCTTCGCCGCGAGCTGGCCAAGCTGGACCGGAACCTGGGCGGTATTGCCAACCTGGAAAAGAAGCCTGGCGCCCTGTTTGTCGTCGACCTTAAGCGTGAGCATCTGGCCCTGGCCGAAGCGAAGCGTCTCAACATTCCTGTGGTTGCCCTCGTGGACACCAATGCAGATCCGGATCTCGTGGACTATCCGATCCCCGGCAACGACGACTCGCTCCGCTCGATCGGACTGATCTGCGAAGTGCTTGGTGAAGTCGTCAAGGCGGCTGACATCGAATACAGCGCCAAGGCCAAGGCCGAACGCGAAGCCCGCGAGGCCGCAGATGCCATAGAGCGCGAAAAGGCCAAGGCTGCCCGCGAAGAGCGCAAGAAGAAGGAAGCCGAAGAGAAGAAGAAGCGCGAAGAAGTGCTGAAGAAGATCAAGGAACAGAAGAAGAAAGCCGACGACAAGAAGAAGGCAGAAGCCAAGGCGGCCAAGGAAGAGGAAGCCAAGGCCGAAAAGGCTGTCCCCGCAGCTGAAGAAGCGCCGGTTGTAGAAGAAGCTCCGGTAGCCGCAGAAGCCGCACCTGTCGCAGAAGCCGCACCTGTCGCAGAAGAAGCCCCTGTGACTGAAGAAACCCCGGAAGCTGCAGCGGAAGAAACCGAAGCGGCCGCCGAAGAGGTTAAGAACGTCGCTGAAGAAGCCCCGGCGAAAGAAGATTCTGAAACCAAAAAAGAAGCCTAATATTTAGAGAGGACACATTACGATGGCTATTACCACCAGCATGATCAAGGAACTCCGCGATGCCACCAGCATGGGCATCAACGACTGCAAGAAAGCACTCGAGCAAGCCAATGGCGACTTTGACGCAGCAGTAAAGATTCTTCGCGAAAAGGGTGCTGCCGTTGCCAGCAAGCGCGCCAGCAAGGAAGCCAATGAAGGCATTATTGCGTCCAATGTATCTGACGACGCACAGACCGGTGCACTGATCGAAGTCAACTGCGAAACCGACTTTGTGACCCGCAACGAAGCCTTCCAGGCGTTTGCAGAAGAGCTCCGCCAGGAAGCCCTGAACTACGAAACCGACCAGATGGCCGCAGGCATCAACGATAAGGTGGAAGCCCAGATGGCATCCATCGGCGAAAAGATCCAGTTCCGCCGCAATGTTAAATGGACCGTCGAAGGAACCGGCGCAATCACGTCCTACATCCACATGGGTGGCAAGGTTGGCGTACTGGTTGAACTCGGATGCGAAAGGGCCGAAACGATCAATAGCCCGATATTCCAGGAACTCTCCAAGGACCTGACCCTGCACGTTGCTGCGGCGGCTCCTGAATACCTCAACCGCGACGAAGTTCCCGCCGAACTCGTTGAAGAGGAAATGGACATTGCCCGCAAGCAGCTTGAAGGCAAGCCGGAAAACATCATGGAGAACATCCTGAAGGGCAAGATCAACAAGTTCTACTCCCAGATCTGCTTTATTGAGCAGGGCTTCGTGAAGGAAGAAAAGGTTTCCATCACCGACCTGGTCGCTGAAAAGAGCAAGGAACTGGGCGATACGCTGACGGTGAAGCGTTATATCCGCTATCAGCTCGGCGGTGCATAAGCCGGCCATGCCTAGCAAAGAAAAAGCCCGTCAATTTTGACGGGCTTTTTTATTAGGCACGGCGTGCTCGCTGTGGATGAAATCGCCTCTCGTCTCAATCATCACTATTCACGCGTCACATTTTTCTTAACAGTGCGCCAGTCAAGACCGGTTCGCCGTGCCACTTCGCCATAATTGCCGTACAGATCGTAAAGATCGCGGCAATATTTTTCAACCAGCTCCTTGGCGGTCAGACAGCCGACCCCGATGGCCTCGCTCAAGGCAATCTCTTCACTCGGCGCTACGCCCGTGTCACCGGTATAGGTGCCGGTCAGCACGATACGCCGAATGGCCTGTTCCAACTCTCGGACATTTCCTGGCCATGCATAGTTCTTTCCCAGCGACTGCTTCAGAATCTCGACCACCGGCAGGCGTAGCTCCGGACCACAAATGCGCTGATGCAGATGTCCTACCAGCATCTCCAGCTCGCGCGGTGTTTCGCGGATGCGCTGACGAAGGGGCGGAACGGTGATTTGGTCCGAGCAGAGGCGGTAGTAAAAATCGTCGCGGAATTTACCTTCCCGCCGCAATGTGTCAACCGACTGGTTGGTGGCGGCAATCACGCGTCCGGCAAACCGCACCTTATCGTGGCTTCCCACCGGCGAAAAGGTGCGCTCCTGCAGCACCTGCAGCAGCTTGATCTGCACAGGAATGCTGACATCGCCGATTTCATCTAGGAATATGGCACCGTAGGGACTGCAACGCGAAAAGATGCCGTCATGCTTTTCAATCGCTCCGGTAAATGCTCCCTTGCGGTGACCGAACAGTTCGGACTCGATCAGCGATTCGGGATACTGCGACAGGTTGATGCTCACGAACGCGCGGGTAAAGCTTTCCTCGAACTTCTGGGTATTCGGATTGAACGGAATAAAACCGGAGCGACCGATCGCGTTGGCCGCCGCCCCCTTACCAGTTCCCGTTTCCCCGAGCAGCAGCGTTGAAAAATCCTCCATCCGGTTCCACAGGCAGCGCTCATACCAGGAAATATCATGGGTAAATATATTGTCCCATAGCTGCGCCCGCATCCGTTTCATGCACGGGCTGTCGCCCACCAGTTCCTTGGAGATAAAAAAGTAAGCGCGCCGGATCTGGTAAAACATGGCCACATAGCGACACGCCTCACTGCGGCTGAACCCAAACCCCACCAGGCGCTCGAGGCATTGATAGGCAAAAGGTGCCCGGCAAGAGGCATCACCGGAGGCAATCTGCTCTTCGATCAGTTGGTCAAACTGATCCATGTACTGATGAAAGACATGGAACAGGATGCTGATCCCGACCGCCCGAACCTCTTCACTGCCATCTCGATCAATCACCACGGTATTGTTCTGTACCAATTCCCGGATATGGTGATCGAGAGTTTGCAGTAACGGGGAGAGCATCGCATGCCACTCGGCATCCTCCTCGGCACCAACAATCCGTCGATCCACCTCGACCCGCTGGTCGGAGAACGGATTGCTGAACGCCGCCTCCGCAATCATAATGAAAAAATTAGTGTCCATTCACAATTTGCATACACCAAATTCATTATTTGTCCATTTAAAAAATACGCCCACCCAACTCTAAATGATCATATCATGTTTATGTTCTTAGCTTTACATCTACGACCGTCTTAGCTGGCACACCCTGTGCATTTAAGTAATTCGTAACAACGAAACTTTAAGGAGCGGAACCATGAAACATACCTTTAAATGGCTGAATGTGACCCAGTTCACTGGTGCCTTTAACGACAACGCCTTCAAAATGACCACCATTATCGGACTGGTCGCGCTGTTGGGAGAGGGTCACAAGGAAAGCATCATTGCTATCTGTTCAGTACTGTTTGTTTTGCCGTTTCTCCTGTTCTCCAATGTGGCCGGAACGCTGGCCGACCGTTTCAGCAAACGCGACATCATCATCGCCAGCAAATGGATGGAGGTTGCACTGATGCTGATCTCGATTCCCTGCCTGCTAGCCGGCACCGCACTTCCCCTTTATGCCTTGCTCTTCCTGCTCTGCGCACAGAGCGCCCTGTTCGGTCCCTCTAAGCGTGGCATCGTGCCGGAGCTGGTGGACGAGTCGGAACTGTCGCGTGCCAACGGATTCCTGACGGCCGCGACTTATTCCGCCATTATTCTGGGAACAGCCCTGCCGGCGCTAATGATTGGTTATCTCGGACTCAGCGCGCTGTGGGTGATCGGGTTTTGCGCGTTGCTCGCCACGGTTGGCACCCTCGCCTCCTATCGCATTGCCAAGGTTCCCGCATCTGGCTCTGCAAAGAAATCCTCGCCGTGGATCATTCCCGATGTCGCCCGTGCCGTTCGCAACCTGAACTCCGATCGCTGGGCCCGTCTGGCGGTGCTCGGACTCGTGATGTTTGGCGCTCTATCAGCCCTCTTCCAGCAGACGCTGATCATCTTTGGCCAGGAAGCACTGAACCTTCCGGTAGACAAGAGCCCTATTCTTTTTCCGCTGGCCGCTGTTGGCATCGGTATTGGTGCCCTGCTGACGGGCCGCTTTTCGCGTCACACCATCGAAGTCGGCCTGATCCCCGTCGGCGCACTTGGCATCACGCTTTCCGCTGTCGCCCTCGCCGTGGTGACTCATCCGGTTGTGATTGCCATCTGGATCGTGATGCTCGGCATCAGCTGCGGCATCTATCTTGTTCCGCTCAATGCCTTCCTGCAGCATCGTATTCCAGCCACGCGCCGTGGCGAAGTCTTCGGCGCATCAGGCTTCCTGAGCTTTAGTGCCATGATTGCCTCCTCCGGTCTGTTTGCCCTGATCACCAAGGTGCTTCATTTCGATGCGCGCCATTGCGTGATAATCATTGCCCTGCTCGCCGCCATCCCGGCCGCCATCGCCTGCCACAAGTTGTCCAGCTCGCTGGTTCGATTCGGCCTCAGCCGCCTGGTCAATCGACTCTACCGGATTCGTTTCAGCGGCATGGAAAACCTGCCCCGCGAAGGTGGCGCCATGATTATCTGCAACCACACCGCTTATGCAGACGCCCTGCTGCTTCAGGCCGCCACGTCGCGCCCGGTCCGATTCCTCATGTCGCGTGATGTCTTCAAGACCTGGAAATGGGCCAAACCGATATTCAGCCTAACCGACTGCATTCCGATCCATACTTCCGACGGACCACGTGCACTCGCCCGGTCGCTCCAGGAAGCCCGCAAGGCCATGGAAGACGGCGCGATCATCGCCATCTTTCCTGAAGGAAAGCTGACCCGCAACGGCAACCTGATGCAGTTCAACAAAGGATTTGAAAAGATTGCCCGCAACAGCAACTGCCCGATCATCCCGGCCTACATCGGCAACATCTGGGGCAGCATCTTCAGTTTCTATCGCGGCAAACCCGGTCTCAAGCGCCCCCTGAAGTTCCGCTATCCGGTCTCCGTCCGGTTTGGCCAGCCGCTGCCCTGCGATACGCCGGCCGACACAGCCCGCCACGTGATTGCCGAACTGGGCGCCGAATATTCCACCGAAAAAAGCCTGCTTCCGAAACGGACCCTTTCCCATCGCTTCATTCACCAGGCCCGCCGCAATTGGTTTCGCTCAATCGCTTCCGACACGCTCGGTAACAAGGCGACTTACGGCAAACTGCTCATCGGCAGTGTGGCCCTCGCAAACCGCATTAAGCCCAAGACGGCCAACCAGAAAAATATCGGCATCTTCATGCCCACGTCGCTGGGCGGCGTGATCTCCAACCTGGCCGTAACCCTATCGGGCAAGACGTCCGTTAACCTGAACTGGACCGCTTCGGCCGAAGCGATGCAGTCAGCAATTCACCAGTCACGCATCAAATACGTCATGACATCGCGCCGTTTTGTGCAGAAGGCGAAGCAGCCTGACCTGCCCGTGCGCTGGCTCTACATAGAAGACGAACTGAAGAATCTCGGCCGCATCGAACGCTTCCGCGCCGTTCGCGCAGCGCTTTTTGCGTCACCAAAACATCTGGCCGGCGGCCGCGATGTGCAGCCGGGCGACACCGCAACGATTATCTTCTCTTCCGGTACCACTGGCGATCCCAAAGGCGTCATGCTGAGCCATGCCAATATTCTGGCCAACGTTGAATCCACCCAGACAGTCCAGCCTTTCAACCACGACGATTCCATATGCGCCATCCTGCCGCTCTTCCACGCCTTCGGATATCTAGGTCTGCTATGGTGGCCGCTGTTGAAGAACATTCGCGTCGCCTACCATCCCAATCCGTTACAGACCGACCGCGTCATCCGCCTGATCCGCGAAGAAAAGCTCACGGCATTGCTCGCCACACCGACATTCCTGCAGGGTTACATGCGTAAGGCGAAGAAGGAGGACTTTTCCAGCCTCAAGCATATCATCACCGGCGGCGAAAGACTGCGGCCCGAGTTGGCCGACCGCTTTAATGACAAGTTCGATGTCCGTCCGATGGAAGGCTATGGCTGCACCGAGCTGGCTCCTGTAGCGTTGCTCAGCGTTCGGAACAGCTATCGCTCCGGCAGCGCCGGTCAACCCCTGCCCGGTGTCGCCGTACGCATCGTCAACCCTCAGACCAACGAAAGCCTGCCCGACGGCGAAGAGGGTCTCATGCTGATCAAGGGACCAAACGTCATGCAAGGCTACCTGGCCCAGCCGGAAAAGTCCGCCGCCGTACTGTCGGACGGTTGGTACAATACCGGCGACATCGCCCGCATGGATACCCAGGGCTACGTTTACATCACCGGTCGCATCTCGCGCTTCAGCAAGATCGGCGGCGAAATGGTGCCGCACGGAGCCGTCGAGGATGCCCTGCAGCAGGCAACGGGATCCGACATCCCCTGTATCGCCGTCGTAAGCATCGCCGACGAAGCCAAGGGGGAACAACTTGCCGTCTGCTACACGGAAAAAGCCGGCGATCCGGCTGCACTGATTGCCAAGCTGCGCACCGTCGGCCTGCCGAATCTCTGGATTCCGCGTGTCACCAATTTTTTCCATCTCCCCGAGTTGCCCGTGCTCGGCACCGGCAAGCTCGATCTCCGCTCCATTCAGAACATGGTCAAAATCGCATGAAAGCGTTCCTGACAATCTGCCTGATCGGACTGATCGCCTATGCGGCTTGCCCGGCATCACGAACCACGGATCACTCGTCACGAGCCGAAACCGTTGTACTGCTCCACGGCATGGCCCGTTCCAGCAAGGCGATGAACAAGATGGCTACAGCATTGCAAAAGGATGGATATCACGTGATCAACATCGACTATCCGTCCACGAGCGCAACGATCGAGGAATTGACCGAGCAGGTCTTCACGAAGCTGAAACCGCAAATCAAGGATGCGGAAACGGTTCACTTTGTAACGCACTCAATGGGCGGCATGCTCCTGCGGCAGCACCTGCAGGATCATGAACTGTCCAACCTTGGCCGCGTTGTCATGCTTGCCCCGCCGAGTCGCGGCAGTGAAGTGACCGACAAACTCGGAAAAATCTTTCTTTACCAATGGATTAACGGTCCGGCCGGGAATCAGCTGGGCACCGGAGTGAATAGCCTCCCGCTCCGGCTTGATAAGCCGGTGTTTGAGTTGGGAATCATTGCGGGTGACCGCTCGATCAACCCGATTCTCTCCATGCTGATTCCCGGCCCGGACGATGGGAAGGTGGCCATCGCTCGCGTCAAACCGGATACCTACACGGACTATCTTCAATTGCATGTCACACACGCCTGCATGATGTGGAACCGTGAGGTGATCGCACAAACCCGGCACTTCCTGAAACAGGGAACCTTTGAACCCCCGGAGGTTAATCATGATTAACATTGTTGCAGCCTGGATCGGATTCCTGCTCGGCGGCATTTCCGGCGCCATTCCTGGTTTATTCTTTTATCGGCATGACTGGCTAGGCGGTTACACCTCATGGCCGCGCCGTATGATCCGGCTGGGACACATCGCATTTTTCGGCATCGGCTTCTTAAATCTTGGATTGGGGCTTACCACCATCATGTTGAACGTGGAATCGCACTATGCATCCATGCTCATGATCATCGGTGCGGCGACGATGCCCCTGCTCTGTTATTTAAGCGCCTTCAAACCCATTTTCCGCCACCTGTTTTTCATGCCAGCAGGATCCGTAATGCTATCGGTGGCACTCTTACTCGAAAGGATGGTACAACTATGAAGATTGGATTCATCGCAATGAGTGGTATCCGCGCATGCGATACCGAACTGCTCGAACTCGGACTCACGCTACCTGGTTTCGTGGAACGCAGCAAACAGATTGCCTCCCTGCCCAGTCTAGGTTTATTGACTTTGGCCGGCATGACGCCGGAGAAACATATACGCCACTACATTGAAATTCCTGACCTCGCTGCTGAAACCGACAGCTTTGAAGAATTTGATCTGGTGGCCATTTCGAGCTACAGCGCTCAGATCGACGAGGCCTATGCGCTGGCGATGCGTTTTCGGGCGGCCGGTACGCCGGTGGTCATGGGAGGCCCGCATGTCACGGCCTTGCCGCACGAAGCGCAGAAGTATGCGACCTCCGTGGTTCTCGGGGAGGGCGAGCCGGTCTGGCATGAAATACTGGAAGATGCGGAAGCTCATCAACTGAAACTCATCTACGACGCCCGCAACATGGACTACGACCTGGCCGACGCCCCTGTGCCGGCGTTCGAGTTGCTGGACATTTCAAAATACAACCGGCTGACCGTACAGACCAGTCGAGGTTGTCCTCATCAGTGCGAATTCTGCGCGGGTTCCAACCTCATCTGCTCGCACTACAAACAGAAGCCGGTTGAAAAGGTACTGGCCGAGGTGGATCGGATCTGTGAAATCTGGCCGCACCCGTTCATTGAATTTGCGGACGACAATAGCTTCGTCAACAAGACCTACTGGAAGGAGCTACTGCCGGAACTGAAAAAACGCCGCTTCAAATGGTTTACCGAAACCGACATTTCCGTCTCCGAAGATCCTGAGCTGTTGCACATGATGCGGGAATCGGGGTGTGCCCAGGTACTGATCGGATTGGAAAGCCCCACGGAAGCACCGCTAAACGATTTGGAACAGCAGACAAACTGGAAGCAGAAAAGATTTAGCGAATACAAGAATGCGATCCGTACCATCCAGTCCTACGGCATTACCGTCAATGGCTGTTTCATCGTTGGATTGGACGGACAAACCTCGGCAGTATTTGATCAGATCTACGATTTTGTCCGCGAGGCCGAATTGTACGAAGTGCAGATCACAATCCTGACCGCCTTCCCTGGAACCTCGCTTTACGAGCGACTGAGAAAAGACAACCGCTTGATCGAGCCGACCAATTGGAAAAAATGCACCCTGTTCGATCTCAACTTTCGCCCCCAGGGAATGGCCGGCAATGAGCTTCGCGAAGGCTTTCATGGGCTCGCCATGAAGCTGTATTCCGACGAATTCACCAAGAGGCGGCGAGATACGTTTAAGCGTAATCTACGTGAGAGCTCCAAGGGCTGGAACAAAAAACGAATATGTGCATAATGGCATCGAAGAAACCAAGGGGTCATCGGTGAAACATATTGAAACCAACGGCGAACTGCCGCTTACCACGTTCCGGAAGATTGCTTTGGGAACCTGGGTTCACTCCCGCGACCCCCAGATTTATGCTGAATTGGAGCTGAATGCAGAACCTGCATTGCGATTTCTGGAGCAGCATCAACAGGGCCGGCCTTTATCGATCACCCATTATATAGCTAAGATTTTCGGTGCCTGCTTTGCGCGCTATCCCGATTTAAACAGCGTGATCCTGCAGGGGAAACTGTATCGGCGAAATGAGATATCCGTTTTCATCTCAACGTTGTTGAAGAATCAAAACGGAGCGGATCTGAGCGGATTCCCCATACGAAACACCGAACAACTCTCCTTAGATGAAATCGCGCAAACCTGTGAATCTGAAGTGAAACGATTACGACGAGGCGATGATCCCGAATTCCATGCCCTGGATAAAAAATTAAGCCGAATTCCTGCGCCTTTGCTAACTCCGCTCTTTCGTATCATGGATTTTTTCAAATATAACCTGAACCGGTCTACCCAGATGCCGGGGATGCAAGCCGACCGCTTTGGCTCAATCATCATTACCAACATTGCCGCGCTCGGACTGCAAAGTGCGTTCCCTCCCCTTACTCCGGTTTCGCGGACTCCGTATCTGGCTGCAATTGGAAAACCATTCGAAGGGGTTGTGGTCGACAAAGGGAAGGTTTGTGTGCAAAAACGGATAAAGATAAGTTTCACCATCGATCACCGCTATCTCGATGGATTTCATGGAGCTAAACTTATTCGGTATTTTACCAAGGTTTTCGAAGCGCCGGAAAAACATGCCGCCATATTCTTTCCACCTCCCAGCGCTGATGAAAGTGAACTCCCGGACGGAACCGCATAAATGGTGTGCAATATATCGGTATAGGGCTCCCGGATGCCGTTCGTCGCGGCACGATGAAAAAGTGTAAATATTGCCCTTGCCAAGACAGGGGTGTTTATCTATCTTCTGCGTCTCTTTTGAGCAAAATGGCTGTGTAGCTCAGTCGGCAGAGCAGCGGAATCATAATCCGCTTGTCGGTGGTTCAAGTCCACTCACAGCCACCATTTTCAGCGACTGCACCTGCAGTCGCTTTTTTTATCCCAATACGCAAATGATCTGTGCGTTCGGGGCTGATGGTGCTTTAATCCAGCCATGAAGGTTTCCGTCGTCATGCCCGTCTACAATGCCGAACGCACCGTGCTCCGTGCACTGGAGAGCCTGCGCGCGCAAACGATTCCCGAGTTGGAAATCATCGTCGTCAATGACGGCTCGACCGACGGCACGATGGATATACTGCACCGTCAAAAAGATATCGTGATTCTCGACCATTCCCATCGCGGTATTGCTCCGGCCCTCAATGACGGACTGGCCGCCGCTTCCGGCGACTATATTGCCCGCATGGACGCCGACGACCGTTGCCATCCAAGCCGTATGGAATTGCAGGCCGCCTATCTGGATGTGTATTCGGATATCGGACTGGTCGGTAGCCGGGTCGCATTCGGAGGCGATCGGAAAAATCAAGCGGGCTACGCAACGTATGTCGACTGGATCAATGCTCAACTAGAGCCGGACGACATCGCACTCAACCGTTTCGTGGAATCGCCGTTCGCCCATCCATCCGTCATGTTCCGCCGGGAGCTCTTTGAAAAATATGGTGCCTACCGCGATGGCCCCTTCCCCGAGGACTACGAGCTGTGGCTCCGTTGGCTGGCCAACGGAGTCAAGATGGCCAAGGTGGATGAGGAACTGCTGACTTGGAACGATCCGCCCGAACGGCTCTCCCGCACCGACTCCCGCTACAGCGTCGACGCCTTCTACCAAATCAAGGCCGAATACCTTTCCATGTGGCTCAAGGAAAACAATCCTCACCACCCCGACGTCATTGTATGGGGAGCCGGACGGGTTACCCGGAAAAGGGCCGCCATTCTGGAACAGTTTGGAATCCGGATTACGCACTACATTGATCTAAAACCGCGGATGCTCGAATGCGGCACCCCCGTCATTCACCACGACGATATCCCAGATCCGGGTTCCTGCTTCATTCTTCCCATGGTCGGCAACCGCGGTGCGCGCGAAAAGATGCGCACCTTCATGGAAAAGCGAGGATACGTGAGCGGTACGAATCATATCTTCTGTGCATAGATTCAATTTTGAACATTTAACCATATATTAATTCAATATTGTATTTACAATATTGTTAACAACATATTAGTACATTTATCAACCAGTCTCGCTTCACATTGCCGATCAATATTTTGCACATATTCATAGCCTGTTCAGGTCTCCCCAGCCCACCCCATGGCACATTATTTGCGTTAGCGGTGCCAGAGGATGTAGATGAACTTCAATGAATATGAGAATGATACGTTTTTCGATGAGCTAATCGACAATCAAGGACTGCCACGCGAATGCGCCAAGTTGCTTGTGGAGGCCATCGAAAAGCTGCCGGAGGGCGACCTATTAGTCCGACAGGCGGCCAGTGAACAGGCGATGCGCGATATGGGCGTCACCTTCAATGTGTACGGTTCCGGCGAGGGAACCGAGCGGACGATACCGTTCGATATTGTTCCGCGCATCATCGATGGAGCAGAGTGGGATCCGGTAGAGGCCGGGCTCAAACAACGGATCAAGGCCGTTAATCTCTTCATCGATGATATCTATCACGACCGGAAGATCATCGAGGACGGAATTATTCCGGAATGGGTATTCACGTCCTCCAAGGGCTACCTGCCCCAATGCCAGGGCATGAACCCGCCCAAGGGCGTCTGGGCGCACGTGACCGGCACCGACCTGATCCGCGATGCGGACGGCACTTTCTTTGTTCTTGAAGACAACCTGCGCGTCCCCTCCGGCGTTTCCTACGTGCTGCTCAATCGGGTTTTGATGAAGCGCAACTTTCCGGAAGTCTTCCACCAGAGCCAGGTCCGGCGCGTGGTCGACTACCCGGACCAGTTCATGAAGATGCTTCACAGGCTCGCCCCCGAAGGCGTGGAAAAACCGCACGTGGCGGTCTTGACGCCTGGCGTCTACAATTCGGCCTATTTCGAGCACGCCTTCCTGGCCCAGCAGATGGGCGCCATGCTGGTGGAAGGGCGCGACCTGGTCCATGACGGAAAATACATCTGCGCTCGCACCACCGCCGGATTGCAGCGGATAGATGTGATCTACCGCCGCGTCGACGACGAATTCCTGGATCCAGAGGTATTCCGCGCCGACTCGGCGCTGGGGTGTCCCGGAATGATGAAAGCCTTCCGGGACGGACATCTAACCTTGGCCAACGCGCCGGGCACCGGGGTGGCGGACGACAAGGTGGTCTATGCCTTCGTGCCCGACATGATCCGATACTATCTCGGCGAGGAACCGTTGTTGCCCAACGTACCGACGCACCTTTGCTACGACGAAGCCGCGCTGGAATACACCCTCGACAATCTCGACAAGCTGGTTGTCAAACCGGCCAGCGAATCGGGCGGCTATGGAATGATTGTCGGCCCGCATGCCACGCCCGAAGAGCGCAACGAATTTGCCAAGGCGCTTCGATCCAATCCCCGCAACTATATTTCCCAGCCCACCCTTTCCCTCTCCCGCGCGCCGGTGGTGGTGGGCGATCATTTCGAAGGGCGCCATCTGGATTTGCGCCCCTACATCCTGCACAGCGGCGACAGCACCTATGTATTGCCCGGCGGCCTCACCCGCGTCGCCCTGAAAAAGGGATCGCTCGTGGTCAACTCGTCGCAGGGTGGCGGAACGAAGGACACCTGGGTGGTCGACCGCGCCGCAAAGCCGGAGGTGGTACCATGCTAAGCCGCGTTGCCGACACCATATACTGGATGAGCCGCTATCTCGAACGGGCCGCCAACACGGCACGGTTCCTCGAAGTCAGCTATCATATGAACCTGGACGACGACGGGGACGATACGCAACAGTGGGCGCCACTGGTGGAAATCACGGGCGACATGAAAACGTTCACCGCTCGCTACGGGGACACCTCGCGTGAAAACGTGATGCACTTCCTGATGTTCAACCCCGAATATCCCAACTCCATCGCCAGCTGCCTGCGGGCGGCGCGCGAAAACGCCCGCGGCCTGCGCGAAATCCTGCCGCCCGACCTCTTCAGCGAGATCAATGCACTCGGGAAATTGGTGCCGGAGGCAGTGAAGGAAAAGGCCTTTTTCCATCAGCGCGCCTTCGAGCTGTGTCGCCAGATCAAACGGACCGACATGCTGATCTCCGGCGTGCTCTCCGAAACCATGGAGCGCGGCAGGGGCTACTATTTCTGGAGACTGGGCGAATATCTCGAACGGGCCGACAAGACCTCGCGCCTGCTTCACGTAAAATACTTCCACCTGCTCCCGCACCTTTCCGATGTGGGCACCACGGTGGACGACATGCACTGGAGCGCGTTGCTGCTTTCACTCGATGCGCGGGAGGTCTACCACCGCACCCACGGATTGATCGAACAGGAAAACGTAATCGACATGATCGTGCTCGACCGCGGATTCCCTAGGGCCATCCACTTCTGCATCCAGTCCGCGCTCGTCTGCCTCTACCGCATCACCAACGACCAATCCGGCATCCCGCACGAACTGCTGGAGCAGCTCCGCGCCAAGTTCGAGTCCATGGCGGCCAAGGATGTAATCGAAACCGGAATCAACGAATTTGTCGACGACCTGCAGCTCAGCCTCAACGGCATCAACAATGCAATCTTCGACCACTTCAACGCTGCACCCAAACTTTCCACTGGAGCCTGAATACATGGCCATCCGCGTCGCACTGAACCACAAGACCGAATACCGTTACGATAGATTGGCAGAGCTTGGCCCGCAGATCATCCGTCTGCGCCCCACCCCGCACTGCCGCACGCCGATCGTCAGTTACTCGTTGCAAATCGAACCGGACGACCACTTCCTCAACTGGCAGCAGGATCCGCAAAATAACTATCTCGCGCGCCTGCTGGTCAACAAGCCGACGAACAAGTTCAGCATGGAGGTCGATCTGGTTGCCGATCTGAAACCGATCAACCCCTTCGACTTCTTTCTTGAAGAAGACGCCGAAACCTACCCGTTTGAATATCAGCCCAAGCTCCGCCGCGAGTTGCGCAGCTATTTTGCCAAACAACGCCTGACACCACTCTTCCATGAATTTCTTGAATCGATCGATACGTCGGAACTCCGCAGTATAGACTTTTTGGCCATGGTCAACGCCAAGGTCAACGCACATCTGGAATACACCCTGCGGATGGATCCCGGCATCTATACGCCCGAACGCACGCTGAAGGAAGGCAAAGGCAGCTGCCGCGATTTTGCGTGGCTGCTGGTAAACCTTTTCCGCCGGCTGGGGCTCGCCGCCCGCTTTGTCTCCGGCTATTCCATCCAGCTCGTCGCTGATGAAAAACCGGTCGACCCCAACGCTCCCGCCGGCGTCTCGGAAGACATCTGCGACCTGCACGCCTGGTGCGAGGTCTACCTGCCCGGCGCGGGCTGGGTCGGGCTCGACGCCACCAGCGGCCTCTTCTGCGGCGAAGGCCACATTCCCCTCGCCACCTCCGCCGATGCCAGGGGAGCCTCGCCGCTCGAAGGTGGCATCACGCCCTGCAAAACCGAATTCAACGTCGAAATGTCCGTCACCCGCATCCACGAGGATCCGCGCGTCACCAAGCCCTACACCGACGGCCAGTGGAAAGCCATTGTCGAACTCGGCGACGACGTCGACCGCCGCCTCGTCGCCGGCGACGTCCGCTTGAGCATGGGCGGCGAACCCACCTTTATTTCGGCCACCGACCTCGAAGGCGACGAATGGAACACCGGCGCGGTCGGACCGACCAAGAAGCCGCTTTCGGAAAAGCTGATCGGTCGCCTCCGCGCCCGCTTTGGGCCCAAGGGCCTGCTGCATTTCGGGCAGGGAAAATGGTATCCCGGCGAGCCGTTGCCCCGCTGGGCGCTCGGGCTCTATTGGCGCAAAGACGGCGTCGCCATCTGGGAAAAGGACGAGCTGATCGGCAGCGAAAACACCGAATATGGATTTACCCACACGGACGCCCTCGCCCTGACCGAGGAACTCACCCGCCAGATCGGCGTTGACCGCTCCTACATCAATCCGGCCTTCGAGGACCCCGTCAAGTTTTCGTTGCGCGAACGCGAACTGCCGATCAACGTCGACCCGCTAGACAGCAAGCTCGACGACCCGCAGGAACGCCAGCAACTGCTCAAGGTTTTTTCGCGCGGCCTCAACACGCCCGTCGGCTACATCCTTCCGTTGCAGCGCGCCTTCAACCACGACGGCCCAACGTGGCAAAGCGGACTCTGGATGCTGCGCGGCCAGCAACTGTTTCTCGTTCCCGGCGACTCGCCGATGGGCCTGCGCCTGCCGCTCGAAAGCCTCCCGTGGGCCAAGCAGGAGGAACGCCCGGTTTTTGGAGCGTCGGATCCGTCAGGAAACTATCCCGATCTACCGAGCCGCCGGGCCCTCGTCGTTCCGCAAAAACAAGGCGACGCGCCGCACGATCCGGGCATTTTCGAAAGCAATGAGCAAACCTCCGACCAGCTTCCGCAGGACCGCTTGCCCGCTCCCGGCCAATCCGCGCCGTGGGTCATCCGCACCGCGCTTTGCGTGGAATGCCGCGATGGCCGCCTCTACGTTTTCATGCCGCCGGCAGAAAGCATCGAAGACTATCTCGATCTCATCGCCGCCGTGGAACATGCCGCTGAAATTGTAGGCACGCCCGTATTGATCGAAGGCTACGCGCCGCCGCACGATCCGCGCATCGAATACATGAAGGTCACGCCCGACCCCGGCGTCATCGAAGTCAACATTCAGCCCGCCTATTCCTGGCGCGAAATGATCAACAACACCACGGTGCTCTACGACGAGGCCCGCCAATGGTTGCTGCGCACCGACAAGTTCCAGCTCGACGGACGGCATACCGGAACCGGCGGCGGCAACCATGTCGTGGTCGGCGGCGCGACGCCGGCGGATTCCCCCTTCCTGCGCCGGCCCGACCTGCTGAAATCGCTCATCGGCTACTGGTTCAACCATCCATCGCTGAGCTATCTCTTCAGCGGCCTGTTCATTGGCCCGACCTCGCAGGCGCCGCGCGTCGACGAAGGCCGCCCGGATGCCGCCTATGAAATGGAACTGGCGTTCAAGCAAATCCCGAACATGAACGAAGCGTCCATTCCGCCGTGGCTGGTCGACCGCGTCTTCCGGCACTTGCTGACCGACCTTACCGGCAATACGCACCGCGCCGAATTCTGCATCGACAAGATGTATTCGCCCGACAGCGCGACGGGTCGGCTCGGACTGGTCGAATTCCGCGGATTCGAAATGCCTCCGCACGCCCAGATGAGCCTGACCCAGCAACTGCTGCTCCGCGCGTTGATCGCCCGTTTCTGGACCGCGCCCTACGACGCACCGCTGACCCGCTGGTTGACGCACCTGCACGACCGATTCATGCTGCCGCATTTTGTTCACCAGGATTTCGAAGAGGTGATCAGCGAACTCAACGCCGCCGGCTTCCCGTTCCGGCAGGAATGGTTCGCCACCCATTTCGAGTTCCGCTTTCCGGTGATTGGAACCGTCGTGATCGACGGCGTTTCGATCGAGCTGCGCCAGGCGATCGAACCGTGGCTCGTGCTCGGCGAAGAAGCGGGCGGCGGCGGTACGGCCCGCTATGTCGACTCCTCGCTCGAACGGCTCCAAATCAAGGTGGCCGGCTTGAACGAACAGCGGCATGCGATTTCCGTGAACGGACTGGAAATCCCGTTGACCGCAACCGATCAGCCGGGTGTGTTTGTCGCCGGCATCCGCTACCGGGCATGGCAGCCGCCGAGCTGCCTCCATCCGACCATTCCAGTGCACGCTCCGCTTGTATTCGATCTGGTGGATCGGCAGAATGCGCGCGCCGTTGGAGGCTGTACCTACTATGTCAGCCACCCCGGCGGAAGAAGCCATGAAATATTTCCAATCAACGCACTTGAAGCAGAAACCCGGCGCGCCGAGCGTTTCCGGACCCTGGGCCACACGCCCGGGCCGTTCCAGATGCGCCGCGTTCCGCGAAACACCGAAATGCCGGTCACACTCGATTTGCGGCGATTCTAACAGGACCGCCTGCGCATGAACGATTTGACCAACGCCTACCAACCCATTGCAGGCGCGTACCCGGAAATGATGGATCCCAAGGGGGCCATACGCCCGCAATGGCAAACCATGCTGGACCAGCTGGCGGCCTACGGACCGGAAAACATCGAGGCCCGCTGGCAGCGCGCGCAGCGCATGATCCGCGAAAACGGCGTCACCTACAATGTCTACGAAGACGCCAAGGGCGGTAGCCATCCCTGGGTGCTCGATCCTGTTCCGCTGATGCTCGGCCCCGATGAATGGGAGGAACTTTCCGCCGGGTTGATCCAGCGGATGCGGGTGCTCAATCTGGCGCTGTCGGATCTCTATTCCGACCAAACGCTGCTGAAGGAAGGCGTCCTGCCGAGCGAACTGGTCTTCGCAAACCCCGGCTTTCTCCGGCCCTGCTCCCGGATCAAGCCCCCGAACGGACACTACCTCTCGCTGCACGCCGTCGACCTCGCCCGCACCCCATCCGGAAAATGGTGCGTGGTGAAGGATCTATCCCAGACTCCGCCGGGCGCGGGCTACGCCCTTGAAAACCGGCTGGTGGTATCGCGCACCTTCCCGTCGATGTACCGCAATTGCGGCATCCAGCGCCTCGCTCCGTTTTTCGCCGCCCTGCGCGACAACCTTGAAAGCCTCGCTCAAACCGCCGCGCCGCATATCGTCGTGCTGACGCCGGGGCCGCATAGTTCCAGCTATTTCGAACACGCCTACATCGCCCGCTATCTCGGCTATCCGCTGGTGGTTGGAAACGACCTCACTGTCCGGGGCAACCAGGTCTTCCTCAAAACGCTGGCCGGTTTGCAGAAGGTGGATGTGATCTTCCGCCGCCTGGCGGACAGCTACTGCGATCCGCTGGAACTTTCCGCCGATTCCCTGCTCGGTATTCCCGGACTGGTACAGGCGACGCTCGACGGAGAAGTGGCCATTGCAAACGCCCTTGGCAGCGGTCTGGCCGAAACCCCGGCGATGCTCCCCTTCTTCCCCGGCCTCTGTCGCAAATTCCTCGGGGAGGAACCGCGCCTGGCGACCTTGCCGACCTTGTGGTGCGGGCAGGAAAAGGAATGCCGGAAAGTCCTATCGCAGCTCGACCGCTGGGTCGTAAAACGCGCCTTTTCCGGCCAGCGCGAAAAACCGGTTTTTGTCCACGCGCTTTCCCCGCAGGAACGCAACCGCCTCGCCGACCGGATCAAGACGGAGCCGGAGCAGTTCATCGCGCAGGAAAACATTGCGCTATCCTCGTCGCCGTGCTGGCAGAACCAACGGCTCACGGCGCGGCACACCATGCTGCGCGCATTCATTGTCGCGACCCGCGACGGCTGGCAGGTGATGCCCGGCGGCCTTGTACGTACCTCGCCGCAGGTAAACTCCACCATCGTCAGCATGGAGAGCGGAGGCGGTTCCAAGGATGCCTGGGTGCAGGCCCGCGGAGCGGTCGAACCCTTCTCCCTGCTGCCGACGGAAGAACAGGCGATCGAGCCATCCCGCAGCGACGCCAACCTATCGAGCCGCATCGCCGACAATCTGTTTTGGCTGGGGCGCTATGTCCAGCGCGCAGACATGCATGCGCGGGTCATGCGGACCATTCTCCGGCGGCTCACCGAAGAAACCATGCCCGACGGATCGCCGGAGCTTCCGGCCCTGCTCCAAACACTTGCCGAAATGACCGGCCAATCCGCCGAAGGCCAGGTCATTGCCGATCCCATTCGTGAAGCGGAGGCCACCCGCACCTTCATCTACAACATGATTTTCGACCCCACCCAACCGGGAACCCTGCACCACGCGCTGACCAGCGCCTGCGGGGTCGGCGCCATGGTGCGCGAACGAATAAGCATCGACACGTGGCGCATTCTCGACCGCATGAACAGCGAACTGCACTCCCCGCCCCGGAGCGGCGACCTTCCCGATGCACTCGACATGCTTGACCGCCTACTCATGCCGCTGGCCGCCTTTTCCGGACTGAGTTCGGAAAGCATGACCCATGGCTTTGGCTGGCGGTTTATGGACATGGGATTCCGGATGGAGCGGGCCGTCATGAGCGCCCAGGTCCTACGCGAACTGCTTACGGAGCCTGTCGCCCACGAGACCGCAGTACTCGATGCCATTCTGGAAGTGGCCAACAGCTCCATCACCTACCGTTCGCGCTATCAAAGCCGGGTCGCCCCACTGCCCTTGCTCGACCTGCTGGTCTGCGACGATTCGAACCCGCGCAGCATCGCTTTCCAGCTGGCACTGGTTCAGCAACATGTGCAGGCCCTTTCCCAGCTTCCTCGAAGCGGCATCGCCGAGGAGAAAACCCTGGCCACCGCGCTCGTGCAAAAGGTCGAGCAATGCGACTTGAACGTGCTGCTCCAAACCGATGCGAAAGGCCAGCGCTCCGAGTTGCACCGTTTCCTGGACGACGTCATCACCCAGGTCCACGGCTTGAGCGACCGGATCACCCAGCGCTATCTGGCCCACGTACAAGCCACCAGCAAGCTCTCCGCCTCTGTCGGGACCGATAACTGGATTGAAGGGGCGGAAGCATGATCTACCATCTCCGCCACCTCACCGCCTTCCGCTACACGCAGCCGGTCACGTTTGTCTACAACGCGCTCCACCTCAAACCGAGGCAGCTACCCTGGCAAAACGTCCGCTCCTTCCGCCTCTCCGTCGAACCGGAACCGGCGGTGCTTACCGAGCGCATCGATTATTTTGGAAACACCGCGACCTTCTTCACCATACAGGCTCCGCACGACGCCATGAAGGTGCTCACCGAGTCCGTCATCGAAGTACTGCCGCGTCCGGCACCATTGCCATCGGGCGTGATCTGGAATTCGGCGCGGCAGGCCATGCGAGCCGACCTCTCCGCCGCCGGACTCGATGCCTACCAGTACAGCTTTGATTCCATCCATGCCAAACCGCTCGACGAAGCAAGACTCTACGCCCAGCCCTCTTGCCAACCGGGCCGTTCCATCCACGCGGTGGCGACCGACCTGATGCACCGGATCCACGCCGATTTTACGTTCGACCCCAAGGCCACCACCGTCGCCACCCCGGTATCCGACGTGCTCAAGAACCGGCGGGGCGTTTGCCAGGATTTTGCGCATCTGATGATTTCATGCCTGCGCAGCATCGGGCTCTCCGCCCGCTACATGAGCGGCTACATCCAAACCACGCCGCCGCCCGGACAGCCCCGCCTCGCCGGCGCGGACGCCTCGCACGCGTGGGTCGGCGTCTATTGCCCACAGGCCGGCTGGCTGGAACTCGATCCCACCAATAACCAAATGGCCGATGAGCAATACATCACGCTCGGATGGGGCCGCGACTACCACGACATCAGCCCGGCCAAAGGCGTGCTCCTCGGCGGCGGACAACATACCGTGCATGCGCAGGTCGACATGATCCCGGAAACAGAACTCATCCAGGCCCAGCAACAGCAGCAGCAATAACAAAAAACACCAAGACACAAGGATCACAAAGAGACCTTTCGAGCTCTTCTTGGAGTACTTTGAGCCTTCGTGTTAAAATTCCGCTCGGATGGCGGACAGAATCTCATCCTGCGGCTTGCCGGAGCACTCGATGACGGTACCGGCATATTGCATGTAGAGCGGATGCCGTTCGGCATAGAGATCGTCGAGGGTCATGCCGGGCTTAATGACAACACCCCGCTGGGACGTATCGCCAATCCGTTGCTTGATTTCATTGATCGGCACGTCCAGAAAAATAATGCGAGCGATCGACTGCAGATGCTGCATGGCATCGTCGTAATAGACCACGCTTCCGCCCGTCGCAATCACGCAGTTGTCGCATACCACGGAACGTGCCGTATCGGATTCCAGTTTGCGGTAGGCCTCCATGCCGTTGGCATCCTGGAATGCCTGCATGCTTTCGCCGGCACGCGCCTGCACCAGCAGGTCGGTATCGATGAACCCCATCGAGAGCCACTTCGCCAGCTGTACACCGATCGTGCTCTTCCCGCACGCCGGCATCCCGATTAAAACGATGTTGTTTTTTTTCATTCAACCACCCGCTATGCTAGAGAACACCGAGATACGTAGAGGCTCATCCTCAGTGTTCCTCCGAGTCCTCTTTGATTAGAAAATTAAACCTCATAATCCACGAGCGCACGTTCGCAGACGAGCGGCTTGACGAATTCGACCACCTTGAGGTGAGCGGGATCATCGGCGTAGGATTGAAGATCGGAAAGACTGTGGAACAGTGTGGTCAGCACCATGTCTTTCGAGGCCTCCGTTCCGACGACATCCATGCCCACTTCAATCTGCAACAGGCTTGGCACCACACCCTTCAGCGATTCCAACTGCCGCTTCATCTCCAGCTTGTCCGCCTCGGCCACGTCATCCTTGAACTTCCACATCACGATATGCTTGATCATCATTCTTCCTTTCAAGTGAACCAATGCACCGGAGTTTAACCACGAAGGCACGAAGTACACAAAGAGTAAACTTCCGCTCCTTCGAGTTCTCCGTACTCTCGTGGTTTTAATATAACCAACCCCGGCGAACCTAATCGTCTTCGTACAGCTCGTTGATAATATCCCACGCTTCGGGTTCGTCCGCGCGGAGTCGGCACAACAACCCGTAGTGATAGATCAGCAACTGGATATGCTTGGCCTTGAACAAGCTGAAATTGGCGTTGGCGCCGAAGCCCTCGGCCATCATGCCTTCCGGAGGAAGATCATTCACACGCTCGATCTCCTGCTGCAGATCATGCCTCCCCATGCGCAAAAAACCCGGCGTATGCAAAAGCAGCACCGGTTCGTAGTTCATGGCTTCCAGATCGCTGGCGGTCGATTCAATCTTGCTGGCAGGCGCATCATCCGGAAACCCCTTTAGCACCTGCTCCCATTTCCGTTTATGTTTCATCTTCATTGCCTCCTTCCGACACCGGAATACTACCGCTTGAAAGCAATGGGTACAACCCTTACACATATAAATGGCTACCTATATTTGACCGAGGGAAGGCAATGCGGGGAAAAACGCCCATCCCAATAAAAACCCCAACCATTTCATAGACGTTCAAACATGCCCGTCAAATTGGATTGTGCTTCGATAGAGCTCCGACTACGCTTCTTCTCTTCAACGCACAAACGCCATGCAACATTCAAAAAAAATCCGAAGAGCACTCCGCAGACCTATCGAAACCTTTTTCTTCCGCATGGGAATGGTTTGCATACCGTTGCTTCCCCGGCGATTGCTGGTGGCTGTTATCCGCATCGCCGGCACGGCGACCTTCCATTTCGCCAAAAGGGAACGTCGAACCGGAATGGCCAATCTGGATGTGGTATTCGGCAACACCAAAACCACGGGAGAGAAACAAACGATCCTCAAGCAATCACTTACCAGCTTTGCCCAGACCATGGCCGACATCTTCTGGTTCTCGAAACAAACCGAAAAGCGGGTCTGCAAATACCAGACCTTCGTACCGGACACCGGCCCCTATTTCGAAAACCGCGCGCAAATCATCATCACGGCCCATATGGGAAACTGGGAATTGATCGGACTGGAGAGCGGGCTCCTCGGTTTGGATATTGCCAGCGTCGCAGCCACAGCCAAGAACGAAGCCGTTGACTCGATGCTGAATACATTGCGGCAGAAAACCGGACAAACCATAGTTGCGCGCGAAGGGGCCCTGCGGACCCTGATCAATCGCTTCCGCCAAAACAAAAAAGCCGCGTTTGTGCTCGACCAAAACACCCCCGAAGCCCAAGGCGGCATCTGGGTCGACTTTCTGGGAATTCCCACACCCGTCTCCTCGGCACCGGCCCTCCTGTCCTATCGCACCGGCACGGAAATCATCTTCGCCTTCAGTCAGCCCGTCGGCGGCGGCCGATACGAAGCCCATACCGGCCCCGTCATTCAGCCCCCCGCCTTCGACAAGGGACAGGACCAGACCGCTATCGTGAAGGCCCTGACCCAGCAAATCATGGATGTCGTCGGCGAGCAGATCCGCACCCACCCCGAATCATGGCTCTGGTCCTACAAGCATTGGCGCCGCAAAGCCCCCGGCACCGACCCAGACCTATATCCGGTCTACAGCTAGCGGCAGGCGCTGCATTGAAGAAGATCACGCCATAGACAAACACAGAACAACACGGATGATAGAAAAATCCGGGTTTATGCGGGTTAATCCGTGATCATAGATTATTTGAAATCGGTTCTGGCTACGAGCCGGCTATTCCTTCTGCGCTTCGTATTCGTCCAGCGTGCCGGGATAATCAATGATTCCGTGGTCCGTTACTTCTAAGATCCGGGTAGCCAGCGTGGCGATGAAACGGTGATCGTGCGAAACGAAAATCAGCGTATTTGGAAATAGAGACAGTCCATAGTTTAATGCTTCGATTGATTCCAGATCAAGGTGATTGGTCGGCTCATCCAACGCCAGCACGTTGCCCCCTTCCATCATCATTTTTGATAGAATCAAACGGGCTTTCTCGCCCCCGCTCAAGACGCTAGTTTTTTTCAGCGGATCGTCACCACGAAAAATCATACGCCCCATGAACGAACGAAGTTCGGACTCGGATGTTCCGGCTTCAGCAAAGCGACCAAGCCAATCAAGCGCACTCATTTCGGGATCAAGCAGGCCGGAAACATCCTGCGGGAACAGACCAATCTCAACGGTTTCGCCAAACACGACTTTTCCGGTATCGCTTTTAAGCTGATTGCACAGCACGTTCAACAGCGTCGTTTTACCAATCCCGTTCTTGCCAATGATGGCCACCCGCTCTTCCGGCCCGATCGTGCAGGAAAAGTCGCTGAACAGCGTTTCGTCATACGACTTGGAAATCGACTCGGCCTCGATCACCTTATCCCCCAACCTCGTTTTCGGATTGAAGCGGATAAAAGGTGAAACCCGGCTACTGGCCTTAAACTTTTTGATCTCCAGCTTATCCAGCGTTTTCTTGCGCGATGTCGCCTGCTTTGCCTTTGAGGCATTCGAGCTGAAGCGCGAAATAAAAGTTTTCAGATCGTGCGCCTGTTTCTCGACCTTCTTGTTCGCTTTTTCCTGCAGTTCGCGCGCTTCAAGACTGGCAATGGTAAAGTCGTCATAGTTCCCCGGGAACATGCGGATTTCGTTGTAATCCAAATCGGCGATATGCGTGCAGACCTGGTTCAGGAAGAAGCGGTCGTGTGAAATGGTGATTACTGTTCCCGTGTACCGTTTGAGCAGTTCAACCAGCCATTCGATGGACTCCATATCCAGATGATTGGTCGGCTCGTCGAGCAGCAGGATATCCGGCTGACCAAACAACACCTGCGCCAACAGAACACGCAGCTTAAACCCGCCCTGCAATACCGTCATGTTTTGTTCAAATAGATCTTCGCTGAAACCCAATCCAACCAGAAGTGTGGCCGCTTCAGCCTCCATGGTGTACCCACCCGCTTCGCCAAACTCCTCTTCGATATGGCCGCAGCGTTCATTTTCATCATCGGTCAGTTCATCTTTGGTATATAGATATTCACGTTCACAATGTATTTTCCAAAGCTTGGGATTACCCATATAGACGGTGTCGATGATCGTATGCTCGTCGAAGGCCGAGTGGTCCTGGCGGAGATATCCGAGTGAACAGTCATGCCCTACCGCCACCTCGCCTTCACTCTGGGTCAGCTGACCGGTCAGGATTTTCAGGAACGTGGATTTTCCAGAGCCGTTGGCCCCGATCAATCCGTAGCGGTTGCCCGGAACAAACTTAACCGAAACATCCTCGAAAAGAGTCATCTGGCCAAAGCGCATAGAAATTTTTGACGTCGAAATCATGTGGAAATACCTAGGTTGGATCTGGAAATCTAAGAAGAGCGGGCTTGTATAGCAGGATATGCAGCACGAACCTACTCCTAACTACAAAAACCTTGGAACTAGAGGGTTGTTCTCGACATAGCGACCCAGGGACATAGACTATGCTGTTTCACCCCACCCCTCCATGATGAACGACGACTTGAAAAACTATATTCAACGGTACACCGAACTTGAAACCGGCATGCGGAAGCTGATCAACCGGAAAGGGAATTCGCTTTGCGGACAATGCACCCGCTGTTGCTGCGATGTCATCCATTGCGAAGAAGGGGTGAAAAGTCCGTTTCTAAAGATGGTCCACCAGCAAGAATATCTATTTGATCCAAAGGAAGGTTTTCTTTCCCCAACCGGCTGTAAGCTGGACAAAGGCCGCCCGTCGGTATGCTACGAATATTTCTGCGACGACCATTTCTACCATCAGCCCGACGACCTGCACGCCGAAATCCTCAAGATCCTGGGAGCCTTGCTGAACCACGCAACGCGAAATGCTCTCGGCGACACCCCGCTCGAAGAGATCATGCAGGAAGCGGACCTCGCCGAGCTCGACTTCCAGCAACTGGAAGAACAGATGGACGAAAGCTTGCAGGCACTCGAAATCATCCGCGCCTTCTACCGCGACGGCTCCCTCCCCGAAGACTCCCTCAAAACGCTCCGGAAAATCCGTATTGAAGAATAATCCGCCTTCCGACGGAGTCCTGGAGCGTTGATTAAGAACCCGGGAAACTTTTTACCACCCGGTGAACCGTTCCTTTCAGTCACTATTTTACTACGTAAATTATCTCGCTCCGCTCAGCGCTAGAGGGCACAGAGTTCACGGAGGGGCCAATGCAATTATGCTTCAGTGACCTCTGTGGTGAGATTTTGGTTACGGCGTTCTGATCAGGAACACAGGGCCCGCAGGATGCGGGCGGTACGTATCCGAATGGAGGGGAATCGATGAATGGGATAGCTACCGCGTCAGCGTCACCCGCTTGCGTTGCCGCAGGTCGCGGCTTGAGGTGCCGATGATCACTTCGAATTCGCCCGCTTCCACCACCCAGTCGCGCGCTTCCAGAGACCAGAAGCTGAACGCGTTGCGGTCCAGCGCGAAGTGAATGGTCTTCGACGCGCCAGCCTCCAGCTCCACCCGCCGAAAGCCCTTCAGTTCCAGCGGAGGACGCGGCAGTGACGCTTCCGCATCGGAGACATAGAGCTGCACGATTTCCGCTCCAGCGCGGCTACCGGTGTTCGTGATCGTGACGCAGACTTCGACCGTTTCGTCCGTAGAAAAGTGCTTTTTCGACACCTCGATGCCGGAATACTCGAACGTCGTATACGACAGGCCATGTCCAAACGGGAACAGCGGCTCGATCCCCTTGGCATCGTACCAGCGGTAACCAACAAAAACGCCTTCATCGTAGTGCACGTCGGACACCGCCCGCGCCGCTTCCTGCTCGTCGTTCCATCCACTATATAGTTGCTCGCCCTCGGGCACGTAGTCGGGATCGACGCTGTCCGCGAATTCACGTTCGATCGTAATAGGTAGCTTGCCGGATGGGTTGACCTTGCCGGAAAGGATCTCCGCCACCGCCTCGTGACCGTTCTGTCCGCTATACCAGCAATAGACGATTGCCGCTGCCTTGTCGCTCCAGTCCGTCATGCGAATTCCGCTACCGCTCTGGACCAGCACGATTACGTTGGGATTCAGGTCCACCGCCTTGCGGACCAAGGATTCGTCCTGCTCCTTCAAGGCGAACAGACGATCCCAGCCTTCGCTGTCCAACGTCCCGACGCTCAGGATTACCCTGTCCGCCTGCTGAATACGTTCCGAAGTCGGGGTCTTGTCGTACGCGATTCGCCCGCCGAACTCCGTCTTGAGCGCGTCGATGAGTTGTATGTTGTCGTAGCCGACAACGGTCGCCGAGCCTCCGCCAACCGCCTTGTTCTCGAGAAAGTCGCCGATCACCAGAATCTCCTCCGAACCCTCGAGCGGAAGGATGCCGTTGTTGCGCAGCAGTACCGAGCCCTCCCGGGCCGTTTGCAACGCGACCTGCTTACGGACGTCCCACTTTTCCACGGTCGTGAGTTCGGGCATTGGCTCAACGTCGAATAGATCCATCGCTTTCAACGTCGTCAGGATGCTCTTCACCATCCGGTCGACGTCCGTCTCCGCCACATCGCCCGCGCGCACCTTGTCCGCCAAGCCCTTCGTGGCGATACAAGCTGGCATCTCGAGATCCTGCCCCGACTGGACGACCTTGACGCCATCGAAGACCGACCACCAATCCGTCATCACCAGCCACTTGAATCCAAGATGGCCGCGCAACAGGTCATTGATGACATGCGCGCTCTGCCCCGCCCATTCGCCGTTGACGAGGTTGTAGGAGGTCATCACCGCCATCACACCCGCTTCAACGCCCGCCTTGAATGCCGGAAGATAGATCTCGTTGAGCGTCCGTTCATCGACAACCGAATTACTCTTACGCCGGAAATAGTCGGTGTTGTTCGCAACAAAATGTTTCAGGGTCGCCACCACGCCCGTATCCTGCGCGCCCTTGACGTAGCGTTCGATCATGCGCGACGTCAGAAACGGATCCTCGCCGAAATACTCGAAGTTCCGGCCGCACTGGGAATGTCGGTAAATATTGAATCCGGGTCCCAGCAGAATGCCGATCCCGTTCGCCAGACACTCCTCCGCCACGCACGCCGCGAATCGCTCCACCAGTTCCGGATCCCACGTCGCCGACAGCTGCAACGGACAAGGAAACGACGTCGACCGGTCGATCGCGTTCTGGTACGTGAATTCGTTAAACCGGTCCCTCAAATGCACGCCGGCGGTCGCATCCGTCATCATCACGCGCTTAATGCCAAGCCGCTCGATCGCCTTCGTGTAGAAGGCATCTTCGCCGCCAACATAGGCGCACTTTTCGTCAAGCGACATTTGGGCGACGACGTCGTCCGCCCATGCGCTGGCTTCTTCAAAGGAATGTTTGGGATATGTATTCATATGGATAAGAAAAGTCGGGTTGGAGAAAAGCCGAACTACACCAAGCTTTCACTCTTAGCACCAGCAAAACCGCCGCCTAAACGCCCTGCGACTTCTTTGCTCTACAGGAGAAACGCCCGATGGGGCATCGGGCCTACAACAATTTGCAAAATCTGTACCCGAGCCGAAATCTGTAGGCCGGGTACCCTACCCGGCGAGCAGTCGATCATGACTCAAGACAGATTAAACCGCTCTATTCTTCCTTGATCTCCCCTGCCCCCTATGCCCTTATTTCGGGCTCTTATGGATCAGGCGGAAACAAAGGTAATATTGCAGACGGTGAAGCAGTCGCTGGACGGGCTTTTGCTGCGCGACCGCGCGCATTTGAATGCCTTGATGCGGCGGGTGCGGCAGCGTATTCATGACCGGCAGCCAGCGGACAAGCTGGTCGCGAAACTGAAGGATGTGCATTTCCAGTCGTTGCAGCGCGCCCAGAAGCGGGCGGCGGTTAAACTTAAACTGGAGTATCCGGATGTTCTCCCGATTTCCGGCAAGCGCGACGACATCCGCAAGCTGATCGAAGAAAACCAAGTGCTGATTGTCTGCGGCACGACGGGATCGGGGAAGACGACCCAGCTGCCCAAAATCGTGCTGGAGGCCGGAGCGGGTAAAACCGGGCGGATTGGCGTCACCCAGCCGCGAAGGTTGGCGGCAACGGGCATGGCACGCCGCGTGGCAGAGGAGATGGGTATAGACTACGGCAAGGGCGTCGGATGCCAGGTGCGGTTCGACGATTCCACCTGCGATGAAACCATCATCAAGTTCATGACCGACGGCATCCTGCTGGCGGAAACGCAGAACGACCGCCACCTGTTGCAATACGACTGCCTGATCATCGACGAAGCCCACGAGCGCAGCCTGAACATCGACTTCCTGCTCGGCTACCTCAAGAACCTGCTGGCCGTGCGCCCCGACCTTAAAATCGTTATCAGCTCGGCCACACTCGACGCCGAAAGCTTTTCCGCCTTTTTCGACGATGCGCCCGTGATCACGGTGGAAGGCCGGACCTATCCCGTGGAGGATTTTTTCCTGCCGCCGGGCAAGGACGAGGAACTGGCCAACCATATTCTTCGAGCCATGCGCTGGATCTCGGACGTGGATGACCAGGGCGACGTGCTGATCTTTCTGCCCGGAGAGCGAGAGATCAAGGACGCCACCAAAAAGCTCGAAGGCCAGCATTTCAAAAATACGGAGGTGCTTCCCCTCTTCGGCCGTTTGAGCATGGGCGAACAGCAGCGCGTCTTTACCGTCGGCGGACGCCGCCGGATTATTCTGGCGACCAACGTGGCGGAAACCTCGATCACGATTCCGGGCATCCATTATGTCATCGATTCGGGACTCGTCCGACTGAGCCGCTACAACCCGCGCACGCAGGTGCAGGGGTTGCAGATCGAGCAGGTATCGCAGGCGAGCGCGCGGCAACGCCGTGGCCGTTGCGGCCGCGTCACCGACGGCATCTGCATCTATCTCTACGACCAGGATACGCTCGAAAACAGCGCGGCCTACACCGACCCCGAAATCCGCCGCACCTCGCTGGCTGGCGTAATCTTGCAGATGGATATGCTCGGACTTCCGCCCATCGACCGATTTCCGTTGATTGATCCGCCTAGTTCATCGCTGGTGAATGAGGGTTATCGGACGTTACAGGATATCGGCGCGATCGACGAAGATCAAAAGCTTACCCCAATGGGCCGCGACATTGCGGCATTCCCGGTCGATCCGCATCTGGCGCGCATGATCGTGCAGGCCCGCGACGAAGGGGCCTTGCCGGAAGTCCTGATTCTCGTGGCATTCCTCTCCATCCAGGACGTACGCGAACGGCCGACCGAAAAGGCCGACGCCGCCGATCTGGCGCACAAGCAATGGCTGGATCCGAAGTCGGACTTCATCACCATTCTGAATCTCTGGAACGCGGTTGAAGCCGAACGCGGACAGGGCGGATCGCACGGCCGGCTGCGGAAATACTGCAAGAAGAATTTCATCAACTACCGTCGCGTCATGGAATGGCGCAACCTGTGGCAGGATCTGCGTGGTACCGTGCGGGATCTTGGATGGAATGTAGACGATGCTTACAGCTTCGTTGCGCACGCCAAGTCCGCCGACCGTTCCAACGCAACGCGGCAAGATGCCGCGTCTACATTCGATCTGGTGCATCGCAGTCTGCTGGCTGGGCTTCCCGCCAATATTGGATTGAAGGGCGAGGAGCGGGAGTTGCAGGGTGCGCGTGGCCGTAAGTTTTTCATTTTTCCCGGCTCGGCGCTGTTCAAGAAACCGCCGGAATGGGTGATGACTTTTGCGCTGGTTGAAACCACCAAGGTGTATGCCCGCATCGTGGCGGAGATCCAGCCGGAGTGGCTGGTTTCCGTTGCCCCGCATCTCTGCAAATCGGTGTATACGACGCCGGAATGGAATGCGGATGCCGGCTTTGTCTACGCCAAGGAATCGGTGGTCTCCGGCGGCCTGACGTTGACCCGCGGAAAAAACGTCCATTTCGGCCCGATTAATCCCGAGGAAGCGCGCAAGATTTTCATTCGCGATGCCATGGTGCCGGGCAACCTGACCACGCACGGCGGCTGGCTAAAGCTACATCAACGCATGTTGGATGATATCGCAGCCCTGGAGGAAAAGATTCGCCGCCCCGGCGCACTGATCGATACCGACGCCATATATGATCATTTCGACGCTCTACTTCCGCCGGAGGTCTATTCGGTCAAAACGCTTGAGCAATGGCTCCGAAAATCGAAGGCGCGGATTGCCATGCGCCTAAACGACGCCATCTATCCACAATCGACCCCCATTCGTCCCGAGGACTATCCCGACGAGCTGGTCTTTCACGAAGAACCGTTCCAACTGATCTACACCTTCGATCCCGGCGAAAAACTCGACGGCATCGCCCTTGTCTGTCCGACGAACAAACTAGCCTTCCTGCCCGACTGGGCACCGGACTGGCTGGTACCCGGTTGGCTGGAAGAAAAAGTTAACCGGTTACTGCGAACCCTCTCGAAAAATCTCCGGACTGCCCTTCCCCCGATCGATCAAGCGGCACGGACTTTCTGCATGGGAAGGCGAGACGCTCCGGAAGGTCCGTTGCTGGATGAGCTGTCGCGCTGGCTGCAAATTGAGTTCAAACTACCGGTCGACGCCACTGACTTCGACGAAACCGGCCTTCCCGCGTTTCTCCAAATGAAAGTCATCGAAACCCAGGGCGATGAAATCGTCAAGATCCATACCTCCATCTCGGATGAGCACCGTCAAAACGTACAGATGAGCGGCGCTGGAATCGCCTTTGCAAAATGGGCGCTACCCCCGCAGAAAAACTGGCCGGGCGATGCATTGCCGGAATTCATTTTTGCCAACGACGCCGCACAAACACGCGGCTATCCCGCGCTGACTGATGAAAAGGGGGGCGTAGGCAGAAAGGTTTTCATCAGCCCGGTCGATGCGGAATATTCCCATCGGGCCGGACTGGCACGGCTGTTCCGCCTGCAGCAGGCCGATCAGGTGAAGTATGTCGAAAAACGACCGCCCCTAACGCCGACCCTCCAGTTGACCCTGTCGGCGCTCGACAGCGACTTTTTAACCGATCTGATGAATACTGCGATTGTTAACGCGCTGACCCATGATGAACGACAGGAGATCCGTGACGAAGCAACATTTACCGGCCGAGCCTTGATTGCGCGAACCATCCTCTACGAAAAAACCGAAGAACCCGCAGCCATTCTCGCCGACCTGCTGGACCAGCGGGAAACGATCATCAAGAGCCTTGATCAGCTTCCGTATGATCACGACACCCGCCACGACATTGAGATGCAACTTGAGTTTCTGTTCCGACCGGGATTTCTTCGAGTACATGATGTGTTCCACCGCTATCCTCGATACCTAAAGGCCATGCAAATGCGGATGCAGCGCATGCGCAACAATCTCCCGGCCGACCGGCGGAAGATGGAGGAAGTTGAACCGTTTCAAATCCGGCTCAGCGAAAAACTGCTGGAGAGTGAAAACATCGCAGAAGCCTATGAATTACTGGAATTTGCTATGCTGCTGGAGGAGTTCCGGATCAACCGTTTCGCCCCCGAAATCAAAGTACCACAGAAGGTTTCCGCGCAACGGTTGGAAGACGCATGGCTCAAACTGCAATAAATTTGACATGCCAGGAAACAATAACGAAACTGAGCGTTAATTAAATAAAGGATATACCATGCTTTCGGCTGTAGTTTTCGATTTTGATGGGGTTATCGTAGATACTGAACCGCTGCACTTCAAGGCCTTCAATGAGGTGTTGGCAGATCGGGGCATGGAAATTTCATGGGAGGAATATTGCGACACCTACATCGGATTCGATGATCGCGACGCCCTCAAGGCCATCTTCAAGGCCCATGGAAAAAGGATTTCCTCAACTGAAAAAAAGGGCCTGATTTCTCAAAAAGCCGCCGTTTTCCAGGGCTATATCAAAACCGGAAAAGTCAGCCCCCTCCCCGGTGCCATTGAGCTGGTTAAGAGCATCCCGAGCCGGCTTCCTGTTGCTTTGTGCAGCGGCGCACTGAAACAGGACATCCTGCCTGTTCTCGAAACACTGGGTATAAACAACGCCTTCACGGTCATCGTGACCGCCGAGGATACCGAAAAGAGCAAACCGGATGCCGCTCCGTATAAACTCGCCCTTGAAAAACTCGTCATCGACGACCCCGCGACCGCATTGGCCATCGAGGATACGCCCGCAGGGATCATGTCCGCCAAGGGCGCCGGGCTCAAGGTATTGGCCATAACGACCAGCTACAGCCGGGAATACCTACTTGAAGCCGATGCCGTTACCGATTCATTGGAGCATGTGAGTCGGCCCATGCTCGAAGATATGGTGATGTAAAAAAAAAGCTCCCGGCCCGGGAGCTTTTCTGTTGTCTGGAGCGACGGTTAAAGCACGCCGCTGATATAACTTTCCAGATTCTTGATCTTAAAGTCCTTTTCGACAATCAGGTATTTAACCACGTCGCCAATGGATACAATTCCGCAGAGTTGCTTGTCGCGAAGCACGGGCAGATGGCGGATCCGGTTTTCAGTCATAAGCTTCATACATTTATCCAGGGAGGTTTCCTGCGTAATGGTTGTAAGCTCTTCGGACATGATTTCCTTAACCGTGACATCATCGATATTCTTGCCTTGAAGCAATATCTTGCGGATGACATCACGCTCGGAAATAATTCCCACCACATTGCCGCCGTCCATGACCACAGATGTTCCGGCAGAAATCGCGGCCATCTGTTCAACCGCCTCACGCACGGTTTGATCGGGTTTCACGGTTAGCACATCGTATCCTTTGGAATCGAGCAGATTTGAAACGGCACCCATGGAATACCTCCTTGCAGTTATAGTTTACTTAACAACCATGTTTGACCTTCCCATTATAGTCACCTTTTACTTCAGAGCAAGCTCTTCGAAAAATTTAGACCTTATTCAAACAGCCCCCGGGGCTTCCCTTCTTCGAGAATCCTCCTACAATGAAAACATGCATGAATTATCCCTAGCGCAGGCTATGGTCGAACAAATCGTAAAAGCGGCAGAACAGGAAAATGCCGCACGCGTTTTACGGATTGTTGTGGTCATTGGAGCCTATTCCGGCGTCGAAAGCGAAGCCTTCGAATTTGCATTCCCTTTCGCCTCGGAAAACACACTGGCCGAAGGTGCGGAACTGATTTTAGAGCATGTACCGGCGCATGCCCTTTGCAACCGGTGCGGTAGCGAGTTCTCTCCCCGGCCGCCGCAGATGGCCTGCGAGAAATGCGGATCCGATCAAATCACCCTGCAGGGCGGAAGAGAGTTTCTGATCCGCACCGTTGATCTCGAAATCCCATGATTAAACCAGCTGGATGATCTTGTCGGCCACCAACGCTCCATCCAACCAGGTCATCAACCGCCAATTTCCCCGTTTGTCCTCGACCGGCGCCCAAACCGTGTCCCCCAGAAAGAAGCGGAAATCGTTGGTCTTTACATAAAGCTCCCCGTCGAATGCGGGAGCAACCGAACCGGACTCATCTTTAAAGGGGGGATGTTCGATACGGAAAGTGATCTTGCTATTTCTTGCGTTCCGGATCCGGAGAATATAACCGAACTCAACATCCAGCGACGCCTCAATCTCGGTGGTGATCCTCACCAGATTCGGCAACTCCTTGCTCTCCCTGTCCCACCCGTCGTAAAGCCCGTAGCTATGAATATCAACTTCTGTCTTCCGCTTCGCCATAGTTAGATCTTCCGAAATGAACAACGACCGATTTCCTTGTGCGAGAAAATCAGTTCGAAATCTGTTCGCTCCTCGTCATCCGGCAGGAAAGACTCGATCTCTTCAAAGCGGCTATCCGCTTGAAGCAAGGCAAGGATTTCGGCGAAATAAGGGAGGTGGTCGGTCGCCACATGCAGACATCCTTGATCCTCCAACGTCCGGTGCAGGGCATCCATAAAAGGCGCATTGAACAGCCGGTTTTCCTCGTGCCGGGCCTTTGGCCAGGGATCTGGAAAAAAGAAATAATAGTTGGCCACATAGGATGCGGGCATCAGCTGGCTGATGGCATAATACCCTTCCATGCGGAATACGCGGACATTCTCGCGGCCCGCCCTTTCGCACCGTCGGCCGCTGCTGTTGATCCGTCCAAGCTGGCGCTCGATTCCCAGAAAATTAACGTCTGGAAACTTGCCGGAGCGCGCCACCAAAAAACGTCCCTTTCCAGAGCCGATATCCACTTCCAGCGGATGCCCGGGATGCGGAAAACTCGCCTTGAAATCAACCGGATCGATCCAGTTTTCGGGGATAATTCGTAATGCTGTCTTTTTTTTTCTACCCATGGGATGCATAGTGTTTGCGTTTAACTGAGAGGAGCGCAAGAAAATCCATATGGGAATCTCAGATCGAGACTATATGCGCGAACCCGTGAAGCAGCATGAACCACCGAAGCCCAAGGTGCGGATCCGGAAGGCGGACAATAAACCGTCGATCTTCAAGCGACTTCGCTTCTGGCTTTGGAACCTGACCCACAAAGACTGATACCGGGCACGAGGGCGCTTGACAGCATAAAAGAAGACAACAAAATATCCGAACGATATACACCGAATCAGGTCGATGATTACATGGTATCCGGATATGCAACAAGCAATACATAGGGAGTTCAACATGAATAAAAGCTTTATACTACTGGGAATTCTGCTGGCGGTTTCGACTGCCGACGCGCGCCTCGGCGAATCCATTGAGCAATGCCGTGCCCGCTATGGCGAACCCAAACGGGTCACCCTGAACGACGATCTGACGGGCATCGCCACCTACAGCAAGAATGACCTGTCCATTACCATCCACTATTACAATGGCAAGGCCGACCTCATCCGCTACAGCCCAGGGCTGGTTTCCACTGTCGATCTGGACCTCGCCAAATATCTGCTGAAGCTCAACGGCCGCACCAAGGAATGGGAGCAACTGACCAAAACCGAAATTGTTCTGAACGATATTCAGGACGAGAATGCGCAATACCCGCGGGTAGAGCTGGTTGACCCTATTCTCTGGAAATCAAAAGACGGCATTCTCGATGCCAGCTTCTCCGTCAGCAAAGGCATTTTTGAGATGAAAGCCAGCACGTATCAGGACAAGATCAAGCAGGGACTGTAAGCCCTTTATCCCCCTCATGGGATACGGTGAAGCCGTTGGTTTTCACCCCGTTTTTCACTGTTGATAAAAAGTTGGCTGACAACCCTTGACGTAGCCGCAGGTGCCCGCTACCTTATGCGCTCGTTTATACGAAAAAGCGGGCGTAGTTCAATGGTAGAACCCCAGCCTTCCAAGCTGGTTACGACAGTTCGAATCTGTTCGCCCGCTCCATTTTCGAAGGGCCTTTTCTTTTAGGAAAGGCCCTTTTTTATTGGGTAAAATCTGACATTTGTTAAATACCCACCCTACTTTATGACTTAAGAGAAGAAGAGCATGAGTTGGCCGCCAGATCCTAACCACACTTTGCATTTCGCTCCATATCCAATGGAGGGTGTGGAGACCGCGGAGGGTAAAAACAGCATTCATGATTTTTTTGCGGGTCAAAATAAATCCGTTATCCCCTTTGATTTATCGATGAACTTCAGAATAGGGTTCCACACCCACAACAGTCTCCATTGGTAGAGTAAAAGCATCGGAGCAAATCAAGCGGACTCCTTGCCTAATCCAAATCCTTGTTCATGACGTGGGTGTAGATTTTCACGTCTTTACGTCGAAGGGGCCTATTCGCGTTCAGATTGATATGACTCTTTGAGATACGTAAGCACGACCGGGAATTTTTGCGTATATATAAAGAAAGTGCATAATTAAATTTTTATGTCACGGGCAAATCCATTATCACTTTTAAGTGTAATGCAGAATCATGACTTAGGTCTCCAGATAAGATTAGGTCTTTGACCAAGGGCGGTAGCGTGCCGGGATGGATTCATTTTCCATTTTTACCCCTTTAATATGGTCATATGTGGAAAATAAACAAGGAGCCGGCCATATGTGGAAAAATAAACCGCCGATTTTCCATGTTTGGCCCATTAATACGGTCATATGCGGAAAATATTTCTACCCTATAGGGTGATATGACGGAATATTTTCTATATATGACACTGTTCGATTAATAGAATGACTGTACCAACTAAGAAAATTAAACCACTGGATCTAACTGGCAGAAAGGAATCTGTTCAACTCATTCTTATTGGTTTAGCAATGACCATTATCACCACTATATCAGGGGTCTATTATCTGCCCAAAGTCATCAAAGAGGGGCGAATGGTTAATTTCAAGGGAGCATACATTCCCGAATATTGCGAAACAGGCATGATTGTCTTTGTCATGATAGTATTTGGATTAATCCTGATAACCAGAGGAATAATTGGGTACAGGAAATATAAAAAGGAATCGAACCAGGGCATGGACCCTACCCGGTAAAACGCACAATTTTCATGCCTGATGTTTTATTCCCGGGCGGGTCACACCAAACGTTGGCAGGAGATAATATATGGATAAACTGACACCAGAAGAAGCCTACAAAGCAATGTATTCATTTCTGGATGACTATTGGGAAATTACAAAGTCAGATGCCCTTGGTTCATTACTAGGCAGCATGTCTCTTCTGAACGACGGAAAACCTGCAGACTCGGCAATATGGGATGAATGGATGGAAGCAATTCAGAAATCCCAATCAAATCAAGTGGATGCGAAACTAACACTCGGGAAGAAATAACTGCCAACCAGGGCATGGACCTTACGCGGGAAAACGCACAATCTTCGTGTCAAAGTTTATGTCCCGCGCAGGTCACACCAAACGTTGGAAATTAAAAATATGAACAATCCCATTACAGGAAGCTGTTTGTGCGGTGAAATTAAATACTCAATTCATGGCACGATCAAAAATGCTCTAAACTGTCATTGCACTATGTGCAGAAAAGCTACGGGAGCAGCGTTCAGAACAAGAGCTGAAGTAAATACCAAAGACCTAGTTTGGGA
>JBNKHE010000006.1:0-281507 GCA_050290185.1 Pontiella sp.
ATTGAAGAATTTCAGTAATATCACTCATCTTACCTGGCTCAACGCATTATTCAGAGGCACCCGCGATAAATATATCATGGGCTATGCTTTTGAGCAATGACTCCGCCGCAGATCATACTCGCGGCTTCTGGCTATTCCGTTCAAAAAAGCAGATGGAGATTGGCGTCCTCGCCTTGCAAGAAAGCCGGGGTTCAGGAGGAGGTGGTCCTTATCCTTATTCCTTCCTATGGGCACAGGCCTCTGCCACGAGGCTTAAGTAATCGGCGTGACGCCTTTCTTCAGAATGATGTTTCCGTACTTGGCGGTGGTGCCGGTGATGACGCAGGCGAAGGCCTTTTCGGCGCGGTCGTAGAATTCGAAGCGGCCGATGCGCTTGACCGCCGGAGCTTCCGGCGCGGCTTTGCGGATGGCGCCCAGGTAGTCGGCCTCCACCTGCGGCTCCAGCTGATCACCCTCGACAGCGGCCATCATGATCAGCGGATCGTCGTAGCTATCGAGTTCGAACAACGGAATGATGCCTTCGAGCAGATCGGGGATCTGCAGGCCGTCGCCGCGCAGGACATTTTTCGGGCAGAAGGTGTGGCCCGGAAAGTGGGCGTCGGCCAGCACAATTTCGTCGCCGTGCCCCATCTCGGCGAGAATTTTCAACAGCTCGGGACTGACAATCGGATTGATTCCTTTAAGCATGATATCTCCTAAACAGATTATACGGGTTTCTCTTCAACGCGATGAATCCTGAATGTGCGCCATCCGTAGAGCGCAATCACAATAAAGCAAATTAAGGGCAGGGCAAAAGATGCCCGGACGCTGGCCAACTCCATAAATCCAAGATCAAGGGCTGGCAAGTCGATGATACGACCCTGTAGCGGAGTCATAATACAACCTCCTCCAATCGCCAGAATGAGTCCTGCCGACCCAAGCTTGGCATCATCACCCAAGCCATCCAGCGCAATACCATAAATAGTCGGGAACATCAGAGACATACAGGCTGACACACCAATCAGACAATAGAGTCCGGCATAGCCTTCAATAAAGATCGTGCCGGTGATCAGGAAAATGGCTCCCGTTGCCAATATCGTTAATAGTGCGCCCGAGCTGATATAGTGCATGAGGAAGGTGCAGATAAAACGACTTGAAACGAAGATGATCATGGCCAGAATATTACAGTTCTGTGCCGTAGCTTTCGACAAGCCGAGTTGCGATTCGCCGTACTGAACAATAAAGGTCCAGCACATAATCTGGGCCCCGACGTAGAAGGTTTGTGCAACCACCCCTTCAATGTAGGCCTTATTATGGAAAAGTCGGCCTAACGTTCCTGTTAGATCCAGTCCGCCGCCATCATCCTGATGTTCGCCAGCAGTTATGGCAGGAAGTTTCCACGCAAACAGGAATAGGACAATGATCAGAAATCCCCCCATCAAGGCGTATGGCAGCGAAACAATTTTCAGATCTGATTTCTGGATGGCGGTGAGGCTCTCTTTGGCCGCCTGCTGATGGGCCAGCAAACTGTCGACGGGAATTTCTGCCAGTGCGGCCTGAGCCGTTTCGAGCTCGGTTTTGACGGTAGAAAGCAGGCCGGGGATTGTGGTCATTTGTGCCGAATCACCTGAGTCCATTGCCGTTTTGATTGCTGCTGCCGGAGCAACCGCATTATCCAATGATTGCTCTGCCGCGGTCCACTTTTCGTTGTCTGCCTTGCTAAGCAAGGGGACTTCTTCATTCAGAGCAAGCGTGAGTTCGAGTCCGCGTCCATCAACAAACAGTGCGTTACGTTGTGCTTCTGCTTCGGTCGGCACAGGACGTTCTCTGATTTGCAGCACGACCGCCACGGCATCGGCGGCCGCTTTAAACTTATTGCCTTGGGGTTGGGCTGCGAGAGCCGCCAGAACGTCGTCGGCCTTATCGGCATTTTTGTTATCAAGCAGGAAGGTTCCACTTTGAAGCGCCCCTGTAAGTACGATTGCCTTTTTCACCAGTTTTTTGCTGTCTTGCCAGTCGGGTTGACTGACGACCTCGGTCAGGCTTGTCACCGTCTTGAGCTGGGAAGTTACTTCCTGAAGATGAATGGGAGTTCCTTCATTTGCCAATGTTTCCATTTGGCGGCGACCGGTTTCACTCGTTCCGTTTAGACTCGCCAAAATAAACATACTGGCAACAAACATACCGGTGATTGAACCCATGGGATTGAAGGCCTGCGCGAGGTTCAGCCGGCGAGTTGCCGTTTGTTCGTCACCCATCGAAAGAATGTATGGGTTAGCGGTTGTTTCGAGGAACGAAAGTCCACTGGTCATGATGAGATAGGATAGCAAGAAGAGCGGAAAGGACATGGCCATTCCACTTGGAATAAACATCAGACAGGCAATCGAGTAGAGTGCCAGACCGATTAAAACCCCTTTCTTGTATGAATATTTCTTGATGAAGATCGCCGCAGGAATGGCCATCAGGGCATATCCACCATAGAAGGCAGCCTGCACCCAGGAACTTTCAAAGTTGGAGATCAGCAGGATGTTTTTAAACGCTGCCACCATCGGGTTAGTGATGTCGTTGGCAAATCCCCATAAAGGAAAGAGGATGGTTACCAGAATAAACGGCATAATCAGGCCGGGTGGGACTACAGGTATTTTTTTATTCGCATCGCTCATTTTTCCACCTCGTTTAATTTGACTACAGACTCCTCCTGCCGGACTTAGGCCGGCAGTTCCTCATCGAAGCATACCGCAACCTTGCCACACGTACCACTGTTCATCAGCGCATAGGCTTCCGGTGCCTGCTCCAGCGCGAAACGGTGCGTGATCAGGTCCGCAGGATGGATATTCCAGCGCACGAGGCGTTCGACCAGTTCCTCCATGCGCCACATGTTGGTGACCCAGGAACCGTACATTGTCTTTTGATCGTGGATCATGTCGCGGCTCGGCGCAAAGTCGGGGCTCATCAAACCACCCTCTCCGATCAGCACAATCTTGCCCCATTTGCGGGCGGCCTGAACCGCCGTCAGGCGGGCGTTGGCGTTGGCCGAGCACTCGACCACCTTTTCGCAGCCCATACCGCCGGTCAGCGCCTTGACCTCTTCGACATTGTCCGGTCCGGCCTTGAGTACGGTGTCGAACAGTTTGATCCCGCTGCCCTTGCGTAGTTCAAGACCCTTGGCGATTTCAACACGCTGATCGTTGGCTTCGATGCCGATAATATTCGACGCACCCATGGCCCGGCAGAGCATGGCGGCCGCCAGACCGACCGGTCCGAGGCCGGTGATCAGGACAGCGTCGTTGCCGGAGATGCCGATCTTCTCGAGGCCTTCGTAGACCGTACCGAAACCGCAGGCCACCTGGGCACCGTCGGAATAGCTCAGCGAATCCGGAAGCATGACCAGATCCTTCTCCTCGGCCACGATGTACGGGGCCATGCCACCGTCGCGCTGCCAGCCGTAAGCCTTGCGATATTCCTCGCTCGTGCAGGAAATCATGTAGCCGCGTCGGCAGTCGTTGCAGATGCCACAACCGGAAATATGATAAATGACAACGCGGTCGCCTTCCTTGAAGTGCCGTGTTCCGGGGCCGCACTTGACGATCTGGCCGCTGGGTTCATGTCCGGCGATCATTTCCTTCTGGTAGCCTTCCGGTCCCTTGCCCAGATGCTCGTTGTAGATGCAGCGGATATCCGACCCGCAGATGGTCGACGCCTTGGTCTTGACCAGCACCTCACCGTGCTTTAATTCGGGAATCTCGTATTCCTTGAATTTTACCGAGCTGTCCCCAGGCAGATATGCCCCCGTCATTTTTTTTGGAATATCAGTCATCATTGTCCTCTTGGATAATTGGTTAAAAATTATTTCGTGATCGTGCCGTCGAGATCCCACAGATCTTCCCAGCCCCGGCTGCCGTTCCACGTAAAGACCTGCCCCTTGATCAGGCGGCAGTTGCGGTCGATCCCAGCGATGGCGTCCATCTCTTCGTCCGTCAGCGGCGGCATCAGCGCGGCCTTCAGATTGGAGGTGTACTTGCTGCGCTTCGTCGAGAAGGGAATCACCACCAGCCCGCGCTGGAGCGCCCATTTCACGCAGATGATCGCCGGATGCACACCGTATTTTTCCGCAATCTTGACCACAACCGGATCCTCAATATCGACCGTGTCGTTTTCGGTGCGGTCGCGTTCGGGACGCGCCGGCGAGCCGATCGGGCAGTAGCCGATGGGCTGGATGTCGTGAGCGACCAGGTAGTCGAACAACGCGGATTGCTGGAAGTGCGGATGGTGCTCCATCTCGTTGACCACCGGTTTGATGCGGCAGTCGCGCAACAACAGTTCCATTTTGGGAATGGTCATGTTGGAGGTGCCGATGCTCTTCACCAATCCCATGTCGACGAGTTGTTCCATCTGCGCCCATGTCTTCATGTAGTTGTCGTGGATGTAGGGCTTGGCATCGGGGCTGCGCGATTCGACGGAGCATCCCGGTGGATGGAAGTTCGGGAACGGCCAATGAACCAGATAGAGGTCGAGATATTCAAGCCCCAGGTCTTCGAGCGATTGCTTGCACGACTGGATCACCTCGCCGTCGCCATGCATGTCGTTCCACACCTTGGAGGTGATGAACAGTTCCTCGCGCGGAACACCGCCCTCCATGATGATCTTGAGCGCTCCGCCGATCTCCTTCTCGTTGCTGTAGACCGAGGCGCAGTCGAACGCGCGCTGGCCGAATTCGGCGGCCCCCAGCACGGCGGTCGCAATCTCATCGGCGGAATAGGTGTCGGAACCGAATGTACCCATGCCCAGCACCGGCATTTTTTCGCCATTGCTCAGCGTTACGCTCGGAACACTTTTCGGGTCGATGGCGTCCGGCGCCATCGCAAAAACAGGTCTGGATTCTCCAGTCATCGTCAATTTTCCTTCCTTGGGTCAAGCCTTCCGCCCCCCGTGGGCTGAAGCTATGGGGAGCGATGGTGGAAGGTAGCAACTTGAATCCAATTCGCCAATGTACCGAATTGACCTAATAATGGATATATTTGACTTTCGCTCATTTTTCCATTCAGATGGCAACATCTACCAAATGGATTTAGTATGGAAAAGAAACAGGCATCATTCATCTCCACGCAGGTCACCGCCGGAGAGTACTACTATCTGAATTTGACTCCAAAAAAAGATACCAGCGAAACTGTGATTTGTGGCGGGCGCGAACAATGCTCCCCCGACTACCGGATCGAACGGGAGAGTTTCAAGTTTCATTCCATTGAGTTCGTGGCGGCCGGAAAAGGCACCCTCATCATCCATGGAATCCGGCATGAACTTCGGCCCGGCATGATCTTCCACTATGGGCCACAAACCTCCCACATGATTGAGACCGACGCGGATTTCCCCCTATTGAAACACTTTGTAAATTTTGTCGGCCACAACCTTACCGACCTGCTGAAGCATACCGTGTTCAGGCGCGGTATTCCGCTCTACGCCGCGCGCCCGTTCCGCATGCGAAGCATCTTTGAAAACCTGATCACCACCGGAAACACCCAGAGCCGGAACCGCGACGCCCTGTGCGCCCTGTTGCTGCGGCAGCTTATTCTCACGGCCGATGATAGCGCGATGGACGCCGAAACGGCCGCCTCTCCGGCTTGGCAGACCTACCTGCGCTGCCGCCAGCACATGGAACGAAACTTTCTTAAAATCGCCACCGTCAAGGATGCCGCCAGGCACTGCTTCATCAACCAGGCCTATCTGGCCCGCCTGTTCAAGCGCTTTGCCGAAGAGTCTCCGCTTCAATTGCTCAACCACCTCAAGATGAACAAGGCCGCCGAATTGCTCGGTAACCGCAACGTGCTCGTCAAGGAAGTGGCCGAAGCCGTCGGGTTCGCCGACCCCTACCACTTTTCCCGCGTATTCAAGCGCGTCTACGGCATTCCGCCCGAAACCTTCACCAAGACCGCCAGGCGGCAGGGATAGCCGGAAGTGGAAACCATTGCTGGAAGGCTGGATTCCGGCCAAATAATTCCTCAATGAAATCCCTGTCTGGGCCGCTCAGCGGGCATTCGATTGCACCTCGGTTGCAGGCAACCTGCCGCGAGGTCTTGCGTAGTCGGGCTAAATCTTTTGTCGAGCAGGCTCCCCTGCTATAGCTGACTGAACGCGATAAACGAGATATTGGTCATCACGTTTATCGATAGGCTCAAATCACTTCAAACCAGTCGAAGTCGGCATGGATTCCCTGCCCCGCCACGTCGTAGGCGCAGAGGCCGGTCATCGCTCCGGTAAAGTGAAGGATGGAGCCATAGTCGTCGGACAGCTTGGTCATGTCGAACACGCCGCCGAGCTGCGTCCAGGTTTCGCCGTCGGGAGAGGCTTCAAAGGTCAGATCCGTGCGGTCGATGTTGGCGCGCAGATAGACGGCTTTCGGCCAGTCGTTGATGGCAAGTCGTGCATCGGCGGGTTCGTCGTAGGCGCTGTCGTCCGTGAAGGCGACGCGTACCATGCGGCCCAGCTCTTCATCGTGGCCAACGTGCAGGAAAAAATGGGTGCGTGTGTCGTACCAGCAGGTCAATCCGGCAAACTGGCTGAAGCGCGTCGGTAAAAATTCCATCTTCGTCGTGATCGTCGCCTTGAAATCCGTGAGCGGCTGGGCGACCAGCGATTGGTTGTGCAGCGAATGCGGATTCTCGCGCCCCTTCAGCCGCAACCAGCCCGGACGTACGGAGAGCGAGAGCCAGCTTTCGTCGGCCGGCGCACGCAGCGTCTGCCAATGGACATCCAATTCCGGCGCGTCAAAATCGTCGCGCGCAGGAACCTCCGGCCACGGGTGCGGCTCGATGCCCTTCGGTGGTTCGACCTCGACTTGCGGCTGCATGTCTCCATGCGCCAACCTCAACCAACCGCCCTCCGACCAAACGACGCGTTGGATCGCGGTTTCGCGGCCAAGAATACAGCGGTCGCCTTCGTGCGCTTTTGCACTTTCGGATCGGTCGGGCGAATGCGGGTTGAAGCCGCGGTCGGTTTTGAGCGGACGACTGCAGAGATGCGCGAGGAACCATTCGCCCTGCGGCGTTTGGATCAGCTCGCCGTGGCCGGCCTTTTGGAGCGGATGTTCCGGATTATGGCGCGTCGTCAGCACCGCTTCCTGCGGATCGAGTTCGTAGGGACCGGTGATGTTCCTCGAACGCGCCATGGAAATGCCGTGGTTCCAGCCCGTGCCGCCTTCGGCCATCATCAGGTAGTACCATCCGTCGTGCTTATAGAGGTTGGGCCCCTCGCAAAGGATGCCTTTCTTGCGTACGAGTTCATGCACCGGACCGACCAGCTTCTGTTCCTTAGGATCGTATTCCTGCAGCACGTTTCCGGCAAAACGTTCACGGCCGGGACGGTAGTCCCACTGCATGTTGAGCAACCATTTGCGGCCGTCGTCATCGTGGAAGAGCGAAGGGTCGAAGCCGATGGCATTCATATAGACCGGTTCGGACCACGGCCCTTCGATAGACGGGGCCGTAACGAGATAGGTATGCGGATCCTTGAAGGGGCGCCCCATAGCGGTGGTGACGACGTTGGTGTAGATGAGCCAGAACTGCCCGTCGGCATAGCTGAGCGACGGCGCCCACGAGCCGGCGGAATCCCCCACCCCGCGCAGGTCGAGCTGCGAGCTTCGGGTTAGCGCATGGCCGACCATCCGCCAGTTGACCAGATCACGTGAATGGTAGAAGCGCACACCAGGCATCCATTCGAAGGTGCTCGTCGCCAGATAATAGTCGTCGCCCACCCGCACGAACGACGGATCGGGATTAAAACCGCGCAGCACCGGATTCTGTATCATTTGTGTCTGTTTCATGGAATAGCCCTAATGTTGATTTTCCATTACAACCGAATCCCATCGGTTTCTCCAAACTACCCATCGTTTACCTGTTAACGAAACACATCGTTTCGGCGGCAAAATGCGGTTAACAGATTATAACGGTTACCTCTATGCGTCCATTGATTGTATGACCGGGTTGTATATATGGAAGGAGTAAAACCATGAATAAATCATTCCTTGCATCGCGGGCATTAATGTTTCTGTTTTCCGCAAACCCGCATGCACAGGAGTTTGCCCATCCCGGCATTCTGCACAACCCGGAGGGCCTTGCGTGACACCATCCACGGGGTTGTTTACCTGTTAACAGCTATTTGCTGTCTGGGACACTCCAGCATGGATGGACGATGCATGAAAACTCTCAACAAGGAAACTGGACTCGCTCCGCCTGGCGCTTCATTATAAAAACATTGGTTGAAGAGATGTACCGATATAACCGAACGGCCTTGCGGATGCAGGGCGAAAAGGGCGAGCTGCCATGGCAGAAAACAATACGAACTCCAATGACCCCGAACGTCGGGTGACCCTGAGGGATATTGCCGATGAAGTAGGCATGTCGCATGTTACAGTTTCGCTTGCCCTTCGCAACGACCCCAAGATTTCGGAAAAAACCCGCCTGAAAATAAAGAAGATCGCTGATGAAATGGGCTATCGTCCCGACCCCATGCTGAAGTCGCTGGCCCGCTACCGCCATACCAACAAAACCAAGTCAGCGGACGCGGTGGTCGCCTGGATCAACCTATGGGCCGAACCCGACAAACTGCGAACCTACCATGAATTCGATCTATGGTGGAAGGGGGCCTCGGAAGCGGCACATCGAATGGGCTACCGCATTGATGAATTCGTAACCAAAGGCATGTCGGGCAAGCGACTGGCCACCATTCTAAAGACGCGTAATATTCGCGGCGTGCTCATCCCGCCCTACCCCGATCCCCCAACCATTGATCTATCCGAAATCCCGTGGGACGATTTTACGGTGATTCAGTTTGGCCGGCACGGAAACCAGCCGCTACTGCATTTCGTGACCAGCTCCCAAGCCTCAAATACCGTAATGGCCTTCGATCGCATTCGTGAAAAAGGATACAAGCGCATCGGATTTGTCAGCGGACAGGTCACCAAAAACCGGATGTTCGGCGCCGGTTTCTACTGGACCCAGCAATACATTCCCCAAAAGGAGCGACTATCCATACTCGCCCTGGAAACCAGCAGCGTCGTAGAACAGGAAGCCGCCCTCAATAAATGGATTCAAAAGGAAAAACCGGATGCCATCCTGACCGATTTCCCTCAACTCCCACAGTTGCTGGACGAGCTGGGCTATCGTGTTCCGGAGGACCTCGGCCTGGCCACCACCAGCATCCACGACACACCGATCGACGCCGGCATCGACCAGAACCCCGAGGAAATCGGCCGCATGGGTTTCATTACGCTGGTTTCCATGATGAACGACTACGAGCACGGCGTTCCCGATATCCAGCATGAAATCCTCGTCGGAGGAAAATGGATTGACGGAAACATGTTGCCGCCGCGCAACTAGTCGTTCGAAACCGTGCAGTCCGCAGCCAGATCGCTGAAAATAACCGGCATCCCGGTTTCATTGATCAGCGTAATATCCTTGGCCTCTTCCGGTAGGACGGGGGTCGACATTTCCGCATGCCTGGGCATGCCGTAGCCGAGCATAATGGGCAAATGCGGCAGATCGCCACTCGGAGCCCAGCGCGTCAGTTTAACCTTGTGGCCGGCTCCGCAGATGGTCGCGACGTCGTGCACCGTGCTTTTCGGCACGCCACCCACCAGCTCTAGCTCGACGTCGGCATTGCTTCCGCGCCACAGGTAGAGCAAAGGACCATGCACAATATTGCCCCGGCAGCGGCGCATGACGATATTGCCGTTAAGCAACAGGAATCCGCGTTCCGCGCCGAGGGCGGTGCAACCAATGAGTTCCGTCTTGTCGCCTTCCTTCGGCCCGAAGATCTCGAAACCGGCGCGGGTGTTGATGGCGGTGCAGTTAATGAGCGTGGTCTTGCCCGTGTTCTGGTTGCGCGGCCCGCCACCGCCATAGGTGCGGAAGCCGTCCTCGCACAGGGCCTTGCTGTAGCCGGACGTCATCAGGTAGCGGCCATCGCGGTTTTCATAAACCGACTTGTATTCATATACCTCCGCCAAGCCACCCTTTTCGGCCAGCATTTCATTGGTTGTTCGGTGGATTCCTTCGGCATAGCAATCCTCCAGTACGGTATTGTGCGCGCCTTGGATATAGTAGCAATGGCCAAAGGCGCGAGTGATCACCTTGCAGCGCTTCAGGTGGCAGTTATCGCCGCCCACCATGATTCCACTCTGTTTTTTCAAATCCTTGACGAGGTTCGGCCCGCCCTTGCCCAATAAATCGCCGTAGCCGTAGGGCGACGAGCCGTGCACGTAGAGCGTTACTTCATCGAGCGTATTATTGTCGCCCCACAACGACAGGCAATTGCCGTTGGTGCCCTGATTTGGACCCACATAGCGGATCGTCAGGCCCTTGATGATATTGTTGCTGCCGGAAATGAAGAAGAAGCGATGGTAGCCGGTCTGCGGCAGGTCGGGGTAGATCGAGGTGTCGATCTCGAGGACAACGCCTTCGAAATTGAAGGAGTTGTTGCTACCGGAAAACTCCAGCACCGGCATGGGCGGGCGATGTCCCTCGAAATTCCTCGTATGTTCGAATACGGCGGTGATCCGTTCCGGTGTCAGGTAGTCGTTCACCCGGTAAACACCCGATGCCATGGTGATCTCATTGCCGCTCTTTGCGGCAAAATCCATCAACTCATCGACGCTGGACACTTCCACCGCCTGCGCAACAGAAAGGACAGCAAACATGCCAGCCAGACCGATACCCAGAACTCGATGAACCATCGTTTATTCCGCCATTTCCGTTCCATACACCTCGAACTGCGTCAATGCAGGAAAAGGCGACGGTTCATCGGATTTGATCAATTGCTCCAGACGGATCCAGCTAACGGTCCGCTTGTCGAAAGCGATCTCCTGCCCAGCCCCGGTTTTGATGAGATCGCACGTCATGGTTTCATTATCTGAGAACCGCAGTGTTACCTGCTTCCACCAGTTGTCGTGGGGAAAATCCGCACGCAGGTAGAGAACCACCTTGTCGATGCAGACCTCGCGGCCGAATTCGATGGTGATTTCGGCGTCATCGCGACGGTTGATGCCCCACGAGTGGTAGGGCCACTCGCCGTGCGAGCGGTTTTCCTTCACACCATCGATGACGTTCCGCGCCGCGAAAACCGCTTCATCGCGAGTTTCCACATTGGCATGGGCATGGGGGAAGCAGAAGGTGTTGGTCTGCTGGTCCATGACGTTTAGCGCCAGATTGCGATAGGCCTTGATCTCTTCGTCGGTAGCCACACGGACGCTAATAAGATGGCGGTTCCCGCTGAAGACCTTGGGCGAATAGCAAATCCGCTTTTCGCCAAAGGGGATGTTGTAGAAAATCACGTTGCCGGCCATGTAAACCAACGCGCTGCCCAGCGCATCGTCCACCTGAAGCATCAGAAACCGTCCCTCTTCCGAGGCTTCGAGCACGATGCGGTCGCCCTCTTGGTATGGTGATGTATAGACCAGGTTGGTCTCGTTTTCTCCGCTGCTGACGCCACCGGTGCTGTCGTCCGCCCGCAAAATCTTGAGTGTAAGCATCATTGATTCTTGAGTCACGTTTCTCTCCTCCTCGTTACCAGAAAAACACATCGTCGCGTTTCAACTTGAACAGCGCTTCCATGTAGTAGTAGTCACCATAGATCATGGTGGTATGGTGATCGCCATTGTGGTAGGCCCCTGAACAGTTTTCTAGGAAGCTATCCTTGGCTTCGCTATAGTCGCAACGCGTTGCATCCAACGCTTTCAGCATCTTGAGGGCGGCGTTCAGATACATGACCTTTTCGTCCCCCTCCACCCGCTTGGCCAGTTCGATCAGGCCGCACGAAGCAACGGCCGCCGCGATGGAATCTTCCAATGCGGGCTCGGCCGGCTGCTTGAAATCAACCGGAATGATTCCACTCACGGGGATGTTGGCGACAAAATAATCGGCCACCCGTTTTGCGGTATCCAGGTATTCCTGCTTGCCGGTATGGATAAAGCTCATCACGAAACCGTACAAGGCCCAGGTCTGTCCACGCGTCCAGGACGAACCCTCGGCATAGCCCTGCCCGCGGTACGCCCTGACCTTGCCGCCCACTTCGGGATCGAACTCGACAATATGTTCGCTGGATCCATCGGGGCGGATGAAGCTATCCATCACAGTATCGGCATGCATCATGGCGATGTGCTTGAAGCGCGGGTCCTTGGTTTCCTCCCACGCCCAGTAGAGCAGCGGAATGTTGAACATGCAGTCGATGATCGCCCAGCCGCGGGTATCCTGTCCGTCGGGTAGGTCGTCCCAGGCCCGGATGAAGCGACCAACGGGATTGAAACGGCCCGCCAACAGATTGGCCGCATGCAGACTGCGGCGGCGAGCATCGGCGTTGCCGGTCAGGCGATAGTCGGCCACGGCCGTGGTCAGCCACATGAAGCCCACATCGTGGTGTAGCCCGTAGAACGTATTGAAACACTCGTCCAGCCACTCTTCGGACTTGCGGGCTATCTGAGCATATTTCTCTTCGCCCGTCTCGTTGTACATGAGCCAGAGCATCCCCCCCCAGAAGCCGTTCGTCCACCATTGCAGGCCGTCGTCGACACGATAGTCGCCCACCCGCTTGTCGTCGTGAACCCCATCGACCGTCTTATAGGGAATCTTGTCGGCCGACTTTTCGCTCAGCCACGACATTTTACCCGTCACCTTTGCGATAGCTTCCTGCAACCAAACACGATCTTCCGCCATCAGTAGATCACCTGTTCCGTTCATGCCTTTTGTCTCCTGCGGGTTGGCCTCAACACAATTGGAGGTCCTTGTAGTACTCATCTAATCGTTCCTCGTTCGGTCCAATGCACCACCGGGGTGGAGTCATTGCTTTCCATGAATTCGTCTACCGCTTAAACCGGTGCCCGCTCACCGTGCTCGATTTTCGCCCTGATTTTTTTGGCGATGGCCCGGAGAATAAATCCAGCCAACGCAATGATGCCGCCCACCAGGAGGATCATCAGGCGGTCATTCGTCGCGTTGGGAACCAGCAGTAGAAGCAGAACGAAACCGCCATAGACCAGGCACAGCGTGCCGAGCACGTTGTACTGGCGCGCATCGTTGTCGTAGGACGGGCCGTGTTCCTCTTCGGTATTGACCGGCGTGTTCATTTCTTCGAAGAACTCGTCGACCTGCTTGGCGTATGCGGACCCTTCCACATGCTTGTAGAACAGCATGGTCATGAAGAACCAGCCGGTGCAGACCGTCGCCAGCACGCCGGTGGTGATCGCGATATTGAGGTCGTCAAATTCCTGCCCCGTAAAGGGGGTTTGCGGGTGGAACACCGCCGTGATGAAATCGTGGTTCACATTGAACCGGATCAATAAGGCAAAGATAAATCCGATGACCATCGTGCTCCAACCGGCCCATGCGGGCGTGCGCTTCACGAACATGCCGAAAAAGAGCGGAATGGCTGCGGGCAGGCCGATCGAGGCGGCGCAGATGAGAATGAGGTCGAACAGCTTGAGCCCCGGATAGTTCACAAAGATCAACGCGACCAAAATCCACAAGACCCCGTACACCAGTGTAAACAGCCGACCGACCAGAATCTGTCGCAACTCGGAGGCTTGTTTGTCGATGATCCGGATGTAGAAGTTACGCACAAATGTTCCGGAAACCACATTCAAGCCGCTGTTGAGCGAGGTCATACTGGCGGCAAAGATGGCGCAGACCATCAGACCGAGCAACCCCTTGGGCAGCAGGTCGATCGCCATGGCCACGTAGGCCGCCTCGTTCGGATTGTTCAGCGCCGGATAATGCTCGGCGAGATTCGGGAAAATAATCGTGGCCGTAATAGCCGGAATCAGCCAGATCGGCGACAGGAACAGGAATCCGACGATGGAGATCAGTACCGATTTTTTCGCATCCTTTCCGTCCTTCACGAACACATACTTTGCCGCCCCGTCCAACATGCTGTTGTTCTGCATGACCTGGTTCAACATCAACGTGATGGCAAATACAACAATGACCCACGGACGGTCGAACAGCGTCCAGTCCAGATGTTTCGCGGGAAGCTTCTCGATCAGATGGGTTGGCCCGCCGACATCCGGATGCCAGAGGCACAGGGCCGCCATCAGAATGGTAATCGTCAGCACGATCAGCATCTGGACAAAGTCGCCGGCCGTCGCCGCCCAGGAGCCCCCCACCAGTGTCATGACAATCGCCGTGATCCCCAGCCCGATGATAATCAGTCGTTGGTCGACTTGGAACACCCCGTACATAAATACGGAAATCGCATACAGGCTGATCCCGCCGAACAGAACACGGAAGATCAGCGGAAGCCACGTGAAAATCTGCTCGTTGGTGTTGCAATAGCGCTTTCGCACGGCTTCGATGGCCGTCACCACGCGCATCTGACGAAACCGCGGTGCCGTCACGAAATAGGTAAAGAACAGCCCGATAAAATTGCAGAGGAAAAGCAATAAAAAGAAGGTCCCCGTCTCGTAGGCTTTGGCCGCGCCGCCAGTGAACGACCACGCCGAAAAGGTCGTCATGAAGGTCGAGGCACCGACCACCCACCAGAGCATGCCGCCGCCGCCGCGGAAATAGTCGCTGGCCGTCTTGCTGAAGCTCTTGTATACCGGCCCGAGCGCCAGCATGAACACCAGGTAGAACCCGATTACCATGTAGTCATAAATTGTCATTACTTTCCCCTTTTTTGCCCGCCTGATTGCACCATGCAACCCGTTGGCTCCACGACACAGGCCATTGAATGCCTGTTCTTTGCACAAAAGTAACGTAAACTTATATCGGAAGATAGGGCACAAACACAAGCCCACCCCGTCCGGACACGCCTACTATTCAAGTTACATTGTAAACAAAGGCATAAAATCGGGCCGCACGAGCCGGAAAAAGGAGTTTCCAGCCGCTCCGCCAAGGGGTTGCGTCCAGCCAGAAGCCTTTCGGTCCGGCAGGTCCGGACGAGTTGATTACCGGAGCAGGTTGACCGCCATCGGTGATGGATATAAAAATCCTCCGAGCTGAAACTGACAGGCGGTGTTCCCCTATTATCGCCCGATTGATCACTCGTAATGGAGACTGATAAAAAAAACGCGGCCACGTTTATCACGTGACCGCGTCGCCTCTTTAGAATGCGTTATCCGCGGAGACCTATTTGTAAGCCACTTCGCCAAGGCGAAGCTCATTCTTGAAGCTGCGTAGCTTGGTGTCGGCATCGATGACCACCAGCTCGATATCCGCCATTTCGCAGAAGGCTTCAATGTGACGGGTGTCCACCTGCTGCGTGTAGACCGTGTGGTGTGCACCGCCGGCGAGGATCCAGGCTGCCGCACCTACCTTGAGGCTGGGCTGCGGCTCCCAGAGCACGCGGGCCACCGGCAACTTCGGCAGGTCGTTTTCCATATCAACGGCTTCGACTTCATTGACGATCATGCGGAAGCGGTTGCCCATGTCGATCGGCGACACGTTGATCGCCGGACCAGCCGGGGAATTGAATACCAGTCGCGCAGGATCGTCCTTGCCACCGATTCCCAGCGGATGCGTTTCGAGCGAAGGCTTGCCGGCCGCGATAGACGGGCAAACTTCGAGCATGTGCGAACCGAGCACCTTGTTGCCGGCCGGGTCGAAGTGATACGTGTAGTCCTCCATGAAAGAGGTCCCGCCTTCGAGCCCTTCCCCCATGACCTTCATGATGCGGGTCATGGCGGCGGTTTTCCAGTCGCCTTCGGCGCCGAAGCCGTAGCCATCGGCCATCAGGCGCTGTACGGCAAGGCCGGGCAACTGCTTGAAACCGTGCAGGTTTTCAAAGGTGGTGGTGAAGGCCTTGAACCCTCCTTCTTCGAGGAAGGTGCGCATGCCGATTTCAATACGGGCCTGTTCGCGAACGTTTTCGGTCAGGGCATCGCCATGGGTATCGTAGAGCTCGGCATATTCGGCCATAACGGCGTCGACCTGTTCTTCGGTTACCTTGTCAACATAGATCTTCAGATCGCCCATGCCGTAACCGTTGACCTGGTAGCCAAACTTAATCTGTGCTTCAACCTTGTCGCCTTCGGTCACAGCCACCTGGCGCATGTTGTCGCCAAAACGGGCGACCTTCAGGTTCTGGGACTCATGCCAGCCGAGGGCCGCACGGGTCCAGACACCGAGCTCGTCGCGGACTTCCGGGTCTTCCCAGTGACCAACCACGATGCCGCGGTTTTTGCGCAGACGGGTGCAGATGAAACCAAACTCGCGGCCACCGTGGGCAGACTGGTTCAGGTTCATGAAGTCCATGTCGATTTCGGACCACGGAATATCGCGGCCGAACTGCGTGTGCATATGAACAAACGGCTTCTTCAGGGTGGTCAATCCCTTGATCCACATTTTGGACGGACTGAAGGTATGCATCCATGTGATGAGGCCGATGCAGTTTTCTTCCGCATTGGCGTCGCGGCACATTTCATACACTTCGTCGGGCGTCTTAACGGTCGGCTTCCAGACCACGTTGACGGGAATGGTTGCATCGACGTTGAGCGCCTCGGCAATTTGCTTCGCGTCGGCGGCTACCTGCTCGAGCGTCTTGGGCCCGTAGAGGTGCTGGCTACCGGTCACGAACCAGAGTTCCAGTTTTTTACTCATCAGAATTACTCCTTATTTAACAATGTTGTATTTGTGATCAAAAGACAGTCCGTTCACAAGGAACGGACTGCTTGCGTAATTATTTCGTGCTGAACTTGTAGATGGTGGTCGTATCGTACTTTTCGCCCGGACGCAGAATAACGCTCGGCCAACCTTCTTCACCTTCGTGATTCGGACTGTCGGGGCTATGCTGGGTTTCCAGGCACAGACCGCTGCGGTGCGTATACGCCTTACCGGACTTGCCGATCAGGCGACCGTCCAGGAAGTTTCCGCCGTAAAACTGGATGGCCGGTTCTACGGTGATCACTTCCAGCACGCGTCCACTCTTCGGCTCGTACAGGGTTGCGGCCAGTTCCATCCCGTCGCCCTTGCGATCCAGTACCCAGTTATGGTCGTAACCGGGACCATACGCGATCTGCTGGTTGTCAGCATCGACATCCTTGCCGATTGCCTTCGACTGGCGGAAATCGAACGGAGTACCGGCCACATCGGCAAACTCTCCGGTCGGGATCAGGCCGGCATCTACCGGCGTGGTCTTGGAACCGTTGATCTGCAGGATGTGTCCGTTGATGGAACCACTGCCTTCGCCCGCGAGATTGAAGTAGGTGTGGTTGGTCACATTGACTACCGTCGCCTTGTCGGTCGTGGCCTCGTAATGCATCACGATTTCATTGTCGTCGGTCAGCGTATAGGTCACGCTGAGCTTGAGGTTGCCGGGATAGCCTTCTTCGCCGTCCTTGGCCAGATAGCTCAGCTTGACTCCGTTTTCAACCGGTTCGGCCGTCCACACAACCTTGTCGAAGCCCATGTTGCCGCCATGCAGATGGTTTTCGCCATTGTTGGTGTTGAGTTCATATTCCGTTCCGTCGATCGAGAACGTGCCCTTGGCGATACGGTTGCCGTAGCGGCCCACCACCGCCCCAAAGTAGGGACGATCGATCGCATTGACGTAGCCTTCGATATTGTCGTAGCCCAGCGCCACATCGGCCATGTTGCCTTCGCGATCGGGTACAACAATCGATGTGATGGTGGCACCGTAGTTGGTGATCTTCACAACCATGCCGTTCTTGTTCTTCAAGGTATACGACTTGATCGAATCAAAGTCGGACACATCGACACTTGCCGTGGTGCAGCCCGCGAGGGCCGCACATGCGACGATTGAAAGTAATGTTTTCTTCATGATGATTTCCTTTCGTTGATTACCAGAAGTACCAGTAGAAGACGCCCGTGATGGCCAGGATGATGCCGGTGTGGACCAGATCCATGGCATTCCAGCTCTGACGCGTCGCCGCCTTCTGCTCATCGCTTTCGGTACCGAATACCAACCCCTTGATCTTATCGGGATCCGGCGCTTCGGTGGCCATACTGACGATGGCAACAACCAGCATGCAGAAGATCAGCATGCCGCCCGAGAAGAAGAGCCAGTTTACATCGAAGAACAGTGTTTTGAACCAGCTGCCAGCGCTGTCTACACCGACCGTGGTGTAGTATACCTTCGCGCCCAGACGGGTCAGACCGACGATCATGCCGGAAAGCAGCCCCCACATACCGCCCTTCGCGGAAGCACGCTTCCACAATACACCCAGCAGGAAGGCCGATGCGATACCTGGAGCCAGTACGGACTGCACATCCTGCAGGTAGGTGTAGAGTACGTCGCCGACGCTCTTCATGATCGGAATCCAGAGAATGCCGAGAATCACGATAACGACGGTCGCAATACGTCCAACACGCACCAGATGGTGCTGCGATGCGTCCGGCTTGAACTTCTGGTAGAAGTCGATGGTGAAAAGCATGGCCGACGAGTTGAACAGCGACGCCAGCGAGCTCATCAGGGCCGCCAAAATACCGCAGACCACCAAGCCCTTGACCCCGGCCGGCAGCAACGTTGCGACCAAGGTCGGGAAGGCCGCATCCGCATTCGCGTTGCCATTGTCAAGCAAGGGCAGGAACGAACCGGTCTTCTGGTGGATCGCAAATGCGATCATGCCCGGAACCAGGAACAGGAAGACCGGCGTAAGCTTCAGATAAGCGCCGAAGATGGCACCGCGGCGTGCCTGCTGCTCGTCACGGCCGGAAAGCACACGCTGGACAATGAACTGGTCGGTGCACCAGTACCAGAAACCGATTACGGAAGATCCGATCAGCACGCCGAGCCATGGGAAATCCTTATCGCTGTTGCTTCGGATCAGATTGCCCATGCTGTCGCCGTACTCATTGACCGGCGTGGCACGAACTACATCCATCATCGCATTCCAGCCCCCCAGTTCCTTCAGACCAAGAGCCACAATAATCAGTGAACCAAGCAGCAGAATCGGAGTTTGAAGGACGGAGGTGTACAGCACGGACTTCATGCCGCCCAAAACCGTGTAGAGCGCGGTTATCAATACCAGGCCGATGGCCGAAATCCAGAAAAAGTCGATTCCCCACAGCGTATCGATGCCGAACACCTGCTGGAAGACCAAACCGCCGGCATACACCGTAACGGCCACCTTGGTGAGCACGTAGCTGATCAGCGAGATCAGTGATAAGATCGTACGCGATTGAGGATTATAGCGTCTTTCCAGGAACTCCGGCATGGTGAGCACCATGCTTCTGGAATAGAACGGAACAAAGGCCCAACCCAGAATCAGGATCATCCAGCCCTGGATTTCCCAGTGTGCCATGGCCATTCCGCTCGAAGCGCCGGCACCCGCCAGACCAATCAAGTGCTCCGAACCAATGTTCGATGCGAAAATCGATGCCCCGATAGCCAGCCAACCCGCACCGCGGCCCGCCAGGAAGTAGTCCTGAGAGTCCTCTTCCTTCTGCATGGTTACCCACACGATAATCCCGACCAAAGCAAGTGCAAAGACTGCTACTACGCCCCAGTCCAATCCTGTAAATGCGGCCGCTGCCACAACGCCCGTTGGTAGTAATGTTGCCATTCACCCTCTCCTAGTTATTTTTGCCCATAGTAGGCATTCGCTCCGTGCTTCCGGAGATAATGCTTATCCATCAAATACTGATCCACCGCGCCGATGCTTGGTTCAAGCCCCAGCGTAATGGACGCCATCCTGGCCACCTCCTCCAGGATGCGGCCATTTACCACCGCCTTCATGGCGTTGGCTCCCCACGTGAACGGTGCATGGCTGGAAACCAGCACGCCCGGAAGCTCTAAAGCCTTCAGCCCGTTCTTTTCAAAATGTTCGGCAATCACCTTGCCGGTGTGCAATTCGTACTCGTTCTCAATCTCCCCCTGCGTCAGGGGACGCGTGCAGGGTACAGACCCGTAGAACGTATCCGCATGGGTTGTTCCGAGGCAAGGAATTTCGCGGTGAGCCTGCGCCCAGGCCGTGGCATAGGTGGAGTGTGTGTGAACCACCCCGCCGATATCCTCGAACACCCGGTAGAGATGCCAGTGCGTGGCGGTATCGGACGACGGATTCATCTTCCCTTCGACCTTTTCGCCCGTCTCAAGCGAAATGATCGGAATGTCGTCCGGTGTCATTTCATCGTAATCAACGCCGCTGGGCTTGATGGCGAAAACGCCGGCCTCGCGGTCGACTTCGCTGGCGTTGCCCCAGGTCAGGATCGCCAACTGCACGCGGTTGATTTCCTTGTTCGCCGCGCAAACGCGCGCTTTCAGTTCTTCATGTGCCATGCTGAGTACCTTCTTTCGGAGAGCTTTAGGACAGGGATTCCACGGCGGCGCGCTCAATGGCCAGACCTTTGTGGTAGCATTCAAAGAACGTGTTGAATCCTTCCACGTCCTTCGGATCGGGCTTGACCGCTTCGCCCATGCTTCCGGCAAAGATCGGGTCCAGGAATTCCGGCAAGGATTCGTCATCCTTCTTGTTCACCATGTATGCCGCCAACAGGGCGATGCCCCATGCGCCGCCTTCGCCGGCGGTTTCAAGCGTGGAAACCGGGGTGTTCGTTGCCGCGGCCATGATGCGCTGCCCGACCCCCTCGGTCTTGAAGAAACCGCCATGCCCGCGGATTTCATCCACTTCAACACCTTCATCGACCATCAGGATGTTCAGGCCGGTGCGCAGGGCGCACAGCGCCGAATACATGTGGGCCCGCATGAAATTGGCCAAGGTAAAGCTGCTGCCCTGTGAACGGGCAAACAGCGGCCGGCCTTCGCTGAAACCGGTGATGTGCTCGCCGGACAGGTAGCCATAGGAAAGCAGTCCCCCGCAATCCGGATCACCGTCCGCCGCCGCTCCCAGCAGGGTGTCGTACAGCTGAGGGGTTGAAAAATCCGCACCCAGCGCCTTGGCGGCTTCGCCCAGCACGTCGATCCAGGCATTGTAGTCCGACGTACAGTTGTTGGAGTGGGCCATGCCGACCAGCTTGCCGTCCGGCGTGGTCACCAGATCCAGCTCGTGATGAGCCTTCGACAACTCCTTTTCCAGCACCAGCATCGCGAAGACCGAGGTCCCCGCCGAAACATTGCCCGTGCGAACCGCGACACTGTTGGTAGCCACCATGCCCGTACCGGCATCACCTTCCGGCGGACAAAGCGGAATGCCTGCTTCCAGATTGCCGGCCGGATCCAGCAGCTTGGCACCCTCCGCCGTCAGCTCACCGGCGTTTTCACCGGCATCCAGTACCTTCGGGAGCAGATCCTTCAGCTTCCAACCCAGGTTTTCGCCTGCAAACTTCGCGTCAAACTTAGTCAGGAAATCTGCGTTGTAGTCCTGGGTCTTGATATCGATCGGGAACATGCCGGATGCTTCGCCGACACCCATCACCTTTTCGCCGGTCAGTTTCCAGTGGATGTAGCCGGCCAGCGTGGTGGCGTGGGCAATCTTGTCGACATGTGCTTCCTTGTTGAGAATCGCCTGGCCGATGTGGGCGATGCTCCAGCGCTGGGGAATCGGATAGTCAAACAGCGCGGTAAGTTCCTCCGAAGCCTGACCCTGCATGTTGTTGCGCCAGGTCCGGAAAGGTACCAACTGGTTGCCTTCCGCATCGAACACCATGTAGCCATGCATCATGGCGCTGAACCCAATGGCTTTCACCGTTTTAATGGTGACACCATATTGCGATTCCACATCTTTCTGAAGCTCGGAAAAGCTGGCCTGAATTCCCGACCACACCTCTTCCAACGGATAGGTCCAGATGCCGTCTTCCAGTGTGTTTTCCCAGCCATGTCCGCCCGATGCGAGGGGCATGCTGTCCGGACCGATCAGAACGGCCTTGATACGGGTCGACCCCAGTTCAATACCGATAACACCCTGCCCGTTCCGAATCTCTTCCGTAATCTGTGAAATATCTCTGTCCGTCATCGATCTACCCCCTATTGCCTTAACCTTGAAACTTCAAACTCACCGCAACCGGCCCCACTCGACCCATCACTTATAAAACATTGTTTCGTAAACACGCTTGTATGCCATATAAGTGGCGTATCGCTCAAATAGAAAAAACAAAAATATATATTTCCAGGCAGGTTTCATATTTTGACTGCTCATCGCAATAATCCACTGATTCCTTTACATTTACCACATGATCTGGCAGTAAAATTTCTTGTTTCTGTTAATCAAATGAATGGAATAAGATGACGCCTATCAAAAAAAAGAATAGTTCGGGACAACCGAGGATTGTTAGACAGATCAATCTTCAGGCCGTGACACGACAGATGCGCCGCATGGAGCTGTTCTCCAAGATCGACCTTGCACGCGAGCTGGGAATCAGCACCACCACCATGACCAAGCTGTTCGCCCAGCTGGAGGGAACAGGGCTGATCGAAAGAAGTCCGGTCGAGGATACGTCTTTTGGCCGCCCGAAAATCTTATACCAGCTGTCTCCCTCCCTGCAGGTGGGCTCCATCGTGATCGACCTGCGGGACACGACCATCTGCTTTTCCGATCTTCAGGGTAATATCAAGCCCGAAAACATGGTCAGATTTCCTACCGGCAACAATGCCGATGAGCTTTTTTCCCATATCGAACACGAATTCAATGCACTTAAACAGAAGCTGAAGGCCCCATGCCAGACGATCGGGGTATGCATCCCCGGTCTGATCGAATCGGAAACCGGCCAGAGCATGCTTAATGCCAACCTGCATTGGCTGGAGGGCATTCGGCCCGCCGCCCGCATTTCACGAAACCTGGGCATTCCCGCATTCGTCATGCACGAAGAACGGGCACTGAGCCGGGCGCAACTGCGCACACCGGACACCACCAGCAACTATATCACCATGGACTTCAGTGCCGGCGTCGGCATGAGCGTGGTTGCAAACGGCGAACATATTTCCGGCGGGAGTGGCTACGCCGGCGAAATCGGCCATATCATCATGCAACCCGGAGGCAAGCAATGCGGGTGTGGAAACCGCGGCTGCCTTGAAACGATTGCTTCCGACCGCGCCTTCTACAGCGAACTCGATCTACCGCCGGAAGCAGCGATTGAACTGCTGATGAAAAAGGATGCCCGCGCCGTTAAAATTGCCGGTCACGTGCTTGAGTGGCAGGCAACAGGCATCGCAGCCGCAATCAATATTTTTAATCCAGACCGCGTGTTTGTGTATAGTCGGCTGGCTGATGCCTATCCCTACTATATCGAAGACATGCGGCGTGAAGTGGAAAAGCGAACCATCGGGCTTTCCTTCGAAAACTGCCGAATCCGGACTACCCACGAGGGAAAGCTGACCGGAGCCCTGCTGCTCACGATCGACCGCCTGATCGAGAAAACCACCAATCGTGTCGACTAGCGCAGCGGCAGAACGCGTTTAGTTTTTATCGAAGAATTTGCGCAGCGTGATCGGGTCCAGCGATTCGTCGAGACTGATATTGGCGGCGTCAAGAACCTCCTCCGTGACATCAATCTTCACAAGTCCAAGTTCATCCGGTGCCGCTCCATCAGTAATCATCAGGTCGTAGATTTTCTTGGCGGAAACGTGCTCGGGAGCCTGGAGAATCGCGTAGCGCTCCGCCCCCTCGCTGGCAACGACACCCAGCAATCTCGCCCGCACCAACACCTCGACCACTTCGTTCATCAGGCGAATGGGAATGTTGTTTTCGCGCGCGAACTCCGTCGCACTGAACGAGGCCTCCGGCCCTTCAAAAATACGCACTGCCTCGCGCATGGCGGAAAACGCCACGGACAGCTTGGAAACCATGCTCGCCCGCACAGCCGCCTGCTCCTCCTGATAGGTCTTGCGGTTCTGAATCGCAAAAGCCAGCTCAGAACCGAACAACAGAATCATCCAACTCATCTGCAGCCAGAAAAGGAAAATTGGAATATAGGCAAAGGTCCCGTATATCTTGCCTAGTTTGGTTACGCCGATTCCCGCTTTTATCATCAGAATCTGCAACATGACCGCTAGAATTGCGCTCACGACAGCACCGCTAACCGCAGCTCTGAACGAAACCCTTGTGTTGGGAAGAAACATGAATATGGCAAGAAATGCCAAGCTGAGCACAAATACAGGCAACAAACGAATGCCGATGATCAGTATGGGCCCCAACCAGGCCATTTTTTCCAAAAACGCCATGATCGTCGGCGTTGCCGCCGTCGACACCACCATCAGCGCGGGCGCGATTACCAGTACGGACAAATAGTTGCGTACCTTGTCCGCTATGCCCCGCGAAGATTGCACGCCCCAAATCTGGTTGAACGATTCTTCGATGCCACTGAGCAACTTGAAAATAATGTATAGAAAAACCACACCGCCAATTGCGCCCAAACCCGCGGGATTGGTTACTTTCACAACCTCCAGAAGACGTGTGATGAAATCCTGAATCCCTTCCGGCATCTCGGTCGAAAGTTTCAGCAACGAATCCTCCGCCTTTGTAAAGCCGATCGCCTTGCCGATCGAAAAGAGGATCACCATAAACGGAACCATCGCCATGAGCGTGGAATAGGTCAATGCGGAGGCGTGGAGCTTACAGTTGTCATCCTTGACGCCTTTAAGTACCAGGTGGGTAACACGCAGACTCTCGACTCCGAAGGCGCGGAGTTTCGAATGATGCACCAGATCGATACGCCACAGGTCATGTTGCAGGAAGTGGATGAACTTCTTGATCCGCCCGATCAACTGTTTAGCCATACCGTCTCCAATCCATTGCCTTACCGACCACCGAAATGTAGGAAAACAACCATGATTTTTAAAGAGCAATCCATCCAGCGTTTTCAGCGCTGCATCTTCAACAGGATGTACCGCATGACAAAAAACATGGAGACCGACGTGGAAACGGGACTGCGAACTGTTGATGAATAGAATCGGCGGGGTGTGTCCGTCTACCTAATTAAATGGGCGATGCCTTTTTCCGCAGCTCGGGCTTTTCGGCATGGCGCGCACCGGGCCAACGCGAGGCCGGCGTTATTTCGCGGGAAGGATCGTCTTCGTTCTTCAGCGCCTCTTCGCAAATATAATCCATCACGCCGTCAATGTTCACGATTGCTGTCAGAAGGAGAAGGAAAGACCGGCGTAGGGGCCGTCGAGCCAGTGGCCTTCGTGCTGCACCCAGAGCCAGCGGTAGCCCAGGCGCAGATGCGCAAACCTATGGCCCAGGCTGGCAGAAACATCGTAATCGCTCAACACCTTGTCGTTGATCACCGCCCATGCCGGACGGAATTCAACACCAAACCAGTCGTTGGGATACAGCATAACGGGTACCGTCAGCGCCGGACCGTCCTGAATTTGATCGCCCTCGATCGAATACCAGCCAAGACCTGCGCCAACCTGGAACGAACCCGGAAAATAGAAATCGTCGGACCCTCCGGTGCGTACCATGGCGTAGTACTGCTCGATATCCAGGTTTACGTTGGCAGCGTCCTCATATTGAGTCACGCGTCCGTAGAAGGCCAGATACTTGTAACCCGCTTCCAAAAGGAAATCGTTGGCATCAACGTCACTGTCCAGATATTGCCAGCGGTAGTCGAAACGGACATAGGGCATTCCAACGGTTCCGATATTGTGTTGGAATCCGTCCCGCTCAGAAACATCATAATCATCTTCCGCAACCGAATCGCCCGGGGAGGCCACGACAAGGGAGTCCGCATCGGGCTTGGCCCACCAGTCGTACACGACATACTTTACACCACGATATGTTCCGTAGACCAAACCGATGAACACCGCACCAACAATCTCACCAACGACCCACGAATCGTCATCGTCGTTATCGTAATGGGAAGAACGCTTTGGCTGATCGGAATGCGGAACCGGCTTAGCGACCGCATCCTCGAAATCGCTAAGCTGTCCCGCAAGAGAAGTCCCCAGCATAGCGAAGCATAAGAGCAACACGACCACGCTGTTATCCTTGCGCATCCGCATCGTCTTATCCCTGCAGTACCGCACCGTTGCTGGCATTAGTTGCCATCTTGGCGTAGCGCGAAAGCCAGCCGGAGGTGAAACGCGGCGCAGGCTCGGTCCAGTCCTTCTTGCGCTCGGCGAGTTCCTCGTCGGACAACTGAACCGACAGCTTGTTGTTCGGAATGTCGATTTCGATGATGTCGCCTTCGCGGATCAGTCCGATTGGCCCGCCTTCGGCGGCTTCCGGGGAAATATGGCCGATGCAGGCGCCGTGCGTCCCGCCGCTGAAGCGGCCGTCGGTGATCAGTGCCACGCTGTCGCCCAGGCCCTGCCCCATGATGTACGAGGTCGGCGCAAGCATTTCCTGCATGCCCGGTCCGCCCTTCGGCCCTTCGTAGCGGATCACCACCACGTCGCCGGCCTTGACCTTATCGGCCAGGATGCCTTCGCACGCTTCTTCCTGAGATTCAAAGATGACTGCCGGACCAGTATGCACCAGCATCTTGGGATCGACGCCAGCACTCTTGACCACGCAACCACCCTCGGCCAGATTGCCCCAGAGAATCGACAACCCGCCGGTCTGGCTGTAGGCGTTTTCGACCTTGCGGATGCAGGCTTCGTCTTTGCTTTCGCATCCGGCAATGTTTTCGCCAAGCGTCTTGCCGGTTACGGTGATGCAATCGGGATTCAATAGTCCCTCCCGCTTTGCGACTTCCGCGAGGATGGCGCTGATGCCGCCAGCCGCATGGACATCTTCGATGTGGTAGTTCGACGACGGAGAAACCTTACAGATGTTCGGACACTTTTTGGAAACGGCGTTGATGCGTTCCAGGCTGTAATCCACCCCCGCCTCCTTGGCGATGGCGAGCGTATGCAACACGGTGTTCGTGCTTCCGCCCATGGCCATATCGAGCGCAAAGGCGTTGTCGAGCGATTCCTGCGTGACGATGTCGCGCGGGAGCGGGCCGTCGGCCTTCGCCATTTCAACAGCACGTTTGGCGGCGGCGCGCCACAGTTCCTTGCGGGCCGGGTCGATGGCCAGAATGGTTCCGTTGCCTGGTAGCGCGAGGCCGATGGCTTCGCAGAGGCAGTTCATCGAGTTGGCGGTGAACATGCCGGAGCAGGAACCCTGCGAGGGGCAGCCCTTGCATTCGAGTTCTTCGAGTTCCTCGTCGGAAATTTTTTCCTGTTTGCGCGCGGCAACACCTTCGAAAACGCTGATGAGGTCGACGACTTTCCCTTCACCGGTCTTGCCGGCCTGCATCGGGCCACCGCTGGCAAAGATGGTCGGGATGTTGACGCGCATCGCACCCATGATCATGCCGGGGACGATCTTGTCGCAGTTCGGGATACAGATCATCGCATCGAAGGCATGGGCACCGATCATGGTTTCGACAGAGTCGGCGATCAGCTCGCGGCTTGGCAGGGAATACTTCATGCCGGAATGGCCCATGGCGATGCCGTCGCAGACGCCAATCATGTTGAATTCGATCGGCGTACCGCCCGCTTCGCGCACCGCTTGCCGGATAAAACGGCCGACTTCGTCGAGATGCGCGTGGCCGGGAATAACCTGATTGAAGGAGTTGCAGATGGCGATGAACGGCTTCTGGATGTCTTCCGACGACATCCCTGTTGCCCGCATCAGACTGCGGTGCGGTGCCCGTTCCAAACCTTTTTTCGTCTTGTCGCTGCGCATGGTCATACCTTTCATTTTCAAAAGTTGTGAATGGGCCGCACTTTATACATGCAGAGAGGGGAAGTAAACCAAGCGGGCAGGGAAAATGGCGAGCATCCATCCGCGATCACGGATCGCGGTGACAGTGTAATGCGGGGTTGATCGGCTTCCTATACCACGCCGGCGGCAGGAATCGACTGAATTCCATCGTTCATGCAAGGCCGATCGGCCGCTACTCTTCCGGGTTCGGATGCTCCGCGTCTTCGTGCAGCAGGGCCTTCAGACTGTCCAACGAGTCGGCGCGGATCCAGTCGTCCAGAAAACTCGGGCTTTCGGCCCGCCGGGCGATCTCGGCCAGGAAGCGCAGGTGCTGCGTCGGGTTGCTGCGTGCGCCCAGCAACAGGAATACGGCGTGGATGTTCTGGCCCGACATAGGAAACGGTATTCCTTCGATACTGCGCGCGGCCACCATATGGAAGTCCTCGACATCGTTGAGCAGGAGGTGCGGCAATGCGACGCCGGCGTCGGCGGGGGTTTCTCCCAGCCGGTTGCGTTCGAGCAGGGCACCGAGAATCAGGTCATGCGAAATGCCGCTTTTTTGCGCAAGCATGCGGGCTCCGCGGCGGATCACCTCTTCGGAATCCGTTCCTGTTTCCAGCTCAATGAAATCCGCGGTCTGCACCAGCTGGAAGAAGGGATCGTCTTCGCGCAGCCCCTGCTCCTTCATCAGCTGGCGCAGTTCGGTGCGCAGCCCCATGGCGTCGGCGTCGCGTTCCAACAGGCGTTCTCCGAGCCGCTCGGCCATTTTTGCGACGGCCCCGACGCGCGGCGCCACACGGGAGGAAACGTACAGGTTGTACCAAACCACCCCGATCCCGATCAGGCCCATCGCAAAGATGCTTGGTAACAGCCCCATTTCGGGGATGAGCACCACGGAAATCAGGATACCAACCACCTGCACCCAGGGATAGAGCGGGCTCTTGAAGCGCGGATCGTAGCTTTCGATCCCGCTTTCGCGCATGACGATCACCGCGATGTTTACAAAGGCGAAAACCAGCAATTGAAACGCGCTGGCCAACTTGGCTATGCGCTCGACACCGGCAAATGCGGCAAACAGCAACACCACGCCGGAGGTCATGAGGATGGCGTTCAGGGGCGTCTTGAAGCGGCAGAAACGGGAAAATGGATGGGGAATGACCCGGTCGCGGCTCATGGCCAGCAGATAGCGGCTGGCCGAAAGAATGCCGGCGTTGGCGGTTGTGGCAAAGGCTAACGCCGCGCCAAGATTGATCAGGTGTTTGCCGACCGCACCCAAGGCAATATCGGCGGCATCGGCGATCGGCGTGAGGGAGCCGTGCAGTTGCGCGGCCGGTACGATGCCAACGACCAGCGCTACGACCCCGGCGTACAGCGCCAGAACAATCCCCAGCGCGAGAAACATGCCGGCGGGAATGTTGCGACCCGGGTTTTTCACCTCTTCTGCGATGCTGGCCACCTTGGTCAGACCGATATAGCTGATGAAGACCAGTGCCACGGTCGGCAGCAGCGAAGCGCCTCCCTGGGGAGCGAAGGGAACGTAGAACTCGCGCCGAACCGAGGGCGCGCCGCGAACCAGCAGATAGACGAGAATGGCCAGCAGCACACCGACCATGGCGACCTGCAGACTGGTCGTCTCCTTGGCACCGAAAATGTTGATTGCCATGAAAACCAGTCCGGCGACGATGGCGGTCAGCTGCATCGGCAGATGGAGGTAGACCGCCAGATACGCCCCGAGCCCAAGCAGCGCAATGCTCGTCTTCAGGATTAGCGCCAGCCAAACGCCGACGCCGTCGAGTGTGCCGAACATGCCGCCGAGGCTGCGGCTGACGAAAAAATAGGTGCCGCCGGCACGCGGCATGGCCGAGGCCATTTCCGCCATCGACAGCAGCGAGGGAATCAGCAGCAGCCCCGAAAGCACGTAGGCCACGATCGCCAGCGGCCCGGCCTTGGCGGCCGCGATGCCCGGAAGGACAAACAACCCGGAGCTGATCATCGCCCCGCTGCAAATGGCGAATACATCCAGAAGCCCCAGTTGTTTCTTGAGCGTTTTCACCGTCTATTCCGAAATCGACTGCTTCCAGCCCCAGTGATCGGCCTCGAACGACTGGAAGGTCACATAAATCCGCTCGCAGGGAATGCCTAGGTGATCGTTGAGCAGAATGCAGATTTTCATGGTGAGTTCGTGGTTCACGAACCGATCGAGCCCGCCGACGCTCTTAACCTCAGCATAGGCCACGTCCCCCCTGCTAGCCCCCATCAACATTTCCCGTTGATCAAAGAGAACCATTACGCTTGCTTCCGGCTCTCCGAGAACAAGGGCAACGGCAGACGAAAGCTGTTTGAGCAACTTTTCGGGAACCTCTCTGGAACACATCAACTTGAGCAATGACATGGCCAACTCCTTTCACATCAACCGGAAGCGCCTGATTGCCCCCGGCAACGCTGTGAATATACACCTTGCCGGCATGCGGGGCAACAACGGAGATACGGCCCAAGATCGGGCCGACTCAACTTGACTGCCCTTTCGCGACCCCCTACCCTCCAACCCCGTGAAAACCCTGTTGAAGAACATCCTCCCCACACAACGGCTCGGCATCGAAGTCGTCGCCTGGAACGGCCAACGCATCGAATTGGGTGCTCCGCTGGCCAAGAACCTGAACGACAAGGGGTCGGCGTTTGCGGGCAGCATCGACTCGCTGCTGGATCTGGCCGGCTGGAGCGCGGTCACCCTGGCCCTGCGCGAAACCGGAATCGATGCCGACGTCATGATTGTGAAAAGCGAAACGGAATATACGTCCGCCGTCCGGGCGGACATGGTTGCTTGTGCCCAGCTTGTAGAAAGCGAAAGAACGCGCATCTTACAAGAGTTAAGGACAACGGGCCGCAGCCGGATCGCCCTGCAATGCCATTTGTTAGCCGGCGGACAAACCTGTGCAACAATGAACGCGGGGTATGCCATTATTGCGGGGAAATCCCGATGAACGAGCAAAACCGGAACAAGACTGAGATACCCGAAACAAAGCATATGGCGGGGGCCGCCATTGGCTTCGGCACGTCCTTCGCCACCGGCATGGCGGTTTTTGCGCTGGGCGGCCATTGGCTGGATGTAAAAACCGGGCGCGAGCCCCTGTTTACCCTTCTCGGTATTTTTCTGGGGCTGGCTTATGGTGGATGGGAGTTGTGGAAGCTGATCGCGGTCCCGAACCGGCCCGCGGACGAAAAGACGTCCCGGCAGGATAAAAACGGAGGAAAGCACAATGATACACGCGAGTCCTGAGTTCATGACATCCGTTCGAAGCGTGTTGCCGGTCGCGGTTTTAGCGTTTACGGGCGGCTCGCTGCTGATTCATGAGCTTGATGATCATGATACCCCGAGAAAAGAACTATTTTATAGTTGGCTACTGGTTTTCTTTAATGCATATATCGCTATCTTTATAGCGAATCAGGCGTTGCGACCGAAAACCGCCGGATTTTATAGATGGGCCTTTCTGGGCAATGGAATTCGTTCCGTTGCCTTCTTGGTTTTTCTATTATGTATTTTGGAATGGGAAATATTGAATGTACGCGGGTTTGTGCTGAAGACGTTTTTCGGCTACTTCACGTTCCTCGTGGTACTGATTTATGGCCTTCATCATCATATGAAGAGTTTATCGCGGACAGCGCAGTGCGAACAAAAAAATGAGTGAACCGGCAACCATAGCGCAAGATATTGAACAGCAGGTACATGCGACGGCCGATCGGTCGCACCATGTCAACCAGTGGATCATGCACCATGTGACGGATTCCGGTTTTTGGCACACCCCCTTCAAGAAATTCCACCTGCCGGAATGGATGAGCAACAATGCGTTGATGCTAATGATTTCCGGCCTGTTGCTACTGTTCATTTTCACGGTACTTTGCCGCTACAAGGAAGGTCGCGCGCCGAAGGGCTGGACCAACGTGATGGAAGTGCTGGTCAAGTTCGTGCGCGACGACATCTGTATCGCCAACCTCGGCGAGAAGGACGGTCGCCGGATGGCCCCCCTCTTCCTGACCTTTTTCTTTTTTATCGCCATGTGCAACCTGATGGGCCTGTGCCCCATGTTTTCCACGGCCACAGGCAACATCAACGTCACCTTCGGGCTGGCCATGGTCACGTTTTCCTTCATGGTCTTTGGCGCCCTCTATGTGAACGGCCCCGTCAAGTTTTTCAAGAGCTTCATTCCATCCGGCGTGCCGTGGCCGGTTTTGATATTGATCGTCCCGCTGGAAATGATCGGGCTGGTGGTCAAGTGCGCGGCACTGACGATCCGCCTGTTTGCCAACATGCTGGCCGGCCACATCGTGGTATTCTCGCTGATCGGCCTGATCGTTGCCTTCGGGCTGGCCGCGTTGCCGGCGCTGGTCATGGCGGTGGCCATCAGCATGATGGAAATCTTCATCGCATTCCTGCAGGCGTATGTGTTCACCCTGCTATCGGCCATGTTTATCGGCCACATGTATCATCCGGAACACTAGGGCAATTGATTTCGCAAGGAACTGTAAACCAAACAAGACGCAGGAGAATAAAATGAGTATTGCAGCATTAGGAGCAGGATTGGTGACTATCGGCGCAGGTCTCGGCATCGGTTTGATCGGCGCAGCGGCCATGAACGGCATTGCCCGCCAACCGGAAGCGGCCCCCAAGATCCAGACCGCCATGTTGATTGCGGCGGCCCTGATTGAAGGGGTGGCCCTGTTTGGCGCGGTCATCTGCTTCCTGGCCAACTAAATCCCACAACGAACGGTATTAACCATGGCTGACACGCAACTTCACGCCGAGCCCTCGCACGATCTCACGGCCACCACCCAGGTGCCGCACGACGCGCATGCGGAGGTCGATCCCATGGCGATCTCGGGCCAGATGGTCATCTGGACCTGGGTCGTCTTTGCGATCCTGCTGGCCGTGCTCTACAAGGTGGCCTGGAAACCCATCCTGGCCAAGCTCGACGAGCGCGAGAAGGACATCCAGGACTCCATCGACCACGCCACCCAGCTACGCGAGGAACTGGCGGCCATCGAAGAGGTTCGGGCAAAAACCATCGCGGAAACCGACGAAAAGGCCCGTGCCATTCTAGACGTTGCCCGCCGCGGTGCGCAGGAACAGGCCCGCGCCATCGAGGCCAAGGCGCGCGAAGAGGCCCAGATCATGGTGGAGAATGCCAAACGTGAAATCGATAACAGCCGGGCCAAGGCGGAAGACGCCCTACGCATCGAAAGCGCGGCCTGGGCCCGCGAGCTCGCCGGCCGGTTGCTCGGAGCCAATCTGGACGACGAGAAAAACCGGGTGCTGACCGACAAATTCATCCAGGAGCTGTAGGAACAACGATGGAGACGCCTTCCGTAGCCAACCGATATGCCCGCACCCTCTTCGCCTATGCCGTCGAAGAGGACGCGCGGGATGCCGTCCGCGCGGACTGCGGGGCCATCCGGCAGTTGATCGGAAGCTCCCCGGAATTTGCGGCCTTTATCGAAAACCCGACCATCCCGGCGGATACCGCCCGGCAGGCGATGGCGACGCTGTTCGAAAAAGAGGCCCACCCGGTGACGCTGCGGTTTCTCGCCTTCCTCGCTTCGCGCACCCGCCTGTCCCTGCTGGAAACCATCTGCAACGTCTATGAACAGCTGGTCTGCGGGGAGCTCGGCCTTCTCAAGGTGGCAATCACGGCCGCCCACGAGCTGTCCGACGCCCAACTCGCGGCCATCAAGGAAAAGCTCCACCAGCAGTATGGCAAGACGATCCTGGCGGATGTCGCAGTCGATGCCTCGCTGATCGGCGGTTTTAAAATCCGGGTGGGCGACCAGATCCGCGATTTCAGCCTGCTCGCAAAACTCGACCTCTTTGAAAAAAGCGTGACCAACGCAAAGCATGAACACCCCAAGTATAAGGCAAAATCATGGCGATAGATATCAGACCCGATGAAGTGTCATCCATTCTAAAACAGCAGCTGAAAGACTTCACCGGTAGCGTGACGGCCTACGAGGTTGGCACCGTGCTCAGCGTGGGCGATGGAATCGCCCGCGTACATGGGCTGGCCAACGTCATGGCAGGCGAGCTGGTTGAATTCTCCAACGGCATGAAGGGCATGGCGCTCAACCTCGAAGAGGACAACGTCGGCGTGGCCATCTTCGGTCCGGACACCGGCATCAAGGAGGGCGACCAGGTCAAGCGCACCGAAACCATCGCTTCCGTGCCTTCAGGCGACGGCCTGACCGGCCGCGTGGTCGACGCGCTCGGCAACCCGATCGACGGCGGCCCCGCGCTGCATCCGACGGTGGACCGCCCGATTGAACTCAAGGCCCCCGGAATCATCGACCGCAAGGACGTACATGAGCCCATGCAGACCGGCATCAAGGTGATCGACGCCCTCACCCCCATCGGCCGCGGCCAGCGCGAACTGATCATCGGCGACCGCAAGACCGGCAAGACGGCCCTGGCAATCGACACCATCATCAACCAGCGCGGCGAAGACGTGCACTGCTTCTATGTGGCCATCGGGCAAAAGCGTTCGACCGTGGTCCAGGTGGCCGAAACCCTGAAGAAGCATGGCGCGATGGAATACACCACCATCATTGCCGCCACCGCTTCCGATCCGGCCCCGATGCAGTTCCTCGCCCCCTTCGCCGGCACAGCGATGGCCGAATACTATCGCGACAGCGGCAAACATGCGTTGATTATCTACGACGACCTGACCAAGCAGGCCCAGGCCTACCGCCAGCTTTCGCTGCTGTTGCGCCGCCCGCCCGGCCGCGAGGCGTATCCCGGCGACGTATTTTACCTACACTCCCGCCTGCTCGAGCGCTCCGCCAAGATGAGCGACGCCAAGGGGGCCGGAAGCCTGACCGCCCTGCCGATCATCGAAACGCAGGACGGCGACGTATCGGCCTACATTCCGACCAATGTAATTTCGATCACCGACGGCCAGATCTTCCTCGAATCGGACCTGTTCAATTCGGGACAGCGCCCGGCGATCAACCCCGGCCTGTCGGTATCCCGTGTCGGCGGCGACGCCCAGATCAAGGCCATGAAGCAGACGGCGGGCACGTTGCGCCTCGACCTGGCGCAGTATCGCGAGCTGGCGGCCTTCTCGCAGTTTGCCTCCGACCTCGATGCCTCCACGCGCAAGCTGCTGGACCGCGGCCAACGCCTGATGGAGGTGATCAAGCAAGGGGTGCACGTACCACTCGAAGTCGCCAAGCAGATCGTGATCATCTTTGCGGGCACCAACGGCTATCTGGATGACATTCCGGTCGCCACCGTCGGCCGCTTCGAGCGCGAACTGAACGAAGCCCTCGACTCCCGCTATGCCGACGTGGTCAAACGGATCAAGGAAGAGAAGGCGTTGAGCGACGAGTTGAAAACGGCGATCAAGGAAACGCTGGAGGAATTCAAGCGTACTTTCGAGGCCTAGTTTTATTCGGTAAAAGATATGGCGAGCATCAAGGAATACAACCGCAAGCTAAGCAGCTTGAAGAATACGGTGAAGATCACCAAGACCATGAAAATGGTCTCGGCGAGCAAGCTTCGTCGCGCCCAGGAAACAGAAGGCCGCGCCAAGGACTATGCGCACCAGGTCAACAACCTGATCTACCGCATTGCCGGCTCGGTCGATCAGGAGATGCATCCCCTGTTGACTCCGCGGGCGCAGGTCCGCCGGGTGCTGTTGCTCGTCTTTTCCTCGGACAAGGGCTTGTGCGGTGGCTTCAACAACAACCTGATCAAGTTTGTGCGCAACAAGCGCACGGAGCTTGAGGCGGCGGGCAAAGAGGTTGCTCTCGCCTTCTGCGGACGGCGCGGATACCTCTATTTCGCCAACCGCGCGACGGTACACAAGAACTTCCCCGACGTCACCGCCGCGCCCAACTCACGCAATGCTTCCGAGATCGCAGACGATCTGATCGCCGCCTTTTCCGATGGGCAGTTCGATGAAGTGCACATGCTCTACAACCACTTCGTCAGCCCGCTTTCGCAGGTACCGCAGATCGACCAGCTGCTGCCGCTTCCGCTGGTGACCCTGAAGGATCACGATCCGGTGGAGGCGATCAAGGAAGACGATTTTATCGCCGAGCCCCCTCTGGAGGAACTGCTGCCCCGCCTCGTTCCCATGCTGGTGGTGTTCAAGGTGTTCTACGCCCTGCTGGAAAATTCCGCGGGCGAACACGGCGCGCGCATGACCGCCATGGACAACGCCACAACCAACGCCGGCAAGATGATCGACGAATACACGCTGCTGCGCAACCGCGCCCGGCAGGCGGCCATCACCACCGAGCTGATTGAAATCATTTCCGGCGCCGAGGCGCTATAGCCCTTTTAATTCGATTTTTAGAGAGACAGGAGAACATTCATGAGTACGGCAACTGCAAACGCAACCGGCAAGATATCCCAGATCCTGGGCGCGGTCATCGACGTAAAATTCCCGGAAGGCAACCTTCCGAACATCCTGACCGCCCTGAAGCTGTCCAATCCTACGATCAGCGAGGAGCCTGAAAACCTCACGCTTGAAGTCGCCCAGCACCTCGGCGACAATACCGTCCGCTGCATCGCGATGGATACCACCGACGGCCTGGTGCGCGGCGCTCCGGTCCGCGACACGGGCGACATGATCCGCGTACCGGTGGGCACGAAAACCCTCGGTCGCGTAATGAACCTGCTCGGCGACCCCATCGACCAAGCGGGCCCCATCGGAAGCGAGACCACCTCTGTTATCCACCGCGACGCCCCGGCGTTCGACCAACAGGACACCGCAGACAACATGCTGATCACCGGCATCAAGGTGATCGACCTGCTCGCGCCCTACAAAAAGGGCGGCAAGATCGGCCTGTTTGGTGGTGCCGGCGTGGGCAAAACGGTCTTGATCCAGGAGCTGATCAACAACATCGCCAAGGGCCACGGCGGCTACTCGGTGTTTGCCGGCGTCGGAGAACGTACGCGCGAAGGCACCGCCCTCTTCCGGGAAATGAAGGAAGCCGGCGTGATGGACAAAACCGCGATGATCTACGGCCAGATGAACGAACCGCCCGGCGCCCGCGCCCGCGTGGCCCTTTCGGCCCTCACGATGGCCGAACACTTCCGCGACGAAATGAGCCAGGACGTGCTTTTGTTTGTGGACAATATTTTCCGTTTCACCCAGGCCGGATCGGAAGTATCCGCCCTGCTCGGGCGCATTCCGTCGGCCGTGGGCTACCAACCGACGCTCGGCACCGATATGGGCGCGCTGCAGGAACGCATCACCTCCACCAAGACCGGCTCGATTACCTCGATCCAGGCGGTCTATGTACCGGCCGACGACTATACCGACCCGGCGCCGGCCACGACCTTCGCCCACCTCGATGCAACCACCGAGCTGTCGCGCCCGATCTCCGAGCTGGGAATTTACCCCGCCGTCGATCCGCTGACCTCCACCTCGACGATCCTCAACCCCAACGTGGTCGGACAGGAACACTACGAGGTTGCCCGCGGCGTGCAGGAAATCCTGCAGAAGTACAAGAACCTGCAGGATATCATCGCCATTCTCGGCATGGACGAGCTGTCCGAGGAAGACCGTTTGACCGTGAACCGCGCGCGCAAGGTGCAAAAGTTCCTGTCGCAGCCGTTCGATGTCGCGAAACAGTTCAGCGGCATTGACGGTATCTTCGTGCAGCTTGAAGATACCATCCGCTCCTTCAAGGAAGTGCTGGAAGGCAAGCACGACGACGTGCCGGAAATGGCGTTCTACATGGCCGGCGGCATCGACGACGTACTCGAAAAGGCGAAGAGACTCTAGCCATGCCCTCCTTCCACCTCCATGTTACCACACCCGAAGGCAACATCTGGGACGATGATGCCGAAGCGGTTGTCGCATACGGCGTCGAGGGCTCGATGGGCATCCTCGCCAACCATGCGCCGATGATCACCGCACTGCAGCCCGGCGTGCTCAAGGTGCAGGGTGCGGACAAGACGCAGTATTATGCCGCCGGCGAAGGGATTCTTGAAGTGCGCACCGACAAGCAGGTCGTTCTGATCATCGACTATGCCGAAGCCTACGACACCGAGGCCGAGGCCAAGAAGCACCTCGATCCGGAGTAGGCTTCGCCCTATTTCACGGTCTTGCGAGTTTTCTGCACCAGCGTCTTCCACAACGCTTCCGGATCGTTGGCGGCAGCCAACAGGGCATCGCGCGCCTCCTTTTCGCGGAAGGTCTGCGACAGGCCGGACAAAAGCTTCAGGTAAAACGCGCTGGTCGCGGTCGGGATCACCATGAAGAAAAAGATCCGGGTGAGCGTACGGCCGGGACCGCCGAAGTTGATGCCCTTCTTATGGATACCCAGCGCCATGGTCAAACCGCCGCCTTCCACCCCGCGCACATGCGGGAAGGCCAGCCCGCAGTCCACCGCCGTGCTCACGATGGCTTCGCGCTGCATGGCGAGGTCGAACAACTGGTCGGCGCTGACGACAAACGATTCCTGCTGCATGCGCTCGCACATTTCCCGCAGCACCTCTTCCGGCGTTGAGCCGGTCAGCGGCGCAACCATCAGCGACGGCGCCGAGAAGCGGGCAATGCCCATTTTCTGCTTTTCGCCATAGACGCGGCTGGTGCGTTCGCGGGCGACCACCTCGGAAGGAATGTAGAGGAAGCGGGTGCAGTTGCGGCAACGGTTCAGTTCGTCGGCGCGCAGCACTTCGTTGACCTGGCTTTTGGGCAGCTGGATGCCGCAGCCGGTGCAGTGGTCGTCGATGATCGGCACGACGGCTTCGGGATGCTTTTGCAGGAGCCGGTTGATATGCGTCTTGACCGGTTGGGCGAGATCCGACCCCAACAGGGCGATGCTCTTTTCGAGCGCATCAAGCGGTGCCTTGGAGCGGGCGGCCTTGGTCTGCATGCGGGCCACGATGAGTTCCTGCAACTGGATCAACTGGTTGATGGTTTTTCGGTTAGTCATGGTTATCCCTCCTCTACAATTTCCGATTGGTTTTCAATGATCGAACAGGCCCGAGCCAAGGCTTCGTCGATGCTTGGGCAGAAGTTTTCCGAACCGACAGCCTGAAGAAACCCGGATTGCCTGAAGACGGACATGGGCTGTTTCGTGACACCGGAAAAGATCAGCCGCGTCTTCTGTCGCCAGCACTTTTGGTGCAACTCTTCGAGTACGTGCAGGCCGGTGGCATCGATGGTCGGCACGTTGCGGATGCGGATGATGAGCACGGAAACATTGTGCTCGACCTGATGCAGCGCATTCCAGAAGGTATCGGCCATGCCGAAAAAGAAGGGGCCCTCGACTTCGTAGACCTCGACCCCCGGGGGAACGTCTCTGGTGGTAATGGACATCGGATCGAATTCGGGATCCTCGTCGCCCTTCAGATTGTTGGTGATCATGCTGACGTTGGCGATTTCGGACATACGGCGCATAAAGAGTAGCGACGAGAGCACAATACCGACTTGCACCGCCAAAGTAAGGTCCACGAGAACGGTCAAGCCAAAGGTGAGCAACAAAACCAGCTGATCGCTACGGGGTCCCTTGAGAATCGAGGCAAAGTGGCGGTGCTCGCTCATGTTGTAGCTTACCACCACGAGGATGCCGGCCAGCGACGCCAACGGAATTCGGGCCGCAACAGGAGCACAGAGCAACAAAATCAAGAGAAGCACACCGGCGTGGATCATGCCGGCGACCGGCGTCTTCGCACCGCTCTTGACATTCGTAGCCGTGCGGGCGATTGCGCCCGTAGCTGGAATACCGCCAAAAAATACCCCGCCGATGTTGGCCAGTCCCTGCGCGATCAGTTCCGTATTCGGGCGGTGTTTACCGCCGATCATCCCGTCGGCAACCGTAGCAGACATCAGCGATTCAATGGCGGCGAGCAGCGCTACGGTGAAGGCTGCCGATACCAGCCCGCCCATCTGCCCGATATCAAGCGAAGGCAGGCCGGGCGATGGCAACATACGCGGTAGCTGGCCGAAGCGCCCGCCGATGGTTTCGACATCAAGGTTGAATACTGCAACGGCGACTGTGGCCAGCACCATGGCAATCAGCATCCCCGGCAGGCGCGGAGCCAAGTGGTGCAGCAGGGCGATTATAAAAACCGTGCCAAGTCCGATGGCCGCAGTTGACGCGGAGAAGGATCCAAATGCGTGGAAATAGGCTCCCCACTTCGGGATGAATTCGGCGGGGACTTCGGCCATGCGCAATCCCAGGAGATCCTTGATCTGCGTGGAAAAGATGACGACAGCAATACCGGAGGTAAAGCCGGTGGTGACCGGGAAGGGAATGAAGCGGATCATGCCGCCGAGCTTGAAGACCCCGAAGAGAATCAGTATGACGCCGGCCATCAGCGTACACCAGGCGAGGCCGGCATAACCGTATTGCGCGACAATGCCGGAGACGATCACCACAAAGGCGCCGGTCGGCCCACCGATCTGGACCCGGCTGCCGCCGAGGAAGGCAATCAGAAATCCGGCAACGATGGCAGTGAACAGGCCGCGTTCGGGCGGCAGGCCGCTGGCGATGGCAAAGGCCATGGCCAGCGGCAGAGCTATGACGCCGACGGTCAGGCCTGCGATGCCGTCGGCGAGTAGCGTCTTAAGATTATAACCCTTTAGTAGCGTAAAGAGCTTGGGCTTGAACATAGTTCTCCTGAGTGCACTACATGAAGAATCTTACGTACAGATAGATGTGGGCCACGACCAGCGAGACGAGCATGAACGGGAATCCATATTTGGTGAATCCCATGAAGCTGATCTTGCAGTTATTACGATTGGCAATCTGCGAGATCACGACGTTAGCCGACGCACCCACCAGCGTTCCGTTTCCGCCCAGACAGGCCCCGAGCGCCAACGCCCAAAGCAAGGGATTGTCAGCGCCCATCGCGAATCCCAGTTCAGGACTGATGCCCCTCACCAGCGGAATCATGGCCATCACCAAAGGAATATTATCGAGGATGGCCGAAGCAATCGCGGCGAACCAAAGCAACGTCAACGCGGTTTTCTGCGGGTCTCCATCGCAAATGGTCAGAATGAATTCTCCCATGGCCTCGAAAACACCATGATGCTCCAAGGCGGCAATCATCATGAACAGGCCGGCAAAGAAGAGAATGGTGTTCCATTCCACATGCATCAATGCATGGTGAATATCCTTTTTACAAACCAGTACCATAACCATGCTCCCGGCCAGCGCAATAATGCCCGGCTCAATATGCAGAGCGTGCCCCGCAAAGAATCCGGCAAGCACCAGCCCGAAAACCACGAGCGCTTTCTTCAACACTACGGGTTCCAGAATCGCTTTTTCCGGGCGGGAGGCTTCAACACGCTTTCGGGTGGCATCGGTCGTCTTGATCGACCTGCGGAATAGCAGGAACATCACGCCCAGCAGGAGCACCATCATAATAAGAACAGGCGGTCCGAGGTTAACCAGGAAATCATTAAAGGTCAGGTCACTCCCCGAACCAATCAGGATATTCGGAGGGTCACCCACCAGGGTGGAGGTGCCACCGATATTGGAGAACACCGCTTCCATGATCAGAATCGGCGGCGCCGGCATCTCCAGGAGTTGACAGAGCAGGATCGTAATCGGCGCCATCAGAATGACGGTAGTTACATTGTCAAGGAAGGCGGAGAGAACCGCGGTCATCACCATAAAGAAAATGGCAATGACCATGCCGTTGCCTTTTGCGAGACGTGCCAGCTTGATGGCCAGCCATTCGAACACGCCGGTGTCGGTAAGCGTGTTAACAATCACCATCATACCGATCAACAAAAACAGTACATTCAGGTCGATGGAACCGAGAGCCCCTTTGGGAATGTAATCTGCTTCAGCCGCCGATTGCTGCTCCGCGACGGACACGGTCGATTCCGGATGCTCCACCGTTACATGCTCTGCAACCGGGGTATCATGATCGATCATCTGCTCGATGGCAACCGGGGCCGAAGCGTGATGATCCGCCGCCTGCTCTGCGGTATAAGGCACCAGGCCGAGACCAATCATCACAGCAGCGCCAATGAGAGAGGCGATGGTTTTGTCGAGCAGTTCCGTGGCAATGAAAAAATAGACCACAAGGAACACGGCAATGGGTAAAATCATATCATGCATGGGGAAACCTATAAATTAGAAGTTGATCACGTTGTCGAGCACGACGCTCTTGTCGATGACGCCGATCCAGCGGCCCTTTTCGTCGACGACATAGAGCTTGGTGAAATTCCGGATCGCGAGATCGAATACGATTTCCATAATGGTGTAATCCACCGGAACAGTCTTGGCGCTGGATTCCATCATGTCGCGCGCCAAGGTGTTGCGTTCGTCTTCGAAATATTTTTCAAAGGGATCGAACTCGGCGATGAAGGAGACACTCTTCAGCTTGGAAAAGAAGTCTGGCAGGCCGTAGCGGAAAAGCCGTTCTACGGTGATTTCACCGAGAATTTCGTGATTTTCATTGATGACGGGAATCGCCATCAGGTTGTTCACGCTCATCGTATGCGTGCATTTCGAGACGGGTTCGTCCTCGCGAATGCTGAAGCGCGGCGGCCGCATGATGTCGCGAGCTTCGATGACCTTGTCGATCCGTGGATTGTGTTGCTTGACGATATTACGCAGTGCCTCACCATCCTGCGCCGAGAACACTCCATCGCGCACGTCGGAATCCATCAGCAAGCGGGAAAGCTGCGCCATCAGCTTGAGCGAGATGGAGGCATCGGAAGCCGGCACCAAAAACAGGCAGACGATCTGCACGGGATTCTCCTCGAACATGACCGGTTCGTCGAAGGTCGCGACGGCGACCAGCGCCTGCGAGAGGTGTTCGAGCCGGGCATGCGGAAAGGCGATTCCCTCGCCGACTGCCGTACTGCGCTGCGATTCACGTTTGACCAATGCGGCGACAATGGTCTCGTGCGTGAGTTCGGGATTTACTTCGTAGAATTCACCGGAGCACAATGTTTGTACGACTTGCTCCAGAGCCTGGTTGCGGGAACCGGCTTCCAGTTTCGGCTGCCACGATTCCTCGCGGCGGGTGTAGTTCATTACATTCATGGATTAGACTCCGTTATAGGTTGCTCTCGCCTTTCGCCTGCAGATAGTGGGAAAGTATGTTCTTGGCCTCGAGGGTACCGACAATCCGCCCGCCCTCATCCACCACGGCGATCTCACGGATATGGTTCTGTTCCATCAGCTCCAGCACGTTCTTGAGCTGCGTGTCGGCGACCACGGTCACCGGCGGCTCCGCAAGATCCTGGCCGGTCTGGGCGTTAAGCGCATAGGCAATAGCGGGCAGCATGTCCTCCGCCTCATCCTTCTGCCGGGAAAGTTCCAGCACTTTCACGGCAATGTGCTTGGCCTGAATGACCCCGGCTAACTCGCCCGCTTCGTTTTCGAGATAGACCTTGTAGCGGTCCGATGAGCAAAGCACGTTGGCCAGCTTTTCGAGCGGCGTATCGCTCGGCGCCCGCAGGCAGGAAGATTCGATCAGATACGCGAGGTCCTTAACGGTTGTATTTTCCAGATTCTTTTTCACCCATCCCCTCTCATTCATAAATCAGGCTGCCGCGGTTTGGCGGCGCACGAGTTCCGCGCCGACCTTGCGCCGGGCGGCCCGCTGGTCGAGTATGCCCAGCAACTTTCCGCTCTCCTCGCTTTCGATGACCGGCAAGGCTTCCACTTGCGTATCGTGCAGCTCGCGCAAGGCCTCGGCCAGATTCATATTGGCCAGCAGGCGATCGTGCAGCGGTTGCATTACATCGCCAACCACCAGCCACAGCCAGGTATCGCGGTCGATCAAAACCTCTTTGAGCATGTCGAACGTCAAGACCCCGACAATGGTACCTTCCCCGGTAACGACGGGATACACGAGAGTGTCCTGCTCGGCAAAGTGCTGCACCACTTCGGCCAGCGGCGTACCCTCTTGCAAGGGTACGATGCCGGTATCAACAACATCCGACACCTTCAGCTCGGCCATCACGTCTTCTTCGGTCACATTACGGCCAATTTCCCCCGCCTTCTTGATCGCCAGCTTGGCAAACGCGGGGCCGATCAGCTGGACGCACAGGGTGGTTGCCGTGACGGTGAAGATGATCATGTCGCCCAGGCTCATCCCCTCGACCACCTGGATATGCTGGAGGTTCTGGCTGGCGACGATCGACAGACCAACCGCCACGCCGCCCTGCGCGAAAAGAGCCATACCCATATAATTCTGGACCGGCTTTTCGGCCTTGGAAATGCGGGCGCCCAGGTAGGACCCAACCCATTTACCGATACTGCGCATCAGCACATAGGCCACCACCAGTCCCCAGAGCCAAGGCGGCATGTTGCCCAGCGAAAGACGCGCGCCAACGAGCACGAAGAAAATAATGTAGATCGGCGTCGAAAAAGACCGGATGACCTCGAACAACTGCTTACTGCGCTTGGGCGCCAGATTGATCAACACAATGCCGACCGACATCGTAGCCAGAATGACATCCATGCCGAAAGCCACCGCCAAACCGATGCACAGCAGGATGATGCCAATCGAAATCCCCAGTCGTTTTTCTGTCTGGGGCATATAGTGCATCATGGCGTTAAGCACAAAGCCGGATGCGACCCCCAGAACGATGGCGCCACCGAGTTCGATCAAGGTGTGAAGCATGGTTAGCCCAACCGATTCGCCGCCACTGTTCGCCAGAATCGAGGCGATGCTGGTGCCCAGTCCGTAGAGCGTCATGGCCAGGGCGTCGTCGAGCGCCACGATGGCAACGATGGCGGTGGTCAGCACCCCAGCGGAGCGGTATTCCCAGAGCACGTCGATCGTCGAGGCCGGGTCCGTGGCCGAGGCAATCGCCCCGAAAACGATGCCGGCCGCAATCGCCATGATCCAGTCGTGACCGACAAAATAGACGATCACCGTCGATGCAATCCCCACCAGAAAGAACGCCGCCAGCCCCTCGCCCAGCAGAATGGCCGTGAACTGCTTGCCGTATTTTTTGAAGATGCTTCCACTCAGCTCGCCGCCCACCAGAAAGCCGATCAGCCCCAGCGCAAAGTTGTTGAAGGGCCGCAGCGCTGCGATGTCTCCGGGATGCAGCAAGCCCAGTCCGGTATCGCCAATCAGTACGCCGACGACAATGTAGCCGACAACCTGTGGAATGTTCAGGCGCTGGAAGATCCATGCGCCAACCACTCCACCGGCCACGCAAATGCCCAGCACCGCTAAAACGCCAAGGTGGAAATCAGGCATCGCTTTACCCCTCTGCCATTAGTTGTGAATAGATGAAGGCGGGATCGTCGGAAGCAATGATCTTCTCGCGAGTGGCGCCATCCTTCAGACGACTGCTCACCGCCGAGAGTGTCCGGATATACTTGGTGTGCTGGTCTTGGCGGGCTGCCAGCATACAGACAATCTGCACCGGTTGGTTGTCGAGCGAGGAATAGCCGGAAATGGGTCGCTTGCTGACCGCCACCGCCATGACCAGATCAGACACGGAATCGATGCGCACATGCGGCACGCCAATGCCAAAGCCAATGCCGGTGCTCATCAGTTCTTCTCGGGCAAAAATGCCGTTAAGCAGCTCGTCCCGGTTGTGCACCAACGATGAGGTTGCCAATAGATCAACCAGTTTCGTCAACACAGTCTTCTTGTCCACCTCTTCGAGAATGGAAATTCGTTCCGGGGTCAACAGGGAGGATCCGCCCTTACCAGTCGAAGCAATCGCAGGAGCCGACTTGCTGGAAAGCCGTGTGTTGACCCAGTTTTCCACATCCTCGCGCTTGAAGCGCCAAGTCGTACCCAGCTTACCACCGGGCAGGTCACCCTTTTGCGCCCAGTCATACACCGTTCGCTCAGAAACCCGCAAATATGCGGCCACTTCCTCAATTGTCATGATTTCGTGCATATACGCATCCCTCCGTGAATATTCGCGGGAAATTACATCATACCGCACTGTATGCAACATAAATGTTGGGTTTGTTTCGAACTGCACTTTATCCTGTTCATTGTCCTCGCTGGATTTTATCTTGCCCTTTTAACCGTTGAGGGTCGATTTCCGTGAGTAAAGTGCCGTTTTGCCATCTTCATTTCCATACCTGCTACAGCCTGCTGGACAGTGCTGTGAAGATTAAGGATGCCGTCAAGGCGGCCAAGGACATGGGGATGGATTATCTGGCAATGACCGACCATGGCGTGCTGTATGGCGCGGTCGAATTCTATAAAACCGCCCGGAATGCCGGCATCAAACCGATCATCGGCTGCGAGGTCTACGTGGCGCGCCACGGAATCGAGGAGCGAAGCTCCCAGCGCAACAACCTGCACCTCGTCCTGCTGGCCGAAACGCAGGAAGGCTACGAGAATCTCGTCAAGCTCGTATCCCATGCCCACCTCGAAGGCGTATACTACAAACCACGCATTGACAAGGAATTGATACGAAAACACAGCAAAGGACTCATCGGCCTCTCCGCCTGCCTGCGCGGCGAGGTGAATGAGGCCTGTATGAATGGCGATATCGACAGGGCCGAGGAGCTGGCCCGGGAATATTCCGACATTCTGGGTGAGAACAACTTTTTCCTCGAACTGCAGGACCATGGAATTGCCGATGAAAAAACGGCCCGGAAGAACATGCTGGAGGTGGCCAGACGCACCGGCTTGCCGCTGGTGGCAACCAACGATGTCCACTATGTAAGGAAAGAACACTCGGAAGCACACGATGTGCTGATCTGCCTGCAGCGCGGCGACCTCGTCGCCGATCCAAACCGCCACCGCTACGAAGCCGGGCAGTTCTATATGAAAAGCGGCGAAGAGATGGCCGCCCTCTTCCCCGATCAGCCCGAAGCCATTGCCAACACCATCGAAATCGCCAAACGCTGCAACGTGGAATTCTTCTTCCCCGAAAAAGCAGAGGACCTCCACTTTCCAAAATTCCCGTTGCCGGATGGCTTTAAGCACGACAAAGACTACCTCATCCACCTTGGTAAAACGGGCCTGAAAAAGCTCTATGATATCGAAGACCTCGACCATCCGAAGGACCAGCGCGAGCAGGAAATCAAGGAACGCTTCGACTACGAAGTCGGCGTCATCGAGAAAACCAACTACATCAACTATTTCCTCGTGGTGGCCGACTTCATCCAGTACGCCCGGCGCGACGGCGTTCCAGTGGGCCCCGGCCGCGGTTCGGGTGCCGGCTCGCTACTGGCCTACTCGCTGGAAATCACTACGGTCGACCCGCTCAAGTACAGCCTGATCTTCGAACGCTTCCTCAACCCCGAACGCGTCTCGCCGCCCGACTTCGATATCGACTTCTGTCCGACCCGGCGGCAGGACGTGATCAAATATGTACGCGACAAGTATGGCGAGGACTGCGTGGCGCAGATCATCACCTTTGGAACGCTCGGCGCCAAAACGCTGATGCGCGATCTGGGCCGCGTGCTCGAGATTCCACTGCCCTACTGCGACCGGCTCGCCAAGATGATTCCCGAAACCCCCGGAACCACCCTTGAGAAGGCGCTGGCCGAAAGCCCTGATTTCAAAAAAGCCACGGAAACCGAGGAGGATGCGCGGCGCATCATGAAGTATGCCCGCGTGCTCGAAGGGTTGCCGCGCCATACCGGTATGCACGCCGCCGGGGTCGTGATTGGTGAAAAACCGCTGATTGAGATCATCCCGCTGACGCGCGAGCCCAAGGAAAAGCTCATCGTTGTGCAGTTCGAAAAGGGGCCGACCGAAGAGATCGGCTTGCTTAAAATGGACTTCCTCGGGCTGAAAAACCTGACGACGATTTACGAAGCCTGCGCGCTGATCAAGCGCAACCACAACATTGCACTCGATCCGGAAAAGCTGCCGATCGACGATACGAAAGCCTTCGAACTGCTGGCGCGCGGTGATACGGTCGGCGTGTTTCAGCTGGAATCCGGCGGCATGCGCGACACACTCCGGCAGGTGGCTCCCGACTGCATTGAGGACATTATCGCTATTCTGGCGCTCTATCGCCCCGGCCCGATGCAGTTCATTCCCACCTTTACCAAGCGCAAGCATGGGCTGGAAAAGGTCGAGTACGACCACCCCCTGCTCGAAGAGATCCTGAAAGAGACCAACGGCATCATCGTCTATCAGGAACAGATCCAGCAAGCCGCACAGAAGCTCGCCGGCTTTTCGTTGGGGCAAGGGGATATCCTGCGGCGCGCCATGGGCAAGAAAAAGCCGGAGGTCATGGCCGAACAGCGCGGCAAGTTCGTCGAGGGCTGTAAAACAACCAACAACATCGACGCCAAGCTCGCCGGCATCATTTTCGACAACATCGAGAAGTTTGCGCAATACGGCTTCAACAAGTCGCACTCGACGGCCTACGGTTTCGTCACCTACCAAACTGCCTGGCTGAAGGCGCACTATCCCGCCGAATTCATGGCCTCCCTGCTGTCGGGAGAAATGGGCAATTCCGATAAGCTGACCGGATTCATCGGCGAAGCCAAGGAGATGGGCATCGACGTCATGCCGCCCTGCGTCAACGAATCCATCGCTCGCTTCAATGCCGTCCCCGACGGAAGCGGAATCCGTTTTGGCATGGCTGCCGTCAAGGGTGTTGGAGAAGGCGTTGTGGCGGACATCGTGGAGGAACGCGATGAAAACGGCCCCTACTCAGGCCTGATGGATTTTTGCTCCCGTGTGCCGGGAGCCAGCAAGAAAGTGCTCGAAAGCCTGATCCGGTGCGGAGCATTCGACTTCACCGGCATCCACCGCGCACGGCTGTTCAACGGAATTGATACGGCCATCGGCCGTGCGGCCGAAGCGCTGAAAGACAAGCGGTCCGGCCAATGCTCCATGTTTGATATGATGGGTGGAGACGAAGACAGCCCTGCGGATTCCGACGAGGAGCTGGACGATGTAAAACCGTGGTCCGAGTCCGAAATGCTGGCGGCGGAGAAAGAGTTGATCGGTTTTTTCATCTCGGGACACCCGCTGGCGCGCCATGAGTGGGCGCTCGATCGGTTTGCCCTTACACGGATTAAAGATATCCAGAAGCTCCCGGCAGGCGCCCGTACCCGCGTTGGCGGCATGGTGACCGAAATGCGTAAACTCTTTACCAAGAAGGATCAAAAACCGATGGCCACCTTCCGCATCGAAGGCTTGGAAGGCTCGATCAATGCCATCATCTTTCCCAATCCATTCGAGCAATACGGCCTCCTTATCGAAGAGGATGCCACCCTGATGTTCGGGGGCATTATGATGGAAGAAGATAGCGGTGATCTTAAGTTTCAGGTGATGGAAATCTTCCCGTTGGAACAGGCCTCCTCATTGTTTTGTGATCGCGTCAGCATCCACCTGCCCGAAATGGGGGTGAACGAGCACGTGATGGAAACGTTGCGCGATGTGGCAACGGAATTCCGCGGCAGCATCCCATTGCACCTGTGCATCGAATTTGTCGATGGCCCGAAGGTATTCATCAATGCCGACCACGCCTTCAAGGTGCGTCCATGCCCGGAACTGGAACACAAAATCGAACAAACCATCGGCGAAGATCTCGTCTACATCGCCGCCAAGTCGGATCCGTTGCGCAATCCGCCGCCAGAGCGGAAATGGCAGAATAGAAATCGGCAATAGGCCATACGACTCCATGAAATACCAATCCAAACATGTCCTTGAATACAGCCTGCTCGTTCTAATGAGCGGCTTAATCCGCATCCTTCCGTTACGCGTCGCGCTGGCGCTGGCATGGCTTGCTGCCGCAGCAAGCCATTTTATCGGACGGGTTCATGTGGAGCGCACCCGTCAACGCGTGCGACAGGTGCTTGGCCCGGGCGCCTCCGAAAGGCGGATCCGTCATATTGCCTGGATAGCCTGGAGGAACCTGTTCTTCAACGCGATCGATGGCTTCCGCTTCACCAGGCTGACACCGGAAAAGATCCGCAAAATGCCGCTGGCCCATGTTGAATCCGATCTGAAACAAATTCAAAACGAATGCGAAAACGGATTCATTCTGGCGACGCCGCACATGGGCAACTGGGAAATCGCGGGGATTGCGGGCGATCTGCTCGACTTCCCGCTTTTTGTCATTGTCCGGAAACAGAAAAACCCGCTGATCAACAACTACATCAACAAGATGCGCCGTTCGTTCACTCTTGAAGTGCTGCACCGGGAAAGCAAGATATGGAAGGGCGTCGCCGACCGGATCAAGCAAGGAAAGATTTTGGCGATCCTGCCGGATATCGGCGTCCGTGCGCGGGGTATAAACGTGGACTATCTCAACGGCAAAGCAACGATTGCACCCGGAACAGCCCACTTCGCCCAGCTTGCCAACTGCCCCATCTATCCCATCTTTGTCCGGCGCATAGGCTGGACGCAGCACGACGTTGTACTGCTTGATCCGATCATGCCGGATCCATCGGCCGACCGCGACGAGGACCAGCACCGGATCATGCAGGAAATCATGACCGCGTTCACCTCGGAAATCCTGAAGACGCCGGAGCAGTATTTCTGGCATAACAAACGCTGGGTACTTGATGCAAATTAGGAAAGGAGCACTGCCATGTTCATTGTCCATGTTTTCATTCACGTGAAACCTGAATGCGTTGCCGACTTCAAGACGGCCACTCTCTCAAACGTGCAAAACTCCATACAGGAAAAAGGCATTGCCCGGTTCGATTTTATCGAACAGCTGGATGACCCAAACCGCTTTGTGCTGGTGGAGGTCTACCGCCACCCCGACGCGGCAGCCCGACATAAGGAAACAGCACATTATATGGTGTGGAGGGATACCGTGGAACACATGATGAAGGAACCACGCTCCAGCATAAAGTTCACGAATATTGCGCCGGAGGATCGCGGCTGGGATTCTGCAAACGCATAGTAACTGGCGGATAGCCAGCTTGTTGTGCAATTTAGGCATGTTAATTGCTATTCTCTGATCATGATGATTAGGAAATACAATATGTTGAGTGTACCGTTTTTTGCGTTTTTCTCAAAAAAGGCCTATCGGGAGGTCGGAAAAAACTGGCGGGGCGTAAATCTGGGATATCTATTCCTCCTGCTGGCCGTTTGCTGCCTGCCCCCGGCACTCATCTGGCGCAACCACCTCATCCAATCACTGGAAAGTAATCAGACCCATCTACTCAACCAGCTTCCGGATATCCAGATTTCCAATGGTCAGGTGATCGTTGATCAACACCAACCCTATTACATTACACGGAAAGACGGGACACCAGCCGTCATCATTGATACCACCGGAAGCATGAACTACATCGCCGACCCGCATGTAGTAGCCCTGCTTATGGAATCGTCGCTGATCGTTCGAAGCGGTAAAAACACCTTCAACACCATTGACCTCTCCGGCGTAACCGATTTCCATCTCACTAAAAATATTGCCGCCGGCTGGATCCAGATGACTCACGATGCGCTGGTCCCTCTCTCCTATGGCCTGCTACTTCTGCTTTCGTACATTTTTGCGGTGATCGTGATGGTTCTGGCAGCTGTGTTCGGCCTGATTCTGGCCAAGGTGATGCATGGCACCATGCGTTTTACCAGTGCCTTGCGGATTGCCACGGTTGCGGCGACGCCATCGATTATCTTTATAACCATTTCGGCCGCGCTGGGTGTTGGCATTTCCCTAGGGATCCACCTAGCGGTTACGTTGATTTATTTGGTGGCAGGAATCAAGGTATGCGCCCAGCCCCTTGACTCAACCGACGAAGCGCACGTTGACCTGACGGCCTGCCTGCATGAAGAAGCGGTCGAAACCCGGCATGCTGCGTAAGCGGATTATTTGTGATCCCGTTTCCCTAACGGAGAGGGATAGCGGTTACGCTTGTTTTTCCAGACGCTTCAACCCGCCCATATAAGGCCATATCGCTTCGGGCAGATCGATCGACCCGTCGGCGTGCTGGTTGTTTTCCATGATGGCGATCACCAGCCGCGGCAATGCGACACCTGAACCATTGATGGTATGCACGAAACCGGGTTTCCCCTCTTCATTGCGGTAGCGGATATTGGCCCGGCGCGCCTGGTAATCCTTAAAGTTGGAGCAGGAAGAAACCTCCAGCCACTTATCCTGCGCCGGCGCCCAAAGCTCGATATCGTAGCATTTCGCCGCACTGAAGCCCAGATCCCCGGTACACAGCTCGATCACACGATAATGAAGGCCCAGCTTCTGCAGCACTTTTTCAGCATCCAACGTCAGCTTTTCATGTTCTTCCTCCGACGTTTCGGGTGTGGTGAATTTCACCATTTCCACTTTGTCGAACTGATGAACGCGCAGCAGGCCGCGGGTATCCTTGCCGGCGGACCCGGCTTCGCGCCTAAAGCAGGGCGTATAGGCCGTGTGGCAGATCGGAAGCTCCTGGTCGAGGATTTCGTTGCCATACATGTTGGTCACCGGCACTTCCGCCGTAGGGATCGGATAGAGCTCATCCAACGTGACATTATACATATCTTCCGCAAACTTGGGCAGCTGGCCGGTGCCGGTCATGGCGGTGGCATTGCACATGAACGGCGGGGCGATTTCGGTATAGCCGTTTTCCTCAGTGTGCAGATCCAGCATAAACTGGATCAGCGCCCGCTCCAGTTTCGCGCCGCGCCCCGTGAAGAGCGGGAAGCCGGAACCGGAAATCTTTGCGCCACGGGCCAAATCGAACAGGCCAAGCTCCTCGCCAAGCTCCCAATGGGGAACAGGTTCGAAATCGAACGTCTTTTTTTCGCCCCATGAGCGTACAACCGGGTTGGCGGTTTCGTCCTTTCCAACCGGAGTCGTGTCCGAAGGCATGTTGGGAATATATAGCAGGGCTTCGCGCATTTGGGCATCGATACCGCGCAGCTCTTCGTCGTAGGAAGAGATCTTATCGCCCATTTCACGCACCTGCGCCTTGATTTCTTCAGGATCTTTTCCCTCTTTGATCATTTGGCCGATGCTCTTGGAAATGCGGTTCCGCTCTGCCTTCAGTTCCTCGGCGTCGGAGACGAGCGCACGGCGCCGGCTATCGAGCGCCAGTACGGCATCGATGTCGACTTCGGCATTCCGGTTGGCCATGGCGACCGTCACGGCATCGGTATTTTCACGAATAAAACGGATATCCAGCATAACTCGCCCCTTTGGGAGCGGCCAAGCCGCTCCGGTTCTTGGTTGTTTGTTGTTGGTTGATGCAGATGCCCGAATAACGATCTCTCATCAACTTATCAACTGAATCAGCACAGCAGATCAAAAAACGGTTCGTATTATTCGCCGAACCCAGGGCTTTTTGGAAGCGGGAATTCGTATTTTCAGCCAAAAATCCCTTTCCGGGAAGCGGACAAACGGCTCGCTCCGATTTTCCTGCCAATGAACTATGCGCTTTTATTTTCAAAAGAGCTTTCGTAAGATTTATTTGAATCGAATGAGGGAAGCCCCATGAATGTTTCTGCCGCCATCCAAAGCCGCCGTTCCGCCAAACACTTTGACGCTGACCATAAAATGAGCAAGAAGGAGATCGAGAAGCTTCTCTCGCTCGGAATAAAATCGCCGACGGCATTCAATATCCAGAACTGGCGTTTCGTTGTCGTGCAGGATCCGGTACTGCGTAAAAAGATCCGGGCCGCCTCGTGGGATCAACCGCAGGTCACCGACGCCTCGCTGCTAATCATTCTTTGCGCCGATCTTAAGGCATGGGAAAAGGAACCGGTCCGCTATTGGCGGTCTGCGCCCGAACCGGTGCGCGAATTCATCATTCCGGCCATACGCAACTATTATGAAGGGCTTGATCAGGTTCAGCGCGATGAAGCCATGCGCTCCTGCGGCATCGCAGCCCAAACCCTGATGCTCGCCGCCAAATCCATGGGCTACGACTCCTGCCCCATGGATGGGTTCGACTTTGATACCGTCGCCGATCTGATCCATCTTCCGGACGATCACGCCATCTGCCTTTTCGTCGCCATTGGCAAATCCATCGACGAGCCATCTCCTGACACCAAGGACACGCTTCCCTTTGACGAGGTGGTCATCAACGACACCTTTTGATAGCGAACGACTACCGACAAACCAGCATTCTTCCATCGGCATTCTGTAGTAGATTCTGCTACATTCCGGTGTATGCAGAATAAACCTGTCATCCAGTTGCTGCCCGACCAGGTGATCAACAAGATTGCCGCCGGCGAGGTCGTTGAACGCCCTGCCTCCGTCATGAAGGAATTGTTTGAAAACGCGCTGGATGCGGGCTCGACGCAAGTTGATGTTGAGGTGATTCGTGGCGGGCAGCAGTTGATTGCCGTGACTGATAATGGCTGCGGGATGGATCATGATCAGGCCCTGCTCAGCATCGAACGGCACGCCACCAGCAAGATCCGCACGGAAGCGGACATTGAAAATATCCACACCCTTGGTTTCCGGGGCGAGGCATTGGCGGCCATTTCCTCCGTTTCGCGCTTCACGCTCATCACCCGCCCCAAGGAACAACTGGCCGGAACGGAAATCCAGATAGCGGGAGGCAAGATGCTCGGCGTCGAAGATATCGGCTGTCCGGTCGGCACGCGCATCGAAATCCGCAACCTGTTTTTCAACGTGCCTGCGCGGCGCAAATTCCTGCGGGCCGAGCAGACGGAACTGGCACATATCCGCCAGCTTTTTATTGTCCACGCGCTGGCTCATCCGGCGACCGGCATGAGCCTGAAGGTGGATGAACGCATGGTCTATAACCTGCCTATGGCCGGAAACATGGAGGACCGGATTTCCGAACTCTACAGCGCCGGCTTCTTCGCACAGCTGTTACCGATCAATCATGTGGCAGACGGCTACACCATCACCGGTTACACCGGTCTTCCACAAACGGGACGGAAAGACCGGCAGGACCAATACCTGTTCGTCAACGGCCGGCCCGCCGCCGCTCCGGTGGTCTACCACGCCCTCAACGAAGCCTACCATTCGCTCATGGCCAAAGGGCGCTATCCCGCCGTCTTCCTTTTCATCGAGATGGAACCTTCGCTCGTCGATGTCAATGTCCACCCGACCAAGAAGGAGGTGCGCTTCCGCCACCCCAATTCCCTGCGCGATGTGATCATTGCATCTATAGGCAAGGCTCTGACGCCCCATGCCATTGACGGGTCTGTTGAGATGGAAGATGCCGAACCGATAGTGCTGCCCCCCCCTATGCCGGTTCGTCCGAAATTTGAAACCCAAAAACAGATGGATGAATTACTGGTTCGTCCGGAGGCGGTGGAATCGCGAATTTCGAAAAAGGATCCCCGATCATCGCACGAAAATCCCGCCCCTCCCCCCGAGGCCTCCTCTCCCCCGCAATCCACGGAATCTTTAGCGAAAAGCCCGTGGGGCTGGTGCCGCATTATCGGGAAGATTGGCGGAAACTATATTGTGCTGGAAACCGAAGACGGGTATGTGCTGATGGAACCCCGGGCCGCACACGAACGGGTGCTGTTCGAAAAGTTCATCCGGGCGGTACAGGAACATGCCGTTCAAAAACAAGGCCTGCTCGCTCCTGAAACGGTTGATCTGCTTCCCGGAGATGCCATGGTCGTCCGCGACCATCTCGAAATCCTGCAGGAACTGGGCTTTGGCCTTTCAGAATTTGGCGGCGACACATTTATCATCGATGCCCTCCCGGTCTACGTGCAAGAGGGGCCGGCGGAATCGCTGTTGGTGGAAATCGCGCACGAACTGGAAAAAGCGGGCAAGCAGCGCGGCGAGCGGGAGATGGTCTGTGAACGAATCGCCCAGGCCGCATGCCAAACTGCGGTACGCACCAAGGATCAGCTATCCGGCCGGGAGATTGAAAATCTGGTTGCGGACCTGGCCAAAACGGAAATGCCCTATACCTCACCGCGCGGAAGACCGACCTTGATCTATACGAGCTTTACCGAACTCGACCGGAAGTTCAACCGGAACTAACCGTTCTAGCCACGCATAAACCTGCGGAAGATCGAGGGTTTCCGACTGGCCGGGCGAGCTTCCTTGACGAGTTGCATGAAATGCGCGCGGGCCTTGTGGTAGCGCATGTTTTCTTCATCGCCAGCATTTTTGCGGTTTTCCATTTTCAGGTTTTCGAACGGTTCTTGTGCCAGCTTCAATGTATTCTCAATTGAACGTACAATGTCGTTGGCCCGCCGCTGGTATTCTTCCGCCTGTAAGCCGGCTGAAGCCTGATTGACACCGAGAAAGCTGAAGGAGGATCCCTGCTCATTTACTACCATGCCTTTAAGGTTGATCATGGAGAGCACCGCCTTCACGTTGCCGGCCAGCAGATTAATAAAGGAACTGAATTGTTCGTCGTGCCCATTCCTACCGGCGTTCCGTATGGAAAAAAGGGCGTGCTTGCGGGCGGTCCGGAGCATAAAGAGGATCTCTTCATAGGCATCGGCATGCGACTTGCCATTTTGCATCTGCTGCCGGGAGAATATCAGTTCTGCCGCTTTTTCAAAATAGACGTCTCGGCGAGCCAGATGAACAGGCCGGTTCAGTTCAAAATGATTTATCGGAGTCACACCCAAAAGGTATCAACTACGTCAAAGGTTTCGAGCTTTTTAACACGGGATTTTAGGATACGGCCCGCTCACCATTCACCCTACCTGTAGCGGTCATGCCAAAGATGGGTGAACCACATGCGGCCCGTTGAGATAATGACCAGCAAACCGGATACAACGATGGAGACTGCCAGAGCTAGATTGGCCCTGTTGTGAGCCGGAATATCACCGGGATCCCGATGTCCCTCAAAAAAGAAAGAAATGCCAAGTAACAGCACCACGGCGGCTGCGACAAGGGTTCCCCTCTGCGGTTTCATTTTAAACATGGGAACTTTTCCGTGGGTATTCATAATCCCTTCCGCTATCATTTCTGAAGTGTTTTCAGCTTATTTCAAAGCTATGAAGAAGGCGATCATTATTGCACCCGATATCTAGTAATTATTAATAGCAGACATCCATGGAGACCGAAACCCGCTAGGAATATTCCTTCAGGATGGCAAGGATATCTTCCTGGTGAACCGGCTTCGAAAGATAGCCGTCCATCCCCTGCTCCAGGAATTTTTCGCGATCGCCCTTCATGGCGTGGGCCGTAATCGCAACAACCGGGATATGGGATTCGGAATCTTCCTGCGCACGAATCATCGCTGTGGCGCGCAACCCATCCATAATCGGCATCTGCACATCCATGAAAACAAGGTCATATCGAGGACGTTCCTCTACCGGAAGGGAGAGTTTCAGCATCGCCAGTGCCTCGCGACCATTCGCAGCAACATCGACACGGCACCCCAGCTTCTCCAACATTTTAGTGATCACCCGTTGGTTGAGTTTATTGTCCTCGGCCAGAAGAATATAGCGGTTAAACATCTCTCCCTTTATGTCTTGATGATCCCTCTGACTCTGTCTGGCAGATCCTGCCTCCATGTTTACGGTGACATTGAAGCTGAACTCCGCGCCCTTGCCCGGCTCACTGGTGACATAGAGGCGACCGCCCATGGTCTCTACCATTTTCTTTGAAATGGACAACCCCAACCCGGTTCCGCCGAACTCGCGTGTGTGGGACCCATCGGCCTGCGTGAACTCCTGGAATATCACTTCCTGCGCTTCTTGGGAGATCCCGATCCCCGTGTCGATGACACGGAAGCATAGCGTACATTCGTTCCCTGTCATGCCCAGGCAGCGGACGCCGACTTCCACATGGCCTTTCTGGGTGAACTTTACGGCGTTGGCCATGAGATTGATCAAGATCTGCCGGAGGCTGCCCTCGTCCGCACGGACCAAGGGGAGGTTGTCCGGGCAGTCAACCTTCAGATCCAGTCCCTTGCTTTTGACGGAAGGAGAAAAGAAGGTATCCAGCTCATTCAGCATTTTGGACAGATCCACCGTATCAATATTGAGGTTGAACTTGCCCATTTCTATGCGCGACAGATCGAGAATGTTATTGATGATCTTCAGGAGATTCTCGGCGGAAGCGGAGATCGTGTTGATGTAATCGCGTTGTTCTTCTGTCAGTTCCGTATCCATCACGAGCTGGCTCATGCCGAGTACGCCGTTCATGGGCGTTCGGATTTCATGACTCATGTTGGCAAGAAACTCGCTCTTGGTGCGGCTGGCCTTTTCGGCATCATCCTTTGCGACCTTCAATTGCATGGAAAGTCGGTCCTGCTGATTTCGCCGGTGCGCCAGTTCGTCAACCGTTTCATTAACACCACGGCCCAACTGCCCCAACTCGTCCTTGGATTTTATCTGGGATACGCGCACCTCCAGATCGCCCTGCTTCACCGCGTTCAGGCAGTTCAGGACGTCACGCAACCGCGGGGTCGTCAGGTGATGCACCAGCAGGGCGCCCACCGCAGTGATGAGAATTATACAGACCAGAGAGGCCGCTAGAACCCACATCGAATATACATGCTTTCTGGTAATGGCATGGCCCATTCCCATCTTCATGTGAAAATTGCCCAGCCAGTTTCCCTCAGAATAGAGCGGCGTGGAAACCAGCAGGTACGGATCTCCTGCTTCGTGTATCTGCGAGACCGTCGAATTGTCTTCGTTAAAATGAATCTCCTTCGCCTCCTCGTGCGGCCCAAGAATATCTGTGATATCATCCCCTTCGAGCTCGGGAGCACTGCAGAAATAAATGGTTTGATCCGGCTGGGTCACGGCCGCAAAAAGAACGTCCTCTCCCACCAGCCGCGACAGGGCGTTTCTATCGCGGACTATCGAGTAGGGAATATGCTGTTGCATCATGAGCCGCCCGGGAATCTGAGCCTTCAGGAACAGCCCTTTATCGATTTCCCGTGCAAAGTTGAATGCCAGGATATTTTCAAGGCAGGCAAGCAGGATCGCGGTAATCAGGAAAGTACCCAGCCCGATTTTGAATGCCAAGGAGTAAAAATCCTTTCTCATACCCATTCCTTTTATTGCCTTTCTTCTGCCGGAGAAGGCCCGTCATATAAACGCGCCAGAGTATCAAACAGCAAATCCTGATCCACAATCAGCTGCCTGGTTTGCGGATCTTCATAGAACATACGCGGGTCCAGCTGCGGAACCCTCCCCTCGGAGGTAAGCCGCTGCTGATAATCCGCATAAACATCCCGGCCAAACCTGGGATCATAAAGATTTCCCTTCAGTCCTGTTGGGCACTTGGTATACCGGACCCATCGTTCAGCAATGCTCGGACGGATCCAGTATTTCATCAACTCAATACCTTCGTCCCGTCCCGGCGCATTCTTGAGGACGGCCCATGTCGGCATATATCCCCCAATCACATGGCGCCCCCCATCGGCAAATTCCGGCATATGCGCAAGCCGCAGCTTCTTCAACCCCTCCGGATCGATCTTTTCAAATGCGCAATAGCGCCAGGTTGCATCGGAAAAAAACAACACCTTCCCGTCCATTAGAGCATGGGCAGCATCATTCCAAGAGTCAGCGGTCAACATCGGTGCGGGCGGCCTCACGTTCCCCATTTCCTGAAGAAAGGCGATACTCCGCGCGGCCGCCGACTCCAAGGCATCTCCATCGGGGCGGGAAACACCATCATGCCAGGCCGACAACAGAAGGCTGTAGAAGAGACGGAAGAGCGATCCGGTTCCTTTAAAATCAACAAATGCCGAAACCGGCTCAGAGGTCTGCTGGTTGTAGGTATGGAGCTGCTTCATATAGCCCAACAAATCCTCCGCGGTCATCCCGTCTTCCCGGATCGAAATACCTAGGCGATCAGCCAGGTCCTTGTTGTACCAAAGCGCGTAGTAGAATCCCTCGATATACGCCCCCGTAAAAACCCCTCCAGTATGCTTATGCGCATCCGGCCCCTCTACCAGAGACGGCTTGTGGCACTCGCGAAAACCATCAATTTCGGAAAAGTCCACCAAATACTTGCTCCCCCAGTTCCAGTCATCCAGTTCCTGGGAAACATAATAGTAAATCAGCGGATCGAGCCAGATGACATCCCATTCAAGGTTCCCCGAACGGATCATTTCGGCGATATAGATCCCCGCCGCGCGCTGGCTGTTTTCCGGAAGGATATCCGCCGCAAACTCCAACTCGACATCGACTTGAGGATGCGTGAACGCAAACTCTTCCAACACTTCGCGGACCAGCTGTTCGCGTCGCCCTTCACCTTTCCAGTGCCCCATCCAACGCAAGGATTTATGCGGAGACTCCTCACTGGCAGCCCCAGCATCCTGCCTGGCGGCATCATTTTCAGCGAAAGACTCGGGCTCCTGCCGGGAGCAGGCACTCAGCAGCAATAGCAATGCGCCAAGACAACACAGGAGTTTACCCCCGTTCCATAACCCACCACCTATAGACCTCGAATACATCGCTTTGAGATTAGGTAAAGAGCCTCGGCACAACAACACACAATCTGCGTTATTTCCTTATCGTTATAAAACCGCCTCCACCTGACCGCGCCCTCTCCACGGCCCTCGTATCTAGCCGTTCCAAGCTCGACAAAATCTCGGACGGCAGGTAGATTACAAGCGAAGAGAAGGAGGTGATTGCAATGATCTCGGCAAAACATTGTAAAGAGGTCTCCGTCAGGGTTCTGAACGATATCGGCATCCTTGCCCAACTGACCAAAATCGTGGCCGACAAGGGCGTGAATATCTGCGCCGCGGCCGCATGGGTGGAAAACGACAACCAAGGAGTTGTACGGCTGATAACCGACGACAACCTCAGGGCAACGGATGCCTTGCGCGCCCATAACTATTCCCCCACGGAAATCGATTCGGTCGCAGTGATGATGCATCACTCGCCCGGAATGCTTAGCAGCATCTGCGAGAGACTGAGCAACAGCGGCATCAACATAAAATACCTTTATGCCAGTGCTCCGGTTTCGGAAGAAACTTGCCTGACAATCCTTTCGACCGACAATAACGAGCGGGCTCTCGTGCTGCTGAACGATTAGTAAAGCGCATCCGGAACCAGAAATAGCTGGATAAAAGGCGTCAACCGCGGGAAATCAGGTTCCCTGCCCTAACTGTAGGAGGATGTCATACCACCCTATTCCCTACAGAAAGCGGCCAAGTGCTCGGGACGCATATGTTCCGGATTCCATGGTCGCTCTTCCGCTATATGCCTCCAGTGTTCTGCAAGCAGATAGACTTGTGCAACAGCATCGCCGACCTGTACTTCCACACGGTCATACGCTTCGCCCTCGAACCGGTCGAGATGCCGGAAATCGGCATCGGTCAGTCCCGTGTAGAGAATGCCCTCCACATCTTCCCGCTCCGCAGGAACAATGGCCGGATAGAGTTCACCCGTGACGCGCAGCCGCAAATAGCCATGAAGGGTTGCAGGAACTCCTTCCATACAACGCCCAATTACGACCTCCAGCACCTCCGGCCACATCAGTGTTCCATAGGCGAGTAGGTTCATTCCGATATTTTCCGTGTATTCGTTCTCATTCGCGGTTAACAATCGTCCCGATGAAACGAGTGGAAATCCAGCCAGATTTTTGGAAATACGACCTCCCGGACGGCTTCGAAGCCCTGGCCGGAAAAACGGATGCCGACAACGATCTGCTCAGTCTGAAGGTCGCGGCCCCCAACGATCTATGGTTCCATGCCCGGAGTCTTCCCGGCAGCCATGTAATCCTGCGCCACCCCGACGGCGAAACCCCGGACAACGCCACCATCAAACTCGCCGCATCCATTGCCGCATGGCACTCGAAAGCACGCCATGCCGGAATAATACCCGTCTGCTATACCGAAGCCAAACACGTTGGGAAACCACGTGGTGCCAAGCCTGGCAGCGTAACGATCAAGCGCGAAAAAGTCGTCAAGGTACGCCCGGCCCTGCCTGTAGTTTAGTCAAATTCCGGCAGAAGGGATGGACCAAGAAAATGCCAATGCCTGGAATTCATCCGGGGTATCCAATTACTGATTTCCGCTGAACCAGCGGCGGAAAGCCCCGGGCGGGAACCACAATGCCACCTGCGGTGTTACGCAAAATGTGTAATTGAATCCCAACGTGCATGGAATTCCTGCCTCGTCCGAATTTACATCCTGCATATGGTGGATATGCGGCCTTTAGGTGCGTTCCCGGCAACCCCCGTTCGCTAAAAGTTGAAGATGAAACTTTCAATACCCTCTCTATCCGCTATTCCATGTTTCCGGATTTGGAGAGGGATGCATGGATTACGTTTTACAGGTTTTATTCATTCTCGTACTGATGGCGATCGGTTTCATTGCCCGGAAACGCGGGGTGGTGAGCGCGGTAGGTACCAGCGAAATGGTACGGGTGCTGATTGCCATCATCTATCCCTGCCTGATTTTTTCCTCGGTAACCCGCCTCAACGCGCGGGAGCTGGGGGCCAACTGGATCATGCCGGTCATGGCCATGGCGATTGCCGGAACAGGACTGTTGCTGGGCCTGATTGCCCTGCGCTGGATGAGGAATGTCGACCATCAGCGGGCCAGTGCCTTCCTGTTTCAAAACACGATCAACAACTATCTGTTCCTGCCGTTGCCCCTCGTCATGCTGCTCTGGAAGGAAGAAGGCGTAGCCCTATTGGTGTTTGCTTCGATGGGCTTCGAGTTGACGGTCTGGACCGTCGGAGTGTTCCTGTTCAATCGCACCAGTAAGCTGTCGGAGGGCATCCGTATGATGTTCGGGCCGCCGTTGATGGCGCTGATCTTTTCCATCGGCTGGGTCTGCTTACGAGATCTCGTCCATCCGGAACTGCCGGCTTCCGGCTTCTTTCCCGATCTGATGCGCCGCCTGCTGGATCTCTTTTCTTTCGGGGCCGGCACCATCGGCAAAGCGACCGTTGCCGTCTCAATGATCATTTCGGGAAGCCGCATTGCGGCGCTCGATGTCAAGGCGGCATTCGATCCGCATGTATGGGTCGTCTCGGCCATGAGACTGGTGATCACGCCGGTGATTTTTATCCTGTTGCTCCAACTGATCCCGATGGATGAAATGGCCTATGGAATTCTCTGCGTTGTAGCAGTCATGCCGGCAGCAGTGGCCAGCCTGGTCTTCAGCGAACGTTTTGGCGGCGATTCGGACTTTATTGCCAGCACCCTGCTGATCACGCATCTTGCGGCCGTGGTGACCATCCCCTTATTGCTGGCCTGGGCGCTTTAGCCGCTCCTAGTTCAACTCCACGACCCCTGCGTCGTCCTGATCGAGCAGTTTGTTTTTCCATTCGCGGGTCTTATCTGTAATAATAGGTCGCGAAAGGTGGGGCCGTATTCGGGGGACCAGTTGGTGAACCACAAACCGGCCGGTGTAGGACTTAAGCCGAAAGTTTTCCTCTATTCGCTGGGGGCCGAGCATTACGATAAAAATCATAACCAGCAAAGCCGCCAACCCCCCGCGAACTGCTCCCAGAACCAAACCAAAAACGTGGTCTGAACGCTCCGAGATCTGCGACTTCATCAGACTCGCAAGTATTTTAGTGAGCCCTATGAATACAAAGAAGGAAAGCACAACCAATCCCGCCATGAGCAGCCACATGATGACCTCTTCATCAATGCTTCGGAAAACCCGCCCGAGAAAGCCATAGATGTAGGGATAGGCAAAAAACAGCAGTATGCCCAGAATCAGGAAGGTCAGGACATACGCCACCTGACCGGCAAAACCCTTTTGGAAGCCTCCCCACGCAAAAAGCAGGACAGCCAGCACAAAGGCAAGATCGATAAAGCTAAGCCAGTTTGGAATCATTTTAATCCCCGGTTGTTATGAATAAAGTATGCCCCCTATAGTAAGCAATTTGGAAGCCACATTGTGCACTAACATACGCGTCCCAGCTATTTTTCCGGGAACGGTAAAAAACAGGCCTAAAATTCCATAAACCACAATATATTGTGCCTCATTCTTGACAGCAACACATTAGATAGAATAGCTTTCACAATTGCATGACAGCAAGGAAGTTGCTTATCGCATAAACCATTGATGCAAAGGGGGAAGACCATGTCGGGAGGGAAGGCCCATCTAAATGCCGCATTTGACGGCTTCCAGAAGCGCTCAGGACTCGTTGTTCCATTTAGCTGGCAAAAAATCGAACTGGCCATCGACCGCGCGGTCGATGACGTCGCCCGCAAGCATCAGCTCGCCAAAAATGAAGGGTTGGCTTCCAAGGTGACCGATCAGGTACTCCAGCAGCTCAACACCCCGCAAAGCGAGTTCTACGTTCATCCCGACGATAACAAAAAACGCATCCCGAAAATCGAGGACGTTCAGGATCTGGTCGAAATCGTTCTGGCCGAACAGGGTGAAACCCTGGTCGTGGCCTCCTACAAGCGCTACCGCAAGCAACGCGAAATAGCCCGCCGCAATATCCGGGTCCGCGGGAACCGCACCAGGAGTAATGTCGACGTAACCGATGCCAGCCTGCTGCTGGTTGAATCCTCCTCCAACAACATCAACCTGCCCTGGGACCGCAAACGCATCGTCAAGCAGATCCTCGACAAGACCGACCTCTCCGTTGAAGTCGCCATCAATGTGGCCAAGTCCGTTGAAAACCGCATTATCGCAAGCGACCTATCGGTCATTAACACCACGCTCATTCGTGAACTCGTTAACAACGAACTGATGGAACGCGGCTACTCCCAGCAGCTGCGCGATCTCTCACTGTATCGCGTTTCCAAGGACTATATCGAAAACCTGATGTTCACCAAATCGACCGAAAACTCGAATATCGTGAACAACAATCCCGAAGCCGTGAACCTCGGCGTCGCCGAACTAGTACTGAAGCAATGGGCGCTCGACACCATCTTCAGCCCGGAAGTCAAACGCGCGCACGACACCGGTGCAGTCCATTTGCACGATCTCGGCTATCCGACACGGGTTTACTGTTCGTCACACTCGATCGAATACGTCAAAAAATATGGCCTGACCGGCCTGATCAACCTCAACACCACGTCTAGCCCGGCCCGTTCCGCCTCCGTACTGACCGGCCATCTCAACACCTTCCTGGCCTCAATGCAGGCCAACTATGCCGGCGCACTCGGCATCGCCTACATCAACATCCTTTATGCCCCGTTCCTTGTCGGCATGAGCGATGGCGAACTTCACCAGGTAGCACAGGAACTCATCTTCAACGGTTCGCAGAACGCATTCTCCCGCGGCGGCCAAACCCTGTTTCTCGACTTCAACATCCACACCGGTGTTCCAAGCTACCTTAAAACGGTACCGGCCATCGGTTCCGGAGGACACTACCAGCTCCGGCTTAAAGACGGCACCATCGTCGAGCTGGAAGAAGAACTTCGCGATGAAACCGATGCCGCCGGCTATAAACTGATGGAACTCTACTACCATGATCCTGTGCTGGGCAAACGCTTGGTCCTGCGCGAGTTGGCCGATGAAAAAGACGGCACCATCTACGACCCCGAAGTCCAGGCTATGCTGGAGGATAACGCAGAAGCGATTGTCACCTACAGCGACTATACCCAGGAAGCACAGAGCTTCTGCCGCGCCCTGCTCAAGGTATTCGGCGAAGGCGATGCCAACGGCCGCATCTTCGAATTCCCGAAGTGCGACTTCCACGTCTCCGACGAAACCTATGAGGACCCGGCCCAGTTCGCCATCTTCCAGGAAGCCTGTGAACTCGCATCCAAAAACGGATCAACCTACTTCATCTTCGACCGCGATGAAGTCACCCTGTCCGCCTGCTGCCGCCTGCGTACCACCATCAGCGACAACCGGATGCTCAAGCACCCCGAAAGCATGCGCTTCTGCGGATTCCAGAATGTAACCATCAACATCCCGCAAGCCTCCTACCGAGCCGCGCGCACCGGAGGAGACATCATTAAAAACTTCTTTTCCGAGCTCGATCGCACCATGGAACTCGCGGTCGATGCCCACCTGCAGAAGAAGGCCAAGGCCGCCGAAATGCTCAGCGGCCCGGGACATCCGCTCTGGCAGATCGGCAAAACAGCCAACGACGGCAAACCCTATGTCGACCTTGAAAACTGCACCTACATCCTTGGCCTGATCGGCGTGAACGATGCCGTCAAATTCCTCATCGGACAGGAACTGCACGACAGTACGCAGGCACAACGCTTCGGCCTCCGGATCGTTGCGCACATGTATTCCAAAGCCAAGAAACTGGCTGCGAAGTACAATCTCAAGTTTACCCTCGAGGAATCCCCCGCCGAGTCGGCCGCCCGCCGTCTGGCCAAGTCCGACATGATCTACTTCGCCGAAGAGTCGAGGGACATCGTCAAGGGTCCGGTCGATGCCGAATACTACACCAACTCGATTCATCTTGCCGCCGAGGCAGACGTCTCGCTGGTCGACCGCATTGTCGAGCAGTCGAAATACCACAGCATGATCGAATCCGGCGCCATTACCCACTGCTTCATCGGCGAGGAGCGTCCGGATGCCGATTCCATTGCCCACCTGATGACCGAAGTGTTCTATCGCACCCAATCCGCACAGGTTTGTATATCGCCGGAATTCACCTTCTGCGACCGTTGCCACCACCAGACCCGCGGCCTGCTCACCGCCTGCCCGGAATGCGGCTCCACCGAGGTGGTCGGCGAAACCCGCGTGGTCGGCTACTTCAGCAAGGTGCAGAACTGGAATAAATCCAAACGCTACGGCGAACTGCTGGCCCGCCATGCCGGCAGGTATAATGTCACCACCGCCGATGCCGAAGGCGTTGAACAAAACCTCGTAACCGCAAAGTAAGGACCGGCCTCGTGCCTACCCCGCTAAAGGAGAAAGCAATGGCTGCTAAATTCCAGATCAGAGTGTTCGGAAAAAAGGGCTGCGATAAATGCCAGACCCTTAACCAGCGCCTCGACAAGCTACTGGCCAAAGATGGCTTCAATGCCTTTGAGAAGCTCTATTGCGACATCGAAACCATTGATGGCCTGGTTGCATTCGCAGAAGCTGAATGCATCAATCCATCCCGCATCCCGGCCATGCTCGTTACAAAATGGAACGAAGAAGCAGGCGAATTCGAACCGCTGCCCGTAGATGAGCCCGGCACGGCCGATGCCGTCTGCAGGAAATCGAAGCTCTACCAATATCTCGGATTGCAAACCGACTATTCTGATACCGGCAAGGGAGTCATCTCGCCAAAGATGATCCAGTCCATCCTTGCCGAAGTGCCGGAATAATCGATTATCACCCGGCCCGCCAGGCGCGCACCTCCTCCCCTGCGCCTGGCGGGCCACCCTTGCAAAACAATGCTGTCGCAGACCGAAAAACCGGAAGTAAGCAATTGGAAACCGGAAATGACTTCCATTTATGCTCACCTTGAAAAGCCCTCGATGGTGGACTACCCAAAACACTTTGCAGCCGTATTCTTTACCAGCGGATGCAATTTTGGATGCGGCTTCTGCCACAACGCCACACTGATGGGGCATAAGCAGGCCGGACTGACGTGGAAGCAGCTGGAGACGGCCAGCACAAAGTTTAAGAAGGACTGGGTCAACGGCGTCGTCATCAGCGGAGGAGAGCCCACCTGTTCGGACGATCTCCTTGAATTGATCCGCTTCTTCAAAGCGCGATTCGGCTTTGCCATCAAGCTCGACACCAATGGATCAAATCCCGATTTGCTGGCAGAGTGCCTGCCATATGTCGACTATGTCGCGATGGATGTCAAATGCGGCTTATCGGCCTACGCCGATGTCGTCCGCTTCCCCGATACCGAGAAGATTCAGCAATCCATCGATCTCATCCGCGCCGAAGCCAGAGATTATGAATTCCGAACGACCGTTATCGAATCCATCCATACGGATGAGCAAATGGACGAAGTGCGGCATACCATACACGGCTCAAGGCGCTACGCCCTGCAAGCGTTTATTCCCCGCAACGAGCTCCCCGACAGACAATTGCGCCGCCAGCCCCGCACCACCGCCGCCCGCCTCCATGAACTCCGCGACCGTATGGCCGGCTGCGCCGACGAAATCCTTCTCCGCGGCGCCTGAACTAGGCAATCGGATCGGGGCAAACATCACGGCGTTTGCAGGTGTCGCAGCACGATCCCATCCAAATTTCATCAAACTGCTCCATAACCCCCGAAACGATGTCCGGTTCGTCGGAAACGATCCCTGATTCAAAGTTGCGGCGGTCCTTGCTTTTTGCCCCCATGCCGGCGCCGGTCAGGTTGGCGCTGCCGAGATAGACCATGCGGCCATCTACCACGACCGTTTTCAGGTGAACGCGCGGACAGATATTGCGCTCCAGCCCATCGATCAGTCCCGGATAGTGGTCAAAGTCTTTGCGGAAGTTCGGCCCGGGTTCCTTGGCGTGCAATAGGCGGATTTCCACACCTTCGGCAACCAGATCGGCCAACACGCCGAGAAAAGGCCGGAAACGCCCGTTGCCATCAACGTGCAGATCCTTGATGTCCGCCGTGGCGATCCAGACGAATCGCTCCGCATCCGGCACAAGCTTCTGGATCACCGCTTCGTAAATCCTTCTGTTCTTTACAAACTCGATCATTCTAGCGTGCGTAGGCGTAGAGCTTGAGAGTTTTGGATTCCGTGAGACCCGGCGGAGGCTCGGTGGCAATACGAATTACTGAACGAGCGTTTTTTACTTCGGGGCGGCGTGTTACAACAACTTCATATTCGAAACCATCGCGAATGGTTTTGAGTTCAGCCGGCAGGGCCGCGTGCGACGACGTAATACTCAGCAACCTGATGGGCATGGCGTTGGGATTGTGCAAGTGAATCGTCTTTCCCCCGGAGGAGTCCTCTCTATTCCACTGAACCAGCGGTGAACTGATCTCGTAGGCCTTGGGGATGTCGGCCACAAGCGTCAGCACCTGCTCACCGCCGTCTCCCGTTCTGACCATGACCGTCTTTCGCAGTTGCCCGCCCCGCCCCTGCAGGTTGAGCCCGATCGTCAATGTTCCTTCTTCGCCGGGGGCATAGGATGGTTTGGTTGGCTTCGCCGACAGGCATCCGCAATTAATAACGACGTCGGAAATGGAAACGGGATCGTCTCCCGTGTTCGTAAAATGGAAAACCGCCTCTGCGGCGATCTGCGTCGGATGCACCGGAATGACCACCTCAACCTGCTCCCACTTAATTTCGGCCACTGCCATAACCGAAATCATCCATGCACATAAAAGGAATTTTCTCATCCCGACTCCAGTAGCTTCCGCAGGTTGAATCCTACCAGACAGACATCATCCGCAAACTGTTTGTTTTTGGCGAATTCAAGGGCGGCATTTTCAAGTCCGCGGAAGATGCGGCCAAGCGATTTGCCGCTCATTTCCTGGGCAGCATGAAGCAAACGTTTCTCGCAAAACGGTTCTTCCTGCGCACTCATGAGCGTGAAAAGTCCGTCGGTAAACAAAACCACCGAATCGGCAGGCTGCAACTGGCAGGTGATGGTTCGGAATTTTGCCTTGGGCTCAGCGGCCAACGCCGGTCCGCGCAGCACCAGATTTTCGAATAGCCACTTGGCCGGTTGGCCCGGCCTGAAATGCAGCGGCAGTGGATGGCCGGCACTGGCAAGCCGTGCCTGTCCGGTGGCTACATCCAGCACCATGTAGCAGGCTGTGATATCCAGCAGCAGGGCGTCGGGATGCAGCAAGGGATAAAGCTGCTCATTCAACCTTCCCAGATAGGCGGAAGGATCCTCCGCCATCGCATAGATATCCTGCATAATCCCCCGGACCAGCGATGCGCCAAGCGCTGCGCGTGCGCCGGATCCCAGCACATCGCACAATAGAATAGCGACCTGGGTTGTCGAAATGCGCCGGACATAGCAATAGTCCCCGCTAACCAGATTGCATTTATTAAAATGGTGGAGGAATTCCACGCAGCTATCTTCAGGGTTCACTCCTTCAGGAAAGACCGGGTACTCCGACAGAAAGAAACTGCGCTGCAGCTTACCGGCCATGCGCGCATCGTCTTCCATCAGATCCTTGATGGCCCGAACCTGTTCTGCATACTGTTGTGCTTTGAGCTGGGCTTCCTTCTGGGCAGTGATATCCCGCGAGATTCCGAAAATTCCGACAATTTCCCCGCGATCATTGCGAATCGGGACTTTGGAAGAGGAAACCCAGGTCACCCGACCATCGGGCCATATCTCTTTTTCTTCAAGCCCCCGCAGAATTTCGCCGGTTGCAATAATATGCTGTTCGTCAACGTAGGTTTGACGGGCATGCTCTTCGGCAAAAACATCGAAGTCGGTCTTTCCAATCCCCTCTTCCGGCGTAGCCCACCCATGCTTGGATGCACAGGCATGGTTGCACAGGACAAAGCGGGACCGGGCATCTTTGAAGTAGATGACATCCAGGGAACTGTGCAACAACTGCTCCAACAGATATCCGTCATCTGGCAAGTTATTCATAAGCCCTGTACTTTTCCGCCAATCCTGATCCAGGCCGGCCTGGTCGTTGAAATCGCGGTCACACCATGGAATGTTTGAAATGCAATCCAACCATGCAGACATCGTCATCCAGACCGCCATGCCCTGCAAAATCGCTGGCATCCTTGGCTAAAGCAGGGAAGAGATCCGGGAGCGGCAGACGGGCCAGACGTTGGGCCGCCTCTTGCATGCGTTCCTCACCGAATTCCTCGCCGTCATCGCGCTCAACCTCATAAAGACCATCGGTGTAGATCATCACCGAGTCCCCCGGTTGCAGTTGCTTCTCTATGGTCTGGTAGGTTGCATCCTCGGCAATCGCCAATGCGCAACCGCGCAATGCAGAATCGCCCATCAGCCATGCCGCCGTTTCCCCGCCGTCCTTGAAATGCAGGGGATCAGGGTGTCCGGCATTCGCCATGGAAAGTTTCCCGGTCGAGGCATCGAAAACAATGTAGCAGGCTGACGCAAAGAGCAGCATGTCCTCTTGTCGAAGCATGGGAAGCAACAGTTGATTCATCCGTTCCAGAAACCTGCCCGGGTCCGTGGCCACCGGAGCCAATTCCTCCACTATGGCACAGATCAGCGCAGTACCGAGGGCTGCGCGCACCCCATGCCCCATGACATCGCATTGAAAGATTCCCGCCTGGGTATCGGACAGACGCCGCACCGTGCAGAAGTCTCCGCTTACCATGCCACTGGCATTGTAGTAGTGGCTGAATTCAACACAACTTTCCGACGACGAAACGCCGGAAGGGAACACGGGGTAGTTTCTCGGAAAGAAGGTCTTCTGCAACTCGGCCGCCATCCGGACATCTTCCTCCATGCCCTCCTTGATGCGGCGAACCTGTTCCGCAAAATAGGCCGCCCGCAGCTCGGCCTCTTTGTGATCGGTAATATCGCGTGACACCCCGAATGTGCCGATGATCTTTCCTTCGGCACTTCTTAGCGGCATCTTGGTCGTGGACACCCACGTAATACGTCCGTCCGGCCAGGTTTCCTTTTCCTCCACACCGACCAGCGGCTCGCCCGTGGAAATAATGCGTTGCTCGTCATCATAGGCCTTCTGGGCGTGCGACTGGGCAAACAGATCGAAGTCGGAATGGCCAACCACGGCATCCGGGTTGAGTCCGGTCCAGTCACAAAACGACTTGTTAACCATAATAAACCGGGATTCAACGTCCTTGAAATAGATGTTGTCCGGCATGTTTTCCATGAGATTCTTCAGTAGAAACCGGGTATCATTCAGATCGTTGCTCATGCACTTCTCTCCTAAACCGCAACTATTGTTATGCCAACCCCTTGGATGCATCAACGCAAAAGCAGATGAATCAACTCCCCATTAACCGTACATCTGCTAAGTTTCCAGAATGGAAGAGCGTATAAATCAACTCGAAAGCTTGACGGCATTGCAGGATAACACCCTCGCACAGCTCAATAACGAAGTGTTCCGCCAGCAACAGGACATCGCCCGGCTCCGGCAACGCATTGAAGCGTTGGAGAAAAAACTGGAGCAAATAGACCAACCGGACGAAATTGCGGGCAATGAAAGGCCGCCCCACTGGTAAATTTTCGCTATTGATACTAGCACCTGCGTGTCAATCTGCTAAAAGCGTCGCCGCCAAAACAAAGGAAACCATGCGAAGCAAGCAAACGAAAATTATCTGTACCATTGCGGGAAACCGCTGCGAACCCGACTTCATTCGGCAACTCGTCGATAGCGGAATGAACGTGGCCCGTCTCAATACCGCCCACATCAGCACCGAAGAAGCCGAAGTGATCATCGCCAACATTCGGTCTGTCTCCGAACACATCGGCATCCTGATCGACACCAAGGGTCCCGAAGTTCGCACCTGCGAAATCGACGAGCCCATCCAGCTCAAAACGGGCGACTCCGTCTGCATTGCCTCCGACCGCGTTCCCGAGGGAGGCTTCAAGGTCAACTATGAAGACTTTGTCGAGGAGATCCCCAAGGGCAGCGTAATCCTGCTCGATGACGGCGAAATCCAACTTACCGTAACCGGCAAAACCCCCGTCACGCTCACCTGCGTTGCCGACAACGACGGCACCATTAAAAACCGCAAGAGCGTCAACGTCCCCGGCATCAAACTCAACATGCCCGCGCTCACCGAAAAAGATGCGGAATTCATCGACTGGGCCACCCGAATGGATATCGAATTCATTGCCCATTCCTTCGTGCGCAGCCGCGACGATGTCATGGCCGTTCAAAGCATTCTCGACATGCGGAAAAGCCCCATGAAGATCATTGCCAAGATCGAAAACCGCGAGGGGGTCGACAATCTCGAATCCATCCTCGATGTCGCCCACAGCGTCATGGTCGCACGCGGCGATCTCGGCATTGAAATCCCGGCCGAAGAGGTGCCGGTCATCCAGAAGCAGATCATCAAGACCTGCATCCGCCGCGTGAAGCCGGTGATCACCGCCACGCAGATGCTCCACTCCATGATCGACAACCCCCGCGCAACCCGCGCCGAAGTGTCCGACGTGGCCAACGCCATTTACGACGGCACCGACGCCGTCATGCTGAGCGGCGAAACCGCCTACGGGAAATACCCCAGTGAAGCGGTCCAAACCATGGCCGATATCGCCCGCAATGTCGAAGCGCAGAAACTTTCGCTCAGCTACAAGCTCCCCGTCGTTCAACAGGCGGAAGATTTAATGCCGCGCAACCATCTGGCCAAATCCGCCGTCGCGATGGCCGCGATGCTTCCCGCAAAAGCGATCATTACCAGCACCAAGTCCGGCGACACCGCGCAAATCTGCGCCTCCTACCGTGGCCGGACCCCTATCATCGCCCTCTCGTCCAGCATGCGCATTGTGCGCGAACTTTCTCTGAGCTACGGAGTGTACGCCGAACGCCTCGACATTCCGCCCACCACCGACGAGCTGGTCAAAACCGCGCTGCAAAAACTGCTGGTAGAAGGCCACTTTGAAAAAGACGACCTCGTCGTCTTCATCGGCGGCGGACAGATCTACTCCGCCCGCACCAACTTCCTGCAGGTCGACACCCCCGCCACCCTGCTCAAAAACGCGCAGACTTAAAAAGGCACGAAAAAAGCGAACCCTCTGGTTCGCCTAGATCGTTATCCGTCGGTGGAGTTGCCCTGGAGGGGCATTGTCCTCGATGCCCGGTCGGCGCGAACGCCGACCCTCCACCACGGTCTATTCCTCAACATACGAACAGCAGTAGTCTGCGTATTCCTTCACAACCAGATCAAACTTCGAGTTCGCCGGCACATCGAACGACTCTCCCGCCTTGAAGGTCTTCCAGTGGGTCGAGCCCGGCAGGCGTACATCCATTTCGCCGCCGAGCATTTCCATCACTTCGGCCGCCGCCGTATCGAACGAATATTCGCCCGCCAGCATGAAACCCAGCGTCTTGCGCGCGCCGTCCGCAAACCTCACCGTCCGGCTCGTCACCTTGCCGTCAAAATACACATTCGCCTCGCGCACCACCGTCACATCATTGAATTCCGACATCGTTTTCTCCTGTTTGTATCTTACAATTCGTTTCAACTCTCTTATACACCTACAGTTGCTTTAGATCCTTAACGATATACAGTTTCCCGTTTTCATACAGCTTCAACCGTTTCTTGAACTCCGCATACCCGGATCGATTCCTGCCAACGACCTTTTCAAATCGACGCAACGCCATTCTTTGGGTCGCCACCGCCAGATCAAACTGATTATTGGCGGCGTAAGCGCGTGCCATAAGATCCAGTAATCGCCGATCTTTTTCGTCCTTTTCCAGCGCCATCTTGGCATGCTCCACGGCCTTGGTGCCGTTGCGCACCGAAGGATCATTGGAGCAGGCATAAAGCATTACCAAAGACCTGCGTATTCCACACGGATCTTCTTCTCTCACCGCCATCTCATACCACGCCACCGCTTCCGACAATAGCCCGAGACTTTTGCACGTGGACCCCATGTATGCTGCGGTGCCTCCACTCGTATCAAAGCTGGCATTGTAGAAAAACCTAACCCCGTCATTCAGCTCACGCACTTCTTCAGAGCTGAGCTCATGTTCAAACTGTTTGCGAACTGCTTTCATCCATTCAGACTGCTGTATGGCAGTTTCCGCCTTGCCACGCTTTTTGACCTCGTCCAGCGGCATCACTTTCTTTTCCGATCGCGGTGGCTTCATATTTGAAAATGAAAAACCATCTTCCAACGCGGGGAGCTTATCATCCCAACTTACTAAACCATCCAGGCTTTCTGGATCGCAGATATCACGATACGTCGGCACGCCGCCAACGGAGGGTCCATGGATGCGGATCCAAATGCCCTTTATCCTGCATTCCCCCAATGGATCAGTATCCTGGAAGACGTATTCATTCCCATTTTCGTCATAGAGCTTTTGCGGCCTATAATTATTGAATTCCTGAAAATCCCGTACGGTTCTAGTCCTCAGCTTCTGCTGGCTCTGGTCTTCCAATTGACCTGAATTGAGATGCCCGCCAACCACCCGCATTGAATCCTCAATCTCTGTGCGGCTGCTGGATAGTTCCATAAAATAGCGATACTCGATCTGCAATCCATCGATAGGCCCGCCGGACTGGTTCCATAACTTGATCTCATAGGACACAAATTCTGTATCGGCTCCAGCGCTTTGGACCTTCTTCTCTAGGCACACGCGCAGGGAACGTTCCGAGAGAATCCTATCGGCCTTGATCCATTCAAGGATATAGGCGCGATCGGCTTCGGAAAAAACATCGGGAGCCACCCAGACGCTTTGCCTGTCGCGCCGTTCGATTTTCAACAGCTTCCGATCCCGATCATACTCGACAATATTCGCGTCAATCATCCGGCCATCGACACTTGTGAAGGTGTGGTATCCATCAATACCCGCAGCCTGCTTACCATATGCGAGCAAACCAAACATCATCATGGCGAGTGGCAACTTTTTCATGCATTCCCCCTGGGACTAATTCCAAAAACCGCGGGAAAGCATTGCACGATCAATCGATGCCTTCCAGACGCTTTTCGCCAAATGCTTATCTCCCGTATTCCCGTGCGAGGTCGTCGACGAGCTCGAGCATGAGGTCGCGGCGGACGGAGGATTTTCGCCAGAAGAGCGCGATGGTGCGTTCCGGGCCGCCGCCTTTGATTTTCAGGTAGTGGATGTGCGGATTGCGTACCGCAACACACTCGGGAATCAGGGAAACCGCCCGATTCATGGAAACCATCTGCAGCAGGGTTTCCATCGATGTGGCTCGAAAATCGAGCACTTCTCCCAAACCGACACTGGAACAGTAGTCGAGGGTCTGCCCGCGCAGGCAATGTCCCTCTTCGAGCAGTAGTAGTTTTTCCTTCCCCAGCCGGGAGGCATCGATGCTCTTCCGCTTTGCCAGCGGATGCTTTGGGGAAACTCCCACAAAAAACTCTTCGGAAAAAACGGCGCCGTGATCCAGATTGGGCTGGGCAACGGGTAGCGCAAGGAAGGCGGCATCTACAGAACCCGCCGTTAGACGCTCCTCGAGGATATGGGTCTTTTCCTCAACCAGGTTAAACTGCAGGTTCGGATAGGCATCGGTAAAATGGTCGATGATCTTTGGGAAGTAGTACGGCGCCAGCGTCGGAAAGGCCCCGATGGAAAGCTGCCCCGAATAGGGATCGTTCCAAAGCTCCGCCAGGTCTTCGATTTCACCCACCTGCTGCATGATGGAACGCGCGCGTTTCAGCACCTCTTCCCCGGCGGGTGTAAAGAAGAACTCCTTATGGCCGCGCTCCAGCAATTGAATCCCCAGCTCATCTTCGGTTTTCTTAATCTGGATGCTCAATGCGGGTTGGCTGACGTTGCACGCTTCCGCCGCACGGTGGAAACCGCCGTGTTGTTCCAGCGCCAGCAGATACTCGAAACTCCGTAGATTCATTCGCGAATGATCGATAACTTATATTAATCATTCCAGTAAATTCTATAAATTTTACAACATTCCGGTTCTGCGGCACATTTGTGCGTATCGAAAGAAACCAAGTAACAAACCAAGGAGATAAAAATGATCAAGATTGGACAGGAAGTCCCCGAATTCAAGATGGCCGCATTTCAGAATGATGAGATCAAAGACATCAAACTGTCGGACTACAAGGGGAAATGGGTGGTCGTGGTGTTCTACCCCGCCGACTTTACCTTCGTCTGCCCGACCGAGTTGGAGGAAGTTGCCAACCTCTACCCGCAGTTCCAGGCCGCCGGCGCGGAAGTCATCTCCGTCAGTACCGACACGGCCTTTGTGCACAAGGCTTGGCACGACGAGTCGCCGGCCATCGGCAAGGTCGACTACCTGATGGGTGCCGATCCGACCGGAACGGTCAGCAAGCTGTTCGGCGTCTACATCGAAGAAGAAGGTCTGGCCCTGCGCGGCACCTTCATCATCGATCCCAACGGCGTACTGAAGACCGCCGAAGTACACGACCTCGGTATTGGCCGCAGCGCTGCGGAAGCCCTCCGCAAGCTGGAAGCCGCCAAGTTTGTGCATGAACACGGCGACCAGGTATGCCCGGCCAACTGGCAACCCGGTGCCGATACGCTCAAGCCCGGACTGGATCTGGTCGGAAAAATCTAGAAAAACCAAAAAATGGAGGGACAGCGTCCTCGCTGTCCACGGCCGCCGAGGACGGCGGCCCTCCATTTTTCTCTCAGGAGAAGACTCATGTTAGACCAAGCCACCAAAGAACAGCTCAACAGCGTATTCGCCGAGCTCAATTCGACTTACCGCTTTATCATTGAAGCACAAGGGCATCCGGCGGAGACCGAGCTGGTCGGCATGCTGCGCGACGTTGCATCTACATCGGACCAGCTTGATGTCGAAGAGCGCCCCGTCAAGGGCTTGCGTTTTCATATCGAAAAGGATGGCGAAGCCCTTCCGATCCAGTTCAAGGGCATCCCCGGCGGACACGAGTTTACCACACTCATTCTGGCGATCCTCAACGCCGACGGTAAAGGCAAGTTGCCGGACGAAGGCATTCAACAACGCATTAAATCGCTCAAGGGCCCGATCCGCCTGACGAGCTATGTCTCAGTGAGTTGCGTAAACTGCCCGGACGTCGTACAGGCACTCAACCTGATGGCGCTCATTCATTCCGACTTTAAACACGAGATGGTAGAAGGCACCCACTTCCAGTCCGAAATTTCCGAGCGGAAAATCCAAGGCGTTCCGGCGGTTTTTGCCGGCGAAACGCTGCTGCATGCCGGCAAGGCCGGATTGATCGATCTGCTCGATAAGTTAGAAGCGCATTTTGGCACCCAAACCGTGCAGAGCGGCGAAGCGAAGGAATACGATGTCACCGTCATTGGAGGCGGTCCGGCAGGTGTAGCCGCCGCGATCTACACGGCGCGCAAGGGCCTCAAAACCGCCATTGTGGCTGAAAAGATCGGCGGACAGGTGAATGAAACCAAAGGCATCGAAAACCTCATCGGCATTCCCTACACGGAAGGGCCTCAGCTCGCCGCCAACCTCTTTGAGCATCTCGATGAATACCCGATCGATATTCTGGAAAACCGCCGCGTGGAATCCATCGAAGACGCCTCTCGAAAAACGCTGTATATGAAGGGCGGCGAAACCGTCACCACCGGCGCGTTGATTATTTCAACCGGCGCTAAGTGGCGGCAGCTCGGCATTCCCGGCGAAAAGGAAAACATTGGCCGCGGGGTAGCTTTCTGCCCGCATTGCGACGGCCCGTTCTACAAGGATAAGCCTGTTATCGTCGTAGGAGGCGGAAACTCCGGTGTCGAGGCGGCCATCGACCTGGCCGGTATCTGCTCATCGGTCACGCTGCTTGAGTTCGGCGAAAAGCTCCGGGCAGACGATGTACTCATCAACAAACTGAATTCCATGGCGAATGCCTCGATCAAAACAAATGCCCAGTCCACTCGTGTACTAGACAGCGATGCCAAGGTTTCCGGTATCGAAATCCAGCACCGTGAAACCGGCGAATCGGAAACTATTTCAGCTGACGGAATCTTTGTTCAGATCGGCCTTGTGCCCAACAGCGGATTCTTTAGTGACCTTGTCGATTTGAACGAGCGCGGAGAAATTGTGATTGATGGCCATTGCCGCACCCAGCGCACCGGCGTATATGCCGCCGGAGACGTCACCGACGTACCATACAAACAGATCATCGTCGCCATGGGCGAAGGGGCCAAGGCCAGCCTGAGTGCCTTCGAGGATTTTGCCCGCGGAAACATCGAACCCTTGACAAAAAACAATGCCGGGGAGAAAATCCATACTGTCCAGTAGGTGTTATCGGTTTACCGTTAAATTGCAACTCTGTGGATAAACCAAAGGAGTACGCCATGCATACCGATGAAAGCAAATGCCCTGTAACGGGCGCGCGCGGAACAACCAACCGCGACTGGTGGCCGAACCAGCTTAACCTGAGTATCCTCCACCAGCATTCGTCCAAATCCAGCCCCCTGGGCGAGGAATTCAACTATACCGAAGCCTTCAGCAAACTCAACCTGAAGGCCGTCAAGAAGGATCTTACCAGGCTGATGACCGACTCGCAGGAGTGGTGGCCGGCCGACTGGGGCCACTATGGCGGCCTTTTCATCCGTATGGCCTGGCATAGCGCTGGGACCTACCGAATCGGCGATGGCCGCGGAGGCGCAGGATCCGGCAATCAACGGTTTGCGCCGATCAACAGCTGGCCGGACAACGCGAACCTCGACAAGGCGCGGCGCCTACTCTGGCCCATCAAGCAAAAATACGGCAACAAGATTTCCTGGGCCGACCTCATGATCCTCGCCGGCAACGTGGCGTTGGAATCGATGGGGTTCAAGACCTTCGGCTTCGGAGGTGGACGCGAAGACATCTGGGAGCCGGAAGAGGATACGTACTGGGGCGGCGAAAAAGAGTGGCTGGCCACCAGCGACCAGCCCAACAGCCGATACTCCGGGAAACGTGACCTCGACAACCCTCTGGCCGCCGTACAGATGGGCCTGATCTATGTTAATCCGGAAGGCCCGGACAGCCATCCCGACCCCCTGGCCTCCGGTATCGATGTCCGCGAGACCTTTGCGCGCATGGCCATGAACGACGAAGAAACCGTCGCGCTCATTGCGGGCGGGCACACCTTCGGCAAATGCCACGGCGCGGGCGATGCCGCATTCGTTGGTCCCGAACCCGAAGCGGCCCCCCTTGAAGAGATGGGACTGGGCTGGAAAAGCCGCTTCAAGAGTGGCAAGGGCATTGACGCGATCACCAGCGGAATCGAAGGCGCCTGGAAGCCGAATCCCACCCAATGGGACATGGGCTACCTGAACACGCTGTTCAAATACGACTGGGAACTGGTCAAGAGTCCCGCCGGGGCCAACCAGTGGCAAGCCAAGAATGTGGACGACGAAGATATGGTGGTCGATGCGCACAACCCCAAAAAGAAACATCCTCCAATCATGACCACGGCGGACCTGTCGCTTAAAATGGATCGAAAATACAAGCCGATCGCGAAGCGGTTTCTAGCGAACCCGGACGAGTTTGCCGATGCTTTTGCGCGGGCCTGGTTCAAGCTGACACACCGCGACATGGGGCCCAAGTCTCGCTATCTCGGCCCCGAAGTGCCGGAAGAAGACCTGATCTGGCAGGATCCGGTGCCCGCCGTAGACCACCCGATGATTACCGGTCCGGATATGAAGACACTGAAGCAGCAGATCCTGAAATCAGGTCTCTCGATTTCGGATCTGGTTTCGACTGCCTGGGCATCGGCCTCCACCTTCCGGGGTTCCGACAAGCGCGGCGGCGCCAACGGCGCGCGCATCCGGCTCGCCCCGCAGAAGAGCTGGGCGGTCAACCAGCCGACCAGGCTCAAGAGAGTGCTTAAGACGCTCGAAGGGATCCAATCCAGGTTCAACAAAAAGCACAACAAGAAGCAGGTCTCTCTGGCCGACCTCATTGTGCTGGGAGGTTGCGCGGCGGTTGAGGAAGCCGCGGCCAAGGCCGGTCACAAGGTAAAGGTGCCCTTCAAACCGGGTCGTACGGATGCCACGCTGGAGCAGACCGATGTCGATTCGTTCAGCTGTCTCGAGCCGGCGGCGGACGGGTTCCGAAACTATCTGCCGAAGAAGTATTCCGTATCGGCGGAGGAACTGCTGGTCGACAAGGCGCAATTGCTGACACTGACCGCGCCCGAGATGACGGTGCTTGTCGGCGGGTTGCGTGTGCTGGGCGCCAATTTCAAGAAGTCGAAAAACGGTGTTTTCACGAAGCAGAAGGAAACGCTCACCAACGACTTCTTCGTGAATCTGGTCGACATGGGAACAGAATGGAAGCCCACCAAGGAAGATGAGGATGTGTTCGAAGGAACCGATCGTAAAACCGGCAAGGTCAAGTGGACCGGCACGCGGGTCGACCTCGTCTTCGGCTCCAACTCGCAATTACGGGCCCTGTCGGAAGTGTATGCCCAGGACGATTCGAAGAAGCAGTTTGTGAAGGACTTCGTGGCGGCCTGGGACAAGGTGATGAATCTGGACCGCTTCGACCTCGCCTAGACAGGCGGACAGCAGCAACGGAATAAGCGAACGCTACCGCATCCCATAGCGGTAGCGTTCCATTTCGCTGAAGAAATGTTCCATGACCCGCATGTAGCAGAGCTTTCCCAAATGGTGGTCTTCGATGCCTGAGTCGATATTGGGATTATCGTTGACCTCGATGACGGTAAAGCGGTCTCCACTCTGCTTGATATCCACGCCATAGAGCCCATTACCGATCAGGCTGCACGCCTTGACCGCCAGCTTGATAGCTTCGGCCGGGGCCTGCTCAATCGCCATGGTCTCGAAACCGCCAGAGCGTTGAGAGCTTTTGGCCGAGTGGTTGTAGATCTGCCAGTGCCCGGTCGACATGAAATATTTGCAGGCGAATAGCGGCCGCCCACCCAGCACACCGATCCGCCAGTCAAAATCGGTGTACATGAACTCCTGCGCCAGCACGAGAACCGACGACAGGAACAATTCCTTGGCTCGCACTCTCATTTCATCCATTGACGAAGCCTTGTATACGCCGCGTGAAAAGGAGCCGTCGGGAATCTTAAGGACCAGCGGAAAACCCAGCAGGTCGGCAGCGCGTTCCAAGGCGGAGCTCTGGTCGCGGTAGAGAATTTCCGTTCGCGGTGTAGCCAGTTCGTTTTCGCGCAGCAGTTCAGCCAGATATACTTTGTTGGCGCACTTGAGGATCGAGTTGGGATCATCGATGACCGGCATGTGAGCGAATTCGGCCTTTTGAGCAAACTGGTAGGTGTGGTGGTCGACCGCCGTGGTTTCGCGAATAAACAGTGCGTCGTATTCCGTCAGGCGCGGATAATCCCGCTTAGCGATGATTTCCGTATCGATCCCGACCTGCCGCCCCGCTTGCACAAAGTTTTCGAGCGCCTTTTTGTTGCTGGGCGGGAACGCCTCCAGCGGATCAACCAGCATGGCAAGATCGTAGGCGAAGCGTTTTTTACGACGGGGACGACGCCAGACCTTGCCGCTGAAATGGTCGAGTGCAGCGGCAAATTCGTCCTGTTGCATCCCTACCAGCTGATGGATCGACAACGGCTTCACGCTTTCGATGGCCCACGTTTCCTGTACGCGCTTGAAACCTATTTTCAGGATCGGGCAGGCAAAGAGTTCGAATACTTGTCGGGCCAGCCCCTGCAGCTCCTCTACCGAAGTGGTTCCGAAATAGATCTGCAGATCGTATGTATCGAGCGCAACCAGTCCCATCGTCTTCTTTTTCTGCAGCATTTTATCAAGCGCCGAGAGGCCCAGCGTATACATGCGCCGCCGGCTCAGGTCGTTGATGGTGCGGACCGACGGAATCACACGGTCGCCGCGCGCTTCCGCCAGCAGCGAGCAGTAATAGCCTTTGCCAAGATATTTGTAGTCCCGGCACAGATTGATTACCTGCGTCGGAAGATCCGGGCAGGGATCGGAGCCGAGGTATTCCTCGGCCGAGATAAGATTGTCGCTGGGATAGTACGGACTCCAGTCTTCAACCTGATCGACCACGATGAATGGCGTCGACATTGTTTAGAGCAACTCTTTCCGCATCACGAAAGCATGCGCGCCGTCATCATAGTAGCCGGGCAGTACCGCCGTGTCAGTGAACCCGAGATGTTCATAGAGACGGATGGCAGGGATGTTGTCCATGCGCACTTCGAGCCGCATGCGCTCGCACCCCCGCATCCGGGCTTCTTGCTCGGCCTTGACCATCATTCGGCGGCCAATCCCCAGCCCTCGCGCCTCAACCGAAACCGCCAGCGAATAGACCCGCGCCGAACGCGAGTTGCTCTTGAACAGGATCACCATGCTGCCCACAAGCTCGCCGCGCTGGTATGCTCCCACGCAATAGGCGCTGGGCGAACGCAACAGGTTGCGCAGGTTGCGCCGGCTTATCTTGTCCGTGGTAAAACACGCCTCTTCCAAGGCGAGCAGGTCATCGGTTCGGTTCAAGCCAACACGGCGTAAAACCGCATCGGCACATAGGGTCGGGCTCATGGATTCCTGGATTTTAAAATTCAGTCGCTATATAGCTCCAACCCGCACCGCTGTATACATAAATTGAGTGGAATTTTACCTCTTGCCTAAATGCCCTGAAAAACCGTGGTGTCCGCTAATGTGGACGAGGTTTCCAGCCTCGTTGGTTATGATCAAAAGGAAGATGCTCCGCCTACCCTCAAAAAAAGGCGGCCCGTTTCCGAGCCGCCTTCTCAATGCCAACCTAACTCCCGAATATGCTATTCCGCTTCGAGCTGCGCGGCGATTTCGTCGGAAATATCAAAGTTGGTATAGACGTCCTGCACATCGTCCAGTTCTTCGAGCGTTTCGACGAACTTCATGATGGACTGGGCCTGGCCGATCTCGGTGACCTCGACCACCAGATCGGGGATCAGGGTGATCTCGGATTCGGCCATGTCGATGCCCGCATTGGTAATGGCATCGGAAACCGCATCGAAATCATTCGGATCGGTGATGACTTCGAATTGATCTCCATCCGTCTTCAAATCCTCGGCACCGGCATCAAGCGCGAGCTCCATCAGGGTTTCCTCATCGGTTTTGTCCTTGTCGATGAAGATCTGACCCTTGCGCTGAAACATACGGCTGACTGCACCCTGATCGGCCATGTTGGCATTGGCCTTGGTAAAAGCGTGCCGTACTTCGGCAATTGAGCGGTTCTTGTTGTCGGTAAGCACCTTGACTACCACGGCAATGCCGCCGGCAGCGTACCCTTCGTAGGAACCCTCCTCCAGCTTTCCGCCTTCGAGTTCGCCCGTCCCCTTCTTAATGGCGCGCTCGATGTTTTCCTTCGGCATGCTGACGCCTTTGGCTTTCTGCACCAGCGCGCGCAGCGTGATGTTGTCGTCGGGATTGCCGCCCCCTGCAGATGCCGCCACCATGATTTCCTTGGCGATCTTACTGAAAACCTTGCCACGGGCCGCATCGGCTTTGCCCTTCTTATGCTTGATGTTTGCCCATTTACTATGTCCTGCCATTGTTCTAAACCTCCATATTGCTTGCGTGAAACGTGATTTCCACGCATCACGGCTCAATCGTCACTTTTTAATCGCTACCTTCGCGAAGCCGCGCTTTCCGGAACGGATGATCATGCCGTCTTCGGGAACGATCTCTGCGCGCTCATCGCTGATTTTTTCGTCGTTAATCCTTACCGCGCCCTGCTTAACGAGACGGCGGGCCTCGCCATTGCTCTTGGCGAGCTTTGCCAGCACCATTAAATTCAAGAGACCGATCATCTCCACGCCGGCAGGCACGTCCACTTCCGGAATATCATCCGGAAGTTCCTTCTGCGCAAAGATGCGCGTAAATTCTTCCGAGGCATTTCGGGCCTCTTCCGCACCAATGAAGCGGCTCACGACTTCCTGGCCGAGCATATCCTTAACGGCGCGCGGATGCAGTTCGCCGCCAGCCACCTTGGCGTGCATGTCCTGCACCTTTTCCTTCGGCCAGCAGAGGATGTATTCAAAATATTTCCACATCAGGTCGTCCGGCACGCTCATGAGCTTGCCGTACATATCGCGCGCGGACTCGTTGATCCCGACATAGTTGTTGAGGCTCTTGCTCATTTTCTGGACGCCGTCGAGGCCTTCGATGAGCGGAAGCGTCAACACGCACTGCGGCTCCTGCCCCATCACCTTCTGCAACTCCCGGCCGAGCAGAAGATTGAAGAGCTGGTCGGTGCCACCGAGTTCGATGTCGGCTTCGAGCATGACGGAGTCGTAGGCCTGTACGAGCGGATAGAGAAACTCCACGATCGAGATGGGCTGGTTGGCGGCATAGCGCTTGGAAAAGTCGTCGCGCGCAAGCATTTGCGCCACGGTGACATGCGCGGAGAGGCGGATGACGTCCTCGAACGACATCCGGGCACACCATTCGGAATTAAAGCGGACTTCGGTCTTTTCCGGATCCAGAATCTTGAAGATCTGCTCCTGGTAGCTCTTTGCATTGACCTGCACCTGCTCGCGGGTAAGCGGCTTGCGGGTTTGCGAGCGCCCGGAGGGATCGCCAATCATGCCGGTAAAGTCGCCGATCAGAAAAACGACGGTATGGCCGGCGTCCTGAAATTCGCGCAGCTTGTTCAGCCCGACCACATGGCCCAGATGAATGTCCGGCGCGGACGGATCGGCGCCGTACTTGATCCGAAGGCCGCGACCCTCGGACTGCGCCTTTTCGAGCTTTTTCTTAAGATCGTCGCGGTTAATGAAATCGACCGCGCGCGCCGAAAGAAAATCGAGTTGTTCTTCAATGTTCATTGCAATCATCCTGCTATTGGCCCTTGAGCCCGATTGAGAAAGCGGATATTGAGCCACAGAACCGCTGGAAAGTCACAAAAAAACCTGCCCGGAAATCGGGCAGGCTTTTTCGCTAAAGAAGTTAAGGCTATTCGCCGCCCTTCTTGTCGCCGGGATGCCATTCTTCGAGGGCATCGCCAAAGGCGTTGTCGAATGCAGATCCGAGATCGACGAGCTCGGAACCGGGTTGCAGCCCTTCGAGCATGTCTTCGCGGACTTCAAACTCGTCGTCTTCGACCTTGGCAGCCTTGACGCTGAGTCCGATGCGGTGTTCGACCGGATCAACCTTTACAACGCGGGCTTCGATGGTGTCGCCGACGTTCAGGACATCCTTGACACGCTCTACGTGCTCGTCGGAGATCTGGCTGATATGCACGAGGCCATCGATGCCTTCCTCGATTTCAACGAATGCGCCGAACGAGGAGATCTTCGTAACGATACCGCTGACCTTGGCGCCGATCGGATAACGATCGACAATACCGGCCCACGGATCGTCCTGAGCCTGCTTGAGGCCGAGGCTGATGCGCTGGTTGTTGGAGTCGATTTCGAGAACAACGGTTTCGACTTCGTCGCCCTTCTTGAGGACTTCGGAAGGATGATTCACCTTGCGGGTCCAGGACATGTCGGACACGTGGATCATGCCGTCAACGCCTTCTTCCAGTTCGACGAATGCGCCGTAGGAGGTGAAGTTGCGGACCTTGCCGGTAACCAGCGATCCGATCGGATACTTGCCAGCCACGACTTCCCACGGGTTTTCTTCGGTCTGGCGCATGCCGAGCGAGATTTTCTTGTCGTCAGTACTGACCGACAGAACAACGGCATCGACTTCGTCGCCAACATTGAGGACGTCGGCGGCGCGCTGAATGCGCTTGGTCCAGGACATTTCGGATACGTGAACCAGACCTTCGACGCCTTCTTCGAGCTCAACAAAGGCTCCGTACGGTGCGAGGTTGACCACCTTGCCGTGTACGCGGGCTCCGATCGGATAGCGGGCTTCGATTTCTTCCCACGGATTGTCCATGGTCTGCTTGAGGCCGAGGCTGATGCGTTCCTTTTCGAGATCGATATCGAGGATCATCACTTCAAGTTCATCGCCCACCTTCAGCAGTTCGGAAGGATGGTTGATGCGGCCCCAGGTCATGTCGGTGACATGCAGCAGGCCGTCGATGCCGTCGAGGTCAACGAAGGCACCGAAATCGGTGATGTTCTTGACTTGTCCCTTGCGGAGTTCGCCAACCTGGATTTCCGCCAGGATCTTGCGGCGGGATTCGCGGCGGGACTCTTCGATGAGTTCGCGGCGGGAAACGACGATATTCTTGCGCTCAAGGTTGATCTTGAGAATGCGGAACTGATAGGTCTTGCCCATGTGTTCGTCGGGATTGCGGACCGGAACGACGTCCAGCTGTGAGCCGGGAAGGAACGCGTCCACGCCGACGTCGACAATGAAGCCGCCCTTGACGATATTCTTGATGGTTCCTTCGACGAGGCTGCCTTCGGAGCATTCGTTGACTACGTAGTCCCACGCACGCTGCTGCTCTGCACGGCGCTTGCTGATGACGATCATGCCGTCGCGATCCTCGAGCTGTTCGAGGAATACTTCGACTTCCTGACCGATCGGATCTTCTTCGAGATCCTTGAATTCCTGAACCGGCACGATGCCTTCGGATTTGTATCCGATGTCGATGAGCACGTCGCCATCGTGGACACTAAGGATTTTGCCGGAGACGATGGACCCTTCGGTGAAGTTCTTGAGGGTTTCGTCGTACATTGCTTCCATGGCTGCGTTATCCACACCCAGGTCTGTGTTGGTTGTTGATTCCATATTCAAAGCGGGAACACGCGCTCCCTGACCTTTTTCTTTTTGTTTATAACAGTTAGAGAAAGCGTCCAGCCACTTGCCGGAGACACACCTTCCCTTAAATGAGCGCGTCATAATAGACGTATCCACCTGTCATGCAAGGGATAAATGGATGAAAACAACGGCCGTTTTAGCCCGGATGTATTCCGTAAAGCCGAACCTAATCGGGAAGAAGGGATCGTTTTTCCCTGCATCTGTATTGAGCGGGAGTGGATCGATGGAGCTAGGCAAGGAGAAGGAGAGTTTGCCAGAAGGCTTGCGGTCTTTAACGGCCCTGCCCTTCCGCGCCCGGAAGCTAGGCGGCGGCAAAGACACCAGACCGGCCCAGAATATCGTTGATGATCGTTGGGCAGCCAGGAATCAGAACCGTCACGACCGAACTGCAACGGCAACACCGTTCACAACCTTCGCAATCATCCACCTTCCTTTGAGGATCATTCCCGTAAAACCTATGTGTTGGAGCTTATACATGAGCCTCAATGGGTTCTAAAAAAAAACTTCCCCCCGGAACCCACACGCTATGCATGAACCAATTCTATTGACCGGAAGCATGGCATTTCTCATACTTTGTTCGAAAACCTACCGGGGAGAAAAATCATGCTCACATTTAAACTGATTCGTAAAATTGGAAAAATCCTGCGTGGCGGCGCAGGCCGAAAAGAAATCATGCTGGGCACTTTGTGCGGCGTCTTCATCGGCTTCAATCCCTCGTTCAGTTTCACCCTGACCCTGGCCATTCTGCTGACCCTGCTGCTCAATGCAAACATCAGCTTTACCGTGCTGGGCGTAGCGGCAGGGAAATTGCTCAGCTTCATACTCGCCCCCCTCAGTTTCCATACGGGCTTCTTCATTATTCACAACCTGGGTATGGAAGATCTTTTCCGATCGCTCTGCAACGCTCCCATCACTGCACTCATGAAGCTTAATGTCTACGCTATGATCGGAAGCCTGCCGTATGCGCTGGTCATCGGACTCGCCCTTGGAGCCCTGCTGGGAACAGCGGTTATCCGGATACGGAAAAAGATGCTCGAAGCGGATCAGCATGAAATCATCGGGAAGACTTTCGGCAACAAGTTTTCCCGTCTTCTGCTTCGGCTGGCATTTGGGAAGAGCAAGCTTTCGCTGGACGAGGAAGTCGTTACGAAAGCCCCCTGGATGCGCAAGTCCGGACTTATTCTGGTCGTGTCTGTCGCCGTAATTGGAGTGGTCTTTGAATTCTTCCTGCTAGATGTCATCGTCCGGAAAGGTCTTGAGACATCTATCTCCTCCTCCACCGGGGCAGAAGTCAATATTGCCGAGGCCCATCTCTCCATGGCCAAGGGAGAACTCTCCATACATGGACTTGAGGTCACCGACCCCGACAAGCCTACCCATAACCTGATCCAGATCGACACCCTTGCGGCAGATATCAACGTCAGCGAGCTGCTTAGCCGGAACTACGCAATCGACCTGCTGGCCTGCAGCACACTGAAAAGGGATGTCCTGCGCTCATCGCCCGGAGCAGTCTATGAAGAAACGAAAGAACCCGAAGAGGTAGAGCCGGCCAAAAACGAGCCGGGTAAATCGCTGGAAGACTATTTTGCCAAGGCCAGGGACTGGGAGAAATATGGGAAAAAAGCCTACGACTATCTGAAAACGCACAAGGAGAATGCGAAGAGCGAAATGGCGGAAGAAAAGCCCGCCGCCAGCAAGGCAACCGCCCTAGTGAGTGCCGAGAAGCTGGGCTATCTCAAGGCATTCGCGGACCTTGCGGCCGATCATCCGGCATGGCTTATACACAAGATCCGAGTAGAACAGGTTAATCTTGGCAATGGTTTCCCAGAACAGGTATTCATCGCGTCGGAGGTTAGCAGCCACCCCGAACTGAACCGAAAACCTACGAGTTTTGCCATGTTTCCCATCGGGAGTTCCGACGCCTCCCTCAAGGTCGTTCTGCGCTTTGACGATCCATCCGCGTTGCATGCCGTCGACATTAACCTGCAGGGCATTCCTATCGGTGATGCGGTTGAAACGAGTGACTCCTTCCCGGTTGATATCCATGACGGCACAGCGGACATCCGGGCATCGGGCCGGTTTTCTGCCGATGACCTTGCTATTCCCTTCACCCTTCTCATCCATGAGCTCAAGGCCAATGTTGAGGACGGGGAACAGGTCATGGGAATGGATGCCGACACCGCATCCGAAGTGTTTAGCTCCATGGAACAGCTTGAAATCAACGGAGCACTTGGGGGTTCCTTGCTGTTGCCTCGCGTATCTATCGACTACGAAAAGTTAACGGCAAACATGAAGAATGCGCTGGTATCTGCCGGCAAGAAGGAGCTGTCTAAACGGGCTAACGCCGAGATGGACAAAGCGAAGGATGAGCTAAAGAAGCAAGCCGGCGAAGAGGTCAACAAGCTTCTGGGGGGCGATGAGGGCGAGTCGACCGGAGATAAAGCCAAGAATGCCCTTAAAAAACTCTTCTAGAAAAAGCTGTTACTCCGTTTTTTCCCTTTCCTTAGGGGCCACATCAACTGGAGTAAACTTAAGAGAAGCTGAGTTGATGCAATAACGCAAGCCGGTCGGCGGAGGTCCGTCGGGGAATACATGCCCAAGATGAGCCCCGCATTTACTGCAAGTTACCTCCGTCCGGATCATTCCGTGCGAGGTATCCTTGTGTTCGATAATGACATCCTCAGTGAGCGGCTTGAAATAGCTGGGCCATCCACAACCGGCATCAAATTTCGTATCGGAAAGGAACAGGTCCTGCCCGCAACATACACAGGAATAAATCCCGACATCCTTCGTGTCCCAATACTCACCTGTAAACGGCCTTTCAGTACCTTGCTGACGGGTTACATAGTATTGCATTTCCGTCAGTTGCTCCTGCCACTCTGCATCGGTCTTAACCATCTTGTTGGTCATGGTTGATTCCTTTTCCTCTCCCTCATCTGCTGCACAGGCCGTCAGCACAAGTGACAGCATAATCATGATTGCCGGTATCGTTCTCATAATCACTCCTTGCCAATGAAGACACCCTTATTGACTCTGCGTTCAATCATCACCCACCAGTACACAAGGCGCCAACACATTAACGATGCACCCGGTATAATCATCGTACGCTTTGATTGATTTTATGGCAGGTGGGCATTAGGTTGCCCTTCCAAAACGGAGCAGGCTATGTCCGACGACTGGATTGACATCAAAAAGGATCCCAAGCATGTTGCGCGGGAGCGCACGAAAGCCAAGGAGCTGCGCAAAAGTGCCTGGTGGAAACAGCAGCTCGCCCATGGAACTTGCCATTATTGTGGAAAAGCCTTCCCGGCAGACGAGCTGACCATGGACCATATCCTGCCGGTTGTGCGAGGAGGCAAAAGCTCCAAAAGCAACTGCGTCCCCTGTTGCAAGCAGTGCAACAACGAAAAAAAATACCTTACCCCCGCCGAGATCATCCTCCGGGAGCTAGAAAACAAGGATACTCCACCTTCCGGCTAATCGGCTTTAACGATATTAGCCAGTTCTTCACCATTTTCATAGGCCGTAATATTTTCCAGCGTCGTCTGGGCAATGCGGGCAACCGCCTCTTGGGTAAAGTAGGCCTGATGGCCTGTAATCACCACATTCGGGAAGGTGGTCAGGCGAGCAAAAACATCATCGGTCCTGATTTCGAAGGTTTTATCTTCAAAGAACAGCTCTTCCTCTTCCTCATAGACATCGATTCCAAGGTATCCGATCTTTTCCGATTTCAACCCCTCTACGGCCGCACGAGAATCGATTAACGCTCCACGACTGGTATTGATGATCATCACGCCCTTCTTCATCTTCGCAATGGCATCCATACCGATCAGGTGATAGGTCTCCGTAAAGAGCGGGCAGTGCAGGGAGATGATATCGGATTGTGAAAACAAGGCATCAAGGGATACATATTCCACCCCGAATTTATCCTGGCAAACCGGATTCTTGAACTTGTCGTGTGCAATAATTTTGCAGCCAAAACCGTGGAGGATACTGGCGACACACTCTCCGATCTTGCCGGTCCCCACCAAGCCTACCGTACGCCCGCGCATATCGAACCCAAGTAGTCCATCGAGTGAAAAGTTCCCTTCCTTGACGCGGGAGTTGGCCCAGTAGACTTTCCGGTTGAGCGCCAGCATCAGCCCAACGGTATGCTCTGCCACAGCGTAGGGCGAATAGGCGGGTACACGTACCACAGAAATGCCCAGCTCTTTGGCACTGTTGATATCGACATTATTGAAACCGGCACACCTCAGGGCAATCAGACGCGTTCCCTGCGCCGCCAAGGCAATCAGGACCGATGCATCAAGCTGGTCGTTCACGAATGCGCACGCACACTCATACCCCTCAGCCAGCTTTAGTGTTTGGCGGGTTAACCTGGTTTCAAAGTAGGTAATTTCGTGACCGGCTTGCTTATTGGCCTCGTCAAAAAATTTGCGGTCGTAAGGTTTGGTGCTGAAAAAAGCTATTTTCATTATCGATCCTGCGTATTGTGGGGTTAGAATAGATCCAGTTGGTCCGGTTGCTCAACAAACTGCGGGAAGCGCATCGCCTCCTTGCCGGTCATCCTGACCAGATCTTCCTCAGCTATGGATTCGCCACGAAGTTCAAGCGTCTCAATAAGTTTGGCAAACAAGAGACCGCAATAGGAACTATCCTCCTCGGCCCGATGAAACGTTCCACTGGGAAAATTGAAATGACGCACCAGCGTCCAAAGCTTGTAGTTTGGGAGTCCAGGAAAGATCTTGCGCGCCATCGGCAAGGTATCCAACACCACGCCCGTTGGGGCCTTGGAACGATGGGTTTTCACGTCATCCAATAAAAATTTAAAATCAAAAGGTGCGTTATGCGCCACGAGGGGAAGATCGCCGCAAAATTCCGCGAACTCGCCCAGAACATCCCCTATCCGGCGCTTTCCATGCACCATTTCATCCGTAATGCCGTTTACCGCCGAAGCATCCAGAGGAATCGGTCGACCAGGATCAACCAGCGTTCCATAGGTCTTAACAGGACGGCATCCATCAAACAACACCGCTCCTATTTCAACAATCATGTCTTCCTGCGGTTTTGTTCCCGTGGTTTCCAAATCAAATGCAATGAATTTCATAATATAGTACCAATATCGGATGGTTTTACTAAGCGCCACACTAATTGTTAATTAAAACCCAACTAGAATCACCTATCGGCATGTTCGAAATAGTTCTGCACAGAACTACATAGGCGTCTGTTGGATTCAAAAAAGTCCTATTTCCCGGCGACGCAGGGCTTAACGGTGGGCGATGAAGTTCCTGCACCTCCGAAACTCGGTACTCGACCTTGTCCTGGAGAAACAAGATGTCGAGGCCAGCATCGATCTTGCGTCGGAGAATATCGACGTGAAAGAGCTCGTCGGTACGAATGAACCTCCACTCCGATTGATCGGCTGTCTTTCGTTTTATCAGAACTGATAGTAAAAAAGCTCCGGAGTAATCTCCGGAGCTTTTTCGACAGTCTTGAACCCGCCTGTGAGGCGGATTTTTACACGTAGAGCAATAGTTTATTTAGCAATCGCTCTGCGGGCATTCTCACGATCAATGCGAGTCATACCTTTTTCGTCAACCTGAGTAGCCTTAACGAGAATTACGAGGTTCTTCTTCGCAGACCGGCTTCCTTCACTCCGGAAGAAACGCCCAACATATGGAATGTCACCGAGAATCGGAACCTGATCACGGAATGTTTCAGTGGTTTCGTCAACCAAGCCGCCCATCATCACAGTGCTTCCGTCAGCCACGGTTACTCGAGTCTGTACAGAGCGGGTTTCAAAGAACGGCATTTCGGCAAACAGTTCCGTACCATCACCTCTGATTCTTTCATCATAGGTGGTACCGGCATCGTATGCATTGTCGGCTACATGGTAGCCATCAAAGCCTTTGAACTTGCGGATTTCCGGATTCAGCTCAAGCTTGATCGTGTTGCTTTCAGCATCCACCTCAGGCGTAACGCGCAAAACAACACCCAAGTCGAAGTCTTCCCAGTCCTGTGGCTTTACAACCGGAGCGGTACGCTGCCCGGTTTCAACATCCCAGTCCTGCGGGAAGCGATGGATTTCAGTAACGCGAATAACCGCTTCATAACCACTTTGAGTGGTTACCTTCGGAGCGGATAGAATATCGGCAGTACCGTTCTGCTCCAATGCGGATAGATTCAGGTCAACCGTACCATTCGAGAACAGCATAGAAGGTGCGGCTCCGCCCATTTTTGAGAGAATCCCCGATGTTACGGCATCAAATACAGTCTCGTTTCCGCGCTGTCCACCGGCAAAAAGGGATTGTCCGCCATTGGCGATTTCCGCGAACCCGTTGATGGGATTATTGTAGAGTACTGAGCCGTTGCTCATGTAGTCCAAAGGACCGAAAGCACTAACGGAATTGCCGCCGGTGCTCACCGCAAATTTGTACTGGGTGAGGTCGCCATTAACTCGCGTAGCGCCCGCATAACCACTGTCAGGTCCATAATGGGTTCCAGCCAGCTGGAATCCAGCTGCACTTCCACTACCGTATACGTTCCAGTCGAATCCAAGCTCTTCGAGGCTACCTTCACTGAATTCTACAAACTTGGCTTCGATCTCGACCTGCGAAGACCGACGAGCAATTGCTTCGTCTTCCAGATCATCAACGATGTTTTGAACCTTGCGGATATTTTCGTGGGTATTCTTCACGATAAGCTTACGGAAGCTCGGATAGTAGATAGCCGAAGAACCTTCGGGCCAGAGTACAATCGAGAAATAGCTGGAAACATCAATCGGACCGGAATCCGAGGACATGGATCCGGAGTCGCCGCCACCGAAGAGATCGTCCATCGAATCTCCGGAGTCGCCGCCGCCTGTCACGGCACCGAGTTCTTCACCCACCTCGGGAATAACCGAAATGGTTTCCATTTCGACTTCAATCGAACGGACATAGTTAACCGGCATGATCATAACCATATTGGAATCAACAACGAATTTGAGCGAGGCCATTTCAGTAATCACCTGCAACGCATCGTAGAGACTCATGTCACGAATGGAAATCGTGATATTGTTACCTTCATCCATATCCATGGAATCGCTGGAAGCCAGCCCAAGAAGAATCATATTGACCCCCTTGCCGGTGCTATCCATACGGCGGCAGGTTTCGGTCAGGAATAGAACAACATCCTTGATGTTGGCATCGCGGAAGTCGAGCGAAGGGATTTGGATCTGTTTGAGATGCGCCGTCATCTTTTGTACGCCAACCGGAACCTTGATGACCTCAACCTTTTTTCCTAGCTCCAAAGCAGCCAAAGAATCGCTAAAGTCAGGAGTCCAGCCCTTCTTCACATCTGCGAGCGCCTCGGCACGCACGGTGTCAGTTTTGCGAGCTTCAAGAGCCGCGATCTTGGCAGCAACCTTGCTCAGGTAACTCATCGCCTTCTTGTTGTAAGGCTCCTTAGCCAGCACAGCCTCAAATACGAGACGGGCTCCGTCATAATCGCCTGCTTTGAAGGCCTTGATTCCGCTACTCATCAGACCTTCGGGAGACGTATCTATCCCGGTTGTGCCAGCATCGTTTTCAACCGCTGCGGCCATTGCCTCATCAACAGATGCAGCCGTCTGCATTCCATCGCCTGAATCTGTGGCCATCAAAGCATCAAGCTCCGTATCCTGAGCCCAAATCGCCTGTGCTCCAGCCATAAGCACAACCAAAAGAGACGAGATGTAGGTTTTCTTCATTATCCTTCCCCTCACTTCTATTTCAAAACGCTGTATCACCCACGAGTTCGTCAGGGTCCGTGGACAGCATTCACCAAACAACTATCACCCTATTTTTCAATTCCTATGAAACAGGCCATACAATCCCGCTCCAATTACCAACCAATTTTAAACACTTCTCGGTTCACAGCAGCCGCATAATTCCTGTTACAGCATTAGCGGTAAGCCGTATGCACGTAATAACGCACAGATAATAACGCGCACATAGTACCTACTTCGGTGCAGTGATCAAGTATATTAATCAACTCAACTATACTTTCTGGATCGATGGGTATCCGCTGTCTCTACATGCCGGAATTCCGCGTCTCGCAGGCGCCTTTCGACCCCGCCAGAACAGCACTGTAATACGTAGATGAACAACCGCTTACAAACATGATTGTTTTTCAACAGCCAACACACCGAGCCAGGTTGATATATTTATTGCTTATTAAACCCAACAACACCATGTCCTGATTCTGAAAAAATATCCCAGATCAAAAGAGGCGCGCATGAGATGCCGATGCAACAGGCGGGAAGAAAATCAAGCGTCGTCATCCAGCCACCGGCACCGCATTTATCCGAGCAGTTTCGCCGCGGCGATTCCCGGATCAGGTTCGCGCAGCAGACTTTCGCCCACGAGAATCGCATGAGCGCCAGCCTGCTTCAGTTGTGCTACGTCTTCCGGCGTCCTGATACCACTTTCACTTATCAGCGTACATGTCCCTGGCGCCAGAGGCGCAAGCTCAAAGGTGGTGGCCAGCGTTGTGACGAATGTTTTCAGGTTGCGGTTATTGATGCCTATGCAATCGGCTCCTGTATCAACAGCTCTGAGCATCTCCTCCCGATCATGCACTTCAACCAGCGGCTGAAGACCCAGATCTCGGATTTCAGCAATAAAGGCCGCCAGTTCAGCATCGGTCAGTGCGCCAACGATCAGCAAAACAGCCGACGCCCCTATCGTTTTTGCATGGGCGATCTGCCAGGAATCAATGACAAACTCCTTGTAGAGCATTGGGAGAGCAACGGCATTGCGCACAGCGGAAAAATCTTGTTCCCCGCCCCCAAAATACTTGTGATCCATCAGACAGGATATGGCGCTGGCCCCGTTGACCTGATAGCCCTGTGCAATTTCAACCGGATCGAAAGGGTCGCGGATCAGTCCGGCCGACGGCGACTTACGTTTGACCTCGGCAATCAAGCCCATCGGCACACTGCGCAAAGCCGCAACGAAATCCGGCTGCGCCTTTGCGGCCGGATTTTTCGCCAGAAGCTCCGCACGGCTGCACCGCATTTTGCGTTGCGCCACCTCGATCCGTTTATCGGCAATGATCTGTTCTAGAATATTCATCTCTGGCAGTTATTCCGACTCCCACTCACGAACCGTGGGCATTGCGGTTGTTCGGGTGAGCATGTTTTCAATAGGCTTCCCTAGGTCGGCGTTTTCCCACCACCGTTCCTTCTCGGAGTTTTCCAGGCCAACTTCGTCGCCCCGGTAGGTTGCCACCACGGCATAAATGCCGTCCCGGGGATTGATACACTTCTTTATGTTCTGCGCCAGAACAACCCCGCTTGTATAGCCCGACTCCTCTTCGAGAAAGCGGTGAATCGTGCGGCAGTGGAAAAACTGAGGGCCCATTTCCTTATCACGAGCCTCCAGCAAAATGTAGAAATCCAGGCAAAGCTCATCGAACATGTCTTCCCGCTTTACATCGAATGTCGCAATCAGTGAGAGGCTGGATTCCACGCCCATCATCCCCTCAAAATCAACATCCCGCAGACGGATCTCCGACGGCTTCGTTTCGGCCAAGACCGCGCCCGCCATTCCTAGCAAAACAGCAACCAATATTATCCTTTTCATCGCGACCATCCTTTCATTGGGTTTATTCATCCCTACCGGCTTTTTTTAAGATACGCTTCGATGAAAGCATCCAGATTCCCGTCAAGCACGCCCTGGACATTCCCGACCTGCTCATCCGTTCGGTGATCCTTCACCATTGTGTACGGCTGCATAACATAGGAGCGGATCTGATGCCCCCAGGCAATCTCTCCCTTATCGCCATAAAGCTGGTCAACCGCCTGCCGCTTCTTATCCTGCTCGAGTTCATAGAGACGCGCTTTGAGCATCTTCATCGCGGCCGCCTTGTTCTTGTGCTGCGAACGTTCCGCCTGGCACTGCACCACGGTTCCCGTCGGAAGATGGACGATGCGAACGGCGGAATCAGTGGTATTCACATGCTGGCCGCCAGCGCCCTGCGCGCGATAGGTATCGATCCGCAAATCCGATTCGACGATTTCCACATCAATGTCGTCATCGATCTCCGGCGTTACATCGGCGGCCACGAACGAGGTATGGCGACGCGACTGCGAATCGAACGGACTGATGCGTACCAGCCGGTGAACCCCGCGCTCGGACTTGAGCAGTCCGTAGGCATACGGACCGGAAATCAGTATCGTAACACTCTTGATGCCGGCCTCATCGCCGGCCAGATAATCAAGAATCTGAACACCGAACCCTTTTCGTTCAGCATAGCGTGTAAACATGCGGTAGAGCATGTCGGCCCAGTCGCAGCTTTCCGTTCCGCCGGCACCGGCATGTAGCGTGAGATAAGCATTTGAGCCGTCAAACTCGTCCCCCAGCAACGACTGCAGTTCGAGTGCCTGAATGCCGCCGTCAACATTCTTCAACGAGGTTTCCGCCTCCGCCAGCGCCTCTTCTTCACCGGCCTCGGCCAGCTCCAGCATGACCTCGGCATCATCAAGTCCGGCGGCTATTTCATCGTAGGGGTCGAGCACTATCTTGAGGGCCTTGGTGGCCGATATATTGGACTGGGCCTTCGCCTGATCGTTCCAGAAATCCGGTTGTCCGGCCTCGACTTCAAGTTTTTCAAGCGCGGCACGCTTGGCGTCGACATCCAGATAGCCCTTCATCTCGGACAGCTGCTCCCGGTATGCGTGAATCCTGGTTTTTAAATCGTCTTGCATATTCGTTCCAATGTTTGGGACTGGGCAATATAGCCCATGACGCATTCAAGCCAAACCCTGCATTGCAAAAAATGAATCCGGTCAGGAGGCCTGCCGGCGGATTTTACAGCCCTTGGAGCGGAGCGTAAAGAAAGCCCAGACACTGACCAGAAGTGAAATCCGGGCGAAGAGATCGCCATGCTGTGTATAGAAGGTTTGTTCCTGCCCTTCGGCACGCGGGTAGAGCTGATCAACCGTAAAGCCCTCGGTACAAACCTCGAGTTCGGTCTCTGGCCGGGCTTCGTACGAGATCACACCAAAGGCATTGATCAGGCAGGACACGCCAGTATTGCAGCAACGGGCCATGGGAACGCGATTTTCGACACAGCGGAATACGGCATGCGCAAGGTGCTGCTCAGACTCGGAGGAGGGATCGAACCATCCATCATTGGTCTGATTGACGAGCCAACGTGCACCGGAGCGCACCGCCTTGGCGGCAAGAGGTGCAACCGTATCTTCAAAACAGATGAGTACCGAAAAGGGCGATTTTCCGGGAAGCCGGAGCAATGAGCTTTCTTCCCCCGCACCGACATCGACCTCGACGGGAGTAAACTTGCGCATGAGTTTTGGAAAGGGAACATACTCGCCGAACGGAACCAGGTGCTGTTTATCGTATTTACCGATAATATCGCCACCCACATCAAAGAGGATTGAGCTGTTGTAATATTTATAGCCGTCATCAACAATGTCGTAGCGCATCGCGCCAACCAGCAGCGGCACCCCCGGGGCAGTCATCCGTTTGGCCAGCTCGTAGCTCCGTGGTGTGCGCGAATTATTGATCAAGTCCGGCACCGCGGTTTCCGGCCAAATCACGAGATCGATGCCGGGCAGGCGAGTGACCGCAAGAGTCAAATCCTCCAGGGTCTGGAGCACTTCCTGATCCTTGGCATCATCCCACTTCACGGACTGGGAAATATTCGGCTGGACGAGTGCAACATTCACCGACTCACGATGCAACGGCTTTGAAAGCAATGTATGCATGCCGTCCGCAAGGCATAGGGCAAGCGGAAGCAGACCGATCAAAAGTTCAAAGTGCGGGCGGTATTTCCGCGAACGTGTACCGTGGGTGTACTGCCGGAACGTGACAAAGAGCCCGGCATTAAGCCAAACGATGACCGCAGAAACAACATACACGCCGCCCCATGTCGAGCACTGGATGATAGCCGGAGAGGCATACTGACTTACGCCTAGCGGATTCCAGGGAAAGCCGGTGAATAAAAAACCACGCACATATTCAGCCCCCACCCAGACCATGGAGAGCGTAAACATGAAGCGGATATTGCCGTGCAGATCATCCCCCAGCCACCGTTTTGCCCCGAGGGCCGCCGCCACGCCGAAGGGGATGAAATAGAGCCCGCAATAGAACGCAAGGAAGGCATACCCTGCCAGGGCACTGACTTTCATGCCGGCGCCATCCACCATGCCGCCCAGATTGTAGAGCCATGACAGCGAAATCATGAAGAAGACAAACCCGGACAGCAGTCCCAGCCAGGCCGCACGTTTGATGGAGACCGACTGCACGGCAAACATCAAAGGGATCAACGCGGCAAAAGCGAGGGTGGATTGATTAAACCCGGGAAACGAAAGCGCCAACAGCACCCCCGAAAGAACACTTCCCAGTATCCGCAGATACAGCGATTGAAACAACGGATGGCTAGGAAGTTCCGGCTTTTCATAGCCGTGTTCCTTCCTCCGACGTTCATACTGCTTCAGCGTTCCAATCATTTCAAAATCCAGATATGCGATGTTTACAATTCAAGGTTGATAAGCTCCGGAATCGTCAACCACTGCCTCGTATCCTTTTCCTGCAAAAAAAGATCATGGATATATCCACACAAATCCTCTTGCGCGGCGAAAGCTTTCCGAGATCTACCGGCGGGCACGCCGGCAAAGGAGGCCAGACCCTTTAACCCCAAAACCCCCTCCCCCAACGTCGCATCCCAAAAGACAAACATGTTTTCAATGATCGAGCGGATCGAACGGTAGAGCATCATCTCATGCTTTTCCGAATCTGAAATCGCCAGCCGATCCAGATCAAGCGTCCACATGCGATCCAGCCGGGCGCCGGCCCAATCCGCCGGACGAATGATCCCGAGCGAGAAATAGGGAAGCAACGACGGAAAATGATGAAGCTCGGAAAGAATCTCAAGCCAGCGTTCCACGTGCCGCGCATGCGGCTTGACCGACCGCAGTACACGTGTGGCCGACCGCTGATCGTTAATGGCGCAAAACGCGCGGGCAATCAAAAGGATAAGATCGGACCGTTGCACGCCATGTGGATGATACTGACGGCAGTACTGGGCGACACTTGTCGTCAGATTATCGGTTACCGTGTCTTGAGGAATCTCCAGCGACCGGAAAATTTCTTGCAGATGTTCCGCCCATGCATCCCGCTCGGCCATCATGTTTGCATAGCCGCCTATCATTCGCGACCAATGAGGCGCTCAACCTCGTTCATGAATTGCCCGGCATCGCGGAAGCGACGATAGACTGAGGCGTAGCGAATGTAGGCCACCTCGTCGAGTTTCTCCAGTGCCGTCATGACTTTCTTCCCGAGGGCCATGCTCGGGATCTCTTTTTCAAATTCCGACTCGGCTTCCAGAATGATCGAATCGCAGATGCGTTCGATCTGCTCAACGCTGATGTGTCTCTTGCGGCAGGCAATGTTGAGACTTTTCACTAGCTTGTCGCGGCTGAGCTCCTCATGCCGTCCATCACGCTTGGCAACCTGCAGGTGAGCACGTTGAATTTCTTCATAGGTCGTGAACCGATGTCCGCAACCAACACACATCCGCCGCCGACGGATAGCATCTCCATTACGGACCTCCCGGCTATCGATCACACGGTTTTCCCGGCCTTCGCATTTCGGACATCTCATATAACTTCCCCTTCTTGAAAGTTGCGCTGAAGGTAGACGGAAACATCAAGGTGTAACAACAAAAAACGGCGGATCGATATCCGCCGTTTTCACCATGCTGAATGATGGTTCTATTTCTTCTTAGCCGCTTTTTTCTTAGCTGGAGCCTTTTTCTTGGCTGGAGCCTTCTTCGCAACCTTCTTCTTTGCCGGAGCCTTCTTGGCGGCCGTTTTTTTGGCCGGAGCCTTTTTGGCAGCCTTCTTCTTGGCAGGAGCTTTTTTCGCAACCTTCTTCTTCGCCAGGGCCTTCTTGGTGCCCGTTTTCTTGGCGGGTGCTTTCTTGGCTACCTTCTTCTTGGCCGGAGCTTTCTTGGCAGCCTTCTTCTTGGCTGGAGCTTTCTTCGCAACCTTCTTCTTCGCCGGAGCTTTCTTGGCGGCCTTTTTCTTGGCGGGAGCTTTCTTCGCAGCCTTCTTCTTCGCCGGAGCTTTCTTGGCTACCTTCTTTTTGGCTGGCGCCTTCTTGGCGGCTGTCTTCTTGGCGGGTGCTTTCTTGGCTACGGCTTTCTTTTTAGCCGGGGCCTTTTTTGCTACTTTCTTTTTCGCTACTTTTTTCTTAGCTGCCATTTTCGCCTCCTTGTTTGTGCTCCTGACAACAATCCGTTTCGTTTCTGCCGTCCCTTCAGCGGGATGCAATCATCAAAAGATGTGTCGGCGGTCGCCCGTCTATAAAATGTTTATAAACACAGTATTCATTTTATGCAACCTGTTTGGATTATTAAAACACATGCATTCACGCTACTTGCATCAACACATTTCGTGTTAAGCGAAATTGTTTCACGCGCTTGGATAGACATAAAAAAACCGCCCACCATGTGGACGGTTTTCAGTGCGAAAAATCCGCAGGTTCAATTACAAACTCTGGGTGATCTTTTCGACCGTGTAGGCTTCGATTGTATCGCCTGCATCGAAGTTGGTGAAGTTCTCCGGACGTATGCCGCACTCCTGACCCTGACGGACTTCGGCTGCATCATTTTGGAATCGCTTGAGCGAACCGATTGAACCTTCGAACAAAATATCGCGACCACGTTTGATGCGAATGCTGGACTTGGCGGTTATGCGTCCGCTCATCACCATGCAACCGGCAATCTTGTTCTTTCTGCTGAGCTCGAAAACTTCCCGGACTTCCGCTTCGCCGATAATCTGCTCACGCAATTCCGGCTCTAGCAGCCCCTTCATCGCACTCTCAACATCTTCAATCAATTCATAGATAATGCTGTAAAGGCGAATCTCGACTCCTTCGCGCTTGGCGGCCGCATTCGTACCGTTTTCATTGCCGGTATGGAAGCCGAGGATGATGGCTTCGGAGGCACTGGCGAGCATTACATCATTAACGGTGATGTTTCCGACATCATTGGAGATGATGTTGATCTCAACCTTGTCGCTTTTAATCCCCGAAAGGGAATGGGCAATCGCTTCGACCGATCCCTGCACGTCGGCCTTGATGATTACTTTCAGCTCCTTCTTTTCGTCGCTGTCGGCCGCGCCGAACAGGTCGTCGAGGGAGATCTTCTTCGCAACGGCACCCCCCTCGAGATTCTGCATCCGGTCTTCCTGCTGCAACTCTGCCGAAATGGCTTTTGCCTCGCGGTCAGTGGCGATTGCCTGGAACTCATCGCCGGCTCCCGGCACATTGGTCAGGCCCAGAACTTTAACGGCCATCGATGGTCCGGCAGAACGAACCTTTTTGCCCTGATCGCTGATCAGCGCCTTGATGCGTCCCCAGTACTTGCCGCAGATCACGCTATCGCCAACCTTTAGCGTGCCGCTCTTGACGAGCACGCTGGCCGTCGGCCCCATGCCGGGTTCCATTTGCGCTTCCACCACAAAACCGCGGGCCGGCTTGTTGGGATTGGCCTTGAGTTCGAGCATTTCGGATTCAAGCACAATACGCTCGAGCAGGCCGTCGATCCCTTCGCCGGTTGCGGCACTGACCGGACAGCATCCAATCGATCCGCCCCAGTCTTCCACCATGACATCGTTTTCCTGAAGCTGTTGCTTCAGGCGGTCCGGATTCGCGGAACGCAAATCCATTTTATTCATTGCAACAATGACGCAGACGCCAGCGGCCTTGGCATGCTTGATAGCTTCCATCGTTTGCGGCATGACTCCGTCATCAGCCGCGACGACGAGCACCACGATATCGGTCAGGTTTGCACCACGTGCACGCATGGCCGTGAAGGCGGCGTGGCCCGGGGTGTCGAGGAACGTAATCTTGTGGTCATCGAGTTCGACCGTATAGGCCCCGATGTGCTGGGTGATGCCGCCGGACTCTCCGGTCACCACACGCGTGTTGCGAATCTTGTCGAGCAGCGAAGTCTTGCCATGGTCCACGTGACCCATAAAGGTTACGACCGGCGGTCGGGAAAGGAGCGCGTCGGGGGAATCCTCGACCTCTTCCTTTTGCTTGACCCGAACAACCTTGGATTTTGGTTGCTGGGGCGGAGCTTTCTTCTTCTCTTCCTTACGGACAATAAAGCCGTGCTTTTCGCCAATCTCCTTGGCGATCTTGAGATCGATCTCCGCATTGATCGATGCGAAGACATTCATCTTCATCAGTTCCGCGATAACCATGTTGGGCTTCATGCCCATGCGTTCGGCAAAATCCTTCACAATGATCTTCGGCTTCTTCAGCTCGATGATATTGGATACTTCTTCCTCTTCAGGAGCGGCTGGCTCGGCAGGCGGTGTATTTTCGACAGGCTTTTCAGTCCCAGCCTCGCTGACAGGAGCCGCCGCCACTTCCGGCTTCTCCGCCGGGGCATTGTCGGCACGCGCTTCTTCTATCGAAGCGTAACCCAGCTCGTCACAAACGGCCGAGATCTGCTCATCGTTCAGTTCTGCTTCGATACCGTCCACCTCAATGTCGATATCCTGCAAGATCTCCAATAGTTCTTCGGGGGAGACGCCTACATCTCTAGCTGTATCTTGAATCTTCATTATTCCGTAATTTCCCCGTGTTCTTTAATGTATGCCGTCTCGGCTGCATACCAGATTGCCTTGGCTTGCTCAGTGGTAATCCCGTCGTCGATGGACTGGATATCGTTCATGTCGGCGGCCAAAACCCCTTCGAGCGTCAGGAAGCCTGCGAAGACCAGCTTCTCGGCATACTCGCTGCCGATGCCTTCAATGGCGGCCAGCTTCGTGACCGCCACGGCCACGCGCTCTTCGAAGTCCATGCTTTCTTCATCTTTCTGGATATCGACGCGCCAGCCCGTCAGCTTGGAGGTCAGACGAGCGTTTTGTCCGCGTTTCCCGATCGCCAGCGAAAGCTGGTCGGGATCGACCGTAACCTGAACCGTGCGTGTTTCTTCGTCAGCATCCACATCCTTCAGGCGCGCCGGCGCAAGGGCGTTGGCAATCAAGGTATGGATGTCTTCACTCCAACGGACAATGTCTATCTTTTCGCCGGACAGTTCGCGAACAATGTTCTTCACGCGCATGCCACGCATGCCGACGCAGGCGCCGACCGGGTCGACGCGTTCATCGTGGGAGATGACCGCCACCTTACTGCGGTAGCCGGCTTCGCGGGCAATGCCCTTGATCTCCATGGTACCGTCGCTGATTTCCGAAACTTCCAGCTCGAACAGGCGGCGGACAAAATCGGGATGGCTGCGGGACAGCACGATTTCCGGACCGCGTTCGCGTTCACGTACGGTCAGGATGAGTGCGCGGATCCGCTCGCCGATTTCATACTCCTCGGTCGGCACACGCTCCTTGGAAGGCATGACAGCTTCGCCATGCTCCAAATCGACGATCACATCGCTGCGGTCAAAACGGGATACCGAACCGGTTATGATTTCGCCGACCCGATCCTTGTATTCGTCGAAAATGATTTCCTTCTCTGCATTGCGGATCTTCTGCATGATGACCTGCTTGGCGGTCTGTGCGGCAATGCGGCCCAGCGGCGGCGGCGTGGTTTCGATTTCGCTTCCGTCCGAGAGCATCCGGTAGGCCTTGCGCTCGAAGGTTTTCCGATCGATGGCAATGCGAAGGGTATCGTCTACAACACCGCCCTTTTCGGTTACGCTTTGCAGGGCCGACTCGATCGCGCGGATAATCAGCTCGCGCTCGACGCCCCGTTCGCTTTCCATATATTCAACAACGGCTTTTAATTCAGCAGGATTCATAAGCCCTCCTCCTTCACATACCTTCGAAAATCAAATAACCAGCCCATAGAGAATAAAAGAGCGGGCATCGCCCACTCTCTTCCCAGAGCCAAACTATCAACAAAACGAGAAAGCTACGCCTCCTGCCCCGCCCCGTCAAGAGGCAATCGGGGAGAAATCCCGGCCTGTCCAGCATCTATTCCGGGATGGCATCCTGCTCTCCGAACAACCATTCCCCTATGTATATCCAGTCGGTTCCAGAATACTGGTAGCCTTGGCATTTCCCGCTCAAATAAGACTTCACGAATTGAAAGGCATACATGCTTGAAGGCTGGAACACAACACGGCCCAGGAAAGGATCGCTGGTCCAATCCGCCCAATATGTGAGTGAGTCCTGACGACCTGCAATATCGAATGTTCCCGTCCCGCCTGCCACCGGGGCAAACAACAGCACGTTTGTGCCCTGACTGAAAAAAACATGGTGCCCTTCGAGGTTCGAGAACCAGGTGACCGCCTGCGGATAATATACCCGGGCCCCTCTGAAATATTCGGATGCACGGTTCGTGGAGGCGGGCATGTGCCAGTCGTTCGTGGCGGAAGACCAGTAGCCGGAACTCGACCGGTTCCAATCGGAAAGATTGGTCGACGCGAAAACGGAAAATCCGCACTGATTGGAATAAGCCGCACACACCGTAATACCCGTAGCTGAACAATCCATCGCCATAGGCAACGTAGAAACCTGCGGCAGCGGCTGACCGGCCGGATTGAAGTCCTGCGCCATCGTGCCGATGCGTAATATCTGCACAGCATTGATCACAACATTGGTCAGTGGCAGGGCGTTCGCGCCGGTGGCCACCGCACCAATGTTGGAAACCACATTCATTCCTCCCACGACCTCCCCGAAAACAGAGTGCACCCCGTCAAGCCAGGGCGTCGGCTCAAGCGTGATAAAAAACTGGCTGCCATTGCTGTTGGGGCCGGAATTGGCCATGGAAAGAATGCCGGCGCCATGGTGGGTCAGGTTGGTGCTGAACTCGTCAGGAAAATGATAGCCCGGCCCGCCGGTGCCGGTGCCGAGCGGATCGCCACCCTGAATCATGAAGCCGTCAATAACCCGGTGAAAAATCAAGCCGTCATAGAAAGGGCCGTTGCAAACGGCCCCTTTTGCATCAACCCAGCTCTGCGTCCCTTCCGCCAGCCCGACAAAGTTGGCGCAGGTCAGCGGAGCCTCGGCATAATCCAGCCGGCAAGTAATGCCCCCCATGGTCGTATCAACTGCCGCATACAGGCCGTCGTCAAGCTGGGCATATGCTCCGACCGCCCACGTAACGGCGAGACAATATAAGCCTATGAAATAGATTCTCATCACCAATCCTCCAAACGGTTGATTATTTCGATAAGAGGGAAGAATGCAATCCCTCCAACTTATAAATCCTCCATTCTTTTATAAGTGAAATGCGTTTCTGCATGCCCTACTATCACCGCACATTCAACCAAGGAGAACTCGGATGATAGCCTTACTTGTCACTCTCGGACTCATTGTACTGCTGATCCTGTGGATCGTAGCCATGTACAACGGCCTCGTCGTGCTGCGCAACCGCTTCAAGAATGCCTTCGCGCAGATCGATGTGCAGTTGAAACGCCGCTACGACCTGATTCCCAACCTGGTCGAAACCGCCAAAGGTTATATGAAGCACGAGCGCGAAACCCTCGAAGCGGTCATCCAGGCGCGCAACCAGGCCGCCTCCGCGGGCAAGGCCGCCGCGCAGAATCCCGGCGACTCCGGCGCCATGGCCGGACTGATGGGCGCGGAAGGTGCCCTGACCGGCGCACTCGGACGTCTGTTTGCCTTGTCCGAAGCTTATCCCGACCTCAAGGCCAACCAAAATATGATGCAGCTGACTGAAGAGCTGACCTCGACCGAAAACAAGATTTCGTTCGCGCGTCAGGCCTACAACGACGCCGTCATGGTCTACAACACCAAGCGCGAAACCTTCCCGACGAACCTCATCGCGAATACGTTCAACTTCACCGCCGCCATGCTCTTCGAGATCGAAGATGCCGCGCAGAAGGAAGCCCCGAAAGTCAACTTTACCTGAGTCCGCGCTGGATCAATCTTCAAGTTGCGAATTTCAGGTTTCATAGCCCCGTCTACCCATGGACTTCTTTGCCCGACAGGATAGCGCACGCAAGAGCACCGGCCTGCTGATGTTTTATTTCGGCATGGCCGTGGTGCTTACCATCCTGCTGATCTACTTTCTCCCAGTCATCGGATGGCATGCCTATCAGGTGAACACATCGACGACCGGTGAGCCCATCCCGTTCCACTGGTGGTATCCCGACGCCTTCATACTGGTTTGCGGCGTTACGCTGATCGTGGTACTCGGCGGGGCATCGTTCAAGATTTCGCAGTTGCATCGCGGTGGCGGCGGCGGCGTGGCCGAAATGCTGGGAGGCCGGCAGATCCGCCCCGAAACCAGCGACTTTTTCGAAAAGCGCCTGCGCAACGTAGTGGAGGAAATGGCCATCGCCTCCGGGGTCCCCGTTCCGCCCATCTATGTCATGGATCGCGAACGGGGCATCAACGCCTTTGCCGCCGGCTTCAGCCCGGCGACGTCGGTTGTTGCCGTCACCTACGGTACCATGACGGGCCTGACGCGCGAAGAACTGCAAGGCGTTGTGGCTCACGAGTTCAGCCACATCCTCAACAACGACATGCGGATCAATCTCAATCTGATGGGCGTCCTGCATGGCCTGCTCGTCATCGGTCTGACCGGGCGCGTGCTTCTGGAGCTCACGGGACGGGGCAGTTATTACGGAGGGCGGCGCAGCAAGGACTCGGGACAACTTGTCTTCGCCCTGCTGGCAGCCGCCGCAACCCTGATGGTGGTGGGCTTTACCGGATACTTCTTCTGCAAGCTGATCAAGGCGTCCATTTCACGCCAACGCGAACGGCTGGCCGACGCCTCCGCCGTGCAGTTCACCCGCAATCCGGAAGGACTGGCTGGCGCACTCAAGAAAATCGGGGGAATTGCCGAAGGCTCCCGCATCAGCGCCCCCCAGGCGGAGCAGGCCAGCCATATGTTTTTCGGTAACGGATTGGGCTCTTCCATATTCAATACCCATCCACCGCTGGCCGAGCGCGTCAAATGGCTGGAGCCCACCTTCGACGGCAAGTTTGAACACGTGACCGCCGAGGACCTGCGCGCCCAGCTGGCGCGCTTCGAGGGTGCACCGATGGAAAAGAAAGCGGACCGGAAAGAAAAGACCGATTTCGTCGACCTCTTCACCCAGCCCGGCAAGGTGGCGGCTACAGCCGCCGTCCTCGATGCCGCAACCCAGCCGAAGCCCAGACCCAACAATCCCGAGGCGCTGATCGCCTCCATCGGCGCGCCGATGGAACACCATGCCGACGCCGCCCGGAAGCTGATCGACTCAATTCCTTCATCCGTGAAGGAATACGCCCGCGATCCCTACGGCGCGCGCATGCTGATCTACTTCCTGCTACTGGACACCCGCGATGAGATTCGCGACAGGCAGATCGCCCTTATTAAGGAACAGGATGAACCGGCCGTGATCACGGTACTGGAAAAATCGTTACTCGAACTCGATGGCATCACACCCGAAATGCGATTACCGATCGTCGATCTGTCCATCCCCGCCCTCCGCTTTCTTTCGGCGGGCCAGTACACACGCTTCCGGGAGATCGTGCAGGCCTTGATCGATGCCGACGAACAGGTCGACCTTTTCGAATACGCCCTCCAGCGCGTGCTCGTTCATCACCTCGACCCCGTGTTCGGTGGCACAACCAAACCCCATGCCGCGAACTATTACGCCATTCGCGGACTGGAACAGGAAACTTCTGTTGTACTCTCCGTCCTCGCCCGCAAAGGCAATGACGATCCAGGCGAGCAGGCCGCCGCCTTCGATGCCGCCGCCGGCAAGATCGCCGCCCCGAAAGCCAACTTCCAGTTTCTCAGCGAGAACGAGTGCGGCTGGGACAACCTCGATGCCGCGCTCAACAAAATCAACGAAGGCTCGTTCAAGGTTAAGAAATGGGTACTGGGCGCCGCTCTCGCCTGCCTGATGCACGACCGCGAAATCACCGTTGCCGAAGTCGAACTCTTCCGCGCCATCGCCGACACCCTCGGCTGTCCCGTCCCACCCTGGGTTTCACCTGGAGACCTGGAAGCGTGATATGTGGCAGGTCGACAAAGCGACAAAGACAATGCGCAGAAGGAACAAGATCATCATGGCCTTGGTCTGCGGACCTGTTTTCACGGCGCTGATTGCCCTCACTTCATTTCTTCTTAGCCGGATCCCTGACAATATCATCAACATCGAACACGCCTGGCTTAAGTTGTCGTGTATAACCAGCTTTACGGCCATGGTCTTCATCGCGGACCGACTGGGCAAACGTCTCCAGCTCACCCCCCAGCAATTTGCCGGACCGGTCGCGTTCAGCTGTGCCACATTCTGCCTGATTGCTTTTCTCATCTTCTCCACCCATTACTAAATATCTTCTTTCCCTTTGCTAGGACCGGGGGTTTCGTGTATCACCGTGCGCGCTATGGAAGAAATTAAAAGCAAAAGAGTTGTGGCGATTGTTGGTCGCCCGAATGTCGGCAAGTCGGCACTGTTCAACCGGCTGGTGGGACGGCGCGTCTCGATCGTGCACGAGGAAGTGGGCGTCACGCGTGACCGCGTGGTATGCGAAGCCAACTGGAATGGGGAGCGGTTTGAGCTGATGGATACCGGAGGTCTCGGCCATTTCGGCAAGCAGGTTTCCGACGACCAGATTATCGCCGGCACCGAGCTGCAGGCTGAAATCGCCATTTCCGATGCCTCCTTCATCATTTTCACGGTCGATATTACCGCCGGCGTGGCCCCGCTCGACGAAGAGGTTGCCCGCATCCTGCACCAGAGCGGCCGTACCGTGATCCTCGCCGCCAATAAGTCCGACAATCCCGAACGCGACGAAACCGTCTACGACTTCGACCGGCTCGGCTTCCCCGTTTTCCCTGTTTCCGCGATCCAGAACCGCGGCATCGACGCGCTGATGGAAGCGCTTGTTCCGCAATTGCCGAAAGAGGAAAACCCGACCGAGAAAACGCCGTTGCGCGTCGCCGTCGTCGGCCGACCGAATGCCGGCAAGTCCTCCTACATCAACCGCCTGCTCAAGAGCGAACGTGTGATCGTTTCCGATGTGCCGGGCACCACGCGCGACAGCGTCGAGATCCCCTTCACCATCGGCAAGGGCGCAACCGCCCGTCACTACCAGCTGATTGATACCGCCGGCATGCAGAAGGATACCCGCTCCAAAGGAGCCGTCGACTGGTTCAGCAACCTGCGTACCGAAAAGAGCATCGAGCGCGCAGACGTGGTCGTGATGGTGCTCGATGCCGAAACCGGACCGACCAGCCGCGACAAAAAGGTCGCCGCCAAGATTATTGATGCCCAGAAGGGATGCATGCTGCTGATCAACAAGTGGGATCTGGCACAGGATGCCGACGACGACATTACCCAGACCAAATATCTGCCCGCCCTGCGCGAAGCGCTGCCTTTCATGGGGTTTGCACCGGTGCTGTTCGTTTCGGCCAAGAGCGGTTACAACATCAAGCGCAGCGTTGAAGCCATCGACTATGTGGCCGCGCAGACCCGCACCGAAATCACCACGGGTGTTTTAAACCGCGTCATTCAGCAAGCGATCGAAAAATATCCGCCGCCCATCGCCAAGGGCAAGCGTCTCAAGGTATTCTACGGCACGCAATCCGGCACCAACCCGATCTACTTCAAGATCTTCGTCAACGACCCCGACTATTCGCGCTCCAACTGGCTCGCCTATCTGCAGAACCAGCTCCGTGCGGCCTTCGGCCTCGAAGGCGCCCCGATCTTCATCAAGCTCGTCGCCCGCTCCCGCCCGAAGAAATAGCGCTGAGCTGCACGATGCTGATGAAAGATGGTCTAGGAGCAGCAGCGGTCGAGCGAATCGCCGAATCGATCGTGCGGACCATTCCGGATTTCCCCAAACGAAAGTTCGTGGATGATGCAATGGATCGCATCCCTGACCTGGAACTGAAGGAGCGGGTGCGGCATATCATCGACGTATTGAGCCGCTACCTGCCGGGTAACTTTACGGAAGCGGCCGACATTCTGATCCGGCTGAAGGACAACTGGCTTCCCGGCGATCCGGACGACAACCTTGCGGGGTTCGCAGCCTGGCCGGTCATCGACTATGTCGGTGAACATGGACTCGATCATCCGGGCAAAGCGCTTGAGGTACTGAGGGAACTCACTCCCTTATTCTCTGCCGAGTTTGCGATCCGTCCCTTCATCATCGACCATTTCGACCTGACGTTCCAGACCCTGGGAAAATGGACGGCCGATCCGGACGAACATGTCCGGCGATTGGTTTCCGAAGGTTCCCGACCGCGCCTGCCGTGGGGGAAACGGCTTCCGCAGTTGATCGCCGCCCCCTCCATCGTCATCGAACTATTGGAAAAACTGAAGGACGATCCGAGCGAATATGTCCGCCGCTCCGTCGCCAATAACCTGAACGATATTTCGAAGGATCATCCGGCAAAGGTCATGGCCCTTTGCCGCCGCTGGCAAAAAGGTACGAGCCCTGAGCGGCAATGGATTATCCGCCATGCAACGCGGACACTCGTGAAGGCCGGACACCCTGCCGTCTTCGGCCTGCTCGGCTATACCGAAAACCCGCAACTCGATTTCCAAGCATTGGAAGTTTCGCCCAAAGCAATACACCTCGGCGAGGCGATCGAGTTCAAGGTCACGCTGCAATCCACCAGCGCCAGGGCTCAATCCATCGTTATCGATTATGCCATCCATCACATGAAATCAAACGGACAGACCAGCCCCAAGGTTTTCAAGTTCCGGACAGTGAATATCGCCTCCGGCGAAACAATGTGTCTGACCAGGCGCCATGCCATCAAACCGGTCACCACGCGCAAATACTATCCCGGCGAACATGCCGTCGAAATCCTGATTAACGGAAAACCATTCGGGAAAGCCGCATTTACGTTATCGTAAACAATAGCCCGGACTTTCGAGCTGCGCGGCAACTGCGCCTAACATCGTGCCCTAACCGCGCAAATCATCTGTAGGAATTTCATCGATCCTTGCTCGTAATTTGGATTTAGAAACCAGGAGTAAGAGCGAGCTAGTGATGTGGCACTACAACCGGTGTAGGACACGACCGCGTGGGAGACGACAATCTTGATGTAATCAGTGGATTTGCAGGCATTCTGTACCGGCTTCCATGACCCGATAGAACCAGAACGCTCAACTATCGGGCTGACATCGCCGGCGGCCAGACCTATACTCCTCCTCCGTATCGCAACAGGAGGAGTAGGCCATGAATTATCAAAACGTAAATCTGCCCGAAGGCGCCGTTAAGGCCGGCTCCACCCCCTCGATGACACAGGACACCGTGGTGCCGGGCATTCTTAAAAAGCATCTTGCCCCGAAAGGAAAATGGGGCTGTCTTGTCGTGGAAAGCGGGGCCCTGCAATATGTGTGGGAGGATGATCCCGACCATGTGCTGGATGCCGACCCCGGCCATCCCATCGTGATTGAGCCTGAACGCTTCCATCATGTGGTCATTACGGGAGATGTTCAATTTCGCGTCGAGTTCTATGTGGTCGACGAACCAGAAGCAAAACCGAAGCGGGATGGCGACCGGCCCGGTTCAACCTTTGTATAAGGAGCCGTGATGGATTTTCTACAAACTCTGGACTCAACGACCTTGCTCGTCCTGATATCGGCGGGTCTGATCATTCTGCTTGTGCTGTTCGCGAAGTTTATCAAGGGCATTTTGAAGCTCGCCATTATCGCCGTGATGGCTCTTTGCATCATCTACTTCCTGCGGCAGGCGGGAGTCATTTAACTGCGTCTTATTTTTCTGGAGCGTCGCAGGCCCTGCGGCAGGGTAATATGTGATTAGCCCGCCAATTAACCCCGCCGCATACACCCCCCTTAAAGTTTATTCATAACAAACACTTTTTGGCATATGGGATGTATTTGCCAATTATAGCTTAATGTTGTAGAAAGTGCATAAACCGGGGGGCGTTTATGGGGAATGTTACTTCTGCAGCACCACCAGCCCGACTGCACCAATATATGATGGGCGGGCTCTTCCTTCTGATGGTCGGCCTCGGAGCGTGGTTGTCATTCGGAGCGCGGCATCGTGAAGACGAGAGCATCCGACGTGAACTGTTGCGACAGGCCAGCAACGTGGCATCGACCCTTTCACAGGAAAGCATCCGGGAACTGTCGTTCACTGCGGAGGATGCCGAGCGTCCGGCATTCCAACGGCTAACCGAGCAGTTGCGGGCCTATTCCGAAACCACAGGCATCCGCAGCATCTACTCCTTGCAGCTTCGCGATGGCCAGCTGTTCTTTGGCCCCGAAAGCCTGCTTCCGGACGATCCGTATGCAACTCCACCCGGCACAATCTATCAGGAACCCTCATCACAAAACCTCGAAATATTCCGCACGGCCAAACCAGTCGTCTTTGGTCCGATTTCGGATGAATTCGGAGAATTCCTAAGCGCAATCGTTCCGATCGTTGACACCCGTTCGGGCGAAGTGCTGATGGTGCTTGGGCAGGACTTCGAGGCGGACGACTGGATCGCACAGATCCATAAGGCGCAAATGATTCCGCTCCTGGCCATACTTTGTCCGATCGGTATGCTTTTGCTTGGCTATCTGGCTTTCAAAACGTGCAAGCGCTCGCCCTGGTGCACCCCGAAGCGTCTCCGCTATGTGCAGGTTGGGACCTATTTCCTGGTCATGCTCCAGCTCACGGTTATCGCGTCCCTATTCATACGCGACATTGAAAGAAAAGAGCTAAGAGCCCTCTTTAACGCCGAGGCCAACGTCCAGTCCCAATATTACAAAGAGACCTTCAACGAGATTCACCGTGATCTCCATTTGCTGGTCAGCTTTTTCGAAGCCAGCCAGAGCGTTACCCACGAGGAATTCCGTGAGTTTTGCCAGCCCATACTCGATAACAACCCCATACAGGCGTGCTTCTGGATCCCGGAATGGGCCGTCACCAACGCGGCGGCATTCACGGCTGGCATACGGGCAGCGGACGTCCCGGACTTTTCGATCCGGCGATTCGAAAATGGCAACCGATCGGTCCGGGAATCCACGGACCCAATCTATCCGGTCGTCTACGTCGAGCCCTTATCCCAGCGACCGGCCATGCTCGGATATGATTTTTATTCCGACCCGGCCCTCCGGGAAGCTCTTTTGGATGCATTGAAATCGGAGTTCGTCAGTGCGGGTATTGTCGCGGCGCGAACACCGAATACCACCGTGCCCGCCGGACTTTTTGTCTTCGAACCGGTTCCACATCCGCGACAGGGAGGATTGATTGGCTTCTGCATCAATACCGACGAAGTGATCGAGCACCAGCAATCGGACCCCTCCCGTGAAATTCCGTCACTTTCAACAACGCTCTTCGAGGTGCAGTCCGGCAAATCACCGCAACCATTGTCCTGTTCCGACTGCGAACACGACTCTCTCGAATGCCTGAAAATGCTGGAATCCGATCTCTCGGTAACGATTCCGATTTTTGCTTTTGGAAAGTCCTTCGCGTTGCTTTCCACCGCCGAACCTCAGTGGTTCTCCGCCCATCTCCGGCGTTCGGCTGGGATCACTCTCGTCGCCGGGCTGGTGCTTACCCTCCTACTCACATACATATTCTCAACCATGCTGGGTCGCCCTCTCCTTTTGGAAAAACTGGTACAACAGCGCACACACGAACTGGCCGAAAGCAAGGAGCGTTTCGATATTGCGATCTCCGCTGCAAAACTGGGTGTGTGGGAACGCGATGTGACGACCGGTCGATTGATATGGAATGATCGAATGCTGAAAATCTATGGCATCCGGGAAAACGAATTTGACGGAGATTTCCACAAATGGCGCGAATATGTCCACCCCCATGACCAGGAGCGCGTTGCCCAGGAATTGACGGATACCGAGACCGGTAAAAAGCGGTTCGATACCGAATTCCGCATTATCCGCAAGGACGGCGAAACCCGCCACATCCGCGCCTTCGGAAAAATGATGCGCGACGCATCCGGGGAACCCGCCCGCATGATCGGCATCAATCAGGACATCACAGATATGAAGATGGCTCAGCATGCCGCGGCACAGGAACGAGAGCGGCTCCAGTTCATTTTCGATGCCCTGCCTATTGGCATCAGCTTGAACAGGACATATGGCGACGGAAGTGAAACCCGCATGATCAACGATGCCCACCTGCGCATCGCCGGCATTCGCCGCGATCAGGACAATCCGGAAACATGGCGGCGCATCAACCATCCCGACAATCACGCCGATCAGGAGTCTTTCATGTACGAGACGGATGGCGGAAGGATTAAACATTTCACGGTGGATAAACGCTACGTCCATCCGGATGGCCGCATAGTCTGGGTCGCTTTTTCCAGGCTACGGAAAATATTGGACGATGGCGGCTTCGAGGATTTATGTACTGCGGTGGACATCACCGAACGCAAAGAGGCCGAAGAGGATCTCAGAGAAAGCGAAGAACGATACCGGTCCACGCTCAACGACCTCCAGGTGGGCGTCGTCGTGCATGCCGAGGATACCCGTATTTTGCTCAGCAACCCGGAGGCCAGCCGCATTCTCGGGCTAAGTGCCGCACAGCTGGCCGGGAAACCCATATCGGATCCGGCCTGGAAATTTATTCGGGAAGACGGCTCTGCAATGCCGGTCGAAGAGTTTCCGGTGAACCGGGTGATGTCGACAGGCAAGAGCGTTTTCAACCAGATCGTTGGCATCATGAAGCCCGGCCAGGCAGAATCCACCTGGGTCACCGTCAATGCGGTACGGGTTTTCTCGGACAACAGCTACCTCTTCCGGATTATCGTCAATTTCATGGATATCACAGAACAAATAAACACGGAGTTGAGCCTTAAGGCCCGGAATCAAGAACTGGAACGCTTTAATAAGGTGGCCGTCGGCCGGGAACTGCGCATGATTGAACTGAAAAAAGAGATCAACGCACTTTGCCTTAAACTCGGTAAAAAAGAGCCCTATCCCATGGCCACAACGGAACGGGAGACAACATCATGAGATCCGACCAGGCCTTTCCCGGTGACGATGCACAGAAACGACGGCAACGGGCCGAAGCGGCGATCCCGAAGCGGGACTTCCCGGATGTATCCTCGCTCCCGAAACAGAAGATCCATAAGCTTTTCCATGAACTGCAAGTGCATCAAATCGAGTTGGAGATGCAGAACCAGGAACTGAGACGGAGTCGGCAGGAACTCGATGCCGCCAAAACCCGCTATTTTGATCTGTACGATCTAGCACCCGTTGGATACCTGACCCTGAATCAGGAGGGGCTGATTCTGGAAGCCAACCTTGCAGGGGCGAACCTGCTGGGACTGACCCGTTCGGCGCTCACCGGAAAATCGATTACTCAATTCATCCAGGACGAGGATCAGGATATCTTTTATTTGCACCACAACCAGCTCTTCGAAACCCGGGATCCCCAAACCTGTGAATTGCACATGAGGATTGAGGGAGGGGCTCCAATGTGGATCCGACTGAAAGCCAACGCGGTTTTTGATGAAGACGGTTCCCCAAAATGCTTCGCAGTCATGATCGACATCAATGATCGCAAACAACTGAATCAATCTCTCCAGACCCATGCGAAAGACCTCGAAAAAACCAACCTCGAACTGAACCAGGCCCGGAAGGCGGCCCTAAACATTATGGAGGACGCCGTCCTGGCCAAACAAGGACTGGAGTTGACGCAGTTTGCGCTGGATCATGCCGATACCATCTTATTCAGGCTCGGCAAGGATGCCTCAATCAAATATGCCAACCCTGCGGCCTGCCAAAAACTGGGATATACGAACGACGAACTGGTGAACCTGTCGATTCCCGATCTCGACCCGGGTATGACTCAAGAACGCTGGAATGCCCATTGGAACGAGATGAGGAAGAAAAAGGCGCTTTACTTTGAAGGGCATCACCGAAGCAAGCATGGAGAAACCTTTCCGGTTGAGGTCCATGCCAGCTTTATCCAGCAGGATGGTGACGAATATATTTTTGCCTTCATCAACGACATTACCGAACGCAAGCGGGCCGAGGAACAGATTGCCGATATGGCCCGCTTCCCGGCGGAAAATTCCAACCCCGTGCTGCGGATTTCAAAAGACGGAACGCTTCTGTACCGCAACGCCGCCTCCGCTTGTCTCGAGGGTTCTCTTGCGGGTGCGAAGGAAGGCGATCCGTTGCCCGAAACATGGTACCGACACGTCCGGGAAATCTTTTCCAACGGAAAACCTCACGAAATAGAAATGGGAAATGAATGCAGTTTTTTTTCCGTCACACTGGTGCCGTTCCCTGAACGCGGATACGTGAACATCTATGCAAAAGACATTACAGAGCTGAAACGGCAGACCAAGGCGCTGCGGACAAACGAAGAAAAGATGCGCACCACGCTTACTTCCATTGGCGATGCAGTAATTTCGACGGATGCCGGAGGCCGGATCGAACTGATGAACCCATTTGCGGAAACGCTCACCGGATGGAAACAGGCCGACGCCGCTGGAAAACCGTTGCGCGAAGTGTTCCCCATCTTCAATGAAATAACGCGCGAACCGGTTCCCAGCCCTGTCGACCTCGTATTGAGAACCGGCAGGAAGGTCGAGCTCGCCAATCACACCATGCTGCGTTCCAGAGAGGGCCATGAAATCCCGATTGCCGACAGCGGAGCCCCGATCCACGATACCGATGGCCGGATATCCGGCGTCGTGGTGGTGTTCCGCGATCAGACCAAAGAGCGGACCGCACGAAACGAGCTGGCGGCGAACGCCTCCCGGTTACGGCGGGCGCAGCAGGTGGCTCAGGTGGGGGACTGGGAGTTCGATCTGATCCGGAACACCGTCTCCGCGTCCGACGAGGCAAAACGGATCTATGGACTTGAGGAGGAGCAGTGGAGCATTGCCGGGGTTCAGAAAATTCCATTACGTCAATACCGGGGAATGCTTAATAGGGCGCTGAAGAAACTTGTACATGACGGGAAACCCTACGACGTCGAGTTCACCATCAAACGCCCGTCGGATGGTGCGTTGCTCGATATCCATTCCGTCGCGGAATACGACCCTGGGAATCAGGTGGTCTTCGGCGTGATTCAGGATATTACATCCCGCAAACAGGCGGAGCGCGCTCTGCATGAACTTAACGACATCCAGAGCTTGATTCTGAACAATAGTACACTGGGCATTGCGCTGATTCTTCAGCGGAAGTTCGAATGGGTTAATCCGCGCATGTGCGAGATGATCGGCATGTCCGAAGAGCAGCTTCGAGGTGGCTCAACGCGCTTGTTCTATCCCAACGAGCAGCAATTCAGCCGAATCGGAAAAAAAATCTACACCACACTCGGAGAAGGCCGCCGCTTCGATGACAAGGTTCAGTTCCAGCGTCAGGATGGAACGCTCTTCTGGTGCAGGCTGATCGGCACAGCCATTGATCCCAACAAACCCAAAGATGGATCGCTCTGGATGCTTGAGGACATCACCGAACAGGAAGAACACCAAATGCAACTGCTGCTTCTTTCAACAGCGATCGAGCATTCGCCCGAAACCATTATGATTACCAATCCGGACGGAAATATCCAATATGTGAATCCGGCCTTCGAAGCCACAACCGGCTACACGGCAGAAGAGGTCCTTGGCCAGAATCCGCGCCTACTAAAAAGCGAACAGCATCCGCTCTCTTTCTATTCGGACATGTGGAAAACCATTGTATCCGGCAACACCTGGGAAGGGCGCGTGTGCAATAAACGCAAGGATGGAACGTTCTTCACCGAAGAAACCACTATCACGCCGGTACTGGATGAAGACGAACAGATCGTCAACTATGTCGCCATCCAACGGGACATCACCCAGGAGCTGGTGAAAGAAGAAGAGCTTCAGCAGGCGCACAAAATGGAGGCCGTCGGGCAGTTGGCCGGCGGGGTGGCGCACGATTTCAACAACATCCTGCAGGGCATCCTCGGGTTCAGCGAGCTGTTGCGGTTCGAGTTGAATCAAACATCCCAGGCCTACGACAATGCCAACGAAATCCACAAGGCGGCAAAGCGGGCAACGAAACTGACACAACAGTTGCTCGCCTTCAGCCGCAAGCAGCCCGTTCAACTATCGGAAATGGACCTGAATAATGTGGTCAACGATTCAGAAGCCTTGCTGCATATGCTGCTCGGAGGGAAACATGAGCTGGTGCTGGATCTATCGGACGCATTGCCCCCCGCATATGCCGACCACAGCCAGATGACGCAGATTATCATGAATCTGGCCGTGAATGCGCGAGATGCCATGCCGAACGGCGGCCGACTGAGCATTTCAACCGAATGTGTCCTGATTGATGCCGCCGATGCCGCATATATTCCCGGAGCGCGGAAGGGCCGCTTTCTGTGCCTTTCCGTAACCGATACCGGTTGCGGCATGCCTGCCGAAATAAAAAATCGCATTTTCGACCCGTTTTTCACTACAAAGGAGATCGGGAGCGGAACGGGTCTGGGACTTGCCGTAATCTATGGGATTGTCGAACAAAATAATGGCTGGATCAACGTCTACAGCGAAATCGACAAAGGCAGCTGCTTCAAAATCTATCTGCCGGCTGTAAATACGGATGAACTTCATGGCGAGAGCGACCAGTCAGACCGGCAGGATATCCGGAATACCCGTATCCTTGTGGTTGAGGACGACCCGGAAATTCGGAGCATGGTGCAGGAGGTTCTCGGGAGCGCCGCTTACGGCGTCGTGGTGGCGTCCAATGCCGAAGAAGGTCTGGCACTGTTCGATCAGGAGGAGGGCGGATTTGACCTGCTGATGAGCGACATGGAGCTTCCCGGAATGCGGGGCGACGAGCTCGCAGAAATACTTCGAGACAAAAACCCGACCCTTCCCGTCCTGCTCTTCAGCGGATACCGCGATCAGACAAATCGCTGGAAACATATTATTAAAAAGGAATATCTATTTTTGAACAAACCATTTACGGTTCAGGTCTTGCTGGATGCGGTTGAAAACTTATTGAAAGACTGAGATGATTCCATGGCTAAGATACTGTTGATCGATGACGATCCAACCATCCAAAAGGTATTCTCCCAATTCCTAACCAATATGGGACACGAGGTCGGGCAGGCAGAGAATGGGAAAATTGGGCTCCGCATGATGGAGGAAGGCCGCCCCGATCTGGTGATTACCGACATCATGATGCCGGAAATGGATGGACTGGAGATCCTCTTGAAAATCCGCAGCAACCACGACGATATTCCCGTCATAGCGATTTCCGGCGGCATGCGTGCACTCCCGGTCAACTTCCTGCATCAGGCTAAGCTTTTCGGGGCAAAATACGTTTTTGAAAAACCGGTGCCGCTCGATGTGCTGAATAACGCCGTGAAGGAATTGATTGAGGACAATGACGCCTCCGTAAACTCGGGAAAGGTTGAGAGAGATTCATGAGTCCCATTGATTCAATGATTTAAGCACAGGATGGCATATTGCAGGGTCTCTCGCTATGCGAAACAATCGCTCAGCGATCTCTATAGCCTATATGAGGAGTGCATACCGGAGATGGCGGACCTCCGGCACAAAATTTCCGCCGAAGAACAAAACCACACTGTCATGCTCAACCGGGTCCGATCCGATCTGACCACTGGCGAGGTGATTTCGCCGGATAAAGCTCACGTCACCATCCGCAACTGCTTTGCGTGAAATACGTCCCTATTCCGCGTCGAAGTCTGTACACAGATAAAGCGCCTCTACCTGATCGCGCGCCCACTGCGTCTTGCGAAGAAACTTTAAGCTGGATTTGATACTCGGCTCCCAATTGAAGCAACGGATATCGATCTGCCGCCCCAGCTCATCCCAGCCATAATGGTCGACAAGCCGAGTCAGCAGCTTTTCCAGCGTAATTCCGTGCAATGGATTGTTGGGTTGGTTGTTCATGCTCTCCACCTGTTCCTTCGGATGGGAAAACTATCCGCGATCCATACCGCACAGTCAACCGGCAACGAGGTTCTTCCCGACCAACTCATACAATTTTACTGTTTCCAATGCGAAACGATCCGATAGGTTTACAACCAGTCAGGCAGTGGCGCCCATCAGCGCGCGAATACTAAAATCCACGAGGTACTGCATGGAAACCATCAAGAGCATCCTGGAAGAAATCGACTGGAAATCCCTCATCACGCATGGATTGAAAATAGTTCTGATCCTTGTCCTTTCATGGATTGCCATGAAGATTCTTAAACGGTTGCTGGTCCAACTGGAAAAACGGCTGCTGACAGAGAGCCTAAAGGAAGGCGAGCCTCCGTCTGAATCGCGGAAGCGTATCGAAACACTGGTTCGCCTGTTGAAGAAGGCCGCCCAGCTGGCACTATGGATCGTCGTCCTGCTGATCCTGCTCACAGAACTGGGCGTCAAGGTGGGGCCGATTATTGCGGGGGCTGGTATTCTGGGCCTCGCCATCGGCTTTGGCGCGCAGAATCTGGTCCGGGATATCATCTCTGGATTCTTCATTATTCTCGAAAACCAGATCCGGGTGAATGACGTTGCCATCATTAACGGTACCGGAGGGCTGGTGGAACGGATCAATTTCCGCACGACCGTCCTGCGCGATCTCGCAGGCCTGGTACACATCTTCCCCAACGGCGGAATCACGACCCTGAGCAACCTGACCAAGGAGTGGTCGGCCTATGTCTTCGACATCGGCGTGGCATACAAGGAAAACACCGATCGCGTCATTGAGGTGATGAAGGAGGTCGGCAAGGAGATGCGCGAGGATCCGGAAATCGGCCCGCTCATGCTTGAAGACATCGATATCTTCGGCGTGGACAAGTTTGCCGATTCCGCCGTCGTCATCAAGGGGCGCATCAAAACGAAACCGATCCGGCAGTGGCAGGTGGGCCGCGAATTTCTGCGCCGGGTCAAGTTTGCCTTCGACGAACATGGCATCGAAATCCCTTTCCCGCACCGCAGCATCTACTATGGCGAAAAGAGCAAGCCGATCGATCTGCAGATCTACGAGCGGTTCCAGGCCGCCGAACAGAAGGACTGATCCCTAGATCGGTTCTTCCGGCGGGGCCTGTCGCATCATGCCGGCGATGATCCAAATGACCAGCAGGCTGACAGCACCAACGGCGAGCCCCGCCAGTAGTTTGGAATACTTCCGCCAGGGCTGGACTTTCGCCATCGCATTGGGCCGCGTCTCCCCGGTACCGATGATCGGTAGCGAGTCAATCTCGTCGTCCTTGATGCGATCACGAAGATCAAAACGCGGAGCGGTGATGTCCCACCCCCGGAAATACAAGGAAGCCGTATTTTCCGCCGCCGCCTCGAAAACCAGATAGCGGGGAATGGCTTCGAGCCGCATGGTGGCGATGTCGAGCGGCTGGTCGTCGTAGTGATAGACCTGCACCTTGAGAAAGCGGTATCGCGCTTGCAGTTTCACGGTATCATTCCGATCGTCCGGCAGCGCATGGATTTCGCCGCCGCCCACCCGGCGCCACTCCTCGTTCCCGTTGTTGCGGCCGTACACGGATACACACCGGGTATAGGAACGATCATTCACATCAAAATGGATAAACTCCACGGGACGGTTCGCATGCCCGATATCGAGGACATAGGTCTGAGCTTCGTCCTTCTGTTCCCGGTTGTCGACCGGCTGTTCCGTGAACGGTACCGCTTCGCGCTCCGCATCCTTTTCGGTGAGATGCTGCAGATAGGCTCCTGCAACCTCGAAGGTTTCCCCGGCGGATTGCGCATTGGGATAAATACGTACGCGCAGGCGTGCCAGATCCGAATCGGGATAGCGGATCAACCCGTTGCGTGCATCGTGCCTCCCGGAAAACTCGATGAGGTAGCCGGAGGCCATGTGTCCCGATGGTTCGGTCCCGGCGAAGATTTCCACACGCCGCACAAACGCATGGCCGGATGTAATCAGCTCAAGCCGGTTGTGCACCGGTGTTTTGCCATCGACATCGGGAATCGCAACATCAAACTGTAGATAGGGTTCCGGGTCGGAAACCCACGCGCTATTGAGGATATTGAGTCCAATGGATTTTTTAACGACAGTCGCCCGGGGCTCATACAGAAAAAAGGGCCACTGCACCCCTTCGGAGTCGAAAATGCGCACGTCGTTCGGAAAGTTGCGCGCCTGCCCGAAAACATCACCGTCGACCAGCACCCTGCCCTGCCGGCCGGCTTCGAACGTTCTCTCCAGCGGACGTTCCAGATCAAAGCGCGCCGGCGATGTATCCGCACCGGCGGAACGCGTCAGAGCAACCAGCGCTGCAAAACAGATCATTAAGCCCCTGGATTTCATTCTTCCTCTCCCAGCGATTGGAAATAAGCCGATGCTTTCTGGTAGGCAAATGACAAGGCCAGCAAAAGAATTCCCGTTCCGATAAACGCAGCGATACGCTCAAGCCCCTTGAGTTCCGATGAGTCGACAATCAGCACCTTAAACGTAGCAATGCCGAAAAGGATCAGTCCGAAATAGCGGTGCGCGGCAATCCGGCGTTTCATGCCGAACAAAATAAGGGCCAGTGCACAAACCGCCCAAAGGATGGTAATAGCAGAGGAAGCCCAGTCGGTTTGGCTCCGCATGATCTCCCACGTCATCATCCAGATCGCGGAAGCCAGGGCCATGATGTTGAGCACCCGTTCCGCCGGGAAAGGCGATCCGTCGGACTTCTGCAAAATATTACACAGACGGGGCTGAAGGAATAAAATCATCGCCACCACCATGGCGAGCTGCACCCAGATAACCATATTCAGGAAAGCCAGATCCGATGTCCGGTAAAGGTTGAATCCGATCACAGAGTCAATCATGAGCTTGGCCGGTACCAGTAAAACCAGCGCAACCCCCAGCTTGACCACCGCCGAATTTCGCGGGGCCAGCATCAACGTTGCCGTTCCCGCAATAAGCAGCCCCAGGGATGTAATCAGCCAGCTGAAAACCTCATCGGTTCCCAGCGTCCAGAAGGTATCCGAAACGAAGACCAGCACGATGCCGAGCACCCCAAAACACCAAAGCAGATTCTGCATGGGAGCGTCCTCGTCTTCCGGGAAACGGCCGGCTAGCCACCCCTGTACACCTAGCAGGACCGCAGACACCATACCGACGGCAAACCGGGCATTGAGAAAGAGGTTCGGCGGAATGTGATAAAAGGTTATGTCGAACACCAGCGCCTTCAAAATGCCGATCATGCCCAGCAGGATGGCCCCGCCCTGCAAGGGCCGCGACTGAACCCGGGTGGCAAACCAGGCCAGGGCCGCGCCCTCGACCGCCCAGCCCAGCGAAACCCATTCCCGATCGAGCTGTACCGGAAACGCCAGCGTGGCAAAAAGCAATCCGCCGGTAAGGAAACAGAGTATTTCCGCGTTGAACTTCGATAGCACCTTGAATGCAAACCGGGCCAGCCCCACATGAACCAGCGCCAGGATCAGGAACGCCGCTCCAACCCAGTCGTTTTTACCGGCTTCATCAAGCAGCCAGTACACCGCCCCCAGCAAGAGAAACGATGACAGCAACAACCGGACCATATCGGCGGTACGACCGCCCACCTGCTGCTCGCTCCGTAGCTTCAACAGACCGAGGGCGGCATATTGGGCAAAATAGAGCACGGCGAAGCCCAGCCCGACCCATACCTCCCGGGAGCCGATCCAATCGAGCCAGACGAGGAAGTGAATGATGGTAAAGCCAAATGCGAGATTATACAAAAGCTGCCATTTACGGCGCATGCCGAGCAGCAGCACCGGAACATTGATGACCGCAACATACACCAGAGGGAAGACCCCTTCCTTGATGTCCGCTCCGATCAGCAACGGCGTAATGAACGCGCCCAGAACGCCCAATACGCCAACGGCCTGCGAGCGATAGGCCATTGCCAGCCCGAAGACCGCCAGCGCACTGGCGAACAAACCAAAGCCGGCGGAGATCGGCCCGATCAGATGGTAAATGCCGTAGGCCGCAAAAACGGAAAAATAGAACAGCGCGCTACCCCCGCCGGTCAGCACCCGCGCAAACAGGTGCAGCTTCGGATCCTTCCGCTCCACAAAATGTCCCACCCCCACCAGCACACCGCCACACAGCAAGCCAAGGATAATGCGCGTACCGGGACCGATCCAGTTATGCTGGATGGCATAACCCACGAGAAAGACAATCCCCATCACCAGAATGGCAATGCCCGCATAAGCAGCCGCCTTGCCTCCCATCATGAATTCAACCCCGGAATCCGCCTTTTTAGAAACAGGCTTTGTCGTGCGGGATTCAGGAGTGGGTTGGGGTTTTGGGGTCAGCGGAACCCGCTGAACAGACGTTCCCGGAGCAGCGGGCTTGTGCCCGGAAACCGGCGGACTTGGCTTATTGACCTTTTCCGGCGCAGGTTGCAGCCTGGGTTCCCTTGGCGTATCGAATTTCTGCTGGCTGAGCAGAGACTGTATTTGGCCCCGCAGCTTTCGAATCTCTTCCCGCGTCCCCGCAACCTTTACGATCGCCACAATCGACAACGTGATCGGAGCGAATACGACCAGCAACACGATCAGAACAATAAACCCTTCCATAACATGCACCCCTTTGCAGGTATTCAGTATCCGTCAATGCCCACCCCGAGTCAACGAGGCAACCAGCTGACTGCCACCTCTGGACAACCAGTCTAACAGAACCGACGATTCCAATCGTATGGGTCGCCCGCGCTGTTCATATCAGGGAGTCCTTTTGCACGAGCTATGCCATTCCCTCAACCCCCCCCCCCCCTATCCCATTACAACAATGGAACTTACAAATTTAACCACAAATATCCAGCTCATCCAAACCTGCATCGGATGTATTGGCAGGAAACATAAAATGACCATGAACTACGGCAAAGGGCACGATGTTTTTCTATTTTCAACGCCGACTGATCCGGTAGGGTCGGCGTTTTCATAAATCGGTTTTTTGCAAAGAGGTTTTAGATGGCATGGACAGGTAAAATTATTGGCGGGGTGCTCGGTTCGCTGATCGGCCCCCTGGGCACCGTGATCGGCGTTGGCATTGGACATCAGTTCGACAAGGGGTCGGATCGCATGCAGACCACGGCGACGGCGATCCATACGGCCTTCATCGGCTGCCTGGCCAAGATGGCCAAGGCCGATGGGAAAATCACGAAGGAAGAGATCTCCGCGGTGGAGCAGATCATGGCTCGCCTAGGCTACCGGGGCCCCATGCGCGAAGCTGCCATTGAAATCTTTCGCAAAGCCAAGGATGACGCTCACACGGCCGCCGACTATCTCAACCAGCTCGCCACGATCATCCAGTTCAATCCGCAGATTGCCATGACCTTTCTCGCAGCGCTGCACGCCGTGGCGCAGGCGGACGGCATCATCCATCCGAACGAACGAGACATCCTGCTGCAGGCGGAGCGAGCCTTCCGGCTCCGGCCCGGCACCATCGACGCCATGCTTGGCGGCGTGAGGGGCAACACCGCCAGCTCACTCGCCAACGCCTACAAGATGCTTGAAGTTTCCCCGGATGCCTCCGACGACGAAATCAGAAAGGTGTATCGGCAGAAGTGCGTGGAATACCACCCCGACAAATTGGCCTCCAAGGGGCTCCCCGACGAATTCATGCAATATGCCAACGAGCAGCTCGCCAAGGTCAACGCCGCCTACGACACGATCAAGAAGGCGCGCGCCTGATCTGCTCCGACACCGCCGTCTCAAGTGCCTGCTTCAACACGGAGAAATCCACCGGCTTGGTCACGAAACCGTCCATGCCCACCGACAGGCAACATTCCTTGTCCTCGGGCATGACGCTCGCGGTCACCGCAATAATCGGCGTCCGTGGACAGCGGTGCTCCGACTCCAACTCGCGAATACGGCGGCAGGCACTGAAGCCGTCCATTTTCGGCATACTGCAATCCATGAGAACAACTTCGTGCCGATCCCGCTGCCAGGCTTCCACGGCCTCGAGACCATTGACCGCAACATCCACAACGCATCCCATTTTTTCGAGCAGTTTGACGGCTACCACCTGATTGATCTTATTGTCCTCGGCGACCAGAACCCGCAAGCCAGCCAGGCCAACACCCGCTCCGGAAGAAGCGTCGCCGTTTGACGGGACGGAAACCTCTGGTGAAGTGGACGGAATGGCCTTCTGCGTCTGCTGCGCAAAAGGCAGGGAAAACCAAAAAATCGAGCCCACGCCATACGTACTTTCAACGCCCATGGTTCCCCCCATCAAATCCACGAGTCGGCGGCTGATGGTCAGGCCCAACCCGGTACCGCCATACTTGCGCGTAGTGGAGGACTCCGCCTGCGTGAAGGAATCGAACAGGCTTTGCTGCACCTCCTCGGGTATGCCGATGCCGGTATCGCGGACGGAAAAATGCAGAACCACTTCATCGTCGCGGGTGTCCATTAGGGCGATTTCCAGATCAACCCCGCCCCTCTCTGTAAACTTGATGGCATTGCCCAAAAGGTTCAGCAGCACCTGCCGTAACCGCGCGGGGTCTCCGACCAGCTTATCGGGAACATCTGCGGGCAGCGAGCAGTCCAGGACCAACCCTTTTTCATCGGCACTGGGCCTAAACAGTTCGACGCATCTTTTGACCGTATCGCGCAGATCGAAATCCGTTTTCTCAAGGCATAGCTTACCGGCCTCGATTTTGGAAAAGTCGAGAATGTCGTTGGTGATGGCCAGCAAACTGTCTGCGCTGAACTTGATGGTTTTAGCCAATTCGCGCTGCTCCGGCATGAGCGGCGTATCCAGCAACAGATTGATTATACCAAGGACGCCGTTCATCGGCGTACGGATTTCATGACTCATACTTGCGAAGAACTCGTTCTTGGCCTTGCAGGAGACGAGTGCAGCCTCGGCCATTTTCTGGGCATTCCGGGTCGCGGACTTCAGCATTTCACTGGCCCGGGCCAACTCCGCGTTGACCTTTTCCAACTCCACGGTGCGCTCGTGCACCTTTTGCTCCAGGTGCACCAACCGCTGTTTCGCCTCGTTGTATAGCCGCCATTTTTCGGTCATGGAAACCGCCAGTTGCAGCACTTCGATGGTGTCGAACGGCTTTTTCAAGATGACAAGCCGGTCCGAGTAGCCGAGCTTTTGCAGCATCTCCTCCCAGGAATAGTCGGAATAGGCAGTGCAGATGACAATCTGGAGGTCGGGATATTTCCGCCAGATATGCGCGGCGGTTTCAATGCCGTCCCAGCCGGGCGGCATGCGCACGTCCACAAAGGCCATCGCGTAGGGCCGGTTCTCCATCAGGCTTTTTTCAATCAGGCCGAACCCTTCCCGGCCCTGGAACGCGGAATCGATCTGGAATTCCGGCATCGCGGCTTGCGCGGGTTGCTCGCCGAACAGTTCGGTCTCCATCGCGTCCAGCCGGTCGTTCGTGTTTTTGCGCCCGAGGATTTTCCTGAAATCTTCGTGGATTGACTTGTTGTCGTCGATCACAAGTATGCGGTGGTTCTGGTTTGGATCAAATTTCATCGTCGTTCGTCCTTTGGTGGTTCAAGGGCAGTTCGAGGGTAAAGGCCGCCCCCTTTCCGGGGCCTTCGCTGAATACAGCAAGCGAGCCGCCCAACTCCTTGGCAGTCAGTGCGCTACTGTGCAGGCCAAAGCCGTACCCGTCTTTACGCGTGGTGAATCCGTGGCTGAAAATGCGGACGAGGTTTTCCGGGGCAATCCCCACCCCGTTGTCCTCGACGGAAATCAGCACCCGGCTTCCGGCCTTGGCGGTGCGAAGAATGATCCGCTTGTCGGGCCGGCCCGACTCGTTGCAGGCGTGCCTGGCATTGCGGATGAGGTTCCCTACGATTTGCAGCACCTTGTGCTTCTCAATCGAAATGGGCGGAATCAGCATATACTCGCGTCGCAGCTCGATCTCGCGGAGCTCCATCGAGCCGAGGCTCAAGCGGAGGGCGTCCTCGACCAAATCGGCAACCGGAAGGATTTCAGTCACGCCCTGGGTCTTGGCAAAGCTTTGCTGCATGGCAAGCACCTCCTTGACATGCCGAAGGTTGCCCGCCAGCGTTTCCATCTCGCACAAGATTTCCTCCTGCTCCTCGGCCAGCCGACCCGCCAAACTCTCCAGATAGGCCGGCAATTGCCTGCCCCTGGAATCCTCGGAAAAGAACCCGGGCAAATCGTTTCCGTGCGCGTCGAGCAGCTCCACCACCTTCGGCAGGCTGGAGATCTTCGATTCGCGGATTTTTTCGGCGATCATGACGCTGGAGACATTAACGCTGTTGAGCACGTTGCCGATGTTGTGCAGAACGCTGGTGGCTACTTCCGCCTTGCCCGCTTCGCGCGAGGCCTCCAGCAGCTGGCGATGCAACACCTTCAGTTTCTCCTCGGATTCCTTCATCGCGGTAATGTCCTTGGAAATACCGAAAGTGCCGATGATCCCTCCCGATTCGTTGCGAAGCGGCATTTTGCTGGTGAGCACCCAGGAGACACGACCGTCCGGCCAGGTTTCCTTTTCCACCTTGCCAATGAGCGCCTCGCCCGTACGGATGATTTCCTGCTCGTCCCGCAACGCATCTTCGGCATGTTCCTCGGAAAAGAAATCGTGGTCGGTCTTCCCGATGACATCGTCTATGCCAAGGCTCTGGAAGCGTTCCGTCTGCGCCGCGCTGCAACGGACAAAACGCGACCGGAGATCCTTGAAGTATATGAGGTCGTCGGAATGGTCCATCAAGGAGCACAGCAGGTTGCGTTCCTTGCTCACCTCCTCCGCGCGCTTGCGCTCGGTGATGTCCCGCATGATTCCAAAGGCGTTCCATCGATCCTTCAACTTGAAGCCGGACACAGAGAGCTCGATCGGGATTTCCTCCCCGTCCTTTCTTCTCGCCACCAGTTCCAGCGTCTTGCCGATGGACGCGCCTTCGCCGGTGTTCCGAAAACGTTCGAACGCCTTCCGGTGGGCCTCCCGATACCGATCCGGCAGCAACCGTTCGTGCATTTCCCGGCCAAGAACCTCGTCTTCCGGATACCCAAGCATGTCCGCCGCGGCCTGGTTCCAGAAGGATACTTTTCCCTCGTGATCCAGCATGATGATGGCGTCCCGCGCCGTAGCGGTCATCAGCCGGAATTTTTCCTCGCTTTCCAGCAACTCTACTTCGGTGCGCTTGCGCCCGGTGATGTCCTCAAAGATGCCCAATATGCCGGACACCTCCCCCCCCTCGTTGCAATACGGCACTTTGATGGTGTGGACCCAACGCCGCTCCCCGTCAACAACGTATTCCTCCTCGATATTCTTCATCGTCCCACTGGTCATGACCATCTGGTCGTCGGCCCGGTAGCTTTCCGCCAAATCACGGGGGAAAAATGCGAAATCGTCTTTTTCAACCACCTGCTCGGGCTCGATCCCCAGGTCGTGCGCGTAGTTTTCGTTGCAGGTCACGTACACGGAATCGAGATCCTTGATGAAGATGCGAAGGGGAAGATGTTTCACGAGGTTGCGGTTCAACTGTTCGCTGCGCCGCAGCTTCTCTTCCGCCCGCTGCACCTCTTTTGCGGTCTCGACCTGGCGTCGCATTTCCTCCAGCACAATGTTCAGGCCGTTTTCGATATATTTCAGGTCATCGGAGCTTTGGGTATTCAGCAGATTGATCTGATCGGGCAGAATTCCCGTGGCGACATTCGTGACATACTGCCGAAGCCGGATGATGTTTATGGGAAATTTCAGAAGAATCAAAAGCCCGGCAATGGACAGAAGCACTGTTGATATAAACACAATTATTTGGTCGGTAGTCGCCAGTTCTGCAGGCTTAAGCCATATCATCGCACCGATGTACAACAGCGACAAGAGGGGAACCAACGATGTCAGCACCACCGCGATGATGGATTGGTGCAACGCGCTCTGAGACGTAAATTTGATCGTAGAACGTTTTTTCATCATAAGGATCGCTCCAAGATCCCCCTGCGAAGCCGGCTATCCGTTTCCCCGCAAAAGTCGCCGTCTTCTTTATGGGTCAGGAAATCATTTTTCATCCGACACAATCCGGTTGGAATCCCATAGGAGACCTGCTTGTCCAGCAACTCGGGCACATACCCGCTACGGTCTGTACGACCGACCATAAACACGCAGAAATTATGCCATGCATGACGTTATCTTTAGCAGTCTTCCGGGGCTGCAGCGCTTCGGGTACAAAACGAAATGAAGGGCCAGGTTGCCGACGCTCATCATCCGCTTCGGGGTCGGCACTTCCATGATCTGATACAACGGTATTGTCCGCATCCAGCGGGCTCCAAAGCTGCCAGGATGGCGGCTTCGCAGGCAACTCGCCGGCTACCGGAAAAGCTGGAACGGAGACTTAGTTCCGGTCATGAACCCTTTTTATACATTCATTGACGGATAAGCGGGTGCATTGCCCGTGTTTAATAGAAAACCCTTGGAACCGCAGGGCATAGTGCTATACGGTTCCTGCGCGAAGAAAAATGATTGATTTACAGGGAGAGTGAGAACCATGAAAACCCCGTTTGCTACAGGATTGTTGTTGATTGGAGGCTTTATGCTTGGCCTCGCACCGATGCAGGGTTGCGCGATGCTGACGGACGCGTCCGAGGGCCGAGTCATCGAAGGGCTTGCTCAATGGGAATTTCTTCAGGACACCTCAAAGGAAGGTTCTGATATCCGGCTTCCGATGTCGGGCGCCGACTGGACCACGCTGACTATTCCGCATTGCTTCCGTCTTTCCGGACTGCCGGAAAAATCCGCCGGCTTCTATCGCACAACCCTGAATATCGCGGCGGAAGATTCCAACAAATGCTTCTACCTCTTCCTTGAAGGCTCAGGCGCGATTGCCGATGTCTTCGTGAACGGCAAACATGTAGGTCAGCACAAAGGGGCCTACACCGCCGCCGTATTCGACCTCTCGCCGGCCCTGAAGTTCGGCAGGAAAAACGAGATTGTGGTGCGCGTCACCAACCGCGATCACGAAGCGGCCAACATCCTGTCGCAGTCCAACCTCTTCTACACCAATGGCGGCCTTTACCGCCCCGCATGGCTGATCAAGACCCTCGGCGTCCACATCTTCCCCGACATGGGATCGACCGGCGTCTACCTCACGCCAAGGAATATTTCCACGAGCAGCGCCGATATCGAAATAACCACTCATGTGCGCAACGCCATGAAAAAATCAATTCAGGTCGTCGTGCGCAGTACGATTACCGATCCGGAGGGCGAGGAAGTCGGCCAGACCGAGGAAAAGGTCACCATTGCGTCCGGCACGACCAAGGCCGTCACCACCCGGAAGAATATCGACCATCCCAAGCTGTGGGCCATCCACCAGCCCAATCTCTACACCGTCCGCACCGAGATCCTCGTGGGCGGCCAGGTGGCCGATGCCATCACCGAACGGACGGGCATCCGCACAATTGAAATGAAGAACGACGACTTCATCCTCAACGGCGAAAAAATCCTGTGCCGCGGGGTCTGCAAGCACCACATGGACGAACATGTCTGGAATGCCATGAACGAAGAGCAGCTGAAGTGGGAAATGGACGGCATGATCGATCTCGGCGTCAATACCATCCGCCTCGCCCACTACCCCCACCGCCGGTTCGAATACAACATGGCCGATGAACACGGTGTGCTCGTCTGGGCGGAAAACGGACTCGCCGGTCAGAACTGGGACAAGGGCGACATGAAAAACCGGGAAACCGAACCCACGGAAGCCGGTGACTACATCACCACCGAAATGGTGAAGCAAAACTGGAACCATCCCTCGATCTGCTTCTGGAGCAGCGGCAACGAAACCCGCCAGGAGGTCGCCTCCCACTATGCCGACACCATCCGCGCGCTCGACCAGACCCGCCTCATCACCTATGCCTCGGCCGGCGAAAAGCCGGCCAACGTCGATTTCGTGGCGGGGAACACGTATGATGGCTGGTATGGCGGGAACTATACCGATTTCTCGAAGCTGCCGAGAAATGAATATGTTTCGGAAACTGGTGCGGGCTCCTGGATTACCATGCATGTCCCCTACGGCACGGAAAAGTGGGACGTGAACAAGTATGAACCGGAGGAGTATTGCGAGATGTTTGCGGAGTTCCGCTTTCAGGAAATCTTCCGCAACAACCCGGACGGACACAAATTCTTCCTGTGGTGGAACTATCGCGAGTTCTACGACCACAAATTCAAAATGAACCGCAATACCAAGGGCATGCTGACCCTTGGCGGCATGCGCAAGGACTACTTCTACCTCTACCAGTCCTTCCTGCGCCCGGACTTCCCGGTCCTGCACCTCTGCGGACGCCACCACTTCTACCGCCAGTTCGATCCGGCCAACGGCATCAAGGCCTACTCGAACGCCGAATCCGTCGAGCTGTTCATCAACGGCGAGTCGCAGGGCGTCATGAAGAACGGCGACTATGTCCTGCCTGGTACGGAAAAGAATCCCAATGCAGAAGAAAAGATCATCTCCGTAGGCGATCTCGGCCAGACCGGCAATGACTCGGGCGAAAGAGTGCAGGTGGCAGGTATCGTTGTAAACAACGTCTTTTTCTGGAACACACCGCTGGCTCCGGGCAAAAACGTCATCAAAGTGCGCGATAATCGTGGGAACACTCAGTCCATGGTCATCTACCAGAAGGCCAACGAAATGCCGGTTCCCGCGGACAGCCTTGTGGTGGATCTGAAGAGCTCCAACGAAAACAATCCGGCAATCTTCATCGAGCGTCCGATCGAAGCCCAGGGACCGGTCTACTATGCAGTCGACGGCTCGTCCGACAACACCTTCGATCTCCTGCCGAAGGACGTTGAAGGAGCATGCTGGATTACCACCAAGCGACTCAGCGATGCAAAGAACAAGACGGACCTGACCTTCAGGTTAACGAAGCCAGCCACTATCTACGTCATGTATTCCTCCGGTACCTTCCCGGCTATCACACTCGATGATCCGGATGAAGACATGATCAAGACCGCCGCCGTATTGAAGGCCGATCTCGCCAGGAACGGATTTACCGACACCGGCAGTGCCGGGATCTGGCGCCGCCACAGCCTGTGGCTGGCGGACTTCGGGCTGATGAGCCGTACCGTCAAGGCCGGCGATGTCGTCACCATCCCCGGCCAGACGCTCGACTATGTCGTGCTGATCAAACCGGATATGTTCTGATTGATATTACTGGATGGGGAAACTCGCCGGCACGCTTAAGATGCCGCGTCCCGTACATGAAAAAAAGATCCAGCCGAGGCCGCGATCTTTAAAGCGCATCGGTATGACCGATCTGGTGAACGTAAAATCCCAGCAGGAAAACGAGTCAAGATCTGCCAAGGCATGCAGATCGCAGTGAGGTATACTTGATATCCGCGAAGAAAGACGGGCCGAGGCCCTCCGAATCCATGGAAAAGCCCCGACATGCCTGACACATCTATGGATGGCTAAACACGCAGGCAAACGATACTTAGGAAAATTTAATACCCAATAGTTTTTGACTATGGCATAATATGTACGGCTTACTAGGGTATTCTATGAATAACTATTCCCACATCCGGGTGCTGGTGATTGACGATGAACCGGCCATACGTGACAGCCTTGCGGCCTTTCTTGAAGATTATGGCTTTGACACCACTTCTTGCGCCAGTGCGGAGGAAGCACGTGAGCTGATGTTCGAGAACCCCTTCGATGTATGCGTGGTCGACCTGCGCCTGCCGGGACTCAGCGGGGAGGACCTGATCCATCTGGCCAGCAAACGGTTTCCGCACCAGCGGTATATCATTCATACCGGCTCCATCTCCTATAATCTTCCGTCCCACCTCCGGGAACTGGGCATGCGCCCGGAAAATGTTTTCCACAAGCCGGTTAGGGTTTTAACCCTGCTGGTCAAGCGCATCAAAGAGCTGGCCGAGAGCCGCGATACCCCACAGACAGCCATGTAGATTTCAGCTGAAAACTGCTACATTGAACTTGGGTTGTCGGATGTCTTGACTGTAGAATCCCCCGAAATAAAGGATTTATCAAATGTCAGACTACTCTTCCATTCGTGTGCTGGTTATCGACGACGAACCAGCAATATGTGCAAGCCTCTCGGCCTTTCTCGAAGATTACGGATTCGATGCGTCCACCGCGGAAAGTGCTGAGGAAGCGCTTGATCTCATGAAGAACAATACCTACGACGTATGTATTGTCGACATGCGCCTGCCGGGGATGAGCGGTGAGGATCTGATCCTGCAGGCCAAAGAGCGGTATCCAAATCAGCGGCACATCATCTACACGGGATCCATCTCCTACAACCTTTCCGACAAACTCAAGGAATTGGGCATGCGCCCGGAGCATGTGTTCCTGAAACCGATACGCGTACTTACTTTGCTGGTAAAATGTATCAAGGAGCTGACCGCCGATACTCAGCCAACATAGTCCCGTTGCAGTATTGATACAGGGGCTACATGCGGAAGCGGGGTACCGCAACAGGAAACAGGAAGCCGCCATGTCATCCACCGTTGCCATCATCATGCGTGCAAAAAATGAAATGCCGCATGTGCAACGTTCCCTTGAAATGCTTCAACAACAGTCCTTTCAGGACGCTGAGCTTCATGCCGTAGATTCCGGTTCGTCAGATGGAACCCTCGAAGCGCTGTGCAATGCCTGTCCAAATGACCGGCTTACGCAAATTGCGCCCGCAGACTACGTCCCCGGCCGGGTGCTCAATGATGCCATTGCCCGAACGGACCACGGAATCATTGTACTGCTTAATGCCGATGCCATTCCCCAATCCGGCGACTGGCTTGAAAAACTGATTGATCCCATCATGGGCAACGAGGCCGACGCCACCTACTGCAAACAGGTCGCCCGTCCCGATGCAAAATTCATCGTGGCCTACGACTACGAACGTGCCTATAATCCCGCACAGATTGATTCCAGGTTCTTTTCTGCTGTGGCCTGCTCCTTCAAGCGGGAGCTTTGGGAAACACATCCTTTCCGCCAGCAAGGCTATGCAGAAGACGCCGCCTGGGCGCGGACATGCATTGCAAACGGCGCACGCTTCAGGTTTGTGGAAAATTCCGTCGTCGAACATTCCCACAACTACACGCTCAAGGAGTTGCATCAAAAGCGCTACCGGCAGGCAGTTGCTCAAGGAACCAACTCAAACACAGCCAGACTCCTGCGCGAAATCGCACGCGATTTTCTATATGCCGGCCTCAAGCTGAAACTCCACACGATTCCCTACAACATCGCCTACCGCATCACCATCCACTCCGCGACTCACCAGGGATGCAAGGAGCGTTGCGTATGAGCACATACACGATCAGGGGATCAGCCGGGCTTGATGAATGGATCGATGCGGATCTTGCGCGGATCGCAGAAGCGGCTTCGCCGCACAGTATCGCCGGCATCCTGCTCGGCGGCTATGGACGCGGTGAGGGCACGCCGTTTATTCGCCCCGATGGTTCACAGTCGCCGTTTAACGACTATGATTTGGTCGTGGTGGTTGAACAGATCACTGCTGAAACACGGCAAATTTTCACAGAACTGGAAGGTTCGTTATCCGACCAAATCGGCTTGCCGGTGGACCTCTACCCCTATGAAAAACGTGCGTTATCCACCTGCGAATTTTCGCTGCTGAACTATGAGATGAAGTACGGCCACAAGGTGGTCTGGGGCGATGGACATGTTCTCGATGCCATGCCCGATTACCCGCATGACGCAATTCCACTGTCTGAGGGTACGCGCCTGCTGCTTAATCGCGGGAAGCTGCTACTCGATATCAAACTGCGGCTCGGCCTGCCGGAACCGTTGACCCATGAAGAAAGCATCCGCTTCCTCAAGTTTATCTACAAAGTCTGGCTGGCTCTCGGCGACTGCGCATTGCTGGCGGAACGTAAGTACGACATTTCATACCGTGTGAAGCGTGAACACATTGTTTCCATCGGCAGCATTCCCCAACGTTCCCCGGTGATTGAAGAATACATTCATGGCATCGAGCTCAAAGAATGGGGAGACTATCATGCCCGTTCGGCCGACACCGATATCCCCTTAGCCTTCCGGCGGGTGCGCGAAGCCTTTCTTGAATTCTTCACGTGGTATCGCAAACATTATTCTGCAAGGGAATGCTCTATCCCCAAGGCCATGCTGCTGAACCTGAAGTGGAACCGCTGGCCTTATCCTTCCCATCCCCGCCAGCGGCTCTACGAAGCCCTGCCGGAACTGCTGAAGGACCCGCCCGACAAGATCGCACTCGGACAAACCCTCGGTTGCAATCGCAATTTTGAAGACCGGTTTTATAAACTTCAGTCGAGGTTTTCCTGATGCACGCCAAGAAGGACAAGCTCAGCCTGTTTATCTTCATCGACGCCTTCGGCTGGGAAGTGAAGCGGCGCAATCCCGGGTTTCTTAAGGGACTGATCCAGGACAGCAAACCCCTTGAAACCATTTTTGGCTATTCATCCGCCTGCGATCCATCCATCATCTCCGGCCTGACTCCCAGCGAGCACGGTCTCTGGACCTCCTACTACTACGACCCCGAAAACAGTCCATTTAAATGGACGCGGTTTCTGCAGGTTTTTCCCGACGCCATCTTCCGCCGCGGCCGCATTCGAAACCAGATGAGCAAATGGATCAAAAAACGGTGTGGCTTCACCGGATACTTCCAGCTCTATAGCGTGCCGTTTAAGGATCTGCCGCTGTTCAACTATGCCGAACAGAAGCGCATCTGGGAACCCCGAGGTCTGCCCCGCGGGCAATCCATCTTTGATCTGATGACCGAAAACAACATTCCCCACTATGTCCATGACAGCAGCTTGCCGGATGAACAACGGCTTGAACACCTCATGTCCGACATCCAGAACCAACGCATCGACTTTGCCTACTGTTCGCTGGGCCGCCTCGATGCCTTGATGCATGCTGAAGGGAACGACTCGCCGAAGATCGGAAAACTGATGGAATGGTACGACGATAAGATCCGCGCCCTGCTCGATGCTGCCGACGAAAATTACAACGAGGTTTCCTGGTACGTCTTTACCGACCACGGCATGCACAACGTAACAGAAACCTACGACCTGATCGTGGACATCGAAGCCCTCGGCCTCGAATGGAACAAAGACTACGTCGCCTTCTACGATTCAACCATGGCCCGCATCTGGTTCCTCACCGACACGGCCCGCGAGGTGATTGTACGTCTATTATCCAACCACCCCAAAGGCCGCATCCTCTCCGAAACGGAGCTCAAAACCTTCGGGGTCCATTTCGAAGACGGGCAATATGGCGACCTGATCTTCCTGATGAACTCCGGCATCCAGATTGTGCCCAGCTTCATGGGAACCCGGCCGGTCAAAGGCATGCACGGGTACCACCCCACCGATCCCGACTCGCTCGCCTCGATCGCATCCAACCGATCGATTCCGTCCACCATCACCAAGATCCAGCATATCCACCAACTCATGCTCAATGAACTGGGACGTGAGGCGTGAGGAATACGGTTTACAATCACGTTTTAATCGTCAATCGTCACGGCTCATGGAAGAGTTGACCCCCGATCCTGAATTTATGCTCGAACTTGCCGAAGCGCGGATGCCGTTCGGCAAGTACAAGGGCCGGTTGCTCATCGACCTGCCGGAGCCGTACGTCGTCTGGTTCCGGCAAAAGGGGTTCCCCACCGGGAAGCTTGGAACACAATTGGAAACCGTCTACGTCATCAAAGCCAACGGGCTTGAACACCTCTTCAACCGGTTGCGCTGACCGGCTCATTCATTGCTTTTCGATCGCCTGCGCTCGGGGGCGGTAGAGCAGGCCGTAGAACATTTCGAGATAGCGCCGGGTTTCTTCGCGGTCAATGTTGGAAATGTGTTTCCAGAAGCCGTAGATGCGCGTGAGTTTCAGCAAGCGCGCGGCATACAGTTCCCAGGTATAGGCCGCCTCGACGCGGTCCAGCGAACCTTGCGAGAGCTGGCTCCAATAATTTTCGTCTTTGGTGGCCCGGTCAAAGAAGTCGCACATTTTACGGGCGGTTTGCTCGCCGTGGTTCGGATCGATATGGAAGCCGCTGATCCCGTCTTCGATGATTTCGAACGGACCGCCGAAACGGGTGGCAAAAACCGGCAGGCCGGAAGCCATGGCCTCGATCACGGTCAGCCCGAACGCCTCAAACAGGGCGGGTTGCACAAAGGCTCCGTGATTATCCGCAATACAGCGATACAGCTCGCCGTTGAAGTTGCGGTCCGAGCTGGCCTTGACCCATCGGACACAGGCATCGAGATCGTAGCGATCCATGAGTTCATGCATCAACTCGCACTGCTGCCGTTCCTCCGAATCTCCCGACTTTTTCGGATCGACCGTACCGGCAACCAGAAACAGATTGGCTTTTTCCCGCAGCTCCGGGCACTCGGCATACCATTGAACAAATCCGGTGACGTTCTTGATGCGGTCGAGGCGCGACATGGCGAACAGCAATGGTTTTTCACGGTCGGCCAGCTCGCCCCGGGCATCCGGATTTGCCGACCCGTAAATCATGGAATCGATGTCGTTGTGCAGAGAGCTCAACCGCCGGTCCGTTTTGTTGAAGGAGAAATAGACCTCGGCGTCGGCGCCGGGCGAAATAATGTTGAACTTGGGATCGAAGACATTAATGCCCTGAAGCACACGATACAGCCCCGGCATGGTGAAGGCCTGGTAGCTTTCATACTGCCCCATCCCCTCATCGGTCCCTGCAATTTCCTGATAGGTGCTGGTGATGATGAAATCCGCCGTGTTCATCGCAATCAGGTCGGCCGTGAACTGGCAGGAAAAGTGGTATTCCGGATCATGCTTCTGCCAATGAAGGGCGGAGAACAGATACTTGGTCTTTTCCAGTGCATGGGCAATGTTGCATTGCGTCACTCCCAGACGCTGTGTCATCAACGAGGCCACCAGATTGCCGTCCGAATAGTTGCCGATGACGAGATCGGGCCGGCCTTCCAGCTTTGCAACCAGGTCGCGTTCGGCTTCGCGGGCAAAGCGCTCCAGATAGGGCCATATTTCAAAGCGCGAAATCCACTGGGGAACCACTTCGCCGTTTTTATTCCGGAAAGGAACCCGCAGAATCAGGGCATTTTCCGTTCCGAGAATCGGTTCGACACGTTGATTGCAGGTGGTATCTCCGGCATCGGGTATCAGACGGGTCAGCACTACAATGCGGGGCTCGATATCAAGCCCCTGCTCATACAGGTCGTGCCGCATCTGTTTTTCGAGCGCACGCACCTGATCCAGGATATAGACCACCTGCCCGCCGGTGTCGGGCATCCCCAAAACCCCGGACTGGCCGAAATAGCCGTGAGGCGATAGGATCGCCAGCCGCGATACCATCGGAATGCGGCTGAGAAATTCCGTCAGGTTGGAGGCATCGGGCGATTCGAGCACGTCCAGCAACAGCCCCATGGTTTCGCGGATCTTGTCTGCACGTCTTCCCCATCCCGGCTCAAAACAGGATTCGGGGAGTTCGTTGTGCAGTTTATCCCATTCCAGCCCGGGATCAACCCCCTGCAGATAGCGCCGTGCTTCACGCAGGTACCGCTGCAGTTCTTCGACGTTTTCAATCTGCTGGTTCAACAGCAGTTGCACGTCGCCGTATTTATGCAGTTTCAGGAAATCAAGCAGGGCCTCACCGTGCTGGCGTGAAACCGTATGGGCCAAATGGCGGTTCAGAAAAGCGACGCCCTGTCCGATTGAACTGGTTTCCTTCATGAGCGGGAATCCGCGCTCGAACGGCTTAAGATCGATTTCAAGCGACCAGTCCTCATCGGGACTGAAGTCATTGGCCATCTTCTCCTTGGCCTGCAGGAAGCCGGATGGATTCAGCTGGCTGATGCTGACATTGGTGGTGTCGATGCAGTAATAATGCCACTCGGCCACCTTATAACGCGCCGCCATATGGAGACATCCCTCCTGAACAATCATTTCCTCGGTCTTGTGAAAGAGGGTTTCCGACTCCGTCCCGCGCAGGGAAAAACCTTCCGGAGAATCAAGAAACAGATCGAGTATATCGGCCACATCCGTGCGAAGCAGCAGCGGGCGCTCGGATCCACAGAATCGCCGGAGCAGGGAAAACAGGGCAGGACGATTCGTCTCGAAATCGGATTGCAGTCTAAGAATCATATTATTTCTCCTCGGGAATGTGGATTTCACCAAAAAAGTCGTAATGGGCAATCCCCTCCAGAATTCCGTTGGCGTGGCATCCTTCCGCAAAATAGATCCGGGGCCGCCCGCGCAGTTTTTTCAGCTCGGGGCTGTGATTGCCGACAACCACACCCAGCGTTTCCCCGCGGAGCATGTCTTCGTCGTTTCCGGAATCGCCCGCCACCAGCAGATGCTCAAAAGGTATGCCCCACTTGAATGCCAGATAGCGGATCGCCAACCCGCACGATGCACGGATCGGCATCAGATCGAGATACATCCTGAACGAACAGGTCAGATTGACCCGAAGACCGGCCTCGCGGAGAAGACGGCGGATTCTCGCCACGGTCGGGGCCTTCTTTAAATCGATGGTATAGCTGATCTTGAAGCGATGCTGCTCCGTGACGTCCTGCATATACACGCCCGGAATTTCATCCATCACCGCCCGTATGGCGTCCGGCTCCCAGCGATAGTCGATGTGCCGCTTCCAAGCCTTGTCCTCCGTCAGGTGGCTGCCATAGCGGATGGAGGCACCGTTCGAGGTAATGAGAATATCCGGAGGCGGAGTCCCCAGTTCTTCTAGTTTTTCAAGCGCACTAACCTTCGAGCGCCCCGTTGCGATACCAAAGCCGGAGAACGAACCCGCCTGTTCCAACACCTTAAGCAACCGGGCGACAGCTTCGTCATCGCCAGTCAACGTATTATCGACATCCGTGATCAGGATTCGGTCCACTTCGGGGATGCGGCTTCGACGGGCTGACAGCTTCTGGGATCTTGAGCTGTCGGTCAATATGCCTTTGACCTCCCTGAGATAGCGATTCACGTGGCTAGGCCATGAAAACGTTTCCGAGGCCCCATGAATGCCGCTTTCCGACCATTTTTTCCACCTGTTGCCCTGCACCATGCCCAGCAGGGTCTCGCCCATCTTGTCGGCATCGAACGGATCGATCAGAATACCGTTGTTGCAAGCGCCGATAATATCGCGTGGCCCGCCGTCGTTGGTCGCGGCAATCGGCAACCCGCTGGCCGCGGCCTCGATCAGAGTAAGCCCAAACGGCTCCGTCCAGGCGGGATTGACAAACACGCCGCGCGAGGCCGCCGCTAGGCGGTAGATATCCGGCACGTCGTCTGCGTCATGGTGTTTAGGCAGGGCTACCGATCCATACAGGTCGTATTTATCGATTAAATAAAGCACCTCGATCATCACCTTGCGCGAGCCCCGGTCCATAGCGCGAATATCGTCGCGGTTTCCCAGCACCAGCACCAGATTGGCCGCTTGGCGCAACCGCGCGTTGTTTGCATAGGCGTGGATCAGCGTGCTGATATTCTTGCGTTCATCCGGCCGCGCCATGGCCAACACCATGGGCCTGTCGGGGTCGTGCAGGAAGCGGTCGATTTCGCCGCGGATATGGCACTGAAATTTTTTGCGGGCCGGCGGGGAAAAGCGGTCGAGGTTGACCCCCGGCGGAATGACCCGCATGCAGGTCGGGTCGTAGTGTTCGTACATTTCATACTGTTGCTCGATCTCCTGATGCGTGCTGGTGATCACCAGCGGCGCGGAATCCAACGCCAGCTCTTCGGCTTCGATGCGAGCATCCATGTTGTAGCGCTGGTTGATCTGCTCCCGCTGCGCCCCGCTTTCGAGCATCCGCTCCATCTTCACCCGTCCGAGCGAGTGACCGGTAAACACAAACGGCACACCCAATAGATGAGCCAGGGTTGCCCCCACCATGCCGGCGTCGGCATAGTGTCCGTGTACGATATCGGGAATGCGGCGTAGCTTGCGGAAATGCGGCAGGGCGTTGTCGACAAAACTCGGCAGGTGCGGCCAGAGCTTTTCCTTGCGCAGATAGCGGCGTGGGCCAAAGGGAACCCGGATGATGTATGCGTTCTCAGAGAGTTGTTCTTCCGGCTGCGCGTAGCTGTCATCCACCTTCTTGTCGATCACCTGCCGGGTAAAGAGATCCACGCGATCGACCGATGGATGCCTGGCCAGCGCCCGGGCCAGCTCGACGACATAGAGGATCTGCCCTCCGGTATCCGGGTCCCTTCCTAACTCCATATTCTGGCCACGAATCAGTCCATGCAAACTCAGCAACGCGATATAGCATCCCTTTTCTCCGTGCTTAGCCATTGGTCACCGCCTCCAGTCCTTGGTATATGTCGGGGTTCGACGCCGTAGCGCCCTGCTGCCCGCAAACCCGAGTCGCCAGCTTTGTGGCACACGCCGCGGTTTCGGCGGGAGAGGAGCCCTTGAGAAAACCGCCCAGAATGGCGGCACAAAACGAATCGCCTGCCCCCACGGTATCGACCACCGGAGCCGTATCCTCATCGGGTTTCACACGCAACGGTTCCACCGCGCCGGAACTATACAGCGCGCCTTCCTTTCCCAGCGTCAGCCAGATGGCATCCAGATCCCATTCGACACGAATCTTCCCGAGCGCCTCCTCCACCGCAAGCCCGCGCAGGCGTTCCGGCATCAGCAACTCCAATTCATCGTCGTTCAATTTCAACAGGCGCGCACGCTGTATCATATCCAGGACAGCATCCTTCGACCACCAGGGCTCGCGCAGGTTGATATCCAGGAAAACCGGGGCTTCGGCCGCCTCGATCAGCCGCTCGAGAGCAGCACGCGATTTGCCGCGCAGCGCCAGCGAGCCATGGTAGAGGACGCCGCACTGCCGCAGGTTCACGGAACACCGGGCGGTTTCCGGTTCGATGAAATCATAGGCCTGGTCGGGCAGGATATCGAAGGTGTGGCTCTTGCCGTCCATCTTGATTTCCACGCGTCCGGTCGGATGTTGCATGTCGCGCTGGATGCCGGAAGTATCCATCCCCCAATCGCGCATCCGCGTAACCAGCTTCTGACCCGGATCATCATTTCCTATGCGGGAAATCAACAGCGGATTCCAGCCCAGGGCATGGAGGTGCCAGGCCACGTTGAGCGGAGCGCCTCCGGGAACGTTCCGGTCTTCAAAGCAGTCAAACAGTACTTCACCGAATACAACAGGACGGGTCGGCTGCATTTCGAGCGGATCAATTATTACCTTCCGGCTCATGACCTTAACCAAGCATTTCCAACGGACGACCGCAAAGGAATTATCAAACTTCCCCGGAAATCCGTTTGCAACGAGTGGTTAAAGCGCGTTAGGTAGAATCATCATGAACACGACTCGATATCTGCTCGCCAGCGACATGGACGGCACCGTCATCCCGCTTGATGACCGGCCCGAACGGGAACAGGAGATCGAATGGTTCACCGACGATCTGCATGGGCAGTCGGGACTGGTTCTGGCCTACGCCACCGGTCGCGATCTCAACCGTGTACTTATGGGCATCGCCGAATGGAAACTCCCGGAAGCGGACTGGCTGATCTGCGATGTCGGCACCTCTCTCTACTACTCCGCCGACGACGATGGTGAATGGGTTTTGAGTAACGAATACCGTGCGGAAATGCAACAGCGGTTCGGAGGGCACACGGCGCACGATGTTGCCGAAGTCCTGCAGGGCTACCCGGAACAGGACGCCTCGCGACAGACAGAGTTTAAGCACAGCTATGTCTTCAAGGTTGAGAACAAACCTGAACAGCTACTGCCGGAGATAAAACAGAAGCTGCAGGATGCCGGCATCCGCGCCGAGCTGGTTTACAGTACCGATGTCTACACCGGCGAAGCCTTTCTCGATGTACTCCCCGCCGGCGTGGCCAAAGACTACGCCGTTTATTTTCTGCGCAAGCATCTGAACCTCGATGCAAGCCAGGTGGTTTATGCCGGCGATTCCGGAAACGACGAACTCGCCTTCAAAAGCGGCATCAACGGCATCGTGGTAGCCAACGCCGACCCCAAGCTTGTAGCCGATCTAAAAAAATGGGCCGCCGAAAACGCCAAGCGTGACCACTTGTTTTTTGCAACCCAACCTTTCATCGCCGGCGTCCATGAAGGATGCCGCCATTTCGGGCTTCTGCACTAACATCGATCAAGACAATGGATATTGCACAACACCAACCGGCCGTACTGGACTATTGGTTGATTGCCCTGTATGCCGCCGTGGTTCTGTGGATCGGCATCCGCTTGGCCAAAAAACACACGAACGCCGAGGACTATTTCCTCGCCGGCCGCAACATGATCTGGCCGTTTATCGGCGTCTCGCTGTTTGCCTCGAACATTTCCTCCACCACGTTGATCGGGCTGGCGGGCGATGCGTACCATACCGGCATCTCGGTCTTCAACTATGAGTGGTCGGCGGTGATCGTGCTGGTCTTTTTCGGACTGTTCATGCTGCCCGCGATTCTAAAGTCGCGGGTCTTCACCATACCGGAGTTTCTGGAAAAGCGGTACGACCGGCGCATACGCATCTACTTTTCCGCCCTGACGCTTTTCCTCAACATCGTCGTCGACACCGCCGGCAGTCTTTTTGCCGGTGGCATCGTGCTGAAGATGGTCTTCCCCGAAACCGATCTGGGCCTGATCATCACCTGCCTCGCGGTCGTGGCAGGCCTGTACACCATTGCCGGCGGTCTGGCGGCGGTGATCTACACCGACTTTATCCAAACCATCCTGCTGCTCATCGGAGCCATAGTGATCAGCACGGTCGCATTTTCACGCGTCGGCGGCTGGGCCGGCATGACGGAAGGAATCGACCACGCCCAGCTCAGCCTGATTCGTCCGCTGGATGATCCGGGCGTGCCATGGCTCGGCGCGCTGCTGGGAATCCCGATCCTCGGATTCTATTTCTGGTGCGGCAACCAGTTCATGACGCAACGCGTCCTCTCCGCCAAATCGGTGGACCACGGCCGCAGAGGCGTATTGCTCGCGGGACTGCTTAAATTACCCGTCTTGTTCATCATGGTCCTGCCCGGCACGATGGCGATCCACCTTTATCCCGACCTGCCGCGCCCGGATCTGGTCTATCCCACCCTGATGTTCGATCTGTTGCCGACCGGATTGCTCGGACTGGTACTCGCCGGATTCATCGCGGCGCTGATGTCGCAGATCGACTCCACCTTGAACGCCGCCTCAACGTTGGTGACCATGGATTTCATCCATACCCGCATGCCCCAGCTTTCCAGCCGTGGCCTGATGGTTACCGGCCGTTGGGTAACCGGCATATTCATGGTGCTGGCCGCGCTCTGGGCCCCGCAGATCGAACGGTTTCCCTCTCTCTTCAAATACCTGCAGATGGTCCTCTCCTATACCGTGCCGCCGATCGTGGTCATCTATTTGATCGGCGCGTTCTGGAAAGGCGCCACGGCCAAGGGCGCCTGGCACACGGTACTATTCGGCACGCTTGTGGGCGGCGCACTCTTCGTCGTCAATGAAATTCTCGGATGGACCCATTTGCACTTCCTCTACATTGCACCGATCCTCTTTAGTGTTTCGCTCCTGATCCTGCTTCTGGTCAACCATGGCGGAACGGCCCCCGCTCCCGAACAGCAGGCTTTGGTCTGGACGCCAGCCTTCTTCCGCGCCGAATCCATGGAACTGAAAGGCGTGCCCGTTTGGAAAAACTACCGCATCCTCTCCATCATCCTGCTCGCCCTCACCGCCTGGCTCGTGATTGCTTTTCGGTAGGAAGCCAGCTATGCTCCAACGCATTATCCGAACAGAAAGGAAAACAATATGGAATCACTCGAAGGAAAAAAGGCGCCGGCGTTTACGCTCGAAGGTAGCGACGGCAAGAAGCACTCGATCAAGGAGTATGCCGGCAAGCGGGTCGTCATCTATTTCTATCCGCGCGACAACACGCCCGGCTGTACCAAGGAATCCTGCGGCTTCCGCGACCTGAACAAGGAAATCGCCGGCCTGAACACGGTCGTCCTCGGTGTCAGCAAGGACAGCCTCGCCTCGCACGACAAGTTTATCGAAAAGTTCAACCTGCCCTTCGTCCTGCTCTCCGATCCGGAAACCAAGATGATGGCCAAGTATGGCGCATGGGGCGAAAAGGTGCTCTACGGCAAGACCTCCATCGGCTGCATCCGCTCCACCGTGATCATCGATGAAAAGGGCAAAATCATCAAGCACTGGCGCAAGGTCCCCAAGGCCGAGGCTCACCCCGCAAAGGTGCTGGAAGTTCTCCAGAGCCTGTAGGGTTGAAACCTTTCATCCGCTAATAGTACTGGAGGGGCATCGTCCTCGATGACCACGGACGCCGGGGACGGCATCCCTCCAATTCAAACCCACCAGATGCCGCGCTTGCGCGGATTGCCGAACGAAGCAAAGTCATCGCCCGATTCGCGCAATACGGTATCGAGTTCCTCTTCCGTGAAGTCGAAGCCCTCCCGGTTGGCTTCCGCCACAAAGGCCGGTTTCGGCTCCAATGTATCGTATTTCAGCCGCAATACCTTGTCCTCGCCACCCGCAATCAAAAACCGTTCCACTTCTTTCTTCGCCATTTTCTTCTCCTGGTTAAATAGGTTACCTCTATTTAACATGAGGTGTGCCAACCAGCCCGAAACCCATAAGCTACTTGCTTTCTATAGGTTGCATAAATCCCAAAAAAGCAGGGTTCCGGAAAGATTTGTCGGACACGTCCGTTTGGACCGATCCGCAGCTAGACAAAGCAATACCTGAGCGTATGTTGCAAAAAATGGTGACAAAAATTTCCGCCCGTAGCCATTCCGAACAATAAAGCCCTTCTGCTGCACGAAAAGATGGGTTCAAGTGGGGGAGATTATGCTTTAGCTTCGAATGCAATTCTTTAGATGCCTATCCATTCCGAAAAGAGCTTTTATCATAATCTAAAGTTTTGCATCATGTCATTGAAAGTGAATGAATCGATCCATCCGAAGCATGTACAAGAAAGCACCAGAGGGACTCCATATGAAAAAACCGTACATTCTCATCGCCGTGCTGCTTTGGTCGGGTACTGCCTTTTCCGAATATCCGGAACTTACCGCTATCAAACAGCATTCCGCAAAAAAACTGCCCAGCTATGCCGATAGGCTGACTGCTGTAGATTCAAAATTCGAAGGCGTGATCGGCGTCGGGGAATCGCTTCGGAAATTTACGCCCACAAGCAATATCGCCGACTTCACCAGCCGGTCGAAAGACTACTGGCGGGCAACCATGGAAATGAGCTCGACCGACCCCTCGATACTCCTGGCCAAAGCCTATATGTACATGATGCAAGGGAAGATCTCATGGGGGGAACGCTATTTGTTTCTTGCATCTCTTTCCATGGATGATCGGTTCAAGGATGAGCTCAAGACCTATTCCGCATTGCAGGAAAAGCTTACCAAACGGCTGGTTGCAGATATGAACAAAGGCATCGCGCTCCACGATCAAGGGGAATACGACAAGGCGCTGGAAGTGTACGATGCCGTTCTCAAGGAATATCCCGAATGCGCATGGGCCTGGTACGAAAAGGGATTCGTGTACCTCACCATGCGCACACAGGAACCAGAGAAGGACGCCGGGGACGAAGAACCGGGAAAGGACGCCGCCCCGGAAAAAACCGACGACAAAGCCAAACCGTCCGAAGCTGATAAAGCCGCCGAAATGTATGCCCGCTGTCGCCAGTGCGATCCGTTCTATTGGAAGGCCTACCAAGGTAATGACCAGACGGTTATTTCCAAACTGCTACCGGTCATGAAAGCCTGCTCGTTTCTCGAAGGCGATGCCTCCGGTATTAAAGGATTTCAGGAATTTGCCCAAGGTTGCCACGATGCTGGACTCTATGATTTCGCCGCGCAAGCCGAATGGATACTCGCCCTCTACGACGCTGGATCGTCCAAGAATCATCTAAAGGCGTTTCTCGACGACTTGGATAAACTGGGCTTGAAAGAGGTCGATTTCTTCCGGAAGCAATTCAAGCTCGACGATTAGGCCAGACGGTCGAAAACCTGCACAAAAAACGCCCTCCCGCAGAAGCGGGAAGGCGTTTGCATTGCAAATATATACCGCGGATTAGAGCGACTTCATGTTGCTCATGGCGGCGCGCAGCTCTTCGCCGATGATTTCCACTTCGTGGTAGCGGATTTCGGCGTTTACTTCGACGAGCGTCTTGTTGTCGACCTTGTTGTCCGCCAGTTCGAGGCCCTTGCCGATAACGTCGGTGCCAACCTTGGACATGAAATCCTTCAGCAGCGGAACGGCGGCGTGCGAGAAGAGGTAGCAGCCGTATTCAGCCGTGTCGGAAATAATGCGGTTCATTTCAAACAGCTTCTTGCGCGCAATCGTGTTGGCGATGAGCGGCGTTTCGTGGAGCGATTCGTAGTAGGCCGATTCCGGCTTGATGCCGACTTCAACCATCGCTTCGTACGCCAGTTCGACGCCGGCCTTGACCATGGCGACCATCAGGATGCCCTTGTCGAAATATTCCTGCTCGCTGATTTCAGCAGCGGTAGGCTCGGTCTTTTCGAAGGCCGTCTCGCCGGTCTCCTTGCGCCACGTCAGCAGCTTGACGTCGTCGTTGGCCCAGTCTTCCATCATGGTGCTGGAAAACACGCCGGTGATGATGTCGTCCATGTGCTTTTCAAACAGCGGGCGCATGATGATCTTCAGCTCCTCGGCCAGGTCGAACGCCTTGATCTTGGCCGGGTTGGAAAGGCGGTCCATCATGTTGGTGATGCCCCCCTGCTTGAGCGCTTCGGTAATCGTTTCCCAGCCATATTGGATGAACTTCGCGGTCCAGCCTGTATCTACGCCTTCGGCGACCATCTTGTCGAAGCAGAGGATCGAACCGGCCTGCAACAGACCGCAGAGAATGGTCTGCTCGCCCATGAGGTCGGATTTCACTTCGGCAACAAAATTGGATTCCAGCACGCCGGCGTGGTGCCCGCCCTGGGCAACGGCAAGTGCTTTTGCGAGTTCCATGCCGTCGCCATTCGGATCGTTTTCGCGGTGGCAGGCAATCAGCGTCGGAACACCAAAGCCGCGCTTATATTCTTCGCGCACTTCGGAACCGGGTGATTTCGGGGCAACCATGATCACGGTCAGGTCCTTGCGGATGAGCGTGCCTTCTTCAACAATGTTGAAGCCGTGGGCATAGCAGAAGGTCGCGCCCTGCTTCATCAGCGGAACAACGGTTTCAACGACGTTGGTGTGCTGTTTGTCGGGGGCGAGGTTCATGACGATGTCGGCGGTCGGAAGCATTTCCTCATAGGTGCCGACGCTAAACCCGTTTTCGGAAGCGTTGAGGTAGGACTGGCGTTTTTCCGTGATGGCGGCGGCGCGCAGGGTGTAGGAAACGTCGAGGCCGCTGTCACGCATGTTGAGACCCTGGTTCAGGCCTTGGGCGCCGCATCCGACGATGACGATCTTCTTGCCCTTGGCATATTCGCATCCATTGGCGAACTCGGCGGCATCCATGAAGCGGCAGGTGCCGATTTCTTCAAGCTTCAGACGCATCGGAAGCGTATTGAAATAATTTTGTCCCATTGTTTTCTCCTTGGTTAATTCGAACGCGCGGAACCTACTCCAAATCACACGTTGCGTAAATTGAATTATTTGGGATATAGTATTGCGATTTTCGAAATAAAAAAAGGCGTGAGCCGTGACGATTGAAACGTGATCTGGGGGGAATTCACGCTTCATGGCTCAATCATCACGGAATCACGGTCATGGAATTGATCTTCGTGGCTACACAAAACCGAGGAGATGTCGTGGATATTGCTGCATTGGAAACCTTCATCAAAACGGCGGAACTGCTGCATTTCGGCCGGGCAAGCCGGGCTTGCAACCTGAGCCCGTCGGCACTCACGCGTACCATCCAGCGGCTGGAAGAGGAGGTCGGGCAGATGCTCTTCATCCGCGATAACCGCAGCGTAGCACTGACTGAAGCAGGCAACCAGCTGCTTACGTATGCTCGCAGTGCCGTCCTGGAATGGCAGCATTTCCAGGGATCTCTTGCTCCCCGGGAGGAGGTTGCGGGTGCGATTTCGGTCTACGCCTCCATCACCGCGGTTTACAGCCTGTTGCCCGATCTGCTCGAAGCGTACCGGTCGGCCTATCCCGACGTGCAACTGGCGCTGCGGACCGGCGCCGCTGAACGGGCTATCGAGCAGCTGATGAGCGGGGAAATCGATCTGGCCATTGCCGCCCTGCCCGATACCAAGCAGACCCAGCTGGAATTCATGCCGCTGGCGGAAACACCGCTGGTGTTTATCGCGCCGAAATCATCGGATCCAATACGACGAAAACTGGACCTGTCGAAAGAGCCGCTGGTGGTACCGCAATCCGGTGTGGCGCGGAACCGGCTGGATGCATGGCTGCGGCGCAACCATGTCGTCCCCAACATTTCCACGGAGGTTTCTGGAAATGAAGCCCTGATTGCCATGGTCCGCCTGGGCGCCGGAACGGGAATCGTGCCGCAACTCGCCCTGGAGCGCAGTCCTTTCCGCGATGACGTGAACATTATTGCAAACGCCCCCAAACTTGACCCCTACGTCGTCGGCCTCTGCTCCAGCAAACGCAACCTCAAGCGGCCTGCCGTCAAAGCTATTTGGGAATTGGCGGCATCCCTCTAAAAAACGGGACATGGCCCTCCCCGGAAAAGGTAGAGCACGCTCTCCGGGCGAGCCGCACGCACGCAATGCCGTCGCACGAAGCTACCGAACCGATCCTGCGGGCGTCTAGCCGATGGCTTCGGTGCCCTTCTCCCCGGTGCGGATCCGGATGCATTCCGGCAGATCGAGAACGAAAATCTTTCCATCCCCGATGTTGCCGGTGCGAGCTCCCTTGATGATCGCATCGGTCGTGGCTTCGACAAATTCAGCGTTTACCGCGATCTCGAGACGAACCTTCTTGAGCAGGTTCACTTCGACGTCCGTGCCGCGGTAGGTCTCATGATAGCCCTTCTGCTGACCACATCCCAGCGCGTTGGTGACGGACATCTTGTAGACTTCGGCCTCGTACAGGGCCTGTTTGACCTCGTTGAGGGCTTCGGGCTGTATGTATGCAATAATCAGCTTCATATCCAACATCCTTTGTCGTTTGGTTTATAAGTGGTCAAGTGCCAGTCAGGCTTCTGCAATGGAGGAGGCTTAACACCTAAACCCTCCTTCTTAACACTCCCTATACATGGGTAAAGAGCAACCATCCATATGTAGATCAGGAAACCATTCCTGTCCATATCCGAAGGACGGAACAAATGTCCGACCGGGAACTCAGGCCAGGACTTCAGGGGCCAGGTTTTGATCGATAAGAAAAGCCTCGATTTCGCTGATCCGGCCAAGGTCAAGCATCTGATTGGCGATCGCCTCGGCATCCTGCAGCCGGATAGAGCCTACCAACCGCTGCACGGTAGGCGCATTGACGATATCGATACTGAACTTCCGCAGGCCAACGCCCAACAGAAATGGAAGCAAGCGGTTATCGGCTGAAAGATCCCCGCAAATGGAAACATCCTTGTTCTGGGTTTTTGCAGCAGCAACAATCCGGTTGATGGCCCGCAGGATCGCCGGATGGTGGGCCAGGTAGAGACTGGACACCTTTTCGTTGGTCCGGTCGACCGCAAGCATGTACTGGATGAGATCGTTGGATCCGATGGAGAGAAAATCAGCTTCCTGAGCCAGCTCATCGATAACCTCCACGGCCGAAGGAAGTTCCACCATAACACCCAGTTGGGTCTCCCGGTTGAACGGAATCCCGCCGGCTTCGAGCTCATCCATGCATTCGTAGACGATATCCCGGGCCGCCAGAAAATCATCCACCGATGAAACCAGCGGAAACATGATCCGGGTATCGCTTTCCGCTCCGGCACGCAGAAAAGCGCGCAACTGGTCGCAGAAAATATCCTTGTTCTGCAACGAAAAGCGGATGGCACGCATGCCGAGAAACGGGTTGGCCTCGCTGACGTGCGAATAGTAGGAGAGCATCTTGTCCCCGCCGATATCCAGCGTGCGGAAGGTTACGCTTCGGCCTACCATCTGATCCACCAGCTTCTTGTAGATCAGATACTGCTCCTCCTCGCTCGGGAAGTCGGTGCGCACGATAAACGGAAATTCGGAGCGGTAGAGCCCCACGCCTTCGGCCTTGAACTTATGGGCAGGCTTGAGGTCGCTCAACAGATTGATGTTGGCATAGATATGCACGCGTTCACCGCATTTTGTCAGGGTTTTTTCCTGCACGTCGGCGGCATCGTGCAAGGCTTGCCAGGCCTCATCCAGCTCCTTGTATTTGCGCTGGACCTCGTCGGTTGGTTCGAGATAGATAATCCCCTGCTCGCCATCGACCAGCATCTCGATGCCTTCCTCGATGGCATCGGCCTCCTCGCGGCTGATGGAGACCATGGGGATACCCAGTGAGCGGCTGATGATGGCGTTGTGCGAGGTTACCCCGCTACTGACAATGAAGCCCTCGACGTTTTCGGCCGACAATTTAAGGATATCGGACGGCAGCAGCTCGTGAGCGATGATGATCTGGCCGCGATAGTCGCAGGCGTCGGCTTCCTCATTGAGCAGGTTGCGCGTAAGGCGGGTTCCCAGGTCTTTTACGTCGATCACCTTTTCGCGAATCATCGGCATCTTGCTTTTGGAGAACACCTCGACATATTCGTTGACCACTCCCGCAATCGCCTTAACAGCAGGCGTGCCGGTTTCAATCAGGCCGGCAATGCGGCCGGTAAACTGCTTATCCTCGAGGATGAGCAGGTGGGCGCTGAAAATGAGTACGGCGACGTCGGCCAGCTCGGTCGAGGTCTGGCGCTGCAGTTGCTCGATCTGGCGCATCGTTTTATCGAGCGCCTTGTTGAAATCATCCAGGGTATGCGGCGACGCATCAGGGTCGGGCAGCAGGCAGGCATCGGCATCGTTTGCATCCAGCGTACAGGCCCGCCCCCGGGCCGTTCCCGTGCTCGCAGCCCGCCCCCGCAGGATGTCCCCCTTGCCCATCTTCCTGATGGCCGGCGCCTCTTCTACCAGCGCCCGTTCGCGAACCTCGCTCAACAGCTGGACATTCTCGATCATCGTCGCCAGCTGGGCCGCAATGGCCCGCAGAGCCTTCACGTCGTTCGGGGTAAAATAGTTGGTTTCCTTCGCCTGGACCACCAGAGCGCCGATTCTTCTCAAACCGCGAAGGATCGGCACGGCCAGAAACGCTTCGTATTCCTCTTCATGAATGCCCGGGAAAAACTTGTAGGAGGCGCTCTTGGAGGCGCTCCCAACGCAGATGGGGCGCAATTCACGGATCGCCCGGCCGGTAATCCCCTCCCCCACGGCCAGCTTGACGGTTCCAATGGCGCCTTCATCCAGGCCCTGGGTGGCGCGCAGGGTCAGCTCCTTGTGCTCCTCGTCATAAATGTAGATCGAGCAAACATCGGCCTGCATATGCCTGGCAACCGTCGTCACCACGGTTTGCAACAACACCTTGCGGTCCTGTCCTTCTTCGGCCAAGGACATCAGCTCGGCGATATCGCATACGAGATCTACATTCCGTTTTTTCATATGTCTCCAACTCACTTAACAGGGTAACAGCATATCCGGCATTTCGAGGCGTGTCAAAAAATAGAGATTGTCCAATTTACGAATCGACCTTGCCCAACGCCTTCCCTACTATTTTGTCCTTAAAAAGCCGGAAATTCTATGAACAAGCCCTCTGCAGAAAAGCTGCTCGAAATCTACCGTTCCATGATCGCCTCGCGCTATACCGACCAGTTGCAGTCGGCCGCCGCGCAAAGGGGCGAAGTTTTCTTCTATATTCCTTCGTCCGGGCACGAAGCCAGCGCCGCGCTCAACGCGCACCTGATCGGGGCCGACTGGCTGCACCTGCACTACCGCGACCGCGCCCTGGCCTACGCCCGCGGCGTCACGTACGAATCCGTATTCTACGGCCTGTTCTCCAAAGAGGAATCCAATTCCGGCGGCCGGCGCATGCCCGCCTTCCCGTGCGATCCCGAATTGAATATACTGAGCACCCCGACTCTGGTCGGAAGCAACGTGCTGCAGGCGGTCGGCGTGGCATCGGAAATCAAAGATCTGGACGGCAACCCGTTCGTGACGGTATCGGTCGGCGACGGAGCCACCCAGCAGGGCGACTTCTACGAAGCCATCGCCGAGGCCGTCCGCGCCAACCTTCCGGTGCTGTTTCTGATCGAGGACAACCGCTTTGCGCTTTCCACCGTGACCAAAGGCAATACCTTCTACTCCCTGCCCGGCGGGGAAACCGAAAGCTTCTACGGCCTGCCCATTCACCGGGTTGACGGTAGCGACGCCATGGCCACCTATGAAACGTTTGGCGACGTCGCTTCAACGATTCGTGCATCGCGCGGACCGCAGATTGTGGTCTTCAACGTCGAGCGGCTCGAAAGCCACACCAATGCCGACGACCAGTCCATGTACCGTACCGAGGCCGACCTGAAACATGCCAAGGACAATGCCGACCCCTGCGCCCGCCTGCGCGAAGCCATGCTGGCCGACGGCATTGACGAGGCACAGGTTAAAGCGATCGAGGACGAGGTCAAGGACGCCATCGACGCGGCTTTTCACACCGCCCGCAAGGGAACTACGCCCAAGGCGAGCCTTACGGCCAAGAAACCGCTTCCCGAACCGCGCGTGGAATACCGCGGCACCGATGACGCCCGTACCTTGAGCATGCTCGAAGCCATGCGCGAGGCCCTCAAGGCCCGCCTGGCGAGCGACCCACGAACCTCCTTGCTCGGGCAGGACATCGAAGATCCAAAGGGCGATGTCTTCGGTCTCACCCGCGGTTTGAGCAAGGCATATCCCGATCAGGTCCACAATGCGGCGTTAGCCGAAAACACGATTCTCGGCGTCTCTACCGGTCAGGCGCTGGCCGGCGGCCATCCCGTCGCCTTCATGCAGTTTGCCGACTTCCTGCCGGTGGCCTACAACCAGATCCTTTCCGAAATCGGCGCCATGTACTGGCGGACCAACGGCCAGTGGGAAGCGCCCGTGCTGATGATGTCGATCTGCGGCGGCTACCGTCCGGGCCTCGGCCCCTACCACGCCCAAACCATGGAATCGATCTGCGCCCACGTCCCGGGCGTCGATGTCTTTATGCCTTCGACGGCCGCCGACGCCGCCGGCCTGCTCAACGCCATTTCCGAATCGGGACGCCCGTCGGTCTTCCTCTTCCCGAAGAGCCTGATCAACGACCGCACCAACACGACCTCTGCCGATGTTGAAAAGCAGTATGTGCCCATCGGCAAGGCACGAATCACACGCACCGGACAGGATATTACCCTCGTGAGCTGGGGCGGATCCATGCCGGTATGCGAACGCACGGCCGAAGCCCTTGCCGAAACCGGCATTAACGCTGAAATCATCGATCTGCGCACCATCTTCCCGTGGGACGAGGAAGCCGTATTGGCCTCCGCGAAAAAGACCGGCAAGCTCGTTATCGTGCACGAAGACAACCAGACCGCCGGCATGGGCGGCGAAATTGCGGCCACCATCGCCGAACGCGCCGGTAACGCGGTACAGATCGCCCGCGTCACGCGGCCCGATACCTACATCCCCTACGACTATTCCTGCCAGATCGAGGTGCTGCCGTCCTACAAGCGCACCCTCGAAAAGTGCTGCGAGCTGCTCGACATCGACATTCATTGGGATAAGCCCGTGGAAGAGGAAGCCGGAACCGTCACCGTCAAGGCGATCGGCTCCAGCCCGTCGGACGAAACCATCACGATCACCAGCCTCCCCATAAGCGTCGGCGATACCATTGCCGAGGGCGATCTGATTGCGTCGGTTGAAGCCGACAAAGCGTCGATGGATATTTCCGCCCCGGTCAGCGGCACGATTTCGGAGTTGCTTGCAGAAGAAGGCGATGTGCTACGCGTCGGAACACCGATGGTCAGGATTGCATCCGACGAGGCGGCCCAGCTGAAGCCGCTGACCAAGGAAGATCCCGGCACCCCGGTCATGGAACGCCGCCGCGCGGCTGAAGCACAGCCGGCCCCGGACAGGAGCGATATCCATCCCGCCCTTTCAAACTCCATATACATTTCCAATATCGCCACCGTCTTTGGCTCGCGCCACCTCACCAACGACGAGCTGCTGCAGGGCCATGGCGAATGGGATTCGGAAGCGATCCGCAAGCGAACGGGCATCGAAAACCGCTACTGGATTGACGGAGATGAAAACGTGCTGTCGCTGGCGGTCAAAGCCACCCGCAACCTGCTTGCAAAGGAACAGCTCCACATTTCCGATATCGGCGCAATTATCTGCTCAACCGGCACGCCACTGGTCATGACGCCTTCGCTGGCCTGTAGCGTTCTGCACGAACTCAGCCCGGAAAAGGGCGAAGTACTGATGCAGGCACATGACGTCAACGCCGCCTGCTCCGGCTACATGTATGCCCTGCAGTCGGCATTCGACTTCCTGACCAACGCCCCCGACAAGAAGGTGATTGTCATCACCGCCGAAACGCTCTCGCCCATGGTCAACCACGATGACCAGAAAACCATGGCCCTGTTTGGCGATGCAGCGACGGCATCACTGGTCAGCTGCGAAAAACGTCCGGGCGATATCGGCGTCAAACTCAACCGCCCGGTACTCTCTGCAACGGGCGTGGATGCAAAGGTCCTCTATGTCCCGAACATGGGCAGCGGCGAAGTGATCGAGATGGAAGGGCTGACCGTCTTCAAGCTGGCCGTGCGCAAAATGATCGACATGCTCGACCTGGCCTGCCAGGAACGCGGCATCACGGTCGAGGATCTGCAGAAGATCGTGCCGCACCAGGCCAACGAACGCATCATCGAGGCCATCCGCAAGACGATCAAATGCCCGTCGGAAAAGATGTTCAACCATATCCGCAAGTACGGAAACACCTCGTCGAACACGATTCCGATCGCGCTCGCCGAGCTGGTCCCCGAACTGGACTCCGACACGCTGATCGGCCTCACCGCCTTCGGCGGCGGATTCACCTTTGGCGCCGCGGTGATCGAGAAGGTTTAGATTTCCTTCGTAATCCAGGGCTTACCGCGCTTGAAGCTTTTGAATTGCATTTCATACAGTCTTCGAATCTCAGCTTTGGAGTCCGTCGAAGCATCCAATACTTTCTCCATGATTTTGGATGCCGCAGTAAAATCGCCACTTCTGGCATATGCACACGCCAACAGGCTCTGCGCTTCGTGGTCATTAGACTCACGAGTGCCAACCAAAAGCTGGGCATATTTCAGCGCTTGTTCTGCATCCCACAATGCAGAATCATTGGCACACGCATAACATTGTATTAATGATTTGCAGGCAGAGATGTTTCCGACATCGGCAGCGCGCTCCCACCACGTGATCGCTTCAGCCATATCCACATACCTATGCGAAAGGTTCCCGATCTCGTCTGCATAGTTTGACAAGGGATTCAGCTTGTAGGCCTCATGGTAGATCTCCAACGCCAATAATCCTTTTTTAGGCAAATGACTTCCTGTCTCAAACTTCACAGCCTCATCAGCCAGCGCCTTGGCTGTTGCCTCCCTGCCAGACTTATCCTTATTCTCAAGGATTCTCAGGTATGCGCCCATATTGTTATCGAATTCTTTGACTTTTTCCTGAGCCTCCGAATGCCCTTTGTAGGCAGCAATCCGGAAAAGGAAATAGGCGGTGCGAAGGCTGCGTTTCTGATTGTTTATATTCGTAATTTGACAATCGCTACAGCCAGGACAATCCGGACTGCAGTACCTTTTTGTCACATCTGAAAAACCAGTCATGTACTTCTTCGCAAGCTCGAATGCGGATTCCGCAGAGTTTTGCAGTAAATAGTACCTTACCGTTAACTCTCCAGGCATCTGGTTCCACATGTCATGTCTTTCGTAATATTCACACAATGAATCCAAGCACTTATGGGCGGCCTCCAGATTGTTTTCATCCAAATATAGATAGCTCATCTGGAGATATATATCCGGCTGCCCCGAATCAACCAGCCGTTGGCAGATTTTCATTCCGGTTTCCGGACTGTAATATGGATCCGTGCGCTCACAAAAACGACATAGCATCCGTTTCTCCGCCCATGCGGAAGCCCCGGTTTCAGCAGCCTTTTTCAGCCACTCATCGGTAACCTCCGGAGGGTATGGCCTTCCTTGTTTATATTGATTAAGTACCCGTAATAGTTTCGCCTTGAACCCTTTTTCGCCGGCATAGAACTGTGCTTGCGCCCCCGTCTTGGTTGCTTTGCCAAACTCCATATTGCGCGCATAAGCTGCGGCAAGAAGGCTCAGCGCTTCCGCATCCTTCGACTTTTTCCGAACTACAGCACCAGCGTATTTGACCGCCTTTTCGCCATCGTGGAATTGTGGATTGGGACAGGAGGCATAGATGCGCGCAAGGCCCTCGCAGGCCTTGAGATTGTTTTGGGAAACCGCCTGTTCATACCACTCAATGGCCTTGGCATAATCGACCTCGGTGCCCTCGCCGTTTTCCAGACAGTGCCCCGCACCGACCATCGCCGGCACATGCCCCTCTTCCGCCGCCTGCACAAACAAAGGAAATGCCTGCGCCGGATCGGACTCGAACAACACCGCTCCCTGCTTGAATAGCTCGGCGCCATTCCCGTATGCAACACCTGACCATAGACAAAGCATCAGCCTTGCAATAAGCCTCTTCATGATTCCCCCTTGCGTGATCCTCCTACCCGGAAGCCTCTCCGTCCCAGTTGTATTCCTCCAGCAGGTCCTCGGGGTCGGAGATGTCGCGGACGGAAGGCTCGTTGCCAACCGCCGGCCCGTACACCTTCAACCAGATTCCCAATAGCTCGTCCTCGCTCACCTTTTCGTACTCGTAGGCCACCACATCCTCCGCAGTTCGAGAAGGGTCCTCCACTTTCGTGCGGTTATACTTTACCGCAATGGTGAGGTCTGCGGTGGTAAAGGTGTAGTCTTCTCCCGCTTCGATGCGATCCACCGTTACGGTCCGGGTGTTCATTTTCTTGATGGACTCGCCGTCACTGGTGGTGACCATGACAAAATAGCGGTATTCGAGCTTCAACCCTTCGACCGGTTTTTTCGCCTTGTTCTTCAGAGTTATGTCATAGCGCAGGATCTGTCCCTTGCTGTGTTTCTTGGCGTCTTCATTGTCGGTCAACCCGTTCTTGAAGCTTTCCACCTTGTCCTTGTCGAAGGAGACGCGCAGATGCTTGTCGGATAAAACCCGGTCGGCGGCAATCCATTGCTTGATATAGGCCTGGTCGTCTTCGGAAAACATCCCGGGTGACACCGAGAACCGCTGGCCATCCTCCCGCTCGATCTGGATCTGTCCCTTGATAGCGTCGAATGAAATGATTTTCGCCGCAATGGCACGGCCTTTCGAATCCGTGAAGACGTGGATTCCACTTTCCGCCAACGTTGCCAACACAGAAGACAACAGTACGGCAACCAATCCAATAATCCTGTATTTCATCAGTACCTCCGGCTAGTAGATCGAATCTTACAAGAAAGTGCGAATCCCAGGCAAGGTTTTGAACCATGCGTTATAAAAGCATCCTCGCCCGCACGACGGGTTGGTCTCACACGGTCATCTACTCTGAGGGACGAGCCCTCAGGCTCAAACTCGAACGAGAGCAACGGAGATAACAGGGGTTTATGCATTTCTCCGCTGGCTCTGCTAGCTCTGCGCGAAATACTCCTCCGGCCATGCACGACGGGTTGATCTCACGAGCAAGAGGACTCTGACCAAGGGCCTGGACTTTCCTGTGGGGGATTCCCCCACAAATCTTTCAAGGGCATCATCTTGCCGAACAGCCTTGTGCGCGGATAGTATGTTTCTGATATGCGGTCTTCACCAAACCGGCACGGTCGCATTGGAAAATTCAAGGGGAACCATGTCCGACTATAGGAGAAAAATGAATAAAACCACCGCGAAGAAATCCCCCTTACGTAACCCACCACTCCGGAATCCCGCCCAGTCGCTACTTGAACACAAGGAAGAGCTACTTTCTGACAAGCTACTTGGATACGTCATGTATCCGATGGCTTTCTTTCTGTGGGCTGGCTATGAATGGGTTCGACTTCTACACCCTATGCGGCCCGTACCGTGGGGCGCAACAGTATGTGCTTGTGTGGTAACTGCTATCTGCATTCCAAAAATCCTTCAGTTGAAGAAGCAGGTAAGAAACATTAACCGAGGAATCGAAGGAGAAAAGTCGGTCGGCCAGTTTTTGGAGCAATTCCGCATTAACGGATACGAGGTGTTTCACGATATTCCCGGTGACAGCATCAAGGGGGAAAAGCACAACATCGACCATGTTATGATCGGGCCCGGTGGCGTGTTCACCGTGGAAACCAAATATGTCCAAAAGCCATCCAAGGGACAATGTGTCATCGAAAAGGACGGCGATGTGCTCCGGATCAATGGGCGAGAACCCACTCGCAACCCCGTCATTCAAGCCAAAGCTCAGAGCAAGGAACTGGCCCGGATATTGGCAACATCTACCGGCCAGAAGTACACCGCACAGCCAATAGTGGTTTATCCCGGTTGGTACGTTAAAAACCTGACTCCCGACACATCCGTCTTGGTGCTGCACGAAGATATGATCAGCACGGCGCTAGCGAACTCGAAAACATCCCTGACACCAGACAAGGTCCATTTGGCGGCCTATCATTTGAGCCGGCATGTCATGAGCATCGATCGCGACAGGAACGGATGAGCGGTTGCTTTTCAGCAAAAACTGCGCATGAGGCAGAGCGGCGTAACGCATGGGCTGGCGGATAGGTTGATTTCCCCGCTCTTGCGGATCGACTCCAGAGTTGCATTCCAACGCTCTCATTTATGCAAATGGCACGCACAGTGCTATTCATTTGACCTTGACCAGGGTGGGCGATTTGTCACATGGTCTATCGGTTTTATTAAACCCCATTTTTAAGAAGGAAGTTGCGATATGTTTAACCGGGCCATGGGAATGTTTTCCAGCGATATCGGGATCGATCTGGGAACAGCAAATACACTGGTGTATGCGCGTGATCGCGGCATTGTGATCCGCGAACCATCGGTAGTGGCAGTACAGGCTGGCACGAACCGCGTTCTGGCCGTTGGCGACGAAGCCAAACGGATGCTGGGACGCACTCCGGGGAATATTGTAGCGATCCGCCCTCTGAAGAGCGGAGTTATTGCTGATTTCGAAGTGACCGAAGCGATGCTCCGCTATTTTATCCAGAAGGTGCACAACCGAAAGAAAATGGTGCGGCCCCGGGTGGTGATTGCCGTGCCAAGCGGAATAACGGAAGTGGAAAAGCGCGCGGTTAAGGATTCCGCCATGCATGCGGGCGCGCGCGATGTATTTTTGATTGAAGAGCCAATGGCCGCAGCGATCGGGGTGGGTCTGCCTGTACAGGAACCCGCCGGCAACATGATCGTGGATATCGGAGGAGGCACGACCGAGGTTGCCGTGATCTCCCTGGCCGGCATTGTTTACAGCCGGAGTGTGCGCGTTGGCGGCGATGAAATGGACGAGGCGATAATTCAGCACATAAAGCGGGAATATAATCTGTTGATAGGAGAACGAACCGCCGAAGATATTAAGATTACGATGGGATCGGCCCTTTCCACCGGTGACGAGAGCACCATGGAAGTGAAGGGTCGCGATTTGGTGGCCGGGCTGCCGCGGACGCTGACGATCAGCTCCGAAGAGGTACGCCAGGCCCTGCAGGAACCGGTAAACGCCATTGTCGAGGCCGTGCGTGTCACGCTCGAACGCTGCTTGCCGGAACTGGCTGCCGACCTGGTGGACCGCGGCATGGTTCTGGCCGGCGGGGGCGCGCTGTTGCGTGGACTCGATACGCTTATTTCGGAAAAGACCAGCCTGCCCGTACACGTGGCGGACGACCCGTTAAGCGCAGTGGCCGAAGGCACGGGCATTGTCCTGCACGAGATCAATTTCCTACGCAAAATGGCGGGCCCGAACAGTTAGTTCTTCCTGATCCATCAAATATCTTCCTGCAACGTGCTGTTGCGCCTGTCCGCCCTGAGGTAAGGGACGGATGGCTTTTAGGAATAAAAGAGTAGTGTATGCCACAGCTGCGATCGCGTTGCTGGTGGTGGTGTTTGTTCCGCTTCCCTCGCTCACGCTTAAGGGGAAGGGCGTGGTTCGTAGCGCCATGACCCCGGCCGAACGCGGCACCTCCGGCATATGGAAGCGCCTGTCCGAGGCGGCGGCGGCGATTCGCGGCATGGGCGGCGCAGTCGAAGAAAACCGCGATCTTTCCCGCGAGCTGGTGCGCGTCCAGGCCAAGCTCAATAGTTTACTCGATGCGGAGGCCGACAACGTCCGCCTGCGCCACGCGTTCCGGTTTTATCAGGAACAACCGGACACGATGATCCCCTGCGATGTCGTCAGCCGCGATATCAGCGGCTGGTGGAACTCGGTCCGCATCGGCAAGGGCTCCAAAGCGGGCATTGAACCGGATCTGGCCGTGATCAGTCCCGACGGGCTGGTGGGAAAAACCACGGAGCCTACCCCGTACACTACCGAAGTGCTGCTGGTATCCGATCCCGCCTGCCAGGTATCGGCTAAAATCAAGCGTGTGGATGTCTTCGGCCTGGTTCGCGGTGCCGGAACCACGATGAAGGGCGAGCCCCGTGCGCGGATCGACTTCATCAACAAGGATGTCGAAATCCGCGTGAACGACGAAGTGGTGACCTCCGGCCTCGGAGCATTCCCCAAGGGGGTGCATATCGGCTATGTGAACAGGATCTACCGCGATGAATCCGGCCTTTTCCAGTATGCAGACATCATTCCGCGCGCCACCGTCGGCCTGCTCGACTATGTCTTCGTGCTTTCCCCCGCTCCCCGGGAGACCACGGAATGAAACGACGCGCCTACATGCTGTTCATCATTGTTTTCGGCGCCCTGCTGCAACAGGCGCTGCCGGGAGTCGCAATGCTTGGCGGGATGAAACCCCCGATTCTGGCGGCCATGGCGCTGCACCATGCATTGCGGAAAGGTACGCCGGACCTCTGGTTGGCGGTCCTGCTGGCCGCGCTGCTGCAGGACGGGCTTGAGCTGGGCTCCTTCGGACCGGCTCTGCTGGCGTTTCCGGTGATGAGCCAGCTGGCCTACCGCATCCGGAACGAAATATTTGCCGACGGGCTGGTCACGCAGCTGGCCCTCGGCGCCGCCATGGGCATCTTCACGGCGTTCACCACGTTGCTGATCTATTCCATTACCGGCCAGCGCGTGCTGCCAGCCGGACTGGTATTCCTGCGGCTTTTCGGTTCGGTGCTGCTAGGCATGGCCACCCTGCCCGTGGTTTCCCGCATCGTCAACGGTCTGGAATCGCTGATTCCCAAACCCCGGGAGTACGGCTGGCAATGAAGGTGCGTCAAAAAAGAGAAGCCAGTATCTTGGTGGTGTGGACGGTCCTTGGCCTCATGCTGACCGGCATGGGTACACTGGTCGCGGAGCTTTGGAAACTGCAGGTGAAACAGCAGAGTGGCTTCGAAAAGGTCTTCCGCAACCAGTGCGTCCGGCGCGTCCGCCTGCCGGCGGTACGCGGCAAGATCTACGACACCAACGGCGAGTGCCTGGCCGACAGTGTCCCGAACTATTGCATCGCCATCTATACCGCCGAATTACGTGCGCCGCATTCCCCCGTCGCCAACGCCCTCGAGTTGGTTCACGAAATAGAAACACGTGTCGGCCGCAAGCCGGACGTTACCTATCGCGACATCAAGCGCCACATGATGTTCACCCCGGACCAGCCGCTGATGGCGTGGAAGGGGTTGAAACCGGAAGAAATCTCCAAGTGGCGCGCGGCCTTCGAAGACTGGACCGCGCCGCAGAATGGTTCACTGCTGCGGCACCGCATTCCCGGACTCGATCTCGGAAAGCCGGTCGATGGAGACTCGATCGTCATTCATACCCAGAAACTGAAAAAAGAACCGACCAGCACCGCGGCGAACACGCTGGAACTCGTGTATGAAATCTCCGAGCGGATCGGCATCGCGCCCCAGGTTACGTTGCGGGATATCAAAAACCACATCTATGCCCGCCGGCCGCTTCCGCTACTGGCGTGGCAGAAGGTTGATAGCCGGACCATGGCCCGGTGGGCGGACACCTGCTCAAACCTGCTCGGCACCGATATCTACTACAAACCGGACCGCACCTATCCGGAAGGCGAAAATCTGGGCCATCTGATCGGCTACACGCGCGAAGCCGATGCCATACGGGAAGAAGAAGGCCAGCGGATTGACTTCGACATGCGCGATATCAAAGGCATCAAGGGCCTGGAGAGCACTTACAACGAATTGCTCAGCGGGGAACCCGGCTATAATCTCGTGCAGATCGATGTCTCCGGCTTCCATCACCGCGACCTCCAGTCGAAACCGCCGGTCCCGGGAGGCGATCTGCTTCTCGCCATCGATAAGAACATCCAGCGGTTTGCCGTCGAAGCGCTCGCAATGAAACAGAACGGAGAGGACCCGGACCAGCCGGTGCGCGGCGCAGTGGTGGTGCTCGACCCGAACAACGGCGACGTACTTGCCCTGGCCAGCTCGCCTTCTTTCGATCCCAATGCCTACATGGCTTCGTCCAGCTACCGCGCGAAGCTCATGAAGGATCCCTCGATGCGCGCCATCAATCGCGCGGTTTACGGGCAGTATCCTCCGGGCAGCACCTTCAAGCCAATTGCCGCCCTCGGCGTATTGCGCGTGTATCCGGGCTTCGCCGAAACCGTCTACGACTGCGACGGCTACATTAGGGTGAACCGCCGGAAAATGCGCTGCGACACCTACCGGACCGGTGGTCACGGCGAGCTCAACCTGCGCGAGACGATCATGTGCTCCTGCAATGTCTACATGTTCAGGATGGCCCTGGATGTCGGATTTGAGCCGATCCACAACATCGCCGAGCAGATGGGTCTGGGGCAGTATGCCGGCCTGTTTCCGGATCTCGACAAGCCGCCGCAACAGAAGGATTTGAAATACGGGAACCTGCCCGACCACACCATCAACGACATTGATCTGTGCAACATGGCCATCGGCCAGGGAGCCATTACCGCAAGCCCGCTGCAGATGGCAATGGCGACGGCGGCCATCGCCAACGGCGGCACGCTCTACCGCCCCCGCCTCGTGAAGAAGTGGCGCACCGGTCCGGACGAGGACTACAATAACAACCCGACCTGGGCCATCCGGCGCATTGACGCCCCCATCGAAGCGTTCGAGCTGGTGCGTGCCGGCATGCTTGATGTGATCGAAGACCGCGGAGGCACCGGAGGGAAAGCCCGGGTTCCGGGCATCGCCATCGCCGGGAAAACCGGCACGGCGCAATACAATAAAAAATTCCCCGATGGCATCGTGCGTGAAAGCCAGCAGACCTGGATGATCTCGTTTGCGCCCTATGATTTCCCCCGCTACGCCATCGCCTTCCTGGTGGAGGATGGCACCTTTGGCGGCAGCACGGTCGGACCGCGCCTCAGCTACCTCTACGAGCATATTTTCGAATATGACGGAACGCTCAAAAAGGAGGTCATGTGATGAGCCGCCTTTTTGACCTCTGGCACATGGCGCACGGAGCATGGAGCGGACGGCACGAAACCGCCATGCGTTCTGCGCTTTGCGCTTTGCCGGCACGGGAGGTGCTGTCATGAACGGCATCCACCTTAAGCGCCTGGACTGGGTTATGCTCGGAACGATTCTGCTGCTGATCGGGCTGAGTGCCGCGTTTATCTACAGTGCCCAGTTTAAGTCGGATGCGGATCCGGTCGGCACCAACTGGATCAAGCAACTGGTCTTTGCCGGCATGGGCCTGGGGGCCTATTTTGCCTTGGTCTGGCTCGACTACAGCCACATCGCCAAGCTCTCCTGGCTCATCTATGGCGGTGCGATACTGCTGCTGTTGCTAGTATTCGCGTTCCCCGAGGTCAATGGCGCCCACCGCTGGATTCCACTGCCGGGCTTTACCCTGCAGGCCTCGGAGATCGCGAAGATTGCCGTGGTCATCGGCCTTGCGACCTATTTGTCTGCCCCCGACCGCGATATGGATGAATGGAAAACCTTCTTCATCGCAGTCGCGATCGTCGGAGTGCCGTTCCTTTTGATTGCGGCGGAACCGGATCTGAGCACCTCGCTGACGCTGGCGCCGATCACGCTGGCCATCATGCTCTATTGCGGGCTGCAGCGGCGTCTCCTCATCATCGGCGTTGCGGCATTTCTTCTTTTGGCGGTCGTCGCCTGTGTGTGGATCAAATACGAGACCACCCCGGAAATTGAAGCGCTGCCCGAGGCCGAACGCCCCGGGATCGTACTGCCGCGGATGCCGTTGCTGGCCGACTACCAGAAGGGGCGCATCAAGGTTTTCCTCACCGAGAATCACGATTTGGCCAATGCCGGCTGGAATAAACTGCAGTCGCAGATTGCCGTGGGCTCCGGCGGGTTTCACGGTAAAGGCTATTTGAACGGGACGCAGAATATCCTGGGATTCCTTCCCCGGACAGTGGCTCCCACCGATTTTATCTTCTGCGTGATCGCGGAAGAAACCGGCTTTCTGGGTGGAGTGGGCTTCGCGCTGCTTTACTCGTTATTGTTAGGAAGATGTATGTGGGCCTCCATCAGGGCCCACGATGAATTTGGGCGGCTCGTGGCGCTGGGAATCGGCGTCATGTTGTTCTGTCATGTGTTTGTAAACATAGCGATGACGATCGGCGTATTGCCGATCACGGGGCTTCCGTTGCCACTGATGAGCTACGGAGGATCCTTCATGGTCAGTACCATGATCGCACTTGGCCTGGTGCAAAGCGTGTACCATCGCCGGAGAATTAGATAAGGAGAGATCATCATGTTAAAGAAAATGAAGCCTTTTGGCGGGAAAAAGCGTGAGAAGAAGGAAATCATTATCAACATCGAGCCGCTTGAAACACGCGTGGCGGTGCTTGAGGATGGGCGGCTCGATAACTTCCACATCGAGCGCGTAGAGGACAACCGGATCGTCGGAAGCATCTTCAAGGGAAAGATTCAGAACCTGGAAGACGGACTTCAGGCGGCCTTTGTCGATATCGGACTGAAGAAGAATGCCTTCATCCATTACTGGGACATGATCCCGGAGGATGCCGCGCGTCTGGAACGGGAGGAAGGCATCCGGGCCAAAAGCTCCACCAGCCGGCGGAAAAAATACAAACCCGGTGAAATGGAAAAGATTTTCCCGGTCGGATCCGAAATCATCGTACAGGTAACCAAGGATGCCATTGGCACCAAGGGCCCGCGCGTTACCGCCAACTTGAGTATCCCCGGCCGCTTCCTCGTGATGATGCCCGGCACGCACCTCAAGGGCATCTCACGAAAGATCGACGACGTGAAGGAACGCAACCGCCTCAAGAAGATTCTCACGCGCCTGCCGGTTCCGGAAAATCTCGGCCTGATCGTGCGCACTGCCGGTTCCGGCACCCGCAAGGTCAGCTTTGCGCGCGATGCCCGTACCCTGTTCGAAATCTGGAACGACATCGAAAACGGCATTAAGGAAACCCCTGCACCGTGCAGCCTGTACTCCGAGCCGCGGCTCGCCGAACGCGTGGTGCGCGACTATCTGACCGAAGATATCGACCGCATCTATATCGACAACCGCGATATGTATGAAAACACCCGGCAGATCATCGCCAAGTTTTCCCGGCGTTCGCGCAACTGGGTGCAGCTCTACGGCGGCGAAGAACCGATCTTCGACTATTTCGAGGTCGAAAAGCAGATTGAGTCCGCCTACCGCCGCAAGGTCTGGATGAAGTCCGGTGCCTATCTCATTTTCGATGAAACGGAAGCACTGGTGGCGATTGATGTAAACACCGGCCGCCACAAGGGAAGCAAGTCGCAGGATGAATCCATTCTGGAAGTGAACCTCGAATCGGCCGAGGAAGTCGCCCGCCAGCTGCGCCTGCGCAATGTCGGCGGCCTGGTGATCGTCGACTTCATCGACATGAAGTCCAAGCGCGACCAGAATGCGGTATACCGCTGCCTCAAGGAAGCACTCAAGAAGGACCGTGCCCGTACCAACGTGCTGCAGATTTCGCAGCTCGGCCTGCTCGAAATGACGCGCCAGCGCGTCGAGGAAAGTATCTACACCTCGGGCTATACCGATTGCCATTACTGCCGGGGCCGGGGCCGCGTAAAGTCGACGCTCTCCATGAGCGTGGAAATCCAGCGCCGCGTCAGCGAGTGTATGCGCAAGGACCGCAACGGTACGCACTCCATGCGCGTTACGGTCAATCCACAGGTGCTCGACCGACTGCGCAAGGAGGACGAACAGGCCCTTATCGATATGGAGCAGCAGTTCCATGGACACCTGACCTTCGTCTCCGACTCGCATTTCCATATCGAGGAGTTCACCATCACCAACGATGACAACGGCAAGGAACTTTTCTCTAGCATAGAAAGTTAAAAAGCAGCAGATTCGGAAATCTGAAACCGAACGGGGGATAACAATGAGCGTAGCAAGGACAGTATTTGGGCAAACCACCAACGGGGAACACGTCGACGAATACATTCTGGAAAACGACCACGGGATGAAGGTTAAGATCATTACGTATGGAGCGGCCATCGTTTCGATCGAGACCCCCGATGCTCACGGCCACGTCGCCGACGTGGTGCTGGGATTCGATGACATGAGCGGCTACGAAAGCACGGGCAATCCCTACTTCGGGGCCTGTTGCGGCCGTTTCGCCAACCGCCTGGCCGGCGGCCGGTTCAACATAGACGAAGTCGAATATTCCATGGCCATCAACAATGGTCCGAACGGCCTGCATGGCGGGATCGTCGGCTTTGACAAGAAGATCTGGAAGGCTGAAATCGTCGGCGACAGCGCCGTCAAAATGTCGCTGACCAGTCCCGACGGCGAAGAAGGCTATCCCGGCACGCTGACCGTAGATCTGGTCTACACGCTGACCGATGACAACGAGCTGAAACTCGAATACACGGCCACCACCGACAAGAAAACCATTCTCAACCTGACCAACCACAGCTACTTCAATCTGGCCGGCAGCGGTTCCATACACGGCCACTTAATCCGCATCAACGCTGATCGGTGGACCGTCGTGGACGAACACTCCACGCCGACCGGCGAGCTGCGCGAGGTTGTGGGTACAGAAATGGAGCTGCTCGACCCCACGCCCATTGGCAAGAATATTGATCAGGTGCAGGGCCTGGGCTACGACCACAACTACTGCATCAACCAAGCGGCGGCAGGCGAACTGACGCTGGCGGCCGCCGTGGTTGAACCGCACAGTAAACGAACCATGGAATGCTGGACCACCGAGCCCGGCGTGCAGTTTTATACCGGAAACTACATGCAGCACATCCAAGGCAAGGGAGGAGCCATCTACGACAAACAGGAAGGATTCTGCCTGGAGACCCAGCACTACCCCGACAGCCCGAACCATCCAGAGTTCCCCAGTACAGAGCTGGCGCCCGGCGAAACCTACACCCAGACCACCATCTACAAGTTCGGGGTGCAGGAATAGGAATGCCTGGCACGGACGGCTGTCCCCAGCCGTCCGTGGCGCTCCGGGACACAGAGCGCCCGGCCCGTCAGACTGACGAAAACCTGCACGTTTTCGGGGGTCCGGGTTTCATCCGACCTGCCTCTATTAGTCCATCGTTTGAATATCGATTTCCGCGGCGCTGACCAGCGGCTTGCCGTTCTGCGAGGAAAGAGCCCGCAACCGCAGTGCGCTTCCGCCTACCGGTTTTTCAAACTCCACCGACTGCTGTCCAGCACCCGGCTTAAACGCTCCCCTGGCGGCTTCGGTCCAGTTCTCGCCATCGGCGCTGACTTCAACGACATAATTCCTGATCCGGCCGCTTTCCTTATCCTGCCGGGGCAGATAGGAAATGCCCGTGAGTATAACGGGCCGGTTGAGCTTGAGGGTGATCCACGCTTCGCTATCCTTGAAATCCGCGCTCCAGCAGGTCGACTTGTCGCCATCCTGCACGTTGACCGCCGGCGTCTGCTCGTTGCTGGCCATGATCTGCTCGATGAACTTATTGACGTACCCGATGGCTTCGTCCATCTCCTTGGTCGCGGATACCACGTTCTTGTACGGCCCGGTGTCTTCCAGTTCTACGGACAGCGGCGGGCCTTCATACAACACCGCAATTTCCGCCAGCGCGGCGACGGTATCGTCGCCGAAACCGGAAAGCGCCCTGAGTTTGAGATGCGAAGCGGTCACCGTTTTGCCGAACGGAATCCGTTGCGGATCAAAGGTTGATTCCAGTTCGCCGGACGCAACCTTTGTCCATTGCCCGCCGTCATCGGATACGAGGATTTCATACTCCCGGATGTCGCCTTCGTGCGCGCGCTGGTCCTGCCGGTTCATGAGCACCAGTCCGGAAAACGGCCCGGCCTTGTCGAAAGCAACCGTCACTTCGTGGGGATGGCTTTCACTGAAGGCGGAAAGCCAGTATGAATTCGGATTGCCGTCGATCAGGTTTCCCGCGTCCCGCTTTTCCGTCCCGGAACTGGCCTCGGCCCTGGCGCCCAGCTTGCGCATGATCAGATTGTCGAAATCGACCTGCCGCAGTTGATCGGGCGTGACGTTGACCGAGGGATTGAATTGCTCGCTCTGCATGTAGGTGAGCAGGCTGTTGCGCAGCTGCCGGGCGACGGGACGCTTGCTTAGATCCTTTTCCAGGCCCGGCGCACAGATCATCAGCTTGCCTGAACCGACACGGCATTCAACAACGGCGGCGAGCTTATAGTTCCGGTTCCAGTCGTCGATGACCTGTACGATCGGTTTCAGCTCACCGGGAAGGTGGTCCAAATTGATCGCGCGACAGTACGGATAGAATATGTCACCCCATTGCCAGTCATAATGGAAGTCCGTCGCAAAGCCGGATAGAGCAGGATGTTTGGGGTCACATAAAATACCGAGGAAACGTTCCCACTTCGGCCCCATCAAGCGGCTCCAGAAAATGGGCAGGCGACCGATCGGCGGGCAATCCCAGCTAAGCTCATTGTAGCGGGGCATCCAAAGCACTTTGCTGCCGGCGTTCAACTTGTCGAGAGCTTCATCGAAGGAACGAGTCACAAAAACATCGCCATCGGACACCGCAATGTCTTTGGCTGGATAGACCCAGAACTCCCAATCATTCTCTGCCTCGATGTTTTCAATGCCGACGGTGAGCACATATTTTTTATTGGGCGCCAATTCAGACAGATCGACCGCCAGCTCGCCCAGCGAGGTTCCGTTGTCGATAGGAATATCCACGGCATCCAACTTGCCTGAAGCAACCACCCTTTCGTCAGCGGCAATGGTCCAAAATGGAACCGCGCCCGTCAGCGGTTCCATTCCGAAATGGGCAATCTCCAGCGGGATCTCCAGCGTTTCATCGGTGCGGTAAATATTCTTGGTCAGGCGCGCCAACGGCACGGTGACATTACAAAATCGACGAAACTGCACCGGCGTCACATAGCCCTTCGATTCCCAGAACACATTCAACAGGCCGACCAGCGCCGTGCCCTGCCCCGGATAGTCGTGCAGGTCGAGCAACTGGAAGCCCCCCATGCCGGGCGTGCGCAACAGGGCTTCGATCTCCTGTTTGTAACATGCCAACTGGAATTTTCCACTGGCCATGAGGAAGTCGCCGGCCTGATCGAGCATGCCGTGCTCCTTGAGCGATTCGCGGAAGATTTCAAAATTTTTGGCCTTAAGGAACCCGGTGTATTCATCGATTTCCGAAAGATCGGGGAAGGCGCACCACTGGCCGGTCTCGTGGGAGATGACCGGATAGTTCACGCCGTCGAGCGACGCGGAAAAGTCGCGCCCATGCCACCCCTTATCGCCACGAAAGCGGTAGCTGCCGATGCGGATCGCATCGAGGAAGTCAATATCCGGAACCGGGCCGGGCTTTGTGCCGAAGTAGCGCCCGGTCTGGCTGGCATAAAGCCGGCGATTATCTTTTTCCTTCCAGCGGCGTGTCCAGTCGAGCAGCGGTTCCTGCCAACTGCCAGCCGGTTCGTTGCCGGTGGAGAACAACACGAAGGAAGGATGGTTCCCATAGGCATTGACCAGTTTCTCCGTTTCGCGCTCCAGCCATTCCAAAAGCTCATCTTTTTCCGCGCCGTACTGTCCCCAGTTCGAACATTCCGGCTGGAGATAGATGCCCAGTTCGTCGGCCGCAGTAAAGGCGGCCTCCGGCGGGCAGTAGGAATGAAAACGGACATGGTTCAGGCCGTAGGATTTGACAGTATGGAAGATTTTCTTCCACGACGCGACATCCGTCGGCGGATAACCCGTCATCGGAAATGTGCATCCTTCGTGCGTACCCCGGAAAAATACCCGGTGACCGTTCATATAGAAACGGGCATCCTTGCTTTCGGGCTTCCGCAGCCCCACCTGAAAGGATTTTTCATCCGCCGCACTTGAGCCGGACAGCGTGAGCGTGAATGGATAAAGCGCTGGCGTGAATTCGTTCCAGAGTTGAGCATCCTTCGGCAATGGCACCGTGATTTCGGCTTGTGCTCCGTCTTCCGTCCATGTGACCGGCTTTTCAACTCCTCCGACAGACAGCGTTCCGTTTCCGGGCTCGCCGGTTTCATTTCCAAGCTCCACCTTGAAGGTGGCGGTTTTGGCATCGATGTCCGTGAACACCTTTGCGTCGGCAATATAGACAGGGGTTGTGGACTGCAGTTCAATGCGTCCAATAATCCCGTTCCAGTCCGTCTGCGTCGAATCGGTAATGCTGTGTGCATCGGCACGGATCGTCTTGAGCATCCGGTTGTCGACCCGGATCGAAATCGTGTGCTTGCCGGGCTTCAGCATGCCAAGTTCGTAGATGTGCGGTGCCGACAGACAATCGTCGAAGCCGATCTTTTCGCCATCCAACCAAACCGTGGAGGACCAGTGGACGCGTTCGAGATAGAGCACGAAACGGCGGCCTGCCCAATCCTCCGGAATTTTAAACGACCGTGAATACCACGCCGTTCCCACATAGTGCCGTTCCGGTTGCAGCCAGTAGGGAATCTTGAAGTTGTCGGCAGTGGCATACTTTTTATACGGCGCGCGCAGATACCAGTATTTGTCGTAGAGCGTACCCAGCCAGGGCGTATTGGTCGAAGGCGGGTCGCCATAGCCCTGCTCCTGCAACGAGCCGGGCAGTTTGATCGAATCCGGTAACGCTTGATTGAACCACTGTTCCGCTACCCCGGCGTCGGCACGATCCAGCGCAAAGTTCCACCTACCCGATAGGTCGAGCTGATTCTGATCTGCGAGAGCAGCCAACGGGAACGCAATCAGAAATACTGCTACCAATCGCTCGTTTATCAACTTCATGAAATCTGCTCCATCATTTATAGTTCATGGCCCTTTTCCTATGCTGCAAGCCAGCCTCTTCATCAAAGACGAGCATTTGCGCTAGTGAAGTGGCAAAGTAATCGACTTTATAGTCCTTTTCCAGCCCGGCTTTTGCGAAGGCCTTCATGGATTTGAGCAGGGCGATAGTCTCGCCGGTGCGATCCAGCTCTGCCATAGCGGCTTCACAGCAGAGCTATGAACCACGCCATACACGAAATAGATTCCAAGGACGGGTTTCGTGTATTCCGTGGCTAAACCCCTTATGCCAGCGTGCTTTAAGCATAGGTTGCCCAGGAACACCACAAAGCATGATTCCCGGAGGGAAATAGTGCCGGAGGCACGGTTCAAATGGCAAGAATCTGGCTTCCATCCGAGTTGCCGGATGTGAGGTAGGGCTCGGTCCGGTACTCGCTCACTTCCCTGAGCTTAATGAGAACGTCGCCTATCGCTTCGGCATCCCGGATGCTCTCGTCGATTTCATCCATTTCCTCAACGGTCTGTACTTTTTCCCTCATCAGGTAAAGCCGCATACGCAACGCCGTGGCCGGTTGCCCCAGGTGGTGGCAGGCCGCACCGATACTTTGCAGCATGACCCGGTGCCGCTCGGCTTTCAATAATACATGCTGTTGCTGTTCAAGCGCTTTTCGCAATCCGGATTCAATCTGCAATCTCGCCTCGATCGTGTTCATCCTCGTCTCGATGCCCTTTAGAATCATATTTAACCCATCTTCAATACACTGCAGATCATCGCTCATGCCGGACTGGTCCAGATGTATATTTTCCGGCAACGTTCCGGCTGCAATTTCTGCGACATAATGACGGAGTTTTATGATGTTGTTTGCATATTTGCGAAGAATGAGGTAGCCCGAAACCGCCACAACAGCCGTACACATCACGATGACGAGCACGGCAACAGACGGCAACGACCGATTGCCCTCAACCGCCACAATTCCGCCGATATAAAAACAGACCAGTGCCGGGATGATCGCCAGCAAGACGACGGCAATCTTGGCCTGACCATCCACGCTTTGCATATTCAGCGGCGCGCGCCAGCGAACGGTACGTTCTCCGGCTCGTTTGCCATGTTCCTCACATGCTTTATGCCCAGTCATTCTTTATATTCTCTCCCGTAACTATATTCGCAATATTCATGCCACCCCACTTGCTGAGACGTTGTATAGATTATTTCTCAAAATGCGCCAAACGGAGCCTCCCGGAACAGCCAGAGAACCCTCGAATTATTAAGGTCCAATCCTGCTTGTTTCGCCCTGCCGGCAAAACTAGGCTGGGTGCGATGAATATCGGTTTTTCAACGTTTGTATTGCAAGGGGGGTGTTCCGGGTTGTCGACCTATGTCCTCAACCTGTTACGTGCCCTTCAGCTGGAGGACATGGAAAACCGCTACCGCCTCTTGATGGCACGGAATGACGCCGACCTTGTTCCCGTGACCAACAGGAACTTCACCAAAGTACTGAAGCCGGCGTTTATCAACCATCCGCTGGTCAACATCGCGTGGCACAACATGGTTCTTCCGGGCATGGAAAAGCAGCTCGACGTGCTGCATATCCCCAGCGCACGGCGCATTCCGGTGATTAAACGTACCAAGGTGATTGCCACAGTGCATGATCTGGCGACATTTTCCGTGGAAGCCAAATACGACCCTGCCCGCATGTTTTTCAACCGCAAGATGGTTCCGGCCATGATTCGCCGGGCCGATCATGTTATTGCCGTGAGTGAGTTTACGAAGAATGACCTTGTGCGGTATGCGGGCTATCCCGAAGAACGCATCTCGGTCATCTATTCCGGAATAAACCACGATATGTTCAGCCCGATCGCCAAGGAGGAGGCGTGCGACCGGCTCCAGATGATGCATGGTCTGGACAACCCCATTTTCGTTTATGTTTCGCGACTGGAACATCCAGGAAAGAACCATATCCGGCTGATCGAAGCCTTCGAGCGCTTCAAGCTTGAAAACGACAGTGCGCACCAGCTGGTTCTGGCGGGGGCGGACTGGACCGGCGCCGACATCATCCGTGCGCGCGCCGCGGAAAGCCCGGTGAAGGACGACATCCGCTTCCTGGGCTTCGTGCCAGGGAAGTCGCTACCCCTGCTGTACAGCGGTTGCGACCTGATGGTGTTCCCGTCGCTGTTCGAAGGCTTTGGATTTCCCATTGTCGAGGCACTGGCATGCGGCGCGCCGGTAATCTGCTCGAACACCTCCTCCATGCAGGAGCTGGCCACCCATCTGATTCCCACGTTTGACCCGACTGACAGCACGGCTATTTTTCAATGTATGGAATCCGTCATATCCTCGGGACCGAATGAGGAGCGCCGGCGAGGCGGCATGGAATATGCATCCCGCTTTGATTGGCGGAAAACCGCCCACCGTGTTATAGAGCTATACCGGTCGCTGGGATGACCATTTTATCGAATGAAGCGGGGAACCAAAATACTCTTATGGATCATCGCGGTGGCAATTCTTGCCATCGGCGCATTGTTGCCGTTTGTCATGACCGACCAATCCCTGTCGCGGAGAACGGAACATTCCCGGGAGTTTTCACCTCAAGAGCTTGCCCTGCTCGAAAAACTGTCCAGCCCCACCAATCAGATCCGCATCGGAAATATTCCCGATACGCCGCCGATTGATTTCGCCGACGGAAGATCCGAGCGCAAGGGGCTCACCTGGGACTATGTCCAACTGCTCGAAAACAAACTGGGGCTTCAGTTTGTCCGGGTCGAATGCGACAACTGGGAAAAAGCGCTGCTCGAACATAAAGTCGATCTTGTCGGATCCATTCAAAAAACCCCGGAACGGGCGGCCAAGTACAACTTTTCCCAGCCGTACTGGACGATCAAAATGTTCATTCTGGCCCGCAAGGACAGCTCCCAGGCGCTCACCCTCGACCACATGGCCGGCAAGAAAATCGCCGTGGTCAACGGTACGGCAATTCACAACGAACTGAAGAAAAAGCAGGCGGAAAATCCAAAGAAATACGGGTATGTGCTGGTCCCGGTGAGCAATGCACAAGCAGGCATGCGGCGGCTGGGTTCCGGCAAAGCCGATGCCATGGTGACCGATGGGGCGGTATCCCGATACTATATGCCCTCGCTCGGTGTCGACCTCCGGGTGGCCGGAGAAGTCGACTATGCGTGGAACCTGAGTTTTGCATCCAGCACAAACAGCCCGCTGCCAACCGAGCTGCTGAATACGGCGCTGGGTATGATGACGGAGCAGGAAAGGCGTGCGATCGAAAAGCAGTGGCCAACCCTGCTGAGCACGGTCGAGGTGGAGAAAACCCTTCTGCTTAAAATCATCGGCGCCAGCCTGATCCTCACCCTGCTGGCTATCGGAGCCGTTGTGCTCTGGAACCGAACGCTACGGAAACAGATCACCAACCATATGCGCGAACTGGGCCAGGTCCGCATGAGCCATGACCAGGCCACACGTGCCCTTGACGTAAGCGAGGAGCGGTTCCGGGTGCTGGTCGAATCTTCGAATGATATCATTTGGGAGATGGACCTTTATGGCAGCTATACCTATATCAGCCCCCGCGTTCGCACCATTCTGGGCTATACCCCGGACGAGCTGATAGGCAGGAGCTCGGTATCGCTGATGATTCCAACCGACTCCGCAAGGAAAATGGAGCAGCTGCGCCAGCGCACGGTGAACAGCATCATCGATTGCGAAATCAACACCTACCTGCACAAGGATGGACGCAAGGTCATCCTTGAATCCAGCGGCATGGCCTATGCCGACAACACGGGGGAGCTGGCCGGCTTCCGGGGGGTCTCCCGCGACATCACCGAACGGATCACGAATGAAAACGCCTTGCGGCACAGCGAGGAACGGTTCCGGAATCTGGTTGAAACCACCACAGACTGGATCTGGGAAGTCAATACGGACGGGTTCTTTACCTATTTAAGTCCCCAGTCGTCCGAGTTGCTCGGGTATGAGCCGGACGAGCTCATGGAAAAACACTTCACGGCGCTCATGCCCGATCATGAGGCCGACCGGCTAAAGCTTCTCTTCGAAAAAATCAGTGAATCCGGCAAGCCCATCCACTCCATGGTCAATACCAACCTCCACCGGGACTCCCGAGTGGTCGTGCTGGAAACCAGCGCCGTCCCTTTTTATGACAAGGAGTGGAACATCCAGGGCTATCGGGGCATCAGCCGCGATATCACCAAGCGCGTGGCCACTGAAAAGCAGCTTGAATTTGAACGGAACCTGTTCCGTACCTTCATGGAGCATGCGCCCGACCTGATTTACTTCAAGGATGCGGAAGGGCGGTTTATCGAAGTCAATACCGCCAAGGCCGAAGAACTTCGACGGCCCGTCGAATCCATCATCGGCAAGACGGACTTCGATTTTTTCCCCCCCGAGCAGGCCCAGCAGAAATTCGACGACGAAACCACCGTGATGCAAACGCGTCAACCGCTTCAGAAAGAGGAAATGGCCACAACACCGGACGGGGACCGCTGGTACCTGACCACCAAGGTTCCGCGCTACGACGAAGACGGCAACGTGGTCGGAACGTTCGGAACCTCGTGGAACATCACCTACCGCAAGCAGGCCGAAGAGCAACTGCGTCAACTGCGTGCGCTCCTGAGCAACACCATCGACTCCATGCCTTCGATCCTGGTCGGCGTCGATGCAACGGGCCGGGTAATCCAGTGGAACCGCAAGGCCGAATCCGCAACCGGTCTGCCGGCATCCACGGCGCTGGGACTCCACCTGCGCAATGCCTTCCCCAATCTGGCCAAGGAAATGGTCAAGGTGGAGCGGGCCATTCGCGAGCGCATACCCCAGCTCGATGAACGCATCCGTGTCGAAACGGATCAGCGTATCCGCTACCACGACATCACCGTTTTCCCGCTGGAAGGCGATACCGAGGGTGCGGTTATTCGCGTGGATGATGTTACCGAACGGGTGATCATCGAAGACAGCATCAGGAATATTGTCGAAGGGGTGGCCGTGGTCGGCCGACGCTTCTTCGGGTCCATGGTCGCCCAGTTGAGCAAGACCCTGGACGCCGACTTCACCTACATCAGCGAATTCGCAGATGACGGCCCAAACATGATGCGCACCATTGCGGTTTCCGATCATGGCGTGACTGGCCCGAACTTCGAGTATGACCTTACGGCGACCCCGTGCAGCCACGTACTGACTCAAAACCAGTGCACCTATGTGTCCAATGTACGCGAAGCGTACCCCGGGACCGAACTGCTGCAATCCAGGAACATCGAGAGTTATATCGGCATTCCGCTTGTCGATTCAGAAAACAAAGCGCTGGGCATCATGGTGGCCATGTACCGCGAGCCGGTCGAGGACATCGAGTTCGCTTCCGCCATCATGCAGGTTTTTGCAGGCCGCACCGCCGCCGAACTGGAACGCCTGCAGGCAACCAAGGAACTGATCTCGCTGCAAAACCTCCTCGAAAACATCATCAACTCCATGCCATCCATCCTGATCGGGATCGATGCAGAAGGCCATGTGATGCAGTGGAACCACGAAGCCGAACAGATCAGCGGAATCGAGGCGGTTCACGCCCATGGACAGCCCCTTGAGCGTGTCTTGCCGGATCTGGACATCGATCTGGACCGACTGATAAAAACCCTGCTTGAAAAAGGGCCCCAGCACCATGAACGCATCCCATGTACCATCCGGGGTGACGAGCGAATCGTTGATGTCACGGTCTATCCGATCACGACGGACGGCTCCGACGGCGCGGTGATCCGCCTGGACGATGTAACCGACCGGGTGCGCATTGAGGATATGATGGTGCAATCGGAAAAAATGATGTCGGTTGGAGGGCTGGCGGCAGGCATGGCACATGAGATCAACAACCCGCTGGCGGGCATCCTGCAGAACATGCAGGTCATCCGGAACCGCGTGATGCACAACTCCAAACGCAATATCGAAGCCGCGAGTGAAGCCGGGACCACCATGGAATCCATTCAGGCCTACATGGAAAAACGCGGATTGATCCAGATGTTCGACTCCACCGCCGAAGCCGGCCTGCGCGCCGCAAAGATTGTCGACAACATGCTCAGCTTCAGCCGCAAGGATGAATCCCATTTCGCACCGCATAATCTTGAGAACATCATCGAACGCAGTATTGAACTGGCCTCGAACGACTACAACCTGAAGAAACGCTTTGACTTCCGCCACATACAGATTGTCCGCGACATCGACCAGCTTGAGCCCATCCCCTGCGAGGCCAGCCAGATACAACAGGTACTACTGAACCTGCTGTCCAACAGTGCCCAGGCCATGGCCGAGCAGGAAGAAAGAAAAACCGGGCCGAAAATCACCATCCGGCTCAAAAGCGAACCGGACATGGCGCTGATCGAGATAGAGGACAATGGCCCCGGCATGGATGCGGAAACCCGCAAACGCGCCTTCGAACCCTTTTTCACCACCAAGGAGGTAGGTCATGGAACAGGCCTGGGGCTCTCCGTCTCCTTCTTCATAGTCACCGAAAACCACGGGGGCACGATGCATCTGGATTCCGCTCCCGGACGCGGCACACGCTTCAGCATCCGCATCCCCTACGAACACCGGACCGCCCGCTGGGGCCTGCGCCTGTAAAGCCCTCCGGACCATCCACTGTATGATCCAAGCCCAACGGGTTTTAGATTTCCGGCCGGTCTTCAGAGCATATCGTATTCCACTCCTACGGCGAAGGTGTGCTGAACACCCGGTAGAACGACTGGGAATTTTGCAGGCCATCGGGATCGGGAAATGCGATCAGGCTGTTCATGCCGCCCACCGTCGGACCAACACTGCTCCATCCGTTGGTGTCGCTCAGATCCATTGACGCCTGCATCTGGTAGTTGGTTCCCGTCTGTCCAAATGCACTGATAACGGTATCACCGCCAAGGAAGGTCATGGCGATGCTGGAGATATACGCCGGTTCGGGAACATCCACTGCAAACTCATAGACGTGCAGCGGCGTGGGAATGCCATTCCCGGAAACATAGGTGTCATGCTCCTGAATGTAGACGGCGAGGATGTTGTCGGACAGCAGGCGCGGCTGGTCCAGCAACGGCTCCCCGTCGAAATCATGGTCGTCAATGACCTGCAACACTTCCCAGTCGGTATATTGGGACGCCTTTGAGGCGCTGGCAATCACCAGCGTTCCGGTAAAGGTGTTGTTAAGTCGAGCTCCGGGTATATCAAACTTGCCTACCGGCCAGTAAAGGAATGCCGCATAAACGTTGCCTTGGGCGTCATAGCCCATGCAGGGGCGGGACCCGACTTCATAGTCGCCATCCGGCGGTGGAATGCGCCGCTGCGTCCATTTACCGATGTCCGGATCCCGGAAGTAGTGGTAGTAGGCCGTGAATTTGTTGGAAAACTTTGCCGAGAAGAGCGCGGGGCCGTAGCCAGATTCCTGCCGGCGATGCAGCATAAGGGCATGCACCCGTCCATCGTTGTCCACGCACTGCGCCTGCTGGTTGATCAGCAGCTGCCGCATATTGAGAGGCACGACAGTGATGCCCGGCGAGTTCATCGTAATCTTCTGGCCAATACTCGTGTCGGCGATCTTCGTACCCGCATTGTTGTACCAGTTCGTCCCCAGATCCGGGCTGTAGGCGTAGCAGATATCACGATTCCCGTATTGGCTGGCCGATTCGCGCCAGGTCCATGTGACGTGGATCGTTCCATTGGAATCAAAGTCGAACCCGTTTAGATACGCGCAGCGTTCATAAGCGGTGACCGTGTTGCCGTATGCATCGGTCCCCACGTAGGTGCCCGCCCGGTCGATGAACTCGACCTGCGGAAGCCAGTTCGTGGTCGCGGGATTGTACACATTGAGGTACTGGTCGCCGTTGCCGGATGTTACGTAGCGGCGATCCATGACCAGTCCGCCTGAAGGGGTCGTAATAAACTGCGGATAGGTCACATCACCTAATTGCGTGGAATCAACCCCCGGTGCCGTCAGCCAGTTTTGTTCGGCGTTCAGCATCCCGGGTTGTCCCCATGCATCCTTTTTGGTGGTGCACAGGCCGGCAACCGAGCGACGATAACGCAGCGCATTGTCGTGATGATCCCATGCCACGTGCAGCGTTCCATCCTGCGGGCAGATGCCGAAGGCAATCACATTATGGGCATCCCATGCGTTTTCATCGCCATTAATGAATTCGGAGTCGGTCTGAATAATCTCCCAATCGCCCACGGCGGTTTCATTGACGGTTCTTCGTGCCAGGCAGACCTTCTGGACGGAACCGACGGTGTCATAGTAGGCCGTGTACTGGTAGCCATCGAAGGTGTAGAGAATCGAATCCTGGAAGGATACACCGTTAATAGCGTGGCCGTAGTTCCCCCCGCCCATCAGGCAGGCATTATTGGTGACGACCGAATCGCGCATGTAGGCCACACTGGGGGAAACCCACGATGGGTGCTCCGAAGTGAGCAACGGATCAGTACCGCCTATGCGTTCGGCCTGGTTGTTATACCCGTCAAAATCCGGGTCATCATAGGAAGTATAGGTCAGGTTGGTGAAGTTTCCGAACTCCCAAAGATCCGGCAGGTAGTCGCCATCGGAATCCAAGCTACTGTCGTTCTGAACCGTCGGATCGAGTCCCAGCTCATATTCCTGTTGGTTGGTGTAGCCGTCGTCGTCGTAGTCGTCGCCGGGCAGGACATCGTAGATATCCACGATCGCATCGCCGGGATTGTCGTCAGTGATCTGCTGTTCCCAGTCGTCGGGCAGACCATCGCCATCATCGTCGATGACCGTTGCATTCTGCAGGGTCAGGTTGTCCGCACTGCCGAGGATCCCGGTTGCGCGCACGTCGGCGTAGAATCCTACCACGTCGCCATCGTTCGGGGTCGAAGGCGTACGGGTGACGATTACCGTGCGATTCGTTCCATCGTAATACCCCGCTTCATAGGTGTTTGCCGCCACTCGTTTAATAAACAGCTTGTCGTAGGCAGGGGCGCCTCCTCCGGCAAGGGCATATTCGGCCGTTCCGTCAAGACCCCGGGAATACAATTGCCCATTCCCACGGGCATAAACGGCAATATAGTCCTCCCGCACATCGGTTGCGGGCGTGGTTCCCCCCACGTAGAGCCCCAGATCCTGGCTTCCGGACACACTGAAATCCGCCTGTATTTCGTCATCCACCGCCAGGCTGAGACCGTCGCGAATGAAGGCATACTGTTCCGCGCCACTGACCGCCGTGCTTGTATTGAGTACCAGCGCACCGCCGGAAATCTGCCAGGATGCGGTGTTATGCGATCCCCCATCGGTGTCCAGAATCCGCGTATGCGTATACGCGCTCAAATCTCCGCTGAAGCCATCGAGAAGCACGGTGGCCGCGAAAACGCTTCGAACCGACGCTATCGCGAAAACGAATGCGGCCGTGGCCCAGGGTGATTTGGTCATGGATCTACTTCTTTTCATGTAATCTGTTCTCCGTATGGATATTAACGGCTTATCTATTATAACGTTTCAAACAATTCCGTAGCCACCGATGAACACCGGTTTGCACGGATGACTTTTTTATCGGTGTTCCACCGTATTGATCCGTGGCTGCGGTTTTAATTCATTGGCTCTAGACCGCAGCACAGGCGTTGCAGATCAAACACATTTGCACCCAACCCGGCCATCGATAAATAAGAGGCGGCCTTGAACGGCACCACCGGTGCCATCAAGGCCGCGTGGGCCCATCTTGATACGCCCCCGTCCGGGAGTGCATGCAACCCTGCTTCTATTCTCCCTGGATCTTGAAGAATTCTGCGGCATCGCCGCTGACGGCCACGGAATCTGAAGTGGTACCGTCGCCGGCGGAATCAATGCCCGTTTTCACCGGTAGCCAGGTGGCTCCCGTAAGCGTCGACTTGTGCAAAATGCTGTAGGTTACCCCCGATTGCGATGCCCACGTCAGGGTGGCGTTGCCCCCGGATACCACGATCGAGGTAATGTTGTACGGATCAATCACGATCGTGTCGCTGAACACGAACTCGTTGGCCGCGCGTGCCACCCTGCTGATGCGCACTTCGTCGATGGCCCCAACGAATTCCTCGGAGTCGTATCCGTTGCCGGGATAGTTGCGCAGTTCGTTGCCGACACCGAATTCCCCCAGCGCCGCAGGGTTTACCAGATCAACGGTCTGGGTGAAATTGGTCAGCACGTTGGCCTCCGTGGCCCCGCTATCGAGCCGGGTCCAGTAGAAGGTTACATTGTTGCTCGCCGACTCATTGCCGTTGTACGCTATAGCGACATGGTACCATTCATCGGCCATGATCGCATGCGGACCGCTCAGCGGCAGCGACGCGTCCATGGTTGTCGCAGCGGTACCAACAGGATCGAAGCGCAGCGTGCTTCCATCGGATTCGATCCGGAACTGGAACGGCCGGCCTTCCACACCGCCGTTTCCTTCCGCCGTGATGATGTGCATGGCATGTGATGCCGCGCCAGGAATCCAGGCGGGCTGGATAACCGCTTCAAAGGTAAAGGCTCCCGAGGCGGCATCCACGAAGTTGCTCATCGCGATGGCCGTATCGAACTCCGCGGCCAGCCGGTTGCCCGGATGGATGGCGTCGTCAAATCCAACCGCCGCTCCAAAGCCGGTGAAGGCATTCATACCGAAGACCGGATTATCGTATCCCGTCAGGTTGATCGGGCTGGTCGGCACGTCGTCGTAGGCAACACTCTTCCATACTGCAGGCACCGGGTCGTGCGTGTCGTCGAAGTGGAACAGCAGCAAGGTATCGACGGTTACCGCATACGGCGATCCGGTCAGGTGGAATCCACTTGGGGCGATGGCGGAGTCGCTGACCCGGACTTCGTCGATCAGCCCCACAAAGTTTTCGGACGAGATTCCACGGCTCTCGTTGCCGATGCTGTATTCGCCGGTCAGATCAGCGGCAACATTGGCGATGTCGTTGGTCATGTGGAACGATCCAATCAGGTTGGCGGCCGTATTGGTTCCGTTGAGCTTGGTCCAGTACACGTTCAGATTGTTGTCGGTATCTTCCGAACCGTTGTAGCTTACGGCAACGTGATACCAGTTGCTTTGCGCCGCCGCATGGTCGCCGGCCATCGGCAATGGAGCCGTAAAGGATTCCGTGAACTTTTCGGGCGAGATGACCGTTCCCGTCTGCGCAAATTTGGCGATGTTGGTCACGGTTCCCAAAACACCGGTGCTGCGGACATCGGCATACACACCCACCACATCGCCGGCGTTCGGGGTGGTTGGGGAGCGCGTTGCAACGACGTGAATTTGGCCGACATCGTCGAACCAACCGGTTTCATAGGTATTGGTCGCCGTGCGTGCTATGTAGACGCCTTGGATCGGGCCGCCGGCCACTCCCCCTCCGGAAAGGGCGTATTCGCCCGTCCCATCAAACCCCCTGGAATAGACCGTGCTTTGATCGCGGGCATAGACAGCAACATAATCCTGCCGGGTGCCGGCCACCGGCGTGGTGCCGCCGACATAGAGCCCGATATCCTGGGAGGCGCCCGTGTGGTCGATATAGGCGCGGATTTGTTCGCCCACGGCCAGGCTGACTCCGGACTTGACCATGACATACTGCTCGATGCCGTCATACGCCGAGGTGTCCAGCTGAAGCCCGCCGCCCTGGATCTGCCATATCGCCGTATTGGCTGAGCCGCCGTTGGCGTCGAGTATAACCGTACTGGTCCAAGTGGACAGGTCGCCGGTAAAGTCGTCGACAACCTCCGATATGGACCAGACGTTGGAGCCCACCGCCGGGGTGTAGGAACCGATATTGGAAAATTCAACCGACCATTGCCCGTTGGAGGCCGGCGGCTTCAGCCGGAACTGGAAAAAGCGATTGGTGGATGCGCCGTCTTCGGAATCGAAGGTCATTATTTCCATGGGCGCGGAGCGGCCGGCAAGGCTGGTCGACGGATCAAAGATCGGGTAGACCAGCGCCTCATAGGTGAAGGCCCCCGATGCCCCGGTCAACTGGTTGTCGAGCGAGTAGGAGCCGCTGTCGTTATAGGCAATGGCATCCAGCCCGGCCTGCGTATTCAAAGCCCCGCCCAGCGACACATTATATGCCGGAGCCATCAACGATGCGCCATTGGTTACGTTCAGGTTGAGCGCGCCGACACTAACGCTTTCCGTCGCCTCAATCACCGGCAGCACGCCGGGAGCTGCTTCATCCAAATGCCACAGGTGCAAGGTGTCCGCATCCGGGGCATAGGGGCTGACCGCCATTACCGCAGGTGCCGTGCATACAAAGGCTGCCAGACCCATTGCACACAAGCGATTGAAACCGTGGTTCGTGATCATTGATTCCCTCCTCTTTATCAAAATGACAGGACCGCGCGTGCGCGGTCCTGTCGCCCATACCATACAACCTATCTTTTGAACATACGGCGGCTCGCGAACAGGCCGGCGCCGAAGATGCCGATCAGACCGATCGTGGCCGGTTCCGGGATGACCTGAAGATTGTCGAGGTTGCCGAGCGTACCCGCTCCGCGAACATCGGTGTAGAACCCGACAACCGTACCGTCATTCGCTGTGCCAGGTGTACGGGTCGAGATAACGTTACGGGTTGCGCCATTGTAGTATCCGGTTTCATAGGTGTTCGCTGCCGTACGGGCAATAAACAGCTGCGTGTAAGGCTGAACACCGGCACCATCAAGGCCATATTCACTCGTGCCATCGAACCCACGGGAATACAAAGCGCCATCTCCACGGGCATATACTGCCACGTAATCCTGACGCGTGCCGGCAACCGGAGTGGTTCCTCCAACATACAATCCGATGTCCTGGGAGGCGCCAGAATGCGTAAGATCAACCTGAACCTCTTCGCCCACAGCCAGACTCAGTCCGCTGCGAACGATGGCCATCTGCTCAATGCCGTCATAGACGCTGGTGTTCACTTCCATCGTTCCGCTGGGCGATTGTACCGCGAAGGTATTTCCTGCCCCGCCGTTGGCGTCGAGTATAACCGTTGCCGTGTATTCACTTACATCCGTATCATTAAAGTCGTCGATCAGGACGGCTTGAGAAGCGGCTGCAAGGCCCAATACTACGGCACCCGTTAGTAGTTTCTTCATTTTTATTCTCCTAATTTTCTGTTCATCTGTATGCCTTACTTAGGACATAGCTCCATTAATACATGCGAAAAACGGCCCTCCGCTGAGTCCACGTTTTTTTGAGAAATGTGTACAATCCTGTTATCTGACAACAGGAACAGGGGGGGATTTCTTGCATGACTACCGGTGTTTAAGAGCTGTTTTAACCGGATGCGCCCGCTTTGTAGGCGCAACGGCAGGCCATAATCAGAAGGATTCGGATTTCAGCAATAGCCCTCCCCAAGAGGGCGTGACGGTCATGCCGGGGCAACGCGCAGATCATCTGGTTTTCAGGGCGTTTTTTCGATCATCGCTTCGGCTTCATGTAAATGAATGCGAACGCAGGCCTGATCGAACCAGAAACCCTGCCATACTTTCGATTTTGAAGGTTCGGCGGAAAACAACGCCTGGATACCGGCCCGGGTCCTTTCAAGCAGGACTTGCGCCTCTACTTCCCGCCGCAACCGGAAGAACGCGCAGGATTGGATCAGCCGCACGCTGTAGTTGCGGGTGGGCAACCCGCTATTATGGCGATTGGCCTGTTCACACCAATACAGGGTTTGCTCGAAGTCCCCGCGACGATAGTTGAACAGCGCCATGGCATAGGCCTGCCAACCCCGAAGCGGATCATTCTCCTTTGTTCTGCCCTCGCGGATGGATCGTTCGGTCACTCGGGCATATTGATCCAGGGCAAGCATCAGCTCATCGTCGGCGGGAGCCAGCAGACTATTCTGCAGTATCCGCTGGGCAACCCTCGGGTTGTCCGAGCCGGCATAGCGCGTGATCATGATTTCCTGGAAACGTCTGTACTCTGCCAGATAGCCCTGCTCCACGAGCAACGCCGCCAGCCGGACGTCGTCCCTCGTGCTCTCGGGCCCCTCGAATTCATTGATCCGGGTCAGTACATCGAAGCGGGCCTTGGCTTTTTCCCAACGACCGTTCAACGCATGCCAATCTCCGACATTCCGATACATCAAGGAGTTTTCCAGGGTTGCCTGCGGATGCTGGATCCCGTCCAGGATCACATCAGCCTGCTCCTTTTCTCCTTTCTGAACCAGCGCCGAGGCCTGGGCCAGTTTATGCTGGTCCTCGACACTGCTCCGCAGGACCTCCGCCTCCTCCTGCAGCACGCCCTTCTGTTGTTCAGCAATCCGCGCCTTGATCAGGAGCCAGGTAGAGACGGTGGAACTCATCAAAAGGACGGCCAGCGTCACACCTCCAGCAGCAAAAACAACCTTGTTGCGGCGAACCAGTTTCCGCAGACGGTAACAACGGCTCGGCGGGCGGGCGATGACCGGTTCATGGTTGAGGTAGCGCTGGATATCGGCGGCCAATCCATCCGCCGATCCATAGCGTCGATCCCGATCCTTTTCGAGCGCTTTCATAATGATCCAGTCCAGATCCCCTTCCAGCAAGGCCCGCAGTCTGGACGGATGGAGACCGCGGCTTTTCGATATCTTCGCCTGATCTTCCGCAGGCAACCGGGCAAGCCTTGCTGACGGACGGGATGGTTCACATTCTCGAATCGTTCGGCGCATCGCCTCCAATCCGGACCGGATCAGTTTTTTCTGGTCGAAGGGAGTTTTGCTGGTGAGCAGTTCATAGAGCAGAACGCCAAGACTGTAGATGTCGCTCCGCACATCGATATCCTGCTCAGCCAAATCTGCCTGCTCGGGACTCATGTAGGCGGGCGTCCCGATGATCTGTTCGCAGGCGGTATATGCCGTATGATCACCGAGCAACTCCCCCCCGGTCGCCTTGGCAATGCCGAAATCGATCACCATCGGATCCGGCACTCCATCCCGCTCTGTTATGATAATGTTCGAAGGCTTGATATCCCGATGGATAATACCTTTTTGATGGGCGTGCTGAATGGCGTGACAGATTTGGATAAACAGATGCAAGCGCCGGGAAATATCGAGATCGTGCTCGTTGCAATACGTCGTGACCTCGGTGCCGTGCACCAGCTCCATGACAAAGAAGGGGCGGCCGTCATCCGTTTCACCTGCATTGAGTACGTGGGCAATATTCGGATGCTCCATCATCGCAAGGGTCTGCCGCTCAGCCTCGAACCGGGCAATCACGCTTTTGGTATCCATCCCGCGCTTGATGATCTTCAGGGCGACCTGCCGACGAACCGGCTTAACCTGTTCCGCCAGATAAACGCTGCCCCCGCCACCTTCACCGATTCGTTTTAGAAGCGTGTAATGTCCGATCTGTTTACCGACCTCTCCATCATCCGGAAGCGGCGAGACTTCGGGCCCATTCATTCCGGTGTCTTCGATCACGGTCTGGGTAAGTTCCACGACGGAAACAGACGTCGGGCTGATCGTCTGGAACATCTCCACGGCCTCGTCCTGGGAGGCCAGCATCTTCTGCACGGCCGTATGAAGCCCGGGATCCCCGGCACAAGCCTCCTCAATAAAAGCCATCCGCTCTTCTTCCGATTTTATTTCGAGCGCGGCGCAGAATATATCCTCCGCACGTTCCGAGGGGAAATTCGCCATCAAATCGTCATGATTCAGCATATCGCAATAACCTGCTCCTTGCACAAGCGTGCAAGATTATGTGTGGGAGTTAATGACCTCGAGCAGCCAGGTTCTGGCACACGTCCAATGGCGAACCACAGAGCTTTTACCAATGCTCAGGGTTTCGGCCACTTCCTCGTTGGTCATTCCCCCAAAGAATTTCAGCACGACCACCTGTGCACGCTGGGGATTCACCTTTTCAAGCAGCTCCAACGCCTCGTCCACCAGGAGGATGCGCTCCTCCCTGACAGATTCCGCCAACTCAATTTCATCGACGTCCAGTCTTTGCTGATCCCCCCCGCGCTTCAGACTTGATTTCCGACGGGCATGGTCGACCAGAATGCGCCGCATCGCCGTAGACGCCGCGGCATAGAAACTGGCGCGGTTTTGCCAGGTACGGTCACTCTCTCCCACCATGCGGAGCCAGGCTTCATGCACAAGCGCCGTCGCCTGCAGGGTATGGTCGCCGAATTCCCGGGACATGTGTATCCGGGCCAGCTTACGCAATTCCTCATAGACCAAGGGTAAAAGCGCCTTCGACTGATCGGAGTCGCCATGAGCAGCAGATTTCAGCATTAACGTAAAATCATTCATGATTTCAAATACGTCAAATAGCACAGAGCGCCACATTAACCAATAACTACCTTGTCGCATCCATTTCCACTCTTCAGCGGAGCCGGGAGTCAGCGGAAAAATGCCATTGGCGTCAACGGTCCAGATTGAGCCGTCCGTGAGCCTTTGTGCGTAACTCGCTGAACGTGGTCGCATCCGAAGCCAGTTCTTTGCCGTAGGCGGGAACCAAATGGGCGAGTTTGTCTTTCCAGGCGTCTGCGGCCATCTCTTCGGGAAAACATTTTTCGAGCACTTCGAGCATGATCGAGACGGACGTGGAGGCCCCGGGTGAAGCGCCCAGCATGGCGGCCAGCGATCCGTCGGACGCCGCTACCACCTCGGTACCAAACTGCAGCTTGCCGGTTCGTTCCGCGTCATTCTTGATGATCTGTACCCGCTGGCCCGCAATGGCGAGCGTCCAATCGCCGTTGACGGCGTCCGGGTAGAATTCCTTCAGATTTTCGCAGCGGTCCTCATGGCTGTTGCGGCACTGATTAATCAGGTATTTGGTCAGATCCATGTTATCGCGGCCGGCGGCCAGCATCGGAAAAAGATTATCGGGCCGGATGGATTTAAACAGATCCAGGTTGGAGCCTCGTTTCAGGTATTTAGGCGAAAAACCGGCGAAAGGACCAAACAGCAGCGAGCGCCGGCCTTCGATAATCCGCGAATCGAGATGCGGCACCGACATGGGCGGCGCACCGACCGCCGCCTTGCCGTAGACCTTCGCATGGTGCCGCTCGACAATGTCCTGGTTTCTGCAAACCAGAAACTGGCCGCTCACCGGAAAACCGCCAAAGCCCTTTCCTTCCGGAATTCCTGACTTCTGCAGCAACGAAAGCGCACCGCCACCGGCACCAATAAACACAAACCGCGCGTTGAGCGAACGTTTTCCACCGGCCGACGGCTTGACCACGACATTCCATCCGCCCGAGGTCTTCCGGTTGAGATTGCGAACGGTCGTCTCCGTGGCCAGACGCACGCCATCGAGCGAAATTAAATAATCCATCAGTTTTTGGGTCAGCGACCCATAATTGACATCCGTTCCGCAGGTAATGCGCGTGGCCGCAATCGTCTCGTCTGCGGAGCGTCCCTGCAGCAGCAATGGCGCCCACTCGCCGATCCGGTCGTGGTCGTCGGAAAAATCCATGCCTTCAAACAGCGGGCAGGCCACCATGGCCTGCTGGCGCCGGCGCAGGAAATCGCGGTTTTCATCCCCCGTAACAAAGCTCATGTGGGCCACACTGCGGATAAAATCGGCCGGCTTGGGAAGAATGCCCTGCTCCGCCAGATAGCCCCAGAAATGCTTCGAAGTCTCAAATTGTTCGTTCACGGAGACGGCTTTGGAAATGTCGATCGATCCGTCGGCGGTTTGCGGGGTGTAGTTCAGCTCGCACAGGCCGGCATGACCGGTCCCGGCATTGTTCCAGGCATTGGAACTTTCCATCGCCACCTGCGGCAGGGCTTCGATGATCTGGATGGTGCAATCAGGCTTCAGCTGCTTGAGCAAGACGCCCAGTGTCGCACTCATGATCCCGCCACCAATCAGGACGATATCCGGACTATCCTCGATTTGTGCAGAAACATGATCACTTTTCATGCATTTATCTTTAGGCGATCAAATGTATCCAAGTCAAGCCCCCGACCGGCCATATGTCTATAAACCTAAGCAATGGCTTATTCCCCGTAAAGATGTCGTTTGCGCGACCGAAAAATGGCGGGAATATAAATCCCTCCATGTCGGAAAAATTGCTCTTTTTCATGCCATTTTCCTTCGCGATACAAAGCCTGGGAATGGAAGATCAAAATCAGTGCTGCAGGGTTTCGGGAATCTCCCGATAGAACATGAACAAGATTATGGCGATCTGAATCACTTCTCTCGCGATGACCTGAAATGCGTCGGTTATGCCGGCTTGCCATGCAAAAAGGCCGTACGACAACCCGGTCACCACGACCAACCCCAGTGTAAACACCGACGTGATACTGACCGGGTCTTTCCATTCATCGCGCAAATGCCGCAGCCAGCCGAAATACTGGTAACCGAGAAGAATGAAAACCGTGAACGACAACCAGGCATAATCCCCCAGCAAGTCCACGATCAGAAAGGCATCGTACAAACCGTGAAACGCGACAATCGAGGCAAAGGTTACGGCGGCGACCTGTATGTCTCTGCCCCGGTAAATGCAGGCTCTTAACAAGGTCAGCCCACCCATCGCAGTCCATGCAATATGCAGGAAATTGGCCGTGGCAAAACGACCCAGGGCGCTGATGCCGGCCGAACCTTCGAAATAGTTAATGTTTTCCTCGATGGCAAAACCGAGCCCGACGAGACCGGCCACCGTCAGGATTTCCAGATCGGCCTTGCGCCACAGGAACGGAATAAGGGGACAGAAGAACAGCAACTTGAGACCCTCCTCCCGGAAGCCGATACCCAGGCAATAGGCAAACTGCCCCATCGGCTCCGGTCCCAGGCCAAGATGGAGCTGATTTTCCTGCAAGAAAATAAACAGGATCGTGGCGTGAGCCGACAGCGCTCCCAGCAACAAGGCAGGGATAGCCAGCCGCACAGGCGCAGAACGGACCGATATCGCCCCGTTGAAACGCAGGACGATCACCGCCCAGATCAACCCCGATACAAGTGCCAGAAATACCATCGCCAGATTGACATCTTCATACGCCGCCGGAATCAGCGTTCGCACAAGCTCCGGCCAGTCCATTCGCGACAGTGCGATTTCCTGTTCGACATAGGCATCGATATACGGGTCGAATGCGGGGTCGCTTTTCAGCGCCCCGAGTTTATCGAACTCTTTGTCGTGCAGATAATAGCCCACCAGCCGCTCCCGCATGTCGTCCTCGTTGAACAGCTCAATCTCGCGTTGCAGCGCAAGTTCGGAGGCTTCGGGATCAAGCGAGCGGAAAGCGAGTGCCCATGCAAGGTTGGCATACTGAACCGGTTGCGCCGCGAGGCTTTCCAGCTGGCCGGCCGCGCGGGAACTTTTCAGCTCCGAGCCCGTCAGGGTTCTGTTGCCCGCCGCTTCCATCCCCATCTCCCCGAGCGCCGACGCTATCCCGTATTCGTTGCTGGACAGATTGGAAACGACGCCATATTCGGGCACGGCCAGCCCCGTCTGCACCGGCGACAGCTGGATGACACGCCGGAAATCTTCGAGCTTTTCATAAAACGGTTGCTTGCCCGCGAGGCAGTCGCGCAGGATTCCATTGACCGCGTCGGCCATCAGGGTTTCATGCCCCTGCACGAGATCGAACCCCTCCTCCACATACATCAGCTCGTACACGCGATCAACCGGGGAAGGTTCATGGTCGTTCAACAGGCTGACCAGCGATCCGGCCGCGACAATAGCCAACCCCAGCATCAGACCGGTTTTCCATAGAAATCCGACATTCCGCGTCCTGTAGAAAAGTTTATTCCTGTTCATTGATCCTGCTCCAAGCTGCCATCCCGTTCCTACCCTGTGGACATACCCCCGCTACCCGAAAAAGACCGAAGCCTCCAACTAAAGCCCATATATAAAAAAGGAATCCCCATTCCCGGAGATGCTTTAGGGGCGTTCCTGCCGTATCGGAGACCGGAATCGTACCGTAGCCGTCACCGCAAAGTGGTCAGAGATACAACGGCCGGCCGGCATGGAAAAGTCGATGTCCGCCGCCAGCACCTTCGTGCTGGACGTGGTCATGATGTAGTCGATCTTTGCTCCGCGTTTATCGCCCTGGAAACGGTTGAACGTGCCGACCTCTTTCGCATCGGGATGCAGTACCCGGAAAGCGTCGACCATTACCACCGGCGTTTTACTATCGTGAGCTTTGCCCTTCAGATATTGTATGGGCAGGCTGTCTTCCGCCGTGTTGAAATCTCCGGTCAACACAAATGGAACCTCCGGCTTGCGGGCTGCGATCCGTTGGGCAATCAACTGAATTCCCTTCAATCGGGCTTCGGCCGACCGGTAATCCAGATGGGTGTTGAAGTGGTAGAAGGTTTCTCCGGTTGTTTTGCTCTTCAGCAATGCCCAGGTGCAGATGCGAACGCACGCGGCATCCCAGTTCTGCGATCGTTTTTCAGGCGTTTCAGAAAGCCAGAATGTCCCGGAATCGAGCACCTCGAATTTTCGCGTGTCGTACAGGATGCAGGAATACTCGCCCTTTTCACCACCATCGCGACCGATCCCCACTTCACCGTAGTGCGGCAATGCCTCCCGGATCTCATCGATCTGGAACCGCAAGGCTTCCTGCAGGCCAAGCATCTCCGGCGCCTGCCGTTGAATTTGGTCGATCACGGGTTGGCGCCGGTTTTTCCAGTCGTTCTCGCCGTCACCCGCCGTCCCGTAGCGGATATTGTAGCTCATCACCTTCAGATCGAGGGCCTGAACGGACCCCGCCAGGAAAAGAGTGAGCAGCATGGTATATCTTAATCCCATGAAAGAAGGCTATCAGGCCGAACCGCTAAGGGCAATCCCGCGGATCGTTCATGCGGAAGAGAAGGCTTTTACCGCTTCACCATGCGCATGGCCAGCAGTCCGACCGGAACGAGGATCAGGACGGGCATATAATGATATTTGAGTGCATGGGCGGGCACATACATGCAGGCCAGTTGCATCAGGGCGGCCGGAATGAGGCCGGCAATCAGGCCGTAGAGCAGGCCCAGACGCCAGGAGAAGCGCACCCAACCCCGGCGGATAAGCACCACAAAGAACAGCAGGCAGACGCCTCCATAGATGACGACTTCATGCCAGCATGCCTCGCGTTTCCCGGCCATGGTGGCTTCGGGGGCCCAATGCGTAAAACTCGATGCAAAGCCGGCCACGAACAGCGCGCCCAGAATCCAGAGCCCGAACCGTGCGGCACGCGTATTCCGGGCGCCGGGCGTCGAAGCATTCATCAGCACATAGGCCCCGAACGCAGCGAACAGGAAGGCCGATGCAATCTCCAGCAGGAAGAGCGGATGGTGAGCCAGCTGACCGGCGAAGCCCGGCCTGAAGGTTTGAGCGGAGTGCATCCATACGCCGGAGACCCCGGCGGCCACCGCAAACCATAGGAGCGCACGGAAAGACGGCAGCATATGCGGACGCCGGCGGCGATGATTCGTCGTCAGATCCTTGATGAAAGCCTGTTTATCCTGATTCGCCATGCTATGACTCCAACTCCTTCTCCACCAAAACCGCGAGTCTTTTATAGGCCCGCGATATCCGCTTCCTCAGTGCGCCGGACGAAACCCCCTCTTTTTTTGCGGCTTCCTCGCACGACATACCATCCAATTTGGTCAACTGTACCGCCGTGGCCCACTCCGCCGGCAATTGCTTCAACAAGGCTTCGAAATTCAGGCGATCCGCCACATCGTCCTCCTCATCCGCTGAGGCATGGTGGTGCGCCAATTCGATGACCTCATCGGTCTGTGTGAACTCCTTTCGGCGGGCCTGGGCCCGGAAATAATCCGCCAGCTTGTAGCGGATGATGGCCTGAACCCACGGTTTCAAGCTGCGCGAAGGATGATATGAAGGCAACGACCGGTGCATCGCCAACACACAGATTTGCGTCAGGTCATCCAGTTCCGGGGAAAAACCGATCCGGATCCGCAGAACCATTTCGACATACGGGTACAAGCCGTTCAAGAGGGATTCATACGCATCGCCATCGCCTTGCTGCGCCTTGGCAGCAAGCGTCCCCATTGTTTCGAAATCCAGTGTTTCGGCGGTTCCCATAAATTTGATCATTCCCGTGCGATACCGTACGGCTCGCTTTAGAACAAAGCCGGAACAATAGCACACGGGAATCATATTGCAAACGGGGAAGGATGGCTGAATGAACATCCTTCCCCATAGTGTTTTCATCTGGATACCTAACCCTTTACAGGAAGTAGCGGGCATTGGAAATACGGCGGCGGTCCGCCTTCCGGGGAACCCACTTCCATATCGAGATAACCGTACATGTAGTACGTCAGCAGTTCGGCGTATGAATGAACCACGGGCACGGTCTCAAACATGGCAAAACCTTCATCCGTCCACCACGCAGTATAGGTGATCCAACGACCACCGCTGAACGCTACGTTCCCCGGTGCGGCTTCCGCCACCGGAAGCTGTCCGTCCGGATTGTTGCTGTTAATGATCACGAATATCGGGTCGTAGGACTGGATATTGTGTTCATTCGGAGCCGGCAGCTCGGTAGTCCCCTTCGAGCCGTAGGTTTCTCCGTCCGCCCAAATACCCGGCGCAAAACTGGGTTTCCCCTTGTTGGCCGTCGCGGTCATGGACAGGGCCACGGATGCGATTGCGAGTAGTGCTAATTTTTTGTTCATCATCTTCTCACCTTTCGTTTAGTGTGCATGTTGCAGTTACCGTTTTGGCACGGAACCTGTTCGTCCTGACGATCACCACCTTGAACACCGCAGATTACCTGCCTTCACTTATCTATTCGGCGCGGCAATATGGTTTGTGACGAAAAAACTTGATCGAATTGATCAGGCGCCGGTCAGTCGGCGGTGTGCGGAAATTCCGGCGGGAGCCGATCGCGACTGTGGAGACGTTATCAATTGCAGGGCCGGAATGGACACAGGCGTATCGGAATTCCCGTGGTAATCAGCGCCGGGGACCTCAACGCCCTCCGCCCGCATACCGTGCAGATGTCGATTACGACAGTGGTGCGAAGACACGCCTGTGTTGGAAAAAACCGGCTGTTGTTAGGCGGGCCAGTGCTTGTCGATGTGGGCGATGCAGTGGGCAACGGTCTCGGGACTGGATTCCTCCAGCAGGATGCTCATGCCCGGTCCGGCGGCAGAAATCAGGCTACAGAGGCGGCTGTAGTCCAGCTCGCCGAAACCAGTGGGGATCTGCTTGTACTCACCGTTTTCCATCGAGAAATCCTTGGCGTGGATAATCTTGATGCGGTCGCCGTAAAGCTGGAATGGCTCCTCGATCATGCGGGCCTGATCGTGCGCGTTATCAGCGTTGATCAGATTCACCGGATCATGGATCACGACAAGATTCGTTGATTGGATTTCGTCGAGCAGGCGTTTCATTTTTTGCGGTGTTGAAGTCGTATGATGCGTAACCGCTTCGACGGCCACTTTGACGCCGTGCTTTTCCGCTTCGGCCACCAGCTGTTCCATGGTGCGGAGCATGGCCTGGAAGTTTTCTTCGCTGCCCGTATCGGGATGAGGTGAATAACCGGGTGTCGGTGTTCCGGTTTCGAGCCCGACCAGTCCACAGCCCATGTCGCGGACATAGCGCACGTGATCCTTGAAAAAATCAATCAGGTTTGCACGAACCGCCTGATCCGGATGGATGGGATTGATATAGCATCCGAGCACCGCAATCTGTACGCCGTTGCGCAGAAAGCCCTGGCCCACTTCCCAGGCCAGCCCGGGGTTGAGCTGGCCCGCTTTCAAGTTAAGCCCTTCAATTGCGACATTCAGCGCAACCTGTGCACAGCAGAGGTTCTTTTCCGCCAGCCGTGCACCCAGAGCGTCTGCTGAACCGGTTCCAAAATCGTGGGCACGGGCACCAATCCGTTTCATCATATCTCCTGCAATGCTTTTTCGGCGCAAGCCTGATATTCGTTCAGTTTCTTCACTTCCACGCCGGCGAGCAGTACAATACCTATGCCGTGGGTGTCGTTGAGCTTCCAGAGCAAATCGTTGATATAGTAGTCCGGTGTGAACGAAAACTCCGAGCCGCGGCAGACGCCGTGTACGTTGCCCCTGTTATCGATCGCGATGCGGTTAAGCGCCTTCCAGGCCTTGTGTACGGCCTCGGCATAGATATCCGGATGGTCCAGCCAACCGTAGCGAATACCGCGGGAGAATGCATAGATGAACATCGAGGTGCAGGAGGTTTCCGGATAGGATTCATGATGGGTTAGCACCTGATGCCACATCCCCTCTTCATCCTGCAGCGCGCATATGCCTTCGCAGAGGGCCCGGAAGAAGCCAATCAGGTCATCACGCCTTTCATGGTCTTCGGGAAGCACGGCGAGAAGTTCTGAAAGGGAAAACAACGGCCAGCCGTTGGCCCGCCCCCACGGAATACCGGTAGCCATCCCGCGGCCGATATCATAGACATGCGACATGATCTGCTGCTCCGGAATATAGAGCCGTTTCTTGAATCCGAAGAACTGGTTGGCTGCGTCGTCGATATAGCGGCGATCTCCGGTAAGCTGGTAGTAGCGGCAGAGAAAGGGCACGCTCATATAAAGATCATCCGCCCACATGGTGTTGTTGTGAAACGTATGCATCATGTCCCGACGATAGAATGTGCCATCCTCGAAGCGGTCCTGCTTGTTGGCGATATGATCGCCCACCAGTTCGGCAATCGGCTCGTACCCTTCGATGTCGCAATGTTTTACCACTTCCAGCATGCAGGAACCGAAGGACCCGCAGTCGTCGAGGCTGTCGATGCTCGAAAGCAGGTTATGGACATGGGTTGCTCCGCCAAATCTGGCCCGGTCCCACTTGGAATAGGGATAGGTCGTGCAGCAGAACTGTACGTGGTCGCGGACATAATCCTTAACTTTGTCCGAGCCGAGCTCCATGGACGCATGCAGAAGACCATAAAGGGTAACGCCGAGCGGATAGTTCCATTGACCGAACAGCGGGGTTTCGTTGTAGAGCCGCAGATAGGTGTCCGGCGCATCAATCCGCCAGTATCCCTGACCTTCAGCCGTTTCGTGAATGGAGAAAAAGTCCGTAAGCGACTCCAGCTCAGGCAAGGCAGCCGGATCAAACGGTCCGGCGAAGAGCCAGATTGCATCGCTCCCCTGCAGATCGCACGGGCAGCGGGTTTCAACATTCAGCTCGAGTTCAAATCCCCAGCCTTCTTCCGTGCCGGTGCAAAGCACCATCAGGTCATGCGATCCGGACGACAGCTTGAATTGGCCGCTCAATTCTCCGGAAACATCATTCACTGCAATCTCAGTGCCATCGCATAGTATCCGAATGCCGCCGGTGTGACTCCCCGAAAGCAATGCGTTGACCGGGCTGTCCCCGTGATTCTCGATCTTGGTCCAGGCAATGGCCGTCCTTCCCGGTTCCGATCCGTAGATGCGGCCGCAGTTGCCCAGAGCGCGTTCGCTTTCAGACCATTCTGCAGCCGGATTCCAGACAACGTCCGTATCCCTTTCGTTCTGACCTTCAAGAGGGAGAACCTCTTGATCGGAAGGGAGCGGACTCGAGAAGAGCCACCCTTCCTGACCCTCCCTTTCGGGTGAAGGCATCATGAAGACATAAGGATGCTTGCCGATCCACGAGCCGAACTTCCATCCGAAGCCGCCACGGGTCTTTTTGGCCCGGATGACAAAGTGGTTCCAGCCGGCCTTCAGATGCAACGTAATCCGGTTATACTGCTCCGGATCCCGCTCGGAAAAAATGTTGGAGCGCCAGACTTCCTCTCCGTTTAGGAAAAGCAACATGGGGCCATAGCAGTTGAGATCAAACATGAGCTCACCAGCCGCTTCCGACCACATCTTGGCCCAGGCGTATACGCACTCCTCATTCTGTGCATCCGGAAAAAAGGTATTGAAGTCGGCCGCGTAGCGGTAGTCGATGGCGCGTTGGATCCCGCGCTCAGAATAGGCCCGGAAGGTTATTGGACCACGGGGGTTCAGCTCCATATAGTGGTCAGCAACGACGGAGAGTGTGGTTTCCACCTGATCTCCGGCCTGCCTGGCCATACTCAAATTGTCGTCGAAATAAAATCCCATATCATTCACTAAGCCACAACGGGCATTTGTTTGCTGCTATTACATCTGAGCTGCTTCCAACGACTCATCTGGATACATGTCCCCTGTCAGTCCATAGGTTGACAACCCTTAGAGCTTGCGGCAAGAACAGGAGCCGAACTGGAAATCTACAATTCCAAACATTGCGATTCTCCTGTAATAAGACATCCTACTGTAACTCTGTTCCACCTGCCATACTGCCCGGGCGAAGAAACGGGTAATATTTATTCTTGGAATAAATCCCAGAAAGAATCCAAAAACTATTAAATTTAATCATGAAAAAGATGTCTCCGTCAATGAGGGTAGCGAAATGATCAAGGGATATGTTTTCGACATGGACGGAGTGCTCTGCGACTCCGAAGCCTTTATCGCAGAGGCGGCCATCCGCATGTTCCGGGAACGGTATGGCCTGGAAGTCCACGAAGAGGATTTCATTCCTTTCGTCGGCGCAGGCGAAGATCGCTACCTGGGGGGCGTTGCCGAAAAGTACGGCATCCAGTTGACCATGCCGGACGACAAGAACGAGACCTACCGCCTCTATGCCGAATGCGCCAAAGGCAGGTTGCAACCGCTACCGGGCGTGAAGACATTTATTGCAGCGGCCAAGAACGCAGGCATCAAACTCGCCATCGCCACCAGCGCCGACGCATTCAAGCTGAAGGTCAATCTTCGTGAAATGGGCCTGGAGGAAAACCGGTTCGATGCGCTCGTCAACGGCCTCGACATCCAGCACAAGAAACCGGCCCCCGATATATTCCTGGAAGCCGCCAACCGGCTGGGAATCGATCCCGCCGAATGTATCGTGTTCGAAGATGCGATCAACGGCGTCCAGGCCGCCAAGACCGCCGGGGCCCATTGCGTCGGCATCACCTCGTCCTTCACCAAACAGGAACTTCTGGAAGCCGATGCCGACGAAACATCTCCCAGCTTCGATAAGATTACGCTGCTCTCCTGACGCTAACCATGATGGCTTGCCGAGGATCGCGTTGCCTACGGGCTAGCTCGTCATGCCCCTTTTTTATGAAGCAACGGCAATGAAAAATAGAACGTCGCGCCTTTATCAAGCTCCGCTTCTGCCCAGACATGGCCCCCATGGCGGGTGATGATTCGGTGAACGGTGGCCAGCCCGATGCCGGTTCCTTCGAACTTATCAGGAGAGTGCAAGCGCTGAAAGACGCCAAAGAGCTTGTCGACATAGCGCATATCAAAACCCACGCCATTGTCCGCAACAAAGAAAACCGTTTCACCGTTTTCCTCCCGGGAGCCGACCTCTATCCGTGCAGCTTTCCTTGGGCAGGTGTATTTGATGGCATTTTCCAGAAGATTGGTCCAGACCTGACGAAGGAGGGCGTAATCCCCCGTGACGGATGGAAGATCTCCAACGATCCAGTCAATGTCACGTCCCGTACAACTCTCTCTCAACTCAACCATCACCTCCTGCAGCGCCTGGTTCATATCTACCTTTCCCCGCTGCATCTCGGCCCGACCGGTCCGGGAGAACTGTAGTAGATCGTCGATCAGAAGTCCCATCCTGCGGGCGGCACCGGCGATTGTATCCACATACTGCAGACCTTGCTCGCTCAGACCATCGCGACAGCGCGAGACCAGCAGCCCCACATACCCGTCGATATGGCGCAACGGCGCCCGCAGGTCGTGCGAGACGGAATAGGCGAAAGCCTCGAGTTCCTTGTTGGCCGTTTCAAGCTGTGAAGTCCGCTCGGCAACTTGCTTTTCAAGCCTCAGGCTGCGTTTGTGCATGCTTCTGATCCGTAATCCATAGCCGGCGTAGGCCAGGGCCAGCAACGACCCGGCCGCGCCGCCCCTAAACCACCAGGTTTGCCACCATGGTGGAATAACAACGATTCGGATGGATGCGCCTTGTTCATTCCACAAACCGTCGTTGTTCGATGCCCGAACCCGGAACGTGTATTCGCCGGGACTTAAGCGGGTGTACGTGGCGGATCGGTCGTTTGCATCCACATAGCGCCAGTCCTTGTCGAATCCTTCCAGCTTGTAGGCGTACCGGCTCTTCTGCGGCGACGCGTAATTCAGCGCCGCAAACCTCAAACGAATAACATTCTGGTCATATTGAAGTGTGATCTGGTCCGCGACAGAAATGGCCTTCTTCAGCGGCGAATTCGTCCCGGGCGTGACCGGCATGTTGAACAATTCAAACCCGGTCAACATTACTGGCGGCGGATTGGTGTTGTCCGGCATCCGAGCCGGATCGAACACATTCAATCCGCTGACCCCGCCAAACGCCAGCCGTCCGTCGGGCAGGCGGACGCTGGACCGTTCGCAAAACTGGCTGCCTTGCAGCCCGTCCCCGACATCATAGTTCCGGAAAGTGCCCTTGCGCACATCCAGCTTGGAAAGGCCGGCGAGCGTGCTGACCCACACGTTGCCCTGAAGGTCAACCTGCACAGCCATCACATGATTGTTCGCCAATCCGTCCTTTTCGGTAAAATGGCGGAGGTATTTCCTGCGGGCCAGGTCAAAGCAATACAATCCGGAATACGACCCCGCCCAGAGGTTCGTGCCGTCAAAACAACTGATCAACGGGCCCGGGAGCTGGCTGCGCGGCGATGAGGATTCATAGGCGTAGGCGGTGTATTTTTGCCGGGCCGGTTCAAACTGGTAGAGGCCCGCAGGCGCATTGGCCAGCCACAGGGATTGCGCGTTCTCGACAAACAGCGAAATCGGATACAGATCGGGCAAACTGTCGGTATCGGCACCGTGGGGTCTGAAATGAGTGAAAGTCCGACCGTCAAAAAAATCCAGCCCCGCGCCATGGACGGCAATCCAGAGTCCGCCGCCGGGATTCGCTTTGATATCATTCACATGGTTGCCTCCCAGGCTGTGCGGATCACCGGGATCGTGCTGATAGCGTGTGAAGTTTGTTCCATCGAAACTGCACAAGCCCGCCGAGTAGGTGCCGAGCCACAATTTTCCGTCCGTGCCTTCGGTGATCGTGTCAATGAGTCCAGGACTTATCGTGCCGGGATCTTCGGGGTCGTTCAGGTAGCGGACAAAGCGGCCCTGCTCGAAACGATTCAATCCCCCGGCGGTGCCCACCCATAGATCCCCGCCCCGATCACAGTAGAGAGCCGAGACGGTGCTCTGGCTCAGGCTTCCGGGATCGAAAGGATTATTCTGATACGTCATGAATCTTTCCGGCTCGCCGGACCAGCGATTGACTCCGCCGTTCAATGTGCCAATCCAGAGCGCACCCACGTTATCCTCGTAAAGCGCGCCACTGTTAATCTCGTTATCGCTGAGGCTGGCCGGATTGCCAGACTCATGCCGGTAGTGGGTGAACGTTCCGCGCTTCCGGTCCATAAGGTCCAATCCTCCGTCGGTCGCCACCCAAAAACGTCCCGCCCGATCCTCGTGAACCATGCTGACATAATCATTGCCCAAGCCCTCCGGATCGTTGGGAGCGAAGCGGTAGCGGATGAAATTTCCGGCTTCCGGGTTCCACCGGTTCAGTCCCGCGCGGGTGGAAATCCACAGCGTGCCCTCGCAGTCCTGAAAGATGTCATTGACCGCATTGTCGCTCAGGCTGTTGGTATCGCCGATGACGTTGCTGTAACGCGTAAATCGCCCCGTCACTCGATCCAGCACGCTCACGCCGGCGTGACGCGTACCCACCCAGAGCAGCCCGGTCGTGCGGTCCAGACACATTGCCCGCACATCGCTGTCGCCCAGACTGGATGGGTTGTCAGGCTCGTGGCGATAGGTGAAGAAAGTTCCATTGCTCCGGTTAAAGCGGCTTAAACCCTGGATGGTGCCCACCCAAAAAACTCCGGCTTCATCCTCATACAACGCCTTCACACCATCATCCGGCAGACTGTTCGTGTCCCCCTCGCGATGCCGGTAGTGAACAAAACTATCCGTGTCGCGATCATACCGATCCAACCCCCTGGCTTGCGCCACCCACAAGGTGTGCTGGCGGTCTTCATACAGTGCCCAGACCCCGGCAGAACCGAGACTGCGCTCATCCTGCTCATCATGCCGGTAAACCTTAAAGTTATACCCGTTATAGCGATTCAGCCCGCCCCCCGTGGTGCCAAACCACATGAAGCCTTGATAATCCCGGATAATGCACCGCACGTCGGCGTGAGACAGTCCTTCCTCAAGCCCCAAACGGGTGAACCACAGATCAGGCTTCGACGGCACGGCCGCAAACACGACTTGCCCGAGGAAAAACAGGGTAACGGTGGCCAAGATGGGGCCGGATATCGTCATCATCGGCTCTCTCCTCATACCGGGGTCTCCTTTCCCGATGCGCTCTGAAGCGTGAAATAAAACGTGGCCCCTTGATCAACTTTCGCTTCCGCCCAGATCCGTCCATCATGACGGGCGATGATGCGCTGCACCGTGGCCAGCCCGATGCCGGTTCCTTCGAATTCTTCATGGGAGTGCAGACGCTGAAAGACGCCAAAAAGTTTGTCGGCATAGCGCATGTCAAAACCCACGCCATTGTCCGCAACACGGAAAACAATGTCATCGCCGTCGTTCTTTGCACCAACCTCTATCCGTGCTTCCTGCCTCGGACTGGTGTATTTAATGGCATTTCCCAGGAGGTTGGCCCAGACTTGGCGGAGGAGGGTAAAATCTCCATGGACGGAGGGCAGATCCCCGATAACCCATTCGATGGGACGGTCTGCGCAACTTTCCTTCAATTCGGACAGCACCTCCTGTAGCGCCTGGTTCATATCGACCGTTCCCCGTCGCATCTCGGACCGGCCGGTTCGGGAGAACTGGAGCAGATCGTCGATCAGAACTCCCATCTTCTGGGCGGAACCGGCGATTGTATCCATATACCGCAGGCCTTGCTCGCTCAGGCTGTCGCGACAGCGCGAGACCAGTAGCTCCACATAGCCATCGATATGGCGTAACGGCGCCCGCAGGTCGTGCGAGACGGAATAGGCGAAAGCTTCTAGTTCCTTGTTGGCCGCTTCAAGCTGTGAAGTCCGCTCGGCGACTTGCTTTTCAAGCCTCAGGCTGCGCTTGTGCATCCTTCTGACCCGCAGGCTAAAGCCGGCATAGACCAAGACCAGCAGCGAGCCAGCAGCGCCTCCTCTAAACCACCAAGTTTGCCACCACGGAGGGATGATGGCGATCCGGATGGATGCACCTTGTTCATTCCACACGCCGTCTTCGCTCGATCCCTGGACCCGAAACACATAGTCACCCGCAGCCAGCCTGGTATAGACCGCCAACCGCTCTTTGCTATCCACTTTGCGCCAGTCAGCGTCAAAGCCCTCCAGTTTGTAGCGATACTGGTTCTCGGCAGGCGCCACATAACTCAAAGCCGCAAACTCAAAGGACAGGCTGTTCTGGTTGTGCGGCAACGTCAGCCGGTCAGTAACGTTGATGGCCTTGCGCAGCACCGAATCTCCCCCGACGGGCACCGATTTGCCAAATAACCGAAAATCGGTGAGCACGACTGGCGGTTTAAAGGGATTGTCCACCACCCCGCGGGGATCAAAGACGTTAAAGCCGTTCATGCCGCCGAAATACATCTCACCCGTGCGTGGACTTTTGCAGAACGCTGTAAAGACATGGAACTCGTTGCTTTGCAGACCATCCGACATGTCATAGTTGCGGAAGGTTCTGGTCTTCGGGTTGAAACGGGAGAGTCCATTGTTGGTGCTGATCCACAGATTCCCCTCCTCATCTTCCAGAATGCCCTCGATCGTGTTGTTGGGCAGCCCTTCCTTTTCCGTGAACACCATGCAAGTTCCGTTCGCCCGATCAAACAAACACAAGCCCCCGGCGGTACCGACCCAGAACCGGCCGGCACGGTCTTCGTAGAGAACCCGCACGTCGTTGTTGGCCAGACTAGCCAGATTCTGCGGGTCACTCTGAAACCGCTGGAACGTTTCCGTCGCCGGATCAAACCGGTTCAAGCCGCCGCCTTCGGTAGCTACCCACAAGGTCTTCGCCCGGTCTTCGTAGATATCGCTAACCGAGCCCGCACTGAGGCTGTTTGGATTGCCAGGAACATGCGGATAGCGCTGGAAGGTTTCGGTCGTCCGATCAAAGCGGTTCAGCCCGTTATTCCAGCCGCCCACCCACAGGACTCCGTTGGAGTCGCGGTAGAGCGATCGAATAATGTTATCGCTCAGGCTGTGGGGGTCGCTGGCATCGAACAGATAGGCTTTGAAACGACCGGTATTGGGCTCAAACCGGTTCAGCCCGCCCCTGAAGGTGCCGAACCAGAGCGTGCCGTCCGGGTCTTCCTGGGTGGCCGTCACCGAACCGGTCGTGATACTGGCCTCGTTGGCAGGGTCATTGCGATAGAACTGCCAGGTGTTTGATCGGCGATCCCAACGGTTGAGGGTGCGCGAGGTGCCAATCCACACGATGCCAGCGTGGTCTTCAAAAATGGAAAGGATAAAATTGTCGGCCACGCTGTTGGCGTTGTCGGCCTCGTGCTTGTAGTGAGCGAACTTGGGCGGGCGGGAGGAAAACATATTCGCCCCGCCGCCCAGGGTGCCAACCCACAGCGTCCCGGAGGGGTCTTCGTGGAAGAAGCTAATAAAATTGTTCCGCAAACTGTGCGGATTGCCGGGGTCGTTTTTATACTGCACGATCTGTTGCTGCTGCCGGTCAAACTTCAGTATCCCCGCGCCACCGGTGCCCAACCACAGGTTGCCCGCCGCATCTTCGTGGATTTGCGAAATCGTTTTGAATCTGGCCACCTCCGGGTGGTCGGGAGCAATGACATAACGGGTGAAACGTCCGGTATGGCAGTCCAACGTCCCAAAACCATTTTGGGTCGCCACCCAGAATGTCCCGGTACGGTCTTCGCACACCCCATGCACGATCGCATCCGGCAATGCGTGCGGATCAACCGGATTCGGCAGATACCGGGTAATCTGCCCGGAGACCGGATCGAGCTGGTTCAGCCCCGCATCCGAGGTGCCGATCCATATCATCCCGCCCGAATCCTGGTAGATGCTCGCGATCCGATCACTGCTCAGGCTGTTGGCATTCAGGGGGTCGTTGCGATAGTGGGTAAACGCCCCCGTCGCCGGATCAAGGCGGTTCAGGCCGCTATCCCTGGTGCCAATCCATAACGCACCCTGCCGATCCTCGTAGAGGCAGTGGTCGGAAATGCCAAATCCACTCAAACTGTTGGTGTCAGTTGGGTCATGACGGTAGTGGGTGAAGGTTTCGGTGACCGTATCAAACCGATCCAGCCCGCCGCTGGTGGTGGCCAGCCACAAGACATTGCTCCGCCCCCGTTCAATTGCCAGCACAGAGCTGCTACTCAGACTGTTGGAGTTGCCGCGTTCGAAACGAAAGGTACGGAACGAATAGCCATCGTAACGACTCAAACCATCGCCGGTGGCGAACCACAAAAAGCCCTGGGCATTCTGGTCGATATCATACACATTCCCGGACGACAGCCCCTCTTCGCTGGTGAGGACGGTGAACCGGATGTCCTTGCCCGCGACCACCGGCAAAACCACCGAGTCGGAAGCATCCTGAGACTGGCCGGGCATGGCCGCCAGTAAAAACATGGCTGGAACAAAGACTGTTTTCAAAAAAACATGAATCTTCATTTCATCCCTCTGGTGTTTTGCGGAGACCTCTATTTGGGCAGCGTGCAGTCGGACGTGGCTCCCTTAACTGCTCGGCCCGCGATCCACCCCCGGCCACCCGGTGAATGCTTCCGCTCAATGAAGGTTGAATATCCATGGGGTATTCCTCTCATGGGTTGGGTTGGGAAAGCGAAAAGTAAAAGGTTGCGCCGCGATCGATCCCGGCTTCCGCCCACACGCGGCCGCCATGGCGTGCAATGATGCGGTGCACGGTGGCCAGCCCGATTCCGGTCCCTTCGAATTCTTCCTGGGAGTGCAGACGCTGAAAGACGCCAAAAAGTTTGTCGGCATAGCGCATGTCAAAGCCAACGCCATTGTCCACAACACGGAAAACAATTTCACCTCCGCCTTCCTTGGCATCAATCTGTATCCGTGCCGCCTTCCTTGGGCGGGTATATTTAATGGCATTTCCCAAAATATTGGCCCAAACCTGACGAAGGAGGGAGTGATCCCCCATGACGGGAGGAAGGTCTTCAACGATCCATTCGATGGAACGCCCAGCATAACTCTCCTTCAATTCGGACAGCACCTCCTGTAGCGTCTGGTTCATATCGACCTTTTCCCGCCGCATCTCGGACCGGCCGGTTCGGGAGAACTGTAGAAGATCGTCGATCAAAAGTCCCATTCTGCGGGCGGCACTGGCAACCGTATCCAGATAGTACAGGCCTTGCTCGCTCAGATCACCTCGGCAACGGGAAATCAGCAGCTCCACATAACCGTCAATATGCCGCAACGGCGCCCTCAAGTCGTGCGAGACGGAATAGGCAAAAGCTTCGAGTTCCTTGTTCGCAATCTCGAGCCGTACAGTACGGTCCAGTACCCGTTGCTCGAGTTCTTCATTGAGCTGGCGGACGTTCTCTTCCGCCTGCTTGCGCTCGGTAATGTCGATGGCCATGCCCAGAAAACCATCAATGTTTCCTTGCGAATCGCGCAAGGCCGTTACCGAGAGTAAAACCGGAAAACAGTGGCCATCTTTGCGAACGTAGGTCCATTCGTATTCGTTGGGCAGATTCCGCCTAGCCTTGGCAACAAAGACCTCGAAGCCCGGCTCGACCGTGACGCCCAGTTCGTCCGAAAAAATCCGGGCGCGCTCGACCACTTCATCAGGGTCGTGAAAAACACTCGGGGTTTGTTTGCCGACAAGTTCTTCGGCGGTGTAGCCGAGGGAGCGCTCGGCCGCCGGGTTGAAGGTTGTGATGATTCCCTCGACGTCGACCGAGATCACCATATAGGCGGCATTCGAGAGAATGGCCTGCTGCAGATCGGCCAGACGATGGATTTCGGCATCGGCCCGGACGCGCCCGGTGATGTCTCGGGCAATGGCGGAGGCACCGACGATTTGTCCCCGGGCATCCTTGATGGGCGAAATGGTTAAGGAAACGTGGATAATCGTCCCATCTTTGCGTACACGGGTGGTTTGGTGGTGTTCCACTCTTTCGCCGCGATTCAGTCGCGCTATAATCTCTGCCAGCTCATCCGTCATGTCGGGCGGGACAAGCATCGAAATGGAATGACCCACGATTTCGGCGGCGGTATAGCCATAGATCTGCTCCGCACCCCGGTTCCAGCTGAGAATCGTGCCATTCAGCGCCTTGCCGATGATTGCGTCGTCGGAGAACTCCACGATGGACGCGAGATGGGCGACCCTTTCCTGAGCCAGCTTGCGTTCGGTGATATCGTGCACCGTGCCAACGGAACGCACCGGCGCGCCGCTCTCATCGTAATAGGTTTCGCATTTCTCGGTGACGTACTTGATCCGCCCGTCCGGCATCAGCAAACGATGTTCGATTTCGTAGGGCATTTTGTTCTTTAAGGATTCGGTGTAGGCCTGATTCACCATGTCACGGTCATCGGGATGAACCGCATCGAGAAACGCGTCATAGGAAGCTCCGAATTCCTCCTTGTCCATTTCGAAGATACGATAGATCTCGTCGGACCACGTCAGCTCGTTGGTCTCCAGGTCAAGTTGCCAATTACCCAGATGCGCGATGCGCTGCGCATCATTAAGGCGCGCCACCGCATTTCTCAGCCGTTCCGCAACCTCCTTGAGTTCCGTGATGTCCACCGCGGTGCATAGATCCTCGAAACCGCCGTCCTCCAGTGCCCGACGCAATCGGGAAAAAGCAACCCAGACAATTTTACCGTCCGGTTGGATGTAGCGCTTTTCCTCCATGAAATGGTTAATCTTTCCCCCATCCGTCTCGTACATGAACGCATCCCGCTCATCTAAATTATCGGGATGGTTGATGTGCTTCCAGGTCTCCGGATTGTCCTGCTCGCGCGTGATCCCGGCGATGCTCAGATGGGCATCGTTGATCATACGGACTTCGTTCCCGTCGGCGTACGTCCGGTTCAGGCTGACTCCAATGGGAAGCGAATCGAAGATAAACTTGAGCCGCTCTTGCTCCTGGGCGGTCGCTTCCTGCGCCCGCTTTCGTGCGGTGATGTCCATCAGGTTTCCATAGAGCCGCACGACCTTGCCCTCTTCAATGACGGGCTGGGCAGTCGTACGGATCCACAACGGCTTTCCGGTGTACGTGGTGAATGGCAATTCAAAATCGTAGGATTCGCCCTGTTCGCAAGCGCGTTGAAATGCCTCGTTGAGCATCGGTCGGTCTTCCGGCCGGAAACAGGCCAGACTCTCCTTTACATGATCGATGCCCGGATCGTTGGGTATTTCATGGATTCGATAGAGTTCTTCCGTCCAGAATGACGTCCCCGATTTGACATCGTATTCCCATCCACCCACCTTGCTGAGTCGTTGCGCAGCATTCAGCAAGGTTTCGTTTTTTTGCAGCGCCTTCTCCGCACGCTTGCGTTCGGCGATCTGCTTTTCAAGCTGCAGGTTGCGCTTGTGCATGCTTCTGATCCGCAGGCCAAAACCGGCATAGACCAGGGCCAGCAACGACCCAGCCGCGACGCTCCGGAACCACCAGGTTTGCCACCATGGAGGAATAACAACGATCCGGATGGATGCACCTTGTTCATTCCACAAACCATCGTTGTTGGAAGCCTTCACCCGAAATGTGTATTCGCCGGGGCTTAAGCGGGTGTACGTGGCGGAGCGGTCGTTTGCTCCCACATAGCGCCAGTCCTTGTCGAATCCCTCGAGCTTGTAGGCGTAGCGGTTCTTGGTCGGGGCCGTGTAGTCCAACGCCGCGAACCTTAAGCGGAATACATCCTGCTCATACCGAAGCACGATCCGATCAGCGACATCGATTGCTTTTTGGAGCGGGGACTTTTCACCGATGGAAACGGGTTTGTTGAACAGTTGAAACTCGGTCAACGCCACCGGCGGCGGATTCGGGTTGATCCTCATTTTATCGGGATAAAAGGAGGCCAGCCCTTCGGTGCACCCAAAGAACATCTGGCCATCGGGCGCCTTGGCGGCGGCTCCGATGAAGAATTTATTTCCCGGCAACCCGTCGGACTTGTCGTAGTTGCGGAACAGGCCCTGCTCGGGGTCAAAACAGGAGAGTCCCGCGGGCGTGCCCAACCATAACCAGCCATGATTGTCCCGCTGAATGGACTGCACGTTGTCCGAGGGTAACCCATCCTTTTTCGTGTAGCGGCGCGTAAACCTGCCCGAAACCGGATCAAACCGGAATAGCCCGAACAGTGTGCCCACCCACATTTCCCCTGGACGGTCCCGGTCAATATAGACGGACAGCAATGAGCGGTTGACTTCGTCCTCGGGATGCTCTGGATCAATGAGGTAGGTCTTGAAACCCGGATCCTCGGGTCTAAACCGGGTTAGGCCGCCTTCCCCCGCAAGCCAGATAAATCCGTCGCGGTCCTTGGCGAAACCGTACGACTTGCTGGCAGGCACGGCTTGTGGATCCGCGGGGTCCGCCGTGTAATGGGTGAAGGTTTTGCCGTCGAAGCGGCCGATTCCATCCGCCCAATAAATAATCCACAAACCGCCCAGGTCATCCGTCTCCAAGGCCCAGATTTGGTCCGTTGCCGGACTGTTGGGATTGTTCGGATCGTGCGGATAGTGGGTAACGTTGTCTCCATGAATGCGAAATAGTCCCTGAGGAAAGGCCCCGGCCCAAATTTGCCCTTGTTTATCCTCGGTAACTGCATGGGCATCAATCAGGATTGAGTGCTTGACCGGGGGACGGCAGTCATCGAGGTAATCGAGACCCGCCAGCGTGCCAATCCAGGCGCGGTTGTTCCGGTCAATATGAATGGCCTGCACCATGCTATGGCGCAGGCTGTTGGTGTTCTCGGGATTGTGGCAGTAGACCTTGAACTTCTCCGGAACACTCGGAAGCCGCACCACACCATGCAAGTGGGAGGTGGCCCAGACGGCTCCCGTGTTGTCCTCACAGACCTGGTTGAGCGAGGCCGCACAATAGCTTGTCGGATCGCCTTGGGCAGCAAGAAGCCGCGAGAAAACCCCGCGGCTGCGATCCATAAGATTCAACCCCCGCGGCGTGCAAACCCAGAAACGCCCGGCCCGGTCCTCGAAAAGCGCCCAGACATAGTTATCACTAACACTGCCGGGGTCTTCTGGATCATGCCGATAGTGAACAAAGGTCTTCGTCTCCGGCACGAAACGGTTCAAGCCGCCCCCCATGCCGACCCACAGCACGCCCGCCTTGTCTCGGAGAAAGCACGTCACGTCTGAGCCACCAATACTCCCGGGGATGTTCGGATCATACCGATAGGCGGTGAATTCGCCGCTTTCCGGATCGAGCACACCGGCGCCCTGATCCACCGTTCCCACCCAGAGCAGCCCGCTTTGCGGGTCGGCAAAGACCGAACGGATGAAATCGCTGCTCAGGCTGCGGGGGTTCTCCGGGTCGTGCCGGTACCTCGTGAATTTACCCGTCTTGCGATCCAGTCGACACACCCCCTTGTCGGTGCCCACCCAGATCGCGCCGGAGGCATCCTCGCATAGCGCGCTGACTAATATATCAGCAAGAGAGGTCTCGTCCCCCGGAACGGGGCGATAGCAGGTAAAGTCGTCCGTATCGCGATTGTAACGGTTCAGGCCGGCGCCCGTGCCTATCCACAATGTTCCCTGACTATCGAGCAACAAGGTGGTGACCCTGTTCAGGCTCAGGCTCCGTTCATTGTCCTCATCGTGCTGATAGACCTTGAACTCGTACCCATCATAGCGGTTCAAGCCGCCCCGTTCCGTACCGAACCACATGAATCCCTGCTGGTCCTGCACGACGGAGCTCATGGCCGAGTCGGAGAGACCGTCCTCCACGGTCAGATGGGTGAAACGGAAGTGCGGTGATGCGGGAGCGGTTTGGGTGACTTCGATGGCGGTTGACGTTTCAAACACCCAGGCTGGTGCGGAATTGCTCCCCTCGCCCCCCGCGGACATGACGGTTCCCTGCCCGAGGACAAACAGGATAACGGCAGCCAAGGTGCCGCCGGATATCGTCATCTTCGACTGCTTCCTCATGGGGTTGACTCCTTGTCCGATGCTCGCGGCAGCAAGAAATAAAACGTGGCGCCAGGATGAGGGGATTTTCCCGCCCCTCTCTGTTTATGCTTCATCATTAATACCTATTTAGTCACGAATTCGACCGTCCTCGAATCAGGAGCTTTCGTGAACCGGAAGGAAAATCTTGAATTCGGCCCCCTCTCCCTCCTTGCTTTCCACATCGATCCATCCCTTGTGCTGCTCCACAATCCCATAGATGATTGCCAGACCAAGTCCGGTTCCTTTTCCGACCGGCTTGGTTGTAAAAAAAGGCTCGAACAAATGTGCCAGTACTTCCTCATCCATCCCGCTTCCGGTATCCGCAACCGATATGCAGACAAAACGTCCGGAGCGCTCGGCGGGCACCGGGCTTGAGCTCTCGTACGGGATATCTACATTCAGGGTACGCATCGAGATCACGCCGCCTTCCGGCATGGCATCGCGCGCATTGACTACCAGGTTCATCACCACCTGCTCAATCTGACTGCGGTCGGCATCGACCTGCCGGAGCTCGCCTTCCGGATTGAACTCCAGCCGCACTTGTTCACTCAGCAGGCGTTCAAGCATTTTCATTTCCTCTGCAATGATCCCGTTCAAGTCGACCGGCACAAGCATGGAAGATTGCTTCCGGCTGAAGGTCAGCAGCTGCTGGGTCAGGTCGCTTGCCCGTCTGGCAGCCTGCTGGATCTCGTAAACGTCCGCGTGCAGTTCTTCCGTCGTCTTGGGGCCCAGGAGCAAAACCGAACTGAAACCGAAGATGGTTTGCAGGATGTTGTTGAGGTCATGGGCCACCCCTCCGGCCAGCCGCCCCACGGCATCCATCTTCTGCGACTGGCGAACCATCTCTTCGAGTGCGATCTCTTTCGTGATGTCGCGCTGGACCGCAATATAGTTGACGACGTCACCGGAAGCATCCCTCACGGCCGAAATGGTTGCATCCACGGTATAGATTGTCCCGTCCTTTTTCTTGTTGTAGAATCGACCGGACCACCAGCCGTCGTTTAGCAGGCCATCCCATAGCTTGCGATAGAATTCCTCATCGTGGCGGTCGCTTTTCCACAAGCGCGGATTCTTGCCAAGCACCTCCTCCCGGGTGTAGCCGGACATGTGCTCAAACGACGGGTTTACGTATAGAATGTCGCTTGCCGGATCGGTGATAATCACCGCTTCCACAATCTGGCTGATTGCTGCTGACATCCGCAGAAGCTCAACCTCTGCCTTCTTTCGTTCGGTGATATCGCGCGCAACACCCTGAGTTGCCACCGGCACGCCCGAGACGGGATCATATCTCACGCGGGTCAAGGCCTCCTGCCACCTGCGCGAACCGTCTTTGCAGACGACCTCGAAGGTATGTACTCCCCCCGACCGCCCTCCTGCCGTGGCCTGCTGCAATCGTTCGCTGAGAGCACCATGGTATTCAGGAGCAACGATTTCCTTAAGATTCATACGGCAAATCTCTTCGGGACGATATCCGCATGCCTTTTCCACGGCGGCGCTGGCAAAGGTGTAGTTACCATCCAGATCCAGCGTGAAGACCATATCTTCCATGGTATCCAGAATATATTGAAGCTCCTCCTTGGCTTCCTTCATGGCATCGGTGGCTTTCCTGCGCCGGGTGACGTCGCGCTCCACCCCCATGACGCCAAACACCTGTCCGTCCGCATCTCGCAGGGGGCTCTTGATTGCCTCGAAATAGCCCACATAACCGTCGGCGGAAAACGTTAACTGCTCCTCGGTTTTCCAGGGACCGCCTTTTTCAAGGGCAAGGAGGTCGGTTTCCCGAAAAAGGTCGGCTTGTGCCCGGTCCACGATGTCGACATCGCTTTTCCCGATTAAATCCATTTCGGACATTCCGCAAAACCGTTCGAAAGCGCTGTTACACCCGAGGTAGTTTCCGTCAAGGTCCTTCATGTAGATCAGGTCGGGAACCGTGTTGAACAAGGTGAGCAGACGCCGTTGGCTTTTGTCCAGCTCCCGCTGAGCCTGTCGCCGGGCCTGTTGTTCTGCGTATTCCCTGAGCGCACGCTCAACCACGGGAACCAACCGGGACAATTTATTCTTAAGCACATAATCGGTGGCTCCCGACCGGAGGCTTTCTATCGCAGCATCCTCCCCCAGGGTTCCCGACACCAGAATGAACGGAATATCCGTATTCCTTTCCCGAACCAGTTTGAGGGCCTCCAGTCCGGTGAACCCCGGAAGAGCATAATCCGAAAGTATCAGGTCGTATCCGCCCGCATCAAGATGGGACAAGAAGGCGGCGCGGGTATCCACCCGCGTCCACTCGCACTGGATTCCGGCCGTTTCCAAGCGACTGATTTCGAGCTCGGCATCAAGGGGCGCGTCTTCCAGAATCAGAATTTGAAGCTTGGTCTCCATTTTTTCTCCTTGTCCCTTTCCGCGCCATGCCGGAAATCCTCATCCGCGTGAAGGAACCTCGTTGGTCAACACCCAAAACAGGCCCAGTTGCTTGACCACGTCAATAAACGAACTGAAAATAACCGGCTTGGTCACATAGGCGTTTGCGCAGAGGTCGTAGCTCTTGATCATGTCCTCCTCCTCGCGGGAGGAAGTCAGGACCACGATGGGAATACGCTTGAGCTCGGGATCCCCCTTGACTTGGCGCAACACCTCCAAACCATCTATCTTCGGCATTTTAAGATCGAGAAAGACCACCTCCGGGAGCTCTTCGGGCCGCTCGGCAAAGTTTCCGCGCCGGAAGAGATAGTCCAGCGCCTCCTCGCCGTCGTGCACGACCACAACCTCGTTGGCCAGGTTTTTCTCCTCCAGCGCCACAAGCATCAGCTCAACATCCTGCCGGGAATCGTCCACCACGAGAATCTTTTTCGCCTTCATCTCCCTCTCCTTCCGGTTCAATCGAAACCCCCAATCGCTTGGCAAGTCCTTGTCCGTCCGGCGATCGCCAAGCCTCTCACCCCCGTTTCGCTACTCTATTTCAGACTCCAGCAATTCAACAATGTCATGGAAGACCTCGGCGTTCCGTGCATTCATATGGTACAGATTCCGATGCGCCTTGAGCAAAAGCGCCGAACCAGAGGTGGTTTTTTCCGTGATATCGTGCGGGACATCCTCAACCGCCTGTGGTTTCCCGGTAATGCTGAACACCTGATCGAACCCCATGCAATTCAGGATTTCGTTGACTTCCTTTTTGCACGAAAACAGTGGTGCGGGTTGCTTGAAGCGTTCCATGGAAAGCGACGCAATCCTCGCAAGCAGGCCAAGGTTGGTGCTGTCGAGATAGTCCGCCTCGGTGAGGTCCACGGCAATGCTGCGAACGTCGGAATCCGAAGCAATGCGCTCAATCAACCGGTCAAGCCCCTGGCTCATGGTATAACGCACCTGGCCCTGCATCTGGATGGTGTAGTGTCCGTCATGTTCCGCATACAGAATTCTACCCTCGCTCATGACAGCCCCCAGTCTCGTTCCACGGAGAGCACGGAAATATCGTCCGGAAGATCGTCGATTTCCCGGGCCCGCTCCAAGAAGGCCTGTACGGCCTCTTCCGAGCCCAGCGAAGCCAGGTATTGCATTTTTTTATCCAGCCCGTCCTGCTCAACCAGATCCAGTGCGCCATCCGAAAAAACCGTGAGCCGGAAGGAAGGCGGAAGCTCGATCCGGGCATTCTGGTATTCGGCAAAATCGAATAGGCCTACCGCCATGCTTTTCTCCTCAAGCAGCCGGGTGCCATCCGCAGTAGTGAGAACCGGATAGGGATAGTGGCCGCAACTGGAATAGATCAAGGTATTCTTGGTACGGTCCAGAACACCGAAAAACAGCGTCAAATGCTTATCGAGCCGCTCGCGTAGCAGTTCGGTGTTCAGCGTCTTCACCAATGCTGCCGGATCGAGCACGGTGTCATCCTTCTCGGAAACATAGTTGTCGCGGAACTTCACCATGAAACTTTTGATCAGCACGGTAATCAGCGCGGAAGAAACCCCATGCCCGGCCACATCGGCGGAATAGAAGGCAACATGGTTGTCACCGATGCTGAAATAGTCCAGAAAATCGCCACTGAGGGTCATGGAAGGCAAGACGCTCTGCCGCATGGTGTAGGCGCCATATGGTTTTAACGGGGGCGGGAGCAGCCGGTTCTGGATCTTGCGCCCGGCCTCCTCGTCCTCATAAATTTCCTTCAGCTGGGACTCCAGCTTTTTCCGGAAGCGTTCGTTCTGTTTGATCAGCGTAGCGCGCTCCAGGTTCCTCTCCAAGGTATGGAAGAGGATCGAAGGTTCGTTGACCGGCTTGAGCAGGTAGTCCGAGGCCCCGAGACGGATCGCCTGAATGGCGTCGTCGATGCGCTCGGAACCGGAAACAACAATAACCGGCGTCGAGGTCTGCTTCTGCGAGATTTTGTCGAGCACCTCCAGGCCATCCATGCCCGGCATGCGCAAATCGATCACGACGAGATCCGGATGATGCTCCCCAAACAACCGCAACCCCTCCGGCCCATCCGGAGCTTCGATCACCTCGTAATCCCCGTCATTGAGCAAGACCTTCAGCAAATGCCTGTCATTTGCATCATCGTCGATGATCAGTACACGTTTTCTCTCTCCAACCATGACTTCAGCACCCTTCATATAACGGTAAAAGTATAATGTTGTCTATCAGGAGATGTCAATCATGCATGGTGAGCTCCACTGGGCAATAGCCATAAAGCTACGTTGATTTGCTCGCGCGGGTTTAGTTCAAAAACCCGGTCTCTTGGATCAGGATTACCGTTCCATCTTCATTGACCATCTCGAAGGGGTTCCCCCTGTCCGGCTTCATCATTCGTACGGTCGTCGAATGATACCGTTTATGGCCCTCTCACCACCATGAAACCTGATGGAACGTACGGTACAGACGCAACCTTCTCCGATCTCGAAAACTTGGCCGTGCTTCACGGTGTTGCCATAGAAAAAGCGCGGCTGTTTCCAGTCCGCGCTATCCACACACAGGCTTATACCTGCGACTGAATTGTAAAAGCTACTTTATCTTTTCTGGCTTGGCCGGTTTCTCGGGCTTGGCCGGCTTTTCCGGTTTCGCAGGCTTTTCTGGCTTGGCCGGCTTTTCCGGTTTCTCCGGTTTCGTGGGTTTTTCCAGCTTGTCTGGACGCGATGAATGGATTGCGCTCATGACATCTCCGACCTTGAGATCGTAAGATTGATAGATCTGCCCCCAGCCCATCTTGGCAGCACGCATATCAAGAATGCCTTTGCCTGTTTCGGCATCGAACAGAGCCTTTACGATATCCTCGTAAGAGGCCCCTTCGGGGAGCGTAGCTTGCGCCAATCCCAAGGCCAGCACCACGCCACCATATCCCAATTTCCCGGTCGTGTTTTCGACAACGATCGTTTGGTCCACGAGCTCGGTCTTTTGGACCTGGGTTACGGTTCCATCTTCATTGACGACATCGATCATAACAGGATTCCCCTCTTCGTCGACGACAGGGGTTTCAACCTGGATCACATAGCTTAACGAATCGCCCATGCGCAATGAATCAACCAGTGTTTTGGTATTCTCGCCGGCAAAATCCGTGAATTTTGCCTCGATCTTGGCGGGGGCCTTTCCTTCGCTACCGCTGAGGATCGTTTGTTCCGCGTCCTGCTCCATGGCGGCATCATCTGCATAAATGGCCGGAATAAGCATCGCGAGAGCGGCCACACCTGTCAGTACTCGTGTATATGCCTTCGTAATCATTACTACCTCCTGATTAGGGTTTTAAGGTCAATTGAAGACCCCCTCCTATATCGGAGCTACCCCTGCTTAAACCGATATAAATATAGGGTGTTATGCTCAACAACCTGGTTGCTTTATAGTTCAAATAGGAAAAAATATCAAGCGGATCTTCCATGCCACCGATGGAGGCCTGCTGATAGTCCAGAGATGTCCCGATATGAATACTGCGCGATTGTCGCCAATCGGCGCCGACCGAACAAGAGATGGAGTTATTTAAATCAACTCCTGGAGGATCGCCCCTCACTTTATAAGCCAAGGTCGCCATAGGGGTAAGCCGACCCAACGGATACATGTAATCGAACTGCAGCACTTCATCGAATTCCCCAGTGCCCAACCCCTTGTTTTCATCCGCCGTGGGTATTTTCAGCTTTCCAGTAACGTCGAGAAAGCCGAGTTCGTAAGGAAAGACATCAATCCCGTAGGTCATCGAGACCCATGTATCACCGATCCCGGATTCTCTTTGTGACACCCCCGCCACACCGCCATTAACCACCGTTCCGGGCCCATCGATGCTGATCCAGGAAACAGAAATCTGTCCGCTGTAACTGCCCTTTTCGTATCCCAGCCGGTATGGAACATACAGGATGGTGGTTTCTTCGTTATCGTTGTACTCACCGGAGCTGTAATCGAATCCGCTCGAATACTTAAACTGGCCATCTTCCGCGGCAACGGATCCACAAAAAACGACCGGCAAAAGCAAAAACAGCAGCAGGCGAGAACGATAAAAACCGCTCCGGCTTTTTGACCAAAAAGAAACCACAAACCATGTGGTGGTTTTAAATATTGTTTTCACCAGGAAAAATATAGGCCGAATCAAGAACATAGTCCGCTCCCTATGCAGTTCCGTTCTTCGGGCCGGCGAGCGCCTTGGTGGAAAGCAGGCCGCAGGCGGCGTAGATATCCTGTCCGCGCGAGGCGCGGATGGTGGTGAGCAGGCCTTTGTTGTTCAGCTCGTCCTTGAACCATTGCAAGGTTTTCTCGTCGGTTGCCTTCAGCGGGGTGCCGGGCACGGGATGGAAGCGGATGAGGTTAATGCGGCAGCGGATGCCGTTCAACAGGCGGCAAAGTTCCTTGACGTGCCGGGCCGTATCGTTGAGTCCGTGGAATACGATATATTCGAACGAGACGCGGCGCTGGCCGCCGAAATCCCATTTCCGGATCACGTCGATGACCTCTTCCAGCGGATAGGCGATCTGCACGGGCATCAGCTGCTGACGCTCCTCATGGAAGGGCGTGTGCATGCTGATGGCCAGGTGCGCTTCGCTTTCGTTGAGGAAGCGAACCAGCCCCGGCGTGATCCCGATGGAAGAAACGGTGATCCGGCGCGGACTCATGGCGAAGCCCCAGTCGGACGTGAGGATCTCAATGCTTTTGAGCACTTCGTCAAGATTGTCGAACGGCTCGCCCATGCCCATGTAGACAATGTTGGTGACTTCGTGACGCTCGGGAATGCTGCGGATCTGGTTGACGATGTCGCCGGCGGAAAGCTGCCCCTGAAAGCCCTGCTTTCCGGTCATGCAAAAGAGGCATCCCATCTTGCATCCGACCTGCGAGGAGACGCAGACGGTCCGGCGCTCCTTGAAGGGTATCATGGCGGTTTCGATAAAGTTTTCCGTCGCGGTCTCGAAGAGATATTTTTTGGTGCCGTCGACACTCTCCTGCACCTTGGCCGGCGCATGCAACCCGAAACAGTAGTGTTCCTCCAGCAGATCACGTGCTTTTTTCGACAGGTTGCTCATGTCGGCAATGGCGTCGATATCCTTGTGATACAGCCAATCAGCGAGTTGCTTGCCGGTAAACTTTGGAAGGCCGAGGCCGACGGCCAGCTCGGTGAGTTCGCTAAGTGTTTTTCCAAATAATGCGGGTTTCATGACGTTGACCTTGCGATGGTGCAGCGGCGGAATCGAGTTAAAAATAGATTTCGACAACAATGTTCGTGAAGGGAATCCCCTTGGAAATCAACAGGTCGCGCACCTCGACGCACATGGTCGCCTGCCCGCAGATATAGTATTTCCGGTCCTTCGGCAGTTCGTGCAGTTCGAGGTACTGGTTGATGCGCCCGCGGGGAATGCCGTCGACGTCCTCTCCGGAGCAAAAGCGGTGATACTCTTCGCCCAGTGCGGCTTTCCACTCCTCGCTAAAATAGAATTGATTCGCATGTCGGACGCCGTGGAGCAGAATCTGGTTTTCGCCCATTCCGGAGCGAAGCATGCTGTAGAACGGCGCGATGCCGGTGCCGGTGGCAATCCAGACGGCGGGATCGGATGTCCCGATAAAACTGCCTCCCGGCTCGGAAACCCACACCTCGTCACCCGGCTTGAGTTGGGCGAGCCGTGGCGTCAGCGCCCCGTTCTCCTTGATATTGAAGAGGATCCGAAGCTCGTTTTCCTTGTTTCCGCTGCAAATACTGTAAATGCGCGGCGGCAAATCGTCGCCCAACCCGACCTTGACGGTCTGGCCGGGATTGAAGTCGTGCCGTCGTTCGACCGCCAGCCAAAAAACACCGGGTGCGATTTCATCGTTTCGTAGAATGATCTGCTTCATGAATTTATCGATATTCGTTCAGGGATTCGAAGGGGCAGACCATCGGGGTTTCGTCCCGTCCCCGTCAACCCCATTAGACCTGAAAAGGCCAACGGAAGATTTTACCTGACCGGTGGTATGGCGGTTTCATTCTATCTGCTCGCGGCAACGTCCACCAGCACCCGCCGCGTCAACTGCGCCTTGAGCATTCCCGCAATCTTCTCTTCCAGACCATTGAGCCCAACCTCATCGACCATTTCCTCCAGCCGGTCCGGCTTCCAGGCATTGGCCATTCGCTGCCAGGCCGCGGTCCGCCTGGTCATCGCGCATTCCGCCGAATCGATCCCGATCAGGCGTACGCCACGCAGAATGAAGGGAAATACATTGACCGGCAGGTCCGATGAACCCACCAATCCGCAGCAGGTCACGACCCCGCCGTAATTCGTTGCCTTGATAGCTGCGGCGAGGGTTTCGCCGCCTACACAGTCGACCACGCCGGTCCAGCGCGGTTTCATCATTGGCCGTTCGCTTCCTTCGAGTACGCTGGCCCGCTCGATTACCTCAGTGGCGCCGAGCCCTTTCAGGTAATCGGTTTCCGAAAGCTTGCCCGTCGCAGCCGTCACCTGAAAGCCGGCCTTTGCCAGCATGGCCACCGCCAGACTTCCGACGCCGCCGGTCGCACCGGTGACCAGCACCGGCCCCTGCTCCGGGGTCAGACCGCTTTCAACCAGTTCCTGAACCGACAGCGCCGCGGTCAGGCCGGCGGTGCCCAGCATCATACTCTCCTTGATGCTCAAGCCTTCCGGCAAGGGGACGGCCCAAGCAGACGGAACCCGGATCATCTGCCCAAACCCCCCATCGGTCTCCATTCCCAGATCATAGCTGGTAACAATCACCTTGTCTCCGGGCTGAAAGCGGTCGTCTTCGCACGAGACCACCACACCTGCGGCATCGATCCCCGGCGTATGGGGAAAATTGCGGGTCACCCCCGGATTTCCGGTGGCGGACAGGGCATCCTTGAAGTTCAGCGATGAATAATGAACCTCAACCAGCAACTCGCCCGCGGGCAGTTCTTCCACGGTACGCGTAACGATTTCCCGGGTATACGTCTTCTTATCAACCTGCTTGACCTGCAGGGCCTTGAAATTCTGATTCATATCATCCCCTTTCCTTAGGATTTTCCATCGTAGCGTAAGCGGGGTATTATGTCTACGCAGCCGCGATGTTGACTCGTGTTGCAGCCTCAGTCAACCCAGGGACGGGCCTGTTTAAAGACGAGGGTACCATCGGCCAAAAACTTGAATTCCACCTCCATCGCAAAATCAGGCCGGCCTTCGGCACCGTATGCCCGCTGGAAATGATCGTGCACCCGCTCCAACTCATCAGCCAGCTGAACCGCCTGGGTCTGCGACAGCACATGACTGCCTTTTGGTATCAGATTGGAATGGCGAATATACTGGATCTCGTATTCGCTCTGACCGCTAAGTTCGGAAATCAGGAATTCATCCGGAACAACCCCATCATCCGGATTGGTCACCAGCGATTCGCCCACCTGTACGTTGACATAGTATCCCCGCCAGTCGGAATCATACAGGTTCCGGGTTACGGCCACCCCGTTGGCCGATTCGTCGCGATAGCTTGGATGGCACAGGACCCCCATGGCGGAGCGGAGGTGATCAATCCGGTAGAATTCGCGCTCCTCAAACGCCCGGAAACTCCAATTCCCGGCCCAGATCTGCTTGATCGTATGGCTCAGATGCCCTTCATCGGGCTTGTGCGTTTTTGAATCATAGAGCCCGGCCCCGCTGAAGCCCTCAAGATCTTCCACATTCGCACTCGAGCGGCATCGGATCCGCGTATCCGGCGCAAACCGATGTTGCAGCGCCCCCAGTGCTTCCATCATGTCGGGCGGCAGGGTTCCGGCCCGGATCTGTCTGCGAAACTTTTTCAGGGCATCTTCCCGCACCACCTCATTGGTCTTGAAAGCCGGATCGGCCATCATGGTTTCAGCCACGGCATAGAATCCGTTGGACTGCATGAAACGGTCGTACATCGAAAACGGCACCGCATAGCCCTCCGGCGCCATGCCACCGGGCATGATATGCCGAAGCTCGGCGACATTGGCCGACTTGGAACCATAGGCATCGTAGGCCGACCGCCCGATATCAGCCAGGGCCGCAATCGCCGATACGGAAAGATTGCGCACAGGGACCTGCGGTTTGGCGGGCCGGATCGATGCCTGGAACGTATCAACCTCCACCTGAGATGCGGGCTTAATGGTATAGCCATCGGGCGTGAGTTCAAAACGCACATTCCGCCCGATCAGCGGCTGGATCTCCGGCCGGGTGGAGGCATTCCGGATATACGCATTGGGAATACCGTCCTGCCGGGCCTTCAGGTTGACGTGGGAGAGCGGCGTCTGCGGATCTTCCGTAATGAGACCGGCAACACAGGCAAGATCATTTGGCACCGACCGGAAAATCACGATATCGCGCGGCGTCAAGCGGATCCCCGGTTCTGCCACCATCAATCGACCATAGGCACAACCTAAATGGAGAGGACATTCCTGCCGGCTCCCCAAAAGCTGATCCGTCGAGATGGTCCGCACGCAAGAGTTGCTGTAAGCCGCCCGTTCCTCCTCGAGCAGGATTCGTTGCGTCTCCCCGCTGGGATGATACAACAGGCGATCCCCGGCAAACGGCATGGCTTCGGCAATGAGTCTGTAAGCGGTTTCCACGAACGGAAAACCCACGGGATCGGAAGGCCAGAACTCGAGGGTGTAGACGCCGGCCGTCTCCCGGTCGTCTGTCGGAACCGAAACGCGGTCATGCGCAATGATGCTTCCCGCCAGATTTTTCCGGTTCCGGTCCCGAAAGTAGGTGACGGCTTCAAATGCATCGCTTCCGTCGCTGTATCCAAGAATCTCGCGGGCGAAGCAGTAATGATACACATGCTTTTTCGAATTCATGAAATAGAGCCTGGGCCGATCCGAACCAGCATCCATGATGACAAACTTGAGTTCAAACACCCCGTAGGCGCCCGGAACATCATCGCGACTGGCCAGCATCTCAAAACTCAGCCGGTCCGGGACCTCCAGCGCCCCGTCCGACGGAAGCAATGGCTTTCCGTTAATCAGCGGGCGTGACGACGCCTGCGGGACCGGATCAGCGTCCGCAGCCCGCGCGGTGATTGAAGCCAGCACACAGCAAAGAATCAACCACGCTGTTTTCAGTTTTGGCATTCAGTACCCTTGTCCTCTTTATCGACACCCCGGCCAATCATTCCTGCGCGTTGGAGTCAACAAACCAACCGCTGTAGTTGACGTCATGGCGATCCGCGATTGCCCTCATGTATTTCGAGTTCTTGAAGACAGCATTCAGATTGGAAAGCGTTACCTTGCCGCGCAGCACAAGCAGGTAGTATCGGCTTCCATCCCGAGCCTTTTCCTCGGATATCTCGCCAACCTTGAAGGCCGTTTCCCCTATTTTTGAAACCAGGGCCTCCAGCGGTGGCTTTTCATCCGACCACAAGTAATACGAAACCACCTGCTCGCGGCAAATATCCGTTCCGCGGGAGCGAACGGTTGCGAGGGTTTCCAAATCCTCCGACTCATGCTGGGCAGCCCAAAAGCGGTCATAGGTTTGCTGTAGCTGTTCCTGTGTGACCTGAACGGTTTCCGCGCCGGCGCAATTCGCGATCTGTTCCGCCAAAAACTCATTCAAAGGATACAACGCATCAAAGTGCGAGGCGCCTTTAATAGCAAAGCAGTGTAGTTTTGGATTCTTGTTCGCCGCCGCCATCTGTTCCAACTGCCCGATGTTCCCGCCGCTTCCTTCGATCAGATAGGTGGGCGATGAAATCGCGTTGATATAGACGGCCGGAGACCGAAGCGCATCCTCCTTCTTGTTCGCCGGATCATAGTTCACCGAATCCGGCCCATAGGCCGACGGCGCCGATACGGCACCAAATGCAAATACGGCCTTGAACTCCTTCGTGGCCTCGGCCGTCAGCAGCGCCAACGTTCCGCCTGTGCTGTGGCCGCCCAGATAAATCTGCTTTGGGTCGACATAAGGTACTTTTTGAAGATATTTCAGTGCAGCCAAAACATCGTCTACTTCCCCCAGAAACGATTCCTGTTTCCCCGGATTTCCGCAGCTTCCCCGGAAGCTGGGATACATCATCACCACGCCGGCTTCATGATATGCCAGCGCGGATTGATCATTGTCATAGGAGGAGGGCTCCCAGATCCATTCGCCTATACCACCCGGAGGGAAACCGCCCGTTATCCAGATGATCGCCGGATATTTTTTATTCACGTTCTCGGGCCTACTTAGATAGGCCTGCATATCACCGATCGCTGTTGGATACTTTACGATGGAAAACGCACTATCCGGCGGCTTGGCCAAGGCGCTCTTGTCGCTGATTGTGCGAACCAGCTCCGTCTTAAAGCCCTTGCGCGCCTCAAGAAGCGCAGTTTCTGCAGTTCCGCCATATACCAGGGAGAAGAAGAATGTGAACGTTGCGATCAGTTTGAATTTCATGGTTCTCCTTTTATATAATATCGCGTACAGGACGCATGCATATGCGATCCGTTAGCCCGTTGTACCATTCATGGATTCGTGACAAAATACGAAACGTTTAAGATCAACATCAAGGGATGGAGCGGAAGGCGATGAAACTGCAATGTTCACCAAACACCCCGAAACCACAATCACCTTGCGGATGATTTTTCCATCGGGAAAACCGTACCTTTTGGCGGGTTTGACGGCAGCTTCACTTTTGTCGTTGGAGGCTCAGGCAGGACTCATTGATGCTGCGGCCAACTAATGTGATTTTTGCCACGAAAAGGCACAAGGATTCACAAAAAGAAAGCACGCAGTTTTGTACTCCCCGTTAGCTTTGCATTTTCCTGCCAGCTTATCTTTACCAAAAGATGCACAAGAGACTCATAACCATGAGAAGCATAAAGGATTCAATGCGTTCCTTTTTGCGTATTGGAAGCGTTCACTACGTTCCTTATCTGCTTCGCAGATTATCGGCGCGTTGTTTCGCGAGGGTTAAAATCCATTGGGTTTGGACTTTGCCGCGCCAGGTCGTTTGTGACTATTCGCTCGTAACTTTTCATTCACAATATTTAATCGCCGGAGCAATAGTTACTGACCCAATCCGCATCGCACATCAACCCATTCAACTTCCCGTCTAATCTCACAACAAAATATTGAGCTTTCATTTTGAATATATAATTATGCTCTCTTAAACACATCTCATGTGTATTAAATCATAGAAAGGTTGTTTCCATGAAAATCGCTCGTCTCATCAAGTTTAGTCTCATGTCCGTTGCGACCATCACCCTCCTTACCGGATGCGGTACAATTTCCGGCATTAACGCTTCTAAAGGACAAACTATAAGGAATGCATCCAAGTACGATCAGATTGCCGTAATGGATTTCTCCAATAAAACAGCGAAGAAAAACGCAGGCGTCATTTTTGCCGATCGTATTGCTGACAAACTGGAAGCTAAAGGCGGATTTAAAAACGTTACGCGTAATAAGCCGGAGGGTAATGCGCTGGTCATATCCGGCACGATCACGCGTTGTGAAGATGGTAATGCAACTGCACGTATGTGGATTGGATTGGGCGCGGGAAGCTCATACTTTGACGCCGATGTAAAGTTTAGCGGGAATTTGGAATCCAGTGAATGGGGCACCATAACGGTTGATAAAAACAGCTGGGTGCTGGGTGGTGCAGTGGCGGCATCTCAGGATGTAGATTATTTCATGAATGAAGCTGCAGATAAAATATGCGAAGAGCTTGAGAAGACAACCACATTATAATCACGCTGACCACAAGATCGGAAACAACAAACATGAAGAAGAAACAACTACTCATCCTCCCGCTCTTAGCCCTTGTATTTCTTGAAACAGGTTGTACGTCCTATAGCTTCCGAGGCGCTCATGCCACACCCGCCCCGACAAATCCCGTTAGTCTGGATAAAAAATACAAACTGACAAGCTACAACAATAGTTTCAAGGCATCTGCAACTCCCTGGTCCATAACCGGCTACGGAGCAATCAAGCTCTCCAAAAGAGATATTGAAAGACAACTCGTCGATCAATATCCCAATTACTTCACCCGCGATGAACAGGGGATTCCAATCAAAGTATCTGTTGATCTCGAAAACACGAAGCGACACATGTGGGGCCTCGTGCCCTATTTGGCAACCCTCGGAATCTATCCCGCGAGGATTATAAATTTTGAGGACGACTGCGCGGTTACCGTCAGCGTTCTCAACGCAAAAAAAACGGGAAATGTACGTTTCCGAAGCAACTCATGGCTCAGTGTCTGGACACCGTTCGGTTTAACAAGAAAAGATAAACCGGATAACTTTACAGGCGAACACCGACACGGCAGTGGTGTTATGATCGCGCCACACCTAAGCTCCAAATGCGCAACCGACCAGAAGGAAACCTATTTGGTCGAAGTATGCGATGAAGTGGCCGCAATAATTATGTCTTGGCCCAACTGACCGTCGACACTCGCTGGTTAAGACGGAAAGAATGACTGGGTTTCATATTCCAGTCATTTTTTGCGTTACGAAACCGCGATGTTCACAAGCCGGCCGGAAACGACGATGACTTTGCGAATGGTTTTTTCTTCCGAATGAGGCCTCGTTGCCGAGTCCAACCCGGCTCATGGGGCGAGCCCCTATTGGACTTTACCGGAGACCATGTTGCACGAAAACAGCGTTGAGTTAGCCCCCGCTGTGGATTCTAATGGGTGAAACATTATGAAGATTCTACTGATCACACCTCCGTTGCTTCAACCCAACACGCCTTATGCCGCCACGCCGCTGCTCACGGCGTGGCTGCGGAATAACGGACATGATGCGGTTCAGGCTGATCTTTCGCTGGAACTGTTGCTTAAACTTTTTTCCAGGGAGGGGGTGGCGGCGCTCTGCCGAACGCTGGAAGCGTACCCGGAGGCGGAGGCTTTTCTGGAAGCAGAGCCGGATTATCTTGAGACCATTGATGAGGTGATGGCCTTTTTGCAGGATCAAAATCCGGCGGCTTCCAAACAGATTGCGCGGCGCGGCTGGCTTCCTGAAGGCCCGCATCTCTACCATGCCTACGAGCAGGAGGAGCAGTTCGGATGGGACTTTCGCGGCCTCGACGAGGCGGATCGCGCACGGCATCTGGCCAGTTTGTATCTCGACGACCTCGCCGAAGCCGCCAAACTGGCCGATCCGAATTTTGGTTTTTCCCGCTATGCGGAAAAGCTCGGCGCCAGCCTTCCCCGGTTCGGAAAACTACAGGAAACGCTGGAGGCGCCCCCGTCCCTGTTTTCTTCTTGGCTGGTCGATCTGACAGACAGGCAACTGCAAAAACATGCGCCGGACATGGTGGCTCTGACGGTTCCATTTCCGGGATGTCTCTTAGGGGCGCTAACCATTGCCCGCCGAATCAAACAAACCGTTCCCGATATGCACGTCACCATCGGCGGCGGTTATGTGAATACGGAGCTACCCGAACTGCGCGATCCCTCCATTTTCGATTATGTCGATTCCATCACCCTCGATAGCGGCATGCTTCCGTTGCTGCAGCTGGCCAATCAAGCCACACCCATCCGAACCTTTGTCCGCGAGGGCGGAGCGGTTCGGTATTATGAAGACGCCGCAACACCCATTGCCCACAACGCCTTGCCCGCCCCCGTATATGACGGTCTTGAGCTGAACCGCTATTTCGGCCTCTTTGAAATGCTCAATCCGGTTACACGGCTCTGGTCGGACGGGCGCTGGAACAAGCTTATGCTGGCGCACGGCTGCTGCTGGCGCCGCTGTGAATTCTGCGATACGTCGATCGATTATATCCGCCGCTACGACCCCGCCGAACCGTCCGTGATCTGCGACTGGATCGAAGCCATGATTGCGCAGAGCGGTTTTAACGGATTCCATTTTGTGGATGAATCCCTGCCGCACGATCTACTGGACGGATTATGCGATGAAATCCTGCGCCGCGGGCTGGAGATTGAGTGGTGGGGCAACATTCGTTTTGAAAACCGCTTTTCAAATGCGCTGATTCAAAAAATGGCCGCCTCAGGCTGTATTGCCGTAACCGGCGGCTTGGAAACCTGCAACGACCGGACCTTAAAGCTGATGCGCAAAGGTATTACGGTAAACGGCGCAACTCAGGTGCTTGAAAATCTGGCCGATGCGGGAATCCTGACCCACGCCTACCTGATGTATGGGTTTCCAACCCAGACCGAACAGGAAACGCTTCAGGCGCTGGAAACCATTCGCCGCCTGTTTGATGAAGGCATCCTGCACTCCGCCTTCTGGCACTGTTTTGCCCTGACCGCACACAGCCCGATCGCATGTGATCCCGAGAAATATTCCATCGCGCTGAAAGAGCCGCCGCCTGCCGACTTTGCCCGCAATGAAATTCCGTTCGATGGACACTTCGACCACGATCCAAAAATTATCGGCGAGGCCCTGCGCGTTGCCACCTACAACTATATGCACGGCATTGGCTTCGACCGCCCCGTTGATCAGTGGTTGGACGCTAACCCCTGAGAATAAACTGCTCGGCGGCCTTCATTCCGTCGAGCGCGGAACTGACGATTCCGCCGGCATAGCCCGAACCCTCACCGCACGGATACAATCCCTTGGCGGAGCAGGATTCGCCGTTTGGATCGCGCAGCATCCGGACCGGGGCCGAACTGCGGGTTTCGGCGGCATAGAGTGTCGCCTCCTCCAGCCGGGTGTCGTTCAGCTCGCGCAACATCCTGGGGATAGCCGACTGCAGCGTTTCGGAAACAAAGTCCGGTAGCATATTCTGAAGCAGCGCCGGAACCGCTCGGGTACAGGAACGTTCCCCGGGAAGGTCGCCGACGCTTCCTTCCAGAAAATCAATGAGCCGTGCAGCGGGCACTCCGTAATCGGAACCACCCGCTTCAAAGGCCGCGCGTTCCATCTTTTTCTGGAACTCGACTCCCGCCAGTGCAGGATTTCCCGCTTCATGCCCAAAATCCGCCATATCCACCGGAACCAGAAAGGCCGCATTGCCAAACGGCTTGTCTCGCGCCGATAGACTCATCCCGTTGGTGGTCAACATTCCTTCCGAAGAGGCGCAGGAAATAACCAGGCCACCGGGACACATACAGAAGCTGTAGCAGCGGCGGGCATTCCCCTCTTCCTTCCGGGTCAACCGGAAACTGGCGCTACCAAGGTTCGGAAGCTTTGCCCAGCGGCCATACTGTGCCGTATCAATCCGGTGCTGCGGAATTTCGAGCCGTACGCCAACCGCGAAAGGCTTGGCTTCGATCGCTACATTGCTTTCGGCCAGCATGGAATAGATGTCGCGCGCACTATGGCCTGTCGCGAGGAAGCAGGCATCGGTGCGGATTTCCTTGCCGGAAACCACCACCCCTCTCAGTGCGCCGTTTTCAATCTGGATCTTCTCCAGTCTGGAATTAAACGCACAAGCTCCGCCCAATTCCCAGATCCGGTTGCGGACGGCGGGAATAATCTGCGTCAAATCGTCGCTTCCGATATGCGGGGCGGAATCAATCAGGATGTCGGGAGACGCACCGCAGGCGACCAGTGTTTCAAAAAAGCGGCGGATGCGGGCGCGGTCTTTTGAGCGCGCCGTCAGCTTCCCGTCGGAAAAGAGCCCTGCACCACCCTCGCCATAAAGGACGTTGCTTTCCGTATTGAGCTCCCCGCTTTTCCAGAATGCTTCAACCTGCTCCGAGCGAGCATCAGTTTCCGCACCACGCTCAATCAGCAAGGGTTTATACCCCGCCTCCGCCAGCGTCAGCGCCGCCATCAGCCCGGCCGGCCCGGCACCGATCACAACCGGCGGATGTTCGCCCTTAACATGGTCCGGGAAAACGAGTGCAGGCTCCGGCTTCGGGGTCTTTTCAATCTGATTGGGTTGCAAGCGCGGCGGTTTACCCCGGTAGTCGACGTCCACCGAAAGAATGTAGCGCGGCTCTTGATCCTTTTTTCGGGCGTCCAGCGAACGTCGGATAATTTCAAGGTTATCAAGCTGCTCTTTTCCGCATCGAAGCTTCCGGCAGATCGCCTTAAGCACATCGCTCTCGCCGTAGGCCAGTCGCACAGATAGTTGGTTGATTCGTAGTTTCACGCCGATCCCTTAAATAATTTTCAGCAATCTATTCTCAAAATTTCAGCCGTGCAAGACGGGACGGGTTAATACAGAAAGGCCCCTTTGTGGACAAGGATGCGGGGCTTTCGAGTTCTTGAGGTGGTTCGACTACGAAAGCGCGATGTTGCCAGGTTCGATAGCGCAGGGTAATAGCAAAATCATTATTTGGCACTTCGTTGCCCCGCATGCGCGGAGCCTCTTTCGCCCTACAGGCTCAGGTCATAGGACCGATCCCTGCCCGCTTATTAAATCTCCTGTGAGGGTTTGCCGAAGTCCTTGATCGTCGCTTCAAGCGGTGTGCCACTGTATTTCTTCAGAAGTCTGGCGGCATCTCTTTCCTGACTAGAAGTGCAAGGGTTGTTGCGATAGTCCATGACATCGGTGTTGAAGTACTCGTCGGCAAAATCTTCCATATCATCCAGCCCATCGATATAGGTTTTTACCTTCGGATCCATCTTGAGCTTGGCGAGAAGTTCTTTTGCCTGTGCGGCGTGTGGCGCCTTTCTAACCTCCGCAAGCACCGATGCGTTTTCATAGGCAAAGTAGGGATCGGTTTCATATTTGGCCTCGATTTCGCCGAAGAGCATTTCGGAAAATTCGTCTAGCTCGGCTTTACTGCCCTTCTTTGCGAGGTATTTCCCATTCAGCCAGGTAATGGCATCAAAAATCAGGTCTTCGCCGGCCCAGACGTGTCCGCCTGGGAAATAGCGAAGACGACCGTCCTTTTTAATGCGCTTTTGGAATGTGATGGTCATGTCCCAGCGGTTGAAGCAATAGCCTCCGCACAGCCCGTAGGCCAGCGCATCGTTTTGATAGTTATTCCCAGAATCTCCGGCCCCGCATGGAATAATTCCGATGATGTTGCTCTTCATCTTATTCGCCAACCAGAAAGCCTCGCGGCCACCGCCGGAAAAGCCGGAGGCGTAGCAACGTTTTTCATTCACATGAAAGTGGTCAAATACATCCTCGACCATGGCTTTGATGGCTTGTTGCGATTTATCGTTGCGGTTGCTCGACTCCCTGGACATTACCAGAATCCAGTTGTTCTTCTCTGCGCCGCGAACATAGCGCTGAATTCCGCTACCTTTCCCGCCGCCCGGATGCATGACGAAGAGAACCGGATATTTATCAGCTCGGTTGGTGTCATAGCTGGTCGGGAGGTATAGAAGGTAGGAGAAGTCCCGATCGTCCTCGCACTTGATCCCCTCAATAATCTGACCGGTCTTGTGTTCCTGGGCAAACAGTGAAGATGAAAGAGCAATAAGCAGAGCGGATGCGGCAAGACATTTTTTAATCATAACTTTTCCTTCGGCATAAGATTGGTTAATCCCTGAAAAGACAATGACACTCCTAAGGAGGAGGACGCAAATCAAAAGCGATACCTCTCCGCCAGCAAGATGTAACCGAGATCCCCGATCACCAGCCGCCCGGGGACGACGATGACTTTGCGGATGGTTTTTCCTTCGAGTCAGAGATGTATGTTAAACCTCGACTACGCCCTTGCAATCGGGATAGGCGGAACAGCCCCAGAATGAGTTGCCGGCGTTCTGGCCGGAACGGGCCGTGCGGAGCACCATCGGCTTGTTGCATTTCGGGCAGGCGGGAACCGGGTCGTTCGTCTTTTGTTTCTGGCGCTCCTTCAAGCGTTCGGCGGCTAGCAACTCGCTATAACCGCCCTCGGAAACAAACTGCTCCTCCAACGCCGCGATCTGCTGATCGAGTAGAAAGTTGGTCTGGTGGATCAGGCAGATCAGCGCGTTGGCCCGAACCGCCGGGTTTTCATGCTCCAGCCATTCGGCATAGAGCATGGAGCGCTCCTGATCCGTCAAATCAGCCAGATTGGACCGATCCTCCCGATCTTTCTTGAACTTCCTCGGCACATTCCGCACCGCAAGAGCTTCCGCCGAGTTCAGCTCCCACATTTCCAGCCGCCGATGCCGCAGGAAATCCTCGTAGTCGAGCAGGAGTTCTTCAAGGCTGGCCCGCGCAACATTCACCAGCCGCAGTTCCGTCTGGCTGGAGGTGGCGGAAGCCCGGCTTCCCTCCGCAATGTTCTGCCGCCCGCTCCGCGCGGCCTGCACCATCTGGTCGATGGTTCGCGAACGGGAATCGACAAACTTTTCACAGAACCAAACCGTGGCATCATAGATGATCGTCGCCGTCTGGAACGTCGCCAACTTCCGGTATCCCCCGCTCTTCCGTATTTTTCCCATGCCTTCCTCCAGTAATTCGTCCGATTTGTCAGATCCGACTGATTACCAGAGAAAGATATTCTTTAAAAGAACGGTCTACGAAACCGCAATATTCACCAACCGGCCGGGGACGACGATGACTTTGCGGATGGTTTTGCCTTCCGAGTGAGAACTCGTTGCCGCGACCAACTCAGCTCATGAGCGAGCTAGGACTAGTCTTTTTTTCAGAAGCGAAGTCTGAAAACATTATTTCATAGGATCGCCCCCGGTTCGGCGGCGGAAAAAAGGAGCCGAGACAACACTCGGCTCCGCGCTTCATAATCCTATCCCTTGGGAGGATAGGGATCTTTTCGGTAGGTTCGTTCTTCCCGAATTCTACCATCAGGACGGTGAACAAACACCTGACCTTTCCGCGGTATCGCGAGATCACGCGCCTGATCAAGTGCTTCGGATTGAGTTCCTGCGACTGAAGAACAGCGTGATGCGCCTTCGCGCTTAACACCCCATTGATCACCGTTTTTCACTACATGATACTTTTCTTTCATTATCTAGCTCCTTGTTAGTTTAGAGCTGGGAGGAGGCTTCCTCCTCCCAGCAGTTTGCCTTATACGTAGAAGCAGAACGGTTTCCCGTCGCGTCTGTACACTCGGCGCTTAGTGATGTAGTGCACGAAATATTTGCAATACACCTTGCGTCGTGGTTTGCCCATTTCGGGCCTCCTTACGGCATTGCCGCTTAAGAGTTTCCTTCTTGACGCATTAGGCAGGAGCTGAGATAAACAAGCTTTGAAACGGAGCTACTGCCTAGTGCATCGGCTCTTGTCATCGGTACTGGTAATACCTATGACACCGACAGCTGTTAACCCTCGAGGTTAGCAGCTTTTTTTATACTTCGTCATGCATAGCATCCTCCCTTTCATTATCTTCATTCGAATCAGCATCTAAACGCACGATGACAATCATCTTTTCGGCATAGACCTCTGGATCGTATGAAATTGTTTTTTTTGAATAGTTTATTCCACAATAATCGAGGAAAGCCTTTGCCGCTACATGAGCCGTTAGATTGTCAGTATCGTTAGGGTTAGAAGGCCGTAATTGTAGCTTTGCAACGTCCTCTATTTTTTCTTGGGTAAATCCCAAAGCGATTGCATTGCGGTTACGATCATAATAAAGCTCCACGAACCAGTCCCCGTCTTTTATCCCAAGGCGTTTCAGTAATCCTTGCGATAAGCCTATATGGCCTTGTTTTCGAATACTAACCTTCGATACGTAGCTTCCTTTAACATTTCTGAATCGCTCGAATTCGAACCCCTCAATTGTTCTTCTCGTTCTCATACCAGCACCTGAACAAATTCTTTTATCCGTGTCAATTAACAAATTGTGCCTTTCTGCGACCACCAAGCGGCTTGCACCACAATATATTGTGGTTATTCCATGTTTTTAAATTAACCAGATGTTCTATGAGATGTTTATAAAAAAAGCCCCGAAAATACGGGGCTTTTGTGCATTAGACATATGATTGAGTTCGACTACGAAACGGCGATGTTCACGAGGCGGCCGGGGACGACGATTACCTTTCTAACCGTCTTTCCTTCTAACCAGGATTGGACCTTTTCGGCGGCGAGGGCGATGGCTTCGATCTCTTCCTTAGTGGCGGAGGTGGAAACCTTGATCTGATCGCGGACCTTTCCGTTGACCTGGACGGCCATGCCGATTTCATCGCGCTTGAGGGCTTCTTCATTCACGACGGGCCAGTCGGCATTCATGATGCCGGCGGCGTGGCCGAGTTCAACCCACAGCTCTTCGGCGATGTGCGGCGCGAAGGGCGAGATGAGCAGGATGACGTTTTCAATGGCATCGCGGAAAACTACCTTAGCGGATTCGGAACTGTCGTCCGAAATCTTGAGGGCGTCGATGGCGTTCATCAGTTCCATGATCGCGGCAATGGCGGTGTTGAAGGTGAAGGCGCCGTCGAGTCCGCGGGTGATCTGCAGGATCGTTTCGTTGGTCTTGCGGTAGAGGTCGCGTTCGGCGTCGGCCATGTCGGCGATAACCGGCTTTTTGCCTTCAACCGACTTCAGCAACTCGAGGTTGTCGGCGACGCGGCGCCAGATGCGTTTGAGGAAGCGGGATGCGCCTTCCACACCGGAGTCCTGCCACTCGGCTTCCTTTTCGGGTGGACCGATGAAGAGCGTGTAGAGGCGGACGGTGTCGGCGCCGTATTTCTTCAGCAGTTCTTCGGGACTAACCACATTTCCCTTGGATTTGGACATCTTGTAGAGGTTTCCGTCGGGGCCCTTTTTACAGATCATACCCTGCGTAAAGAGGTGTTTGAACGGCTCGTCAAAGTCGATCAGGCCGAGATCCTTGATGGCTTTGGTGAAGAAGCGGGCATAGAGCAGATGCAGAATGGCGTGCTCGATGCCGCCGATATATTGGTCGACCGGCATCCATTTGTTGGAAATTGCGGAATCGATCGCCTGCGAAGCATCCTGTGCACTGAGATAGCGTAGGAAATACCAGGAGGAATCGACGAAGGTGTCCATGGTGTCGGATTCGCGCGTGGCTGCCCCGCCGCATTTCGGGCAGGTGCAGTTCATGAAGGATTCCGAGCCCTTGAGCGGCGATTCGCCTTCGGCCTTGAATTCAACATCGGTCGGCAACAGGATCGGAAGGTTTTCTTCCTTTTCCGGAACCACACCGCAGTCGGTGCAGTAAACCATCGGAATCGGTGCGCCCCAGTAGCGCTGACGGGAAATGAGCCAGTCGCGCAGGCGGAAGTTAATCTTTCCGGTGCCAAATCCTTTTTCTTCGGCGAGGGCGATCATCTGCTTGATCGCTTCGCGGTTGTCCACGCCGGAAAAGTCACCGGAATCAACGCAGGTGCCGTCTTCGGTATAGGCGTCTTCCATTTCGTCAAGAACGAGCGAGCCTTCCGGATTCTGGATGGAAAGCTTGATCGGCAGGTCATATTTCTTGGCGAAGGCAAAGTCGCGGGTGTCGTGCGCCGGAACCGCCATGACCGCGCCGGTGCCGTACATGAGGACATAGTTTCCGACCCACAGCTCGATTTTTTCGCCGTTGTAGGGGTTGATCAGGTAGCGCCCGGTAAAGCGGCCTTCCTTCTCCACTTCGTCGGCTTCGCGGTCGAGGTTGGTGAGCTTGGAGCTGGCCTTGATAAATTCGAGCACCTCTTCTTCCTGCGGCAGGCCGGCGATGAGGTTTTTCAGCTCAGGATGTTCGGGAGCCAACGCCATATAGGTGCAGCCGTAGATGGTATCGACGCGGGTTGTGTAGCAGGCGATTTTATCAACATTGTCCCCTGCCCCGTCTTCGCGCGGCACGATCGGGAAGTCGATTTCCGCGCCTTCGGAGCGGCCGATCCAGTTTTTCTGCATGGTCTTCACGCGGGTCGGCCAGCCGTCGAGCGTGTCGAGATCATCGAGCAGGCGCTGGGCATAGTCGGTGATTTTGAAGAACCACTGGTCCATCGATTTTTGGTCGACTTCGGAGTCGCAGCGCTCGCAAGCGCCGTCGACCACCTGCTCGTTGGCCAGTACGGTCGCGCACGACGGGCACCAGTTGACGTTGGAATTCTTTTTATAGGCGAGGCCCTGTTTGTAGAACTGGATGAAAAGCCACTGCGTCCATTTATAGTAGTCGGGCATGCAGGAGGTGACTTCCTTGTCCCAGTCATACATGCAGCCCCAGGCGCGGAGCTGTTCTTTCATGGTGGCAATGTTGGCGGTGGTATATTCCGCCGGCGGTGTGCCGGTCTTGATAGCGGCATTTTCGGCGGGCAAACCAAACGAGTCCCAGCCCATCGGAGTCAGCACATCGAAACCCTGCATCTTCTTATAGCGCGCAACGGCATCGCCAATGATGTAGTTGCGGCCATGACCCACATGGAGCTTGCCCGACGGATACGGGAACATCATCAGGCAGTAGTACGGGTTTTCCGCCGCCGCCAGATCGGTATTAAAATCGCCGTTCTCGTCCCAGAAGTTCTGCCACTTCTGTTCAATCTCGTTGTAGGGATAATCGTTGTTCATTGCCGGACTCCGTTCAAATTCCTAAAGAGCGGGCATATTAGGGATTTAGCTATACATTTCCACCTTCAAAGGGCGGAAAATTCGCGGACTTACGGAAATAGATTGATGCGGGACTCATTTAAATATGCAGCTTTGCTCGCGTAATCCACCATGCTTGCATGAGTGGACGGGATTGGAACCTTGCGACAGCAAGGGTGCGTCCTCCAATGCCTTATTGATTGAAGCAAAGCTTGAAACATTCACTGAATGCGGAGAGAAATTGAAGAATCAATCCAAGGTCTTATCAACCCGACAGGCAGTTGGTTCGCTGGGGCGGAACGGGCGGATGAAGGCTTCGGAAAAGTCGTACCCGCCCATGAAGTCCTCGATGGAATCCTCGTCGGTTTTGCCGAGAAGCCCCTGATTGATCAGGTTGAAGACTATATTGCCGAAGTCAATGCATTCGTTGATCCCCCACTCGGAGAGCACCAGCTTGGAAACAGGACCGTATTCCTTTATCGCATACTCACGCATGCCTTCAAGCAACTCCTGACCGCTAACGTGGCGGGGTTTGTCCAGCTGGCTCACGGTATGGTCGAGTCCTTCACGGACAAACAGATAGGCTTCTGCGGTATATCGTCTATCCGATTCGAGGATCGGAGCCAGTAAATCATCTATGGTTTTGTACGTCATGGTTTCTATAAATTGTTTTGCAATTTCTCGGCCAACTCGGCCATTTCATCGAAATCGTTGTATTTTTTTGGGTTCCAGTTCCAGTGGTGGCCATCGCCGTTAAACCGTGGAATAACGTGCACGTGAATATGGGCGACTTCCTGCCCTGCCGCTGTTCCGTTGTTTTGCATAATATTGACTCCATCGGCACCAAGTCCGTTCATTTGAGCCTGGGCCACCCGTTTGGCGATACTATGCAGCTTGGCCAGTACATCGTCAGGCGTTTCGGTCACCGGATCGTAGTGCTTTTTGGGAACAACCAAAGCGTGCCCCTTGATGATCGGGGCTATATCCATGAATACCAGCACATCGTCGTCCTCATAAACGACGGTCGATGGAATTTCCTGAGCTATGATTTTGCAGAAAATGCAGTCATTCATGGTTTTTCTCAACTTTTTCCAAGCCGGCAGGTGAATATGTTTCCGGCGTGTCGTGTTTCAGATACCAGTAACGTGCAATGAGACCCAACAGAAAAATGGCACAGATTACGAGGATGTATTGTTTTTCCTGATCCGAAAGCCAGAAACCGGCCTGCAGGGGACTGGGTTTGTTTTTCGCCATGTCGGTAAACATAGCATTTATTCTTATTAATTTAAGATCAATGTTTTCCGTTGATTAATATTCATTAAAAACCATGGGTATTGGTTTCCGGCTCATCACACTCCCTTGGATCGATCAAGCCGTCGGAGGCGTTGGAGGCGCTGTCACATCTGCAGAACCGGACGATGGAGGTGCTGAGGGCGTTGTTGCATCTGCAGAACCGGACGGTGGAGGTGCTGAGGGCGTTGTTGCATCTGCAGAACCGGACGGTGGAAGTGGCGGTGTATTGGTCGGTTGGCTGCTCCCTGGGATTGGCGGCATTCCTGCACCAGGTCGGCGACCGTGCTTACGGAAGAATTCCCGCGCTTTCTTCATCAAGAGATCGTTTTTTTCCTTCCCGAGAATCCGCTCCATTTCCATTCGGTTGCGCACGAGGATTTGCAATTGTTCGGTCTGGGCATCCGAGATCTCCTGGATTGCAAGATCCAACTCTTCCATGGAAGCTCCACTTTCCTGTAGTTTTGAAAGCTCGCGACGCGCTTTGTTTATGCGCTTCCAATTGGCCTTCATTTTTTCCATGTGGGCTTCCTGCAGGACTATAATCTGCTGGCGCTGTTCTTCGGTTACCCCGATTTCCTTAAGTGCTTTTTCCATGAGCTTCAGATGCCGCTTCTTGAATTCCCGACGTTTTTCTTCCGTGGGTTTCTGGCGCTTCTGGCCATCTGCAGCGGCAGCTCCTGAAACGGGTACAGATTCAGGTTGGCTGATCTGGTTGGTTTCCTGCGCCAGGACCGGCAGGGCCAAAGCCGTTACTACCAGCATGATCATTTCGTTTTTCATATCTCTTTCTCCCGAGCGTACGAGTGTATAACGCATCTTCCATACCTCTATTGTCTACAAAAGCCTAAACTTTTTTTACCCGCTATACGCATTCCAACCTTTCTTCATACCAACATCTTCCAAGAGATCCCGCCCGTTTAAAGAAATCGAGGACGTTCCCAAGAGAAACATAGTAAAATCCATGTTTTTTCCCATTTGGATAGCTTCAGTACAGTGAATTGGCTGTTGTTAATCGATTAACCCGGGCACAACATATTTAAATTCCATGTGTTACGATGACCACAGACTTTGATCTGACATTTTTGTGCTCATAATATCTGAACATGCAGGGGCTCATCTTGTGCCTCTATCAATTTTTATAACAACATTTAGTGGTATCAGTTTTTTAGGGTGCTTTTTTTTTCTAATCCCTTGAGGGATCCAATGACATTCTTTACCTTCCAACCTCGCATTACAAATCAGGAAACCACTGCCTGTTAATAACTTGTCAATAACTATGGTATGCCTGTTAAGGGGAAAGTTTTAGGTACAAATGGAGAAGAATTGCCCTAGCGTCTGGGAGGACGCCTGCAAACAGCTTAAGGGAATCCTTTCAAGCGATATTTATGAACGGTGGATTGCCGTCATTCAATGTATTCGCGAAACGGAGAAGTCTTTGCAACTGGCTGTTGCCAACGATTTCTACAAGGATTGGCTCGAAGAAAACTATTTTCCAATGATCCGCAAGGCCGTCATGGTGGTCAGTGGAAAGGAAATGGATATTTCCCTGGAGGTCGATTCCAGTTGCTTTGATGTTGTCAGGGAGGAAACGGAGGCGGAAAGCCAATCTCCTATTTCGATTCCGACGCTTGGTTTTGGAAAATCCAAGCCAACTCATAATCTGAATCCCAACTATACCTTCGATTCGTTCGTGGTGGGTGCTTCGAACCAGTTTGCGCATGCAGCAGCCCTCGCAGCGGCTAATTCCCCGTCCAGAACCTATAATCCGCTTTTTCTCTATGGCGGCGTTGGATTGGGGAAAACCCATTTGATGCAGGCTATCGGAAACCATATTGCCGCGAAGAAGCCCCGCGCCAAGATTTGCTATACGACCTGCGAATCCTTCACCAACGAATATATTGATGCCATTCAGAACAGCGGTGTTTCTGCGTTCCGCAAGAAATACCGTAAAATCGATATGTTGCTGATCGACGATATTCAGTTTCTCGATGGAAAAGCCGGCCTTCAGGAAGAGTTTTTCCACACCTTCAACGCCCTATTTGAAAGCCATAAGCAAGTTGTACTGACCTCGGACCGTACACCGAGCGAAATGGCCGGGCTTGCCCCGCGCCTGATTTCCCGGTTCGAGTGGGGCCTGGTAACGGAACTGGGTAAACCGGATGTCGAGACCCGCTCTGCCATTCTACGGAAGAAGGCCGAACTCCTTAACCTTAATATCGACCACGCGTTGCTTGATTATCTCGCCGAACGCGTATCATCGAATATCAGGAGTCTGGAAGGCGCACTAATCCGCGTAGCCACCTTTATATCGCTGACCAACCAGCATGTGAACATTCAGAAAATCGACGAGTTGCTGCACGACCTGCTGGATAAGGAATCAAAAGCCGCCGTCAACGTAGAAATCATTCAGCGCACGGTAGCCGAGCATTTTGACCTCCGTCCCTCGGATATAACGGGAAAGAAGCGCTCAAAGGATATTTCCTGGCCGCGTCAGATTGCGATGCATCTTTCCAGAAACATGACTTCACAGTCGTTTCCGGTTATCGGTGAAGCATTCAACCGCAACCACGCCACGATCTTATATGCAAACGAACAAGTGTCATCGAGAGCAAAGGAAGACCAGGCATTGCAGCAAACCATTGCTATTCTAAAAGACAAGGTAAACAAAAACTGCGCCAAGGCATCATGTCAAGGATGAGACCGCAGTATGGAACCCATGATCTGAACCGTCACTTCGCTGGCGGTTTTTTCATATTTAGAGTGCGTTCGTTCATCCATTTGTTTGACACCATGAAAGCGTCATTCATAATCCATGGCTCTGTTAATAGTTCAGGGATAACCTGTGGGTATATTCTTAATAAATCTAATAACCGGTAGTTCTGAACAGATGAGGGTATTTATCCACTTTTTATCAACAGGGTTATCCACCTTTTCAAACTTTTACGGGTGACTGGGTTACGTAAAATTGGTACGTTCTGAAGCGGTTATTTACAGACTAATAATAATAGTGAATTTATAAATAGGTTATATATATATAACGGGAGGCTTGTTAATGAAGTTCAGCATCGAGAAGGATCAGATTCTTGAAGCACTGCAAAAAGTGCAGTCCATTGTCGGTCAACGTACCACCTTGCCCATTCTTTCGAATGTTCTGCTCGAAGTGAGAAATGGAAGATTGACGCTAACAACAACCGATATGGAAGTCAGTGTTCGTACAAGCATAGAAGCTGATATCCAGCGCGATGGTGCAACCACCCTTCCAGCTCGTCGGTTCTTCAGTATTTGCCGCGACCTGCCAAACCATCAGGTTGAAATCGATATCAGCAATGATGATGTGGCTGAAATCATATCCGGTTCCTACAACTGCAAACTTGAAGGGCTTTCAAATGACGATTTTCCGCCTATGCCTACATTCGAAGAGAGTTCGTCCTATAAGCTGAAGCAGGGTACACTGAAGGATATCCTCCAGAAAACCTCCTACGCAGCCTCTACGGACGAATCCAGGGCTATTCTTAATGGGTCCCTGATGGCCTTCCGCGATAACAAACTTACTGTGGTGTGCACCGATGGTCGCCGGCTTGCGTTGGTTGAGCAGGAAATTGATATTTCCGACGCTGCGGAATTGGATATCGTTGTTCCCTCTAAGACCGTCAACGAATTGATCAAAACGCTCGATGAAGACGGCGATGCTGTAATAAAGACCTCGGCCACGCAGGTAGCTTTTGAATTCGGAAACATCTTCGTTATTTCAAAGTTGATTGATGGGACCTATCCCAACTACCGCCAGGTTATTCCATCGCAGTGCGAAGAACGGATTGCGGTTGATCGCGAAATGCTTCAAAGCGCAGTACGCCGTGTTTCTCTCATGCTTGATGATCAGGCGGCATCGGTAAAGATTCAGATTACGGAAAACCGGATGGAGCTGATTACTTCATCCCCGGAAGTCGGTGAATCTCATGAAAGTGTTCCGGTAAAGTATTCCGGGAAGGATATCACGATCGCCTTTAATCCTGCGTTCCTGATGGCTCCGCTGAAGCATCTTGACAGCGATGAAATCTACCTGGAACTCTCGGATGAACTAAGTCCAGGGGTCATAAAGACCAACGTACCTTTCCTCTATGTGATCATGCCGATCCGCGTGAGTTAGAGAAAAGTTTTGCGTGGGAGCAGAGGAATGGTTGCCGAACAAGGACTCGAACCTTGACTAAGCGAGTCAGAGTCGCTTGTGCTGCCAATTACACCATTCGGCATGGATGAGTGCGGAAAAGTAGCCATTAACACCGCTGTGATCAAGCAGGTTTCATAAAAAAAATGTCTTCGGGAACCCAAAAGAAAATCATCCGTTTGCTAGGCGTTGGATTCGATGCCGATGATGGGCATATCCGCGTAACAAACGCGGATAAATATGATGTTCTGATGGGATCGGATGAAAGCCATGAGTACATAACTCAACTGATCGGCAAGATAGAAGCGGAACTCGAAAAACGCGGCTTGAACTTAGATGATCTAAATCCGGATGAGCTAAGTGAAATTGTAAAATCACTCATCTAAGGATTAAAACTCTGGCGGCAAGGTCCCGATTATTCCCAGACGCCATAAATCGGCATGGAGCAATCCGGGCAGGTTCCATTCTTTATCACGTTTTTCATTACGTGGTAGCCATGCCGCTCGATCAGGATCTTCTCGCAATTTGGACACCAGGTCTGCTCCCCTGCCCCATCAGACATATTGCCGACATAGACAAACTTCAGTCCGCATTCGATAGCGATCTGCCGTGCGCGCAGAATTATTTCCGTGGGCGTTGGCGGGAGATGCTTTAATTGGTTTTGAGGAAAAAACCTCGAAAAATGAAGGGGTGTCGATTCTCCAAGATGTTCCACGACCCAATCGCAAAGCTGCGTTGTTTCATCTTTCGAGTCATTCAATGTTGGAATCAGTAGATTGGTTATCTCAAGCATCACGCCACATTCCTTCATCACTTCCAGTGCTTTAAGCACGGGTTTAAGTCTCGCATCGCAAATATCCCGGTAGAAATCGTCGGAGAATGACTTTAGATCGACGTTGGCGGCATCCACATATTGGCAGATATGACGCAATGGTTCGGGATTGATGAATGCAGCGGTAACCAGAACATTCTTGATTCCAAGTTCTGATGAGGCCTTACAACAATCATACGTATATTCGTACGAAACCAGGGGTTCGGTATAGGTATAAGCTATGGACGGACAATCCCGTTTTTTTGCCATTTCTACGACATTTTCCGGGTAAACGTCCGATCCGCCTGCACCATATTGAGCGCTTTGTGAAATTGTCCAGTTTTGACATTGCTTGCAATGGAGATTACATCCGGCCGTCGCGAGGGAGAGAATTTTCGATCCAGGAAGAAAATGGTACAGAGGCTTCTTTTCAACGGGATCTATGTTTAGCGAGCAAGGGTGCGCATAGGTCGTGCACTGTATCCTTCCACCTTTGTTCTCACGAACCCGGCAATCACCGATTTCACCCGGTGCTAAATCACATCCTTTTGGGCAAATCGTGCATCTAATTCTCGTCTTCATCCTTTGTGCTTTCAGTGAAGAGGCTATCCAAGCCTTCAAAAGCTGAAAAGCCCCCGAGTTTTATAGCGCTTTCCGCCGAACTTCCATACCCCTTCATTTTGTGTTTTTCATGTTCGTGATCATGACAATAAACACATAGGAGTTCCCAGTTGCTGCCATCAGGAGGATTATTCTGATGGTTGTGATCTTTATGGTGAACGGTCAGCTCTTTCAATTTAGCCCCGGAAAACTCTCGGCTGCAGCTTCCACATACATGTGGAAAGAGCTTCAGGGCCTGGGCGCGATACCCCTTCTCCCTTTCAGCCATTTCCTGTTGAATTCGTTCAAATTTACTGGGATTTTTCATGAGAGAATACTCCGTAATGCAGGTTGCAGACTGGCATACTTGAACTCGTAGCCAGATTTAATCAGTTTTTCAGGGTACACCTTTGCACTGGATAGCAAAAGCGCATCAGCCATTTCTCCAAAAAGCAGGTGTGCCGCAAACGACGGCATGGGTAAAATAGTCGGTCGCTTGAGTATTTTACCAAGTGTTTTTGTAAATTCCATATTGGTAACAGGTTCTGGTGAAACCAGATTAACCGGTCCATGTATGCGTGGGTTATCAATCAGGTACCGAATAACAGCCACTTCATCGTCCAAACTAATCCAGCTCATAAACTGTTTACCCGTTCCAAGTATACCTCCCCCACCCAACTTGAAAGGAGTAAGCATTTTATTAAGTGCCCCACCTTTTGAGCTCAGTACTATACCGGTTCTGATCTGGACAGTCCGCACTCCCGCATCTTCAGCCGATTGGGTTGAATCTTCCCATTTTTTGCAAACCTCAGGAAGAAAACCGATCCCTGGCTGACTCGATTCGTTGAGTATTTCTCTTCCTCTATCCCCATAATATCCTATGGCTGAAGCACAAATAAAAACGGAAGGTTTCGATTCGCTATCGGAAATCTGGTTAGCCAGCTGCGTCGTTCCTTGAACACGGCTTTCTTCAATTCTCCTTTTTTTTCGGGGAGTCCAGCGACCGCTGGCTATATTTTCGCCAGCTAAATGAACTACGGCGTCCACACCTTTGAAATCAATGGTTTCCTCATAGCTTCGCGGCAGGGCTATTACCTCATGTCCATCCTTCTCTAGATCAGCTGTAAGTGCTGCCCCAACCAAGCCAGATGATCCAGAAATAAAAATTTTCATCTCGTTGTTCCTTCGTTTCTTACACGTAGAATACATTTCCAAACTGATTTTTACAATGATTCATCCATCTGCGCCTGATCTCTTCCCGTTAACTAAATAGATTCAGATTATGAAAAATGTAAAAAAGGTCGATATGGAGGGACGATGTCCTCATCGTCTGTTCTTCGGCATAGCTCGGAACAGCCGGTCAACACGATCGCTGGACGCGCTGGCACCCAGTCACTAAAAAAAAATAAATTCGGCCTCATCTTTATGGAAGTCGATTCTAAATATTTTACGGCTGGAACAATAGGTCGATTAGTTCTTTCATTTACATACATCTCGGTTGCTTTAATTGTCGGCTGAACACTATTATTCACAACTCGTTGTTGACCACTGGATTATCTACTGCAACTATCCGTCCCTTTCCAAAGGGATTGTAGGTTAATATATGAATAAGTCTTTATATAATGTAATAGTCGTGGGAGGTGGCCATGCCGGTTATGAAGCTGCGCTCGCATCCGCACGTTTAGGTGCCAAAACATTACTGGTAACGCTGAATAAATCTTTGATTGGAAGACTTCCATGTAATCCATCTATCGGCGGGATTGCCAAGTCACATATCGTGTCTGAACTGGACGCCTTGGGCGGTGAGTTGGGAAGGAATGCTGACTATACTGGAATACAATATCGAATGCTGAACACCCGTAAGGGTCCAGCAGTGCAATCCAACCGACTTCAGTGTGATAAGGATTTATTCCCTATTCGGATTCAAGCTGTTTTGGGCATGCAGGAAAATCTTGATATTCTGGATGATGCAGTCACATCCATTCGGGCTAAAAATGGAAAAATCATAGGAATTACCACGCGTTCAGCGGGTGATATTGATGCTGATTCTGTCGTTATATGTACAGGTACTTTCCTGCGGGGAAGAGTATTGATTGGTATGAAAAGTATCAATCAGGGCCGTATGGGCGAGGAATCTTCCGAAGAGCTGTCGGCTTCATTCAGCCGATTTGGATTTGAACTCGGACGATTAAAAACGGGAACTCCGCCGCGGATTCATAAGGACTCCGTCGACTATTCGAAAATGGAAGTACAGTTTGGAGATGATCCCCCACCCTTCTTTTCACGAATGGCCCGCAAGGAATGGAAAATGTTCCACGTGGAACAGGCGGGATGTACTGATGAGGAAATTAAACGTATGTTCCACGTGGAACAACGGGATCTTCACCCCTGGATGCCCGGAAAGGACCAGATTCCTTGCTACTTGACCCATACGAATGAAAAAACGCATCAGATTATCGCGGATAACCTCGAAAAAAGCGCGATGTATGGTGGAATGGTAGAAGGAACGGGGGTTCGTTACTGTCCGTCCATCGAGGATAAGATCGTCAAATTTTCCGGTCGGGATTCGCATCACGTCTTTGTTGAGCCTGAAGGGCGAAATAATATCCGCCTGTATCCGAATGGAACTTCAAATAGTCTGCCGGAAGACGTACAAGAAGAAATGATTCATTCTATCGTGGGATTGGAAAATGCAGAGATTCTCCGTCCTGGATATGCGATCGAGTATGATTATGCTGATCCAACCCAGCTTTTCCACACATTGGAGACAAAACGCGTCGAAAACCTCTATTTTGCAGGCCAATTGAATGGAACTACCGGTTATGAGGAGGCTGCTGGACAAGGATTTGTTGCTGGAACGAATGCAGCTCTGAAGTCACTGGGTCGCGAACCCTTCACATTGAGCCGGAACGAGGGCTACATCGGAGTATTAATAGATGACCTGGTAACAAAGGGAACCGATGAACCGTATCGCATGTTTACTTCACGCTCGGAACACCGTCTAACGCTTCGGCAGGATAATGTTTATTACCGGCTCCTTGAAAAAACAAAACAGATAGGGATCGTTGATAACATGGATATTAACGAAATATCACAGCAATGGAATGAGATCAATATTGAAAAAATCCGCCTGGAAAAGGTCTTTTTCGAGGGAAATTCGCTAGCTCAGATCTTACGCCGTCCGGAACTGTCCTATGATGAATTGCCACAGGAAAAATCTTCCCTGGATCCCGATGTTAAAAAGCAGGTAGAAATAGAAGTAAAGTATGCTGGTTATATTAAACGCGAGCAGGAACGTATTGATTCGTCTAAAAAGCAGGAAACCCGATTGATACCTGCTGACTTTGATTACGATACCGTAAAAAGTATGAGATATGAACCGCGTGAAAAGCTGAAGAAGATTCGGCCTGAAAATTTAGGTCAGGCGGCTCGTATATCAGGGGTTAATCCATCCGACATCACAATTTTAGGAATGTGGTTAAGCAAGCAATAGAAATAGTATAATTGTATGCAGATGAATAAAAACCCCGAGAATTTTTGGAGGAAGTAATAAAACGTACCGGAAAATCCGGTCTTTTAAGCTCGGGATGAATGGCTCCAAGTTTATTGCCTGTAGGCCGGAACATGATCGAACTCCCTGTTTAGGTATATTTTCTTAGATAGCTTAATACCAGTGTATTATTACGGTTCGTTGTTCCTACATTCGTGACAAGGTATAATCGGCCGTTGCATTTGGCCGCTTTAGATTGCAGGAAGTGACTGGTCGAAGACCATCCTGCCGGGACTCTTAAAGTAAAATCATAGCGAAATATAAAATATTAGCCGCTCGACAAAGGCTACAAGGTCTCTCGGACTCAATCATTCCAGCCTTGTAAACCTTATTTTAGTAGCATTCAGTTATAACCATATTTTCCCCAATCAGGCAGTTTTTACCCCTACGATGAAGTATTCGCAAAGGGTAGGGGGGGCGTCACTCGATTAAAACTGGCGGCGAGAGAGTCACGTTCACGTTGCGGATTTCAACGCTGTGATAGAATTACAGAGGTCCGATTCGGCTCACATTAACGAGCGTGGCGAAACCGAAAAAATCCGGATAAACATACAGAATTAAAATCAGTTCCTGAGACGGGGAGGATGATTTGTATAATCGTCAATTCCTTAATGTCATTCCATTCGGATAAAACCCTTTACCGCTCTAAATTGTTCAGCTCATACCCATATTTAGAGTGAGGAAAAATAGTGAATTGACTCCTTTCAGCCAAACAATCTGGATATTGTGCCAAGCTAGCGCACTGGCAGGCTGCAATCTACAACCGAAAAATACCGCTAGTGATCGTGAGCATTACGTTAACCTTATATTTTAGTAGTACATACATAAATAACTGGTAATAAAGGATAAATACAAGTTATGAATCAAAACGATCTATTCCTAATACGAAGGAAAAACCCTATGCAAGTCGCACGATAATCCAGACATCGCTACGATCTATGAAGATTGTCTCGGTGGGCCACTCGGCTATCTATCGCACAAGCTTCTCCACACAAAATACATCGAAAAGGAGCTAATATAAGAAGAGGGCGCATCGGTAAGCACATCATCGTCGGGGTGCATAGAGTAGATCGCAAAAAATATGCTGCACAAGTGCAGGAAATTTTCACGCGGTACCGTTCGCTGAGCCGTACGCGCTTGGGGCTGTGCGCGATAATTATTTTGTCCCTGATCATTTTGTCGATGTTTTCCCTTCAAGATTCGTTTAATTTTGGGGTTGCGTTCACAAAGTTGAATCATTAGTTTTCGCCTCTTCTCGAATGGAAGCGTAGCTCAGTCGGTAGAGCAGCTGACTCTTAATCAGCGGGTCCAGGGTTCGAGCCCCTGCGCTTCTACCATTTTCAAGGCCCTGTTTTTCAGGGCCTTTTTTATTTGGAATCGTCCCTCCGTCTTTACTGATAATATCGTTGATGTTCAAAGGAGAAGGGGATGCAAACAGTGCTTGAACTGTTAATCCATGGCCTGCACTATCTGCGCTTACCTGATTTCCTAGGAGTAAAAATGAGTTTGCAATGGATTGCCATTCTACTGGGTGTTTTAGCCACTGCTGGTGGACTGATCGGAATATTTAAGCCGGAGATGATCAATCGCTTTGCTGAGTTGTTTCCACGGAGCATTGTTCCTGCATGGGTCCTTACTGCACTTTGTTGCTTTCTGGGTGCCAGAGAAGCATTAGCCATGAATATGGGATTCCTGGATTCCTATAAAATTTACATCTACCTGCTTGCGCCCGTTGTCTTTGTTGCAAGCATAACGTATTTGAAGGAATTGCTGGCCCCGCGGGCACTGGGTGGTTTTTTACTGTTGATCGCGGTTCCCATTGTACGAACAGCCTCATTGTCGGGGAAACCTATGTTCCAGATTATAGTTGCACTGGTGTACTTATGGATTATCTATGGATTGATTCTTCTTCTTTCGCCGTGGTGGTTCCGGAAATTCTATAAACCATTTCTGGGAAACAGTGGTCTGTTCAAGGCAACGGCAATAACGAAGACCGCAGTTGGTCTCGCATTAATTCTTCTTGGCGTCATTGTGTATTAGACATCACGAGGCTTCTATTACTGGTCAGAAGTGTCCAAAACCGGCTGATCGGTTTCTTCGTCGAGGGATTTTCCGGCTGACTCATCTTCTCCTTTGAGGGCCTTTTCAGATTCCCATGCCCGCTGACACTTTTGAATCTGTTCCGTATACTCATCGACCATTTCCTCGGTGATACCCTGTCCGTATCTGGTTGCGATCCGGGCCATCTGTTCAATGGCTCTCAATGCCTTTTCATATTGACCGGTCACATAATAGGCTTCGGAAAGCGTACTCCAAACATGGTGGTCGTTCGGAGCAATCGCCATGGCCTCCTGGGCGAGTTTAATCGCGGCTTCTCCGTCCCGGAATGAAGGGTCCTCAGCGGTTGAGTAGAGCCAGGCAAGATTGTTTTTCAGTTGAAAGTCGTCGGGATATTCCGCAATCAGCTTTTTAAGTGAGGTTTCCGCCTTGGCGTATTGCTTTGCACTAATGTAGACGTGGGCAATAATAAAACGCGCATTCTTGTTCAAAGGATCAATTTCCAGGATACGTTCATATACCCCTATTGCGGATGTATAGTCTTCTTCATCGAAGTACACCGATGCGACTTGCAGTAAAAAATCGATGCGCTCTTGATCGGTACGACTATCGATTTGCAAGCCACCGCTAAGGGCCGATGTTGCAGCATTGGTTACCTCCGGTTCATTTTGTTCCTGCGCAAAACCGGCAGGCGTAAACATGATGCTTAACAAGATGATGGCGCGGGTGGCTGGCTTCATTAAAACTCCTAATTTGCATTGCCGATTTCGACATGTATTGCTGCGGGCTCGGTTTTGACAAGCTGGAGCCCGCTGGGAAGGTCTACGATTACCGGCAGATCATAGCCGGTATTTTCGGCCAGTCCAGTACAGCTTACATAAGCGAAAAGTTCAGCGGACCGCAGTTGATCAACCCGTTGCTGCTGCCCGATGACGGTCACATTGATCGCCAGGGGCTGGATATCGAAACGGCGGCGTTCTCCCGGATTGCATAGAATCCGTACCGGGACTTTCTCGAAAACCGCCGTGCTGTTGTGGGCATCGAGCGTGAACTCAACGGATACCCGTTCAGGTTCCGTTTGCAGCCGTCCACCCTGGGGCAGGGCGATCCGTACATTCTCTTTGAAGGAAGACTGCCGGTTTTTGAGATCGATGGGCTCGGTACGGATATTATCCATCTTTTCAAGCTGCTGCTGTGCACCTTTCACCAGTACGGTTGCCGGCTTGCAGACTATACTCGCAATTTCAAAACCCTCCGGGAGAGACCCATTGAGTGCCGCTTTGACGGGAAGTGGTTTTTCCATCTCCCGATCGAGTTTTATTTCGATTTCCGCGGGATTGAACCGGAGTACGCGTGCGCCCGTGGGATTATTCTTCAGAAATATCGGATGAAGTTGAATGACCATGGCCTTTCCCTGTTCCGGATCGCTTACCGGAATCACGATGCGCAGTTGCTCGCGGTTGAGATCTCGAATGTCTTCCCGGGATCCTAAAAACCGGATATCTATGGTATCCAGTGATTTATCCAATACTGCCCAGCCTTCGGGAGCATCCACTTCAACCGCTATATTGGAAACCGGAAGCTCAAACCCAATGTTGCGCCTGATCGCCTGCCACGCAAAGAATGACAGCAAGAAACACAGTAACAGAAGCCATTTTTCCTTCCGCAGTTGGTTCCAGAATCTGGAAAATCGATCATTCATCCGACGTCTCTTTCACGGTCATTAAGGCGGTATCGGACAGCGCGGCCTCGCCCTTCTGGATTTTTTCGCGGAAGCGGGCCAGACCTGTACGTTCCCGCCGCAACATGGAGGAAAGCATGCGCCGCAGGCGTTCTTCTTCCAGGCCCCGGCGAATCTTTCCGTTGTAGGCAATGGAAATGGCTCCCGTTTCCTCGGATACAACGACGACGATGGCGTCGGTTTCCTCGGTAATCCCTATAGCGGCCCGGTGGCGTGTGCCGAGCTTGCTTTGATCTTCCTTTTGAGAAAGGGGAAACAGGCAACCGGCGGCGCATATACTATCGCCGGAAATAATTACACCCCCGTCGTGGAGCGGCGTGTGCGGAAAAAAGATGGTGGCCAGCAGCTCGGTGCTCACGGTGCTGTGCATTTTAGTTCCCGTATCCTGAATGGCACGCGTTCCGATTTCCCGTTCGATGGCAATCAACGCACCGATCTTGCGGTTGGAAAGAATCATCACGGCCTGCATGATCGGCTCCACCAGACTCATTTGCGATGACATGCCGCTTGACCGCCAGGGCTGGCGACCCAGCCGGGCCAATGCACGCCGGATTTCGGGCTGGAAAATCACTACGACGGCCAGACTGATGTAGAGCATCAGCTTGGAAAGCAACCAGTTCAACACATCCAGATGGCTCAGGCTGGTGATGGCGAAGAGGATCACGAAAAGCATGATCAATCCAGACAGAATCGCCGAGCCACGCGTACCCTTGAAGAGCCGGAAAACAAAATACATCATAGTGGCCAGGATGAGAATTTCGATCCATCCCGTCCAGTCCGGCAGTTCAAGAGCTTTTATCCATTGCATTACAGATCACCGAAAGAAAGTGTATCCAACATACGGCAAACATCGCAAGTGTCTAATACATCATGCACGCGCAAAATATGTGATCCATGGGTCACGGCCCATGCTGCAACTCCAAGGCTGCCTGCCAGACGGTCTTCTGGCCGTGGGCGTCCCGTAAGCTGTCCGATGAAGCTTTTGCGCGATGCGCCAACCAGAACAGGGCAACCGCATAACGTCAGTTGCGGCAGGTTGCGCAGCAGTTCGAGATTGTGTTCGACGGTCTTGCCGAAGCCGATCCCCGGATCGATTGCGATCCGGTTGGGGGGCACCCCATGTTGATCGGCAAAATCAATGCGCGACTTGAGATAAGCGCATACTTCGGCCGTCACATCTTTGTAGACCGGGTTTTCCTGCATGGTGCGCGGTGTGCCCTTCATGTGCATCAAAACCACACCGGCTCCTGATTCGGCGGCAATTCTGGCCATGTCGGGGTCGGCTTCGAACGCGGAAACATCGTTGATAATATCGGCACCGGCCGCGATCGCTGCGGTCGCAACGCTGGCCTTCGTTGTGTCGATCGATAGGGGAATATCAGACTGCGCCCGGATTCCACTAATGACCGGAACCGTTCGCTGGATTTCCTCATCTTCGGATACGGAACCGGCACCGGGGCGGGTCGATTCCCCGCCAATGTCGATGATATCAGCGCCTTGTTTCACCATTTCAAGCGCATGCTGCACAGCAGCCGTTGGATCGATAAATTCGCCGCCATCGGAAAATGAATCGGGCGTTACGTTCAGAATGCCCATAACGAGCGTACGTTCGCCTAGCTTGATGACGCGGTCGCGGCAAATCCAATTGAAGTGTTTGCGGTTCATGATGGACTACTTATAACACGACTTTCAGGCCGTCCCAAGGCACGGTTACGGTATCGCCCAGCCGGGCTTGGAGATCGTGGTGCTCGGAGCAGTGGGTGAGGTGGGTGATGAACGATTGCCGGGCTCCAATATGAGCGAGTTGTTCGATGCATTGATCGATATTAAAGTGGGTAGGGTGCTCCTGCGGACGCAGGCCGTCGAGAATCATGGCGTCCAAATCGCCAAGCAGGAGCATCGTTTCTTCAGGAATGCGGTTGCAGTCGGGAATATAACCCAGCCGTTTGTCATCGCCCTCAATGAGGAAGCCGTAAATCATTTCCTGGCCATGCCAGACGGGTAGGGGGGTAATCCGCACATCGCCTACAGCAACCGGTTCGGTCTGTTCGGTGAACTGCACACGCGGTACGCTCTCAAAGCTGTAGCTCGGTTTGTCGACATAGTCGAATTTCTTGCGCATCAGCTGGATTGTTTCGGCCGATCCGTAGACCGGGATATGCTGTTCCTGCAGGGTGCTGAAGCGCCGGACGTCGTCGAATCCGAAGATATGGTCTGCATGGGGATGAGTGAGAAACACCGCATCCACGCGCTCGACGCCGAAGGTTAGCACCTGGTCTCGGAAATCCGGCGGTGTATCAAACACCAGATATTGGCCGTCGGTTACGACGTAAAGACTGCAACGCCGCCGCTTGTTCTTGATGTCGCCGGACATGCAGACCGGACATGAACACCCGATCATGGGGATGCCGTGCGAGGTTCCGGTTCCTAGGAAAGTGAACTCCATATCAGGCCACCGTACAATGCCGCACCAGCGCCTTGCTGCGCGGGAAGATGATATCGAACCGGTCGGGCAGGGGGGCGCCAATGTTGATATCGGGCTGGAACGCAACATTGCGCAAGAGGAGATACTTGCCGGAATACTCCTGCAGCAGGCCCGCAAATTCGATCACCTGGCCGTCTTCGAGCATTTCAACGATCACCTGTTTGCTCAGATATTTTTCCAGCACCGGTTCATAGGCGTTGGGAACCGTTCCCAGCAGGGTATTGCCGATCTCCCCGGCGCGCTTGTCCGCTCCGGCCACCTTGCCGATCGGCGTGCTCTTTTTCATGCTGCCGATCAGCATTCCCATGGATTGCGAAACGGCATCGCGCAACGTATTGAAGACGTTCCATAGCCAACGCTTAAACCGGCGCAGCAGCGAGGGGTTGGCGATGCGCCGGATCTCCTTCTGCCATTTTTCGTATTCCGCGGTTCCGGCAAGCGGCGGTGGCTGGAGGATTTTTTTGATGCCGTCGACCTCCGGTGAATAGAGCACGTAGCTGGCTTTCTTGAAGCCCGATTCGTCCGCTTCCGGATGCTCGAACACCAGCTCCATGGCTTTCGGATAGGCAATAAAACGACCCCACATCCATTTTCCTGATTCCATCCGGATCATAACCGGATGCCGGTTGAAATATTTCAGACAGCGGTCGCGTTTGCGCCGGGTGGCGATTGCGGTAATCGTTGCCGCCACGAACAACAGAATCATGGGGATCCAAAAATCGAGCATCTGTATTTCCTTCCGTGTAACTGGTCGTCTTTACGTTGATAAAGAAAGTGGTGTCCTGTTGGACACCACGCAATACACGGAAGCGACTGGAATTAAAAGCCTCTTTCCGGTTCTTTACCTAACCCGCGGTGTGTTCGCGGTAGTGGCTGTCGCGCCAGCAACGGGGAAGCTGTTCGCCCGAGGGGAAAAGCAGATCCGACTTCTCGTACTTTCCTACATCCATCGTATCTTCCCCGGCTTGTGTACGGGCGGACACCCGCTCGACGAACGGGTCGAAGATTTCCTGCAGATCGAGTGCTTCAACAAGATCTTTCGTTGGTGCATGTCTTAAAAACATATCGAACCTTCCTCTCTTCAGCGCTATGCGGCCGCATGTTCGTTATAATGGCTATCCAGCCAGCACAACGGCAATGATTCCCCCGAAGGGAAGATCAGCTCTGTTTTCAGGAAGTTTTCGGGTCGGTTAACAACCTCTCCGGCATAGGACCGGGCCCGAATAGTGGGTGATGCGGAGTTGATGACATCCGTAAGGTCAACGACCTCGACCATATCTCCCGTAGGAACATGTTTTAGATACATGACTTACCTCCATCGCTTTATTTCCCTTTTTGACCCAGATGGAACAATAAAGGTTCAAACCGCGGATGAATGGGCCATGACGGCTATGCGTTGGCAACCTGTTCGTTGCCGGCTTTGCGCAGCATAAACCATTTCATCGGAAGTCCCAGCCAGGCCGTTATCATGCCGCGACCGACAAAAAACATGCAAATGACGCCGACGGTCAACGAAGCCACAATCAGCCGGCCCACGCTACGGTAGCCAAATCCCGTCATAAAACCGGCCACAATGGCGGAAACAACCATGCCGCAGGTCAGGAGCAGGTTGACGATGGTATCGTAAAAGAAGGTACCCACGGTGTAGGAAGAGGATTGCACGGAGGACTGATCGATCCCCAGCATGCCCGAAACCATATTCAGCATCCCCAGGGTAAAGGTAATCAACAACAGGGTAATCATGACGTAGCCGCTGCCGAATACAAATGCAGCGAACTTGGTCCGTTTCTGAATGGTGCGCGAGAGAAACAGTTTTTTACCATGGGTCATGAATGCGCGCATTACGCCATAGGCCCAGCGCATTTGCTGGCGGAACAGATCGCCGGGGGTGTAGGGCACTTCGCAACGTATACGCAGGTCGTCCACGTAGGCGATTTTCTTGCCGGCGGTGATCATGCGCAGCGAATAGTCGACATCCTCAGTCAATGCGCCGGCGGTCCAGCCTCCCTGTTCCACAAGATAGCTCTTCTTGACCAGCTCGCCCGAGCCGCAGAAGACGCAGCTTTTCGTGATGGCTTTCAGGAAAGGCAGGATGACGATGTGGATAATATTGACGATGCCGGTTCCCATCAGCGTGCTGTGGTTGTCGTGCACGTTGATGATCCGCCACGCGGCCTGTGCGCCGGCCAGTGAAGGATCCTTGATCACCGGAACGACCAGCCGCTTGAGAAAATCCTTCTTCGGCAGGAAGTCGGAATCGAGGATCAGCAGATAGTCGCCTTTGGATTTCGGCAGCATCACATTCAGGTTGCCCGGCTTGAAGCCGATATTGTCACCGCGGCGACTGATCTCCACGCTTGGGTTGGCGGCGGCAAACTCATTGATTTTGGCCGAGATCTCGGGCTGGTTGCTATCGTCGCCGATCATGATCTGGAGCTTTTCTTTCGGATAGTCGAAATCAAGACAACGGGCCGCGCAGTTCAGTGCCGCCAGTTCGTTATAGGTCGGGATCTGAACGGTGACGGTAGGATAGAGCGATCGATCTTCGATGATTTCCGGACGGTTGCGTAGCCGCCGGAGTGCGAGGGCGATTCCCGTGACGATCAGATAGCCGAACGAAAATATGCATGCTCCCATGAGCGCGAACTCAAATGCACTTTTCAAAATGGTGTGGATACTCATGTCTTCCCCCCGGTTTATGCAAATCACGGATTGACCGTGAATTAAGTCGCGTTGTTTATAGGTATTTTCTCTGAAAGGCAACCCTTGGGAGTACTTTTTCGAAGGGTAAAAAACAAAGCCGAGTGGCCAGTCCCTCCCGGAACCCGACCGTTTTCTTTTTGTATTGCAACCGCGATCGCAACTCGTTTTTGCTTTTCATAAAGCAAAAGCATTCGCTTCTTTCCGCTAACCGAATTTGAAGACTGGGATCGTCGCAGGCAACGTACGACGCGGCTGCCGAGCCGGTACGGAGATAAGCCGGTACATCAGATTCAAGTTTACGGCAATTTACCCAATCCAGCCTTTATCAGGGGGGTAAATCGGAGTACATTGAATTTCAGTTTACTGCAATGTACATTCAGCTGGAGGCAAGGGCATGGAGCAGGATTTAGACCGCGAATCATTGATCTGGGCGAATTACGGCTTCTTGAGCAATCCTTTCGAAACCCGGCCATTGAGCTTGTTCAGCCAGTCCGAACTCTCGGTGAGCAACGCCTATCTTCCGCGGGAAGCCACCGACGAGCTGAATCCCAGTGAAAAACTGGACCTGTTCCTGAAATCCGAAGGCGGAGGCTGCGTGCTGGTTGAAGGAAAAATCGGGGTGGGGAAGACCTCCCTGGTAAACCACCACCGCAACGAATGGCGTAAGACTTCCCATCCGCTGTTTACGCCCATCAGCGAAATTTCGGCGGAGAAGGACTGGACGAAACGGCAGTTCCTGATCGATATCCTGAGCTGTCTGGCCCGTACCTTTATTACCGAACTGGATGACAAGCTGATTGAAAACAACCGGTTGCTGATGGAGGTCATCGCAACGACGGGGACCTACTACCAAAGCAAGAGCGGTAAAACGTACGGATTTTCGATTGCCGGCTCGGGAGTTCAGTTTGGGCAGGGGAAAGCAATCACCATCCACAAGGGCGAGATTTCGAATACCCAGCTGGAGGATTATATCCGCCGGGTTATCGAGATGTGCCAGACAGACGGCTACCGGGGCGTGCTCATCCATCTCGACAACATTGAAATCCTGCTGGACAAGGATGCCGATGCCTGCCGGGAGTTTTTCGACGACATCAGGGACGTTCTGCAGATTAAAAACGCCTACTTTATATTTGTCGCCCGAAGCGGCTTTTTTCAACAGGTCATATCTCCTCAGGAACGGGTGAGGAGCATCTTTTACAGCAATCCGGTCTATGTTCGTCCCTTCACCGAAAACGAAACCATCGCCATCATCAACAAGCGCTACGAAGTCCTGGCCCACGAAGACCAGCAATTCATCAAGCCCGTGGATGACGATCTGATAAAACAGCTCTGCCGAATCCATGATTGCCGGATACGAAATGTGATGAACGACATCGGGATGCTGATTCTCGAAAACATTTCGCCCAACCGGGTGGGCACGCTGAAAACGGAGCAGGCGCTCGAAGCCCTGAAAAAACTTACGGAGGAAAAGCTGAACTGCCTCACATCGGGTCAGAAAAAATTTATGCTTACCCTGCCGCAGGGCCACTTTTCAAACCAGGATCTGGTGGATCTGACCGGCAAGTCCAAGCAGAATGTCAGCAACATACTCCGGGAGCTGAGAAAGAATAATTTTATCCGGCAGGCGGAAGGCGAAGAGGATCACATCTACGAAATTTCCCCCGAGTTCGGAATCCTGTATGAGGCCGGCGGGAGATGAAAAGCAACATAAAGGCCGCACCTGCTTAATAAGCAGAATGCGGCCTTTCCAGTTCTAGGCAATCTATTTCGTGGTGATGTGCAGCAGCTCCTGGATGACCGGGGAAAATTTGACGACCACCGGGGTGAAGACAACGCTGACCATGGTCATCAGCTTGATGAGAATGTTGAGCGAGGGGCCGGACGTATCCTTGCAGGGGTCGCCGACGGTATCGCCGACGACGGCGGCCTTATGCGCATCGGAGCCCTTGCCGCCATGCGCACCCTTTTCTACATACTTCTTGGCATTGTCCCACGCGCCGCCGGCATTGTTAAGCATGGTGGCCAGTACAAAGCCGGTGGTTAGTCCGCCCGCCAGCAGGCCCATTACGCCCGGTACGCCGAGGATCAACCCCGTGGCGACCGGAACAATGATCGCGAGCAGGGAGGGGACGAGCATTTCGTGCTGGGCGCCTTTGGTGGAAATCGCAACACAGCGCGCATAGTCGGGCTTCTGCGTTCCTTCCATGATGCCCGGAAACTCGCGGAACTGCCGACGGACTTCCTCCACCATCAAACCGGCCGCGCGGCCGACGGCTTTCATGGTCATGGCGCAGAAGACAAACGCCATCATGCCGCCGATAAACAAACCGCAGATGAGCAGCGGATTCATGATGTGCAGCTCGAAAGAGCGCACAAAGTCCATCATGCCGGCATGTTCCGCCTGCTCGGCGCTGAAGCCGGCAAATGTACCTTCGCCCGCCAGCTTGGTAATCCAGATTTTCACTTCTTCAATATAGGCCGCCAGCAGCGCCATGGCCGTGAGTGCAGCCGAGCCGATGGCAAAGCCCTTTCCGGTGGCGGCGGTGGTGTTGCCGAGCGAGTCGAGCGCATCGGTGCGCTCGCGCACTTCCGGCGGCAGTCCGGCCATTTCCGCGTTTCCGCCGGCGTTATCGGCAATCGGTCCGTAGGCATCGGTCGCCAACGTGATGCCGAGTGTGGCGAGCATGCCAACCGCGGCGAAGCCGATGCCGTAGAGGCCCATCGACATGTTGGAGAATCCGCCCGCGAAACCGAAGGCGCAGATGATGCCGACCACGATGGTGAGGACCGGGATGCCGGCGGAATACATGCCCGTGGCCAGGCCGTCAATGATCGTTGTGGCCGGGCCCATGACGGCCTGGTCGGCAATGCCCCGGGTCGGCTTGTATTCATCTGATGTATAATATTCGGTCGCCTGCCCGATAATCACTCCGGCAAGGAGCCCGGAAATAACCGACAGCACAATCCCTCCCGAAATAACATGGCCAAGCCACAAACCAATCAACGCCAGCACAATCAGGATCGAACTGCCGAGTGTGCCGGTGAGCAGGGCCGTAAGCAGATTTTTCTGGGAGGCGCCTTCTTTGCATCTGACCATGAACATGCCGATGATCGAAAGCATGGTGCCGATGCCGGCCACGATCATCGGGGCGGTGACCAGGCCGATGGCCTCGGCTTCGGTGCCGGAGCCGTTCATGACGTTGCGCGCCCCGACGGCTGCGCCAAGGGCGGCGGTGGCGAGAATCGAGCCGCAGTAGGATTCATAAAGGTCGGCCCCCATGCCGGCGACATCGCCCACGTTGTCTCCTACGTTGTCGGCGATGGTGGCCGGATTGCGCGGATCGTCTTCCGGGATGCCGGCTTCGACCTTGCCGACGAGGTCGGCGCCGACATCGGCCGCCTTGGTGTAGATTCCGCCGCCGACGCGGGCAAACAAGGCCTGGGTCGAGGCACCCATGCCGAAGGTGATCATCGTGGTGGTCATGGCCACCAGCTTTTCAACAACGGAACAGTCTTTGGGCACCAGTTCCATTCCAAGGAGTGAAAGTCCGTTCTGCATGTGGCCGGCCGTGTAGACCAGCTTGTCGAGGATGAGATACCACAGGCAGATGTCGAGCAGGCCGAAGCCGACGACCACCAGACCCATGACCGCACCCGAACGGAAGGCCACCTGCAGGCCGTGGTTGAGACTTTCCGAGCAACCCTGTGCGGTGCGCGAAGACGCGGCCGTCGCGGTCTTCATGCCGATGAAGCCGCAGAGACCGGAAAAGAAGCCGCCGGTCAGGAAGGCGATTGGAACAAACGGGTTCTGGATGCCGAGCAGGGCTAGCGTTTGCAGAATGACGAGCAGTACGGCAAAGACGAAAATAACGACTTTGTACTGACGCATCAGATAGGCCATGGCCCCGTCGCGCACATACCCAGCGATTTCAATCATGATGGCGTTGCCCTCGTTCGCCGACATCATTTTCTTGTAGAAATAAACGGCGAATCCGAGCGCGAAAAGTGAGGCGACGGGTGCAATCCACCACATCGATGTAATGACAGTATGCATGATTAATTCTCCGTTATATAAACGCTACTACAAACGCTTGAAAAACGAGTAAAGTTCCCCATCCATCCTTTATGGGCCAAATCGAATAATGCGCACCCGAATTCACTCTACGTGCGCAATAACGAGTTGGATTTTCCTACGGTTAAAGCATCGCAGAGCGCCACCACTGATGATGATCTCTGTCCAGGGTATCTTGGTCGGGGAAGGGATAGTAAAGCAGGATTTTTCCATCGCCGACAAAGTAGCCGTTCTTGATATGGTTCCACCGAAATGTAAACGAGCGGGTTCGATCGACCGTCTTGGTTGGCTTGCCGGCCGAATCCAGCTCCCGGAAGCATTCCTTAATGCGTTCGGGTAGGTTGTGAAGGGCCGGCAAGGATTCGGCGGTGCGGTCGGGGCCAATCATGACGGATGGATCAAGATCCGCAAAACAGATCTTTGGCATGCAAAGCGGCGAATGGGGACTTGTGACAAAACGGGAAAATGCATCCGGATCAAGTGTGCTGGCAATCAGCGGATGAACCGGGCAGATTTCGTCGTAAAGATAGTGTTCGGCGGGGGATTCTGCCGGCAGATCGCCCTGCTCAAGGGCGAGCACCTGTCCATCGCGGGTGGTTAGATAAAGTTTGCCGAGGGCCTCGAGCGGGATGTGTTCGAGCACACGATAGATGCCCAGATAGAGCGAACGCTTGGGAGAGCCGTCTTCATGGGCAACGCAGCGTTCTTTCACGATGTCCATATCGAAGAAGTCACTCTTGAAGTCCGGGTCAATCTCGAAGTAAAGCGCCATCCCGCTTGATCGCTTATGCGAACCAACCGCCAGATAGCGCCCGAATTTTTTCGGGGGCAACATGGATGCAACCAATGCTTCGGGAATCATCGATAGATAGAGTCTTGCCGGTTCCATGGCGATACCTTCCTGTTGGGGATTACATACATAGGCCTATTTACAATGCCTATTTTCGCAGAAATAAAGGCATTGTACAAGACGGGATCGCAGACTGCTCCAACCGAAGGCTTCAGGCGCGGAAAGCGCACTTGACTTCCTTTTCTTTTTTTCCTATCCATCGCCGTATGGGATTTCCTTTCAGCTTAACCTCGGCGGGGTGTTCCCCCGGGCCCTTCACATGCGCCGCTTTTCTATCTCATCCTGTTTTTTTAGATGAAGATTCATGCAAATCCGCTAAGCCAACACAACCCGAGCCTGCGGGAACGCATGGCTGCTGGAGAGGAAAATAGATGGATATATTCAGTTGGACTTTACTGACCGTTGCCGGAGGAAGCCTGCTGGCGCTGGGCTATGCGGCGATAAAAACGCGTTGGATTTTCAGGCTCCCGGTCGAGAATCCGAAACTCCGGAAAATCGGGGGATTTGTTGCTGATGGCGCCATGGCGTTTCTGACCCGGGAGTACCGGGTCCTGATTCCATTTGTGCTCATTGTCGCCGCTTTTCTTGCCATTGCCAATCAGGGTATTTTGAAATATCAGGCCGTGGCCTTTGTGGTGGGAGCAATGGCATCGGCCCTGGCGGGATTCATCGGCATGAAGGTGGCCACGGCCGCCAACACCCGGACAACCCATGCTGCCCAGGGGGGCCTGATCCCCGCTCTCAAAGTCGCATTCTCGGGCGGAAGTGTCATGGGCATGAGCGTAGTCGGGTTGTCGATGCTCGGCTTTTGCATTCTTCTATTTCTAGGCAGGCACTTTTTTGGCACCTCCATCGATATTCTAGCGGGTCAGATCCTGCCGGTGGTTACCGGGTTTAGCCTGGGCGCCAGTTCAATGGCCCTGTTCGCCCGGGTGGGCGGGGGGATTTTCACCAAGGCCGCCGATGTCGGTGCCGACCTGGTCGGCAAGGTTGAAGCGGGGATTCCCGAGGATGACCACCGCAACCCCGCTACTATTGCGGACAATGTCGGTGACAACGTCGGGGATGTCGCCGGGATGGGGGCCGACCTTTTCGAGTCCTACGTGGGTTCGATCATCGGGGCCATGGTGCTCGGCGTCAGCATTGCCGGGAGTGATGAGCTTCGGTTGAAGATGGTGACCTTCCCGCTTCTGCTTGCGGTTGCGGGCATTGTTGCCGCGATGATCGGCGTTGGATTTGTCCGGGTGAAAGAAGGGCAGTCACCGCAGGCGGCTCTGAACAAAGGAACCTTTGGCGCAGCGGGTATTGCCGCCATATTCTCCTTTCTTTTATGCCGCTTCTTTTTAGGCGGAAGCGAAGGGGTGAATAATCTGAATGTATTTTACGCCTCCGTGCTCGGTATGGTGGCCGGCACCCTGATCGGGATGATCACGGAATACTATACCGGTACAGACACCCGGCCGGTCAACAAGATCGTCAAGGCCTGCGAAACCGGCGCGGCCACAACCCTCATAACGGGAATGGGCGTCGGCATGGCCTCGGCTTTTATCCCGATCGCGATCATCGTGGCCGCCATCCTTTCCAGCCATGGCCTTGCCGGGCTATATGGAATTGCCATTGCCGCATTGGGCATGTTGATGACGCTGGGCATCCAGCTTGCCGTCGATGCCTACGGCCCGATCGCGGACAACGCCGGCGGACTGGCGGAGATGTCGGAGTTTCCGCCTGAGGTTCGCGATATTACGGACGAGCTTGATGCGGTGGGGAATACCACCGCAGCCATCGGAAAGGGGTTTGCCATCGGCTCTGCGGCCCTTACGGCGATCATCCTGTTCACCGCCTTCCAGCAACAGGTCGGCGTGGGAACCATTAACCTGATGGATCCAAAAGTGGTTTCCGGAGTTCTGCTTGGGGCGGTTCTTCCCTACCTTTTCTCTTCCATGGCCATGAATGCCGTTGGACTGGCCGCCTTTGCCATGATCACGGAGGTCCGCCGGCAGTTCCGGGAAAAACCGGGCATTTTGAAGGAGACCGATCAGCCGGACTACAAGCGGTGCGTCGATATTTCCACCGCGGCCGCGTTGAAGGGGATGGTGATCCCGGGCGTTGTGGCGGTACTCACGCCCGTTCTGGTCGGGTTTATCGGCGGGCCGACCATGCTGGCGGGAACCTTGATCGGCGTCACCGCTTCGGGGGTCGTGCTGGCCATCTTCATGTCCAATGCCGGCGGGGCCTGGGACAATGCCAAGAAAATGATCGAAGGCGGCGCCAGCCAGGGAAAGGGATCCGAGGCGCACAAGGCGGCGGTGGTCGGCGACACGGTTGGGGATCCCTTCAAGGACACGGCGGGGCCTTCGCTGAATATTTTGTTGAAACTGATGGCGATCATCTCGCTGGTGATTGCGCCGATGCTCAAGAACTTCTGGGGGCTATAATATGAACTACGAAAACAGACTCTACATGGTGCTCTACCCGAATGCGACCCTGATTGCCTCGCAGTTCGAGCCCGAAAGGTTTGCCCGGCACTACACGTCCGGCTCCAGCCGGCATTATTCCGGCAAGGTGGTGTTTGCGGAAGTGGATGCGACCTATCGCAACGACTTCTTCGACATCGAAAACATTCTGAAGGATCTGAAACCCCATGAGGACGGACGGCCCAAGGCGACCAAGTTCATTTCAAGCTACCGGGTGCTTGAACACGTCGATCTTGCGGCGATCGGACGGCTGTACATCTCAACACAGGAGGGCCACTGCATTGGACTTGAACGAGGCGAATACGATGCCGCGCATGCAGAAGCGGTCAGGATATATGCTGAAATCGAGCCCATGCACATGCTGGTGATGTCGAAGCTGAATCCCCGGGAATTTGGGGCATACATCACCGATCCCGGCAATCACAAGAGTGCTCCGAAGCAGTTCTATACCCAGCTCAACATCGATCTTCCCGAATTCCTCGCGGAGTTTGAGAAAAATCCGTTTGCGCCCTCACCGATCGCGTCCCTGCATCCTTCGACGATCCGGGACGGATTTCTTGAGCTGATGGCCAAGCCGGATAAAAAAAGCAAAGGCATGGCGCTGGACAGCAACCTCGACAGCATTTCATACCGCCTGCTGAAGCACGGGTTCACCTTTGCCACAAAAGGCGAAAGCATTTTCTATCCACTGCCAGACCAGCATGTCATCGAAGCCAAAAACCTCAAGTTCTGGCGGACCATGTAGCACGTCTTTAATGGAAGGACATTATCCTCAATGTCCGCGGACGACGAGGACGTCATCCCTCCAAAAATCAGGGCAGGGAAACCTCAACCCGAAAAAAACGGGCGTCGACGGTCGCTGGGATGGGAAAGGGCGCCACCGCCGGGCGCGCGATTCAATTTGTTTTGGCCGTTGTAACCAGCTCGGTATCTACGGCCAATATTGTTCGGCCAGCGTATGAAGCCCTCCGCCCCAGCACGAGGCCTCTAATACCGTTTTTCCTTAGGCAGCAGGGTCGGATGCGATATGTACCGCAGATGATTGGAAGTGAAGGGAGACTAATCTTGGCCTGCATCAAAACCTTTCAGTAATCCTGGATTCAGGAATGGCCAAGTTTGCTGTAGCTGTGAGATTCAAGGGCTGAAGATGTAGTGGCCTACCTCAAGGATTTTGAACTGAGGCAGAAAAACCGGCCATCCAAAGGATGGAAATGAAGGAAACAAAAAGGAATCACCTTGTGGGTGAGGGCGCGGGTTTTGCATTTGAACGGGTATTATTGCATAAAACTTCGTTTCCTTCATGTTCATTCCCGGATCTAGGATAAAGTTGGTATAACGCAACTTGCTGTGAGTCCGATGCCAGCCGGTCAATCGGTTTTCCGCCTCCGCGCTCCCGGCACAGCCGGATTGCAGGTAATGCCGTAGACCGTTTTCGTCGGGACAATCACCAATCCACCGGATTCCAACGCCGACTTGGCCTCCGCCAGCCGGTCGGCTTCCGTTTGCTGACGATCAACTTTCAAGATCCAAACCTTTCTGGGGATATAGCGCCGCAGGCCGGAAAATCAAGAGGCCGGATGTTTTTCCTGCACACAAGAAGGCTGTTCGATGGCCCTCCAATTTAGAGCTATTTCGGTTTCCCGCACCTCTTTTGAAAAGGTGTTTGTGGGAGATTTTACCATAAAAAAATAAATGTGTGGGGGGATTTGCCACATTATAAACAAAAAATTAATGTAACATAAATAATATATATAAAGAAGAGTTGTATAAATATGAAGGTGGCTGGTAGAAGTATAACCTACTTGTGAAAGATGATTTCTAAAGATATAGGGGGGAATGATTATGAAACATACGAAACGATTGGTTGTTACGTTGTTTTCAATGTTGACGGCATTGGTGGCCGGGATTCCGGTTGCGCAGGCCACAACTATCGCTCATTGGGATTTTAACTCCGTGACTGCCGCAGATGGCGCATTCATGCCGGGAAACGGGGTGCGGGCTGATCTGGACGGCGACGGGGTCATGGATTCAGATGATTTCGTCATCAGTGCGTTCGACCTCTCGGGCAACGGAAACCACTTGACCGTATGGACCTCCGAATGGATGAAATGGAGTTTAGACAGTATTCAGGGCGATTTCAGCATGCAGTACTTCAATCCCTGTACAGCTGCGTCCACTGATTCCTCCTTCAATCCCGGTATAACTGGAACCGATGCCGAGACTATCACCCCCTCCCAGTGGACGGTTGAGGCCCTTTTCAAACTGGAACGGCTTGATCGCTTCTGTACGGTTGTTGGTCGTGACGGCAGGTTCCCCGACAATGCTGCGGCTTTTTATCTTACCGTACGTGGCACTGACTTGGCGGTTGAATACAGAGACGTGGACCAAGCCGTTCATACGCTGCAGGTTCCGGTCAGCATGAAGCCGAACGTATGGTATAGTGTGGCAGCCGTCAGCGACGGGACTATACTTTCCCTTTACCTCAACGGCAAAGTGATCGGTTTGCTAGACCTGACCGAAACCGGAACAGACACAACTCTAGCGAAGGGCGATGGTACTTGGAGCGTAGCCCGGGGCATGTGGAACGGCGAGCACATCGACCGTTTTTTCGGGACCATAGACGAGGTGGCAATATCGGATACGGCCCTACGTCCGTCTACGTTTGTTATTCCTCAGATTTCGGTTGGTCCCGACAGTGATCAGGATGGCATGAGCAATGACTATGAGAACCTCTTTAAACTTGATGCAAATAACAGCTCCGATGCACAGGAAGATCCCGATGCGGATTCTCTGGCTAACTTCGCCGAATCTATCCTGAATACGGACCCTCATGCGGCTGATACCGACGCCGATGGGCAGAACGATGATGTTGACTATGCACCGTTGAGCCGTGCGGTGATGTGGTGGGGACGTTCTGATTTAATCAATAGCGATATTTACGACTACACTGGGCCCGACTGGTGGATCGGATCAGGAAAATTCGGCGGTATCTGCACCAATGATAGCTGGATGGTTCCGTCCGGCGAACACGGACAGCTCTACATTGACATAGACCGTAGTCTGGTGGTCAGTAACCTCATGCTTAACCTGTTTCATCAGGACGTGGCCGACTGTCAGGTCTACCTCGATCTGGGCGATGGCGAAACCGTGGTGGCTGAAAACCTGTACGGGGACATAGCGGATGGTGATGGGAGCCAGGATCTGAGCCGCTTTATGCTTCCGTTGGCTGCCTATCCGACTGCCTCGCGGATCATTATCGATGCAACCGCAAATGCCGAACCCTATACGGTCTGGGCAACTACGCTGTATGTGGATGACGATGCGGATGGTCTGGATGCATTGCAGGAAGTTCAGTTCCATACGCTGGATAGCAACGCTGATACTGATGGGGACAGCTTGGCCGATTATACAGAAATCATGGTCGAGGGCACAGACCCCATTAATCCCGATACGGACCATGATGGCTATTCGGATGCGGAAGAACTTTATGGCTTGGGAAGTTCTCCTTTCGTGCCCATGTGGAAAGAAGGCGGGATGCCCGGTGTACTTCAGGTGGAACGCTGGTTCAACAGCGAAGGCATTACCATCGGTTCGCTCGCCGCCGACTGGCACTTCGGGGCCATGGCCGACGACTGCATACTGGTGAACACCACCGAGTATGCCCCGGAAACTCTCAGCCACGCGGACCAGTACGGCATCCGGATGCGGGGCACCATCACTGCTCCGGCGACCGGTGAGTACACCTTTCAGCTTACCGGCGACGATGCGGCCCAGGTCTGGTTCTCGACGGATGCGAGCCCCTACAACCGCAGCCTGTTGCTCGATCTGAAGGCGTGGACCGGGTTCCGGAATCTTGAAAGTGTGCGCTCTCCATCCGCCAAGGTAGAACTGACCGCCGGGGATGCCTACTATTTCGAGATCCTGATGAAGGAACATGATAGGGACGAGCACGCCAGTTTGTGGTGGACCCTGCCGGGATCAACCATTCCCGAAATCATCGGATCGAACTATCTGTACAGCTACGTCGCTCCGGTCGACGACGAAGATGCGGATGGATTGCCCGATGCCTGGGAAGAAGCAACTGGTCTAGCCCCGGATCTGGCCAACGGCGGCGGTCTGCGGGATGCCGATGGGGATTCCTACTCCGATTTTGAGGAGTATTTCTATGATCTCGATCCAACCGTGCCCGACGAGGATACCGACGGACTTTCCGGCGGCGATGAAATAACGGTAACGCTGACGGATCCGCTAAAGGCGGACACGGATGACGACGGCATTCCCGACCTGACCACGGCTCTGACGATCAAAGGATCCGACTACGTGGACTGCCGCGAAACGCATTTTGCGGCTACATGGTCGAGCGACGGCACGAATGCCATTCTCAAGGAGGCCAATGCCGCGCCCTGGGTTATATACAACCTTTCCGTCACCAATGCCGGCATGTACCGGTTGGCGGTCGATGCCTCCAACCTCTACACCTACACGGCCGGCATACACGCCCGTGAAATCCGGCTGCTCGTGGAGATTGACGGCACCGTGATCGATGAACTCTGGATGAACCACACCCCGGCTCTTCCCACCTACACCTGCTTTACTCCCTGGTTGTCGACAGGCAACCATACGCTCAAGCTCTCCGTTCTGACGACCTGGTGGTCGACCGGTCCCTTCCAGATCCACGGCATCGAACTGGGAGCGATCAATGGGGTGGACAGCAATGGCGATGGCATCCAGAACTGGGAGCAGGCCATTCTCGATAAGGGACTCGATAGCGATGGCGACGGTCTTTCCGATATGGATGAGATTCTGGTTTATGGTACCGGCGTGCTCAGTTCCGACAGCGACCATGACGGACTGACCGACAAGGAGGAACTTTCTTTTTACGGTTCCGATCCGCTCAATCCCGATTCGGATGGTGACGGAGTGATTGATGGTGTGGAGGCGAAGGAAACCCTCACCGATCTGCTGTCGTCCGAATTTGACGGTTCGTCGGTAACCGTGCTGACGGTGCCAGGCGTCCAGACCAACGTTGCGGCAGGAAAATGGAACGCCGAAGGAACGGAGATTGTTTCAAAAGATCGCCGGGGCTATCTCGAATATACCATGGATTTTCCTGCACAGGATCTCTACTGCCTCAATATCAATGCGGCGCATCTTTGGGAAAAGATCAGTTGCTCTCCCGCCGAGCCGGTTGAAGAGAGCGCCTTCCTCGTGTATGTGGATGGCATCTTTGTCGGCGAATATCCGATGGTTGGGGCCGATGGCATCTACGAGGATGTTCGTGCCTTCCTTCCGGTGCTCCCCGCCGGGGAACACACCGTGCGCCTGTTCTGGGACAACGTCCATGTCCGGCTGGCGGTGCAGATCAAAGAACTTAAGCTCCTGACGCTCGGTGGACCGGATGAAGACGGCAACGGCGTCAAGGACTGGGTGGAAGCGTCCCTCAATGCCATGGCCGGAGTCGATGGGATCAGCCAGTCCTATGTCTCTCCCGCCTGCATTGAGGGGGATGCCCGCTATGTAGGATTGATGGCGGTTTCGGGAGGAATCACGAATCCGCCTGCAGCCATGCAGTCGGCAGGGGAACGCTGGTATGCCGATCTCCCGCTCTTCGAAGACGGCACCACGCATGCCATGGCGAGTTTTCAGAACGGGGCGCTCGAAGTGCCGTTCAGCATAGACTGGACGCCCTATAACATCATCGCACACAACGGGGAAACGCTCTATATCCGCAAGGGCGACAGTGTCAAGTTCGTTGCCCTTCCCGTGGATGCCAACGGGGGACAGTTTGAGCTGGGATACGAGCTTGAAGTAGGCGGTACAGTAGAAAATTCGCCCAACACGCAGCCGCTGGTCAGGACATTCCCGGATGCCGGAACGTTTGTGGTCAACGGTACCTACACGCATGGTAACGACGTGGTTGCCGGATCGGTTACTGTTGCTGTGCTCGATGGAAGTTTCCCCGAAGAAAATCCCGCCTGTCTCGTTGGCAAGCAGCGCGAATGGACCTTTGAAGGCATGCCTGCCGGCGTTAGCTACGAAACCGATGCATCGGTTGAAATGGTGGTTCAATCAGTCCCGTCAACCAACAACCAACACTCAACAACGGTTTCATTCGAAGCCCACGACGCCAATGGGACTCACATGATGGTCGCAAGAACATCTCCCGGCGGCCCCATACTGGATGCTGTAAAGCTCTCCTCCTGCTGGATCCAGAATGCCGCCGACGGCTATTTCTGGACGATCGACTCCTTCGAGGACAGCGAGCTATGGGAAGTTGAATCCATCGAGCAGAACCTTCCGCCCACCGTGAATCTGCGAATCAAGGTCATCGTCGGCGGAGTCATGCTGGACGACTACACATTGGAGCGTTGGGTCACGAACGCCGACTACGACGGGACTGGCGTCTACCGCTTCCGCCTGCTCCATCCGAACAATGTCGCAACCTCCGTCTGCCACACGTTCATGACCTACCAGAACGGGCAGTTCATTGGGGAAATCTTCGGTGGTGAATAGGAGAATATAGACGGAGAACAGAATTTAGTATGTTGAAAAACTAAGAAGCCATTCTTTGGGGAAATAACTATGAAATATCTACATAAATACAGGGACCAGTTGTTCATTTATCTCTCGATTCTGGTCGTAGGGATCGGCTTTGTAACTGTCTTTAGCAGTTACGCGCTGAATTGCCCTCCAGGGGAGACTGAGCGGACTTGCAACTGCACTGTCGGCCCCAGTACCTGTGGTGGTAAGTTTTGCGGTACCGCTCCGGGCAAGTGCGATGTTTGCGCAGCCTTAGGCAGCGATTGCACTCTAACTCCTCCGTGTGGCAACTGCAGGTCCCACTGTAATCATGGTCCTGGCGAAAGTGGTGCTGCTGGTAGCAGCAGTTCATCCTCCTCTTCTTCCAGTAGCTCTTCTTCGAGTAGCGGTGGTGGCGGTGGTGGCGGTTCATCCTCCTCGTCTTCGAGTAGCGGTGGTGGCAGTTCATCCTCCTCGTCTTCAAGCAGCTCATCGAGCTCCTCGTCTTCAAGTAGTTCGTCTTCCAGTAGCAGCAGCTCCTCGTCTTCGAGTAGCTCGTCTTCCAGTAGCAGCAGTTCCTCGTCTTCGAGTAGCTCTTCCTCCGGTGGTTGTTCCGTGAACATAACCGCACCGACTGCTAATCAGAAGTTGACGCTATCATCGCTTAATACAACTATTATAACTTTGACAGCGACTCATACGGGGCTATGTGGTCAAGATCCTGTTTGGGTAGCAAGTGGATTTGATTTTCCAAATGGAAATCAGGGCACGTCGGTTGCGATAAACAAAACTAGTTGGCCTGCGGATAATTCCTTCTTTGGGGAAAAGACGGTTAACTGTAGCTGTGCTGGTGGTGGTAATGACGATGAATCCGTGAGGGTGTATTTTGATCCAGATGTTGTTATCGATAATAAGCCAGCGTGGTTTAAATATTGGCAAAGTGTGGTGGCTGGGTTGAGCTCGTTTAACTATCAGGAGACTCTCCCCAGTGATCCGGGTTACGATACATTTGGAGCTTGCGATTCACAGTTTAGTAGTTATTGGTATATTTCTGTTTCCTGCACGCTATATATCGCAAAAATCGCGCCCGACATAGGTGTTGCAACTTATAGGGTTGATAATGTTGATCATGTGGTGAAGCATGAATTTGGGCACAAATTTGTGGATGAAGAATTCGCGCGGCTGAGAAAAGCAGTCTATGATACTTGGCGTTATGCTGCCACACATAATCCGTATGAGAAAGGAAGTGCCGACTCAGATGCATATATAATCCAAATCGCTGCCACGCGAGATGCGGATTTTCTAGCGATAGATCCTGATGGAGACCAGGTTCCCATTGGGTTCGATCTTAACGCGGGCGGTGAAGATGATGAAAATTATGCGGTTTATTATGCGAATAACGCTCCATCAGGAGTGAATGACGCTGATTGGAGTAAAGGAGGCAAGAATGACAATTAGAGTATCTCTACTCGTAATATGTATGACCGTGGCGCTTCCAGGTTTTGCTGATGAGACTGATAAAGTTGCAGAGGCTTTATATACCGAAGTTCAAATGAAAGTTGAAAACGACCAGTATGCGGCCGTTAGCATAGGGTATCTTCGTGGATATCTGAAAGAAAGCGGCTCTCTTCAGGAGACAATGGATAGGTCTCTACAGCTCGCGAAGCTATACGGAGGTAAGAACCCATCACTCTATTTCTTGTTATTAGAGTGCAAAAACAAGAATCAGGTGCGCGAGCTTCTAAGGAGAGATATAGATGCTGGCGGGTGGACGCAGGATTCTAGCCCAAAGCTTTTAGTGGATCTAATCTGCTCTTATTTTGAGGTTGTAATCGAACAACAGAAAATAGGACTAACCTCGAGTAAGAATGCGCCCTTTCATTTAGAATTTCAACTCGAGCAAGTATCGAGCAATTCCTGCAATGTTATTGTCGAAATATCGAACCAGAGCGGTAGTGGTCGTTATTTTATGAGTTCGCCCGATACGATGGATTATATCAATATCAAACGTATTGATGGTGTAGTTGTTCCCCCTGTGCAACGCAAATCTCCTGTTGTTCCCGTATTCTTAAATTCAGGAGAAAGTATCGTTAAGAGAAGTTCTCTGCATCTGGAGGAAAGTAATTCGTATACTTCCAGTTTGAGATATAAATATCCTAGCCATATACAAGGTATGCAGACGCCTTTTCAGTACTTTTATGGATCAAACATTCCTCACCTTGACATAAATGGCGAGATAATAGCTTTCGGTACTAACGCTGTTCCGTTGAATATTTCTGCAAAATATGACGAAGAAGAGCTGTATTCTAGGCTGGCAGCCAATAATTTTGATAAAAACAGAATGCCGTGGGCACAGGCCCACGAACGAATAAGAATAGCACGGGCAACGGAAACTCCGATTACAACTGCAAACGCGCCATTTCTTCAAGAACCCGTGCGTGATTGGTATGAACCTTTTTTGATTATCAGTTCAACTCCCCAAGAAGTTCTTGTTGGAAAGTAGGTCGGACCTGAATGGTGCTATATTAAGGCGTGGAACAACAAGGCTTCCTCAGGAGAAAAAGTTGTAAGCTTGGAGGTTGTCCTTCTGGGAAAGTTACATGATCCATTGTTGACGGAAGGGGGCGGTTCTTTAGAAATGGACCATTCGTCCAAAAATGGGTGTTATGCTGAAGATGCCAATAGTCGGATTAATGCATAAGGGTGAACGATGAAGATCAAATTATTATCTGTGTTTGTATTGGGGTTTCTTGCAATTGGAAGTGCTAATGCATTGGAGAAAGAATCACTAACAACCTTGGCCGCACAAGGAGATCCAGACGCTCAATATGAACTGGCCTGTTCATACCAGGAGGCCGCTGATCCTCGATGCTATAAATGGTTCCTGTTGGCTGCTAAGCAAGGGCATGTCCAAGCGCAACACCATTTGAGCGTCTCATATTATCGGGATAAAAACTATGTTGATGCATATGCATGGGCGTTGATCGAAGATTTGAGCGGATATGATGAGGATAAAAAGAAGTTAGACTCAGAGTTGTTGCAGCCCACAAAAAGCGAGGCGTTTAATCGGGCAAAGAAGTTAAGCTCGGAGTTTGCCGCTTCCACTGAAATTATCGAGGCGTTGGATTTTCATGAGGCGAGCATTCAAGACGTAGTTCTTTATGTTTCTACTTACATAAAGGTGAGAGATCTTGATTTGGACGGTTTTTCGATCAGATTAGGAGATTTTGGGAATCCTTCAATGGCTCGTCCTGTCACACTCTCGATGAGAGAGCTGTCATTGCGCAATTGTTTGGAGGGAGTGGGCGAGGCTTCTAACCTGTCGTGTCGCTTTGTGGATCGCGGTGTGGTAATTGAAGCTCTGGATTTGTCCACATTGAAGGGTCTTGACCAATATTTGAACCGACTTTTTAAGTCTATTGATTTAAGATCAGATGGGTTTGTATTTCATTTTTCCGACAGAGGTTTGAAGTATCGAGTTGAAGATAGTGAAGATAGTGAAGATAGTGACGGTAGTGCTGGGCTACAATATGCTTCCCTGGATACAGAGGTCGTCCTCCCGTTCAGTAAAGAACTGGTAGTTAGAGATTTTAACTATGATATATTCATTCAACCGTTAACTATGAAATCAGAACGGAAGGGCTTTTTTGTCAGAGCTGTTGCTGGCGGAGTGGATAAGACTGAAAAACGGGTTCTGTACTGGGATACTGATGCTTCGAAATCATCGCAAAGAGTGCGTTTAGCTGCTATCGGAGAATAAACGACCAATCGTTGCCACATCTAATTCACGTGTGCAAAAAATCCTTTTTTTGTCTTAAGCTTTAAGACTAGCGCTTGAAATTTTATTTAAAAGTGGCAGGCATTATTTCATTTATACATTTCTGATTAAAATCTCCATAATTGCAAGATGACAAAGATGTTGGAAAGACTGAGATATTCCTTGCGGTTTATTGCTTGCGATTCAGGTTCTGCTTGGGAAAAATCAATTATTCATGCTGAGCTAATTGTTCTGTTGCTATGTATTTCGTATTTCGTATTTGTTGCTAATTATGATAGCCCTGCAGCACTATTTTGGGACGAAAATTATCATATTGCATCGGCTCAAAAGTATTTAGACGGTGTTATGTACATGGAGCCCCATCCACCTTTGGGGAAGCTTCTGATTGCCCTTGGTGAAAAAATAACGGAACCGAACGGGTATATCGCTCCTGAGGAATTCAATAGTTTCAGAATTTCTGATTGTATCAAATCGGTCCCCCAGGGCTTTTCCTTTGCGGGATTCCGCTTATTTCCAGTCATTTTCGCGGTGCTTAATGTTCTTCTTATATACATGATATTATTTGTATTGAGCAAAAATCCTCTATTTTCTTTTTTGTTTAGTTTTTCATATTTGTTCAATAACGCGGTGGTTGTGCATTTTCGAGGAGCAATGCTTGACGGTATTCAACTATTTTTTATTTTGGGAGTTGTTCTGTTCTGGCTTTTTCAGGCGGAGAGGCGGGAGCATATTCGCTGGCACAGCTATATTTCAGGCGGAATTATTGCCGGGCTTGCCATGGCGGTAAAACTGAATAGTGCGATTATTCTCCCATTGTTTGTGCTCATTTACTGGTATGAGGTGAAGGATGTATTCTTTCATTCACTCAAGTCGAAGAAATATTCTTTGCTATGGCAAATTTTCCTCAAAGGCTTAGGGCGTGCATCTCTGGCCCTTGGATCCATTGCATTTGTTTTCTTCCTTGTCTTTTTTATTCATACTTCCCTGGGAAAGTCCATCGGAGGGAATACCTACAATGCTTCCTCAGAATACATAGAGATAATAAAAAAAGGTGGGGTAGGCGAGCTGAAGAATTTTCCTGTAATGATGAGAGATAACTGGGAGTATATGTCTCATTATCATGAGGGTGTTCCCAAGTCAGATGACAATGGGAGCTATCCCTTGGAATGGATCTTGATGAACAAATGCATTAATTACAGATGGGAGAGTGATGGTACATATGTGCGTTACCTTTATCTTGTAGGAAATCCTCTTGTTTGGTACGCAGCTATTGCAGGAGTTCTCCTGAGTTTGTCTCTGGTTCTTACCCATTTTATCTTTGCTGGGGTAATAGAGGATAAGCGTCTGTTTCATTATATTTCGTGTTTTCTGGCCCTATACTGTGCGTATATGTGGGCAATGAGTCAGATAGGCCGGGTTATGTATATGTATCATTATTTTATTCCTCTGCATTTTTCTCTAGTGCTTTTTTTTCTTGTTTTTCTCTATATCTTTCAGTCGGGCTTGAGGGGCGGGTCGCTAAGAATTTACAGTTGTTTGTTTGTTCTATTATTTATGCTTGGGAAAACATTCATATTTTATGGTCCACTTACATATTACAAGCCAGTTTCCAGCCAGCAATTTCAGGAGAGGGTTTGGAGCGAACACTGGGGATTGCGGGATGTTAAATAGACAGAATATTTTAATAATACTGACACTTATTCTTAGTATAAGCATTCTTATTTTGACTAGATAGTTGATCGTTCAGTGTAGCAGGGTGATGTGTGCGGTTGGGTGTTGTGCCCAAATATTCGGAAACAAATCCTCGGATTAAGTCAAGATAACGGAAGCTTATGTAGGACTGATCTTATTTATAAGTTCTTTCGATGCAACTTATCTAGGCAAGATCTATAGATAGTTAACTTTTGATGAGATGAGAATGAAATCTATTAATACTACTATTCTTGTAACCGGAGGATCTGGTTTCTTTGGCGAGGTATTGCTAAGAAAATTGCTGAAGAGAGGGTATAATTGCATCAATATCGACCTCTTTGAATCAGAGATCCACAGTGATGCCTTGGAATCGTTTCAGCTCGATATTTGCGATATTGATGGAATGAGAGAAATTTGTAGTAAATATTCCGTCTCAGCGATTATTCATTGCGCTGCTCAACTGGCTCATGAGGTTCAGGACAACAAGGAGCTGTGGCGTACCAATGTTGATGGAACCCATAACATTGCCCAGATAGCCTCAGAGCTATCCATACCCAAGGTTATCTTCATCTCAACGAACTGTCTTTGGGGAAAAAGCTTAAATCGCCCCGTAAGAGAAGATGATGTTCCTGCCCCCATTGAAGTGTATGGGCGATCAAAATATGCAGCAGAAAAGATCTTATTGGATACGTCTAATACGTTTGCTTCTATAATCATTCGCAGCCCCACGATTATTGATGCCGGAAGGCTGGGATTGTTAAGTATTCTATTTGAATTCATTCATGAAGGGAAACGGGTATGGATGGTAGGAGATGGAGAAAACCGTTACCAGTTTATCGATGCACAGGAGTTGGCAGATGCATGCATATTGTCCCTAGATCACATGCAAACAGACATTTTTAACATTGGATCGGATAATGTAAAAACCCTAAGAGAGATATACCAATACATCATCGATAAAACCGGTTCGCGCTCTAAAGTTACCCCTGTGCGAAAAAACGTGGCGGTCATTGGGATGAAAATATGTTCTGTCTTTGGCCTTATCCCGCTAGGTCGTTACCATTATAACATGATCGCGGAAGATTTTATTTTCGACACAACAAAAATCAAACGTCTCCTATCCTGGAGCACCAAGATATCCAACGAAGAAATGCTGTATGCGGCATATGAATATTATGAAGACAATTATCTCCAGATCAACAACCGCATATCTGGACCAGCCCACAAGAAGAGATGCAGCATGGGGATACTCAAGCTACTAAAATGGATCTCATGAATGCTTTCATGATGAAACGAGGTGGTCTGTTTTTAGCTGACGAAGACTGCGCGGCGTCCGGGGCGTAGCGCTCTTCTTGCTAGCTTTCCCTCCTGATTTTATCTTCGGACGGCGACCGATGCCCTGCCCTGAAGGGGCTTAGACAATATTATGCAATGGATATAGGTTTAGGGCGATCGATAATGCTGCAAAGATACAGATCATGATACTGGTTGTGCCCGCCAGTCCTTTTCCCAGTCCGGTGTGATGAGAGTCGATAAGCCACCCGATAAGCACCACCCATGATACAGCGGCGGGATAGATGAACCGGGCGTCTCCCGAGCATGCGAAAGGGATGGTATACCGCACATAGAAGAGCGCAGCGATGGAAAGGGCCAAATAAGCTGATATAATAAGGTGTTCTGTGCGAATACCATCTATTAATATGGGAGCATAAGCAAGCAGGCTGGCGGCGATCAAGGGTAATAATAGTATGCTGAGGGCTTTGGCTAGATTTCTTTTTACAGGATCTTCTGATGAATATTCGCCGAAGAGGAATGTTTTTAGGGCAAAGTTTGCGAAATAGTTACGTCCTTTACCGTCTATCCATGGGCTTGTGAATGGTTCGTTGAGGTAGATCCTATAATTAAAGCTAAGCATGTTTTGTGCATTATTACCTACACTGAGAACTTTGTTCAAAGATGAGGCATTTCCAATCATTTTGGTTGTGCCTCCTTTTTGGCTATTAGGGCGACCGATGTTTGATGTGGAGATTTTATAGGAGGCAGCCATCAGTAGCGTCAGACACACGAGAGAGGCTCCCCAATAGATGCGCATCTTGCCTTTGCAGTTCAATACATGCAGTCCCAGTGTAACCAGAGTGATTGCAACCAGTAAAATGCCGTTGGTTTTGACGAAAACAGATATCAGCGCTAGTCCGGAGGCAGTCAAAATGTATTGATGCTGCTTCTTCTGATTCCAGACAATGATATAAAACAGTACAGCTCCCGAGAGTGCGTACAAGAGACTGTCGTTTCCAATCCTAGGGAAGTGCAGGATGCTTGCCGGTAGGGCAGAAAAAAGTAATCCGGCGGCTATTTTGCCCCATGGAGTTTTAACCAGCCGATCAATGGTCAACATGGAATATCCGATAAAAATCATGAATAGTATCATAGCAAGGATCTGGCAGGATACGGCCAGATTGTCGATGCCAAGTATTCTAATCATGTTATAGAATTCTGCTGCTATATGGAAGTAAACCGGTGGGTGGTATGAGAGCCATAGCTCATTTCTGTCGGGAATATGGCCGTAGGACATGATGTATTCTATATAGGCCAGATGGCCTTCAATGTCATAGCCGTTTTCCCAATACTCGTTATAGAGAAAATAGAGCATCCCAACTATCAATGGGATGGTGGCGATGCCGGACAATCCGGATGATAATCCAAAGGATTTCAGTATTTTTCGAAACACCATGCCCAGAGATAGGATAAAGACACAGTATAAGGTCATGAATAAAGGGTCGTTTACGGAGCTGCGGATTGATAATCCTGCCACTCCTTTCCCTAGGTCGGCAATACTGATTTCAAATGAGTTGCATCCATTGGTCAGATGCTCAGCCAAGGGACAGGCAAATCCGTTCTGCATGTTCATGGATTGGCTGAAGGCTATGCCGTATTCTGGGACGATATTGCCATTTATCTTGATATAGAACACCCGGTCATCAGGGATCAAGCGAACGGTGCGCTGGGAATACCACGATTTATTGATTGTCCCAGTGTAAACATAATATTCCACATCATCGCTGGACGACACCCTGTTGGGAAAAGTGTATTTCGTTTTGCTTCCATTGGATTTCGTGAGCACGTCCTCCGTAATATTCAGCGCCGTTGATCGAAGGAGGATTGCGGATAGGATGAGGAGGAAAAGTGCTCCGTATTTGCAATGCCAGTTTTGCAGAAAGGTACTATTTATTTTCATGGTAATCGGCTTCAGCGTTTATTTCGTATATACAGGATTTATCAGTGGATCCTTTGCAAATAATCCGCACTGCTTCCATGGCTGTCAGCATGGAATGGTCTTGATTGTTGTACCGATGCATGCCGTTTCGTCCTATCAAAAAGAGGTTGTCAATTTTGTCGATAAATTCCTTTATGACGTGAAATTGGTTGTATGTGCCGAAGTAGGCCGGATAAGCCTTTTTTACCTTTACAACATGTGCATCAATGCAATCTCCATGGTGTGCAATTCCAATTTGCTTCAGCTCATCGAACGCCAGTTCTTTCATCGCCTCTTCAGATAGGTTCCATAGAGCATCGCCTTCGGTGGCAAAGTATTCCATGCCAACCCATATGGTTTCTGGATCAGCAACCAGATCAGGGCTCCAGTTGTTGAAAATCTGTAATCGTCCGACCTTAACATCATTTTCTTGAATATAGATCCAGTTGTCTTGAATCAAGTTTGAATTTTTTCCATCCTTCAGTCTCCATGATTTCAAAAGAACGCCGACGGTAATGAAATCGCGATATTGGAGTCCGTTAGCCACGTCGATTACAGAGGAGGGAACACCGCCGCCCATCGCTGATATTAAATCCTTGACCGGCATGCTGGAAATAAGTCTGTCGCATGGGATCGTTGAATGGTTTTCGTCGTTTTCAACGAGAACAGTCTCAATTCCATTTTGCCCTGTTTCAATAGCAACGGCTTTGGAATTAATTCTGATTTCCCCTCCCATGCGAAGAATCTCAACTGCAACCTTTTCCCATAACTGCCCCGGGCCATATTTGGGATAGAGAAAAGTGGTAATCAGGCTGGTTTCCGTCGTACGCTGGGCTATGTCCGGTTTTTTTGGAGGGGTGGTTGATCGAAGGGCATGAAATAGGGCTTTTCGCATGGAAAGCCCCTTGATTCGCTGGGCACCCCACTCTGGGCTGATCTCATGGCACGCGACTCCCCAAACTTTTTCCGTATAGGACCGAAAAAACGTATTATACAGTTCACGGCCGAACCGGTTTATGAAGAAGTCCTCGAGTGATTTTTCATCTCTTATGGGTCTTAGGCGAATCCATATATAACTGATGCCAATTCGAATGCATCGAGGAAACGACAGCTTCAAAATGGTGGCGATATTAACAGAGAGGGGGTAGTCAAATAGTTTTCTTTGAAAGAGGATTCTGGACCTTCTTTGGCGGATGAGCATTACAGCCTCTTCGGTATCTGAAGTCTCGGATCCGCTTCCCATGTTCTCTTGGACGGGAATAAACTGTTTCCACCACTGCATTACGGTATCGGATTTAGAGAAAAATCGGTGTCCGCCGATGTCCATGCGGTTTCCCTTGTAATTGACCGTTCTGGAAATACCACCCATCTCGGAGCTTTCTTCCAGAACAATAGGAGCATAACCTTTTTTGCAGAGTTCATATGCGGCGGTGAGTCCTGCGGGGCCTGCGCCGATGATGACTATTCTGGTAGTTTTAGGTAACTTATTTTTCTTCATATTTGGTCTTGGTGTATTCGGGAATAAATGAACGGGCGAAATCAATTAAGAATGTAGCTATAGAATAAGTTTTTTTGAAGTAGTTTCTAGAATTTGATTCAATCGGGATAAAGGCTCTGCGTATGCGGGGCAACGATTAACAAGAAGTGGCAATACGAAGGGGCGGTCTACCATGTAAATGTTCCGGGGTAATGGCGGGGAGGCCATTTTTTGGAACGACAGGGACCGGGAGCTGTTTCAGGATACGTTGGACGAGGCGTATGGTCGCTGTGGATGGCGGATACACGCCTTTGTTTTGATGGGCAATCACCAGTGGCAGGACGGCGCGAGCGGTAGGCGGAACTATCGGGAATACATGCAGTCAAGGGTGCTGGAGATTTCGGGCTGTGAGAATCCGGCCGAATACGATGCCGGGTGGGATCGAATCCGTCGGGGCTGGTATCTGGGGGATGAAACCTTCCGCAAGTCATTGATGGAGCGCATGGACGATGTGGTGGCGGGCAAACAGCGCGATTCCTTTTCGGGCGAGCAAGTGACCGGCCACGACGAGGTGGAGGCGGAGCGGTTGGTCCGCTTGGGGATGGAGATCTTGGGGTTGGCGGACGAAGCCTTGGGTGGAATGAAGAAGAACTGTGCCGATAAATATGCGATTGCCTGGCTGGTGCGGCGGAATACGTGAGTAAGGAACCAGTGGATCAAGGAGCGCCTGAAGATGGGTAAAGCCACGAACTTTGCAACCTTCCTGGGTCGAATGGAGCGCGGCGAGTTTGGGTTAGAATATTTTGAATATGGTAGGAAACATTAAATCATAGGACTTCTCTGAAAAACAGAAGTCAACCTCCTAAATTGATATGCTATTTCGTCAGCAAGAGATTCCTTGATCAGCCT